>NZ_JAUSRO010000009.1 GCF_030811835.1 Variovorax ginsengisoli | reverse complement strand
CGGCCTGCTCGCTCGATGCCTGGCTCAGCGACTGCGCCGTCGCACTCACCTCTTCGGAAGCGCTGGCAATGGACTCCGCGCCGCCGTTGACTTCGACGACGACCATTGACAGCTTCGTCACCGTCGCATTCACATAGTCCTTCATTTCGCCGAAAGAGCCCTCGTATGGCTTGTCGATCGACTGGGTCAGATCGCCCTGGGCCATCGCGCTCATCACGCGCACCACGTCGTTGATGCTGTCGCCGGCGGCCTGGACGGTCTGTTTGACGGTGAAGAGCATGCTGGTCGTATCGCCCGGACGGGTATCGACCTGAACCTTGAAGTCGCCGACCGCGACACGCTGCATGACCTCGGCGGCGTAGGCCGGTTCGCCGCCCAGCACCAGGGTCAGGCTGCGGGCCAGCAGGTAGCCGATGGCTGCTGCCAGCAGGATCGCAATCAGGCTGCCGAAGATCAGCACTGAGTTAGTCCGCGAGTGCAGGGCTTCCGCGTCCTTGCTGCGGATGACCAGCAGGTCCGACTCGGCGGTGCGCAGCTCAGCCAACTTGGCACGCATCCCGTCCATGAGTTGCTTGCCCTTCGCCGCACGGACGCTGGCCACCACCGTCTCGATCGTCGATTGGCCGGCACTCACATTGCGCCGCAGTGCGATCTCGGGTTCAAGGACCTTGTCCACCCAATCCTGCTGCATCGCGATGATTGCGTCCATGCGCTCCTGCTGCTTGGGGTTGTCTGCGGTGAGCGTCTTGACCTGGGTGCTGTGCTTCTTGAACGCTGCGATGCCATTGCGGTAAGGGTCGAGGAACGCGTCGTCCCCGGCCAATGCGAAGCCTCGCTCACCGGTCTCGATGTTGATCAGGCTGTTCAACATCGCGTCGGCTTCGCCCATCACCTCGTACGTGTGAACATTCCATCGGTTCGCGTCGGACAGTTGCCCGAAGTTGTAGTACGCCGTGCTGACGAGCGCCAGCAGCACGAGCAGGATGGACCCGAATCCCAGTGCGAGGCGCGTGACCACCTTCATCTTTGAAAACATGACTATTCCTTGTTGGATGAGTAATTGCGGAACGTGAATGAAGACGTCGGATGCGGCGTCAATAGCGGGCGAAGTGGCTTTCGTCCACGTCCGCCATGTCCGCGCTGGCCAGGGCCAGGCTTGGGGCGGCATTGCTCTTGCGGGCCACCGTCACCGGCTTGGCGGCCTTCGATGTGCTCTTGCTGGGTTGGCGCGCCTGCGCCGTGGCGGCTACGCCAGCGAGCTTAAAGAAGCTCATGGTGCGCTGCAGTTGCTCGGCCTGGCTGCTCATCTCTTCGGCGGTGGCAGCCAGCTCTTCCGAGCTCGTCGCGTTCTGTTGCGTCGTCTGGCTCAGCTGCGTCACCGCCGCGTTGATCTGGCCTACGCCCGAGGACTGCTCTTCGCTCGCCGCCGTGATCTCCTGCACCAGGTCCGACGTCTTCTTGATGCTCGGCACCATCTCGTCGAGCAGCTTGCCTGCACGCTCGGCCAGCTCCACGCTCGACGTGGCCACCGTGCCGATCTCCTGTGCCGCCACCTGGCTGCGCTCGGCCAGCTTGCGCACTTCGGCAGCCACCACCGCGAAGCCCTTGCCGTGTTCGCCGGCGCGTGCGGCCTCGATCGCCGCATTGAGCGCCAGCAGGTTCGTCTGGTAGGCGATGTCGTCGATGATGTTGATCTTCTGGGCGATCTGCTTCATCGCCACCACCGTCGCCTTGACGGCTTCACCGCCTTCGGCCGCCTGTGCCGAAGCCTTGGTTGCCATGCCGTCGGTGATCTTCGAGTTCTCGGTGTTCTGCGAGATCGATGCGGTCATCTGTTCCATGGAGGCACTGGTCTCCTCCACGCCAGCGGCCTGCTCGCTCGAAGCCTGGCTCAGCGATTGCGCCGTCGCACTCACCTCTTCGGAAGCGCTGGCCAGCGACTCGGCACCGCCGTTGACGTCGGTCACCACCTGCGAAAGTTGCTTGACCATGTTCTGCATGGCCTGCAGCAATTGGCCGGTCTCGTCACGTGAGTTGGTCTCGATCGACACGGTCAGGTCACCCTGAGCCAGCCGGTTGGCGGCATCGACGGCGCGGGCCAGCGGCCGTGTCACGCCGCGGCTGATCATGTAGCCCAGCGCGATGCCGATCAGGATGCCGCCGCAGATCACGCCCAGCATCATGCGAAGCCCGCTCTCGTAGAGAGTGACGGTTTCTTCGGCCGCCAACTTTGCTCGCGCCTCTTTTTGCCTGGTCAGCTCGTCGAGGTAGCCGTCCAGCGTATTGGCCTTGGCGCGCACGCTATCCAGCGACTGGCTCAGCAGCTCGTCGCGGCTGGCCAACGTCTTGGCGCTGGCCATCGTCAGCGCCTGCTTCATGTCGCGTTGGTAGTCTTCGGAGACCTTGTCGAACTGAGAGAACAGCTCCTTCGCACGGTCCGACGTGAACAGCGGACGGCCCTTGCTGATGTTCGCCTTCAGCGATTCCGTGCTGGCGGCAATCGATGCCAGGTGCTTGGCGCGCTCGTCTTCCGACGTCGCCAGCAGGAAGTTGCTGCGCGCCCGACCGATCGAGATGAGGTCGATGTTCGCTTCCTTGATGTAGGAGAGGCCCATCAACTCCATGGCGTACATATGGTCCGCCTTCTCGTTCATCTTCGACGCATTCGAGATGCCGATGGCACCCACGATCGCGCTGATGCCCGCGACGATCAGGAAGCCTGCGATCAGCCGCACGCCGATCTTCAGATTTGCAAACATGATGATTCGTCCTTGGTGAAGTTTCAGGATGGCGAGAGAGCACCGGGCCGATCGGCCGGCTTCGCGTTGAGCGTCTGGCGAAGCAGCATGGGCACGTCGAGGATGAGCGCGACTTCGCCGCTGCCCAGGATGCTGGAGCCGCTGATGCCCTCGAGATGCGCGAACATCGGCGCCATGGGCTTGATCACCGTCTGGGCCTCGCCGAGGAGCCGGTCCACGATCAGGCCGAAGCGCTGCGCGCCCTGCTTGACGACCACAATGCTTTGCCGCGCGCTGGGTGCACCCGCCACCTTGAACAGTTCGCGCAGCCGGATGAAAGGCAGCACCTGGCCGCGCAGTTCGGCATAGTCGTGACCCGTTTCCGCCGCGAACTCCACGCATTCCTCGATCACGTCCAGCGGCAGCACGAACACGGCATTGCCGACGGTGACCTGGAAGCCGTTGATGATGGCCAGCGTCAGCGGCAGGCGCACCGTCACGGTGGCGCCCTCGCCTGGCTTGCTGTCGACACTGACCACGCCGCGCAGGGCGGTGATGTTGCGCTTGACCACATCCATGCCGACGCCGCGGCCCGACAGGTTCGTCACCTGCTCGGCCGTCGAGAAACCGGGCTCGAAGATCAGGCCGTAGATTTCGGGATCGCTGAGCTGTTTGCCCGGCTCGACCAGCCCCCGCTCCACCGCCTTGGCCAGAATGCGGTCGCGAGAGAGCCCGCCGCCGTCATCACTCACCTCGATCACGATGCTGCCGGAGTCGTGGTACGCGTTGAGCGTGACCGTGCCGCGCGCAGGCTTGCCGCGTTCGGCGCGCAACGCCGCGTTCTCGATACCGTGGTCCATGCTGTTGCGCACCAGGTGTGTCAGCGGGTCGGCGATCTTCTCGACCACGGTCTTGTCGAGTTCGGTGTCCTCACCATAGATCTCGAGCGCGATGTCCTTGCCTATCTCGCGCGAGACGTCGTGCACCACGCGCTTGAAGCGGTTGAAGGTCGCGCCGATCTTCACCATGCGCAGCTGCAAGGCGCTGTCGCGCACTTCCTGCACCAGGCCCATGAGCGTCGAATGCGCCTCATGCAAGGTGGTGCTCTGCAGGTGGCGACCTGCCACGCTGGCCGTGGCCGATGCCGTGATCAGCTCGCCGACCAGATCGACCAGGCGATCGAGTTTGTCGGCATCGACGCGCACCGACTGCGTCTCGCCGACCTTGGCGTCCTTCGGGGTGCGCTGGCGCGGCGCAGCCGCCTCGGAAGTCGCGGGAACGTCAGCGTCTGGGGCGAGCGGTGCGGCGACGGGCTCGCCCGCAGATGGCGCAGCGGCGACCGTGCCGGTCAGCGCCACATCGAGTGCCGCCTGCGTGAGGCTGCGGCAGTGCACCAGCATCTCGCCCATCTCGCGGGCGCCATCGGTGCCGAGCAGGTCCAGGTAGGCTGCCACGGGGCTGCCAGGCGGCACGATGCGCACAGTGCAGTCGTCCTGCACAAACTCGAAGGCGCCTTCGATGGCCGCGCGGTCCGCGCTGCTGCGCAATGCGAGCTCGAAGCCGAGGTAGCACGACTCCGCATCCATCTCGGCGAGCGCCGGCAACGCGTCGAACACGGTGACGATGGCAGTGACGGTGCCCAGCTTGTTGAGGTAGCGCACGAAGGACAGTGGGTCCATGCCGTTGCGCAGTACCTCGGTGCCGAAGCGCAGCGAGATGTGCCAATGCGCCGGATCGGCGCCGGCGCCGGCTGCCGTTGCGACGGTCTGCGGCGCAGCCACCGGCGCCTGGGCTGGCGCGGTGCCGAGGTGCCGATGCAGTTCCACCAGCAACGGCGCACCGCGCGCATTCATGTCCTCGTCGGCCTCGGTGTGGCCGGCCGCCGCGCCATCGACCAGACTGCCGACGTGGTCGCCGCAGGCCAGCAGCAGCGTGACCATGTCGTCGTCCAGTGGGAGCGCGCCGGCGCGCACCTTGTCGAGCACGCTCTCGGCCACGTGGGCGAACTCCACGATGAAGTCGAGGCCGAACAGGCCGGCCGACCCCTTGATGGTGTGCGCCGCGCGAAAGATCGCGTTGATCGAGTCGGAGGGGTCTTCTTCCTGCAGCACGCCGAGCAGCGCGGTGTCCATGTCTTCGAGCAGTTCCCTGCACTCGACGAAGAAGGTCTGGAGGGCTTCGTCCATGTTCATGCGGGTTCTCCCTGCGGCGAGGCCGCTGTCGCCAGAGCGAAGAAGGATGCGAGATCGAAGAGGTCGAACACCTCGCGCACGGCGTCGCTCGGTGCGCAGAGCGTCACGCTGCTGCCGGTGGCCAGGGCCGCGCGGCGGGTAGCCATCAGCAACTGCACGCCGGCACTGTCGATTTCGGTCACGCCGGCCAGATCGATGTCGAGGCCTTCGGGCGCGTCGGCGAGGGCGGCAAGCAGGCGCGCCTGCAGCGGCGCCGCACCGTAGATGGTGAGTTCACCCTCCAGGTCGATCCGCTGGTGCGCGCTCATGGCAGCACCAGCTTCTCGACGGCCGCCAGCAGCATCGCGGGCTGAAAGGGCTTGACCACCCAGGCCTTGGCACCGGCCGCCTGCCCTTCGCGCTTCTTCGACTCCTGGCTTTCCGTCGTCAGCATGATCACCGGCGTGAACCGGTAGGCCGCCATGGCCTTCACACTCTTGACAAAGGTGATGCCGTCCATGTTGGGCATGTTGACGTCGCTGATGATCAGGTGGACCTTCTGGCCCGTGAGCTTGGTCAGCGCATCTTGGCCGTCCCGCCCTTCGATCACGTTGTAGCCAGCGCCCTTGAGCGCAATACCGACAACCTGACGCACGGAGGCGGAGTCGTCGACGATCAGGATGGTCTTAGCCATGGAAATCCCTCAAAAAAAAGTGATGTCGTCTTGCGGGGCTGTCACTGGCTTGGCGCCGCTCGACGCTTGCCCTTGATGAATCGCGCGTTCGCTGGCCATGGCGTAGGTCGACTCCAGCTCCCCCAGGATGCCGGCAGCGACCAACGGTTCCCGTTCGCCACCTTCGTCGAAGCCACTGGCATGGTCCGATACCACGGCGGGAAGCCGGGTGATGTTGTCCCGAACATGGCCGAGAATCTGGCTGACGCGGTCCTGGAACTGAAGCTGAACCAACGCGTCATTGACCTCGGCCTGGATGTCGCGGCTTTCGTTGCGCAGCAATGAGGTGGAGTCCGCCAGCGACATCGTCAGTCCCCGGAACTGGTCCAACACGTCGCGAATGCGCGCCTCCGAATCGGCAACGATCTGGTTCTCCTGCGAGCGAGCCACGTCCGCCGTACGCCGCACGTCGTCGATGGCGGCGTTGATCGCGCCCGTCTTGCTGGCGATCAGTCTGCCGGTGTCGCCCGACATCAGGGACAGAGCGCGCACCTCCTGGGCCACTTGCGCGAATCCGCGGCCCGATTCCCCCGCATGCGCTGCCTCGATGGCCGCATTGATGGCCAGCAGATTCGTTTGTTGTGCCACTCGCGATACCCCATCGGCCATTTCGTGGAGCTCGGCGACAAAGGCCTGCAGCGCCTGCACTTTGTCCAGCATCAGCGCCTTGCTTTGCATGGCGTCGCGCAACGAAGAGATCACGGCCTGCAACTGCTTCTGGCTCTCGGCATAGAGCGTGGATGCAGCCGTGTCGCTCGCGCCCGCTCCCTGGGGATTCGACGCGCCGAGCATCTCGCCCAGCTTGTGAACGATGCCGGCGAACCGCTCGCTCAACGCCGAGATCGCCGCTTCCATCTGTGTGCGCGATGCCTCGATCTGCCCGGACCAGACAGGGGCGATATCGGCGCTGAACAAGACGTGGTCCGCCACGTAGCGCTTGAATTCCTGCGCGCGGGCCGTGTCTCTTTGGGTCTCGCTCCACCCCGCGTACGCTCCCATCGCGACCAGGAGGACCGCACAGGCCATGGCTGGCCAGCTGGCACCCGCGAACCAGAGACACGCGATGCCACCCAGTACACCGACCCAAGTGGCGGTGAAGCGGTGCGTGATCTTGCGCATGAGGTTCATGTTCTTTCCGGATTCGGTGACGCTAAACACGGAGCGCAGTCAACAATCCCTCGAAGCGATGGTCATCGAATCCAGGTAGCTGCGGCTTCCACGTCTAGTTATCGGAACCTGGCCGAGAACATTTAGTGGGGGGGTGAAAATAAAAGTTTGCGATGGGGGCTGCGCTGAGAGGGCACTCGCGCAGCCCCCACCTCCCGTCTTCCGGCAAACTGCGTCATCTCTTTGTCGGCCCCCGATGCGCGCAACTTCATGCCACAGCCATTCGTTCCGGACCTACATCAGCACACGTCCCGAAAGCAGCGGCGTCGCGTCGCCAAGCTTGCAGCGCTCAATCTCGCGATCGCCTTGCTCCTCTGCGCGCTCGTGTATTTCGTACTGAGTTCGTCAAAGCAGATGGTCGCCGACCAGACCCGGGCGATCG
The DNA here is from genome assembly GCF_030811835.1 of Variovorax ginsengisoli. Taxonomy (GTDB): domain Bacteria; phylum Pseudomonadota; class Gammaproteobacteria; order Burkholderiales; family Burkholderiaceae_C; genus Variovorax; species Variovorax ginsengisoli_C. The sequence continues at coordinate 259,847 of NZ_JAUSRO010000009.1, read as the reverse complement.
CAGAAAACCTGGCGGCCATCGCCAAGCTCAATATCGAAAGTGAACTCGGCCGCATCGACGCGGTCCTCACTGCGACGGCCGAGGAGATCCAGCGTATGCAGGCCGCAGGCATCGACGATGATCAGGTTTTTCTCGACGTGCTGGCGTCACGCATGCCACTCGTGCCGGGCGCCGAGGCCTTGCGGCTCTCCGACGCCAAGGGTCAGGTCCGATGGGGCAACGACATCGCCCTGTCTGCTCCCGCCAACATCGCCGACCGCCCCTTCTTCCAGCGAGCCATGTCCAGCCCGCAGGCGTCGACCCTTGTCACCAGGCCGATTCGCTCCAGAATCTCCGGCCATTGGGTCATCGCCCTGCTGCGACCCATCCGGCCGAACGGCCAGTTCAGCGGCGTGCTCTACGCCAGCATCGCTGTCAGTCACTTCGAAGGGCTCTTCAGTCGCTACGAACTCGGCGAAAAAGACGCCGTCAGCCTGCGCAACACCGCGATGCAACTCATCGCCAGGCGCTCACCCGGCAGTGCTTCCCAGGGCGAGGTCGGTGAGGTGATCGTGTCGCCGGAAATGCGTACTGCGATACGGGATAAAAGTTCCGGTGGCGTTTACTTTTCCAGGGCTGCCCTGGATCAGGTGGACCGGACCACTGCTTACCGCGCCGTCGATGGCTGGCCCTTCGTGGTGTACGCAGGCCTGAACAATGCACGCTTCTTGCAACCCTGGTGGCAGCAGGCGTTGCTGGTCTCTTCGCTGGCGGCCCTTTGCTGGCTCCTGGTGGCACTGGCGTCGCTCGCAGCCCTTCGCTCGAGCGCGAGGCAGGCCGGCGTGCTGGCTGCGCTCGCAGAGCAGACGCGACAGACGCAGGCGCTCCTGCGCGTCGCGGCCGATGGCATCCACATCATGAACCGCCATGGCAGACTGGTCGAAATGAGCGACTCCTTCGCCGAGATGCTGCACTCGACCCGTGACAGGTTGCTGGGCCGCCATGTCTCCACGTGGGATGTGAACCAGGATGAGGAGAAGATCAATGCATGGCTCGCCAAGATTGCGCCGGGCGACAAGCAGCGCGTCGAAGTCCAGCACCGTCGGGACGATGGCGCCGTCATCGATGTCGAACTCCAGATGCGGGTCGCGGAGATTGCCGGTGAGTTGATGATCTTCGCGTCGGGCCGGGACATCACCCAGGTCAAGCGTCTGCTGCACGAGCAGACGGCCATGCTCGAGAGCGATCTCGTCGGCATGGTCCGGGTCGAGAACCAGACCATCGGCTGGCGAAACCAGGCGTTCGAGCGTCTCTTCGGCTACGAACCCGGCGAATTGGCCGACAAGCCCTTGCGTGTGCTGTACGCGGACGATGAAACCTACCATCAGGCCAGCGAGCAAGCCGCATCCATGCTGCGGGAATCGGCACAGCACCGCGTGGAACTTCGAATGCGTCGAAGGACGGGCGAGGACATCTGGATCGCAGTGAGCGGCGTGCGCATGTCGCGCTCGCAGACCTTCTGGATGGCCGTGGACATCACGGCCCTGAAGCAGACGCACGCACGGCTGGCCCACGCAGCCTCCCACGATTTGCTCACGGGCCTGCCCAACCGGCTATCGATGCGGTATCGCCTGCAGCAAAGCCTGATGGCCGCCGAATCGGAAGGCGGCGCCCTCGCCGTCTGCTACATGGATCTCGACGGCTTCAAGGCCATCAACGATCGGCTCGGCCACGAAGCGGGCGACCTGCTTCTGGTGGAGGTCGCCCGCAGGGTGAACGCGGTGCTTCGTCCGGGTGACGCTGCCTTCCGTGTCGGCGGCGACGAGTTCGTGCTGGCTCTGGCGCCATCGTCCCTCGCGCAATGGCGGCAACTGCTCGACCGCCTGTTGGTGTGCATCGCACAACCGATCGACCTGAACCGGGGCCCGCCCGCATCGGTCGGCGTCACGATCGGTGTCGCCGTGTCGCGATCCAGCGGTTCCGACGTGGAATCGCTGCTTGACCGCGCAGACGAGATCATGCTGCGCGGCAAGCGTTCGGGAAAGCGGCAGGTGTGGTGGGGCTGAGCCGCTTCGTTGCGATCGATGGAGTCAGGTCAGGATGCGAGGTGCAGAGCCATCGCTGGATCGCTCACGCTCGGCTTGCCGGTTTCCACGCGGCCGGAGAAGCGGCGCTCGACGTTGTCGGCGGTCACGGTGAAGTCGTACCAGTGGCCGCTGTTGTCCAGGTTCCAGTTCAGGCTGCCCGTCGCGCCCGCGGCGACGTCGAGCGACCATGGCCCGTCGGTGCGGTAGGCGTTGGCCTTGATTGCCACCTTCCCGCTGGCCGTGCCGGCGTTGTTCACCTTCACATAGACCTGACCCGCGGCCGGGTCGTAGCAGACCTGCACTTCCGGCTTGAAGGTCGCGGTGCCCATGGCCAGCGCGTCGCCCTTGAAGACGCGCACGAAGCCATTGGTGCTGTACACCCACAGCTCGTACTTGCCGCTGTCGGTGGCGGCAGAGTTCCAAGTGTCGGAGAGCTGCTTGCCCGCCTCGACGGTGTAACGGCGCGGGATGCGGTCCAGATGCAGCTTGTCGTAGACATGGAACACCGCGCCCTGCGTGCCCGTGTTGCTGAAGATCAGCGACACGAGTCCGCGCGACGCGACGCGGGCGCTGGTGTGCAGTTCATAGGGCAACGCGCGCGAGAGACGCGTACCGGTTTCCTGGAACAAGGGCTGCGGCGTGGTGGGCGCCTTGGTCACCGGCGTCGTCGGCAGGAGCCGCTGGGCCGCATTGATCGCGGAAAAGTTGCTCACGTCGGGCAGCTTGGGAACGACTGGATCGTTGGGACTGACGAAGTCGAAGCAGGTGGTGAGGTCGCCGCAGACCGCCCGATGCCACGGGCTGATGGCGTCCACCGTGATGCCAAAGCGTTTTTCCAGGAACATGCCCATGGAGGTGTGATCGAACACCTGCGAGTTGACCCACCCGCCCTTGCTCCACGGCGACACCACGTACATCGGCACGCGCGAGCTCAGCCCCCATGGACGAATCGTCCCACTGACAGTGTCCTTGGCGTTCAGGTAATTGCCGACCGACGCATCGAAGTACTCACCGTCCAGCGGCACGGTGGACTTGCCCATCAGTTCGCCATTGGCGTCATAGGACGGCACTGCCGGCATGGCCAGGTGGTCGAAGAAGCCATCGTTCTCGTCGAAGGTCACGAACAGCGCCGTCTTGGCCCAGACCGCTGCGTTGGACGTCAATGCGCCCAGTACGTCCGAGATGAAGTCAGCGGCGCCGGTCACGCCTTCGCTGCTGCCCGGATGCTCGGCCAGGGCCTGCGTGGGCAGGATCCACGAGACCTGCGGCAGCGTGCCGTTCATGACGTCCTGCTTGAGCTGGGCAAGGAAGTTGACGGCGCCATCGGCCGTGGCAGGGCCACCCGTCAGTCCGTGCTCGTACTGGGGCGAGCCCGGCTGCGCGGTGCGGAAACTCTGGAAGGCCAGACAGCCATGCATGGCACCCGTCCAGTTGTTGTTCATGTTCTGGTAGATGTGCCAGCTGACGCCGGCCTGCTGCAGCACGTCTGGCAGGGTGTTCCACTTGAACGCGTTGTTGACGTACTTGTAGTTGTAGGCGCCCGTTGCGGGGTCGGTCTGACCAGACCCGTCGGCCTGCTGCGCCCGGCCCGCAACCCAATTGGACGGGCTGGGCCAGCAACGCGAATTGACCGGCTCAGAATCAGTGTCCGTGCTGTTGATGCCCTTCTTGCGCAGCTCCGGATTGAAGTTGGAGCCAGACCAGAACACGATGCGGTTCGGGTCGGTGCCCGTCAGGATGGAACAGTGGTAGCCATCGCAGACGGTGAAGGCGTCGGCCAGCGCGAACTGGAACGGGATGTCGTCGCGCAGGTAATAGCCCATCGTCGCCTGGTTCTTGAACTGGATCCAGCGATCCATCTTCCCCTGACTCCACGCCCCCTGCATGTCGGGGAAGTTATGGGGCGTGCCGGACCCGATCAGCGCATTGGCGATTCTGGAGTCGCGGCGAAATGGCGGAATGTCCGCGCCGCTGGTGGGGTCGGTCTGGAAAAACACCGACTTGCCGCTGGCCAACGGAATCGGGAAGCGATCACCGAAGCCGCGCACGCCGCGCAGGGTGCCAAAGTAGTGGTCGAAGCTGCGGTTCTCCTGCATCAGGATCACGACGTGCTTGATGTCCTTGATGGTGCCGGTGTCGACAGCGGCCTCGACCGCCAGCGCCTTGCGGATCGCAGGCGGGAGCATCGTCAGGGCCGAGACAGCGCCGATGGCGCCTGCCGACTTGCGGAAGAAATCACGACGGGAGGGGGTGTTCATGGGGGTTTCCTTCAACACAGGGAGTGGGTTGGCGTTCGAGACTCAGGGCGCACACTTGAGTGCTGGCGGGGTCGGCTGGCTGCCGCCGGACTGCGGTGGGTTGCCAGCGGAGGGCGTTCCACCGGAACTTGCGGGCTGGCTGGCGCCGTTGCCGCCTCCGCCGCCGCAGGCGGCAAGACCAAGGCACAAGACGAGGCCCGTCACAGCAAGGCCGTACCGGGAAGAAGATGTGTTCATGAGGCGTCCTTTGGATAGGTGAGCGTGGAGAGCGGGTGAGAGAGAAATCGAAGGCCAAGCCGGTCCCCTGCGAGCCGTTGGCAGGCACGCACCGGCGCTGAAAAAGTCGGCAATGAAGCGGCGAAGCCGCTGCTAGGTCTCAGGCATAGCGGCTGCGCAGGCGAGCTGCGACCCTGTCGAGCATGAGAACGGTCAGGAAGATCGCGATCAGGATCGTTCCGACATGCGCATAGTTGTACATGTCGTAGCGGCCCTTGAGCTCCTGCCCGATGCCGCCCGCACCCACCAGGCCCACCACCGTGGCCATGCGTACGTTGCGGTCGAGCACATAGAGCGTGTAGGCAATGAACTGCGGCATCACCTGTGGCAGCACCGCAAAGCGCATCACCTTGAGCTTGTTGGCACCGATGGCGCGCAACGCCTCCTGCGGCTTGTCGTCGGCCGTCTCGATGTCTTCCGCATAGAACTTGCCAAGGAAACCCGCAGAGTGCAGTGCAAGCGCCAGCACACCGGCGATAGGGCCGAAACCATAGGCCAGCACAAGGAACAGCGCGCTCACCAGTTCAGGCACCGCGCGGCACATGCCCACCACGCTGCGTGCCAACGCGTAGGCAACGCGATGAGGCGTGTAGTTCTTCGCGCTGCACCATGCGAGCGGCGCACTCAGCACGATCGCCAGCAACGTGGCCCAGATGGCAATCTCGAAGGTCTCGAGCATCTTCACCGCCACATGCCAGAGGTAGCCGAAAGGCGCCACCAACACCTCGCGGCGATCGATCACTTCTTCCAGCTGCAACGTCTGCGGGTTGAGTTTGGGGTCGTGGGTCTCCACGGTTTCCAGATGCGAGAACCATGGCAGCCGGTTGCGGTCGAAGCCCTCGATGCGGGCCACTTCGGTGCGTTCGGAGATTTGCGGCGGAAAGAGCGACCGCGCGATGGTGCCGAGCCCCGACCACACCTGCGATTGATCGCGCAGGCCGACAGCGGCGAGCACGCCCTCGCCTGTGAGCGAGAGCATGCGGCCCATCTCGACGCGCTGAGCGGCAAAGAAGCCTGCCACCAGCACGATCAGCAGCACGGCCACACTGCGCACGCCATAGGGGCGTGGCAGGTTCCACGCGGAGGGCGAGCGGCTCATGACGCCATCTCCAGCGCACCCATGTGCAGCGGCGGCACGACCTCAGGCTCGAGGTGAGTGGCCTCTGCGCGGACGGAAGCCGGCGCACGCCCGTAGATCGCATCGAACAGACGCGGATCGAAGGCATCAGGCGCTCCGTCGAACACCACCGCGCCGTGGCGCAGCGCGACGATGCGGTCCGCAAACTCACAGGCCAGATCGACCTGATGCAGGCTGCACAGCACGGTGGTGCCCCGCTCGCGCGCCTGTGTGCGCAGCAGGGACAGCACGTCGTGGCTGGTCTGCGGGTCGAGGCTGGCCACGGGCTCGTCGGCCAGGACCAGGGGCGGGTCGAGCATGAAGGCACGCGCGATGCCCACGCGCTGCTGCTGGCCGCCCGAGAGCTCGCTGACGCGGCGCAGCAGGTGCTGTTCATGCAAACCCACCGATGCGATGAGTTCGCAGGCCTTGCAGCGTGCCTCGTCGGTGAACAGCCCCAGCAGCGCGCGCCACGTCGGCATGGCTGGCAGCGCACCGACGAGCACGTTCTCAGCCACGGTCGAGCGAAGCACCAGGTTGAACTGTTGGTGGATCATGCCGATGCGCGGACGAATGCGGGCCAGCGAATCGGCCGCAATGCGTACGCCCTGGACCTGCACCGAACCCTGCGTGGGTCGGACCAACCCGTTGGCCATGCGCAGCAGCGTCGACTTGCCCGCGCCCGAGGAACCCAGCACCACGCAGAACTGGCCTGCAGGCACCTCCAGCGAGACGTCGCGGAGGGCCTGCGTGCCGTCGGCATAGCGCATGGCAACCCGTTCAAAGTTCAACATGGCACGGTGCTCAGCGCTCTGCGGCCTTGACCAGGATGCGGCCTTTGAGCTCATCGGTGAGCAGGCCCAGCTTCTCGGCGGCGACGTTGAACTCGTCTTCGGAGAACTGGGTGTCGTAGCCGTCGATCTTGCCGCCGCCGTAGCCGCGGATCATGTCGGGCGTGACACCGGGCGCCTTGTTCACCGTCTGGAAGGCCTGTTTGAGCCTGGCCTTCAACGGTTCGGGCATCTTCGAGTTGAGCGCGAGCGGCGGGTACGGAATGGGCATGCTCCTGGCAATCACCTTCACGGTCTTCGGATCGACGGCGCCCTGCTTGACCGCCTTTTCATACGAGTCGAACGACAGCGAGGCCACGTCGACCTGGTCCTGCACCAGCGCGGCCAGGCTGCTCGCATGGCTGCCGGTCATGCGCACGGCCGAGAGGTCGCGGGCGGGGTCGATGCCCGCGTCCAGCAGCATCGCGACCTGGAAGGTGAAGCTCGATGCCGAGTTGACGTCGCCGAAAGCCACGCGCTTGCCCTTCACGTCATTGATATTCGCGATCGGCGCATTGGCCTTGGTGAACATGCCGGCGTAGTACACCGAGGCACCTTTCTCCACGCCCACTGCCAGCAGCTGCGCACAGCCGCGCTTGTGCGCCTGCACATAGGCCACCGGGCCAAAGAACGCGATGTCGGCGAGCTGGTTGCACATGCCTTCGACGACTGCCCCATACGACTGGCCCACCTTCAGGTCGAAGTTCAGGCCGGTGGTGCGGGTGATGGCGTTGAACACAGGCGCGTAGTCGGCCTTGGTGCCCGATTCCGTGCCGCCGTCGGCCGGGATCAGCAGCACGCGCAGCGGATGCTCGTGGGAGCCGTCGGCGACGACCTGGGAATGCACCGGCAAGGCCAGGGTCGCGGTCAGCGTGACGACGGTGGCAGCAACGGCCAGGAGCTTGTTCTTCATGAGATCGGTTCCTTCGTTCACAACGATGAGCAGGGGGAAAAGTGCGGGGAGCGATGCCAACTTTAGAAACCAAAGATGACACGCAAATGAAATTTGCTCACTCATAAACATGATTTTTATTGAGCATCACTCAATACAATCCGACGCCATGAGCAAGAACTACATGACATTGGCCATCAGCGATGCCCGCCTGGCACGTGCGCAGCACCTGCTGGTTGACCTCGATGGCACGCTGGTGCGCCAGCAGGAAGCCATCGCCGGCGCGGTCGAATTGCTGGCGCATTTCGATGGCCGCTACGCCATCGTCTCGAACAACTCCACGCACACCGCATCGGGCCTGGCGCAACGGCTGCGCCGCCTGGGCCTGCGCGTGCCTGTCGAGCGCATCGTGCTGGCCGGCGAGCAGGCCGTGCGCCAACTGGTGCTTGAGTGCCCCGGCGCGCGCGTGATGATGGTCGCCAGTCCCGCGCTGCAACGCTATGCACGTACGCTGGGTTGCCAGCTCGTTCGATCCGACGCCGATTTCGTGCTGCTGGCACTCGACATGCGTTTCGACCACGCCCGGTTGGCGCTCGCGGCCAACGAACTGCGACGCGGTGCGCGGTTGGTGGCCAGCAATGCGGACCTGACGCACCCCGGTACGCATGGCCGCGTGGTGCCCGAGACCGGCGCGCTGCTTGCGGCCTTGGTCGCGGCCAGTGGCGTGCAACCGCTTCGCATCACGGGCAAGCCCGCGCCACTGCTGTTCGAGGAGGGCCTGCACCGCCTGAATGCGCGCGCCGAGGACACCGTCGTGGTCGGCGACAACCCGCTGACCGACGCCGAAGGCGCACAGCGGCTGGGCATGGCCTGCGTGCTTGTCGGCACGGCGCCCGGCGCAGTCGCCCCGTCGGTGGCCGGGCTGTTCGCCGCCCCAGCGGGCTCAGCGGAGGCGCCAGACGCCTTGTCTCAGTACCGCTTGAGCGACAGCACGTCGAAGGTCTGGCGCAGCGTGCGCACCGAGGTGTCGTAGTCCGACAGCGCCAGGCAGGCGATCAGCACGTCGATGATCGCCAGCTGGGCAAGACGGCTCGTCATCGCTTCGGTGCGGAAGTGCGTTTCGCGCGCCATGGTGAAGAGCAGCACGTCGGCGTAGGCCTGCAGCGGTGACTTGCCGAAGTTGGTGATGCACACGGTGGATGCGCCCGCTTCCTTGGCCAGCCGCGTGGCCGTCACCGTCTCGTGCGAACTTCCCGAGTGCGAAATGGTGAGCACCGCCGTTTTCGCATCGGTCAACGAAGCGCTGATGGCCTGCACATGCGAATCGACCGCCAGCTTCACGTTCAGGCCAATGCGCAGCATGCGGTAGTGCGCGTCCTCGGCAATGGTGGCCGAGCTACCGATGCCGTAGATCTCGATGCGCTCTGCCTGGCGGAACAACTTGACCGCGCGCTCCATCGCCTTGGCGTCGAGCGTGGCCTCGGTGTCATGCAGCGTCTGCACGTTGCTCTGGAAGATCTTGCGAATCACCGCCGTGGCCTTGTCCTGCGGGTCGAGGTCCTCGTGGATGAACTGCACAGGGCGCACCAGTTCCTGCGCCAATGCGATCTTGATCTGTTGAAAGCCCGTGGCGCCCAGGTTCTTGCACAGGCCCACGACGCTGCCCTCGCTGGAAGCCGTGCGCTCCGCCACCTCGCTGACGGACATGTGGACCACTTCGCGGGGATTCTTGAGAATGAAGTCGGCGATGCGCTGCCCGACGGGACCCAATGAAGACCACATGGTCTGGATGCGTGCGAGCACGGCGAACACCTGAATGCCCGGGGCCTCGGCAGAGGCAGGCGGCGCCAACGATGGGTTGGCATCGACAGATAGAGGGGTGCGGTTGCGCTTCATAGGCCGCGAGCTTACCCGGGGCTGATGGCCGTTTCGTGCGGCCATCGGCGCGACCGGGTTGTCGCGATCAAAAGGCCCACTGCACGCTATGCAAGCAACTTTCCCGCCGCCTCCAGCGCCGGCTTCACGCTCTCCAATGCGCCTCCGCCGTCGCAAGGGACCACGGCACCGGAGATGTAAGACGCGTACGGCGATGCGAGGAAAAGTGCCAGGTTCGCAATGTCGTCGAGTGTGCCGAAGCGCTGCAATGGCACTTGCCTGCGGGCGAACTCCCGGTCTTCGGCGGTCGGCGCCATGAGCTTGCGAAAGCCTTCGGTGCCATCGATGGGACCCGGGGCGATCGAGTTCAGACGAATGCCCTCCTCGCCCCATTCCAGCGCCAGCACGCGCGTGAACTGGTCGACGCCCGCCTTGGCCGCGCTTGCATGCGCCTGGAAGCGCATCGGCACGAAAGACTGCGGCGCGGTGATGTTGATCACTGCCGCACCCGGCTTGCGCAGGTGTTCATGCGCCTGACGCAGGACATGGAAGGTGCCGACCAGGTCGATGTCCACCACCACCTTGAAACCATTGGACGACATGTCCTTGGCTTCGCAGAGGAAGTTGCCCGCCGCACCCGAAATCAGCACGTCGATGGCGCCGAACTTCGCCACCGATTCGGCAAACGCCACGCCCACGGCCTCGAAGTCGCGTACGTCCGCCACCACACCATGCACCTGGGCGCCATGCTGGCTCAGCGCGTTCACCGCCGCGTCCACGTTCTCGCGCTTGCGGCTCGCCACCGTCACGCACGCGCCCTGTCGCGCGAAGGCGTCCGCAATGCCGAAGTTGATGCCGGTGGTGCCGCCGAAGACGACGACATGACGGTCCGTGAAATCGATGCCGAGTTGCATGTGCTGGATGGATGAAGAGAAGAAGCTGAGTGACGTCAGTTGAAGCCCGAACGGGCCGACGCGGCCGTGCCGCTGCCGTACAGCGCCAGGCGGCGGCAGCCCGCGAAGATCGACTTGGGCGTGAGGCCGTAGATCTGACGGATGGAATGACTGAAGTGCGTCGCATCGGGATAGCCGACATCGAGCGCGATGTTGGTGAGGTTGGTGTTCTGCGTCACGTAGTAGAGGACGCTGCGCGCGCGCTGCCAGGTGCGAAAGCTGCGAAACGGCGAACCCACCTCGGCCTTGAAGAGGTGCAGGAAGCGCGAGACCGACAGGTGGCAGGCCACCGCGCATTCCTCGGCCGAGGTGTGGCTGTTGGGATCGCACTTGATCTTGTCGACCACCGCGCCCATCCGCTTGTCGATGCTGCGGGCCGGCAGCGCACTGCCGAAGAAGTTCTCGTCGAAATCCTCGGTGCGTGCGTATTGGCGGGTGGCGCAGCGCCTGAACCGGTCCAGCGCAAGGCGCATGGTCGCCAGCGCCCGCACGTCATGCACCGCGCCGCGCCCGCTGCGGATGTGCTCGGGCAGGTCTTGCAGACGCACGGTCTCCGACTCGATCAAGATGTTGCAGATCATCCGGTCCCGCGTCTCGATGCGGTGGCCGACGTAAGGTGGCACGACGGACAACTGCGCTTCCTCCCACTCGCCACCCTCCACGCAGATGCGATGCGGGCTGTGCAGCGACACGTAGATGCAGAAGGCGCCGAAGGTGCGCACCGACGGCGCCCCCAACAGGCCGACATAGAGCACGCGATCGGCGTTGAGCCACATCATGCGTTCGGCTACCGCCGCGGGGCAGGCGCGCGAGGAATGCAATTCACTCGAATCGATCTGGATCTGCATGGTTGTCTCCTGTTGGTATCGGCGGCCTGGTGCCGGGGCTTGCGTCGAGGCGTCAACGGTACTTCGCGAGTTCCAGTTTGCCAAGCTGTGCGCAATGCACCTCGTCCGGCCCGTCGGCCAGCCGCAGCAAGCGGGCGGTCGCATAGGCCGAGGCGATGCCCAGGTCGTTGTTGGTGCCGCCGCCGCCATGCACCTGGATCACCCAGTCGATGACCTGGCAGGCCATCTGCGGCGCCGCCACCTTGATCATCGCGATGTCGGCCTTGGCAACCTTGTTGCCCACGGTGTCCATGCGGTGCGCCGCATTCAGCGTGAGCAGGCGGGCCTGCTCGATCAGGATGCGCGAATGCGCGATGCGCTCGAGCGTGACGCCCTGCTGCGCGATCGGCTTGCCAAAGGCCACGCGTGACAGGCTGCGCCGGCACATGCGCTCGAGCATGCGCTCGGCCAGGCCGACCAGGCGCATGCAATGGTGGATGCGCCCGGGGCCGAGCCGGCCCTGGGCGATCTCGAAGCCGCGGCCTTCGCCGAGCAACATGTTCGATGCCGGCACGCGGACGTTCTCGAAGATGACCTCCGACGCGCGGTCAGGCACGCCGTAGAAGCCGAACACGGCGATCGGCCGCACCACCTTCACGCCCGGCGTGTCCATCGGCACCAGGATCATCGACTGCTGCTGATGGCGGTCGGCGTTGTCCGGGTCGGACTTGCCCATGAAGATGCCGATCTTGCAGCGCGGGTCGGTCGCGTTGGTCGTGTACCACTTGTGGCCATTGACGACGTAGTGGTCGCCGTCGCGCACGATGCTCGATTCGATGTTGGTCGCATCGCTCGATGCCACATCGGGCTCGGTCATCGCGAAGCAGGAGCGGATCTCCCCGGCGAGCAGTGGCTGGAGCCAGCGCTCCTGGTGTTCGGGCGAGCCGTAGCGCGCCAGCACTTCCATGTTGCCGGTGTCGGGCGCCGAGCAGTTGAACACCTCGGGCGCGAGGTGCGAGCGGCCCATGATCTCGCACAGCGGCGCGTACTCGAAGTTCGTCAGCCCGGCACCGTGGCTCGACGCGGGCAGGAACAGGTTCCACAGCCCGGCCTCGCGCGCCTTCGGCTTGAGTTCGTCCAGCACCGGCGCCACTTTCCAGGGGCCCAGCGTCTCGGCCTCCTTGTAGTAGCGCTCCTCGTTGGGATAGATGTGTTCTTCCATGAAGGCGGTGAGACGCTGCTGGAGATCCTGGACCTTGGGGGAAAACTCGAACACATGAGCCTTTCTGGGTGTGATGGCGGCAAGACCTAGCGCTCGCTGCGCGGAAAGTGGGCTTCAACCTGACGCCAGGCCGCTTCGGCAATGGGCCGGGCCCGCGCGCCGGTCTCTCGGGCCTCGGCGCTGGACGCAGTACCGTCCACCGCGCGCTTGAAGATGCCCTGCAGGATCGCGGCGAGCCGGAACATGCTGTACGCGAGGTAGAACTCCCAATGGCCGGGATCGACCGGCGGGCGGCCGGTGCGACGGCAATAGCGCTCGAGATAGCTGCGCTCGTCGGGGATGCCGAGCGCGGCGTAGTCGGTGCCCGCCATGCCGCGGAACTGCGCTGCCGTCAGGCGCCAGGGCAGCACGTGGTAGGCGAAGTCGGCCAGCGGATGGCCCAGGGTCGACAGTTCCCAGTCGAGCACCGCCAGCACGCGAGGCTCGGTCGGATGGAAGATCAGGTTGTCCAGGCGCAGGTCGCCATGGAACACGCGGGTTTCGTCGCTCGGCGGCACATGCGCCGGCAGCCATTCGATGAGGCGCTCCATCGCCGCAATCGGCTCGATGACCGACGCCTGGTACTGGCGCGCCCAGCGCGCGATCTGGCGCTCGAAGAAGTTGCCGCTGCGGCCGTAGTCGGCCAACCCCACCGCCGCCGGGTCCACACGATGCAGCGCGGCGATCACGCGGTTCATGTCGTCGTAGATCGCCGTGCGCTCGGCGCTGTCGCTCCCGGGAAGCGCTGGATCCCAGAGCACACGGCCTTCGACGAAGGCCATCACGTAGAAGGGCGTGCCGAGGACCGAGGCGTCGCTGCAATAGCCCAGCGCGCGTGCCACCGGGACCTCGCTGCCGGCCAGTGCGGCAATGACCCGGTACTCGCGATCGATGGCGTGTGCCGAGGGCAGCAGATCGCCGTCAGGTTGCTTGCGCAGCACGTAGCGGGTGCCGGCACCGTCGCTCACGAGGTAAGTCGGGTTCGATTGGCCGCCATTGAAACGCTGCAGTGCGGCAGGTGCCTCGAATCCGTCGATGTGCACAACCAGCCATGACGCGAGCGCCCGCTTTGCGCCGGATGTCATCGTCAGGTCGACAGCGCCAGTGTTCAGCATGCATCAGCTTTCATGGCCCTGATCGTAGCGATAATTGTCAGACAATAAGATAGGGTTTGTCCGACATGATGATGACGTTGTATCGCTGACTGACGCGCGCGTCGACCTTGGAATCGCATACGGGGAGCGTAAGCAGCGCCTGTGCGAGTGTCTTGTGCCCACACGCTGTGGGCATGTCGCCGCACTCCTAGAATCAACGTGCCGACCCGCGTGCCGGCGCTCCTTCTGTGTACCGTGCAAGCTCGAATGAACGACCCTGAACCAACGACTTCCCCCAGGCGCGCGACCGGCACGGCCCCCTCCCCGGAACGAAAGGTCCATCCGCGCAGCACACCCGACCGGGTGGCCGACGCCATCAGCAAAGGCATCTTGATGCGCCGCTACACGGTCGGGCAACGCTTGATCGAAGCCGACCTGACACGCGACCTCGGCGTGAGCCGCAGCACGGTGCGCGAAGCGCTGCGCATCCTCGCTTCGAGCGGCGTGGTCGACCTCACCCCGCATCGGGGTGCAGTGATCCGCTCGCTCACGCGCGAGGACGCGAGCAGCCTGCTGGGCGTACTGGAAGTGCTGTCAGGCCTGGCCGCGCGGCTGGCCGCAGCACACATCGGCATCGGCGACAACGCGCACCGCTTCGAGGCGGCCGCCCGTGCGCTCATCAATGCCAAGACGCCCGATGCGCTCGACCGGGTGCTCGACGAGCGCGCGAACTACTACAAGGTGATGTTCGAGATCGCCGCGAGCAGCGAACTCGAGCGGGTGCTGCCGCAGGCCCGCGCCCACCTCTTTCGCGCGCAGTTCTACCACTCGCTGACCACCACGGACCTGCGCGCGATGGTGGCTGAATACCGTGGCATCACCGAGGCGATCCTCGACGGCGACCAGGAGAAGGCCGAGAAGCGCATGCGCCGGCACCTGCAGAAATCCGGTGAACGGACGTTGCCTCGAATGGGGGCGCTGCCGTTGAATTGAGGCGGCTCGGCGGCGCTGGAGACACGGCTGACGGTCAGAGGCCGACTCGTCGGTGGGTTCACAGTCCGGCAGGCAATAACGTCTCGAGCGCCTCGCGCATGCGCCGTGCGATCAGTTGCTGCCGTTGGCGCGGCATCCGATCCTGCGGGGCAGCCACGCTGATGGCCGCCACTGGCGGACCCTCGATCGCTGGCACCGGCACGCCCACACCTAGCGTGCCTTCTATGACATGGTTGCCCACCACAGACCAGCCACGCTCTCGCGTGGCGGTGACGAGGATATCCATGCGTTCGGGCGTCATGCCCCCGTAGCGCGGCAAAACCTGAGCGTTGGCGGCGACGATGGCGGCGGACTCAGTTGGCGACATCGCCGCGAGCAAGGCCAGTCCGGCGGCACCCACACCAAGCGGCTGGCGTCTGCCGATCTCCACCACCAGCACCTGGATCGGCTGCGTGCCCAGTTGCCGGGCGATGCAGTGCGACATCCGACCTTCGGCCAACACGGCAAAGGACGGCTCGCCGCATGCTGCGCTGACCCGCGCCAGGACGGGCTGCAGCCGGGCCGCAAGATCGTCGGCTGGCGGGGGTTGCAAAAAGACTTTGGTGCGCGGCCCCGGCACATAGCGCCAACGGTCGCGCTGGGATACATAGCCGCTCTCGATCAGTGTGGACAGCAGCCGATAGACGGTAGCCCGCTGCAACCCGCAGGCGCGACAGAGCTCGGCCACCCGCACGCCCTCCCGCCTCTTTTGAAGAATCACGTCGAGCAGTTGAAGGCCGCGCCGCAGCGTACGGCTGCCGGCGTCGACAAGGTCGTCCGGCTGGCGGACGTTCTGGCTGGTGGTGGGGGACGGCATGGCGAAGAATCCACAACGGTCGGTCGCAATGGACGAATTGTCACCCGGAGGCGGTCGCAGCCCAAAACGAACTGGTCATCAACACAAGAACGGAGACAGACATGCATTCCTTTTCAACACCCCGCCGACGCGTGCTGGCGCTGGCCGGCTGCACCGCCCTGGCCGGCCTCTTCGCGCCGATCGCTGCCCAGACCCAGCCCCTCGCCAGTTACCCCGCCAAGCCCGTGCGCCTGGTGGTGGGTTATGCAGCCGGCGGTGCCACCGACGTCATCGCACGACTGATCGCCGTCAAGCTCAGCGAACAGATGGGCCAGCAATTCGTCGTGGATAACCGGGCGGGGGCCAACAGCAACGTCGGTGCCGACATCGTGGCCCACTCACCACCGGACGGTGCCACGCTCTACCTGTTCACCATCGCCAACACCATCAACGCCACGCTCTACGACAAGCTGAACTTCAATGCGCAGAAAGACCTCGAGCCGGTCGGCCTGATCGCCCGGGTGCCCAACATCCTGGTGGTGAATCCCAAGCTGCCAATCAGGTCGGTGGCCGAATACCTGAAATTCGCAGCCGACTCCCCCAACGGCATCACCTTTGCATCGTCGGGCAGTGGCTCGTCCATCCACCTCTCGGGTGAGATGTTCAAGATGGTCTCCAAGGCCAACATGCTGCACATCCCCTACAAAGGAAGCGCGCCGGCGGTGACCGATCTGTTGGGTGGCCAGGTGCAGTCGATGTTCGACAACACGCCATCGTCATTGCCGCATGTGCAGTCCGGCCGGCTGCGCGCCATCGCCATCACGAGTGCCAGGCGTTCGCCACTGCTGCCAGACGTTCCCACGGTGGCCGAGTCGGGGTATTCGGGCTTCGACGTGCAGTCGTGGTTCGGCATCGCCGCGCCCACCGGCACGCCACGGTCCATCGTTGACCGGCTGAATACCGAAATCAACAAGGCCCTGGCGCTGCCCGACGTGAAGAGGCGCTTGGGCGAACTGGCCGCCACGGCCGAACCCGGGACGCCCGAGCAGTTCCGCACCCTCATCGTCGCCGAAACCAAACGTTGGCATGACGTGGTGAAAGCGTCCGGCGCCAAGGCCGAGTGATTCCCGACTGATCCCAAAAAAAAGGGTTTGCATCATGTATCCCATCGATTTCTTCTGGCGCGCGGCCGAGCGCTGGCCCGATCGCACTGCCATCGACGCACCCGAAGGCTGCGTCAGCTTCGCGGTCCTGGCCGAACAGGTGAAAGCCCTGGCGGCCGGGTTATTGGCAATGGATCCCACGCCGCAGAGCCGTGTCGGCATCTGTGCCAAGAACAGCGCCGAACATATCGTGGCACTGCTGGCGACCCTTGCTTGCGGCAAGGTGTGGGTGCCGCTGAATCCGCGCAGCACCCGGTCCGAGTTGCGCCGCCTGGTCGATGCGACCGAGTCAACCATCATGGTGGTGGAATCCGCTTATGCGGACCTGCTCGACGGCGCGCCGGGCCAGCGGGTGTTCAGCCACGCGCCGCAGGGCGAAACTGGACCCACCGTGACGGGCCTCATCGCCCGCCATGCCGGCGCGGCGCAACCCACGATCGAACTGCCGATCGATGCCACGCAGGCCATCAAGTTCACCGGCGGGACCACCGGTGCGCCCAAGGGGGTGATGCAGCCCTACCGTGCCTGGGTGGCGAACATCTGCAACCAGATCCAAAGCTGGGGATTCGACGAACACGAGCGCTACGTGATGGCCGCCCCCATCACCCACGGAACCTCCACTTATGTGCTGCCGATCCTGGCGCAGGGTGGCTGCCATGTGCTTATGGCCGATGCTGGCGCGCAGGCCGTACATGCCGCCTTCCGCGACCGCGCTGGCACCGTCTGCTTCATGCCGCCCACGCTGATCTACATGCTGATGGCGCTGCCGAATGTCTCGCGCGCCGACTTTCCTGCGCTGCGCCGGCTGATTTACGGCGGCGCGCCGATGCCGCCGGAAAAGATCCGTCAGGTGCGCGAGTTCTTCGGCCCGGTGCTTTGCACCACCTACGGCCAGACCGAGGCGCCGCAGATCCTCACCGCCATGAGGCCTGCAGACTTCGAGGACCCCGACAACTGGGCTTCGGTCGGCCGTATCACGTGGCTCACCGACTTGGCCATCATGGCACCCGATGGCCGCCTGTTGCCGCGTGGCGAGGTGGGTGAAGTGGTAGCGAGGGGCGACCTGCTCATGACCGGCTACTGGCGTCTGCCCGACAAGACCGCCGAGACCCTGGTCGACGGCTGGCTGCACACCGGCGACCGCGGCCTGCTCGATGAGCGCGGCTATCTCTACCTGAAGGACCGGCTGAAGGACCTGGTCATCACCGGTGGCTTCAATGTCTATCCGATCGATGTGGAGAACGCGCTGGGCCAGCACCCCGAAGTGCACGAATGCGTGGTGTTCGGTGTGCCCGACGACAAATGGGGTGAGGCGGTGCACGCAGCCGTCCAGTTGCGTGACGGTGCTACTGAGGACGCTACGGCGCTGATGGCCTTCGTGCGCGAAAAGCTCGGACCGGTACACACGCCCAAACACATCCACTTCTACAAAAGCCTGCCACGTTCACCGGTGGGCAAGTTGCTAAAGACGGCGGTACGAGAGGATGCGCTCAAAGCAGCCGCCACCGCATGAAAACAGACCGCCCATCCAAGGAGACACAAGACATGACTGCATCCCTGCCCGACGGCGCCAAGGGGCCCGTCACCCGCCTGTGCACCCACACCCTCACCAGCCTGCACTACGGCGATGCCGATCTGGTGGAAGACCTGCTAGGCAAGAAGACCTTCACCGAGGTCATGCTGATGCAGATTCTGCAGCGCACGCCGCGTCCGGTGGACATGCGCATCACCGACGCCGTGTTGATCGTACTGATGGAGCACGGCCTGACGCCCAGCGCCATCGCCACCCGGCTCATCTACATGAGCGCACCAGAGAACCTGCAGGGCGCCGTCGCCTCGGGCCTGCTGGCTGTGGGAAGCAGCTTCGTCGGCACCATGGAGAACTGCTCGGGCCTGCTCGACCGCATTCAGGCAGCGGCCGACCCACAGGCCGAAGCGCTGGCGATCGCCCGTCATTACAAAGCGCAGCGCAGCGCGGTGCCGGGCTTTGGCCACCACTTGCACAAACCGGTCGATCCACGGGCCTACAAGCTACTGGAACTTGCGCGTGCCGAGTCAGAGCTCAAGGGCGACAAGGTACGGGCGCTGAATCAGTTGTCAGCCGCCGTCGACGAAGTCGTGGGCCGGCCGATCACCCTGAACGCCACCGGTGCCGTGGCCGCGCTGCTGGGAGAGATCGGCGTCCCCACCGGGGTCATGCGCGGCTTCGCCGTCATCTCGCGTGCTGCCGGCCTGGTGGCGCACATCGTGGAGGAGCAGCAGAGCCCGTCGGGCCGCTTCATCTGGGACACCATCGACCACGCGATCCCCTACGTGGGTAACCCTGCCAAGAAAGACCACGCCTGATGCGATCGACCGCCCTTCATTGCGACCGCGGCGGCGCCTTGTAGACCAGCGCCTTCAGCGATCGCTCTTCCGAGACATCCGCAAAAGCGGGCGGATTCGCGAGCCGCTCCACGAACGCCAGTTCTGGCGCCAGCGCACCCATGGCGTCCTTCAGAAAAGCCGGCCCCAGTTCCGGCGCGTTGAGGCAGAGCAAGACATGGCCATCTGGCGCCAGCAGGTCCGGCAGGCGTTTGATGAGCCGTGCGTAGTCCTTGGTGGCGACAAAGCTGCCCTTCTGGTAGCTCGGCGGGTCGATGATGATCAACCCATAGGGTCCGCCGCGCGTCACTTTTCCCCACGACGCGAACAGGTCGTGCGGCAGAAAGCTGACATCGGACAACACCCCGTTGGCGCGGTGGTTCTGCTGCCCGATGGCCAGCGCCGGCTTGCTCATGTCCAGGTTGGTGACATGCCGGGCCCCTGCCAGTCGAGCGACGACCGAAAAGGCGCAGGTGTAGGCGAACAGATTCAGCACCCGAACGCGCGACCGAGGCTCGGTGCGCGCCGCCAAGAACGCGTGCACCCAGCGCCGTCCTTGCGCCATATCCAGAAACAGCCCATGGTTCTGGCCCTTGGCCACGTTGACGCGGTAGCGGACACCGGCTTCGGTGACCCAATGCGGATCGGGCACGGTGCCAGCCATCACTTGCGTGTGGCTCTGGCCTTCGTGCCGGCATTGAAACACCCAGTGCAGCGGCTCGCCAGGCGCCAGTTGTTCCCAGCGCTGCGCGAGCGCCGAACCGATCACCGCCAAGTCATCCTCTGCAACAGGCTGGAAGCTGGTCAACAGCCACACGGGCGCAAAGAAGTCGAGAGACAGATGCGCACAGTCGGGGTGAAGTGCGCCGCGGCCGTGGAAGATACGCTGCGCGTCGCCAGGCAGCGGCATGGAAGCGATGGCGCTGAGCAAGGGTTGTAAGGGGTGCATGGGAGCGTGGGGTCCGGAATGAGAGGCTGTGATTCCACCACGCCGGCCTCAACACCCGCGCCAACGCGCCACCCGCTTCTGCGCAAACGCCGCCGCGCCTTCGCGCGCATCGGCCGACCCGTTCACCGCACGCGCGATGGGCCGCTGCCGCTCGAACATCTCGGCATCGCTCCAGTTGCGCGAGCCCTGCACGATCTGCTTGCTCGCTGCCACGGCCAAGGGCGCATTGGCGTCGATGGCCCGTGCCAGCACCAGCGCTGCCGCGAGCGCCTGTCCGGGCTCCACCAGCCGGTTGACCAGCCCCCAGGCGTGCGCCTGTTCCGCGGAGATCGGGTCGCCGAGCAGTGCCATTTCCATCGCGAGGTTGGCCGACAGCCGCTGGGGCAGCCGCATCAACCCGCCCGACGAGGCCACGATGCCTCGCTTGGCCTCCGGCAGTCCGAAGCTGGCGCCGCGCGCGGCCACCACCATGTCGCACGCCAGCACGATCTCGAAGCCGCCGGCCACCGCATGCCCTTCGACGGCGGCGATCAACGGCTTGCGCGGCGGGGCCTCGCAGAGGCCCGCGAAGCCCCGGCCCTCGATGGCGGGCTCGACACCCTCGTACGCGAAGGCCTTGAGGTCCATGCCCGCGCAAAAGGTGCCACCGGAACCGGTGAGGACGCCGATGTGCAGCGCCGGATTGGCGTCGAGTTCCTCCATCGCCGCGGCGATGCCCTGCGCCACCGCCATGTTGACCGCGTTGCGTACCTGCGGGCGCTGAATGCTGACGATCAGCACGTGGCCGTCGACCCGCACGCCCACGGCTGCGTTGGTGGCCTCACTCATCGAATCCCCTTTGCTGTAGGCAGCGCAGCGCGCAGCTTGCCGACGATGCCGCTCGGAAAGAAATAGACCGACAGCACGAACACCAGGCCGAACCACAGCAACCAGCGGTCCGGGTGGAACAGCTTGGCCAGCAGCGGCACGGCGGTGAGCGAGCCGCTCAACCCGCCCATCAGGCTCTGCAGGTAGTTCTCGGCGACCACGAACAGCGCGACGCCGACCACCGCACCGTAGACGGTGCCCAGCCCACCGATCACCGCCATCAGCAGGATGTTGAGCATCACGTTGAAGCCAACCGTCGTCTGGGGCCCGACATAGCGCAGCCAAATCGCCATCAGGATGCCTGCACAGGTGGCGAGCGCGGCCGCCAGGCAGTTGATCGCGATGCGGTAGTAGAGCGTGCGGTAGCCGATGGCCTCTGCGCGGAAGTCGTTCTCGCGGATCGCCTCGAGCACGCGGCCGAAGCGCGAGTTCACCACGCGCAGCATCAGCAGGAAGAGCGCTGCCGACACGGCGAAGATCAGGTAGTACGTGAGCACGCGGCCATTGACCGCGGTGCCGAACACCGGCGCTTCGAACAGCCGCCAGGCCGGCGTCAACACCTCCGGCAGGCGGAAGGTGCGGCCGTCGTCGCCGCCCGTCAGGCCGCTCAGCCGCATCACCAGCGCACCGAAGGCGGCGCCGAAGGCCAGTGTCATCATCGTGTAGAAGATCGCCTTCACGCGCAGCGAGATCAGCGCGATGAGGAAGGACAGCAGCACCGACAGCGCGATGGCGGACACCGCACCGGTGGCCAGCGCCGTCCAGGTCGGCCCCATCTTGTACATCGCGATGGCCACGCCGTAGGCGCCGATGCCGTAGAACATCGCATGCGCGAACGACACCACGCCGCAATAGCCCAGCAGCAGGTCGAACGACGCCACGAGTACGATGAACACGCAGATGGTGGCGGCCACGTTGAGCGAGCGCGCCCCCGAGAACAGGAACGGCGCGGTGGCCAGGTAAAGGACGACCAGCAGCAGCAACGCCGAGAGCACACGACTGCGCGGGAAGTCACCAGAGAGGATTCGGGTCAGCATGGCGTGGACGGGCCCTAGTGCTTGTCGATCGGGTAGAGCCCCTGCGGGCGCCAGAGCAGCACCACCATCATCACGAGGATGTTCGACACCAGCGCGAGGTCGGGCAGCAGGAAGCTCACGTAGTTGGTGCACAGCGCGATCAGCATGGCGCCGACGAAGCAGCCGGTGACCGAGCCGAGCCCGCCGATGATCACGATGATGAGCATCTGCACCAGCACCTCGGCGCCGATCGCCACGGTGAACTGTTCGCGGTAGAAAGCCCACATCACGCCGCCCAGCCCGGCCAGCGCCGAACCAGCCACGAACACGCCGACGAAGATGCCACGCACGCGGTACCCAAGCGCCTCGACCATCGACCGGTTCTCGACGCCGGCGCGGATCAGCAGGCCGATGCGCGTGCGGTTGAGCATCAGCGTCAGGCCGATGAACACCAGCACGCCCACCGCCACTGCGACGAGGCGGTAGCGCTCGACGGCGATGTCGCCGAAGACGAACGAGCCACGCACGGCTTCGGGCAGTGGCAGCAGCATCTGGTTGGCGCCGAACAGCACCAGCACCAGTTGCTCGATGATGATCATCGCGCCGATGGTGATGAGAATCTGCTTGAGGTGATCGCCATACACCGGCTTGACGAAGAGCCGTTCGTACACCCAGCCGAGCACGGCAGTCACCCACATCGACAGGGCGATGACCGCCACGATCGCAGCGAGTGCAGCCCACACCGAGCCGGACGCCAGCAGCGGCTGGAGCGGGCCGACCAGCAGCGTGGCCGTGTAGGCGCCGACGGCGACGAAGGCTGCGTGGCCGAGGTTCATCACGTCCATCAACCCGAACACGAGCGTGAGGCCGCTGGCCATGATGAACAACATCATGCCCATCGCCAGCGCAGCGACGGTGAGCGTGACCCAGGTCGGCACGCTGCCGACGATCGGCAGTGCAATGGCGATGAAGGCCAGGATGAGGATGCCGGGCACCATGTCGCGCGTGCGGCCCGGCAAGGCCTCCAGTGCGGGGGGCGCCGTCGACGGCTCTTCGGCGGTGGGGGAGATGGCGGCCATGGGCTTTCCGATCAAAGGGTGCGGGTGCTCAGTGCACGGCGCCGGCATGCAGGCCGAGCAGCCGCGCCTGCAGCGCCTCGTCGGCCGACAGGTCGGCCATGCGGCCGGCGTGCACGATGCGGCCGTCGTCCATCACCGCGACATGGTCGCCGAGCGCGCGGACGAAGTGGAAGTTCTGCTCGACCAGCAGGATGGTCGTGTCGCGGGCTTTCAGGTCCTCGAAGGCCTGCGCCAGGTTATCGACGATGGCGGGCGCCAGGCCCTTGGTCGGCTCGTCGATGAGCAGCAGCTTGCGCGGCTCGATGATGGCGCGGGCGATGGCCACCATCTGCTTTTGCCCACCCGACAGCGTGCCGCCCGGCCGCAGCCAGAAGCGCTTGAGCGCGGGGAACAGCCCGAAGATCCAGTCGAGCCGCGCCTCGTCGAAGCGGCCGCTGATGGCGGCCAGGCGCAGGTTCTCCTGCACCGTCAGTCCGGAGAAGATGCCCATGTCTTCGGGCACGAAGGCGATGCCGCGGCGCGAGATGTCGGGCGTCTTCTCCGCCGTGATGTCTGCGCCGTCGAAACGCAGCGTGCCGCGGCTGGCATGCCACAGGCCCATGATGGTCCGCAGCGTGGTGCTCTTGCCCGCGCCGTTGCGGCCCAGCAGCACCGTGAGGCCGGCGCGCGGCACCACCAGATCGACGCCCTGAAGGATGTGGTACTCGCCGATGTGGGTGTGCATGCCGCTCAGCTGCAGCAGCGGTGCGTCCGTGTGCTCAGGCATGGGCCGCCTCCCGCCGTTGTGCCGGCGTGCGGCGCACGCCCAGGTAGGCCTCCTGCACGATGGCCGAAGCCATCACCTCGACCGGCAGGCCATCGGCCACCAGACGCCCGTTGTGCAGCACGACGATGCGGTCGGCCAGCGAATGGATCACGTCCATCTTGTGTTCCACCAGCAGGATGGTCTTGTCGCCGCGCGCCTTCAGGCGGCGGATGAGTTCGAGGATCACTGGCACCTCGTCGACGCTCATGCCCGCCGTGGGCTCGTCGAACATCACGATCTGCGGCTCCAGCGCCATCAGGATCGCGACTTCGAGCTTGCGTTTGTCGCCGTGCGGCAGCTTGGCCGCCAGGTCGTCGCGCCGCGCCGCCAGCCCGACCTCCTCGAGGCACGCTTCGGCCTGCGCGATCAGGTCGGCGCGCTGGCGCCACATCGCCAGCATGTTGAAGCCCGCGCGGTGCCGGCTCTGCACCGCCAGGCGCACGTTCTCCAGCACGCTCAGCCGCGGAAAGAGGTTGGTCAGCTGAAACGCACGGCCGATGCCGCGCGCGGTGCGCTGCGCCGCGTTCAGCCGCGTGATGTCTTCGCCGTTCAGGCGCACCGTGCCTGCACTCGCACGCAGCTGCCCCGACAAGAGGTTGAAGTAGGTCGTCTTGCCGGCGCCATTGGGCCCGACGATGGCCGTCAGCGTGCCGGCCGCGAACTCGGTCGTCACGTCGTCCACCGCGGCATGGCCGCCGAAACGGATGCCGAGCCCGCGGCTGGCAAGCGCGGGTGCAGAAGTCGTCACGTCAATGCCCCCGCCCAGGGATACCGCGGAACCGGCTTCGCCGGGCCGCAGGTATCGCTCGCTGCAAGGGGGTTGGCGCAGCGACACGAAGTGCGCGAAGACTGGGGGTGCGCCACATCTCAGCGTTTGACCGTAATAGGCAGCGGCATCTCCGACGCCGGGATCTCGCGCACCAGATCGAACAGGTCCCACTCGCTCGCGGGGTTCTTCTTCATGCGGAACTGGTACTGCGTCTGCAGGGCCTGGTGGTCTTCCTTGCGAAAGGTCATCTTGCCCTTGGGAGTGTCGAACTCCATGCCTTCCATCGCTGCGATGAGCTTGGGCGTGTCGACCGAGTTGGCCTTCCTGATGCCGGCCACGATGGCCGCCGCCGTGACGAAGCCGCCCGCGGTGAACAGGTCCGGCGGCACCTGGTAGCGCTTCTGGTGCTCTGCGACCAGCCAGTCGTTCATCGCGTTCTTCGGGAAGCCGTAGTAGTAGAAGATGCCGCCCGTGATGTCCAGGCCCTTCCAGGGCTTGGCGTTCTCCAGGTTGGCCCCGCCGATCGACAGGAACTCGATGCCGTAGCGGCCCGGGTTCAGCTCCGAGATCTTGCGGATCGGGTTGGGCGCGCCCCAGATCACCATCAGGTACTTCTTGCCCTGCAGGTCTTTCATGCGGTCGAAGATGCGCTGCATCGGCGCCGTGAAGTCCGAGGTCGACAGCGGAACGAATTCCTCGTGGATGACCTTGGCCTTGCTCTGGGTCGCGATCAAGGCCTCCTTGAAGGCTCGAACGCCGTCTTTCCCATAGACGTAGTCGGGCGCGAGGAAGGCGATGTTGTCGCCGTCCTTCAGGCCGGCCGCGCTGGCGAGCGCGTCCTGGAACGAATTGCGGCTGGCGCGAAACAGGTACTTGTTCCAGGCCGACCCGGTCAGCGAATCGGCGATGGCCGGCTCGAGCATCAGGATCTTGCCGTACTCTTCGGCCACCGGCGCCATCGACAGCGCACCGCCGGACCACGAGGTGCCCACGGCGATGTCGGCCTTGTCGTCAGCCAATGCCTCCGTGAGCATCGCCTTGGAGAGCTCCGGCTTCATCTGGTCGTCCTTGACGATCACCTCGATCTTGCGGCCGAGCAGCGTCATCGTGCCCTGCGTGAGGTAATCCAGGCCCAGGCGCAGGCCACGCTCGGTGTCGCGCGCATAGGCCTCCGAGGGCCCGGTCTTGCTTGCGATGAGCGCGATCTTGATCGGCTTGTCCTGCGCCAGCGCCTGCGGCGCGATCCAGCACGTGGCCGCAGCCATGGCCGCGACGATGAGTTTCTTCAGCATGCCTGTGTCTCCTTGTTGTTCAGATGTCTGTCCGCAACCAACGACCTAGCCGACGGCTCGCGCCTGGCCCTTCCAGTACGGCTCGCGCAGCACGCGCTTGAGTACCTTGCCGCTCGGGTTGCGCGGCAGCGCCTCGATGATGTCGAGGCTCTTGGGGCACTTGTAGTGCGCGAGGTTCTCGCGCATGAACTCGATGATGTCGCGCTCGCTCGCGGTGGCGCCGGGGCGAAGCACCACGCAGGCCTTGACCGCCTCGCCCCAGGTCGCATCGGGCACGCCGATGACTGCGCCGTCCAGCACGGCCGGGTGGCGCATGAGCACGTTCTCGACCTCGGCCGGATAGATGTTCTCGCCACCCGAGACGATCATGTCCTTGATGCGGTCGTTGATGAAGAGGTAGCCGTCCTTCAGATAGCCCCCGTCGCCCGAACGGAACCAGCCGCCGTTGGTATTGCGCCCTTCCGGATAGGCCGCAGCGGTGGCCTGCGGATTGCGCCAGTATTCCTTCAGGTTGCGGTCGGACTCGATCCAGATCTCGCCGACCTCGCCGTCGGGCAGGTCCTGCAGGCTGATCGGGTCGACGATGCGCAGGCGCCCGCCGCC
This sequence comes from Variovorax ginsengisoli, assembly GCF_030811835.1. Taxonomy (GTDB): domain Bacteria; phylum Pseudomonadota; class Gammaproteobacteria; order Burkholderiales; family Burkholderiaceae_C; genus Variovorax; species Variovorax ginsengisoli_C. The sequence continues at coordinate 233,663 of NZ_JAUSRO010000009.1, read as the reverse complement.
GATCGGCCGTCCGGCCGACCGCAGCAGCGACGCGTCACCGGACCGGTGGTCCTCGGGGAACAGAAAGGTCGCAGGGCCCGAGACTTCGGTCAACCCGTACACCTGCAGGAAGTCGCAGCCAAAGACGTCGAACGCCTGCTGCAGCACCGTCTCGCTCACCGGCGAACCACCGTACGCCATCAGCTGCAGCATGCCGAAGTCGTGCGCCTTGGCGTCAGGCACCTGCAGCATGAACAGGATCATCGCCGGCACCACGAAGGTGTGGGTGATGCCGTGCTGCGCGAAAGCCTTCAGGTAGGCCTTCGGATCGAAGTCGGCATAGGCCGACGTCTGGCCACCCGTGCACAGCGTCAGCAGCAGCATCGTCATGCCGGCGACATGGAACACCGGCAGCGGGTTGCCGAGCACGTGGCGATGGTCGAACTTCCATTCCTTGGCCACCACGCGCGAGGTCGAAAGCAGCCCCGCATGCGACAGCACGATGCCCTTGGGCAGGCCGGTGGTGCCTGATGAATACAGTTGCAGCGCCGCATCGTGCGTGTCGGCCGCCACCGGGGTGAAGGTGTCGGGGAAGTCGGCGTACCACTGCGCCAGCGACGGCACGCTGCCATGGGTCGCGCCGGTGCACACAAGTGTCTTCACGCCTGGCAGGCCAGCCTTCTCGACCGTGGGCATGAACTCGGCGTCGGCCATGAGAAACGGCGCCTCGCCGTTGTTCACGATGTACGCGACTTCGCTGGCCGTCAGCCGCCAGTTGACGGGCATGCACACCGCACCGAGCTTGCATGCAGCCAGCGTCACCAGGATGCATTCGATGTGATGCTTGGTCAGCACCGCGACACGGGTGTCGCGCGTGACGCCCGCGTGTGCCAGCGCGTTGGCCAGTCGGCTGGTGTGGGCCTCGACATCGCGGTAGCTCAGGCGCTGCTCGCCATGGCGGTAGGCGAGTTCGTCGGGACGGTCGATCAGCTGGCGCTTCAGGCTGTCGATGAGGGTGAGGTCTTCCATGGCTTTGTCTCCTGCTCTTTTCTGGGTGTCGCGGGTCAGGCGACTTCGAACAGCGCCGCGGCGCCCATGCCGCCACCGACGCACATCGTCGCCACCACGTACTTCACGCCACGGCGCTTGCCTTCGATGAGTGCATGGCCCACCACGCGCGCGCCCGTCATGCCGTACGGATGGCCGATGGAGATGCCGCCGCCGTCCACGTTGAATCTGTCAGGGTCGATGCCCAGGTGGTCACGGCAGTACAGCACCTGGCAGGCGAAAGCCTCGTTGAGCTCCCAGAGGCCGATGTCGTCCACCGTCAGGCCATGCTGCTTGAGCAGCTTCGGGATCGCGTAGATGGGCCCGATGCCCATCTCCTCGGGCGCACAGCCGGCCACCGACATACCGCGGTAGATGCCCAGCGGCGCCAGGCCACGGCGCTCGGCGAGGCCACGCTCCATCAGCACGCAGGCCGAGGCCCCATCGGACAGCTGGCTGGCATTGCCGGCAGTGACCACGCCGCCCTCGATCACCGGCCTGAGCGACATCAAGCCTTCGAGCGTGGTCTCGGGCCGGTTGCCTTCGTCGCGGTCGAGCGTCACCTCGCGGTACGAGATGTCCTGGGTCGCCTTGTCGACCACCGCCATCCTGGTGGAGAAAGGCACGATCTCCGCATCGAAGCGACCTGCCGCCTGCGCGGCCGCCGTGCGCTGCTGCGACATCAGCGCGTAGCGGTCCTGCGCCTCGCGCGAGATGCCGTACTTCTTTGCGACGAACTCCGCCGTCTGCAGCATCGGCATGTAGGCATGGGGGACCCGCGCGATCACACGCGGGTCCTTCTCCTTCGCGACCCAGCCCATGTAGGCCTCTTGCACGGCGGAGATGTTGTCGTGGCCGCCAGCGACCACGATGTCCATGCCGTCGACCATCACCTGCTTGGCCGCGGTGGCGATCGCCATCAGGCCCGAGGCGCACTGACGGTCCATCGTCTGGCCCGACACCGTGGCAGGCAGCCCGGCCGCAAGCACCGCGTTGCGCGCGAGGTTCATGCCGGCCGTGCCTCCGGCCAGCACGCAGCCGATGACGGCGTCCTCGATCTCTGCCCCTTCCACGCCGGCGCGCTGCACCGCATGCGTGATGGCATGCGCGAGCATTGACGGCGATTTGGTGTGGTTGAGCGCCCCCTTGTAGGCGCGGCCGATGCCGGTGCGCGCGGTGGAGACGATGACGGCTTCTTTCATGCGAGTGTTCCTGCGAAGTCAGAGATGCGTTGGCCCTTGCCTGCAAGGGACGCCAGAAGGGGGGACACACGCCAATAGCCGAAGGCGTCGCCGCGCGTGCTGGCGTAGTGCTGCAGGCGCTCGACGATCGTCGCAAGACCGATCGCATCGGCCATCCACAGCGGGCCGCCCTTGTGGTCGGGAAATCCGTAGCCAGCCGTCCAGACGATGTCGATGTCGCCGGGCCGGTAGGCAATGCCCTCCTCCAGGATCCTCGCGCCTTCGTTGATCAGCGAATAGAGCAGCCGCTCGACGATCTCCTGTGCGCCGATGTCGCTGCGCCGCGCGATGCCGTGGGAAGCGGCCAGTTCGGCGGCAATGCGCGACGTCTCCGGGTCGTCCACCGGTTTGCGGCCGTCATAGCGGTAGTAGCCGGCGCCGGTCTTCTGGCCGAAGCGGCCGATCTCGAACATCCGGCGCACCACGGCGCGGTAGCTGTCGTCCGGCGGCAGGCCGCCCGCCTTGCCGTATTCGATGACGGTATTGGCGCCCACGTCGATCCCGGCCATGTCGAGCATGCGGCACGGCCCCATCGCCATGCCGAGCGCTTCGACCGCGCCATCGATCTGCGACGGGCTGGCACCTTCCATCATCAGGAACTCGGCCTCGCGCATGTACACCTCGGCCATGCGGTTGCCGATGAAGCCGTAGCACACGCCCGACACCACCGCCACCTTGCCAATGCGACGGGCCAGCTGCATGACGGTGGCGAGCACGTCGGGCGCTGTGCGTGCACCGCGCACCACCTCAAGCAGCCGCATCACGTTGGCGGGGCTGAAGAAGTGCATGCCGACCACGTCGGCCGGCCGGCCGGTCGCAGCGGCGAGCACGTCGACGTCGAGCGTCGAGGTGTTGGTGGCGATGATCGCGCCGGGCTGGCATACTTGGCCCAGCCGCGCACAGACCTGCTTCTTCAGGTCCATGTTCTCGAACACGGCTTCGATCACCAGGTCGCAATCGGCGAAGGCAGCATCGTCGAGCGTGCCGCGCAGCAGGGCCATGCGCTGCGCGACCTGCTGTGCGGTGAGGCGCCCTTTCGCGGCGCTGGCCTCGTAGTGGGTTCGGATCAGACCCAGGCCACGGTCGAGCGCAGCCTGCGTGACCTCGACCAGCACCGTCGGAATGCCAGCGTTGACGAAGTTCATCGCAATGCCGCCGCCCATGGTGCCCGCCCCCAGGATGCCGACGCTGTGCACCGGGCGCAGCGCGAGCTCGCGGCCCAGGCCCGGGATCTTTGCGGCCTGCCGCTCGGCGAAGAACAGGTGGCGCATCGCCTGCGATTCGGGCGACACGCGCAACGCCTCGAACAGGCGCGCCTCGACCGCCTCGCCTTCGGCGAAGGGCAGCGTGGCCGCCGCCTGCACGGCCAGCACGATGTTCCGGGCCGACGGGTAGAACGGCTTGCGCGCCGCTGCCTCGGCGAGCGCCTGGTCGAAGAAATCGGCCGGCAGGCCCTCGTCGGGCACGGCGCGTTCACTGGTGCCGCGGGGGCCGACGCGGCGTGCCAGCAGGTCTTGGACAAAGGCCAGCCCCACCTCCAGCGGCGTGCCCTCTCGCACTTCGTCGACGATGCCGGCCTGGCGTGCCGCTTCGGCCCCGATGCTTCGGCCGCTGGCAATCATGTCGAGCGCCAGCTTTGCGCCCGCCAGGCGCGGCAGGCGTTGCGTGCCGAGCGAACCCGGCAGGATGCCGAGCTTGACTTCGGGAAGGCCCAGCTGGGTCGACGGAAGCGCCACGCGCCAATGGCAGGCCAGGGCGAGTTCGAGGCCGCCGCCCAGCACGGTGCCGTGCAGCGCAGCCGCCACCGGCCGGTCGAGCGCCTCGATCCGTGCCAGCGTGTCGTTGTAGGGCGCCGCGGAGAAATCGGGGGCGTCGAAGGATGTGATGTCGCCGCCCGCGACGAAGGTGCGTCCGCTGCTGTGCACCAGCAGCGCGGCGTAGGTGCGATCGGCTTCAAAGGCCGCGACGGCCGCCGTCAACCCGGCCACCACCGCCGGCGACAGGGCGTTGACGGGTGGGTTCGAAATGGTCAGCACAGCGATGTCGCCATGTCGGTCAAGGGAGACGATGTCAGTCATGGAAAGGAAGGGCCGCAGTGCCAAGCAAGGTCATCGCGGTAGGCTATCGCTGGACTCCAGCGTGCTCTTGCGTCCACTCGCTGACCGGCTCGGGGTTGACCCCGGGCGCACCAGCAGCTTGATCTGCGTGGTCGGCCTGCGCAGTGCCTCGAAGGCGGCGGGCAGGTCGTCCAGGCTCACGGTGTCGGTGATCATCGGCGCCGGATCGACGCTGCCGGCGTCCAGCAGCGCCAGCACGCGCTGCCAGTCGGGCTTGCCGTAGCCCATCACGAACTGCAGGCTGATCTCCTTGGCCATCGCGCGCTGCGGCAGCACGCGGTCTTCGGTCGGACAGACGCCGACCACCACCACCCGCCCCCGCGGCCGGGACAGGTCGACGCACTGCTGGATCAGCCCGGGCGCGCCGACGCATTCGAAGATCACGTCGGGCGCCCCACCGGTGGCGCGGGCGAACGCCTCGCCCGCGGGCTCGCCCGCCGCCGGGTCGATCACCGCCGTCGCGCCGAAGCGCGTGGCCATCTCGCGCCGGCCCGATGCGAACTCACTGACCACCACGTGGGTAGCGCCGGCCTGCCGCGAAAACGTGCTCACGGCCAGGCCGATCGGTCCACCGCCGATCACCAGCACCCGGTCGGCCAGCCCGACGCGGCCCGACTGCACCGCATGGAGGCCCACCGCCAACGGCTCCAGCAGCGCGCCTTCGCGCTCACCCACCGCCGCCGGCAGGCGCAGCGCCTGGCCGACCGGCACCTTGACGTAGTCCGCCAGCGCACCTGGCCGGTTCGGGCTGAATCCCGTCAGCCGGTTGTTCGGGCAGATCATGCCGAGCCCTTCGCGGCATTCGCGGTGCCCGTCGGCCACGCAACCATTGCAGGCGTTGTTCGGCAGCGCCGTGACGCGTTCGCCGACCTTCCAGCCCGCGGCACCGCTCTCGACGATCTCGCCGGCGAACTCGTGGCCGAGCACCGTGCCGCTCTTGACCGTGAAGACGCCAGGGTGCGTGGCATGCAGGTCGGAGCCGCAGACGCCGCAGCAGTACACGCGCAGCACCAACTCGCCGGCGCCGGCCTGCGGCAGCGGAATGTCTTCGATCGACAGCAAGCGATCGACGCCGCGGAAGACGGCAGCTTTCATGGGGACCTCTCGAAGGGAATCGACGTGGGCCGCAGAGTGGCGGCGCTGCGAAGGCTAGTGGCGCGGCGCTGGGCTGGCTTGCGCGGAGTCGCTGGGCTGCTCCGACCGCGGGAAAGCCCTAGCGACAAAGCGCAAGACCTGGTCGGGGTGCGTGACCACAATCGCCCGCAGCATGACCCCGAGCCCCACACCATCCACCGCACACACGCTGCCCGGCTGGCAACGCATCCGCACGCAGGGCATCGACATGGCGGCCAGCGTGGTCCCGCCACGTGACGCGGCAAAACCCACGGTCGTGCTGCTGCACGGCTTTCCGGAGCTCGCGTTCTCCTGGCGCCACCAGATCCGCGCGCTGACGGACGCGGGCTACGGCGTGCTTGCACCGGACCTGCGCGGCTACGGCGACACCGGCCCGCAGGGCACGTTCGAGAGCTACCGCATGCAGAACCTCGCGCTCGACGTGACTGGCCTGCTCGATGCGCTCGGCCATGCACGGGCGGTGATCGTCGGCCACGACTTCGGCGGCGCGCTGGCCTGGACGCTGGCGCGCGACCACGCGGACCGCGTGCTCGGCATCGCGTCGCTCAACACGCCCTACACGCGCCGCACCGAAGCGGACCTGGTGCACACCATGCGGCAGGCGCGCGGGCCGACGCACTACATGGTGACCTTCCAGCAACCCGGCGTGGGCGAAGCACTGCTCGGCGCCAACGTGACCGCGACCTTCCGCGGGCTGATGCGGCGCCCGGCCGTCACGCTCGACAGATTCGCGCACCTCTGTGCACGCGTACGCGCCCTGCCCGCCACGGTATTCACCGGCGAACCTGAGCTCATGGGTGCGCCGCTGCTCGAAGAACCGGAACTCCAGCTTCTGGCGCGGACCTACGAACGCACCGGCTTCGAGGGCGCGTTGAACTGGTATCGCAACCTGCACCGCAACTGGCTGGACACGGCCGCCACGCCCGACCACATCGGCGTGCCGGCCCTGATGATCAGCGCCGCCGACGACTTCTTCCTGCCGCCGACAACGACGCGCGGCATGGAGCGCATCGTGCCCGACCTGGAGCGCCACACCCTCAGCGACTGCGGCCACTGGACGCAGCAGGAGCAACCCGAGGCGGTCAATGCGCTGCTGCTCGACTGGCTGGCGCGGCGCATGACGCCGGCGCTCAGCGCCCGGTCCACACCGGCCGGCGCCTCTCGTTGAACGACGCCAGCCCCTCGCGCGCGTCCTCGGTCAGGGCGAGCAGCGCGATCTGGCTCTCGGTGTAGGCGATGCCTTCGTCGAAGGACATCGATGCCATGGCCCGCATCGCGTACTTGCCGCGACGCAGCGCAGTCGGCGACTTGTCGGCCAGGCGATCGACCAGCCATTGCGTCCTGGCGTCGAGTTCGTCGGCGGGCACGGCGTAGTTCAGGAGGCCCGCCTCCTTCGCTTCGGCGGCGCCGAAAGGCTCGCCGGTCAGGCACCACTCGCGCAACGTGCGGCGCGGCACGATCGCCTGCAGCAGGCTCAGCACCTGCATCGGGAACAGACCGATCTTCACCTCGGGCAGGCCGAACTGCACATGGTCGGCCGCAACCGCCATGTCGGTCATGCACAGCAGCCCCACGCCACCGGCCATGCAGACGCCGTTGACGCGCGCGATGCTCGGCAGCGTGGCGTTCTGCACCTCGCGCAGCATGTCGGCGTAGTCGATGTTGGGCTGCGACAGGTCGAACGCGAAGCCTGCGCCGGGCTGCAGGTCACCGCCGGCACAGAAGGCCTTGTCGCCTGCGGCGGTCAGCACGATCACGCGCACGTCGGCATCTGCATGCGCGCGCCGCCAGCCATCACGGATGCCGGCCACCACGTCCTTGTTGATCGCGTTGCGCTTGTCGGGCCGGTTGATCGTGACCCACATCGCGTGGCCACGTTTGTCGATCTGCACCGCCGGTTCACCAGTTTGCTGCGTCTGCGTCATCTGCTTCGTCTCCGGGTTCCTGTCGCGCCGTCAGGCAGGCACGGCTTCTGGCTGCGCAATGTCGATCTCCACCACCACGCGGCTGGCCGCGACCTGGTCGCCAGGCTTCACATGCAGCGCGACGACCGTGCCGGCCACCGCCGCCGCGTGGACGTGCTCCATCTTCATGGCCTCCAGCGTGACGACGGGCTGCCCCGCCGCCACGTGGTCGCCGACCTTCGTCATCACCGCGACGACGCGGCCGTTCATCGACGCGCGCACCTTGCCGTCGCCACCGGCCTCGCCCTGGCGCGCGGTTGCGGCACGGGTCTTGTCCTCGATGCGCGACGACACACCGCGGTACTGCAGCAGCAAGGTGGCGCCGTCGCGATGGAAGGCGGCCTGTTCGCCAAGGCCGTCGCAGACGAAGCGGGCCGTGTGATCGCCCACCTCGTCGAGCGCGACCGCGTGCGTCACCTCGCCGATCGACACCTCGTACCGGCCCTGGCCCACCCGCACGACGGCGGCGCTCAACGCACGGCCGTCGACTTCCAAGCGAAGCGAGATCGGCAGGCTGTGCGCCATGCGGCGCCCGGTCGCGGGCGGTCGTGCGCCGTGGGCGGTCTCATGGAGCAGCACGGCTGCGATGGCAGCGGCGCGCGCACGCACGGTGGTGTCGGACGCCAGCAGCGCGTCCTGGTTCTGCGCGATGAAGGCGGTGGTGGCGCCACCGGCCGCGAACACCGCGTGGTCCAGGCAGCGGTGCAGAAAGGCCTGGTTGGTCGTCACGCCCAGCGCCACGGCGTCTTCCAGACCGGCCATCAGCTTGCGGAGCGCCGCGTCGCGCGTGTCGCCGTGGCTGATGATCTTGGCGATCATCGAGTCGTAGTAAGGCGGGATCTCGCCACCGGAACGCATCGCGTGCTCCACACGCAGCTGCGCCGGCATCTCCCACAGCGCCATGGTGCCGCTCTGCGGCATGAAGCCCTTGTCGGCATCCTCGGCGCACAGGCGCACTTCGATGGCATGCCCGCTGAAACGTACCTCGTCCTGGGTGATCGGCAGCGCCTCGCCGGCGGCCACGCGCAGTTGCAGCGCGACCAGGTCGAGCCCGGTGATGGCTTCTGTCACCGGGTGCTCCACCTGAAGCCGCGTGTTCATCTCCATGAAGTAGAAGTTGCCCTCGGCATCGAGCAGGAACTCCAGCGTGCCGGCGCCTTCGTAGCGGATCGCCTTCACTGCGGCCACGGCCGTGGCGCCCATGCGTGCGCGGAGCGCGGCGTCGACGGCGGGCGACGGTGCCTCCTCGATCAGCTTCTGGTGGCGGCGCTGCACCGAGCAGTCGCGCTCGCCGAGGTGGATCGCGTTGCCGTGACGGTCGGCAAAGACCTGGATCTCGATGTGGCGCGGCTCCACGATGGCGCGCTCGAGAATCACCTCGGGGTCGCCGAAGGCGCTCTGCGCCTCGGAGCGCGCGCTGCGCAGCAGGTCGGCAAACTCGCGGGCCGACGGCACCAGCCGCATGCCGCGCCCGCCTCCGCCGGCGGTGGCCTTGATCATGACCGGGAAGCCGATGCGCACGGCCTCGGCCGCGAGCCGCTCTTCGCTCTGGTCGTCGCCCTGGTAGCCGGGAATGCAGGGCACGCCGGCCGCCTGCATGAGGGTCTTGGCGCCGGCCTTGTTGCCCATCGAGACGATGGCCTCGGCCGAGGGGCCGATGAACACCAGGCCCGCGTCTTGACAGGCCTGGGCGAAGTCCTCGTTCTCAGCCAGGAAGCCGTAGCCGGGGTGCACCGCATCCGCACCGCTGAGCCTGGCGGCGTCGACGATGGCGGGGATGCGCAGGTACGACTGCGCCGGCAGCGGCTCGCCGATGCACACCGCCTGGTCGGCCTCGCGCACGTGGCGCGCGCCCGCGTCGGCGGTGGAATACACGGCGACCGTGCGGTAGCCGAGCGCACGTGCGCTGCGGATGATGCGCAAGGCTATCTCGCCGCGGTTGGCGATCAGGATCTTGCGAAAGGGCGTGCTCAGTGCGGTCATATCAGGGGTTTCATTACGCTGCGCGAGGGCATGCATCCAGTGCGGAAAAGAGGCCAGAACACCGCGGAACCGGCTTCGCCGGGCCGCTGGTGTTGCCCCCGGCAGGGGGTAGCCATAGCGACACGAAGTGCGCGAAGTCCGGGGGCGAGCTTCATCTCGGGAAGGTGCCCATGAACTTGCTGAGGATCTGCAGCATCACTTCGTCGGCGCCGCCACCGATCGAGGTGAGCCGGCCGTCGCGGAAGATGCGGGAGATCGGGCTTTCGTCGACGAAGCCCATGCCGCCCCAGAACTGCAGGCAGCCGTCGGCCACTTCGCGGATCAGGCGGCCGGCCTTGAGCTTGGCCATGGTGGCGGTGCGCGTTGCGTCCTGCCCGGCCACGACTTCCTCGACGCCCAGCCAGCACAGCGCGCGCAGCGCGGCGACCTCGGTCTGCAGCTCGGCCAGCGTGTAGTGGACCCACTGGTTGTCGAGGATCGAACGGCCGAAGGCGTGGCGCTCACGGGTGTAGTCAATGGTCGTGTCGATGGCGCGCTGCGCCATGCCGACGCTGTTGAGCGCGCCCCAGAGCCGCTCGATCTGGAACTGCTCCATCTGGTAGATGAAGCCCATGCCCTCCTCGCCGATCCGGTAGCGCTGCGGCACGCGCACCTCGTCGAAGTGGACCTGGGCGGTGTCGGACGCGTGCATGCCCATCTTGCGTAGCTTGCGCGCGACCTCGACGCCCTTGGTCTTCATCGGCACGACGATGAGCGACTTGTTGCGGTGCGTGGCGCCTTCGGAGGTGTTGGCCAGCACGCAGCAGAAGTCGGCCTGCGTCCCGTTGGTGGTCCACATCTTGCCGCCGTTGATGACGTAGTCGTCGCCGTCCCTGCGGGCCGTGGTCTTGATGGACGCCACGTCGGAACCGCTGCCGACCTCCGACACGCCCAGGCAGGCCACGTAGTCGCCGCGGATCGCCGGCGCCAGGAACTCCTGGCGCAGTTCGGCGCTGCCGCGGCGGGCGAGCGCCGGCGTCGCCATGTCGGTCTGCACGCCGATCGCCATCGGCACGCCGCCGCACTGGATGCGCGCCAGCGTCTCGGCCATCACGGCGCCGTAGGAATAGTCGAGCCCCGAGCCGCCGTCCTCCACTGGCTTGGTCAGGCCCAGCATGCCCAGCTCGCCCAGGCGCTTGAACACCTGGTGCGCCGGGAACATCTCGGCGCGCTCCCATTCGTCGACGTGCGGGTTGATCTCCTTGTCGATGAAGCGCTGGAGGGTGTCGCGCAACGTGTCGTGTTCGGGGGTGAGCTGCATGGGGGTCCTTGTTCGAGCGGCCTAGGGGCGCGCGACGGAAAACTGCATCTTCTGTGGCGCGCGCACCTCGGCGTCGCGGCAGATCGAGAGCACCTGGGCGAGCACCTCGCGCGTGTCGCGCGGGTCGATCACCCCGTCGTCGAGCAGGTGCGCGCTGGTGGTGAACACGCTCATCTGGCTGTCGAAGCGGTCGATGATGCGGCGCTCCATTTCAGCGAGCTTTTCGCGGTCGACCTCGGCGCCCTTGCGCTTCATGGCGGCCTCGGTCACGTTGACCATGGTCTGCGCGGCCTGCTCGCCGCCCATCACCGCGGTCTTGGCGTTGGGCCAGGAGAAGCAGAAGCGCGGATGGAAACCGCGCCCGCACATGCCGTAGTTGCCAGCGCCGAAGGACGCGCCGCAGTAGATCGTGATCTGCGGCACGGTGGCGTTGGTCACGGCCTGGATCATCTTGGAGCCATGCTTGATGATGCCCGCCTCCTCGTAGTCCTTGCCGACCATGAAGCCGGTCGTGTTGTTCAGGTAGAGGATCGGCGTCTTCGACTGGCAGCAGGCCTGGATGAAGTGCGTGGCCTTGGTCGCGCCGGCCGGGTCGATCGGGCCGTTGTTGGTGATCACGCCGAGCGGCATGCCTTCGATCTTGATGTGGCCGACCACCGTGGCGCTGCCGTAGTTCTCGCCGAATTCGAGGAACTCGGAGTCGTCGGCGATGCGCGCGATGACCTGCTTCATGTCGACCGGTCGCTTGTGGTCGATCGGCATCACGCCGAGCAGTTCTTCGGTGTCGTAGCGCGGTGGCTTGAAACGGCGCGCAGGCTCCGTCGACATGCCGCGGTTCCAGTCGATGCTGGCGAGGATCTCTCGCGCCAGCCGGATCGCATCGCGGTCGTCCTCGGCCAGGTAGTCACCCAGGCCCGAGATCGACGTGTGCATCAGCGCGCCGCCGAGTTCCTCTTCTGTCGCGATCTCGCCGGTGGCGGCTTTGAGCAACGGCGGCCCCGCAAGAAAGGCCCGCGAGCGGCCCCGCACCATGATGATGTAGTCGGACAGCCCTGTCTGGTAGGCGCCGCCGGCGGTCGACGAACCGTGGGTCACGGTGACAACGGGCAGGCCCGCCGCCGAGATGCGCGCGATGTTGCGAAACAGGTTGCCTCCGGTCACGAACTCCTCGACCTTGTAGGTCATCAGGTTCGCGCCTGCGCTTTCGACCAGTTGCACGTAGGGCAGCTTGTTCTCCAGCGCCAGCTCCTGCATGCGCAGCTGCTTCGGGATGCCCATGGGCTGCAGCGCGCCCGCATCGATGCCGGAGTCGGACGCGTTGATCATCACGCGCACGCCCGACACCCAGCCGATGCCGCCGATCACGCCGCCGCCGGGCACGCTCTTGTCGAGGTCGGGATTGTCCAGGCCCAGGCCGGCGAGCGAGCCGATCTCCAGGAACGGTGTGCCCGGGTCGAGCAGCAGCGACAGCCGCTCGCGCGGCAGCAGTTGTCCGCGCTTGTCGAAGCGGTCGCGGGACTTGCCCGAAGTGGCAATGCTGCGCTGCTCGTAGCCGCGAACGCGCCCGAGCAGCGCCAGCATGCCGGCGCGATTGGCCTCGAAGGCTTCGCTGCCGGGGGAAACGGTCGATTCGATGATGGCCATGGACTGTGGAGTGTTGGTTGACCGTCAGCTTAGGCAAAGGCCCCGGCAGGGTCTTGCGCGAACTGGCTGTCGCGCTATCCGGGGCGCTCAACCGCTCAGCGTCACGCGCCATTTGGGCAGCAGCGCGCTCGGTCGGTACGAACGCTTGCTGCGGCGAAAGCCCGCCAGCCCCATGTCCTGCTCGAAGTTGAGCCAATGCACCGGCCGCGCAAACTGCCGGCAAAAGTGCTGGAACATGAACGGGTAGACGCCGACATGGCTGTCCAGCCCTTTGGCGAAGCGCACGGCGAACACGCCGGGCTGCAGTTCCTGGGCCAGCAGGAAGGCGATGGGCAGCTTGCCGTCGAAGTGCACGAAGCCCTCCAGCCCAAAGCGCGCCGCATGCGCGATGGCTTCGAGGCAGGCGTGCTGGTCAGCCTCGCCCTCGCCCTTGCGCTTGTGCGTCATCCAGCCGCCGAGCACCTGGCGAGCGGCGTCGGCCAACGACGCGTCGAACGGCACCGCCTGCGGCGCATGGCCGGCGAGAAACTGGCGCACCAGGTTGCGCTTCTTCGCGAGCGGCCGGCCGGGGTAATCGCGAAACGTCGCGGCGGCGTAGAGGTAGTCCGCGTCGTTCTCGGACTGGGTGGCCGCGAAGTCCGTGCGCGACAGCGCCTCGACGTGCCGGCTCGCCACCGGGTAGAGACAGCCATGCGCCGCGATCAGCGCACGCAGCACGTCCACCGGTGCGGTGGCAACGTCGAACAGCGGCATGAAATGGCGTGCGCCGTCGTAGGTGCGCCCGGCCACGCCGGGCCAGGCACCGGGCAGGACGCGGTAGTCGTGCGCCGCGCGGAACAGGTACAGGTTGGAGAAGGCATGGTCGGACAGGCAGCGCTCGCCGCTGCCGCGCCGCACGGCCGCCAGCGCCGCATCGATGCCCGGTTGCAGGGCCAGCGTGACAGCCTGGCCGGTCAATCGAGGTACGCCACCTTGCGCACACCGGGCGCGGGTGCATCGGCCGGCTCGCCCGCGAAGCACTGCGCGATCGACAGCCACGCGCGCGCCGCGCCGTCGCTGTAGACCAGCGCCGTGTCGGCCAGGTTGCGGCGCTGCGTGACGAGCAGGCAGAAATCGAGCGCCGTGCCGCGCACGTGTTCCGGCGAGGCCGGGTCGCCCCACGTCCAGGGCGCGCCGCCGCCGGGGGCCTGCAGCTCGACGTACGGCACCACCTCGGGCACCTTCCGCTGTCGATTGACGAAGCTCCAGCCGAAGGTGGTGACGCCGATGTGCGCAATGTGCCGCAGGCGATCGCTCGCGGCCCGGCGGCGGCGCACCACGTCCCACACGTCCTGGCCGTGCGCCCAGGTCTCCATCAGGCGGGCGCTGGCGAACGAACGTGCGCTCATGGTGGGGCCGTACCAGGGCAGGCGCGCCTTCGGGTCGAGTGCGGCCAGCGCATCGACCAGCCGTGCCGACGTGGGCTCCCAGCGGGCCAGCAGCGCGGCACCGTCGAGAGGCCGGTACTTGTCGCGGGCGATCGCGCTGATCTCCTTGCCGCTTGCAAGCTGTGCGTTGAGCACGGCAGTGTCGCGCGCGAACGCCTCGGGGTCGGTCGCCGCGAGCAGCGCGGTCTCGTCGAAGAAGCACAGGTGGGCGATCTCGTCCCAGGCCGTCCAGCCGTAGAAGGCGCTGCGCTCGGCCCATTGGGTGGGCGTCAGCGTGCGGGCCAGTCCGGCGAGTTCGGCGTACTCGGCGCGCAGGTCGTCGATCGTAGGTTTCATCGTAGGTCGTCTCCGTGGGTCTCAAACACCGAACTGGCGTGCTGCCAGGTCCTTCATCACCTCTTCCGAGCCGCCGCCGATCATCATCACCTTGACCTCGCGGTAGATGCGCTCGCTGCGCGTTCCCCGCATGAAGCCCATGCCGCCGAGCAGCTGCACCGCCTGGTCGGCGCAGAACTGCATCGCCTGGGTGGCCTGCACTTTACAGAGGCAGACGCGCGCCACCAACTGCGACGGCTGCGCCAGCCCGTGCTCGATGCGATAGGCCAGGTCGTACAGCAGCGCCCGTGCCGCGTCGATGCGCAGCGTCATGTCCATGAGCTTGTGGCGCACCACCTGGCGCTCGGCCAGCGTACGGCCGCCGAGCGTGCGCTGGCGCGTCCAGGCCAGCGCTTCCTGCAGGCACACCTCGGCATAGCCGCAGGCCAGCGCGGACATGAACAGGCGTTCGCTGTTGAAGTTGTTCATCAGGATCTTGAAGCCCTTGTTCTCTTCGCCCACGAGGTTCGCGACCGGCACGCGGCAGCGGTCGAAATGCAGGTGTGCGGTGTCGGAGCTCCACCAGCCCATCTTCCGGAGCGCCGTGCGCGTGAGGCCCGGCGTGTCGCCGTCGATCACCAGCACCGAGAGGCCACCGGCACCCTTGACCGACGGGTCGGTACGCACGGCGGTGGTGATGAAGTCGGCGCGCATGCCCGAGGTGATGAAGGTCTTCTCGCCGTTGACGACGTAGTGGTCGCCGTCGCGCACCGCGGTCGTGCGCAGGTTGGCGACGTCCGAACCGCCCGAAGGCTCGGTCACGGCCAGCGCCGCGATCTTCTGCCCGGCGAGCACCGGCGGGATGACCCGGCGCTTGATCGCCTCGCTGCCCGCCTTGAGGATCGGCGGCAGCGCGATGCTGTGCGAGTTGAGGGATGCCTGCACGCCACCACCCCCGCAGCGCGCGAACTCCTCGGCCACGACCAGCTGGTAGAACAGGTCGGCCGGCGTGCCGCCGTATTCCTCGGGGTAGCCGAGTCCGTGTACGCCCAGCTCGGCCACCTGTGCGTACAGCGCACGCGGAAAGGTCTCGGCCTCGTCCCATGCATGGACGTGCGGCGTGATCTCGCGCGCAATGAAGTCGCGCAGGCTGGCGCGGAACTGCACGTGCTCGGGCGTGAAATAGAAGGGCAGCGGCGGCGCGTCGAGAAATTCCATGCAGGTTCCTGGGTGCCATGCAAGGCTAGCGCGGGCGGTGCGGCCGGTCTTGCGGGAACTGGTTGCGGACAGCCACTTCGCGCAAGCCATTCCAGTTCGCTTTTCGTAGGCTGTGGGGCCATTCCCAGCGACCGCGCCATGCCCCACGACACCCCTGCCCCCCACACCGTCGCGCTCGCCGAACCGCTGCGGCTACTGCACGCCGCGCTGCGCGATGCCGCAGCCGCCCACCCGGCGGTCGTCGCCTATATCGATGGCGAGCGGCATTTTTCCTTCGCCGCCATGGACGCCGCCAGCGAGCGCCTGGCCACGGCCTTGCTGGCGCTCGGGCTCGCGCGCGGTGACCGCATCGCGGTGCTCGCGCCCAACCAGATCGAATGGCTGCAACTGTTCTTCGCGGCCGCGCGCATCGGCGTGTCGGTGGTGGCACTCAGCCCGCGCTACCGCGACGCCGAGATCGAATTCATGCTGGCCGACAGCCAGGTGAAGGCCGTATTCACCGCCCGCCAGGTCGATGGCTTCGATTTCCTGCCGATGCTCGAGCGCATTGCCGGCAACGTTCCCGAGCTCCACCACCGGGTGGCGATCGACAGTGACGCCTTCGGGGCGATGGTGGATACCCACGTCGACCCCGATGCGTTGGCAAGGGCCACCGCCGCAATGACGCCGGACGACCTCGCCATGGTGATCTACACCTCCGGCACGACTGGCCGGCCCAAGGGCTGTGCGCTCACGCATGCCAGCCTGCTGGCCGCGGCCAGCGGCCAGGCGCGGCACACGCGCATCCGGCCGGGCGATCTGGTGCAGCTCGCCAACCCGTTCAACCACGTGGGCGGCATCACCTGCGGCATCCTGGCGCAACTGCTGGCGGGCGGAAGTTGCGAGCTGGTGCCGGTGTTCAAGGCAAAGACGGTGCTGGACATGATCCGCCGCCACCCGCCCGCCCTCCTGGTGGGCGTGCCGACAATGCTGACGCTGCTCCTGATGCATCCCGAATCGCCGGAGGTCGACCTGGGCTCGGTGCGGCTCGTCATCACCGGCGGCTCGAACGTGGATGCGACGCTGCTCGCCCAGCTGCAGCGGCGCATGCCGCAGGCGACGATCATGAACCTCTACGGCCTGTCGGAGTCCTCTGGCGCGTTGGTGATGACGCCCTGGCAGTGCAGCGACGACGACCTGATGCAGAGCATCGGCACCACGCTCGACGGTGCGGCGGTCCGCGTCACGGGGCCGGACGGACATGTTCTGGCGCCGGGCGAGATCGGCGAACTCCAGTTCAAGGGCCTCGGCTTGACCGGCGACTACATCGGCGCCGCGGCCGGCCAGCGGGCTTTCGAAGGCGGCTGGCTGCACACGGGCGACCTGGGTGCGGTCGATGCACGGGGATTCATCACGCTCAAGGGGCGCATGAAGGACATGTACATCCAGGGCGGCTTCAACGTGTACCCGGCCGAGGTGGAGGCACTGATCGCCACGCATCCCGCCGTGGTGATGGTGGCCGGCGTCGGCGTGCCCGACCCGGTGCTCGGCGAGGTCGGCCGCTACTACGTGGTGGCGAAGGAAGGCAGCGGGCTCAATGCGACAGATGTGCTGGCGCACTGCGCCGGCCGCATCGCGGACTACAAGCTGCCGCGCGAGGTGGTGCTGCGCACCGAGCTGCCACTGACACCGGCCGGCAAGATTCACAAGGCGCAACTGCGCGCGGAAAGCACGAAACCATGACAGACACATCGAACAACGCAGGTCGCACCGTCCGCATCGGCGGCGCATCGGGATTCTGGGGCGACAGCATGGTCGCCGCACCGCAGCTGGTGAAGGGCGGCCGACTCGACTACCTGGTTTTCGACTACCTGGCCGAGACGACGATGTCGATCCTCGCCGCGGCGCGCGCCAAGAACCCTGAGATGGGCTACGCCACCGACTTCGTCGACATCGCGATGAAGCCCGTGCTCGCCGAGATCAAGCGCCAGGGCATCAAGGTGGTGAGCAACGCGGGTGGCATCAACCCGCACGGCTGCGCGGCCGCACTGCGGGCCGTGGCCGAGGCCCAGGGCATTGGGCTGCGCATCGCGGTGATCGAGGGCGACGACGTCAGCGCGCTGATGCCCGCGCTGCGCGAGCGCGGCGTGCGCGACATGTTCACCGACGAGGCGCTGCCCGAGAAGGTGCTGAGCGCCAACGCCTACCTGGGCGCCGCACCCGTGGCCGCGGCGCTGGCCGCCGGTGCCGAGGTGGTGATCACCGGGCGCTGCGTGGACAGCGCCGTCACGCTCGGCCCGCTGATGCACGAATTCGGCTGGCGCAGCGGCGACCACGACCTGCTCGCCTCCGGCAGCCTGGCCGGCCACATCATCGAATGCGGCTGCCAGGCCACCGGCGGCCTGCACACCGATTGGGAAGACATTCCGGACTGGGCGCACATCGGCTACCCGATCGTCGAATGCCACGCCGACGGCAGCTTCGTCGTGACCAAGCCCGAGGGCACCGGCGGCAAGGTGATCGCCGCCAACGTTGCCGAGCAGATGCTCTACGAGATCGGTGACCCCGGCGCCTACCTGCTGCCCGACGTGAGTTGCGACTTCCGCGACGTGACGATCGTGCAGCAGGGCGACAACCGCGTGCGCGTGAGCCCGGCCAGGGGCCGTGCGCCGACGCCGCACTACAAGGTGTCTGCCACGCAGCTCGACGGCTTCCGCTGCGCGGGCAGCATGGTGATGATCGGCATCGACGCCGAGAAGAAGGCACGGCGCACGGCCGAGGCCATCCTCGAGCGCACCAGCGAGATCCTGCGCGACGGCGGGCTGCCGCCTTTCACGTCCACCTACATCGAGGTCATCGGGTCGGAAACACTCTACGGCCCGCACGCCCGCACGCGCCATGGGCGCGAGGTGATGATGCGCGTGGTGGCAAACCATCCCCAGAAGGCTGCGCTCGCCATGTTCGCGCGCGAGATCGCGCCGTCGGGCACCTCCTGGGCACCGGGCACCACGAGCCCCGGCGGCGGGCGCCCTGCCGTATCGCCGCTGGTCAAACCCTTCTCGTTCCTGCTGGACAAGGATGCGCTCCAGCCCAGCTTCGTTCTGGACGGCACGCGGCACCCGGTCGCGGTCGCACCGGGCTCGCCCGACCAGGCGGTGCCACCGGCCACGCCGCCCGACGCATGGCAGGAAACCGGCGAGCCGACCGAGGACGTCCGCCTGATCGACCTGGCCTATGGTCGCAGCGGCGACAAGGGCAATATCTCCAACATCGGCCTGATCGCCCGGCGCCCCGAGTGGCTGCCGCTGCTGTGGGATCAGCTGCAGCCCGCGGTGGTCGAAGCCTATTTCGCACACCTGCCGGCTGGCAAGGTCACGCGTTTCCACCTGCCCGGCACGGCCTCTATGAACCTGCTGGTGCACGACGCGCTCGACGGCGGCGGCCCCTCCTCCATGCGCATGGACCCACTGGGCAAGGGCATGGCGCAGATGCTGCTGGACATCGACATTCGAGTGCCGCAGCGTGTGGCGCAAGAGGCTCGCGCCCTGGCAGCAAAGCGCGCCTGAGATCCGACATCGCCCGTCCCTTACGATCGGCATCCCAACTGCGATGTCCCGCCGCCGGATCCGGTGCGCGCTCTCCATGGAACTCCGCCAACTCCGCTATTTCGTGAAGGTCTGCGAGCTGCGCAGCATGGGCCGCGCCGCCATCGAGCTCGGCGTGGTGACATCCGCGCTGAGCCAGCAGATCAGCCGTCTGGAGAGCGAGCTCAGCACCCGGCTGCTCCAGCGCAGCAGCACCGGCGTGAGCCCCACCGACGCGGGCGTGGCCTTCCTGCAGCAGGCCCAGCTCACGCTGCGGCATGCCGACGAGGCGGTGCGTGCGGCGCAGCAGGCGCGCCTGTCGGGCCATGTGAGTGTGGGCCTGGCGCCGACCACGGCCTCGGTGCTCGGCCTGCCGCTGATGCAGGCCATGCGCGCGCGCTATCCGGACGTGCGGCTGCATCTGGTGGAGTCGCTGTCGGGCAACCTGGCCAGCATGCTGCAGGCCCGCCAACTCGACCTGGCGGTGCTGTTCGAGACCGCCACGCCGCGCCGCTGGAGCATCGAGCCCCTGCTCGACGAGAAACTGTTCGTGCTTGCCGCCGCCTCGCTGGCGCAGCGGCCGGCCGGCGCCAGGGTGCGGCTGGCCCAGCTGGCCGACGTGCCGTTGATCATGCCGAGCGCCGGGCACGGCCTGCGCGCCACGCTCACCGCCGCCTTCGCCCGTGCGCGCATCGCGCCGCGGATCGTGGCCGAGATCGATGGGCTGGCCCTGCTGATGGATGCCGTGCGCGCCGGGCTCGGCGCGACGATCCAGCCCGGAGCCGCCATCGCGCGGCAAGGTGACGACGGCGTGCACAGCAGCCAGATCACCGACGCCCATGTGGGCCGGCGCAGCCTGCTCGTCAGCCTGTCGGACGACGAACTGTCGCCAGCCGCCCTGGCGACCCGGGTGGTGATGGCAGACACCGCGCGCACGCTGGTGCGCGAGGGCCGTTGGGTCGGCGCGCGTCTTCACGAAAACTGAACACCTGTTGCCCGGCACGTCCTTTCGCCTGAAAGGACGACTGCCTAAAGTCTCCTGACCCACAAGGAGACAAAAGAATGAGCGATGAACAGGTCGACGTCCTGGTCATAGGGGGCGGCAATGCCGCGCTCTGCGCCGCGCTGATGGCGCGCGAGACCGGAGCCAGCGTGCTGCTGCTCGAGGCTGCGCCGAAGGCCTGGCGCGGCGGCAATTCGCAGCACACGCGCAACCTGCGCTGCATGCACGATGCGCCGCAGGACGTCCTCGTCGAGGCGTATCCGGAAGAGGAATACTGGCAGGATCTGCTCAAGGTGACCGGTGGCCTGACGGACGAACACCTGGCCCGGCTGGTGATTCGCGCGTCGTCGAACTGCCGCGACTGGATGCGCAGCCATGGCGTGCACTTCCAGCCGCCGCTGTCGGGCGCGCTGCACGTGGCACGCACCAACGCCTTCTTCATGGGCGGCGGCAAGGCACTGGTCAACGCGTACTACCGCAGCGCCGAACGCCTGGGCGTGCGGATCCGCTACGAGACGCCCGTGGCGTCGGTGGCGCTCGACGGCGATCGCTTCATCGCGGTACGCACCGAGGCCGGCGAACGCATCGCCGCCCGAAGCTGCGTGCTCGCCGCCGGCGGCTTCGAATCGAATCGCGCCTGGCTGCGCGAGGCCTGGGGCCAGAACGAGCGCGGCGAATGGCCGGCCGACAACTTCCTGATCCGCGGCACCCGCTTCAACCAGGGCGTGCTGCTCAAGCAGATGATCGACGCCGGGGCCGACGCCATCGGCGACCCGTCGCAGGGCCACATGGTGGCCATCGACGCGCGCGCGCCGCTCTACGACGGCGGCATCTGCACCCGCATCGACTGCGTGTCCCTGGGCGTGGTGGTCAACCGCGAGGCGCGCCGCTTCTACGACGAGGGCGAGGACTTCTGGCCCAAGCGCTATGCCATCTGGGGCCGGCTGGTGGCGCAGCAGCCGGGCCAGCTGGCCTACTCCATCATCGACCAGAAGGCGGTCGGCCGCTTCATGCCGCCGGTCTTCTCCGGCACGGTCGCCGACACGCTGCCCGCGCTGGCACGCCAGCTCGGGCTGGACGAGGCGACCTTCCTGCGCACCGTTGCCGACTACAACGCGGCCTGCCGCGTCGGCCGCTTCGACCACACCGCGCTGGACGACTGCCACACCGAAGGGCTGACACCCGCCAAGACCCATTGGGCGCGGCCCATCGACACCGCGCCCTTCCACGCGTACCCACTGCGCCCCGGCATCACCTTCACCTACCTGGGCCTGAAGGTGGATGACACCGCCGCCGTGCGCTTCGGCGACCGACCCAGCCCCAACCTCTTCGTGGCTGGCGAAATGATGGCCGGCAACGTGCTCGGCAAGGGCTACACCGCCGGCGTCGGCATGAGCATCGGCACGGCCTTCGGCCGCATCGCCGGCACCCAGGCCGCAGCCGCGGCCCTGCAGCAGAAAGAGTCCCACCATGCAATCGCTTGAAGCCCTGACGCGCGAGGCCGCATCGCTCGCCGACGGGCCGCGCCGCGTCATCCCCATCCTGTCGGCCGCCGAGACCGAGGTCGGCCGGCAGATGCAGATCTGCAATGCCTGCCGCTACTGCGAGGGCTTCTGCGCGGTGTTCCCGGCCATGACGCGCCGGCTCGAATTCGGCAAGGCCGACATCCACTTCCTGGCCAACCTCTGCCACAACTGCGGCGCCTGCCTGCATGCCTGCCAGTACGCGCCGCCGCACGAGTTCGGCGTCAACGTGCCGCAGGCCATGGCCGAGGTGCGGGGCCAGACCTACTTGGACTACGCCTGGCCGCCCGCGCTCGGCGTGCTGTACCAGCGCAACGGGCTGACGCTGTCACTGGCGCTGGCGGCGGCGCTGGCGCTGTTCCTGGTGCTCGCTGCGGCGATGAAGGGCAGCCTGTGGGGCGCGGCGCCCGGCGACAACTTCTACAGCGTGTTCCCGCACAACCTGCTGGTCGGCATGTTCGCGCCGGTGTTCCTGTTCGCCGTGCTCGCGCTCGGCATGGGCGTGCGGCGCTTCTGGCGCGACATCACGCCCGCGACCAGCGGTGCGCCGCTGAACCGGCCCGCCGCGGCCGAAGCCGCCGACGCGGTGCTGCGTCTCAAGTACCTCGACGGTGGCCATGGCGACGGGTGCCACAACGACGACGACGCCTACACGCTGGCACGCCGGCGCTTCCACCATCTGACGTTCTACGGGTTCATGCTGTGCTTCGCCGCTACCACCGTGGCGACGCTGTACCACTACGCCTTCGGCTGGGCAGCGCCTTACGCCTTGCCCAGCCTGCCGAAACTGCTGGGCGTGGTGGGTGGCATCAGCCTGATGGCCGGCACGGCTGGCCTGTGGCGGCTGAACCGCAGGCGCCATCCCTTGCATGGCGACCTGGCGCAGAAGCCGATGGACCTGGGCTTCATCGCCCTGCTCTTCCTCACCAGCGCCAGCGGCCTGGCCTTGTGGCTCGGCCGCGGCACGCCCGCACTGGCCCTGCTGCTGTGCCTGCACCTGGGCGCGGTGATGGCCCTGTTCGCCACCATGCCCTACGGCAAGTTCGGGCACGGCATCTTCCGCACCGCCGCGCTGCTGCGCCATGCCGTCGAGAAGCGCCTGCCCAACCCCATCGGCCTCGGCGCGGACTGACGCACCCACCACACCGGCAACGACACAACCCCAAGGAGACCCCGATGAACAAGCGACGACTTCTGCATGCCACGGCCGCGGCCGCCGTGCTCTGCCTGGCAGGGCATGCCCAGGCCCAGGCCCAGACTCAGGACTTCCCGCCGAAGAAACCCGTGACCCTGGTGGTCGGCTTCGCCCCGGGCGGTGCGGCCGACGCGGCCGCGCGCCTGATCGCCCGGAAGCTTGGCGAGGACGTCGGCCAGACGGTGATCATCGACAACAAGGCCGGGGCCGGTGGCAACATCGCGCACCAGTACGTCGCCCACGGGCCGACCGACGGCTCGATGCTGCTGTTCGGCTCCATCGGCCCGCTGACCATCGCGCCCCATGTGATGAAGGTCGGCTACGACCCGTTCAAGGACCTCGCCGCGGTGTCGGGCGGGGTGAACTTCCCCAACGTGCTGGTGGTCCACAAGGGCCTGGGCGTGAAGACGCTGGCCGAGTTCGTGGCCCTCTCGAAGAAGAAGCCCGGCAGCGTCGACTTCGCATCGACCGGTGCCGGGTCGGCGTCCCACCTGGCCGGGGAACTGTTCAACCAGCGCGCCGGCATCGACATGGTGCACGTGCCCTACAAGGGCGGAGCCCCGGCCCTGCAGGACCTGCTGGGCCAGCGCATCGCCTCATACTTCTCGGCACCGCCGACGGCACTGCCCCATGTCGAAGCCGGCAACGTGATCCCCCTGGCCACCACGGGGCTGACCCGTCCGGCCTACATGCCCAACATCCCGACGGTGGCCGAGTCGGGCTACCCGGGCTTCGAGGCGCTGAACTGGTACGCCTTCGTGGCCCCCGGCAAGACGCCCGTGGCCATCCTGGAGCGTTGGAACCAGGCCATCGTCAAGGTGCTGGCCGACCCCGGCGTGAGGGAGGCGCTGAACAAGCACGGCCTGACGCCGCAACCGACCACCCGCGCCGAACTCACCGACTTCATGAAGCAGGAGGACGCCAAGTGGAGCGCCATCGTGCGCGATCGCAAGATCACCGCCAACTGATCGCCAACTGACCGCCGAAAGCCACTTCCGGCGCATCGCACCGGGCGGCTGAATTTGCCGATTTCGGATAACGCGCCGCCGCAAACGGGTGCAAATTCGGTTTCTCCACAGGTGACCCCGGAGAGACCCCATGAACACTCAAACATCCGCAGAAGGCGAAACCACCATCCTGGGCGCCTGCCCCCATGACTGCCCCGACACCTGCTCGATGCTGGTCAAGGTGAAGGACGGCAAGGTCAAGGCGGTGCAGGGCAACCCGAGCCACCCCTTCACCCAGGGCCGGCTGTGCGCCAAGACCAACCACTACCAGGAGCGCGTCTACCACGCCGAACGGCTGCTCTACCCGATGCGCCGCACCGGTGCCAAGGGCTCGGGTCAGTTCGAGCGCATCACCTGGGACGAGGCGCTGAACGAAATTGCCGCGCGCTGGCGCACGACCATCGCCGAAGCCGGCCCCCGGGCGATCCTGCCCTACAGCTACCTGGGCACCCAGGGCCTGGTTAACGGGCTGACCGTCGGCGACCCGTTCTTCAACAAGCTGGGTGCCACGGTGTCCGAGCGCACCTTCTGCGACTCGGGCGCTTCCACCGCGTACATCATGACGGTGGGCCCCACCCCCGGCATGGACCCGGAAAGCTTCCAGCACTCGAAGCTGATCATTCTCTGGGCCTGCAACATGCTGAGCACCAACGCCCACATGTGGCCCTTCGTGGAGAAGGCGCAGCGCAACGGCGCCAAGCTGATCGTGATCGACCCGGTGCGCACCCGCGGCGCCCAGCAGGCCGACCAGCACATCCGCATCAAGCCGGGCACCGACACCGCGTTGGCGCTGGCGATGATGAACGTCATCGTCAACGAGGACCTGATCGACCACGACTACGTGGCGCAGTACACCACCGGCTTCGACGAGCTGAAGGCGCATGTCCAGCAGTACACGCCCGAGTTCGCGGCTGACGTGACCGGCGTGGAGGCCGAGGTGATCCGCACCCTGGCGCGCGAATACGCCTCGACCCAGCCGGCGGCGATCCGCATCGGCGTGGGCATCGAGCGCTCGGCCGGCGGCGGCCAACTGGTGCGTGCGGTCACGAGCCTGCCGGCGCTGGTCGGCGCCTGGCGCAAGCCCGGCGGCGGCATCCTGCAACTGCCGCTGTGGGCCTTCCCGATCAACTGGGACGGGCTGCACCGCGCCGACCTCATTCCCGAGGGCACGCCGGTCGTCAACCAATGGCACCTGGGCCGCGCGCTGACGCATGACCTGGGCCTGGAGACGCCGATCCGGGATCTCTTCGTCTACAACAGCAATCCGCTGGTGGTCGCGCCCGACCAGGCGCGCCTCATCGAAGGTCTGTCGCGCGAAGACCTGTTCACGGTGGTGAGCGAGCATTTCATGACCGACACGGCGCGCTACGCCGACATCCTGCTGCCCGCCACGACCCAGGTCGAACAGGCCGACCTGATGTTCTCGTGGGGCCATTTCTACCTGACGCTCAACCAGCAGGCGGTCGCCCCGATCGGCGAGGCGGTCACCAACTCGGAGCTGTTCCGCCGGCTGGCGCGCGCCATGGATTTCGAGGACCCGTTCTTCTACCGCAACGACGAAGAACTCATGCAGGCCTCCATGCTCTGGGACCACCCCGCCATGCAGGGCATCACGATGGAAGGCCTGCGCGCCACCGGCTATGCGCGGCTGAACATGCCGTCGTCCGACACCTATGCACCCCATGCGCAGGGCGGCTTTCCGACGCCGTCCGGCAAGGTCGAGCTCAAGGCCTCGATGGCGGCCGGCGGCAACTTCGTGCTGCCGGTGTTCCGCCAGGGCTACAACGGCTTCCAGGACGGTGGCCCGGTCGACGCGTTGCCGACCTTCCACGTGCGCCACGAATCCGCCACCAAGGACCCGGCCCTGGCGGCCCGCTTCCCGCTGTCGATGATGTCGCCCAAGAGCCACGCGTTCCTGAACTCCAACTACGGCAATATGCGTCGCCAGGTGGCGCACCAGGGCGAGCAGTACGTGATGATCAACCCGGTGGATGCCTCGGCGCGGGGCATCCAGCAGGATGCGATCGTCACCGTGCAGAACGGGCGCGGCACCTTCAAGGCCCAGGCGCGCGTCACCGACGACGCGATGGCCGGCGTGGTCATCACGCCGCTGGGCTACTGGGTCGACCGCAGCATCGCAGGCGCCACGCCAGCGGCGCTCAACCCGACCGCGTTCGCCGACCTCGGCCGGGCGCCGACCTTCTCCGACAACCTGGTCGAGGTCACCCTCGACTGAGATGAAAACCCACCCCCGATGCGGCGCACTGCGTGTCGCGGCCTCCCCCTCAAGGGGGCGCACCCTGCGGCCTGGCAAAGCCAGTTCCGCGGGTGCCCTGGCCTCGGCCGTGCCGTTTTAAAAAAAGAAAGATCCCACCATGACCCATGTCGTCACCGACAACTGCGAACAATGCCGCTACACCGAATGCGTGACCGTCTGCCCGGTCGCCTGCTTCCGGGGCGACGGCGAGCGACTCTTCATCGACCCGGACCTGTGCGTGGACTGCGGCGCCTGCGTGCCGATGTGCCCGGTGCATGCCATCGTCGACAGCTTCGACCTGGAGGATGACCAGCAGATCTGGATCGGCGTGAACCAACGCCGGGCCAAGGAACTGCCAACCGTGCGCGATCGCAGCGCGCCGCTCCCGACGGCCCCCGACCGGCGCGCCGCCCTCGGCTACTGACGACATGGACAGCTCGGTGAAACCCGGCCCGGTCGTCGCCATCGTCGGCGCCGGCCCCGCCGGCTTCTACGTGGCCGAGGCGCTGCTGCAATCGCTGCCCGATGCCCAGGTCCACATGTTCGAGCGCACCGCCGCACCCCACGGCCTGGTGCGCTACGGCGTCGCGCCGGACCACCAGAAACTCAAGCAGGTCGCGGCCGTCTTCGAGGGCATCGCCAGCAACGAGCGCTTCAGCCTGTACGCGGGCGTCGATATCGGCCGCGACCTGGGCCTGAGCGAGCTGCGCGCGCGCAGCCACGCCGTCGTGCTGACCACTGGCGCGGCACTGGGCCGCCCGCTCGGCGTGCCGGGCGAGTCGCTGCCGCAGGTGTTCAGCTCGGCCGCCTTCGTCGGCTGGTACAACGGCCATGCCGATCACGCCGGGCTGCGGCCGGACCTGACGGCCGACAGCGCGGTGATCGTCGGCAACGGCAATGTCGCGCTCGACGTATGCCGGCTGATGGTGCGCGCCTTCGACGACCTCGCCGCATCAGACATCCCGCAGCCCATGCTTGCGACCTTCCGCCAGCGCGGCATCCGCGAGGTCCACATGTTGGGCCGCGGCGCGCCAGGCGCGGTGAAGTTCACGTTCAAGGAATTCCGCCAGCTGGCCGACCTGCCCAACGTGCGGATCCGGCTGCCGCAGGCGGCCGATTTCACGCCAGCGATGTGGGAGCAGGCGGCCAGCCCCGACGCCCAACGCGTGCTGCAGTGGCTTCGCGCCGAGCAGGAACGACCGGTGGACGCCGCGGACGACAGGCTCACGGTCAACCTCTGGTTCAACGTGGCGCCGACCGCCTTTGTCGGCGAGCAGACGCTGCAGGAAGTGCGGGTGCGCTCGACCGGGGGCGAGGCGTTCGCCATCCCGGCGGGCATCGCGGTCACCTGCGTCGGCTACGCCTGCCGCCCGATCGCCGATGCGCCCGGCTACGACGCGGCGGGCGCCATGCGCCACCGTGCCGGACAGGTGCTGGCCGAGGACGGCCGTGAAGAGGCCGGCCTGTTCGTGGCGGGCTGGGCCAAGCGTGGCCCCACCGGCATCATCGGCACCAACCGCGCCTGCGGCTACGAAACGGCCGCCACGCTGGTCGCGGCCTTGCCAGCGCTGATCAACGCTGCGCCGACGCTGGCGAGCGACTTCGGCACGCTGCTCGACGCACGGGGCATCGTCAGGCTCGGCCATGCCCACTGGCAGCGGCTCGACGCGCACGAGAAGGAGCGGGGCGCCACACTGGGCAAGCCGCGGGAAAAACTGCTGTCGCTGGACGAGGCGCTGCACGTCCTGTCCACCGTGCCGGCGGTGGCGACCGAGTCCGCCTCATGAACACGCTGGCCGCGCCCGAGCTGCCCGCCTGCGCCCCGGTCAGGCGGGCGAGCACTCCCCTGGCACCCTGGCTGACGCGCCGATCGGTCGGCCCCCGTCGGCTGGCGCTGCCCGGCCCGGACACGTCCGAACTCGCCGCGCTGCTGCAGGCCGCCGTCAACGTGTCCGACCACGGCCGCAAGCGCCCCTGCCGCATCGTCGTCGCAGACGCCGCGCAGCGGGAGCGCTACGCCGACGCCTTCCTGGCCTATGCCGCGTCGGTGCGCGGTCTGGCATCGCCGGACCTGCTGGACGCGGACACGCGCGAACACGAGCGCAGCAAGGCGCTCAACGGGCCCTGCCTGCTGAGCCTGGTGGCGCGCATCGCCACCGACGACCCGGAGGTGCCGCCGCACGAGCAATGGATGAGCGTGGGTGCCTCGCTGGGTGCGCTGCTGGCCGCGGCGAATGCCCTGGGCTATGCAGGCAAGGCGCTCAGCGGCGCCCGCATTCATCACCCGGCGGTGCGTTCGGTCGTTTGCCGCGACGGCGAACTGCTGGCCTGCTTCGTCTATCTGGGCAGCAAGCCCGCCAATGGCTGAAAGCGAATCCCGCCCATGCGATCTGCTCTAAGCGGCACGGGCGGGGCGGTGCGCCGCGAGCGATTCGGAAGGACGCTCGCCGAACATTCGGGCGTATTCCTGCGCGAACCGCGGCAGGTGGCTGAAGCCGACGGCCGCCGCCACCTCCTGCACCGTGGTGCCCGGCATTCCGGACGTGAGTTGCCGGCGCGCCGCCGCCAGCCGCAGGGTGCGCAGATAGGCCACCGGTCCGAGGTCGTAGATGCTTTCGAAGGCGTACTGCAACGACCGCCGGGAGCAGCCCAGCTCGTTGCACAGGTCGGTGACCGACAGCGGCTCGCCCAGCCGCTCGAGCATGGCGGCGCGGGCGCGCCTGGCGATGCGCGGATAGCTGTCGATCCGCAGTTTCTGTCCACCGGTCTGCCCGCGCTCGACCACGCTGCCCAGGTAATCGATGGCGAGTTCGCGCAGGTCGAGCAGATCCGCCGCGCCATCGGCCGGATCGCCTGCCGCGCCCACCTGCTGCAGCAGGTGCATGATGCGCGACTGCAGGTCGAACTTCAGGCGTCCGGTCTCCGACCAGCAGTCGTGGTGCGTGAAGAGCTTCTGCCAGTACTCGGGCGGGCGCTCTGGCGAAAGCGATTGCAGCACCGACGGCGCCAGCGAAATGCCGACGCAGACCGAGCGCATCGGGGTGCGAAGTTCGAATTCGCGGCCCGGCGTGAACGCCACGACCGAATCCTGGTCGATGTGCCGCCCGTTCCAGTAGGCCCGCTCGGACAGCTCGCAGGCGGCGGCGATGGTGATGTGCTGGGTGTCGGACACCCCCGTCTGGAACACGCTCTGGTCGAGTGATTCGCGGAAGACGGTGATGTCGTTCGCACTGATGGCGAAAAGGCTGCCCGAGAAAGCGCCCGTGGACAGTTGCTCGTAGGACTGGTGCAGCAACCCGAAGCTGGACGCCTGCTCCTGCGCATCGCGCGTGTGCACGCACAACCGCGAGGTCGCGTGGGGATCTGTGATCGCTTCGAGAGACCGAGAGGACATGGCAAAGTGGTGAGGCAAGCATGCGCCGCCTGCTTGCAGGCATGCAAGAGTCGTACCCAATCCGAAGCGGCGCCCTTCTCGGCGACTCGCCCGCCACCTGCCCGCACGCGTTGCGCGCGGCTGCGCTCTCACACCCGATGGCGCCAGCGTCAGGAGGCCTCACGCCAAGACTTGCACAATCGATGACTGGCGTTGGCCTTGAACTCCCTGGGCGACATACCGAGGTGGGTTTTGAAGACGCGGCTGAAATGCGATGCGTTGGAGAAACCCCAGGAGAGGGCCACATCGGTGATCGAGCGCGTGGCCTCGGCCGGGCTTCGCAGGACCATCGCACACTGCATCACCCGCCGCTGCCAGATGTAGTTCGACACCGAACCGGCAGGATCGGTGGCAAAAGCGCGGTGGACGCTGCGCGGGGACATGCCGCAGCCGTGCGCGATGGCTTCGACCGACAGGTCTGCATCCGAGAGCCGCGTGTCGATCCAGGCCTTGATGCGTGTGCACTGGATATCCCTCGGCTGGTGGGCCGCGGGCAACTCGAGCTGCTCTCGCAGGCCGTTCCACATGGTTGCAACGATGGCGTTCGCAAGCCCCATGGCGCTGTAGGAAGCCAAGCGGTGCATCTGGCCAAAGCCTTCGCCCACCATCGCGTGAAGGACCCGCCCGACACCGATTTTTCCGTCGCAGCGCCGCGCCATGCCGCGCGCGACGAGGTCGCCCAGATCGGCGTCGCTCGGCCGCCCGATGCGCACGATGATCTGTTCGTTTCCGGCCAGGCTGTTCCACTTGAACGGCCAGCGCGTGTCGAGCACGCACCAATCGCTGGGGCTGAGCACGCCGCTGCGTCCGCACTGCTCGAAGTAGCTTGAATTCCTGACCTGGAGGACCAGGATCAATGGATTGGCTGCAGTCGCGGCGTCCTGACGCAAGGCGCGCTGGAAGCGGTGTGGCGTGACCGTCATGCGGCACACGCGAGTGCCGGCCAGGTCGCCATACTCGATGTGGCCGCTGAAAGCCTGGTCTCCGACGGACTGGGTCTGCATGACGTCCTGATGGCGCAGGTCAACGGACATGCGGCTGATGACCGCATGAATCGCGTCTTCCCACATCTGGACAGAGGAAGTGAGTACTTCGCCTTCGCGGGAAACTGTTGTGCTCTTGGTCACGTCTTGCCTTCTGTTTTCTCGTGCGGAGACCATGGGAAATCTTAAGACGCTTTGTGTCCTGGGGCTCGGCGCGCAGACCGGCTAGGGGTTAGTCCGGAGAACGAAACGTCGCATCCAGTCAAGTGTGGCGTTTGAAGCAAAGTCGGTTCGCGGCTGCGCTTCTAAGCTTCACGCCATCGACTCCCGCCGTGATTCCGCACGGTGGGCAGGTCGCGATGGAGACAGACAAAGAATGAAATCGAATCTTGCGCTGCCGCACGTGTCCCGTGTCGCCGGCCTCGTGCTGCTGCCCCTGATGGCCGGGCATGCCCTGGCCCAATCGCCTTCCGTCAGCCAGCCCGGCGGACTGAACCTGGGGGTGACCAGTTTCTACGACGGGTTTTCCGGTTCCGCTGGCTGGACCTGGCAGTCCACCGTCCGCCATTCGAGCGCCAACAAGATCGTGGATTCCAAGGGCAATGCCAGCACCGTCTTTGCAAGGCCCCGGATCGACAGCACGGTGATCCTCAATCAGCTGTCCTACGCCATGCCCACGACGATCAACGGCTGGCGGCCCGCGTTCATGGTGATCCTGCCCGTCGTCGCACTCCGCAGCAGTTTCGGGCCGGGGCCGGCGCTCAAGGACGGCGGCACCGGTGTGGGCGACATGACGCTCGAGGCCTCCCTGCAGTCCGAGCCGGTCCTGAATGCCGGCGGTGCGCCTCTGTTCATCCAGCGGTTCACCGCAGCGGCCATCCTGCCGACCGGCCGCTACGACGAGCACACCGACATCAACCAGGGCTCCGGCTACGCGTCGTTCAATCCCTACTGGGCCGCGACCTTGTTTCCCGCGCCACGCTGGGAAGTGAGCTGGCGGCTCCACTACCTCTACAACTTCAGGAACGACAAGCCAGCCTCCAGCGCGCCTCGCCCGTTCAATGGGGCGCCGGTCACCACCACCCAGGCCGGCGACGCGGGCTGGGTCAACTTCGGCACGTCCTATGCCGTGACACCCGACGTCAGCCTCGGTATCAATGGCTATTACTTCCAGCAGCTCTCGGACAGCCGGGCCAATGGCACGCGGCTGGCCGACTCCCGCGAGCGCGTGCTGGGCATCGGCCCCGGGCTGATGTGGCGAATCAGCCCGGCGCGGGCCTTGTGGGTCAATGCGTACACCGAAAGCATGGTGCGCAACCGCACCGCCTCTTCGTTGAACCTGCAGGTACGTGCCGTCTTCGCGCTCTGAGCGACGACCTGTCGAACGCCGGAGAAAGCATGACACGCGCCCTCGCAACCCCCACCCCGCATCCAAGGAACAAGGCATGAAACACAACGCCTCGTCGCAATTGCCCGTCAGCCCATCTCCATCGTCTTCGCATGAGTGGGGAACGCTGGGGCTGATGGCTCTGGGCTTCGCGTTGGTGAACCTCGATCGGTTCATCATGTACCCGCTGTTTCCCGTCATGGCGCGGGAACTGGGCCTCGACTACCAGGACATCGGCCTCATCTCCGCGGCGGTGGCGCTGACCTGGGGGCTTTCGTCCATGGTGTTCGGCCGCCTGTCCGATCGCCTCGGACGACGCGGCATCCTGATCACCTCGGTGCTGGTCTTCTCGGTGCTGTGCGGCATGACCGGTCTGGCCATGGGCCTGGGCAGCCTGCTGCTGATCCGCGCGGTGATGGGTGTCTTCGAGGGCGCGTTCGTGCCCGTCAGCATCGCCACCGTGGTCGACGCGAGTCCTGCAGCGCACGTCGGGCGCAACACCGGCCTGCAGCAACTGATGGCGCCCCTGGTCGGCAGCGCGCTGGCGCCGGTGCTGGCCATCCTTCTCTTGCAGCTGCTTCCTTCCTGGCGCTGGGTCTTCATCGTCACCGCCGTGCCCGGGCTCTTGTGCGCCTGGCTCATCTTTCGTCGACTGGTGGAGCCCCGCCGTGTGCAACGAACCGCGTCGGGGCCCGCAGCGGTCGCCCCGCTACCGATTCGCGCCGTGCTGACCTATCCCAATGTGGCGTTGTGCAGCGCAGGCTTCTGCTTCTGGCTGGCGCCCGTGGTGGTCTTCGGCTCCCTGATGCCAAGCTATCTCTCGGACCACCTTCACCTGAAGCTCAGCGACATGGGATGGGTGATGTCCACCCTGGGCATCGGCGGCGCAGCAGGCATGCTCCTGTTTCCGACCCTGTCGGATCGCTGGGGCCGCAAGAAGATGATGATCACCTGCCTGGCCCTGGCCATGGTCCCCACCTGGCTGCTGATGCACACGGGCGCCGACCCGCTGCGCCTGTCGCTGTGGATGTTCCTGGCCGCCTTTTTTGTGTCGGGCGTCATTGCCATGGTGCATTCGGTGACCGCCGACAACGTGCCGGTGCAGCATGTCTCCACCGCCACCGGCTTCATCGTCGGCACCGGGGAGATCGTGGGTGGCGCCATCGCGCCTGCCGTGGCCGGCGCACTGGCCAAGGCCTTGGGCATCACCGCGATCCTGCCCTTTGCATTGGGCTGCATGGCGATCGGACTGGTGTTGGCCCTGATGCTTCGCAGCGCGCAACCCCATGCGGCGCCGCGGGGCACCGCCTTGCACGCCTGATGCGTGCCCGGGAGGGTCGCTACCGCTTGCCGGGCGCCGCAGCATCGCCAGGCAGGAGCCGCTCGATGACCTCGCGGTACAGCGTGGCCAGTGCGGCCGTGTCGGCCTGCTGCGCGGTCAGCCGGCGCACGGCAGCCCCATCGATGAGCACCGCGATGAGCTCGACCCGCGCCGACACATCCGCCGCCTGCAGATGCGGATGGTCGCGCCGCACGACGGCAACCGCGTGGGCATGCAGCCGCTCATCGGCCGTGCGGACCATGGCAGCCACGGCGGGGTTCCGGCTGGCTTCGGCCGTGACTTCGAGCATCAGCGCCTGATCGCCCGCATCCTCGTCGGACAGCGCGCGCCGGGCCAGCATGCTGGGCAGATCCTCATGGCCGCCGGTGCTGCCGATCCATACCAGCCGCCTCGACACGATGTGCTCGACGATGGCATGCACGATCGCCTCCTTGTTGGCGAAGTACCGGTAGATCTGGCCGACGCTCATCTGCGCCTGCGACGCGATCTGCCCCATGCTGGCCGCGTGGAAACCGTGCCGCAGCACACAGGCCTGCGCGGCCGTGACGATCTGAAGGCGACGCAGTTCATCTCGCTCTGACTTGGAGGGACGCCGCACCAACGGTGCGGCAGGAGCCGCGGACGGTTTATTCGTAGAGGTCACGCGTCTTTACAAAGCGGAAACTTGGGCGCCCACATTGTATTGAGAATGAACATTCACATTCAAATCGGCCCTGTATGAAAACGCGCATCTTTTTGCCCCTTGTCTTCGGCTCGATATGCCTTTTGTTGACGGCCTGCAACCAGCAGGACAAGCCACCGCAGCGCGGCCCCGTCGAGGTGGGAATCACCACCCTCCAGACCCAGGCCGTGGCGCTGACGACGGAACTCGCCGGCCGGACCACCGCTTCGCTGTCGTCCGATGTCCGCCCGCAGGTGGCCGGCATCATCAAGGCCCGGCGCTTCGAGGAAGGATCGCTGGTGCGCGCCGGCCAGGTGCTCTACCAGATCGATCCGGCCAGCTACCAGGCCACGGTCGACCAGTACGTCGCCTCCCTGGCCAATGCCCAGGCCTCGGTGTCCTCGGCCAAACTCAAGAGCGAGCGCTACGACGATCTCCTCAAGATCGAAGGGGTGGCCAAGCAGGACGCCGACGACGCGCGCACGTCGTACCAGCAGGCGGTGGCCACGGTCGCCCAGCAGAAAGCGTCGCTGGCCTCGGCCCGCATCAACCTCGAATACACCCAGGTCCGCGCACCGATCTCCGGTCGGATCGGCAAGTCCAGCGTGACCCCGGGCGCCCTGGTGACGGCGAGCCAGACCGATGCGCTGGCCACCATCCGCGCGCTCGACCCGATCTATGTCGACGTGACGCAGTCGAGTGCATCGCTGCTGCGGCTGCGCCGCTTGCTGGCATCGGCCCAGGGCATGCAGGCCGGCAGCACGGAGGTCGGCCTGAAGCTCGAGGATGGCTCGGACTACGCGCGCAAGGGGCGGCTGAAGTTCAGCGAGGTGGCGGTGGACGAGGCCACCGGCTCGGTGACGCTGCGCGCGGAATTCCCCAATCCGGACGGCACGCTGCTGCCCGGCATGTACGTGCGGGCGGTGGTCGACGAGGCGGTGGATCCGCAGGGCCTCCTGGTGCCGCAGCAGGGCATCAGCCGCGACGCCAAGGGCGACGCCACCGCGATGGTGGTCGGCAACGACAACAAGGTGCGCAGCGTGACCGTGACGACGCAGCGTTCGATCGGCGACAAGTGGCTCGTGTCCTCGGGCCTCGCGGCGGGCGATCGCGTGGTGGTCCAGGGCAACAACAAGATCAAGGACGGCGACACGGTCAAGCCGGTCGACGCCCAGTCGGCCAGCGGCTCCTCCGACGCTGCGCCCCGCTCTCAGGGTGCGCAGCCGGCGCCTGCCGCTGGAGGGCGTTGAAGCATGCTCGCCCGTTTTTTCGTCAACCGGCCCATCTTCGCCTGGGTCATCGCCATCGTGATCATGCTGACCGGCGCGCTGGCGATCAATTCCCTGCCGGTGGCGCAGTACCCCGACGTGGCACCGCCGACGGTGAAGATCTCGGCCACCTACACCGGCGCGTCTGCCGAGACGGTGGAGAACAGCGTCACCCAGATCCTGGAGCAGCAGCTCACCGGCCTGGACGGGCTGCTGTACTTCTCGTCGACCAGCAGCTCGGCCGGCAGCGCGAGCATCGACGTCACGTTCCAGCAAGGTACCAACCCTGACACCGCGCAGGTGCAGGTGCAAAACAAGGTCCAGCAGGCGTTGTCGCGGCTGCCGCAGACGGTCCAGAACGTCGGCGTGACGGTCACCAAGTCGCAGTCGGACTACCTGGTCATCCTCGCCCTGTACGACAGCACCGACAAGCACACGGCGACCGACATCGCCGACTACATGGTGAGCAACATCCAGGACCCGATCTCGCGCGTGGACGGCGTGGGCGGCGTGCAGGTGTTCGGCGCGCAATACGCGATGCGCATCTGGATGGACCCGAACAAGCTCGCAGCCTACAAGCTGATGCCCTCGGACATCGAAACCGCACTGGAAGCACAGAACACGCAGGTCTCTGCCGGCAAGATCGGCGGCATGCCCGCGGCGGCCGGACAGCAGCTCAACGCCACGGTGACCGCGCAATCCAAGCTGCAGACGCCCGCACAGTTCGAAGAGATCGTGGTCAAGTACGACAGCGCGGGGGCCACCGTGCGCCTGCGCGACGTGGCCCGTGTGGAGCTGGGCAGCGAGAGCTACAACAACGTCACCCGGCTCAACGGCCATCCGGCTTCGGGGATTGCGGTGCAGCTGGCGCCTGGCGCCAATGCGCTGTCGACGGCCAACCGAGTGAAGAGCACCGTCGCGCAACTGCAGCGCAACATGCCCGACGGCTACAAGATCGCCTACCCGCGCGACAGCACCAAGTTCATCCGGGTCTCGATCGAGGAAGTGGTCAAGACGCTGTTTGAAGCGATCGCGCTGGTGATCGTGGTGATGTTCGTGTTCCTGCAGAACTGGCGCGCCACGCTGATCCCGGCCATCGCGGTTCCGGTGGTCTTGCTCGGCACCTTCGGGGTGCTGTCGATATTCGGCTACTCGATCAACACGCTCACCATGTTCGGCATGGTGCTGTCGATCGGCCTGCTGGTCGACGACGCCATCGTGGTGGTCGAGAACGTCGAGCG
Organism: Variovorax ginsengisoli; assembly: GCF_030811835.1. GTDB lineage: Bacteria > Pseudomonadota > Gammaproteobacteria > Burkholderiales > Burkholderiaceae_C > Variovorax > Variovorax ginsengisoli_C. The sequence goes on along the minus strand of NZ_JAUSRO010000009.1, from coordinate 197,431 downwards.
CCTGATGCGCGAGGAGCGCCTGTCGGCGCGCGACGCCACGATCAAATCCATGGGCGAGATCACCGGCGCGCTGGTGGGCATTGCCACGGTGCTGTCGGCGGTCTTCCTGCCGATGGCCTTCTTCGCCGGCTCCACGGGCGTGATCTACCGGCAGTTCTCCATCACGATCGTGGCCTCCATGGTGCTCTCGGTGCTGATCGCGCTGACGCTCACGCCCGCACTCTGCGCGACGCTGCTCAAGCCGCATGCGGAGCACGCCGGCACCCGGGGGCTGGCCGGCTGGTTCAATCGCAAGTTCGACAGCATGCTCACGCGCTACGAAGGCCGGGTGGCACGCTTGCTGAAGGCGCCTGTGCGCTGGATGCTGTCCTATGGATTGATCGTGGTCGTGCTGGGCGTGCTCTTCCTGCGTCTGCCGTCGGGCTTCCTGCCGACCGAAGACACCGGCGAGGCAATGGTCCAGATGTCCCTGCCGGTCGGTGCATCGGTGCAACGCACGCTGGAGGTGGCCAAGGACGTCGAGAAGCAATTCCTGACGAACGAGAAGGACAACACCGAAGCCATCTTCACGATCGCCGGCTTCAACTTCGCCGGCAGCGGGCAGAACGCCGGCATGGCTTTCGTCTCGCTCAAGGACTGGTCCGAGCGCAAGGGGGTTGCCAACCGTGCCGACACCATCACCGGCCGTGCAACGGGTGCACTGTCGCGTGTGCGCGATGCCCAGATCTTCGCACTCAGCCCGCCGGCCATCCAGGGCCTGGGGCAATCCAACGGTTTCGAATTCCAGCTGCAAGCAAGCGCCGGTACGGACCGCGCGACCCTCAAGACCATGCGCGACAGCCTGATGGCCGAAGCCACCCAGGACCGCCAGCTGAGCGCGGTGCGCAACGGCGGCCTGGACGACACACCGCAGCTGCGCGTGGACGTCGATCAGGCCAAGGCATTCTCGCTGGGCTTGTCGATGTCCGACGTCAACGACACGCTGAGTTCCGCATGGGCGGGGACCTACGTCAATGACTTCATCGACCGCGCGCGCGTCAAAAAGGTGTACATCCAGGCCGACGCACCCTTCCGCTCGCGCCCCGAGGACCTCAACGACTGGCGTGTGCGGGGCAGCTCGGGCAGCATGACGCCCTTCTCCTCCTTTGCCACCACCCGCTGGATCTATGGCCCGGAGAGCCTCACGCGCTACAACGGCCTGGCTGCGTACACCATCCAGGGTGCCGCGGCGTCGGGGGTGAGTTCGGGCAAGGCGATGGACGAAATGGAAGCGCTCGCCGGCAAACTGCCGCAAGGCAGCGCCTTCGCCTGGAGTGGGCTGTCCTACCAGGAGCGGCTGTCCAGCGGCCAGACCGGCAAGCTCTACGCGATCTCCATCCTGGTCGTGTTCCTCTGCCTGGCCGCACTGTATGAAAGCTGGTCGGTGCCCTTCTCGGTGATCCTGGTGATTCCGCTGGGTGTGGTGGGCGCGGTGCTCGCCGCAACGTTGCGTGGCCTGGAGAACGACGTCTACTTCCAGGTGGCCTTGCTGACCACGGTCGGCCTGTCGGCGAAGAACGCGATCCTGATCGTGGAGTTCGCCGAGGCGGCCTACCTGAGCGGCAAGGGGTTGGTCGAATCGGCGATCGAGGGCGCGCGGCTGCGGCTGCGCCCGATCCTGATGACCTCGCTGGCCTTCATCGCAGGCGTCATGCCGTTGGCCTTGTCGACGGGCGCAGGCGCCAACAGCCGTGTCTCCATCGGCACTGGGATTGTCGGCGGCACGCTCACGGCCACGGTGCTGGCGATCTTCTTCGTGCCGCTCTTCTTCGTGCTGGTGCGCAAGACGTTCAGCCGCTCCGGACGCGGTGGTCCCCCTCGTGGAGATGCGTCTGCACCTTCCGAACTCGCGCCAGGGGCCTGAACATGAACCGAAGACTTCTTCCCCTGGCAATGGCCACCGCACTGCTGAGCGCCTGCTCGTCGATGGCACCGCCTTACCAGCAGCCGGCAGCCCCTGTGCCCACGTCCTGGCCGCAGGGCACCGCCTATGCCCCCACGAGCGAAGGCAGCGCGGCCGACATCCCGTGGCAATCGTTCGTGATGGACGAGCGGCTGCGCCAGGTCATCGCCCAGGCGCTGGCCAACAGCCGCGACCTGCGCGAAACCGTGGCCAGCATCGAGTCCGCCCGCGCCCAGTACCAATCGCAACGGGCGGCTTCCGTCCCGACGGTGAACGCCGGTGTGAGCGGCACCAAGTCGCGAAGCACGACCTCCGACGGCAATGGCGGGCTGACCACCGTGCGCAGCCAGAGCACGAGCGCCGAGCTGAGCATCAGCTCCTACGAACTCGACCTGTTCGGCAAGGTGCGCAGCCAGACCAACGCCGCACTGGAAACCTACCTGAAGAGCGAAGAGGCTTCGCGCGCCACCCGCATCAGCCTGATTGCCGAAACCATCAACGCCTGGATGACACTGGGGTCGGACCGCAGCCTTCTGGCCATCGCACGGCAGACGCAGGAGAGTTCGCAACGTTCGATGGACGTCGCACGAAAGCGCCTCGAGTTGGGCGTCACGTCGCGCGTCGACCTGCGCCAGGCCGAGACCGTCTACCAGCAGGCGCGCGCGGATGTGGCCAGCAGCCTCACCCAGATCGCCCAGGACCGCAATGCGCTCGAACTGCTGACCGGCTCGCCGGTCGCCGATGCGCTGCTGCCGGATGATCTGCCCGAAAGCGCGGTCGTCCTGGCCGACGTGCCCGCCGGCCTGTCGTCGGACGTCCTGCTCCAGCGCCCCGATGTGCTGGAGGCGGAGCACCAGCTCAAGTCGGCCAACGCCAACATCGGCGCGGCGCGCGCGGCGTTTTTCCCCTCGCTGACCCTGACCGCCAGCGGCGGCTTGAGCAGCGCTGCGCTGGCGGGGCTCTTCAGCGGCGGCGCGGCTGGCGTCTGGTCGCTGGCACCGTCCTTGAGCGTGCCCATTTTCGACGGCGGCGCGAATCGCGCCAACCTGGCGTACTACGAGGCGCAGCAGAAATACTATCTTTCGGCCTATGAGCTCGCGATACAGACCGCGTTCAAGGAAGTGGCCGATGCACTCGCGCAACGCGGCACCATGGCCGAGCAATTGGCGGCCCAGGCTGCGCTGGTGGAGGCCTCTTCCGACAGTTACAAGCTGGCCGACGCGCGCTACCGCAGCGGCGTGGACACCTTCCTCAATTCGCTGGATTCGCAACGCACGCTCTACAGCGCGCAGAAGACACTCACCAGCCTGCGGCTGACAGCGCTTGAAAACCGGGTCACGCTCTACCGCGTGCTGGGCGGTGGCATCGCCGGTTGACCGCATGCGCAGGCACCCCGTATCCCCGGCCAAGGGACCCTGACGCCATGCGCCACACGCGGGCCGAGGCCTTGCTCACGCGCGCCCGATTGGTCGACGCCGCTCTGGCGGCGTTCTGCGACAACGGGGTCCACGCCACGACACTGGGCGACGTGGCGATGCGTGCCGGCTTCACCCGTGGCGCGGTGTACTGGCACTTTGCGAACAAGGACGCACTGTTGAACGAGATCATCGCCGGGCTCCAGTGGCCACTGGACATCGGCAGCGACCTGGCGCCCTACCGCACGCACCCACGGCCGCTGGATCGGCTGCGCCGGCAACTCTGGCTGCAGATTCAACGTTGCACACAGGACCCCGCGCAATGGCAACGGGTGCGGCTCATGCTCAGGCATGGCGCAGGCCCCGACTTGCCAGTCGATGCGAGGATGCACATCGAGCACGCCACGTCCGCAGCCATCTCGCGCCTGGTCCAGGTCATGGACATCGCCCATGCCAGAGGACAGCTGCGCCAAGGCCTGGAACCGGCGACCGCTGCGAACTGCCTGCATTCCGTCGGCATCGGGGTGCTGTCCGCGCACGCCGTCGATCCCCTGCAACCCGGCCAGCGATCGACCTGGCCGTTGTGCGTCGATGTTTTCATGGCCGGCCTCTGCGCCGCTCCCAATGGGTAGCGACGCCCACCGCGGTGCGGTCAGCCGTGCTTGGGCGGCGCTATCTTGTTGATGCTGCTCCAGTGCTCGGCCAGACGCCCGTCGCGCACACGGTAGGTGTCGACGATGAAGTAGTCGTAGAACTCGCCCGGCCGGTCCGGGTCGGGCTGGGGCAGGCCGCCGCCGATGGCCACCATGTCCCCTTCGGCGATCAGAAAAGCCGGCGGGTTGGCCATCTCGGGCTGCACCGGCAGCGGTGGCCGGCCGCCCGCGACCCGCGCCACGAACGCCTCCAGGCCGACGCGCCCCTGCGGCATGTGACGGCAGTGCTGGTGATAGTCCTCCAGCACGAAATCTTTCACCGCCGACGGATCGAGGGCGTCGAAGACATGGCGGTAGAAGTCGATGACCAGCTGCTTGTTGGCCTCGGCGCGCTCGAAGCGCTCGTTCAGGTTGTGGGCTGCATCCATGCGTGTTGCTCCAATCAATAACGGTTTCAGAAAATCTTGTCGCCAGGCATGCGGGACAGGCCCGACAGCACGCCGAAGTCGGCTACCAGCATCAGGCTGAACATGTAGCCGTTGCGCGAACGCTGGTAGGTGGCCGGGATCAACGAATTGGGGTTCTTCAGGTACTGGACGCTGGCCTCCAGGAACACGCCGGGCATCAGGCCCACCCGTCCATGCACGTCGAACAGGAACATGTTCCGCGGCACCTGTTCATCGACCACCGCGACGGCACCGCCGGTCATGGCGTTCATTGCCGCCGTGTAGCCAAAGCGGGTCTGCTGCTCGTAGAGTGCGCGGCGCTCGCCCAGGCGCAGGTAGCGCACGTTGAAGCCGACCATCGCCAGCGGATTGCTCTTGGAGAAGCCGCTCCACTCGCTGCCCGCATAGGCTTCGAAGGGGTATTCCTGCGCGGACCCGGCGGTGTACGCGAAGCCACTGTAGGCCGCCAGGTTTTCCGGCACGCCGGGGCGGTCGCCATCGCGGGTCCAGTAGACCTTGCGGCCCTGCGCGTAGAGGCCGGAGCGGCCCTTGTGTTCCAGCGGCGTGCCGCTCGAGTTCTGGACCTTGGAACTGCCGTCGGTGTTGTAAAGCGGGTCGTCGTAGCGCGCCGAGTTGTGATACACGCCGGCTTCCAGCTTGTACGGATACGCCGAGTCCTCGAAGCCCTTGCGCTGGGTGTAGTTCATCATCGCGATGTACCCGTCCGTCTTGCCACGGCCCCAGTCCCAACCGTTGGTGTTCTGCCAGTTGTCGCTGTTGTCCTGCAGCATGGCGAAGCCGACGGTGCGGTCCTTGTCGAGCGAATAGCGCGCCGAACCGCCCCAGACCGACTTGGTCAACCCGGGCTGATTGAGCACCGTGGCCTGGGTGCTCATGATGCAGCCGCTGCACATGTTGCCCACCATGTATTCCTGGGTGAGGTTCATGCGGCCGAACTCCAGCTTGAGCCGGTCGTCCATCGCGCGCTGGCGGATGGTGAAGTTCGCCAGGTCGGTGGCCGTGGTGATCACCGGGTACGGCGTGAAGCCCGACCCGGTCTTGAACAGATAGGTGTCCGTGTTCCTCGAGGGTCGGTTCACGATTTGGGTCAGGTTGATTTCGGTGCCGCGCAGCCCGGCGATCTTCCCCAGGTCCAGTCCGAGGTCGAAGACCATGTTGCCGTAGTTGGCAGAGTTGCCGGGCTGGATGCCGGTCGACGGGTTGCTGAAGTACATGTCGACGAAAGTCATGCCCAGCGAGACGCCGTTGTCGCGCAGACGGTCGCCGACGTCCTTCAGCGGCCCCTGCGGCAACGCGAACTCCGGGCCCACCGGCACCGCCTTGCTGCCCAGGACTTCGCTGCCCAGCACCGCACCGCTGTCCGTGCGGCTGGTGGCCTTGGGCTGGTCCTGCGATGCGGGCGTGGCGCTCTGCGCCGCGGCGCCCAAGGCCACCGACGCCAGGCCGCATGCGGCCCACTTGTGCAGATTGGATTTCTTCATTTCTGTTGTCTCGTTGTCGTTGTGTGTTGGTGTGGTCGCGTTGTCGTCTCGTTTACAGCGCCTACTGCGCCGCTGCATCGCCGCGAGGCGGTGACGCCAGCGCGATCGCCACGGTGGCGAACACGCTGAGCGCCGCGCAGACGTAGAACACGGGGCCGTAGGTATGGATCGCCTCGAAGGTCACACCGGCTCCAGCGGCCAGCGCAGCGGCCGCGGCCGTACCGGCCGCCAGCAGCGCGCCGAAAACCGCGGGAAAGGCGCGCGCACCGAAGTAGTTGCCCAGCATGGCCATCAGGCAGACCTGCGATGCGCCATAGCCGAGGCCCATCGGCAGCGCGAAGAACCACAGGCCATCGGAGCCCTGGGGATGCGCGGCAAGCACCAGCCCGACCGCCATCAGCGCCATGGCGACCACGCCGATGCGGTGCGGTGGAATCCGGTCGCCCAGCGCGCCCGCGGCGAGGTTGCCGACCAACGAGGCACTCACCATCACAGCCACCGCACGGGCGGCCTGTTCGGCGGTGTAGCCCACATCGCGCAGGTGGATCACGCCATGGGCCATGAACAGGATCCAGTCGATCCCCACCGCGGTCGAGAAGACGGCGATGCACCAGAAGGCCGGCGTGCGCACCGCCTGCCTGAAGGTCCATGCACGATGGGTCTTGTGCACGCGGCCCTGCGTCGGGCGCTCGTGAATGGGCGGCGCACCGACGTCCTGGCCACCGTCGCGGCGCAACGTGAAGGTGATCGCCAGCAGACCGACGCCGGCCAGCGCCGCGATCAGCATCCAACCGCTGCGCCAGTCATGGCCGGCCACCACGCCTTCCAGCGCTGGCGCCGCGACGATCCCGCCGATGTCCACGGCCGACAGCACGATGGACACCGCCAGCGCCCGCTTGTCGTGGAACCAGTAGGTGACGGCGGCCTGCGCCGGCAGCACGCCCGCGGTGGCCACGCCGCCACCGATCAGCACACCGAAACACAGCGCGAACTGCCAGCCGTGCTGCACCACCGTGGCGATCAGCAGCGCGCCCGCCAGCACCATGGCACAGCCCGTGAGCATCACCGGCCGCACGCCGAAGCGGCGCACCGCGGCGGCCACCAGCGGACCGGGCACGCCCATCATCATCACGAACACGCCGAAGGCCAGGCCATACACGCCCCGGTCCATCTGCAGTTCCTGAACCATGTGGGCATTGAGCACGCCGCCGCCCACGCTCGGCAGCGCCACCACGACGGCCACCACGAACCACAGCGCGGCCAGCAGCCGCCAGCGGTAGCCCGGCGCGGACCGCGCCACGTCGAGCGCCGGGCGCCCGACCATCCCATGTACTTCAAGGGTCATTTCTTTGTCTCCAACAGGTATTTCTTATGCGGCACGGTTGCGGGCCCGTGCCATGCCCGATGCGCAGGCTGCGGGGTCAGGGGCGCGGCGGCATGCCGGGCATGCCCGGGCCGCCCGGGGGTTGGGTCGCCACATCGGGCAGGCCGCCAGCGAACATGGCGAACGGCGGCAGGCCCAGCAGGTGACGGCCATGCAACTCGGCCGTGGGATCGACGCGCACGGCACCGTGCGTGTTGGCCACCCGGATGTCGCGCACGAAGCGCTGGATCGGGTTGCCCTCGCCCACCGTCGATGAGCCCAGGCACAGCTGCAGCATGCTGACAGCGTCGTCGCAGAGCTGGCGGCCATAGACGGAGTTCATCTGCATCTGCGACTCCTGGTCCAGCGAGAGGCCGGCGCCATCGATCGCCGAGCGGTCGACGATCTCGGCCATCTCGTGCAGCACGGCGCGCGTCAGGTCGATCATGGCGGCGGCCTTGGCCGCCACCATCTGCGTGGACGCGGCATCGGCGATGGTCGGGTACGGCAGGTTGAAGGGCTTGAGCTTCTTGGCCTGCTCGATGAAGCAGTCCAGCGCGCCGCGCGCCATGCCATAGGTCACCGCCATGTTGGTGAGGTTGGTGACCATCATCAGGCCGCGCGCATCGACCCGGTAGGCCAGGCCTTCGTAACGGCCGTTCAGCGCGTCCATGCGGGCGGGAAGCTCGGCCATGTCGACGAAGCGATGCTGCGGCACGAAGGTTTCATCCGTGGTGCGCAGGCTGTTGCTGCAGGTGCCGCGCATGCCCATGACCTTCCAGTCGTCGAGGATCTCGTACTGCTTGCGCTCGAGCAGCACCATGCCACGCCGCGGGCCTTGCGGGCCCATCAGCTCGACACCGACCGCTGCCCACGCCGCATGCTTGCAGCCGCTGCCGAAGTGCCAGGTGCCCTTGACCATCAGACCACCGTCGACGCTGCGCGCCTCGCCCACCTTGGTCGAGAAGATCGATGCACCGACCGCCCAGGGGCCGATGGCGTTGCGGCCAGTCTCGGCCAGCTCCTGCAGCGCCAGCTCCGGGAAGCCCAGCAGGTTGCGCACGCCGCCAGCGACGAAGCCCAGCCAGCCGGCCGCGCCGTCGCCACGGCCCATCTCGGCCACGATGTCGACCACGTCGCGAATGCCCAGCGCATGTCCGCCCAATTCCACCGGCGTCGTCAGCATGAAGGCGCCAGTGGCGTGCAGCGCTTCCAGCGTCTCCTGCGGCATGGCGCCGATGCGCTCGCCTTCGAGCGCATGGCGCCGCATCAGGGGGATCAGCGCGCTCACCTGTTCTCGGATGCGCGCACCCGTCTCGGTCACCAGGGGCACGCCCTTGTAGGTCGGCGTAAAGGAAGTCATCGAGGTGTCTCCAGAATATTCATCGGTCAGGCATATGGAACCCGCCGCCGCGATGCCGGCAGCGATGCGATGGCGGCAGTGTGGAAGCCACGCGGCGCCGCGCGAAGTGACGACACGTCACACGCAACGTCGCGCCGGCCACGCCACGCCGGCCGCAACGTGGCGAGACTTCTGCCGCCGCGACGCCGGGCGCACAGTGCGGCGATCCGTCACTGGCCTGGAGTCCTCGTGCCCATCGCATCCACCCCGTTCATCGCTTCTGCCTCGTCCTTCGATCCGCTCTTCCTGCGCCGTGTACTCGGCAGCTTTGCCACCGGCGTGACCATCGTCACCACGCGCGATGCGCACGGTCGGCCGGTCGGGCTGACGGCCAACAGCTTCAGCTCGGTGTCGCTCACGCCACCCCTGGTGCTGTGGAGCCTGGGCCGCGGCTCCGGCTCGATCGACGCCTTCCGCAACGCCGCGCACTGGGCCGTGCACATCCTCGCGGCCGACCAGCAGCCGCTGTCGGAGCGCTTTGCCCGGCGCAGCGAAGACCGCTTCGCCGGTCTGGACGTGGGGCACGGCGTGGGCGGCGTGCCGCTGCTCGGCGGCTGCGCGGCCGTGCTGCAGTGCAGCGCCGTCGCGCAGCATGTCGGCGGCGACCACCTCATCTTCATCGGCGACATCCAGTCCTGCGACCATCGGCCGGACGCCACGCCCCTGCTCTTCCACGCAGGGCGCTATGCGCAGCTGACGGGCGAAGCCTGCGCAGCATGAAGCCCGCCATGGCCACCTTGGCGACTTCGCCTATCTCACTGGCGCTCAGGCCGCGGCCGGCAGCGCCATGCGCTCGATCAGCTGGACGAAGCGGGCGTCGCGCCGCAGGCCGTCGTAGCGCGGCGCGGAACGCAGCAGCAGCAGGTCGGGCAGGATGCGCTGGCCGACTGCCTGGTTGAGTTCAGCCAGCGCCGCGTCGCGCTCGCCCAGGCCCAGATGGATGTCCGCGATCGCCGCATGCGCGGACGCCTCGCCCACGCAGGTCTGCTGCAGTTCGCCGAGCAGTGTGCGTGCCAGATGCTCGCGCCCGTTGAGCGCATAGGCGTGGCCCAGGCGACCCATGAGCACCGGCCAGCGACCGCTCCAGCTGCGCGCGCGCTGCAGGATGGCGATGCCTTCGTCGAACTGGCCGCCGCTGAGTTCGCTGTCGGCCAACAACACGGCGGCCGGCTCGCAGTGCGCGTCGAGCGACAGGGCGTGCCGCGCGGCGCTGGCCGCCTGCGGGAACCGGTGCTGATGGAAATGCAGCATCCCCAGCGTGGCAAAGGCCAGGGGCGACTGCCCGTCGGTGCGGCAGGCCAGCTCCAGCTCATGCTGTGCGGACACGGCGTCGCCCAGATGCAGCGCACACAGGCCGCGCACCACGCGTGCGTCCGAGCAGTCGGGCTCCGCCAGCACGGCGGCGTCGAGCAGCGCCACGGCGCCGTGCCAGTCGAAGTCGACCATGGAAGCCAGCCCGAGCGCCACCAGGGCATCGACCGAGGGCGATGGCGCGCTCAACAGGTCACGGGCACAGCGCTGGCGCAGCGGCACGAACTCGCTGCGGAAGGCCGGCGCCGCGCAGATGTTCCAGGCCAACAGGGTCGCCAGCTGGGACTTGGCCGCGCCGTCCTCTGGATGGTGCAGCAGCCAGGCCTCGATGCGCCGCACCTGGCGCCTGACGCGCTCGAGGTCACCGGCCATGCGCTCGAAGCCGGAACTGAGGATGCTGCGCGCGAAGCTGCCCCGGATGCCGTCAAAGGGCCGTGGGCGGTTCAGGCCCATCGACACCGCGATGGGGCTGGTGATCAATGCCCGGACGATGTCGCGTGCCAGCACGCGCGGCAGGTCGACCATCTCCTGCGGCCGATGCTCGAAGCCCTGAGACCAGAGCTGCTCCTGCCCGTCGGGGCGCACCAGGTGCACGACCGTGCGCAGCGTGGGGCCCACGAGACGCACGCTGCCGCGCAGCAGCCAGTCGGCCTGGCTGGAAGCGGCGAAGTCCGTGCTCGACGGCACATGGACCAGCCGCAGCGCCGGATGGTCGCTGAGTTCCAGCGCCAGTTCGTCCACCACGCACAGCCCGAGGCCTGCGATGTCCGCACCCCCCTCCGGTGACTCCCTAAAGGCCTGCAGCGCAAGAACGATCTGCGACGCTGGTGCCGAGGCAGGCACCACGACCAGCGTGTCGTCCGCGGGCTTGGCGGCCACGCTGCGCAGCACGGGCACGAAGGTGCGCCGAGGCAGCTCGATGCGGTGCGGATTGCCAGCGCCCTCGCCCATGTAGTAGCGCTGCAGCCGTTCACGCAGTCTCCAGGCCTCGGTACGCACGTTGGTGTCGATCCGGGGATCGAAGTCTTCCGAGCACTTGAGCACCTCCACGCCGATGACGTATTCCTTCAGGCGTGCGCCCCGGCCGGCGAGCGTCTCGTCAACCACGAACTGCAGCAGGGTGCTGATGCGGTTGGCACCAGCGAAACAGTCGCTGTCCAGGATGCGGACCAGCTCGCTGCGCCAGGCGTCGTGCTCGGCGATCTCGGGGGAAGATGTGGGACCGGACATGGTGTGGACACGGGGGCCGCTGGTCACTCAGGGCGCCAGACGAGACGTGACGTGACGTTCCCGGCGAAGGATTCTTTCTACACTGGCGCGGCTTTCCATTCCAGACAGGACTTCATGAACACACCGCTTTCCGACCAGACCCTGGCCCGACTCTTCACCGAAGCCCGGACCTTCTCGACCTTCCTCGATCGCCCGGTTCCGGACGACGTCCTGCATCGTCTGTACGAGACCGCGAAGTGGGGCCCGACCTCGATGAACTGCCAGCCGGCGCGCTGGGTTTTCGTGCGCAGCGAAGCGGAGAAAGCGCGCCTGGTGTCGGTCGTTGCGCCGGGCAACCAGGACAAGGTGCGCGCAGCGCCGGTCACGCTCATCGTCGCCTCCGACCGGCAGTTCCATCGGAAGCTTGCGAGCCAGTTCCCGGTCAACCCGGCCGCCGCGCAGATGTTCGAGAGCAATGCCGATCTCGCGCGCGACACGGCGCTGCGCAACAGTTCGCTGCAGGGCGCCTACCTGATCCTTGCGGCGCGCGCGCTGGGGCTGGATGCGGGCCCGATGAGCGGCTTCAACCCCGCCGCGCTCAACGAGGCCTTCTTCCCGGACGGCCAATGGCAGGCCAACTTCCTGGTCAACCTCGGCTGGGGCGGTGCGGCCTCGCTGCGTCCCCGCCTGCCGCGTCTGGCCGACGAAGAGGTCGTGAAGATCCTCTGAGGCGCGCGCGGCGCCGGTGAGCCGCCGCACCGTCACCCTTGCCCCTGCGCTGGCGCAGGCAGCGCGGTGGACTGGGCATGGACCAGACGCCACGCGCCGCCGACATCGCGCCAGAGTTCGCTGAAATAGGCCCGCGCCTGGATGCTGCGGCCCGGCTCGCGCCGCAGCTGGGCGTCCAGTGTCTGCTCGAAACCGAGGCAGACGAAGCCCTCGCCCGCGGACTCGAAGCGCAGGATGCGCTGCAAGCCGGTGACCTGCAGCACCTCGGCGAAGAAGGCCCGCACCCCTTCCTTGCCCTGCACCAGGCCGGTCGAATGCACATAGACCAGTGCATCGTCCAGCGGCTCGGCCATGCCCGCGAGATTGCCCGCGAGCAGGTGCGCAACACGTCGATCGGACAGTGCCCGCACGTCGTTCATGCCAGCGCCTCCTCGCCAACGGCATAGGTCTCGGCCCACGACGCCATCAGCGCACCGACCAGTTCATCGGCCTCGCCTGCGCCATAGACATAGAAGTCCGGGCGCACGAGCACCGCGCTGCATTGCAGCGCGTCGAACCAGCGCCGGTACGTGCCATCGACGTCCTGCGCCGGGCAACCCGGCCCCACGCCGATGCTGCGGATGCCAAGTTCCTCCAGGAACGCGCGCTGGTCCGGACGCAACCGGCTGGCCGGATCGTGGCCTTGGCCGATCAGCACGAAGCCGTTGCCCAGCAGGTCATCGAAGCGCCCGGTGCGGCCGAAGCAGCGGATGCGCCCCTGCGCGCCCAGGCCTCCGGCGTGGGGGTCGCCCGCACGCAGCAGCGGCGAGTCGCCCAGCCGCGGCGCGGGCATGCCGCCCGGCTCTTCCTTGCGTGTTTCGCGCAGTTGCCGGTCGCGCGCCTGGGCAGCCTGCGGGTCGAGCAGGCAGATGATCTTGCCGAGCTCGACTGCGAACTCGACGAGCGCCCGGGCATGCACGCGGCGTTCGTCCGAGTAGCCATCGAGCAGCGCTTCGTTCGCGCGGCCTCGTAACACCAGGTCGAGCCGCCACGCCAGCGACGCGACGTCGCGCAGCCCGGCGCACAGCCCCTGGGCTGCAAAGGGCGGCGTCAGATGGGCGGCATCGCCGGCGATCATCAGCCGGCCGCGGCGCCAGGTCTGCGCCACGGCGGCGCGGAAGGTGTAGACCGCGTGCCGCTCCAGCACGGCGTTCGACGGATTCCAGCCCAGGGGCGCCAGCAGCGACCAGGCCGCCGCAGCGTTGTTGAAGTCCTCCTTGCGCTCACCTTCGAGCATCATGAATTCGAAGCGGCGACGGCCTGGCCCACCCGAGACCATCGTGGTCGGGCGACGCGGGTCGCAGATCTGGATCAGGTCGTCGTTGCACTGCGAGGCGTCCTTGGGCTGCAGGTCGACCACCAGCCAGTCCGCCGCGAAGGCCAGGTCTTCCATGGTCGTGCCCAAGGCACTGCGCACGACGCTGCCGGCGCCGTCGCAACCGACCACGTAGCGCGCGGCGATGCGTTCGACATCGCCCTCGCCTTCCGGTCCGGCGCCGCGGCGTGTTTCCAGCACGACGTGCCCGGGCCGTTCCTGCAGGCCGACGACCGCGCGCCCTTGCAACAGCCGCACCTGGCCCGCATGCTCGGTGCGCACGCGCTCGTCGAGGATGCGCTCGAGCACCGGCTGGCTGAAGCTCGCGCCTCTCGACCAGCCGGAAATCGCCATTTCATGCAGGCCCGGAAAGGCCAGCAGGACCTCGCCTTGCGCATTGCGCCATTCGTAGACCTTGCTCAGGCTGGTGCGCGGCTCGAACTCGGCCATGATGCCCAGCGCCTGCAGCGTGCGCAGCGCCTCGTGGTCGAGCCCCACGGCCCGTGGCAGGCCGAAGAGCGCGGGCCAGCGCTCGATGACGACGACGCGATGTCCATGCTGCGCCAGCCGCAGCGCCATGGCCTGGCCGACCGGCCCGTAGCCCACGATCGCGACGTCGGCAACCTCGGCGGTCACGCCGCCGAGTTTCGGGTTGATGTCTCCGTGCATCTGCATACGCAGTGGTCTCCCAGTATCTTCTTGAAAAATGAAATGTGTGTCGATGACGCGGCTTTGCCGCTCACTGCGGTTGCAGGGCCAACTCGCGGGCCAGGCCCTGGTACAGACGGGCCTGGCCCGCATAGAACTGTTCCAGCTGTTCGAGCGACATCGCCTCGGCGACGTCAACGCCATTGCTCTGCGAGTAGCTCACGACCTCGGGGTCGCGCAGCACGGTCGCCACAGCCGCATGCAGCCGGCGCGTCGGCGCATCGGGCAACCCGCGCGCCACGAACACCGCGGCCCAGGTGCTGTAGACGAAGTCCGCCAGGCGCTTGTCGCCCTGCTTCACCGTCGGCACGCCGGGCAATCGCGGCGAGACGGTCTCGGCAGTCAGACCATAGGCCTTGACCTTGCCCGTCTCGATCAGGGTGGGGATGTTGCCGCCCAGCGGCAGGAAGCTCAGGTCGATCTGCCCGCCCATCAGGTCCTGCAGCATCGGCGGCAGGCCCTTGTAGGGCACCGGCGTGATGGCCAACGCGCTTTTGCGTGCCCACTGCTCGCCCAGCAGATGGATCATCGAGCCGTAGCCGATGTGCCCCAGGGTCAACTCCTTGCCCGCTGACTGGCGCGCCAGCGCCATCAGCTCGCTCAGGTTGGCCGCGTGAAGACCAGGCCGCCCGACCAGCACATAGGGCGTGGTACCGACCAGCCCGATCATGCGCAGGTCCTCAGGCTTGTAGCGCGCACCGAGCATCGCCAGCGGCGTGAGGATGGGTTCGGTCTGGGAACCGATGAGCAGGGGCGTCGTCTCCGGCGCAGCCGTCAGCAGCCGGCGCACGCCCAGCGAGCCGCCCGCGCCCGGCAGGTTCTCGACGATCAGCGTCGCGCCCAGCTCTTTCTGCATCGCCGGCTGCATCTTGCGTGCCTGGGCATCGGTGGGGTTGCCAGCCGGCTGAGGCACGATGAAGCTGACGGTGGGGCCCGGCTGCGCGCCGGCCAGCCCCGGCAGCAGCGCCAACGCCGCTCCGCCGATCACCAGGTCTCTTCTACGGATCGAGGGGCTCATGTCGCGGCACCCGCTCAAGCCGGTTCCAGCACGCGCTGGCCGTTGGTGGCAACCGCCACGCCCGGCGCGCTGAACTCGATCATCTCGGCGCTCAGGTACTCCAGGATCGGCAGGTCGGCAACACCGTTGACCACATGGAAGGTGGTGGGCAGTTGCTCGAAGCTGGCCCGATTCCACGTGACGGAGCCACCCGTCGCACGCCACTTGCGGTACGTGGCATCACCGAACTTGATGGTCTGGGCGCTGCTTTCGTCGCCTGGCTTCGGATGCGAGCAGGTCACGTAGGTCACGTCGCTGCCGCCCGAGCCGAACGGCCCGGTGCGCGGCATGTACTTGTAGAAGATCGGTCCGCCCTTGGGGCCGAGCAGGCGCTTCTCCTGCACCTCCACTTCTTCGAGGCCGTGCATCTCCAGCTCGAAGAACTTGTGATCGAACCAGGACGCCTGGCCGGCCACCTTGCCCGTCTCGGGCTGCAGGCGGACATCGGGGATGTCGGCAAAGAGCTTCGGAAAACCCAGCTCCTCGCGACCCGTGGTGATCGCATCGGGACGGCCTTCCCAGAGCACCAGGCACAGCGCGCCTTCGATGCGCTGGTCCTTGCCGGTGTAGGTGACCGGCACTTCGACATTGACGATGCCGTAGCCACGGCCGGCCAGCCAGTACAGGTTGCGGAAGAAGCCCAGCGTGACGTGGACTTCCGGTGCGGTCAGCTCGAAACCCGGTGGTAACAGGGCCTCCAGCTTGGTGCGGTCCGATCGGTAGGCGACGGTTGCCCATTGCACATTGGCGGTGCCGCTCTCCTCGGCAGTCCAGGGCGTGCCGTCCGCTTTCTGCCGCGGGCCGGGCGCCGGACCGAAGACCACGGGCATGCGGTAGCGCACATTGGGTTTGAATTCGAATGTCATGAGGGCTCCAGGCTTTCAGGGATTCAGAAGGGATAGTGGCGTTCGGTCGTCTGCACGGTCAGCCAGCGCAGCTCGGTGAACTCATGCACGCCAGCCCGGCCGCCGAAGCGGCCGACGCCGCTGGCCTTGACACCGCCAAAGGGCATCTGGGCTTCGTCATGCACGGTGGGTCCGTTGATGTGGCAAATGCCGGACTCGATGCGCTTGGCGACTTCCATCGCACGCGCGATGTCGCGGCCGAACACGGCCGAGGCCAGGCCGTACGCGTTGTCGTTGGCGCAGGCAATGGCCGCCTCGACGCCGTCCACGCGCACGATGGCCTTGACCGGACCGAAGGATTCCTCGCCATAGATCTTCATCGCAGGCGTCACATGGTCGATCAAGGTCGCGGGGAACAGCGTGTCACTGGCCTTGCCGCCACAGACCAGGGTCGCGCCCTTGGCCAGTGCGTCGTCGATCAGGTCGTTGCAGCGCGCCACGGTGTTCATGTCGACCACCGAGCCCAGCACCACGGGTGCCGGTCCGCGCGGATCGCCGTGCGGCAAGGACTTCGCCTTGACGGCCAGCTTGGCCACGAACGCGTCGGCCACTTTCGTGTCCACGATGATGCGTTCGGTCGACATGCAGATCTGGCCCGAATTCGCGAAGGCGCCGAAGGCGGTGCCGCTGACGGCCGCGTCCAAGTCGGCATCGTCGAGCACCAGCAGCGGCGCCTTGCCGCCCAGCTCGAGCACGGCCGGCTTGAGATGGGTCGCGCACAGCTGCGCGATGATGCGGCCGACGCGGGTCGAGCCGGTGAAGTTCACGCGGCGCACGGCGGGGTGGGCGATCATGGCTTCGACCACCGCGCCGGCATCGGCCGGCGCGTTCGTCACGAAGTTCACGACCCCATCGGGCAGGCCGGCTTCCTGCAGCACTTCGATGATCAGTTGGTGCGTGCGGGGGCACAGCTCCGAGCCCTTGAGCACGACGGTGTTGCCGCAGGCCAGCGGCGTGGCAATCGCGCGCACGCCCAGGATCACCGGCGCATTCCAGGGCGCCATGCCCAGCACCACGCCGGCCGGCTGCCGCACCGCAAGGGCCAGGCTGCCCGGTGTGTCCGAGGGGATGACCTCGCCGCTGATCTGCGTGGTCAGCGAAGCGGCCTCCTGGAACATGCCCACGGCCAGGTGGGTGTTGAAGCCGCCCCACAGACCGGTCGCGCCGGTCTCGGCGGACATTGCCTCGATGAACTCGGGCGTACGGGCTTCCAACACCTCGGCCGCCTTCAGCAGCAGCCCGCGGCGCTCGCTCGGGCCCATCGCTGCCCAGGCAGGGAAAGCCGCAGCAGCCGCATCGACGGCAGCCAGGGCATCGGCCACGGTGGCCGCGGCCGCACGCGACACGACCTGTTCGGACATCGGGTTGCGGCGCTCGAAGGAGGCGCCGCCGGCGGCCGCGCGGGACTGACCACCGATCAATAGTTCAACGTCAAACATGCATCATTCCTTGGATAGAAAAAGAGAGGAAATTCATTGCGGCACCAGCTTGACCGCCTGGGCCACGCGCCGGTAGCGAGCCGTCTGCTCGGTCAACATGCGCTCGCCGTCGTCGAGCGTCATCGGGCTGCCGGCCACAGCACCACCCATGGCCACCTGCTGGCGAAACTCCGCGTCCTGAACGGCCTGGCTGATCGCGCCATTCAGGCGCTGCGCCACGTCCAGCGGCACGGTGCGCGGCACGAACAGTCCGCCCCAGATCTCGTAGACGAAGTCCTTGAAGCCCAGCACTTGGGCAAAGGTCGGCACCGCGGGCAGGCGGTCGAGCCGCCGGGTGTCGGTGACGGCGTAGGCGCGCAGCTTGCCCTGCAGCACCAGGTCGACGACATTGCCCGCGGCGGGAAGGATGGCCAGGTCGACCTGGCCGCCCATCAGGTCCTGCACCAGCGGCGAGACGCCCTTGTAGGGGGCGTGGGTCAATGTCAGCTTCGCGCGGATCGCGAAGTCCTCCATGACCAGGTGGTAGAGCGAGCCCAGGCCGATGCTGCCGTAGGTCAGGCCTGCGGCCTGCGCCCCTTGCGGCTTGCGCGCCAGGGCCACGACATCTTCCAGCCTGGCCGCCGGCAACTGCGGGCCGCTGACCAGGAGCAGGGGGGCCGTCGACGCCAGCCCCAGCATGCGCAGCTGCTCGGGCCGGTGCTTGACCGAGGCCATCGCCAGCGGGCTGAGGATCACGTCGCTGGGCGTGCCCATCAACAGCTGCTGGCCGTCCGGCGGTGCGGCCAGCAGCTTCTGGATGCCGATCGAGCCGCCCGCGCCGGCGACGTTGTCGATCACCAACGTGCGGCCCAGGACCTTGCTCAGCGGCGCTTCCAGTTGGCGCGCGGTCACGTCCGCCGGGCCACCCGCAGGGTACGGGACGATGAAACTCATCGGGCGGGAGGACGCAAACAATCCTTGGGCATGGACCCCGCTGCAGGCCAGTGCGGCGGCACTCAGGAAAATACGACGGTCGATGGGTAGCGTCATGGCAGGCTCCGAAGCTTCTGGGGCGGCGCTCGATTCAGGCGGAGGCCGGCTCCGCCAGCACGCGGTTCTCGATGTGCCCGAGCCCGTCGATGGCCACCTTGACCACGTCGCCCGGCTGCAGGAACTTGTCCAGCGCAATGCCGACATTGGCGCAGGTGCCAGTGGCGATGAGGTCGCCCGGCTCCAGGGTCATGACCTGCGACAGCTCGTGGATCTGCTGCCAGATGTTGTAGATCATCCCGCCGGTGCTCGCGCTCTGGCGCTGCTCGCCGTTGACCCACAGCGTCATCTGCAGCGCATGCGGATCGGCGATCTCGTCGGCCGTCGTGATCCAGGGGCCGATCGGCCCGTGGCTGTCGAAGGACTTGCCCAGGGTATAGGTAGGGCTCTTGAACTGCCAGTCGCGTGCGGTCACGTCGTTGCAGACGAAATAGCCGCCCACCACGCTGGGTGCGTCGGCCTCGCTCACGTAGCGGCAGCGCTTGCCGATGACGACGCCCATCTCTGCCTCGTAGTCCATCTTCTCGGAGACGCGCGGCTTGAAGATCGGATCGAAGGGGCCGGTGATGCAACTGACCTGCTTGTTGAACCAGAGCTGGTTCTTGGGCACCGCGATGCCGGCACGTGCGGCCTCCTCCGCATGGTCGTGGTAGTTCATGCCGATGGCCATGTACTTTTGCGCATCGGGGATCGGTGCTTCGAGCTTGACGTCGGCCAGCGCAATGCCGGGGTGCTGCCGGCGGGCCAGCGCTTCACCCAGGCGCTGGATCAGCGCGGGGCCGGCGGCCAGGACCTCGCGGATGGTGGCTGGCGCGGCGGGGTCGAGCGCGGCAAGCGGGACGATGCGATCGTCGAGGACGGCGCCGATGGCGGTGCGGTGGTCGAGGGTGTAGCGGGCGAGTTTCATGCTGCGATTGCTTGGGTCAGGAGAGAAGGAAGGCGAGGAAAGGCTCAGGCGAAGAATTCGGGGGACAGGGCCGGTGCCCATTGCCGCAGTTCGTCGTTGTTGATCTCTGCCGTACCGACCGGCGTGTGGTCGTTGACCAGGTCGCCATCGGTCCAGTGCTCGATCTTGTTGCCGAAGGGGTCGCGCCAGTAGTCGAAGAGCTGGCTGCCTTGCACGTGGCGGCCGACCCCCCAGGAGTGCTGCCAGCCGCAGGCCTTGAGGTGCTCGCCGCCCTGCACGACGTCGTCCAGGTCGAGCACCTCGAAGGCGCTGTGGTCGAAGCGCGCCGGGCCATCGGGCGAGGCGATCAGTGCCACGGTGTGATGGTCGGTCCACTGCTCGCCCAGACCGCAGTGCATGAAGGCGGCGATGACGTTCTCCTCCCGGCCCGCCCAGTACGTATCGGACACGCGCAGTCCGAGCACATCGCGGTAGAAGGCCAGCGTCCTGGCGAAATCGGGCACGAGCAGGGCCAGATGGCCCAGCCGCATCACCGCGCTCGGCGCCGGCTTCAGGCGGATCGCCTTGCCGAGCCGGCGACGTTCGCTCGCCGAGTTCATCGCGTTCGGCGCGCGTGTGGGCAAGGGGGTGTGCTGCGCCTGGCCATGGATCACATCCACCAGAAAACCGGCAGGATCGGTAAAGCGGACACGCTGCCCGCCGCCCGGCTCGGAATTGTCTTCAACCGGGCGGTTGATCCTTTCTGCAAGGCGCGCGAGATCCTCTGCGCTGGCCACACGCAGCCCAAAACCGACGGTGGCGTTCTCGGCGCCAAGCTCGCTCACGTGCACGTGATGTGCCGGGCCGGCTGCGCGCATGTACAGGGCGGTGGTCGTCCGGGCGGCAACCTGCAGGCCGAAGTCGTTCAGAAAGCGCTCCATCCGCTCCAGGTCCATGACCTGGTATCGGACAAAGGCGATGTCGCTGACGGCAATCATTTAGTGAACACTCCTTCCAAAAACAATGAAACGGCCGAGGTGCCCAGACGGCAAGCCAGACCACTGCTGAAGGCTAACCTCAAAATTATCGATAAAAACTAGTAAAAACCATTATTCATGCAAGCAGCGACCAAGTTTGTTTTCAGCCATCATCTGTCCGTGCCAAGATGGCGGACCGTCGCCCTTACTGCAGCATTGACATCACACATGGATCCCGTCACTACCGCCCCCAGCGCGAAGAGCCTGGCAACCCAGGCCTTCGAACGCCTGCGCTCCGACATCCTCGGGGGACAATTGCGACCCGAGGCACGGCTGCGCATCCAGGCGCTGTCCGAGCGCTATGGCATCGGTGCCACCGCCATCCGAGAGGCCTTGTCTCGCCTGGTGACCGATGGGTTTGTGGAGTTGGAAGACCAAAGAGGTTTCTGCGTTGCCCGCGTGTCCCGCGAGGAACTGATGGACCTCACCCGCACCCGGATCGAGGTGGAATCGCTCGCGCTGCGCAGCGCCATCGAGAGTGGCGACCTGGAATGGGAGTCGGGCATCCTGTCGGCGTTTCACCGACTGTCGAAAACACCGCCCCCGTCCACGCCCGAGTTGCACATCCCGTGGGCCGCGGCGCACCAGCAGTTCCACGAAGCGCTGGTTGCCGGCTGCTCGTCACCCTGGACACGGCGTCTGTGCCGACTGCTCTATGACCAGTCCGAGCGCTACCGCAACCTCGCCGAGCGCTATACCTCGCAGCAAAAGCGCGATCCGGCCATCGAGCACCGCGAGATGATGGATGCAGCCATTGCCCGGCAGGCCGACAAGGCGGTGGCGCTGTTGCACGCCCATTTCTGGGAAACCACGCAGATCATCTTGCAGGCGGTCTTCGGCGACGGTGGGCAGACGCCGGCCAAGCCTGCACGCAAGGCCAGGAAGGCGCCCGATCATCAGGCGCGTGGCGTGGCGGTGTGAAGGTCGACGGTCGGAAGACGGCGCAGGTGCCACAGTGCCAGCAGCGCGAGCACAGCGCACCCTCCGATCCCGATGTCGATGGAGCGCACCAGCGCATCGCGCGCGCCGTCCAGCAGCATCGCCGCATCGTGCCCCGCTGCGGCCATCTGCCGAAGGGGCACCAGGCGTGCCTGGGCGTCGAGCAGCAGGCGCGGATCGGAAAACGCCTGCACATGCGCCTGGGCGCCGTGCACGGAGAACAGGCCTGTCACGGCACTGCGATAGAGCCCGCTCACCAGCGAGCCGGCGATCGCCGTCCCCAGCAACCCGCCGACCAGCCGGAGTGACTGCAGCAGCGCGGTCGCGATGCCCAGGTGGGCGCGCGCAGCCAGCGTCTGCGTGAACAGCGTGAGGTTCATGAAGATGAAGCCAAAGCCCAGGCCACCGCTGAACATCAGCGCCAGCATCCAGCCGAAGGAGGCGTGGCGGCCGCAGGCGGCCAGGCCAAGGCAGGTCAGCAGCAGCAGCGCGAAGCCGATCTGCGGCAGCCGGTTCGGGTTGACCAGCCGCGCCACGATGCGGCCGTTGACGATGGCGCCCAGCGTGATGCACAGCACCAGCGGCGTGATCAGCAGCCCGGCCTCCTTGGGCGAATAGCCGTAGCCGCCCTGGAACAGCAGCGGCAGGTAGAACAGCAGCACGAACATCACCGCGCCCGACAGCACCGAGAGCACGAACAGGCAGCGCAGCGCCGGATCGTGGAACAGCGCAGGCGGCAGCAGCGGATCGGCAATGCGCCGCTCCCACCACCAGAGCCCCGCGAAGGCCGCAAGCGCCAGCGAGCCAATCGCCAGGCTGGCCAAAGCCATGTCGGCATGCGGCAGCCATTCGACAAACAGCTGCAACCCGCCGAGCGCGAGCGCGATCAGCAGCGCACCCGGCCAGTCGAGCCGGCCGTGCAGGCGCTGCGGCGGCTTGAAGTGCGGCAGGTAGCGCCACACGCAGAAGAAGGCGACCGCGCCCAGCGGCAGGTTCAGGTAGAACACCGCGCGCCAGCCCCAGGTCTCGGTCAGCACGCCGCCGAGCGTCGGCCCCGCCGCGTTCACCACGCTGAAGGCGGCCGACAGCAGCATCTGCCAGCGCAGGCGCTGGCGCGTGTCGGGAAAGAGCTCGGGCACGCAGGCGAAGGCGGTGCCGATCAGGATGCCGCCGCCCACGCCCTGCGCGCCGCGGCCGATCACCAGCCAGAGCATGCTCGGCGCTGCGGCACAGAGCAGCGAGGCCAGCGTGAACACGGCGGCCGCCACCAGCACGAAGGGCTTGCGGCCGTAGTAGTCGCCCAGCCGTCCGAAGATCGGGATGGTGACCACCGAGGCCAGCAGGTAGCCGGTGGCGACCCAGGCATAGAGCTCGAAGCCGTGCAGGTCCGCGACGATGCTGGGCAGCGCGTTGCCAATCACCGTCTGGTCCAGCGCCGACAGCATCAGGACCAGCGAGATGCCGAGCATCGCCAGCAGCGACTCGCGCCACGGCCGGTCGGCCGGCGCACTCATTGCAGTGCGGCGACGGCGCGGGCGATGCGGGTGCAGCCCTCCTCCAGGATGTCGATCGAGGTCGCAATCGACATGCGGAAGAAGGGTGACAGGCCATAGGCGGTGCCGGCCACCAGCGCCACACCCTCGCTCTCGAGCAGGTACATCACGAGGTCGCCGTCCTCGGCGAGCGTCCTGCCCTGCGGGGTGGTCTTGCCGATCAGGCCGGCGCAGTTGATGTAGAGGTAGAAGGCGCCGGCCGGCGGCAGGCAGCTCAGGCCGGGGATGGCGTTGATGCGCGCGAGGGTCGCGTCGCGTCGCTGCTTGTAGATCTCGACGCTGTGCGCGACGAAGCTCTGGTCGCCATTGAGCGCTTCCACCGCGGCGGCCTGGCTGATCGAGCAGGGGTTGCCGGTCGACTGCGAGAGCATGGTGTCGAAGGCCTTGATCAGATCGCGCGGGCCGGCCACGTAGCTGATGCGCCAGCCGGTCATCGCATAGGTCTTCGACAGGCTGTTGATGACCAGCGTGCGCTCACGCAGTTCCGGCGCGGCTTCGAGGAAATGCGGCGTGCGCTGGCCATCGTAGCGAATGTGCTCGTAAATATCGTCGGTCATCACCATCACCTGCGGATGCCGCACCAGCACATCGGCCAGCGCGCGGTATTCCTCGACGGTGTAGGCGGCGCCGGTCGGATTGCTTGGCGAATTGAGCAGCAGCCAGCGCGTGCGCGGCGTGATGGCCGCCGCGAGCTGCGCGCCGGTGAGCTTGAAACCGTTGGCTTCCGGGCAGGCGACCGGCACCGGCTGGCCGTCGCAGGCCAGCACCATGTCGGGGTACGACACCCAGTACGGTGCGGGCACGATCACCTCGTCGCCCTGCGCCAGCGTGATGGCGAAAGCGGTGTAGATGGTGTTCTTGCCGCCGGCGGTGGCCATGATCTCGTCGATGGCATAGCTCAGGCGGCTGTCACGCAGCAGCTTGGCCGCGATGGCCTCGCGCAGTTTCACGGTGCCGGCCATCAGCGTGTAGCGGGTCTCGCCCCGGTCCATGGCGGCGGCGGCGGCCTGGCGGATGTGCTGTGGCGTATCGAAGTCGGGTTCGCCCACCACCAGATTCACGATCGACTTGCCCTGACGGCGCAGCTCGTTGGCGCGGTCGGAGGCGGAACTGCTGGGCGAGGGCTTGATGCGCTGTACGCGGGCAGCGATGCGGGAGGTGGTCACTGGGGGTCCTGTGGAGACATCGGAAGAAGGCTCCAAAGGTATGCGCAGGCTCCGGATCGGCCAAGACGACTTCGGTCTGGTTCTATAGGCAACGCTTATGGTGCGCGCGCTGGCGCGGTCGAATGCACGCCGATGGTGCACCGGCTGGCTTGGGACTTGCACTGTGCCCAGGGTGAACCTGCGCCGCCTCAAATACTTCGTGAAGATCGTCGACATCGGCAGCCTGACCCAGGCCGCCGACGTGCTCTATATTGCCCAGCCCGCACTGAGCCAGCAGCTCGCCACGCTCGAAGGCGAGGTGCGCCAACAGCTGCTGGTGCGCACCAAACGCGGCGTGACGCCCACCGAGGCCGGCAAGGCGCTGTACCGCCATGCGCAGATCATCCTGCGCCAGTGCGAGCAGGCGCAAAGCGACATGGACGCGGCAGGACGCGGGCTGTCGGGCCAGGTCTCGGTGGGCCTGGCGCCCGGCACCGCAGCCGCCACGCTGGGCATGCCGTTGCTTCGCACGGTGCGCGCACGCCATCCGGGCGTGCTGCTCTACCTCAACGAGAGCTACGGCACGCTGTTGAGCGAGCTGATCATGAACGGCCGCATGGACATGGCCGTGCTCTACGGCGACAAGAAGGTGCACGGCCTGACCTTCGTGCCGCTGCTGCAGGAGGAGCTGTTCCTGGTCGGCCCATCGAGCCTGCCGCGGCCCGGCGAGTCGGTGCGGCTGGAGGACCTGGCGCGCACCGAGCTGTTCCTGCCGCGCCCCTACAACACGGTGCGCAAGCTGGTGAACGAGGCTTTCCAGCGCGCCGGGCTGGCCGCACCGAACGTGGTGGCCGAGATCGAGTCCGCCATCACGCTGAACGCAGTCGTCGATGGCGGGTTGGGCATGACCATCCTGCCGTCGTCAATGGCACGCGAGATGGTGGGCGCCGGCACCGCCTGGCTGAGCCGCATCGTCGAGCCCGGCATCGAGGCGCCGCTGGCGCTGTGCCAGTCGGACCACCTGCCGCTGTCGGAGCCGGCGCAGGCGGTCAAGGAAATCCTGCTCGAACTGGTCGGCGACCTGCTCGGCCAGGCGCAATCGAGCGACACAGCGGCGCAGCCATAAGGCGCCCTTATCGTGGCACAGCCATTCCGTCTTGGCGTGTGGGGCCGGCTCTGGATACCTTCGAACCCATGGAACCCCAGCTCATCAAGTCCTTCATCGATGCCATGGCGCATTCAGATCTGTCCGAACTCGAGTTCAGCCAGGACGGCTGGACCTTGCGCCTCGCGCGCCACGGCGCCGCCGCATCCACGGTAGCCGCGGCATCCAAGGCGACCGCCGTTGTCGGCGCCGCGCCGCCAACTGCGACTGCGACTGCGGCTGCTGCATCACCCGCACCGAGCGACCTCGTCGCACCGCTGTACGGCGTGGTGCACCTGCGCCCGTCGCCGCAGGAGCCGCTGTTCGCCGAGGCCGGCCAGGCCGTGCGCGCCGGGCAGACGCTGTGCGTGATAGAGGCAATGAAGGTCTTCAACGAAGTGCGGGCCGAACGCGACGCGGCCATCGCAGCGGTGCTCGTGACATCCGGCCAGGAAGTCGACGCTGGCCAGCCGCTGTTCCACTTCGCCTGATCGAACACAGGTCCAACCATGTTCGACAAGGTCCTGATCGCCAATCGCGGCGAAATCGCATTGCGCATCCAGCGCGCCTGCCGAGGCCTCGGCCTGCGCACCGTCGCCGTGTATTCCGAAGCCGACCGCGATGCGGTCTACGTGCAGCAAGCCGACGAAGCGCTGTGCATCGGCCCGGCCTCGCCGGCGCTGAGTTACCTCAACCAGACGGCGCTGCTGTTCGCGGCCGAGCTCAGCGGCGCGCAGGCGATCCATCCGGGCTACGGCTTCCTCTCGGAGAACGCGGGCTTCGCGGCCCGCGTCGAGGACGCCGGCCTGACCTTCATCGGCCCGAGCGCCGCCTGCATCCGCACCATGGGTGACAAGGTCGCTGCCAAGCGCGCGATGCGGTTGGCCGGTGTGCCGTGCGTGCCCGGGCCAGACGACTCGCTGCCTGAGGACGGCGCAGCGATCGAAGCGATCGCTCGCGAGATCGGCTACCCCGTGATCGTGAAGGCGGCCGGCGGTGGCGGCGGTCGTGGCATGCGCGTGGTGCAGGCCGCGCCCGAACTGCTCGATGCGATCGCGCTGACGCGTGAGGAAGCCAGGCGCGCCTTCGGCAATGCCGAGGTCTACATCGAAAAGTTTCTCGGCCATCCGCGGCACATCGAGATCCAGGTGCTGTGCGACAGCCAGGGCCACGCGCTGTGGCTGGGCAGCCGCGACTGCTCGCTGCAGCGACGCCACCAGAAGGTGTTGGAAGAAGCGCCGGCACCAGGCATCGACCCCGCGCTGATCGCGCGCGTCGGCGCGCGTTGCGCCGAGGCGTGCCGGCAGATCGGCTACTGCGGCGTGGGTACCTTCGAGTTCCTCTACGAGGACGGCGAGTTCTTCTTCATCGAGATGAACACGCGGCTGCAGGTCGAGCATCCGGTGACCGAGATGACGTCGGGCATCGACATCGTGCAGCAGCAGATCCGCGTGGCCCGCGGCGAGCGGCTGGCCTTGACGCAGGCCGAGGTCGGCTGCCACGGGCACTCGCTCGAATGCCGCATCAATGCCGAGAACCCCGACACCTTTGCGCCCGCCCCGGGCCGCATCACGCGCTGGCAGGTACCGGGCGGCTTCGGCGTGCGTTTCGATTCCCATGCGAGCGCCGGCTACCGCGTGCCGCCCTACTACGACTCGATGATCGCCAAGCTGATCGTGCATGGCGCCACCCGCGCCGATGCACTGGACCGCATGCGACTGGCGCTGGCCGAGCTGCAGATCGAAGGCATCGCGACCAACGTGCCCCTGCACCGAGCGATCCTGCAGGATACAGGCTTCGCTGCGGGCGGCGTGGACATCCATCACCTCGAGCGCTGGCTGCGGCAGCGCGAAATGCAACGGAGCGCGACATGAACGCGGCCGACACCCTTGCCCGCATCACGCCGCTGGGCACCACCGCCTTGCTGCTGGAGACGCCCGGCGCGCTCGACCTGGCGCCGCAGCAGCGCATCTGGGCCCTCGCGCGCACCGTTCAGCAATGGCCGCAGGTGCGCGAGGCGGTGCCGGGCATGAACAATCTGATGTTGAGCTTCGCGCAACCGCCCGCCGACCAGGCTGCTTGGGACGCGCTCGAAGCGCAACTGCAGGCTGCATGGATCGCGGCCGAACCGCTGGCCCTGAAGGGCCGCGTGGTCGAGCTGCCAGTGGTCTATGGCGGCGGGGACGGCCCGCACATGGCGGACGTCATCGCCCACACCGGGCTCACCATCGACCAGGTGGTCGAACTGCACAGCGCGCCACTCTATCCCGTGTATGCACTGGGCAGCCACCCCGGCTACTGCTACCTGGGCGGCATGGACCCGCGCATCGCGACGCCGCGCCGCCAGGTGCCCGTGCTCAGCGTGCCGGCCGGATCGGTCTCGATCGGCGGGGTGCAGACCGGCGTGTCGGCCTCGGCCGGGCCGAGCGGCTGGCACACCATCGGCCGCACCGGCATGGCGTTCTTCGACCCGCAGCGCGATCCGCCAGCGGTGCTGAGTCCGGGCGACATGATCCGCTTCCGGGTCGAGAAGGTGATCCGATGATCGAACTGCTTTCCACCGCCGCCCTCGCCACCGTGCAGGACCACGGCCGCATGGGCAGCCTGCGCCATGGCGTCGGCACCTCGGGCTGCATGGACCAGCTCGCGCTGGCTGCGGGCAACCTGCTGCTGGGCAACGACGAGAACGCGGCAGGCATCGAGATTCCGGTGTTCCCGTTCCAGGTCCGCTTCACGCACGACTGCGCCTTCGCGCTGACCGGTGCCGATGGCCAGGCCACGCTCGACGGCATGACACTGCCGCCCTGGTGGGTGGCACAGGCACGCGAAGGCCAGGTGCTGAGCCTGGGCCTGCCGGCCGCACGCAGCGGCAGCCGCGCCTATCTCACGCTGGCTGGCGGCGTCGACGTGCCGCAGGTGCTGGGCTCGCGCAGCACCCAGTTGCGCGGCGCCTTCGGCGGCCACGAAGGCAGGTCGCTGCGCCAGGGCGACCGGCTGAACGCAGCCGCGCCAGGTACCTTGCGCACCACCGACTTTGGCCTTGTACCACCCGCGCTGGCGCTCCCGCTCGCGGTCGATGGCTGCGCCGCGATGCGTGTGCTGCCGGCCGCCGAGTACCTGCGCTATCGCGAGGACTCGCGCGCGGCCTTCTGGGCCGGCGAATGGAAGATCACCGCACAAAGCGACCGCTATGGCTATCGGCTGGCCGGCGAGCCATTGGTGCCGATCGCGCCCATGGAGATGCGCTCGCACGGCATCGTGCCCGGCGTGATCCAGGTGCCGCCCGGCGGCCAGCCGATCGTGCAGATGCGCGATGCGCAACCCTCCGGCGGCTATCCGAAGTTCGGCACCGTGATCGAGGCCGACCTGTGGCGCCTCGGCCAGGCGCCGATCGGCAGCCGTGTGCGCTTCATCGAGACGACCTACGACGCTGCCGTGGCGGCGCTGGCCGAACTGCAAGCCTGGCTGCACGAAGCCGCACGGCTTGTGGCATTGCATCGCGCCGCGGCGTGGAGGAACTGAACCATGGACGCATCCCGCATCGACCTGCTCGCCGGCTGGCTCGCCGGAACCGACATCGACCTGCTCGAACTGCGTTCGCCGACCAGGCTGATGCGCCTGCAGCGCGGCGGTGCGAAGGCGGGCGGTGCGCCCGCAGCACCTGCCGCCGTCGCCGAAGCAGCCGCACCTGCGGTGCCGGCAGGCACGAGCGTCACCGCCTGGACGGTGGGCGTCTTCCTCGACCGCCATCCGCTGCGCGCGCAGCCTTTCGTGCAGGCGGGCGAGGCCGTGACCGAAGGCCGGCTGCTCGGCCTGCTGCAGATCGGCTCGCTGCTGCTGCCCGTCGTCGCGCCCTGCGCCGGCATCGCTGGCACATTGCAGGTGGCATCTGGGAGCACCGTCGACTACGGCACGCCGCTGCTGGCCATCGCGCCCTCCGTATCCGCCTGACCACGCCAAGGACTCCCGACATGGACATCGATCTCAACGCGGACCTCGGCGAAGGCTTCGGCCCCTGGCGCATGGGCGAGGACGAGGCCTTGCTCGACGTGCTCTCGTCGGCCAACGTGGCCTGCGGCTTTCACGCCGGCGACCCGGTCATCATGGACCGCACCGTGCGGCAGGCGCTGGCGCGGGGTGTGGACATCGGCGCGCATGTCGGCTTTCCCGATCTGCAGGGCTTCGGCCGCCGTCCCATGCAGATCGACGTGCAGGAACTCGCGGCCCACGTGGTCTACCAGCTCGGCGCGCTGGCTGGCTTGGCGCATGCCGCGGGCCATCGCATGACGCACATGAGCTTCCACGGCGCGCTGGGCAACATGGCAGCGGCCGATGCCGCGCTGGCCGAGCCGCTGGTGGCTGCGGTTGCCGCCTTCGATCCGACACTGATCGTCAGCACCTCGGCCAGCCGGGCCATCGAGGGTGCCGCGACGAAACACAGACTGCGCACCGGCATCACTTTCCTGGCCGACCGCGCCTGCGGCGATGACGGACTGTTGGTGCCGCGCAAGCTGCCCGACGCGGTGATCCACGACAAGGCCCGGGTGCTGGGACGTGTGCGGCAATTGCTGGAGGACGGCACGGTGACCAGCTACAGCGGCCGCAGGCTGCAGATGCGCGTGAACTCCATCCTGCTGCACGGCGATACGCCCGGCGCGCTTGAACTGGCGCGCACGGTGCGTGCAGCGATCCTGGCGAGTTCGGCACGCGTGGTGCCGCTGTCGAGGCAGCTCGCATGAACACACGGACCATCGCAGCGCACCAGGCACAGCGCTGGTGCGCACGGAACGAGGCATAAGTCGCCCTTATCGCCACACAGCCAATCCGTCTTGGCGCTCCCCAGGGCGGCTCGACAGAATCCATTCACACAGGCGCCAGACGCCCGGCTTTCTCCAGGACCCGACCATGCCTTTCTCCGACTACAAGACCGCCCTCGTGACCGGTGCCTCCTCCGGCATCGGCGCTGCCACGGTCGAGCGCCTGTGCCGCGAAGGCCTGCAGGTGCATGCGTTGGCGCGCAGCGCCGCCGGCCTCGATGCGCTGGCCGCACGCACCGGCTGCATCCCGCATGCGATGGATGTGACCGACCTCGAAGGCATCACCCGACTCGCGCAGGAAGTACCCTTCGACGTGTTGGTGAACAATGCCGGCGTCGACCGTCCCGGCTCCATCCTCAAGGCCGATGCCGCAGGCATCGATGCGCTGGTCGACGTGAACCTGCGCGCCGTGCTGCACCTGGTGCGCCTGGTGGTGCCGGGCATGGTGGCACGCGACCGCGGCCACGTGGTGAACATCAGTTCGATCGCCGGCCACTACCACTTCGGCGGCAACACCACCTACCACGCGACCAAGTCGGCGGTCCACATGCTCTCGCGCCAGTTGCGCATCGACGTCTTCGGCAAGCGCGTGCGCGTGACCGAGATCTGCCCGGGCCGCGTGGCGACCGACATCTTCGCCCACGTGCACGGCGATTCCGAAGAGATCCGCCAGCGCTTCATCGAGGGCTTCGAACTGCCGCAGGCGAACGACATCGCCGATGCGATCGCCTTCGCCATCGCGGCGCCGATCGCCGTCAATGTCGGTCTGATGGAAATCATGCCGACATTGCAGGTGCCCGGTGGCCTGTCGACCGCGCGCCCCGAAGCGCCACAGGCCTGACGGGCCGGACGACCTCGACCCCGACGCAGCGCATGAAAGACTTCGACCTCTTGGCCGTCCTGCTCAAGCCCGAGTTCAGCGCCATGCTGCTCAAGGGCATCCAGATGACGCTGGCCGTGGCCGCCGCCGCCTGGTTGCTAGCGATGGCGCTCGCGCTGCTGCTGCTGACCATCCGCCTGACGGCACGCCCGGTCGCCGAGCGCTTCGTGGCAGCCTACGTGTCTTACCACCGCAACGTGCCGACATTGGTGCAGCTGATGCTGTGGTACTTCGGTATCGGCAACCTGCTGCCCGAAGGCCTGCAGGGCTGGCTGTCGGAACACCACGGCGAGGCCGTGTTCGCGGTGCTCTCGCTGGGCCTGTGCCAGGCAGCCTTCTTCTGCGAGGACATGCGCTCGGGCATGCGCTCGATCCCTGCCGGCCAGACCGAGGCGGCCCGCGCCCTCGGCCACAGCTACGTCGGCTCGATGCGCCACGTGATCCTGCCGCAGGCGGTACGCAATGCGGTGCCGGCGCTGGTCAACCACACGGTCTCTCTCTTCAAGAACAGCAGCCTGGCCATGGCCATCGGCGTGGCGGAGCTGACTTACACGGTGCGCGAGGTCGAGAGCCAGAGCTTCCGCACCTTCGAGTCCTACCTGATCGCCACCGTGCTCTACCTCGGCTTCTCGCTGCTACTCATGGGCTGCGGTGCCTGGGTCGGCAAGCGCTACAGCATTGCGATCGCGAGGTAAGCCATGCTCGACATCCTTCACATCCTGCGCGACAACTGGCTGCTGCTGCTGATCGGCCAGTACCCCAATGGGCCGCTGGGCGGCATCGCCTGCACGCTGATCGTGTCGGTGCTCGGCATCGTGCTGGCCTTTCCGCTCAGCGTGCTGTTGGCGCTGGCGCGGCTGTCACCCTGGGCCGTGCTGCGCTGGCCGGTGACGGTGCTGGTCTACGTGACGCGTGGTGTGCCGCTGCTCATGATCATCCTGTGGGTCTACTTCCTGTTGCCGCTGCTGATCGGCCACAACGTGTCGGGTCTGGTCACCATGCTGTGCACGCTGGTACTTTACGAGGCGGCCTACCTGTCGGAGGTGGTACGCGCCGGCATCCAGGCGCTGCCACGCGGCCAGATGGAAGCCGCCCGCGCGCTGGGCCACAGCCACCTGGGTGCAATGCGCCACATCATCCTGCCGCAGGCGCTCTACAACATGCTGCCAAGCATGCTGAGTCAGTTCGTCGCGACCATCCAGGAGACGACGCTGGGCTACGTGATCAACGTGCCGGAACTCACCTTCGCGGCCAACCAGATCAACAACCAGTTGCTGACCAAGCCGTTTCAGGTCTTCTTCATCCTGGCGGCCACCTACTACGTCGTCTGCTTCAGCCTGACCGAGCTCGCCCACTGGCTGGAACGCCGCGTTGCGCGCCGCCGGCGCGGTGCCGCCGGCGGCCCCACCACCGCGGCCGCCAGCAACGTGACGCTCGCCGCCGAGCATTGAGGCACACCCCATGATCCTGTTCAACGACATCAACAAGTGGTACGGCGACTACCAGGCGCTGACCAGCGTCAGCGCCGAAGTGAAGAAGGGTGAGGTCGTCGTGGTCTGCGGCCCCTCGGGCTCGGGCAAGTCGACGTTGATCCGCACCGTGAACCGGCTGGAGGAAATCCAGTCAGGCCAGCTGCTCTTCAACGGCCACGACATCCACGCGCCGATGAGCAGCGTCGAGCTCAACCGGCTGCGCAGCCGCATCGGCTTCGTGTTCCAGAGCTTCAACCTGTTTCCGCACCTCTCGGTTCTCGACAACATCGTGCTGTCGCCGCTGCGCGTGCTCGGCGTCAAACGCAGCGACGCGAAGGAGCGCGCGATGGCGCTGCTCGAACGCGTGGGCTTGCCGCACAAGGCGAGCGCCTTTCCGGCGCAGCTCTCGGGCGGCCAGCAGCAGCGGGTGGCGATCGCGCGCGCACTGGCGATGGAGCCGCCGGCCATGCTGTTCGACGAGCCGACCAGCGCGCTCGACCCCGAGATGGTCGGCGAGGTGCTGGCCGTGATGCGTGGCCTGGCCAACGACGGCATGACCATGATGTGCGTGACGCATGAGATGAACTTCGCACGCGACGTGGCCGACCGCGTTTGGTTCATGGACGCCGGCCAGATCCTCGAGAAGGCCGAGCCGGAGACCTTCTTCCGCAGCCCCCAGCATCCGCGCACGCAGCGCTTCCTCTCGGACCTGCGCTCCCATTGAGTTCGACCCGTTTTCTTCCTATTCACCCTCAGGAGTTTCCATGTCCGCCAAGATCCCTCTGCCCCGCTGGACGGCCCTCGCCGGCCTGATCGCTCTTTCCGTGTGCGCCCATGCCGACCAGTGGCAGGACATGAGCCAGCGCAAGGAACTCAAATGCGGCACCTTCGCCGACGTGCCGCCCTTCGCTGCACCCGACCCGAAAACCCGCGAGATGGTCGGCTTCGACGTGGACCTGTGCGGCGCGCTGGCCAAGGAACTGGGCCTGGCACCGAAGATCACCCCGCTTTCGGTCGAGGCCCGTGTGCCCGAGGTCAAGCTCGGCCGTGTCGACGTGACGGTCGCCAACCTGGCCTACACCAAGAGCCGCGGCGAGCAAATACAGTTCTCCGATCCGTATTACGTCGCCAAGGAAATGCTGGCAGTGAAGGCGTCGGACCCTGGAACGACGAAGGCCGATTTCAAGGGCAAGCGCCTGAGCTCGACCAAGGGCTCGACCTCGGAGCTGTCGATCAAGATGAACGGCTCCGATCCCGTCACCTTCCAGGACACAGGCTCGGCCTACATGGCGGTGCAGCAGAACAAGTCGGTCGGCATGGTGGCCAACACCATGACCATCACCAAGCTGGTGAATCAGTCGAAGACCGAGGGCGTGGCGCTCAAGATGATCAAGGACCCGATGGTGCTGCAGCCGATCGGCATCGGCATGAAGAAGGACGAACCGGTGCTGCTGGCCAAGGTCAACGCCGCGCTGGTCGCGCTCGACAAGGCAGGCGAGATCGACCGGCTGTGGGCCAAATGGCTCGGTCCGAACACGGAGTACAAGCTGACGCGCGATGAGAAGGTCACGCCGCTTTCAGAGCTCAAGTTCGAGTTGCTCCCCTGAGCGGCCCACGGACGGTCGTTGATCGGGGCGACGGCCAGTCCATCCCCTGCGACACGTCAATACCTGAAGCCGCACTCGCATCTTCGAGGTCGCGGAGAACGCCTCGCACTGCGGGAGACGACGGTGTAGATGTCTCCATAGGACAACACTTCGCTCTCGATGAACTGGCCAAAATCCGTGCTGCTCATAGGCGTCTCCAGCGTGCTGCCCTCCTCGCGCCTTGCTGCCTGAAACTCGGGATCGCTCAGGACTTCGTTGGCAACCTGGTTGATTCGAGCAACGACGGACTTCGGCAACCCCGGCGGGCCTGCGAGCCCCAGCCAGGCCTTCATCGAGACGCCCCATTTCGGATAGGTTTCCGACAGCGTAGGGAATTCGGGCGCTACGGCCAGACGGTCCGGTGCCATCACGCCGACCACATGGACCTTGCCGGCTCGCGCATGCCGCAGGACTTCCGGCAAAGTGAGCACCGCCAAATCGACCCGGCCGCACGACAGATCTTCCAACAGGGAATGGCTCCCACGGTAGGGCATCAGCGTCATTTCCACACCAGTGGCACGCAGGAAGGCCGATGCAGCCAGGGACGGCAACGAACGCTCGTAGGTCGCGCCAATGGTCAAGGTCTGAGGACGAGTTTTCGCCGTGGCCATCGCCTCGTTGAAGGCCCGGCCCCACAATCGGGGGCGGGCAACCAGCACCAGGGGTGCGCTGCTGATTTTGGCGATCGGGGTGAAATCGCCTGGCTGATAGCCTGCTTGAGGCCCGCTCAATGGCGCCGCCACCATGTCGCTCGTACCGCCAAAGAGAAGGGTCTGGCCATCGGGTTCGGCTGCAAGCACCTTCTGTGCGGCCTGGACACCATTGGCCCCGACGACGTTCTCCACGACCACGGGATGACGCAGCCGCCGGCTCATCTGGTCGGCCAGCGCACGTGCCAGATTGTCGGTCTCATCCCCTGGGGAGCTACCGACCAGCAACTTGATGGGTTCGTTTCCCGGCCACCAACCCGCTGCGCTTGCCGAGACCAAGAACACAGATGCGATCGCCATCGGCCACAGCCGCCGAAGCATCCAACATGTGGCCATTCGCCCCGCCCACTTGTTCTTCATTTCCTCTTCCGTCAGTTTCTTCGCTCGGTTCCTGCGCATCATGGCAGGTACTGGTGTTAACCCTATTTTCCGCGAATCGGTCTCATTGTGATTCGGGAGCGGTCGGCATGGAGGGGCATGCCGATCCCGCAGTCTGCGGAATGGGTCGGGAGCAGGAAAGAAGGGGCGTCGAGGATGACGCCTAGAAAGGCCGTACGAAGACCGAGCAAGATGTCGGGGTCGAGGTAAAAAGCCTCATCGACCCCATGCTCATGTTCTCGCGATCAGCGAAACAAGGCGTCGCGCAAGGCTGTTCTTGCCTTTTGAGTAGGGAGGGAAGAACAGGCGAAGTCCATTGAAAGGACCGTTGTACAGGCAGGCTCTTTCGTGGGAGAACGCGCGAAAGCCATAGAAGCCGTGCGAATTGCCCATCCCGGAATGGTGGACACCTCCGAAGGGCAGCTTGGCATGCGCGTACTGCTGAATGCACAGGTTCACCCCAAGGCTGCCGGAACTGGTTTGCGTCTGCAACTGCGTCACGAACTTCGGGTTTCGCGCGAAGAGATACAACGCCAGGGGTTTGGGGGCCGCATTGATGCGCACCACCACATCGTCCACACGGTCGAAGACATGCAGTGGCAGCACAGGACCGAAGATTTCTTCCGACTCGATGCGAGCATCGCCTGAGATGTTGCCCAGCAGCGTGGGGGCGACATAACGCGCCTCGGTGTTGTGCTCTCCGCCGTCGAGCCGTGTCGCCCCTTTGGCGACTGCGTCTTCGATCAGCCCTGCCACGCGTTCGGCGTGGCGAACGGTCACCATGCGGCCCAGGTCGGCGCTGTGTGCCACCGCGGGCGGATTTCGTCCGTATCGCTCGGCCACGACGCGGCGCCAGCATTCGACGAAACGCGCTTCCACGCTGCGATGAACGTACACGTGGTCGGGTGCAACGCAGGTTTGCCCGGCGTTCGTGAGTTTTCCCCAGGCAAGCATGCGCACCGCGGCTTCGACGTCTGCGCTGGCATCGACGATCGCCGGGGACTTGCCGCCGAGTTCGAGCGTCACTGACGTCAGGTGGCGGGCGGCGGCGGCCATCACGATCTTCCCGACGCCGGGGGAACCGGTGAAGAAGATGTGGTCGAAAGGCAATGCCAACAGACGTTCGGACGTCTTCGCGGCGCCTTGCACCAGAGTGACTTCCGCCGGGTCAAACACCTCTGCAACCACCTCCGCAAGAAGTGCGTTGACGTGGGGCGTGAATTCAGACGGCTTGATGATTGCCGTGTTTCCCGCGGCCACCGCCGACACCAGAGGCGCGAGCACCGTGTTCAGCGGGTAGTTCCAGGGCCCGATGATCAGGCAGCGTCCGCGTGGTTGGTACTGTACGCGCGCGCGGGTCCCCAGCGTGGTCAGCGTGGGGCCGACGCGATGCAGCCGCATCCATCGCTTGAGATGGCCCATGGCATGGCTCGCCTCGTCCAGTACCGGGAGCAATTCGGTCAGTTCCACCTCGATCCGGGGCTTTCCCAAGTCGGCGTGAAAGGCAGCGTACCAGCTCTCTCTGCGCGCAAGCACGGCATGGCTGAGCCGGCGCAACTTTTCGCGGCGCTGGGATACCGTCGAGTTGCGCAGCGCCAGCGCTGTCGCGGTCTGCGCATCGAACAGGGCGCCAAGGGTCGCGCCGTCCGGCTCCTGCGCTTCGTTCACCATGATTGCGGCTCGCTGCTCAGCTTGGGGACATCGCGACGCAGGATGCGCACAACCAGGCGCTTCGGCAACATATTGGCCAGCCGGACAAGCGCGGCCATCGGCCACGGGAATGCATAGTCCATGTACCGTCCTCGAAGCGCCCGAAGAAGGTGATCGACTGCACGGTCTTCCGACATCTGCAAAGGGGCCGGCATGCCATCGCCCGCAGTGGCTTGGGTGGAGATGAATCCCGGATAGACGGAGACAAAACGGATGCCGAACTCTGCAAACTCCACGCGGCACGTATCGATCAACAGTTTGAGGGCGCCTTTGGCAGCGCTGTAAGGGCCCTGCAACGGCACGCCCAGCAGGCCGGCCAGCGAGTTAGTCACGGCCACCACGCCGCTGCGCTGCCCGCGCATGACGTTCAAAACCGGAAAGAGCACGTTCACCGCGACGTCGTAGTTCGAACGCATGTACGCGAGAACGTCGGTGGCGTCCATGCAGCGCATGTCGATGGCCGGAGCGCCCCCAGCGTTGAGTATCAACAAGTCGATGCGACCGTGCTCGGCCACCACGCCGTGCACCGCACGCAGGGCGGCGGCAGGGTCTTGTGCGTCTGCAGCCTGAATGCTGCAACACCCTCCCTGTGCAGTGATCTGGTCGCGCAAATGCTTCAACTTGTCTTCTCGCCGGGCCATGGCCACCACTTGGGCACCCCTGCCTGCCAGACGCAGCGCGAGCGTGCGACCGATGCCAGACGAGGCGCCGACGATCATCACCACTTTGTCCTTGTATTCCATGTTCACTCCTTCGGTTCCCGGCGCAAGCCGTTCATCAGCCGCCCTCACCCCACGGCGCACGGCAATGTCGTCAGTACCCCTTGCTCTCCTCGGGCAAGAGGCCCTGGCGAACCCGCAGACAGGCGCGGTGCTCGTCTTTCATGAGACGACGGTTGGCCACATACCGCACCACCCAGGGCAAGGAGCGAACCTGACCGTTGGCAGTGGCTGCGACGGCGAGCAGATAGGCCTTGGCGCACTTTTCGAACAACTCCGCATTGAGGGCCAGCCTAGCACCGGTCATGCCCAGCACGATGGGCTGCCCCTGCACCAGCAGTGCGTTGCCACCCAGACTCAAGGCCCTGTCGACCGCCATGCGCGATGGCACCGGCACCATGCGCCCGAGGTGGCGCACCTGTTCGTCAAACACACCCGGCATGGCGCCACCGAAATCGGCCAGCCCCCTCGCGAATGTTCCACCTCCGGAGGCCACGGCGCAAACGTCGTCGCGCGCCCCCAGGACATGCGCGTGGA
Organism: Variovorax ginsengisoli; assembly: GCF_030811835.1. GTDB lineage: Bacteria > Pseudomonadota > Gammaproteobacteria > Burkholderiales > Burkholderiaceae_C > Variovorax > Variovorax ginsengisoli_C. Next base: position 159,394 of record NZ_JAUSRO010000009.1, on the reverse strand, counting down.
GCTGCGCCTGGGAAGAATCTGCCTTCAAGGCACGCCAGCTTCTGCGTTGCGGCGTTTCCGCGTGCGCCGCTCCAAACCACATGGCGTCGGTTCCAGGAATGCGCAACGAAAGCGCTGCTGTCGACCCTTGCAGCAGCTGCTTGGCCATCAGGCGGTCACGCAGTTGGAGCCACTGGGACACCAGGTTCGCGTCCACGTTCACCGCCGTCATACCAGTGCAAACACGTCGTCGAAGCGATTCAGCGCGTCGTCGATCACCGCATCGGTGTCGGCGAGACTCGTGTAGACGCGACTGCCGGCGAGCGTGATCAGTCCATGTGCCGTGTAGGCCGCGCCCATCTCCTCCATCATGTGCTTTCGCTGCTTGGCCTCGTTCCTGACCTTGAACAGTTTCCACATGCTGCTGGTGTCCAGCAGCAGCACCCCGGATGTCTGCAAGTGAACGATGGACCCCATGTTGTAGGTGACGTAGGGAAGCCTGCGGCGACGAATGATCTCTTCGAGACCTCGGCACAGACGGTCGCCGGCCTGGCCTGCGACCACCGCAGCATTGCTTCGATGCGCTTCCTGCAGTGCGTAGTAGCCCGCAACACACGACAGCGGATTGGCCGTCAGCGTCCCGCCGACGAAGGCGCGGCGCGACGTGGTGCCAATGCCTCCAACCAACGACATCATGATGTCCCTCTTGCCGCCGATGGCACCGGCCATCGGATACCCACCCGTCAGGCATTTGCCGAGGACGGTGATGTCCGGCGTGACGCCGAAGTAGGACTGCGCACCGCCCATGCCAATGCGAAACCCCGTCACGACCTCGTCGAAGATCAGCAGCGTGTCGAATTCGTCGCACAGCTTGCGCACTTGCTCGTTGTAGTTCTTGTGCACGGGCCGCGTACCACTCTCAGGGCCCAGAGGCTCGAGCAGCACGGCCGCCGTGCCGCCACGCAGCCGGTTGATCTGCAGCTTGCGGCGCAGCGCCTCCAGGTCATTGGGAAGGCACTCCTGCGTGTGGCCTGTCGCACCACGCGGAATGCCGGTGGCCTCCATCCGACCCGTGTTCGGCAAGCGCATGCCGTAAACCAATTGGTCGCTCCAGCCGTGGTACGCACCGCCGATCTTGATGATCCATTTTTTCTTCGTGTAGGTTCGTGCGAGCCGCACGGCACCCATGACCGCTTCAGTGCCCGACCCCAGCAGCCGCAGCATGTCCACACCGGGCATGTGCTTGCACACCAGTTCCGCCAGCTTCACTTCATATTCGTGCAACAGGCCAGTGACGGGTCCGCACGCATCGAGGAGCGCGTGGACCTTCTGTCGAATCACAGGATGGTTGCTGCCCAGGAGCGTCGGGCCACCAGCCTGAAGGAAGTCGATGTACCGGTTGCCGTCCACATCGGTCAGATGAGCCCCTTCGGCATGGGAGATGGCAAGGGCGAAGGGGTGATTGAAGGCCAGATTGTGCTGGATTCCACCGGGGATGACGGCCTTGGCCTGTTCGGCCAGCCGCTTGGAGCCCCCACATTTGTCGTCGAACCAGCGCAGGATCTTGGGCATGGCGTCCGCCCGGATCGGTCGCATGGGTTGCGCCACAAGATCAGACAGGCGCCGATAGAGCGAAGGGGTGTCGGGCCAGGACGAGATGGCGGTCTGCGACGTGGTCGTGGCGGGGGCGTCGATGGCGGCGGGGTTGCTCATGGGGAGATGCTCTTGAGGGGAAGGGGTTCAGGAGATGGGGCGATCGTTCAAGGCGTCACGCGTGCGCTGCAGCGCGTGTTCCAGGTCAGCAGGTGCACCGGTCACGCGCTGGTCAATGCGCTGGTTCAGAAGCGCCCGCGCCAGGGCTTCAAGATCGTCCACGGCCTGCATGGCTGCAGCACTGTCGCGGCCACAGCACAAGATGCCGTGGTTGTGCATCAGATAGGCGTTGACGTCGCCGCGCACCTTTCGGCTGAACTTCCTTGCCAGCCAGCCGCTGCCCGAAGGCGCATAGCCCACCACGGGAAGACAAGGCCCCAGCGTGGCTTGCCACCGCGGGGGAACGACGATCTCTTCACCGAGCAGCGCAAGCGCGCTGGCCACGGGTTGATGCGTATGAATGCTGCAACCCATTTCGGGCCGCTCGCGCAGCACGCCCGCATGAAGACTGGCTTCCACGGAGGGTGCGCATGCACCGTCGACTTGCCGCAGGTCGGACAGGTGCAGTACAGACACGTCCTCTGGCTTCATGACCTGATAGTCGATGGCGGACGGCGTGACGGCCACCAGGTGTGCATCGATGCGCAGCATGATGTTCCCCCCCGTTCCGGCGAAATAGCCACGACGAGAGAGTTCGAGGCAAAGGTCGACAACATGCTGGCGTTGGGATTCGTGCTTCATGGGTTCGTGCTGTCAAGGAAGGGCCGGCGCATTCAGCCGGTGGTACAGCGGCGCAAGACGCGAGTGAACCTCTTTGAATGTTCCAAATTTCTCGTCGTACAGATTCCGCAGCGACCGGGCCGGTTCGTACACCCGGCGGATTCGACGCAGCTGGTTCAAGTCGGCAAACGACAAGGCACCAATGCCCACGCCGGCGATGAACGTGGCACCAATCGCGTTGGCCTGGATCGGGCTTTCGGGTTGCCGAATGGGCTGGCCCGTGACGTCAGCCATGATCTGGCACCAGACTTCGCTTTGTGCCCCACCCCCCACCGCCGTGATGACGCCCGGGTTTCGCCCGATCAGCCTGGCAAAAGGCTCCAGCATCCATCGGGTGTTCAACGCGACACCTTCGAGGAAGGCGCGAAAGATGTCTTCGCGCGAATGCTCCAGCGACATGTTGAGGAGCCCGGCGCGCAGCCGGGGGTTGTCCACGGGGGTGCGCTCACCGTACAGCCACGGGGTGTAGATCAGCCCCCGGGCGCCCGGCGGGACGCGCGCGGCAATGCGGTTGAGTGCTTCGTAGACTTCAGGATGCTCTTCGTCGCTGGCAAGCTCGTCGGGGTGGTACAGAATGCGATCGCGCAGGAACGACAGGTTGGCGCCGGCGGTGGACTGCAGCGCCATCGCAAGGTAGCGGCCAGCCACTGCACAGGGCACCGCGGCAATTTTCCGGAAGATGTCGGTCTTCATGAACGGCACGTGTGCGCCGAGCCAGGACGAGGTTCCCAGATACAGGTGCGTTTCGAAATCGTCGACGGCTGCGCCCACCGCGACCGCGGAGTTGTCGACCGCGCCAGCCACCACCACCGTGCCAGGGTCCAGTCCGAGCGCTTGGGCGACCTCAGGCAACAAGGTGCCGATCACATCGGTGGATTTGACGATCTCGGGCAGCTTTTCTGCATTTACGCCGAGCAGGCGCAACAGCCGCGCGTCATAGCGCACGTTGTGGGGATCGCGATTGTCCGTGACCCACGCGGTCAAGATGGAGTCCTGCGTGGCGCACAGGCGGCCACACAGGCGAAAGTTCATGTAGTCCAGCGCATTGAGGAACTTGTGTGTCTTCTCGTAGACCTCGGGGCACTCGTCGCGCACATAGGCGATGTGGCCGGCGCTGTCGCGGCCCGTGATCGACGGGGCGCCGCCGGTCAGGCGCAACCACTGCCAGAGTTTCAGCGGCCCGTAACCCTCGATGCTGCCGAACCGACCGCGCGCGCGCCGGGCGATGGCAGGCGCGCCCCGGGCATCCAGCCAGCTGATGGCGCGTCCGATGGGATCACCGGCGCGGTCCACGCAGACAGTGACTTCCGTCTGCGTTGAGCAACACACTGCGACGACGCGTGCCCGCCGCTGTGCATCCACATTCAGCAACTCGCCTGCGGCCTCCATCAACGCCTGCCACCAATGGGCAGGGTCCTGTTCGGCCGTGACACCCTGCACGTCCAGGGTCACCGACCTGAATGCCCAGGCGTGCACCGTTCCGTCCAGCGTGACCAGTGCACACTTGCATCCAGACGTGCCGAGGTCAATGGCGAGCACCAGGCGTTGATCAAGACTCATCGAGACCTCAGAACTTCCGCGCGACGGCCAGCACGAGCCGGTTGCCGTCGACCTCGCGGACCTTGGTGCCATCGACCACCTGGAACAGCTCGCGCGTCCTGGTTTTGGGCATGACGTACTCCGCAGTCCAGTCGAAGCCCCATCGCTTGTGCAGCACGCCGATGGAATAGTCGCTGGCGTTGGCTTCCTTGAAGTTCCGGATTCGCTGAATGCCGGCATGCAGCTTCAGGGTGGTCTTGCCGTCCAGGGGAATCCTGTAGTCGAGGTCGGCCAGCCAGCTGCCTCGCGCGTCGTGGTCGCCGCGCGCATAGCATTCGAGCGCCTTGGTGGGGTCGGCCGACACGGCCAGCATCTGGCCGCACACGCCGCCTGTGCCGGCGCCCCGGTAGTTCTTAGACAGGACGTTCAGAAAACGCGCGTCAAGTGCGCCCCAACCCAACTCAAGCACACCATAGGACGTGTTGTATTTGGTGGTTCGGACGTCTGTGGGCGTGCCTGTACTGACGTCGAAGCCATAGGGCGAATCGAACTTGGCTCCAGGAAAGAACTCGCTGGCAAGACCGACGCCGTAGTGCCAGCCATCCGGATCGCCGAAGCGCCAGCCGGTGGCCAGAAGCACGTTGTATCCCTCGCTGCCTGTGTAGACCTTGCTGCTGATGGTCGACAGCTGCGCCAACGCAATCAGGCCGCTTTCGTGGGCGAACTGCACGGCCAGCTGCACGCCAGGCCGGTTCAGCGAATCGGAAAGGCCGCGCGTGCGCTGGTCAGTGAGCAGCTTGACTTCGGTTTCAACGGAGTAGCTGGCTGTTTCATCGGCCTGCGCGCGCGCGGCGAAGCCTCCGAACAGTGCACCGGTGGACACCAGAAAGACCAGGGGGCCTTTGTTCATGCGATTTCCTTTCGCTGGTTGGGTTGAACGTGACGGGATCAGGGCTTGCACACAGGGGAGACAGGCAGCGCGGCGACGCGCTGCAGTCGCTCGGTCTGCCCCAGGATTTCGGTCCCAAGGAATGCGCGGATCTGCAACTCGCCGGCCTTGACCCGCAGAGCACCTTTGTATTTCTTGCCATCACGCGGGTCATAGACCCAGCCATCGCGCCAAGCCTCGTTTTCATACCGCTCCAGCCGTGCGATCGGCACGCCGCAGGTGTCCGTGGCCTGCCCTGCGTCCTTGTCCCACACAATGTGCCCACACAGCGCCGTGGGCGCGTCCGCACAGGGCTTGAATTCCAGGACCGCATCTTTCTCTGCGCCCATCCACAGGCCTTTCGCGTCGTCGGGACCCGCTGCCCATGCAGGTCGAACCAACGTTACCAACAAGACGGCAGCCCGAAGGCAAGTTGCGAATGAGGTCATCACGGTGACTTGGTTGTTAGATAGTGATGACTATTCTATAGTTATGACTACTGTTTTGAAAAGTCCAATTTCGTGTGGAAAACCCTCATAGGGTCGGAAACCAGAGGGAGGACCTCAGCGCTGGCGCAGGGCACTGGGCCGAGTGCCAGTCCACCGCTTGAATGCGCGGCGAAAGGCGCGTGGGTCGTCAAAGCCGGTGGCGGACGCGACTTCATGGATGGGCAGTCCCGCACGTTGCAGCAAGGCCAGTGCGTGATCGCGACGCACCTGGTCATGCAATCCCCGCCATGACACGCCCAAGGCGTCGAGGCGCCTGCGCAACGTGCGTTCGCCGAGGTTCAGATGGCGTGCGAGGCCGGTCATGGACGGCGCACTGCCCAAGTTGCCGCGCAACCACGTCAGTGCGCTTTCATGAAAATCGTTCCGGATTTCGGGACCCTTGAGCAGGGACGCCAGATTTCCGCGCAGCGCATCGCAAGCGTAGGGATCCCAGCCGGCCAGCTCGCGCGCGAGCCACCTCTGCGACGTCCACATGCGGTGTGACGGCATGTTGTATTGCACGTCGCAGCCAAAGACACGTCGATGAACATGGGCGTGCGCAGGCGCAGGCAAGGCCAGCTCTACCCTCTCGGGCATGAAGTCCGCGCCGACCAGCGCTCGCACCACGGTCAGCATGGACGCAAAGGCCTCATCGATCAGCAAGGGCTCGAGTTCCGGATCGTGGTAGCGGGGCTCCACCTCGATCAGGAACAGGCCATCCTGTCGCTCGAGATGGAGCGACACGAGTGCACCCGCCTCGTCTTGATGGACTGCGCAAAATGCGATGGCCTCGCCCAGCGTTTGGCACGTCAACATGACCAGGCCGGGCAGCCCCCATGAGAGTGGTGTCTGTGCCTGGCCGGCGAGCAGGCCGAGCGACGGTTCGTTCAGCTGAACCTGGAGACGCTTGCACAGCGCCCGTGTCTGCCGGTAGGACACCCGCAACACGGGATCTCGCAGATCGTCGGGATCGAAGCCCAGGCCGAGGCACAGGCGTGCAGGCGAAAGGTGGCGCGACTGCGCGACGCGCAGCAGCGCTCGAATGAGCATGGGCGGAACACTGGCGCGATTCTGGAGCGCGGCTTCGGCCTGCGTCATGGCACCCCGGCCGAAACGGCCCCACACTTGTCCGTTAGGAGCACCGCGTGTCTTGCCCTGCGCGATACGCTAACCCCAGCAAATGGAGCTTGTTGATGCGAACTGCTTTGGTAACGGGGGGCTCGGGCTATGTGGCCGGCCATCTGGTGAAGTTGCTTCTGGAAAACAATTGGACCGTGCATGCGACCGTTCGCGATCCGGGCAAGGCGCACAAACTGCGCGCGCTGGTCGATCTGCAAACGCGTTTCCCTGGCCGGCTGCAACTGTTTGGCGCCGACTTGTTGCGCGAGGGATCCTTTGACGACGCCATGAGCGGCTGCGACACGGTGTTCCATGTCGCGTCCCCTTTCTTTCTGCCCGAGCAGATCGAGAATCCACGCGTCGAACTGCTGGAGCCCGCTCTCGCGGGAACGCGCAACGTGCTCGGTGCGGTCAACCGCTGTGCCTCGGTCGACAAGGTCGTTCTGACATCGACCGTCGGCGCGATGTTCGGCGACTACGCTGATGTCCTGGAGATGAGCGGGCATGTACTCACCGAAGACCAGTTCAACCGCAGCAGCACTCTGGAAAACAACCCGTATCACTACTCGAAAGTGGTTGCCGAACAGGAGGCCTGGCGCATCGTCAATGGCCAGAAGCGCTGGCGCATGGTGGCGATCAACCCGGGTCTGGTTCTGGGGCCAGCGCTGACGCCCGACTCGGATTCCGGCAGCCTCTTCCTGCTCGACGAACTGATGCGGGGCGTTTTCTTCTACGGGGTACCAGACTTCAGTTTTGCCACGGTGGACGTACGTGACGTGGCGCAGGCACACCTGGCCGGGGCGTTGAACGATGACGCCCACGGCCGCTACATCGTCGCTGCGCGCGAAATGACGCGTTTCGTTGAAATGTCGCGCATTGTGCGGCGCGTGCACGATCGGCCCTGGTTGCTGCCACGGCACCAGTTGCCCGACGCGCTGGTGCGTTTGATTGGGCCGCTGTTCGGCCTGTCGCAGTCCTACATCCGCAATCATCTGGGCATCCGGTTCACGCTCGACAACCAGCGCAGCATCGACGAACTGGGGCTGCGCTATCGCCCCATCGACGAGACACTCTCGGCGCATGCCGACGCGTGGCAGACATGGCGCAAGGCGGTCAAAGCCTGATCCGGCCGGTCAGCATCTGCCACCACAGGCACCAGTCGCCCATGAAGCTCATGATCGGATAGCGAAAGGTGGCAGGCTTGTTGCGCTCGAAGAAAAAATGCCCCACCCAGGCGAATGCGTAGCCCTGGAGCAGTGCCAGGCCCAGCAGCCACCCGTTCTGGTGCCACAAGGCCGCTGCAACCAGGAGCACGGCAATGCAGCTGCCTACAAAGTGCAGGCGACGTGAAACCCGGTTCGAATGCTCGCTGAGATAGTACGGATAGAACTCTCGGAAGGTGCGGTACGTTTGCTGTGAAGGCATGCCTTCTACCTTTCCAGTCGTTGGTCAAAGCGCAATTGGCGTTGCGCGACGAAACGCAGGCACAGGGTCAGCACAGCTGCCGCGCCAAAAGCGGCGCTGACCACCGGCACGGCGTGCGCCTGTTCTCCCTGAACAAAAGCCGAGGCGATCAGCGGTCCGCACGCGATCCCAAAGATCTGGGCGGCAGGAATCAGGGACGCCACGCGGCCACTGGTGTCTGCACTGAAGGCGAACCGCATCTGAAACGGTGTGATGAACAGCCAGATGAACGCGAACAGACCACACAGCGCGGCGAACATCGGTGTGACGCCAACGCCGGTGTAGAAAATGCCAATGGCAACGCCACACAACAACGCCGACCCCACGAGCAATGCCCTGGGCGCGTCCAGTGAACGCACCAGCACCGAGCCGCACAGCCCGCCCACCACCTGGATGCCCAAGCATGCAGCAATCAGCGTCTGCACAGCCGTCCCAGAAAAACCCACCTCGATGCCCAGGGGTTCGATATATGCCCACAGAGCGCCCAATGCCGACAGTTGCAGGAACACGGTGATGAGCGGCATCGCTTTCTCCCAACTCCAGGCGAAGACGCCCGTGGACGGTGTGGAAAGCGGTTGCAGGTTGCGCGGGAGCGCAGGCGCCAGAAGCACAGGCACCACCAACAGCGACGCGAGCAACGTAAACGCCCCAGCCCAGCCGTGGGCCGGGATGACGACATGAGCGAGCGCCAGCCCGACGACCGCCTGGGCCACGGTCTGGAGCACAAAGAAGATCCCTGCAATCCGGTCGGGACTCGCGCTGCGCACGATCACCGCCGTTGCGCCCCATACCAGGACGCCTTCGGCCAGCCCAGCCGCCGCGCGGCACGCGGCGAAACCTGCATCGCCCATGGCATAGAGCGTCCCCAGATTCAAAGCGGCGGTGGCTGCCGCGGCAACGGCGGTGGCCAGGCGAAGATGAGCCAACGGCAGCGCGAGGTCGCCGAGCAATGCGCCCAGGCCCAGGGCCACAATCTCGGCCATTGCCACCAGTCCCAAGCCTTCCAGACTGACTTTCTTGGCCTCCAGCAGCTCACCCAGCAAAATGGGCTGCAAACCGAGGACGAGCAGGGCCATCGAACCCACCACCAGGGCGGTCACCAACGCGGCCGCGTGAATTTCATGGCGTTGTGTCATGTGGCGTTCTTAAAAACTAGTTATTGCTATCGTATAGTTATAGCTACTGAATTGCCATATTTTTTTATGCTGGGAGAATCCCGAACAACCATGAAAAAAGCCGTTTTGCCCAGGACTCGTCGCGTTCAGCCTGATCTCGCCACCAAGGTGCAGCCTGCGCAACAGCGCGCCACAGACACGTTCGAGCGGATCCTCGAAGCAGCTGCGTTCACGCTGGACGAGGTGGGCATCGAGCGACTGTCGACCAACCTGGTTTGCACGCGTGCCGGGATGACGCCACCGGCGCTGTACCGCTACTTCCCGAACAAATATGCGTTGCTGTCTGAACTGGGGCAGCGGCTGATGGTGCGCCAGAACGAATGCGTCGGACGCTGGATACAGCCGGAGGTTTTCTTGAAAGGCGCACCGTGCCTGGAACGGGCGTTGGAAGGGCTCCTGCTCGATACGCACCAAGTCACACGCGACACGCCGGCAGGCGTGTGGATCATGCGAGCGATGCGCGCCGTGCCTGCCTTGCAGCAGGTCCGGATCGCGTCCCATGCCGAGGTCACGCAGGCGCAGATGCCCTTGCTGATCCAGGTGCTTCCCCATGTCAGCCCCGCGGAGTTGCGGCTGGTCATACGCATCGTGGTGGAAATGCTCTATTCGGCCGTAGAGATGCTGTTCGACGAGAGCATCGACCCTGCAGCGGTGGCACCCGTCGTCGCACGGATGATGGCCAGCGAGCTTGATCGGTTGTCCCCTGCGGTCAAGCGCTCGCGTTGAACGCTGCCTCGGCGACGAAAATGAAGGCGGTCGTCGGCCGGCAGCGAGCACGGTCGCAATACCTTTGTGGCCTTCGTGACCTTCGTGGCGCCCGCACCTTGTTCGATCCTTCCTCCCGAGCTTCATGACACACTTCTCTCCACGCCGCCGGCTCGCGTTCGCAGCCGGCCTGCTCTCTGGCATCGTCGCGCTCAGCGGCTGCACAACGGTGGCGCCCTCGCCACCGCCCCCCATCCAGGTCAAGGTCTTCGTGGCGGCAATGTTCGAGATCGGCCAGAACACCGGCGACCGCGCTGGCGAATTCCAGCACTGGTACGAGCGCTACTGGAAGGGGGCAGCCCCCATCACCGTGCCGGGCGCCTTGCAGCCGGTGTACTGCAACGCAGACGGCGTGTGTGGCGCCGTCCTGGGCATGGGTAAGGTGAACTCCTCCTCGTCGATGCAGGCGATCCTGCTGAATTCAAGGTTCGATTTCTCCCAGGCCTATTACGTCATCTCCGGCGTGGCCGGCACGCCGCCCCAACGCGGGACCATCGGCGAGGTGAGCTGGGGCACCTGGCTGGTCGACTACGACCTGGGACACCGCTGGGCACCGGAGGAGAACAAAGCGGGTGAGCCGACATTCATGCCCCGCAAAGGCTACGAGGACTACCGCCGCTTCCAGCTCAACCCTGCGCTGGTCGGGTGGGCGATGAAGCTCTCGGCCGACACGCCGCTGAAGGATTCCCAGGCGGCCCGGACCTACCGCCTGCGCTATCCGGACGAGGCCGCCCGGCGTGCGCCCTTCGTCGGCACCGGCACGCACATGACCGGCGACACCTTCTTCCACGGCCCGGGCATGTCGCGGCAGGCCCAGTACATCGCCAAGCTCTACGGTGCGGACGATTACGTCATCACCGAAATGGAGGCCGCTGCCATCACGCTGGTGATCAAGCGCACCCACGGCACCGACCGGGTGATGAGCCTGCGCGGCGCGGTCAATTTCGATCAGGGCCACCCCGGGGAGAGCACGCTGGCCCACCTGGACCCCGCACCGGGCGAAACCGCAGGCGGCTTTAGCGAGACCGTGGAGAACGTCGCACTGGTTGGCAGCCGTGTGGTCGACCACATCGTGTTGAACTGGCCGCAGTGGCGCGACGGCGTTCCGGCGCGTTGACATGATGGCCCATCTCCTGCTCTGCCTCCCCACCGTGACGTCGACCGCTCTGGCGCCAGCGCCTGCCGGTGCGCTGCCGGGCCGCGACGTACGCATGCTGAACACCGTCGGCCGATGGGCCGTGCACGGCACGGCGCAGTCGCCCTTGCTGGTCTGGCCTTGCGCGCAGGCCCCTGCAGCCCAGGCGGCGGCCGCGCGCGCCACCCAGGCTCGCGGACAGACCGTCCTCGTCGTCACCCGTGGGGACGACGACTGGATCGAAGGACGAGACTTCCAAGCCTTCAGCGACGCGTTCGAGCCCGCACTGCACGCCCCTGCCCCCCAGAGTGAAGCCCGGGCGCGCCGGCTGCGCACCGAGGCCGACAAGCTCGAGGCGTTCTGCCTGGTCGTGCGCGCGGCGTCTGCGGCGGCGGACCAGGCAGCCTTCGCCGAAGTCGGCCGGGCGGCATCGAAGGCCCTGCGTGCCAAGTTCGGCGGCGGATCAATCACGTCGGCCTTCGCCTGGCTGGCCGGCCGCCACGGGCAGGAAGCGCTGGAGAGCGTGCTCACTGGCGAAGTCGAACTTGCCGGCGGATGGTCGCTGCAGCAGGTCGCCGATGCCGTTGAACTGGCGCGCCATGCGGAGCGTTTGCAAGGCGGCTGAATCGAGGGTGGTTGTATTTCAGTTTTACAAATCTTGAGTTGTAAAATCAATTAACAGCTTATGATGCGTGAAACTCACGGACAGGGTCGACAACCATGAGCGATTTCATTGTGCGCACGTCGGCGCAGCTGCCCGCACTGCTTCACGCGTTCCGCAAGCAAGAGGGCCTGACCCAGGCCGAAGCGGCCCTGCGCCTGGGCGTGACCCAACAGACGATGTCCGCGCTCGAGCGCAATGCCGAGAAGGTGAGCGCCGAACGACTCATGAAACTGCTGGGCATCCTGGGGGTCGAGCTGGTGCTGCGCAAGGTCGACCCGCTCGGTATCGAACCGTCGGCAAGCGCCGACCTGCCCGGCCAACCCGCCGGACCCGCCTGGTAGGCCATGGGACGACGTTCCCACACCCAGGCACTCGCCCTCTGGATGAACGGAGAGCGCGTGGGGACCTGGCACCTCCATCCGCAGTCTGGCGACCTGCTGACCTACGACCCCGGCTGGATGGCCGCCGCGCACGGCCGCCCCCTGTCGCTGTCGCTGCCCTTCATGCCGGGCGGCGCACCGCACCGTGGCGAAACAGTCCGGAGGTATTTCGAGAACCTGCTGCCCGACAGCGACGACATCCGCGCGCGGATCGCACGGCGTTACCAGACCACGTCGACCGATGCCTTTCCCCTCCTCGCAGAGATCGGGCGCGACTGCGTCGGTGCACTCCAGCTGCTGCCTGAAGGCGATGTGCCAGCGGCATCGCACCCCGTCCAGGCGACGCCCCTGGACGCACACGAGGTCGCGCAGGTGCTGCGCAATGCGGTCTCCCCCGTGGTCCAGAGCCAGGCCGATGACGATGCGAGCTTTCGCATCTCGATTGCCGGTGCCCAGGAGAAAACCGCGCTGCTACGCTTGAACGACCGGTGGTGCCTGCCGCACGGGGACACGCCGACCACGCACATCTTCAAGCTTCCATTGGGTTTGATCGGCGGCATGCAGTACGACATGCGCGAATCGGTGGACAACGAGTGGCTGTGCGCACTGATCCTGAAGGCCTACGGACTGCCGGTCGCGCCCTGCGAACCGCTGCAGTTCGAGGACCTCAAGGTGCTGGCCGTGGAACGCTTTGACCGCCGCTGGTGGCAGAGCCCCGCGGGCGACGCACGGCTCGTCCGGCTCCCGCAGGAGGACATGTGCCAGGCCAGGGCTGTCTCACCGCACGCCAAATACGAGGTCGATGGCGGCCCCGGCATCGACAGCATCATGGAGGTGCTGGAGGGCTCGATCGACCGCAGCAACGACCGCCGCACCTTCTTCGAGGCCCAGCTCGTCTTCTGGCTGCTTTGCGCGACGGACGGGCATGCCAAGAATTTCAGCCTGTTCCTCCATCCCGGCGGCCGCTATCGACTCACCCCGCTCTACGACGTGCTCTCCGCCTACCCGATCCTGGGCGAGGGACCGGGAAAGCTCTCGCCCTTCAAGGCGCGGATGGCCATGGCCGTGCGCTCGAAGAGTGCGCACTGGAAGATGCGGGAGATCTTGCGCAGGCACTGGGTGACGGTGGGCGAGCGCCACGGCGTGACCACCCGTGCCGGGAGAGACGCGCGCTTCGTGATCGACGAGCTGGTCGAGCGGACACCCCAGGTGATCCGGGATGTGCGCGCACAACTGCCGCCGGCGTTTCCGCCCGCGCTGGCGCAGGCCATCTTCAGCGGGCTTCAACAGGCGGCACACCGGCTCGCGGACTGATCTTCCAGGCGCTTGCCGTTTTCTACCGATCAACTGCCGCTCGTGGATCCCTAAGTGGTGGCTGAAAACGGTGATGATGCGTGCCGCAGGCCGCGCTGCATCATTGCGGTCCTTCGAGCGCGAACATTTCCTTGGCGGCGAAGAGGCCGTTGAGTGCAGCGGGAAAGCCGGCGTAGACCGCCATCTGCATGATGACCTCCACGATCTCCTGCTGCGTGCAGCCCACGTTGCGCGCGCCGTGAATGTGAACCCTCAGCTGAGGCGCGGCATTTCCCATGGCAGTGAGCGCAGCCACCACGGCGAGTTCCCGCGTCCGGAGGTCGAGCCCCGGCCTCGAATAGATGTCGCCGAAAGGAAATTCGATGAGCAGGCGCGCAAAGTCGGGCGCGATGTCTTTCAGGCCATCGATCACGTTCTGGCCTGCCTGGCCATCGACCTCCTTGAGCTTGGCCCAGCCGCGCACATACCGTTCATCATTCATCGATTTGCTTTCATGAGTGTTCATGGCCGCGACTCTAGGGCGAGCATCCTGATCCATCCAATACCGTTTTCGTGATACCTTTTTGGCATGAACAACGCGATCGACCTGCGGCAGTTTCGCTACTTCCTGGCAGTGAGCGAAGAGCTCAACGTGGGGCGGGCCGCGGCGCGTCTGCACATCTCCCAGCCACCGTTGAGCAGGCAAATCCAGCAGTTGGAGGATCAGATGGGCGTCGCACTGTTCGTGCGCACCCAAGCCGGCATGGCGCTGACCAAGGCGGGGATGGCCTTCGTGCCGGAAGTCCGGCGCACCCTGGCGCAGGCCGCGAAAGCCGTGGCGACCGCGAAGGCGGCGAGCGATGTGCAGGCCGACAGGTTCGTCGTTGGCTACACGACGGTGTTCGATCGAAGCGCCATCCCCGACGTGCTGGATCGTCTGCAGGCGCATTTTCCGGGCGCGCGGATATCGACCAAGGGCAAGCATTCGATCAACCTCGTGCGCGACGTCAAGAACGGCGCGATGGAGGTTGCATTCATCGGTTTGCACACCCAGGCGCCAGGGCTCGAAGTGCAACCACTGCTGCAGCAGCCCTTGATGGCCGCCCTGCCCTCTGTGCACCCTCTGGCGCGCAAGCGCCGGATTGGATTCGACGACCTGCGCGACGCGACGCTGTTCCGGTTCGAGCGCCGGCTCAACCCGGGCTTCTACGACCACTGCCAGGCGTTCTTCGAGCGCATCGACTTCAAGCCCCGCACGATTCCCGAACCCAACGACCATCACATCCTGCTCGGCCTCATTTCCGAAGGACGGGGCATCGCGTTGATCCCGTCATCGCTGCAACATGTCAAGCGGCGGGGCGTGGCTTTCCGCCCTCTGGAGAACAGGGCCGACGGACTGTCCAGCGGCATTGCCGTTGCTTACCGGCCAGGCAACCCCTCTCACGTCCTGGCGCGGTTCCTTGAACTCGTGGGCCTGCCCCCACCCTGATTGGCACCTGGATTGTTCCCCTGAAATGTAGGGTGGCAAGCGCCGGTCGCGGCCTCAGTCGTGCGCGCCGGACGCGATCGCGAGGAGTTGCTTGTCAGAGGGCTTGTCCCAATCCGGACCGTACGCCCCTGCGGCGTAGAAGCTCACCATTTCGTGGCGCACCATCGGATGCGTCCAGCCTTTTCCAGCCAGGCGTTGAATGACCGCGGGATGGACCCGGCGCTCGGTCAGATGATCCTGCAGGCTGCGGCTGAGCTCGGCCTGGCGTGATGCCGGCAGCGCGGCGATTTCCTTGACGATGGCTTCGATGCGCTCGGCCAGCCACCGGGTGCTCCATTGGGCGAGCTTGTCGCTCGGCAGCGCCGGCGCGGTCTCCTGGGCCTTGATGGCATCGGCTTTTTGCTGCGCTTCGGCCTGGGCGGCGACATGACCGGGCAGCACGCTCTTGAGATAGCGCAGTGGATCACGCAGCGGCTCGGGAAACGCACTGGCGGCACGCTTTTCCACGGCCTCCAGTCCGGTGGCGACCGCGGTATCGCCGTACTCGTCGATCAGCCGCTCGACGCGCGCATGATCGATGCCCAGGCGCTCCGCGGTGGCGAGCACACCCACATCCACGGGCTCCGCCGCACTGCGCTGCTGGAGCGCAAGAATCCGTTGCGGTTTCTTGCGAACGGTGAATTGCAGGTCGGCGACGAACCTTCCCGACTTGAACTCCAGCATTTCGACTTCGATGTCAGCCAGTGCGTTGATCTCTGCGATAGCGGGCCGAAGGGTATCGCGCTTGAAGATGCGGTACTCGAGCTTTTGAAGGCGTTCATCGTCGGGCCGTCCGAGCAGCACGGGACGCCACCAGCCCCAGGCTTTGCGCGCCGTCTGCCCGACCCCCAGGTAGCGCGAACAGATCTCGTAGAGTGCAATCGAGGGATGTGAACCTAACTGTGAGATCACATCCAAGGACAGCTTGGCGAAGATTTCCGGATCCAGGAGCTCGTTTCGCATGTTCACTGCATACGACCATTCAACAAAGATCTGGCCTCTTTGCTTGCGCAACGCTGCATGGGAAAGCATGCCGCAAGCGTCCCAATCCTGCCACTCGCCTGCCGTCGGTGATTGCCATTCGACGAGCGTGGTGAGCATCGATCGCAGGTGTGACTTGATGATCTTCATGTCCCCGCTGTTGTAGTCGAGGCCCTTGACGATGTCGGTCAACGCGGCGCTGAACGTTTCGCGCTCCAGGCCCTGGTCCTGCGCCAGGTGCAGCAGCACGTTCCATGTCCGGCGACCCAGCGCCGTGATCTTGCTGTTCTGGGGAACGAGCGCAAGCGCAAAAACAGGCTTGCGCAACTGACCCGGTTTGGCGGGGCGGGTGATGTCAAGGGGTGGCGCGGACGGCATGAAGCGACTTTAACCCGTGACGAGGCACATGTGAAACCAGGATTCACGTGTAGAAAACGTGTCCGCATCCTGCACATTCACTGTAAAAGCTCCACCGATACGACGTCTTGGACGTGGATTCGGCAGCGGCAGTTACTGAAAAAGCTCCGAAAAGGAGCTTCTGCAGTGAGGCAAACGGTGAGAAAACAACCCAAAACGGGCATCGATGGCCAGTGAGGGGTCCGTACTGTGTCCACTCACCGATGCGACTGTCGAGGCTCCACAGGGTCCTGTATCCACTCGGGATGCACCTGCAAAGGCTCCATAAGTCACTGATTGTTCTCCAAAATCGAGGATAACCTATTGATTTATAACAAGAAAATCCACCTAAAGTCTTAAAGGTATTCAAGGTGTTTGACTTTATAAATACCCGTAGGGAAGGGTTATGGAGCTTTTTCAGGAGAGATACAGTTGGCTGTGGACGAAAGTTTGACGGTTTGCGCAAAACACGTCCAAGACGCACAATCAAGCTATCAATCACTAGAGCAACCAACGATGGAAATACGACCGCAGATCACATTGGCTGGCGTTCACCAGCAAGCAGAAGAGGCTGCGGCAATGTTGTCGAGCATCCGAGCTGCGATGCTGGCCCCGATGATCCGAAAGGCCCCCCCGACATTCAGTGCCGATCAAGTGGCAACCTTGTGCGAAGCATCCTCACGTGGATCGTTCGCGCACAAGGTGGCAAGCCGCAAGGATATGCCTTCAGGAACGCTGGTGTCCAATGGGCGCAAGCGGATTTTTGAACTCGCAGAGGCTCGGCAATGGGTTCGGGAATACAGGAAGGATGTGCTCCGGCCGGAAGGCGCGGAGGCCATCACCATCTCGATCGCCAACTTTAAGGGTGGCACCACAAAGACAACCACGGCGATGACGCTCGCCCAAGGATTGAGCCTGATGGGGCACAAGGTCCTGGTGATCGATACCGATCCGCAAGCCTCGCTGACCACGCTGTTCGGGATTCTTCCGGACGTGGAGATCGGTCCACAGGACACGATCATGTCGCTGGCCGACGGATCGTCCACCACCGTTCGTCCTTTGATCCGACCCACCTATTGGGATGGACTGGACCTGGTGCCGGCTGCCTCGTCGTTGTTCGATGCAGAGTTCATGTTGCCGTCGCGGCAAGGCAAGGAAGGTCTTTCGGGATTCGAGTTCTACAAAGTGCTCGATCTGGGCATTGACGATGTCCGTGCTGATTACGACGTCATCATCATCGACAGCCCCCCTGCCCTTTCCTATCTGACGATCAACGCGCTGATGGCGGCGAACGGGATCATCATGCCATTGCCGCCCGAGACGCTCGACTTTGCGTCGTCTACGCAGTTCTGGTCCCTCTTCTCCGATCTCACGGAATCCATGCTCGAGGCACGAGGACAAACCAAGAGCTTCGACTTTATCAATGTCCTGTTGTCCAGAGTGCCACCCAAGGCAGGCCGTGGCGCGTCGACGACGGCGGATGCGGTCCGTGAGTGGATTTCCGCCACTTACAAAGAAAAAGTCCTTCCACTGGAGATTCCACGGACTTCCATCGCATCTCAGAAATCGTCTGGCTTCGGAACCGTGTACGACAGCGAAGCGGGCGATGCCAAGGACAAGACGTACAAGCGCGCGCGGGACGCTTACGATATGTTCGTGCAGCACATTGAAGTGTCGATCCGAAACGCTTGGGCGCGCCAGCTCAGCGGCGCGTTATGAGGGGGTTTGCACGGTGCAAACCCTCGGGTCGTCCTGCTCATTGACCACTTCTCGGCCCTTGCCGAACGCTTCATGCCTGGGGGTTTGCACGGTGCAAACCCCCCTGCCACCGATTCAGATGGGTAGTCATCGAGACCATCCAACTCTGGCCGCCTATCGCTTCTTTTCCCGACGGCGAGGCGGGCCAGAAGTACACGCATCAAGGAGAGCCCATGGCTAACAAGAATTTGATCAAACGCGCATTCAGCGTGACTGCGGGGCTTCCACCCGCGCACGCGGCTGCAGGTAGCACACCCAGTGCAGAGATTGCCGTGGCGGCTCCGATCACGGAGACACCGTCCGTACAGCAGAACCCTGGCTCGGAAGTACTGCCTTCACCTGTCGAAGGCGGCGGTGCGCCGACCCGTGACGTTCCGGCAGGAGCCAAACCGTTAACGCCGCCAAGGACAGGTCCGGGTTCGATGCTGGCATTCATGGCGCAGGAATCGGTCGTCCACAAAGAGGTGCTCCAACTGAGGGAGCGCGTTGCCGCTTTCGATGGTGCGGAGATCGCCAGACGTCTGGATCCGACGACGATCGCCGCGTCGCGCTGGGCCAATCGTGAGGAGGCGCATTTTGCGACCGATGCATTCGCCAAACTCAAAGACGAGATTGCGACAGCGGGCGGCAATGTGCAGCCCATCAAGGTTCGACCCATCGCCGATCGACCCACAGGTGATGCGGCCCCTGTATTTGAAATCGTCTATGGACATCGCCGCCACCGTGCGTGCCTGGAGCTGGGCATTCCTGTGCTTGCGCTCGTCCAGCAGGTGATGGAAGACGTCGATCTGTTCGTCGAAATGGAGCGTGAGAATCGTAACCGCGAAGACCTCTCAGCGTGGGAGCAGGGTGTCATGTACATGCGTGCGCTCGAGCAGGGACTGTTCCCCTCTGCCAAGCAGTTGGGTATTGCGATTGATCGGGACATGAGCAACATCAGCCGTGCGATGGCACTGGCCAAACTCCCCGCGGAAGTGGTGCGCGCCTTCGGCTCGCCGCTCAATCTCCAGTTCCGCTGGGCCACTCTGTTGAAGGATGCCCACCAGCGTGATCCTGAAGGCCTGCTCTCCATGGCCCGCGACATTGCTTCGCGTCAGCCCCGTCCAGCACCTGCCGAAGTGTTCGCCATCCTCACAGGAAGCACCACCCGAAAAGCGAATGGGGGTACATCGCAGGAATGGACCGATGCCGCTGGAAAGCCGCTTGCCTCGTTGACTGTGGACAAGCGGGGCAGGGTGACGGTGGTCTTTGACCAGGTGCTGGACGACGCGCAACGGCGGCGACTTTCAAAGATGCTGGACACTTTTGTGGGGTCTAAAACCTGACAGAAGACCAGCGACGGCCCGGGTCGACCCATCTGCTGTAACTATCACTTCAAGTTAGTGGTTGCTCTCGAAATGAACAGCATAATTCCTCACTTTCCAGATGCCTTGAGATGGGAAGTGTTAATCAAGAACGAATCGACACTCAAAAAAGCATTGATGATTATGCAAAGTGGGGTCGATAATCCCGGGCTTGAAACAGCCGCCGACTTCACGCAAGCTGGACTCTCGTCATTTCGCCTTCATGCGTGCCGTCGCGCAAGGCTTGGACGAGCGCGCGAGTTGGAACCGTTATCTGCGCGTGGAGGGCGAGCATGGAGATGCACGCGCGGTTCGCAAGACCATCGCGTGGATTCGCAATGAGTTTGCCGCCGCCGCCAAACGCGAGCGCCGCCCCGGCCTTGCACGGCTGATTCACCTTGATCCGGATCGGATCGCCGGGCTGCCCACTGTGCCTGGGCTGGCGGAATTCGCGGTTCAACGGGGTCTGGAAGATTTCTCCGAGGCCGAGCAGCTCGAAGCCTATGCGCTCGAGTACCCGCGTGAGGACGCCTTTGCGCGCTGTCAGCGCCCCCGCGAGCTGCGCCGGGCCAGACTCATCACGCGCCAGCTTGAAGCCATTCAGTGGCTGCAGGATCTGGTCGCTCAGGACCCGGCTCCCGACGACAGCGTTTCCGCATGGTTCCACCCCTTGCTCGCCGTTCGGCTGGAAGCTGCAGGGTTGGCCACGCTGCGCAGTGTGGTCGAGCGGATCAATGCCGTGGGCGCACGCTGGTGGCGCCACGCGCCGGCCATCGGTCCCGTCAAAGCCACGCGCATCGCGGAGTGGCTCCAGGACCACAGCGAAGCCCTGGGCCTGGTCGTCGCCCCTACCGCCACGGCACCCAGCGGTACGCAGAGGGCGGACCTACCCGAAGCGAGTCGGGCGTCGGACACCGGCATCGTGCCGTTCGAGAAGTTCTTGCTTCCCCTGGCCATGGACGGACGTCACGGACGTTTTCGCGCACCGTTGGCCGATAACCTGCTAGCCGCAACGAACGACCATCAAGCCATCGGCGAATGGCTGGCCTCCAAAGCCGGCGACGCGGCGCAGCCTGGATCGCCGTCGACCCAACGTTCCTACCGAAAAGAGGCGGAACGACTGCTCCTCTGGGGCATCCTGGAACGGCAGTTGCCGCTGTCCTCCATCGACGAAGAAGACGTGCGCGCGTTCTGCCTATTTCTGCGCAATCCGCCGCCTGGCTGGTGCGGGCCGCGTCATTGCCACCGCTGGTCGCCGCAGTGGCGTCCGCTCGAAGGACCGCTGTCGGATGCAGCGATGCGCCAGGCCCTGATCATCCTTCGCAGTCTCTTCACTTTCCTTGTCGAGAACAGGTATGTCACGTGCAACCCGTTTTCCACCGTTGCGCTTCCGCAGGATCGCCAACGTTTGACGAGCGCCGCCCGAGTCTTCAGCGACGCCGAATGGAAGCACCTTGTCGCGCGGATGCGGTCCCGCGGCGCCACGGCCGCCGACCGGCGTCTGGCGCGCGGCCTTCACTGGATCTATGAGACCGGCCTCGGACTCTCCGAGTTGGTCCACGCGCGATGCAGCGATCTGCGTCTTTGTGCGGACGCCGCCAATCCATCACGAGCAGATTGGCAATTGACAGTCAAAGGCAGGGGAGGGCGCCGCCGCAGTGTGGCGGTACCCCAACCGCTTGTGGATGAGCTCGCTGAAGAAATGGCCCGCTGCGGCCTGGGTCTGCCTCTCGATCCCACACGCCATCACGACATCCCTGTGCTCGGCCGCTTTGCGGCAGGGGAGGGGCCGCCCCGGCCGTGGTCGACGTCCGGCCTGTACCAGGCGGTGAAGGCGTTCCTCGCCGACGCTGCCGAAGGGCTGCCCCCGAACGACGCAGCGCATCTGCGTGCGGCGAGCACCCATTGGCTCAGGCACACACATCGCTTGCGCAGTGACCTGGCGGGTTAGATGGAAAGCTTCCATCCTTCAACGAAAACCGCGTAAGCGCTGCCTGGCAAGGGCTTCGAAGTTTCCCTAGAATAATCGCCTGCTCGGGCCGCGGCCTGAGCAACAAGCGTTCTCAGGGCGGGGTGCAACTCCCCACCGGCGGTGATGGCGACTCGTTCGCACAAGCCCGCGAGCGCCTGCTGCATGCATGTGCAGCAGGGTCAGCAGACTCGGTGCGACTCCGGGGCCGACGGTCACAGTCCGGATGAAAGAGAGCGCGTCGCCGTGGGTGGCACTGCGCGTTGTTTCGCGTGGCGCCGCGCATGGCCGCGTGCGCCCTGATTCAGGAAACCTGCTTTTGCATAGGCACACCATGAGTCAGATCAACGACCTTCCCCTTTCCGCCATGCCGGCATCGGAATCATCCGAAGCCCGGCGCGTTGCCTTCATCGAGGCGCAGTGGCATTCCGACATCGTCCATCAGGCACGCGATGCCTTCCTCGCCGAGATGGAGCGCCAAGGCTTTGCACGCGAACGCATCGACATCATCGATGTACCTGGCGCCTTCGAGATACCGCTGCATGCCAAGCGGCTCGCAAGGTCGGGGCGTTATGCGGCCATCGTCGGTTGCGCGCTGGTGGTCGACGGCGGCATCTATCGCCACGAGTTCGTCGCCAACACGGTTGTCAGCACGCTGATGTCGCTGCAGTTGGAGACCGGTGTGCCGATTCTGTCGGCCGTGCTCACACCGCACCACTTCCACGAACATGTGGAGCATCGCAAGTACTTCCATCGTCACTTCGCAATCAAGGGCACCGAGGCCGCCGACGCCTGCATCCGCACCATCGACAGCCTGCAGCGCGTGGACGCCATGCTGGCGACCTGAACGGCTCTTGGCGTCGTTGGCAGCCGCCTACTGGCGACGTCTGGAGTTACTTGGCGCCGCCTTTCCGACACTTCGCGATCTTCAGGCGCCTTACATCGCGTGCCGCTGTCATCGGCAATCTCTTTGTGCGAACTTCAGGCCATCATTTTCCCCTGGAGCCTCGCCATGAACTTCTCCCGAGCACTGACCGTCCTCGCCGCTGCGCTCTTGCTACCACTGGCGGCTAACGCGGCCGATCTTCGCGTCACAGTCAGCGATGGCCCAGTGGCCTCAGCCACTCTCTATGTGGCACTGTTTGCCACCGCTGAAGCCATGGCTGCAGACAAGCCGCTGGCCTCGCAGACGCTTCCAATGCGCGACGGCACCGCACAGTTGGTGTTCATCGGCTTGCCGCAGGGGCACTATGCGCTCAAGTCCTTCGCCGACGAGAACGGCAACGGCAAGCTCGACACGAATCTGGTCGGTCTGCCGACCGAGCGCTATGGGTTCTCGAACGACGCCAAAGGCCGCATGGGGCCACCGGGATTCGACGCGGCTGCGGTGCAGCTCGATGCCGACAGCAGCATTGCCTTTCGTCTTCATTGAGCGTCAGTTCATGGACCGCCGTGAACTTTTGCGCCGGCTGGCCGCGGCCGGCAGCGCGCTCGTGCTCCCGTCACTGTCTGCACGCGCCAACGACGACGAGAACTGGCAGGCTCAATTCGAGGCCTCGACGACACCCTGGAAATCCGCGTTTGCCACGGTCGCAGGCGATATACCGTTGACCGCAGCCACAGTGCGCGGACGCTTTCCCGATGCGGTGGCCGGCACGTTGTATCGGATCGGCCCGGCGGGCCACGACCTCGGCGGCCAACGCTATCACCACTGGTTCGACGGCGATGGCATGGCGCATCGATTCGTGATCGAGGGCAACGAAGTCCATCACCAAGGCCGCTATGTCGCAACCGCCAAGCGCGTGGCTGAAGTACGCGCCGGTCGCCTGTTGGTCGAGGGGTTCGGCACGATGTTCCCGGGTACCGAACCGGTGAGCGCACCAGACAGCATGAACGTCGCCAACATCAACGTGCTGCTCATCGGCGGTGACTTGCTGGCGTTATGGGAAGGTGGCTCGGCGACCCGAATGGACCCGCGTACGCTGGAGACGCGCGGCCTCAAGACGTGGCGTGCGGATCTCGCAGGCGTGCCGTTCTCGGCGCATCCGAGGATTGACATCGACGGCACGGTATGGAATTTCGGTGTCAGTTCGAGCAGCGGGTTGTTGGTGCTCTACGAGATCGCGCCCGATGGCACGCTGCGTCGCGCGGATGCGCTGCCCGTTTCCGAGCTGCCAATGATTCACGATTTCGCGGTGACTCCCCGACATCTCGTGTTCCTGATGCCGCCCCTGGTCTATGACGTCCAGCGCAAAGCGGCGGGCATGAGCTTTCTCGACGCGCATGTGTGGCGCCCCGAACTGGGCATGCGCGCGCTGGTGATCGATAAGAAGGACTGGACGCGGCGACGGATGCTGGCACTGCCTTCCGGCTTCTTATTTCACCTCGGCAATGCCTGGGAAGAAGAGACGGCGAGCGGTACGGTGGTCCACGTTGACTACGTGCGATCGCCTGATGCATCGAGCGTCTTCACGCGCACCCGCGAGGTCATGCGGGCGCGTCTCTTGCGTGGTCCCGGGCCTCGTCTGACCGTGGCCAGCCTGAATCTCGGGACCGGCAAGGCAACGCAAGTCGAATTGCCCGTCGAAGCCGAATTCCCGCGCATGGACCCTCGTCTGGTCGGCCTGCGACACCGGCAGGTGGTTCATGCCGCTCAACTGCGCGATGGCCTGCCCTTGTGGGGCGCCATCGCGCGCACCGACGTCGAATCGGGAGCCACCCAACGTTTCAGCTACGGATCGCAGACGCTGGTCGAAGAGCATCTCTTCGTGCCTGATGGAAACGGACCCGGCTGGGTGCTCGGAACCGCATTGGACGCGGGGCAGCGAAAAACCGTCCTGTCGTGCTTCGCTGCCGACGCACTGGCCGACGGGCCGGTGGCACAGGCGACGTTGCCATACGCGCTGCCGTTGGGCTTGCATGGAAATTTTGTGGCGGCGTGACACCCTTCCAGCAAGGCAGTCCGGACCCACTGGGGCGTCTGTTGCGCTCCCAGCATGCCGTTCGTTCCGCCTTTCGGCTCATTCGGCTATATCCAACTGAGATTTGATTCGTTCCTTGTTTCACATGGGCAAAGGAGAATTCGGTCATCGTTTGTGATGCGAGTAAAACTGGATTCCATTCCCATGTCACCTATTTCAGAAAACGACCTGTGGGTCGAAACCGAACCTGGCTTTGGTTGGCAATCCTTGCGCGACCTGGCGTTGAGTGTGCTGGTCGTTGCAGCGATCTCGCTGATCGTGAGCTTTCTGGTGAGGACGTCATGAGCCGGTTCGACACCTCGCTCGTGCCGGCCGAGCACGCCGTGCGCGTGATCGGCATCACGACCAGGGCATGGCGCATTGCGCCCGAGTCGGCGCATGCGATCGCCCGCCGTGCACCGCACGGCCATGTGCCGTTCCGCTCGCTGCGGCGCATCCACCATGCGGCGTGCGAAGCGCTGGGCAAACCGCAGTTCCTGGCGCACACCTGGTAATTGCGCCGCCTGTCAGCTTTCGGGCGCAAGGTCGGTACTGGTGATCGCGCGCGAAGCCAAAATCAGCGGGCGGTCCTGCCTTCAGGCTGCCTTTCTCAGGTCGCCCGACGCACCGGCTTTCTTTGCGGCGGCGCGTTTGGATGCGGACTTGGCGGGTGCCTTGCGTGCGACCCCGCTGGACCTGGAGGATGATTTCGGCCCGGCCTTCCTGGCGTCGGCGGCGCGCGTCCTGGGTGTGCTTGCGCCCTTGAGGCTGCGTGCCAGCAGCTCGGTCAGATCGATCACCTCGGCGCCTCCTCCGGAAGGCGCTTCCTCCTCCGGCTGGAGCACGGTCTCGGTGTCGCCGGCCTTGACCTTCTTGTCGATGATCTTCATGACCGCCTGCTTGAACTCGTTCTTGAACTCGTCCGGTTGCCATGTGCCCGCCATGTCCTTGACCAACTGCTCGGCCATTTTCATTTCTGCGGGCGTCACGTGAGCCCCTTGGGTGCCGGCTGCGGGCAGGTCGAGCCCTTCGAGCGTCTTGACCTCGTCACCCCACCGCAACAGGTTCAGCACCAGCGCCGGGCCTGAAGGCACGAGCACCGCCAGATGCTGCTTGGTGGCGAGCACCACCTTCGCGAGCCCCACCTTGCCTGTCTTGATCAATACCTCACGCAGCAGCGCGTAGACCTTCTGGCCCTTGTTGATGGGTGCGACGTAATAGGGCCGCTCCAGGTACACGAACGGAATCTCGTTGGCATCGATGAAGCACTGCAGTTCGATGGTCTGCGTGGTGCGCGGATACACCTCTTCGATCTCCTCGGCAGAGATCACCACGTACTTGCCGTCTTCGTACGCCACGCCTTTGACGATATCGTCCTTGTCGATCTCCTTGCCCGTCTTCTTGTTGATGCGCTTGTAGCCCACCGGGTCCATGGTGCGCCTGTCGAGCCAGTCGAAGTCGACACCCTGGTCCGTGCTCGCGGTGTGCAGGCCGACGGGGATATGGATGAGGCCGAAGGTGATCGCACCTTTCCAGAGGGTTCTGCTGCCGGTGGCCATGGCGTTGCCTTTCCAGGGAATTCGTTCGAAGCAAGAAGGGGTTCGCTTGCAAGTCTGGCCCGCACAAACCCGCACCCATGTCGGACGTTGCCAACGCAAACCCCAGGATGAAGCCGCACGGCCAGGCGCCTGCGCCGGCATGCGTCTATGCTACCGGTGACATCCATGACGACACACCCGACCTTCCCCCTTCGCACCGAATGCCCGCCAGGCGCCTGTGTCTGCGCACGCAAGGCCTTGCTGCAGGCCACCGATGGTGACCTGCGCGTGCTGCAGCTCACCCGCGAGCAGGAAAAGCGACTGATCGAGCGGCTCGAGAACGTCCGCAGCCTGGCCGAGTTGCGGCATGTCGAGGCACGAATGGCCGACCAGCTGGGCATCCGGTTGCGGATCACGGCCAGCCCGAACGAGGTGCGTACGCTCAAGGGCATCGCGATCCTGGTGCTCGAACAGCCGGGGCTGTGCAAGAAGAGCCGCCAAGCCATCCCCGCGGCCATCCGCAAGAGCATGGACAGGCATCCGCAGATTGCTTACGACCTGCTCGACGAGGACGGGTTGTTCGCTTTCGCGCCGCAGCCGTAGCCGTTTTTCAGAAGGAATCCCACTCGTCCTTGGCGGACGCCACGACCTCGCGGCGGGCGGCCATCGGAGGATGTGGGCGTGGTGCGGCGACGAGGGCACGCCTGGGGGCGGGCGTCTGGACCGACGGGGCAGGGCGGCGCGCAGGTGCATGGCTGCTGTCGAGCGTGAACACGCTGACGACCTGCGAGAGGCTCCCGGCCTGCTCCTGCAACGAGGATGCCGCTGCCGCCGCTTCCTCCACCAGTGCGGCATTCTGCTGGGTGACCTGGTCCATCTGCGTGATCGCCTGGTTGATCTGCTCGATGCCGGTGGTCTGTTCCTGGCTCGCTGCGGTGATCTCGCCCATGATGTCGGTGACACGGCTCACGCTGGAGACGATCTCTTCCATCGTCTGGCCGGCTACGGCCACCTGGCGGCTGCCCACCGCCACCTTGCCGACCGAATCGTCGATCAGGCTCTTGATCTCCTTGGCTGCGGCGGCAGAACGTTGGGCCAAGGTGCGGACTTCCGATGCCACGACCGCGAAGCCACGCCCCTGCTCGCCGGCGCGCGCCGCTTCCACGGCGGCGTTCAGCGCCAGGATGTTGGTCTGGAACGCAATGCCGTCGATGACCGCGATGATGTCGACGATCTTGCGTGAGGACGCATGGATGGCGTCCATGGTCTCGACCACCTCGCTCACGACGCTGCCGCCACGCACGGCCACTTCCGAGGCCGACACGGCGAGCTGGTTGGCCTGGCGCGCGTTTTCCGCGTTTTGCTTGACGGTCGATGTGAGCTCTTCCATCGAGGCCGCCGTCTGTTCGAGCGAGCTGGCTTGCTCTTCGGTGCGCGAGGACAGGTCCTGATTGCCCGATGCGATCTGGCTCGAGGCGGTCGCGATGGTCTCGGTGCCTTGTCGGACCTGGCCCACCACCCGGGCCAGGTTGTCGTTCATCGCCCTGAGCGCGCCCAGCAGCATGCCGGTCTCGTCGGTCGTGGTGGCTTCGATGCGGCTGCTCAGGTCACCTGCGGCGACCGTCTGCGCGATCTGCACCGCGTGGCGCAGCGGCGTGGCGATGATGCGGGCGATCCAGAGAGCCAGTGCGAGGCCCAGGGCGATGGTGCCCATGAGCACGCCGACGACCCACGTGCGCGCCGACAGAAAGACCGCCTTGGCTGCGTCGCTGGCCTCCTTGCCGCCTGCAAGGTCGAGCGCCACCACCTTGTCCAACACCTCGGTGATCGCCTGGTAAGCCTGCAGCGCCTCACCACGCATCAGCGTGCGGGCTTGCGTATCCTGCTGCGCATTGGACAGGCTGATGACCTTGGCATGCTGGGCCTTGTAGGCCGTCATCGACGCCACGAGTTGCTCGGCGAGCTGCTTTTCCTGCGCGTCGGCGGGCAGCGCCTGGTAGCTCGCGATGTCCTTTTGCAGCTTGTCCCAGATGGTGTTCATCAGCTTGTCGTATGCGGCGCGATCTTCGTCGGTATCCGACATGATGTGCTGCAGCTCATTGATGCGGTAGCGCGACATCTGCGCCTTGAGTTCCAGCAACGCACGGGTGCTGGGCATCCAGTTCTCAGCCAGGTCGGCGGACTTCTCGTTGAGGCTGGACAGTTGGGTGATCGCGAAGATGCCCAGGCCGGCCGTCAGCGTCAGGATGGCGATGAACGAAAGAAGCAGTTTGTTCGCGAGCTTGAGGTTGTCGAATGCTTTCATGGCGCTTTTTCTTTGCGAGCTCGCGGTGGCGAAACTTAGGCGGTGTGGGAAGGGTTCAGCCGGGCTCGGCGCCCGTACCTCTGATCCGCCATCGGCAGGAATTCCGTTTTCTGTAGGGCCGCCCCACAGGTCAACCCAAGAGGGGCGCCATGGCATGGCGGCCGCGGCCATTCTGCTTGGCGACGTACATCGCCTTGTCCGCCGCTGCCAGCAACTGGTCGGGCGTCGCACGGCCGTGCGTGATGGCAATGCCGATCGACACACCGATGGCGGTATCGGCAGCGCCCAGGCTGAGCGGTTGAGCGATCGCTGCGATGCACTGCTCGGCCAGCCTGAACGCAGCACAGTGCACCGGCGCGTCGAAGCCCACCGCCAGCAACACGAACTCGTCACCACCGATGCGTGCGACGGTATCGGTGGGCCGGACCAGTCCGCGCAGCCGGTAGGCGATCTCACGCAGGGCCTGATCGCCGGCCTCGTGCCCGAGCGTGTCGTTGATTTGCTTGAATCCGTCGAGGTCTAGGTAGAGGACCGAGACCGGCATGGCGTGGCGTTCGGCCTGTGCGAGGGCCTGCCGCAGTCGGTCCGTCAGAAGTTGCCGGTTGGGCAGGCCGGTCAGGTGGTCGTGGCTGGCCAGGCGCTGGAGCGCGGCCTGGTTGTCTGCCAGCCTGGACAGCAGTCGGTTGAAGGCGCGCGTCAGATGCCCGATCTCGTCGTTGCGCACCACGGGCAACGGCGCCAGATCCGCTTCGCCCTGGGCCATTTTCTCAGCCTGCTCGGCTGCCCGTAACAACGGGCGCAGGAGCCAGGCCACGACGAAGCCGATGGCAACCAGCACGCCTACCATGGCGGGCGCGCGTCGCTGCAGGATGAACGACTGCATGTGCGTCACCGGCATGAGCGCCTGCTCGGCAGGCAGCCGTGCGACCACGTACCAGCCGGTGCTGGGGACCGAGGCGATGGAGGCGATCTCGTCGATGCCCTGGGCGTTGCGGAAGATGCCGCTGCCGGGGAATCCGTCCATTGCGCGGTCGTGCGGCATGGGCTGGAGCGACAGCGTGGCATCGGTAGAGGCCACGATCAGGCGGTCGTGCGGCGACACCAGCAGGATGTCACCTGCCTGTTCGCCATTGCCGCGCTGCAGGTGGTCGAGCAGGCTGGCGCTCGACAGGTCTGCCGTGCCAACCAGCACGGCGATGACCTGCTTCGCACTGTTGTGCACTGGCACGGCCACGGACAAGCCCGTGCGCAACCCTATCGCCATAGGCTTGCCGAACGTCGCTCGACCGGCCAGTGCGCCCCTGAATTCGGCGCTGTCGGCGGCGAGCGCACCCTCGCCGCCGACCCGTTGGCCCGACGTGTCGGCCACTGTCAGCCCAAGCGGAAACGCCGGGCTGAGGCGGCTGCGCTCAAGTAGCCATGCGTGGAGCGGGCCGGGTCGGGTCAGCAACTCGGCGGGCAGACTGTCGGCGAGCCGTTGAAGGAATGACAGCCTTTCGCTCAGGTACTGGTCGACATCGCTGGCGACGTAACTGGCCAGGGCCGCTTGCTGTGTCTGTGCCGAGGCCGTCAGGTCCGCCCGCAGAAAACGGCTCAGCTGGAAATAACTGGCGGCCGTGCCCACGATCGCCATCACCAGACCCATCAAAAGCAAGCGGGTCAACAGGCTGTTGGCGGATTTCCTGAGGATCACGTCCCGAGCTTCGCGCTGGCCTTGACCGAATGCACCTGCAACATGCCGCTGTCCCTCGGTATCCAAGAAAACGCGCAGCTTAAACCACGGTGGCCGCAGACGGTGCGATGTTGCTCAGTCCCGAGGGTCGCTGGGCGCGCGGCTCAGGTCGTTGTTGGTCGCCACAAGGATGCGCAGCATGCGCATGAATTCGACCTGGTCGGCCTTGGGCAGCGGACCCAGGATCCGCTCTTGCGCGCGCAACATCGAAGGGATGACCGCACGCAGCGTCTTGCGACCTTCTTCGGTCAGCGTGAGCAGCCGAACGCGTTTGTCCGAAGGGGAGGCGTTGCGCAGCACCAGGCCGCGTGACTCCAGCCGATCGATCACGCTGCCGATGGTCGACGTGTCGAACCCGATCGTGCGGGCCAGCGTGCGCTGGTCGACGCCGGGGCTGTTCATGATGCCTTGCAGCGCCGAGTACTGGACAGGGGTGAGCCCATGCGAGTCGGTCTCCTGCAGGAAGATGGCCACTGCAATCTGCTGCAGCCGCCGGATGTAGTAACCGGGCAGGTTCTCCAGTTCGAGCTTCGAGGTGCTGGCTGTCGCTTTCATCGCGTTCCGGATGGTCCTAGGGGCTAACCCTGATTTTGAATTTTCCATACTATCACTACACTTATACTCAGCATACTGACGATCAGTATGCTTTGATTGAAGGCTGTACCGTGAATGCAGGTTCCTCTTGTCCGCCGGTGTTGGTCGCCGGGGGTGGTATTGGTGGCATTGCCGCAGCGCTGGCGTTGGCGCGCCGTGGCTTCGCCGTCAAGGTGCTCGAACAGGCGTCGCAGCTCGGCGAGATCGGCGCTGGCATCCAGTTCGGGCCGAACGCCTTTGCCGCGCTGGACGCGTTGGGCATCGGCGACATTGCCCGTCAACGTGCCGTGTACACCGACGAGATGGTCATGCACGACGCCATCGATGAAGCCTGCGTCGGCCGCATTCCCACCGGCGAGGCGTTTCGCCGGCGCTTTGGCAACCCGTATGCCGTGATCCATCGCGCGGACATCCACGGCGCGCTCCTCGAAGGCGCCCAGCGTGCCGGGCAGATCGAGATCGTGACGGGTACGGCGGTGCAGCGTGTCGAGCACGAGGGCGACGGCGTGGTGGTGCACGATGCGCGCGGCCACACCCATCGCGGCCTGGCCGTGATCGGCGCCGACGGCGTCAAGTCGGCGGTTCGGCGCCAGTTCGTGGGCGATGAACCCCGCGTGTCGGGTCACGTCGTGTACCGCGCGGTGGTCGACAGGCAGGAATTTCCGGAGAACCTGCGCTGGAACGCGGCCAGCATCTGGGTCGGGCCCCACTGTCACCTGGTGCACTACCCTCTGCGCGGCGGGGAACAGTACAACGTCGTCGTGACCTTCCACAGCCGCGAGACGGAGGAGTGGAGCGTGCGCGAAGGCAGCCGTGACGAAGTGCTGAGCTACTTCGACGGCATCTGTGCCAAGGCGCGCCAGCTGATCGAACTGCCCAAGGACTGGAAGCGCTGGGCGACCGCCGACCGTGAGCCCATCGGGCAGTGGGTGTACGGCCGCGCGGTCCTGCTCGGCGACGCGGCGCATCCGACCCTGCAATACCTGGCGCAAGGCGCCTGCATGGCGATGGAAGACGCCGTGACCCTGGGCGAGGCGCTGCGCCGGACCGACAACGACATTGCGCAAGCCTTCGCTCTGTATCAGCGATCGCGCGTCGCGCGAACGGCGCGCGTCGTGCTCTCGGCGCGGGAGATGGGCCGCATCTTCCATGCCCGAGGCGTGGAACGCCTCGTTCGCAACGACCTCTGGCGCGACCGTGCGCCCGAGCGCTACTACGACGCGATGGAATGGCTCTACGGCTGGAACGTCGACAACTGCATTGCCGCCTGACCCCGAAGCCCGATGCGCAATTCACCTCTCACTCTCAGGAACCCCCACGCATGACTGCCTACCTCTGGAATCCACCCGCGACGCCGTCGCTGCCTGTGCGCCGGCTGAGCGAACGCTTTCCCATCCATCGCCCGTTCTTCGCCGGCCAAAATGACCACGCCCATGCGGTCGAGATGGGCCGTTCTGTCGACAAATCCGTGGAGGTGCCGTTCTATTTCACCAAGAGCGCGTCGACGCTCCACGTCAATGAGAAGGAACGGCAGACATCGGGCCTGGACAAGCTGATCTGGAATGTGCCCGAATTGACCGCCGACCTGTCGAAGTGCCACCACCTGCAGCCTGGCGACCTCATCTTCACCGGAACGCCGGAGGGGGTGGGCGCCGTGCTGCCGGGAGATCGCATCGAGTGCTACATCGAAGGCGTCGGCACCATTGCCCTGCCGATCGGCGCGGCCGAGTGATTCTCGTAAGGAGCACCCCATGACAACCCTGAACGTTCAACCATCGCCCGTGCGCCTGCAAGCCGTTGTGGCCCCCGGCCAGCCCGAGCCCACGCCGGCCCTCGATGCCCTGTACCGCGGCTTCGAACGCGAATTGCTGGTGCCGCTGTGGACGGAGATCGGTGACCTGATGCCGGCGGCGCCACGCAGCAAGGCCGTGCCGCACCTGTGGCGCTGGGACCGGCTGGTCGATCTGGCCGGGCAGGCTGGTCGCATCGTGCCGGTCGGGCGGGGCGGCGAGCGCCGCGCCATCGCGCTGGCCAACCCGGCCCTGGGCGGAAAGCCCTACGCGACGCCCACGCTATGGGCCGCCATCCAGTACCTCATGCCGGGAGAAGATGCGCCCGAGCATCGGCACAGCCAGCATGCCTTTCGTTTCGTGGTCGAAGGCGAGGGCGTCTGGACGGTGGTCAACGGCGATCCCGTGCGCATGTCGCGTGGTGACTTCCTGCCGCAGGCCGGCGGGAACTGGCATGCGCATCACAACGCGGCCACCGAGCCCATGGCCTGGATCGACGGCCTCGACATTCCGTTTTCGTACTACACCGAGTCGCAGTTTTTCGAGGCGGGGCGCATGCACATCGACGCCAGCGAAATGACCACGCCGGAGCGCTCGCGTTCCGAGCGGCTGTGGGGGCATCCGGGCCTACGGCCCCTGTCCCAACCTGAGGCGCCCGTGGCCACGCCGCTGCTGGCCTACCGCTGGGTCGATACCGATCGCGCGCTGGCCGATCAACTCGCGCTGGAGGCCGAGGGCCACGCGGGCGCCACGCTTGGCAACGGGCACGCGGCCGTGCGCTTCACCAACCCCAGCAACGGGCGCGATGTGCTGCCGACCCTGCGCACCGAGATGCACCGTGTGCGTGCTGGCGCATCGACACGCGTGCGCCGTGAAGTCGGTTCGTCCGTGTACCAGGTGTTCGACGGCACCGGGCAGATCACCGTGGGTGAGCACCAATGGCGGGTGAGCCGCGGCGACCTGTTCGTGGTGCCTTCCTGGCAACGGTTCTCGGCCCACGCTGATGGGGGCGGCGCGCTCGACCTCTTTCGCTTTGGCGATGCGCCGATCTTCGAGGCCCTGCATACCTTCCGTGAAGAGGTCGAACCGGCCTGACCTGGTTCCCGCGGCTTGTCCTGGCCTTCAAAAAAACCAACCGGAGACGACATCCCATGCGACGCACTCTCACCTTGCTGCTGGCCGCGCTGGCCCTGCCAGGCGCCTTTGCCCAAAGCCCCGACTTCCCGGCCAAGCCCGTCAACATCATCACGCCTTTCGCTGCGGGGAGCGGGCCGGATGCCGTGCTGCGGATGGTCGGCGACAAGCTCGGCCGGCTGTGGAACCAACGCGTCACCATCGACAACAGGCCCGGCGGTGGCGGGTTCATCGCCATCGACCAGGCGCGACGCGCGGCGCCCGACGGCTACACCTTGCTGCAGCTCGACAGCGAGCACATCGCCGCGCTGCCGCACCTCTACAAATCGAGAAACTTCGTGCCGCTGCAGCACTTCGATCCGGTGGCCTCGCTGTTTCGCACCCCGTTCTTCGTGGCCGTCAGCACAGAGTCGAAATGGAAGAACATGAGCGACCTGATTGCCGACGCGAAGGCCAGGCCCGGGCAGATCGCCTACGGCTCCTGGGGCGTGGGAAGTCCTGGGCATCTCGGTGGCCAGCAGCTCGATGCGCTGGTCGGCACGCACATGAATCACGCGCCTTTCCGTGAAGTCTCGCAACTGTTCACCAATGTCGCGACGGGCGAAGTGCCTTGGAGTTTTGCCAGCATTCCGTCGAGCCAGGGCATCTACAAGGCCGGCAAATTGCGCTACATCGCAGTGGCCGCGCGCCAACGCGTGCCTCAGTTGCCGGACGTCCCCACCATGGCGGAGTCCGGCGGACCTGCGGCGCTGGAGGTCAACTCGTTCGTGTCGCTGCTCGCGCCCAAGGGCGTGCCGGATGCGATCCGCAAAAAGATCAACGCCGACGTGGCCAAGGCCATCGCGGACCCGGAGATCCAGGCCCGCTTCGATGCCTTTGCATTCGAGCCGCTCACGTGGTCGCCCGAGGAGATCGTCAGGCAGTCCGAGATCAAGTCGAAGGTGTATGGCGACCTGGTGCGGCGGGGCAACATCAGCCTGGAGTGACAACGCCCGTGGAGCTGTACACCTTCTTCAACAGTTCCGCGTCCTACCGCGTCCGTATCGCGATGGCCCTCAAGGATGAGGCCATCCTGGCACGCAACCCCTTCGGACTGGTGCCTACGCTGGTCGACGAGAGCGTGCACCGGTCCGCCAATGCCCAGCGGATGAAGGTCGCTGTTTCCGTCTGCTTCGCTTCGATTCTTTTTGACTCACATTCCCCCGCGATTCTCTCCCCCAATGAGATAGCCCGATGACTTTCGGCACTTGGCGGCCGGATTGACGATCGTTAGTCTGCGCCTGGGCAATTCCTGCCATTTGTCTACCAAATCGTCAGCTAACTCAGAGGGAATCAAGTGAAAAGAAACACATGGAAAAAGTATGCGATCGTGGCCGCCGCCGCAGCCAGTCTGGCCGCTTGTGGCGGTGGGGGCGGCGGCGGCGAAGAATTGTTGAACCCCTCACCCGCACCCTCTCCGGAGCCGTCTCCGTCCCCTTCGCCGGCTCCCTCGCCCGCGCCGTCTCCGGCCCCGACGCCCGCCCCCTCCCCGGCACCGTCTCCATCCCCTGCACCGTCCCCTGCGCCGGCCCCGGCACCCGCGGTGGGTGCATGGGCTGCGCCGCAACTGGCTGAGGCCGACGCAGCAGGCGTTACCGATCACCGCATGGTGGTGGCGCCGAACGGAACCGCGGTTGCGGTATGGCGCGAGGACCGGGGAACCAACTCACAACCGTTGTCGAGCGTGCATGCGCGAGCCTACTCGCCCGACACCGGTTGGGGTGCGAGCGTGGTGTTCAATGACACGGGCACCTATGATGCCGGCGAACCGCGTGTCGCGATCAATGCCAACGGCGATGCGATCGTGGTCTGGATCCAACTGAGCGAGCTCGTCGCCGGCACGTCACGCGGCTACAACATCGCGTCAGTGCGCTACAAGGCCGGCGTTTGGGATACCGTACCGGTGAACCTGCTGGGCGCTACCGACATTCCGACCGCCTCTATCTCCAGTGAATTGAACAGCCAGAGCATTGCCCTGGACAACGCCGGCAACGCAATCTTCGCTTTCAGCGTCGGCTCAGGAATCTTCACCGAACCCAATGGCGCCTGGGTCAAGCGCTATCGCAATGGGGTCTGGGAGGCGGCGAAGCGTTTCCTGCCCGGCGCATCCACGAACGCGCGCGACGTCCAGATGGTGGCGACGCCCGACGGCACCAAGGCCACCGCCATCTGGCGGCAGTACGAAAACAACGCTGGCAAGTACCGTGTGCTGGCCAGCGAGTACGCCGAAGCGTCGGGCTGGAGCGCAGGCCACGAAGTCGATGGCAACCTCGCGCTGGGCGACTATAGCAACCCGCGGCTCGCCATTGCCGCCAATGGCGACACCACCGCTGTCTGGGAAGCCAGTACCACGGGGGGGACGCGCACCGATGCCTATGCGAGCCGGTTCGCCGGCGGCAGCTGGAGCACGCCGGCCATCGTGACGAGCATCTCCATCGGCCGCTCGGATGGTTTCATCGCCGATCTGTGCAGCGACGCCAGTGGCAATGCCGTGTTGGTGACGAAGCCGTTCGATCTCGGTCAGATCGCAGCGACGCGCTTCACGGTGGGTACGGGTTGGGCGGCGCCGGTGCAGATGCCGCCGGACGGGCAGTCCTTCATCGTTCCGCAAGCCTCCGTCGGCTGCAACACCAAGGGCGACGCGATGGTGTCGTGGCGTGCGGCGGTGGCCTCGCCGGACAACAGTTACCAGCTGTGGGCCCGGCCTTACGCGCCGGCGACCGGATGGGGCACGCCCGCACAGATTGTGTCGCTGTCTGGGAGCTCCGGGTTCACGTTGACCGGTCCGATCACCGGGCTGGACGACAGCGCAAGGGCACTGACCGTGTGGCGCCAGGACAACCAGGCCGGCATTGCGCTCAACAAGCCGCAAAGCCTGTGGAGCTCGACCTTCAAGTAGTCGCAAGGCGGACCCAGGGCCTGCACGCACCACCACCCGTGCATGCAGGCCCTGCTTCAGCGCAAGGGGCGCGCGCGTGACACGACGGAGATGACGTGCCGCAGCGCGCTGGCTTCCACCGGTTTGGCAATCAGGGGTATGCCCAATTCGTGAACCCGCCGCAGCCGGTCAGGTGCGGTCTCGCCGCTGATCAGGAGAAAGGGCAGGTCGGCATCGAAATCGGCTCGAAGCCGCAGGCCGACCGCCGCGCCGTCCGTCGCCTCCGACAGGCGATAGTCACAGACCAGCAAATCGAAGGGCTTGCCGCTCGTCCTGGCTTCTTCCATGGCATGGACGGCCTCTGCTTCATTGCCAACAGCGGTCAGCTGGATGCCCCAGGTGCCAAGGAGTTCGGCCATGGCTTCCCGGATGTCGGCTTCATCATCGAGAAGCAGCACACGTTCGGGCATTGCCTCGGCGGACAGCGCATCCTGCGCGTCTGCGTGCGCATCGGCGCGCCCCGCGAGTGGCGCCGGATCGTGCGGTAGCGAGATCCGGAAAGAGGTTCCGCGCCCCGGGCGGGAGCGCATCTCGACGGGATGGTCCAGGATCTTCGACAGACGCTTGACGATCGACAACCCGATGCCCAGACCCAGAGAGCGGTCGCGGCCTGGATTGCCTATCTGATAGAACTCATCGAAAATGCGCTCGTGTTGCGCTTGCGCAATGCCCGTGCCGGTGTCACGCACATCGATCCACACACGCTTGCCGCGAACGCGGGCAGCCACGACGACACCGCCCTCGGTGGTGTACTTCAACGCGTTGTCGATCAGGTTCGCCAGCATGCGCGACAGCAACTGCGGATCGGTTCGCACATGCAACCCACTGGCGCGCATGCGCAACTGCAAGGACTTCTGCTCGGCCAGGGGACCGAACACATGGTTCAGAGAAATGAGCAGGGGATCGATCGGCACCGACTGGAGGGCGGGTTTGACCACGCCCGCGTCGATACGGGAGATATCGAGCATCGTTTCGAGCGAATGGCTCAGTGCATTCACCGCCTTCATCAGCCGCTGTGCGTTGATGCCTTCCCGGGTGCCACGCAACTGGCTTTCCAGCGCGGCGCCAAAGAGGGAAATGGCGTGCAAAGGCTGCCGCAGATCGTGGCTGGCGGTCGTGAGAAAGCGTGTCTTTTCGCGGCTGATGCGCTCGGTCTCCAGCACCTGTTCATGCAGTCTGGTCGCCAGCTGTTCGTTTTCAAAGCGAAGGGTGAGCGCTGCCGTGAGTTCGTTGTTCTCCTGCATGCCCGCGCGAACGAGCATGGCCAGGTGGACGGTCGCAAAGGCGGCGAGAAAGTAGTAGTAGGTGCCGCCTTCGTGGATCAGTGCGGCGATCAGGCTCAACATCACGGCGACCACATGACCGACGAGCGCGACCTTGAAGGGCCGCAGCGATTGCGCCGCGCGTGCGCAGTTTGCCATCAGGACCACCATGAGGACGGCCGTCAAGGGCACATGACCCGGCTGTACGAAGAGCCATGGCGCAATGCCATCGGCCACGCCGGCGAGCAACACGCACACGGTGATCGTTCGCAACCAGCGCGGGCTTTCGCAGACGGGTGTCTGCGACGTCCATCGTGGAATCAGCAAGATCGTGAGCGATAGCAGGAAGTGCGCGACGGTATAGACAATGACGGCGCGCGTGGGTATCTCCGCATACATGATCGCGCCGATGACCAGCACGAACGCCATTCGCGACCGAAAGATCGTGTTGTAGATCTGATAGAAAGATGCGATCTGCTCACGCAGCACCCGTTGGTCGAGTGGCGTTTCGGACGGTGGTGTACCCATTCTCTTGTTCTGTTTGATTCTGCGGTTGACTGCCGCCAATGCTGTTTGGACCCGGTCTGAACGGCACGATTGCGTTGGCCATGAGGGGCGGCTCGGTGGCCGGGCGGCCAAAGAGGGGGCTGAGGATAGTGGAGCGAAGCGATGCGCATCAAGGGCGAAATGCGACTGCGCGCAACAAAGCGCAGGTGGCGATGTCGGTGATCAGGACCTTCTTTGCGTGTGTTTGCAAGGCTTTCTCCTGCAATTGATGGGCATTGGGATTGGCTGCATTTATTTGCATTTCATGCAAAGCGTTTCACTTTCGTCGTGGGCAAGTCGATGACCAAAGTCACACGCGAATCAGAGTCCGTACTCCTAGAATTTTCTGGAGTGCTCGCATGGCGGCACCACGCTTCGTTCACTTTTTGGAGTTCTTCAGCCCATGCATTTGATTTGCCGCACCTTCGTCGCCTTATGCACCGCGCACGCCATGCTTGCAAGTCTGCCCGCCGCTGCGGCAGATGTATCCGGTGCCGCTGACCATCCGCTGCTCAGTCGCTTCAAAGGCGCGAAGATCGCCGACTACAAGGTCAGTGCGTTCGATGAAGCCACGGTACCGGTCAAGGCCATTGCCGGGCGGGACAACATGGCGCCAGACGATTTGAAGCAGCTCGAAGGAAAGGTCACGCGCATTGGCTATGTCATCGAGGGCGACAAGACCGCTTTGGAGGTGATGCGCAACTATGAGCAGGCACTGGCTCGTGGCGGATTCCAGGTCGTGTTCCAGTGTGCCGCGCAACGCTGCGGCCAGGACATGGGCGGCTTCCTTGCCAACAGCGGCAAGGTCATGCCAGCGGGCTTCAACGCCAGCTTCGACGATAAGAATCACTACCTGCTCACCCGTCGTACGGGTGCAGATGGCGATGTGCATGTGCTGCTCTGGGTGGTCGAGGACCCGGCCAACAAGCGGGTCCTGGCCTACGAGCAGGTCATCGAAGGCCGTCCGATGGACACGGGACAAGTCAGCGTGCTCACGGCGGCGGAACTCGGCAAGAAGATCGAGGCCGAGGGGCGGGTCGCGATCTATGGCGTGTACTTCGACACGGCCCAGGCAGACGTCAAGCCAGCGTCGCGGCCTTCGCTGGACGAAATGGCCCGCCTGCTCACCTCGAATCCGGCGCTGCGGGTCTACGTGGTGGGCCACACCGACAACGTCGGCGGCCTCGCACCCAACGTGGATCTATCGCAGCGGCGCGCCGATGCAGTGGTGAAGGCCTTGACGGCGCTCAAGATCGATCCGCAGCGGATGACGGCCAAGGGCGTGGGGCCCCTGGCGCCGCTCGCTACGAACACGAGCGACGCAGGTCGAACACGGAATCGACGGGTCGAGCTGGTTCGCCAGTAGCCGCGCGGTGGCGCGCGTCACGAGTGACTTTCGTCACCATGATGGACCCGCGCCTGGCTCTACCATTGCAGTAATGAAAATCATTGCGACCCCGAGGCGCTTTGCCATCCTGGTGGTCGATGACCATGAACTGGTGCGTCTGGGTGTGCGTGCGTTGCTGCAGTCCCAGGAATCGCCGTCGGGCGCCACGGTGGAGGTGCTGGAGGCCGGCACCTTGGCCGAGGCGTTGACGCTCTATGCGATTCACGAAGAAGCCATCGATCTCGTCCTGCTCGATATCGCACTGCCCGACACCCAAGGCCTCAACGGCGTCGTGCAATTCCGTGCCCGTCATCCGCATGCACGCATCGTGGTCATCACCGGGGCAGGCGCGTCGGCGGCGGCGCAGGATGGGTTGGCGCAGAGTGCATTGGCCTTGGGCGCGAGTGCATTCCTGCCGAAGTCGGCCAACCTCAGGGAAGTGGTGAGCTTCATCCGCGCCTGCGGCGTGCTCGGCAGCGATGCGCTCGACCGTCTGCCGCCGTCATCGTCGAACGGCGGACCCCCGGTCGCGCGCAACAGCATGTCCGAACGTGCCCTTCAGACGCTGTCGCCGCGCCACGTGCCTATTCTTCAGCTGATCCTCGAAGGCAAGAACAACCGCGAGATTGCCGAGGCCGTGCATTTGAGCGAAGGCACGGTCAAGAACTATGTGTCCACGATCCTGCTGCGCTTTGGCGTGCGCTCGCGTGCCCAGTTGATCAGCAGCCTGCGTTGAAGACCGCGTACGTGGTGGGTCTGGCTCAGGCGATTACGGGTGCTGCCGTGCCGCTGGCCGTGGCTGCGATCGTGATGCTTCGGCCCACGGTGGCCTTGTACGTGGGCTGCTTGACGCTGCTCACGAACACATACTCCCCCTTGACGGCCGCCGCGGTGATGGTCATCAGCAGGTAGCCACGCTGCGTCGTGTCGCAGTAGCTCACGTCATCGATCAGACCCAGCCCGGCGCCGATGGCTGCGTTGCCCAGTTGCGGCACCAGCGCGCTGCCGTCGATCGAACTGGCCAGCGCGCCCAGCCCTGCGCTCTCGAAGCCGGTGGAGGTGACGGAGGTGCCGGCGAATTCCACGCCCACCTTGTCGCCTGTAAAGGTCGTCAGTTGCGTGAACCAGCCGTCGTGCGAGTCGCCCGAGAGCGTGATCAGGCGCTTGCCCTGTGTCTTCACGGCCTGCAGGATCGCCTCGCGCTGGGCGGGATACCCATCCCAGGAATCCAGGTTGTAAGGCAGTCGCGGGTTCGTGGACGGGTTGAGCAGTGCGGCCTGCGTGGGGGTGAGGGCCGCCGTACCCCCGGCCGCGCGTGTGGCCTTCGCTGTCAGATAGGCGCTGATGGCCGATGTCACGCCGGCAGGGTTGTCCGTGAAGGTGGTCAGTACGGACGCTGGAAACCACATGCGCGCCATGATGGTCTGGTTGCCGAAGAGCTGCCACGTGGCGTTCGATGCACGCATGCCGCTGGTCAGCCAGTTCTGCTGCTCGACGCTCATCATCTGGCGCGACGCATCAGGGCGAATGCCGGCCGCATTGGGTGTCACGCCCGCCAGATAGCGGGCAATGCCGCCGTCGGCATCGCCGAAATTGTCGTACTGGCGGTCGCGCCCTTCAATGCGGGTGTCCAGCATGTGCAGGGTGAATAGGCTACCGAAATCGAAGCGGCGGTAGATCTTCAACAGGTTGGATGCGTCCGGCGTGCGGATCGGCATCCACTCGTGATAAACCCTGGCTGCAATGTTCTTGCGCGTGACCCAATCGCCCTGTGTGGCGGGGTCGTGGTTCTCCGCGCCGTTCACATAGCTGTTGTTGGCGAATTCATGATCGTCCCAGATGGTGATCCAGGGCATCTTGGCGTGCGCGGCCTGCAGGTTCAGGTCCGATTTGTACAGCGCATGGCGAAGGCGGTAGTCGTTCATCGTCACGATGTCGTTCGCCGGGCTGGCCACGCGGTTTCCGGGAATGCTGCTGTTGCCGTACTTCTTCGGGTCCGAGCCGTACTCGTAGATGTAGTCGCCCACGTGCAGCGCATACAGGGCGTCCGACTTGGCTGCGGCGTCATAGGCGTGGAAGTAGCCTTCCGAATACAGCGCGCACGAGAACACGGCGAACTTCACCGACGTGGCGCTGCTGGCGGGCAGCGTGCGTGTGGTACCGACCGTGGACGAAGCGCCGGTGGCGTCGAGGAAGCGGTAGAAATAGCTCGCACCGGCGGTCAGCCCGGTCACATCGACCTTGGCCGTGAAGGAGGACGCTTCGGTCGCAATCAGTGTGCCGCTTTGCACGATCTGGGTGAAGGCCGCATCGTTGGCGACCTGCCAGCGCAACGCAACGTCGGCCGTGCTCGCCGGGACTTTGGCATGTGTCCAGAGGATCACCCGGTCGCTCAGAGGGTCGCCGCTCGCCACGCCGAAGGCGAACGCAGCGGCCACCTGTTGGGCCGGTGCAGGTGCAGGTGCCGGGGCTGGCGCCGACGTCGCGCTGGCGCCCGTGTCGTTGCCACCGCCGCAGGCGGCCAGCGAGCCGATGCTGGCGAGGGCCACGGCACTGGAGGACGACTTGACCAGAAAATCGAGGAAGTCGCGGCGACGGCCGTTGAGGGCTTCGCGCGGATCGACCAGGGCGTGCGCAGGGGCGGATGTATTTTTGCGGGACATGGGAACTCCGTGGGGGAGTCCGCATTGAAAGCAGCCCACATGACACGCTCATGAAGCTTTCGGCATCGCACTCGCCCCCTGCGCCGCGTCGCCCCGACGAGCCCCAAAGACTAAGATGCCATGGTTTGAAGAATGGCATTCGACATGCGACCAGCTCCAAGACCTACGGCCATCGTCGGCCTGCTGTGCTCACCGGTGGCCATGGCTGCCGACCCGCACGGTCTGCTCACCCTGGTGGTCGGCATTCCGCTGATGCTCGGTGCCTGCGTCGTGCTGGGGATCATGCTGTTCTTGCCCAAGAACCGGATCGTCAAGCGCGTGACGGCCGTGCTTTTCTTGCCGGTGTTGATCTACAGCGGGTACGTTGCGCTCGATGCGGTCACCTTGCTGCGGGACCTGGGGTCCGAGAATTCCATGATCGGGCTGACCTTCTTGGGTCTGCTGGCCGTGGATTGCCTTTTGTTCGTGACCCTGCTGCGTTGGCGCGCGCGCAGTGACCCGGTCCGGTAAACGGTCAGGCCTCAAATCCCAGTTTCTTCATCGCCGACGTGATCGACCTCGCGGCCCTGGCATAGCCTGCCCAGGGGTCGTTGCCCGCATCGAGGCGCGTGTGCACGTTGCCGACTGTCCAATGGTCGCCGCCGCGCAGTCGCGGCAGTTCCGACCAGTCCACCGGCACCGAAATTCCCAGGCCAGGGCGTGCCCGCGCGGACCAGGCACAGACGGTCGTTGCGCCCAGGCCATTGCGCAGGTAGTCGATGAAGATCTTGCCGACCCGGTTCTTCGGCCCGCTCTTGGCCACGAACATGTGGGGCAGGGTGCGCGCCAGATGGGTGACGACGGCCTGCGAGAAGCCTTTGACGGTGTCCCAGTCGTGCGCCTTGCGGATCGGCACCACCACATGCAGCCCCTTGCCGCCGCTGGTCTTGAGGAACGCAGGCAATCCGAGTTGCTCGAGGAAGACGTGCAGGACCCGCGCTCCCTCCTGGATCGCCTTCCACTGCACGCCCTTGCCAGGGTCCAGGTCGAAGACGATCCGGTCCGCATGCTCGAAGGAAGTCGTGGACGTGTTGAGGGTGTGGATTTCCACCATGTTCCATTGCGCGGCGGAGACCAGGCCAACCTTGCTCGCGACCTCCAGCATGGGCGGATGGCTGGCGTAGAGCGCGGGGTCGAGTTGGCGGATGCCCGGCATCTTCTCGACCTCCGCGTGCTTCTGGAAGAACAACTGCCCGCCCACGCCCGTCGGCGCCCGGACCAGGGAGATCGGCCGGCCCTTCAGGTGCGCCATCATCAGGTCGCCCACCAGGGCGTAGTAGCGCACGAGTTCGATCTTGGTCGTGCCGGTGCTCGTGTCGATGACGCG
The DNA here is from genome assembly GCF_030811835.1 of Variovorax ginsengisoli. Classification (GTDB taxonomy): domain Bacteria; phylum Pseudomonadota; class Gammaproteobacteria; order Burkholderiales; family Burkholderiaceae_C; genus Variovorax; species Variovorax ginsengisoli_C. The sequence continues at coordinate 115,803 of NZ_JAUSRO010000009.1, read as the reverse complement.
ATCGCCATGGGTGATGCGCAGCCGGGTCGACAGCGCATGCGACGCGGTGCTGTCGGCCTTTGCGGCCTTTGCGGTCTTGGCGGACGGGGCTGGTGTCTTGCCCTTGGCGGGCACGCTCACCGCCTTTTCACGAACGATCGATTTCGCGGGCTTGTCCGTTCGCAATCCGTGGAACACGGCGTGGCGGATGTGGTTGTCGCGGGTCCATTCCGCGAAGGTGACCTCCGCCACCATCGTGGGCTTGACCCAATGCGGTCGACCTGCCATGGCGACCTTTCCGGCAAAAGGGCTGCGCGTGGCCGGCACCTGATCGAGCTGGCTGCGAATCTCATGCAGCGTTTCTTGGTTGAAGCCGGTGCCCACATTGCCGGCGTGAATGAGTTGGCCGTTTTCATCGTGCACACCCAGTATCAAGGCGCCGAGGCCCGATCGCCCACCCTTCGGGTCGGTCCATCCGCCGATCACGAATTCCTGCCGATGGCTGCATTTGAGCTTGATCCATGCGGCTGAGCGCGACGACGCATAGCGCGAATCCTTGCGCTTGCCGATCAGGCCCTCCAGGCCGAGCTGGCACGCGGACTTGACCAAGCTCGCGGGCGAAGCGTCGAAGGCCTCGCTGAACCTGACGGTGTCAGCCCCAGCACCCAACACCGTGGCCAGGTACTGACGGCGCACTTCCAGCGGCACGCCGCGCAGGTCGAACCCGTTGAGGTAGGGAACATCGAAAAGAAAGTAGACGATGTCTTTGGTCGCCGCGGTGTCGAAGGCGTTCTGCAGCGCGCCGAAGCTCGGAATGCCATTCGCGTCCATCACGACGATCTCGCCGTCGTACCAGCCTGCCGGCAACTTCAGTTTCTGGATGGCGGCGTGCAGCGGCTTGAGCCTGGCCGTCCAGTCGTTGCCGTTGCGTGTGAAGAGCTGCACATCGCCACCATCGATGCGGCTGAGCAGGCGATAGCCATCGAACTTCGATTCCCAGATCCACGTGTCGTGCTGGGGCGGCGGAGCGTCCACCAGGGTCGCGAGCTGGGGCGAGAGCTTGGCGGGCAGGCGGGCCTTGACCGCGTCCGGGTGCGGCCCAGCGGATGCAGCAGCTCGCTTGCGGCCTCTCGTCGGCGCCCGCGAAGCCTCAGGAGTCCCGCCCTCACGCGTGGGCAACGCCATGCCCTGGACACTGTCCGGAAACGCGTCGACCACGCTGAATTCGGAGGCGCTTTTGACGAACGCGTCCTTCTCCTTGATGAGCAGCCAGGCGTCCTGCCGGCCTTTCGGGCGCTGAATGCGGATCAGCGCCCACTTGCCACGCATCTTCAAGCCGATCAGCTCGAACTTGAGATGACCGTCTTTGTAGCCCTGGTGGGGGTCGCCGATGGGCACCCAGAGGCCCTTGTCCCAGATGATGACTTTGCCAGCCCCATATTGTTTGGCCGGAATCGTTCCCTCGAAAGAGGAATAGGAGACCGGGTGGTCCTCCACGTGCACCGCCATGCGCTTGTCCGTCGGGTCGTAGCTCGGCCCCTTCGGCACGGCCCAGCTTTTCATCGTCCCATCCAGCTCCAGTCGGAAGTCGTAATGAAGACGGCTGGCCCAATGCTTCTGGATGACGAAGCCAAGCTGATCGCCATCGGGGGCGTCGTCGTCACCTGGCTCCGAGGTGACCGAAAAATCGCGCTTTGCCTTGTAGCGCGCAAGCTTGTCGTCGGCCATGCGTTTTCTCCTGGAAGGCTAGGACCGCGCGGAAGCGTTCATTTGACATTCATACGGGGCTGGCCGGCCTGAGAAGGAACCATAGGAGCAGTGCCAGGGCTAAGGTCCCCAACCCCCAAAGGAACACAGTCATCCAACGAAGAGGGCGTTTTTCAATGCGTTTGCTTTCAGTCATGCAGCAGATGCTGCAGCGCGGGCCTCGTGCGGTTTGTCAGACGAGACTGCTGATGAGGGTGCGCCTAAGCCGCCCTGCGCGCGCCACGCTATGTAGACCTTCCACGGTGCTTGCCGAAGCTTTATCACTCCGGACGAATGTCGGCTTCCCTGATGATGCGCGCGTAGTTGGCCGTCTCCTTGTCGAGGAAGGCCGAGAACGCTGCAGGCGTACTTGAAGCAGAAACGAAGCTCTGGGGCTTGAGCCGCTCGCCCACGAACAAGGAGTTCATGGCAGTCTCTACCTCCGATGCCAGTCGGGAGGTGATGGCCCCAGGCAATCTGGCAGGAGCCCACAGGCCGTACCAGGACACCATCTCGAAACCGGGCAAGCCGGACTCCGCCACGGTCGGCACCTCGGGCATGGAGGGCAGGCGTTGCCGCGTCGTTACCGCCAGCGGCCGCAACTTGCCGCTCGCGATGTTCGGCGCCGACGATGGAATCGCATCGATCAATGCGCTGATCTGGCCGCCCAGCACATCGGTCAACGCTGCGGCCGTCCCCTTGTAGATGATGATGGGCACGTCGAGCTTGGCGCCGCGCTTGATCGCTTCTTGTGCGAGGTGCATCGGGGAACCGGTCGCCGAGGTGCCGAAGGCAAACTTCTCGGGATTGGCGCGCGCCGCGTCGAGAAATTCCCGTAGATTCGTCCCCGGGGTGCCGGGATAGGCGACCACAACCATCGGAACGGACCCCAGCAGCGAGATTGCAGTGAAGTCTTTCTTCACGTCATAGGGCGTCTTCTTCATGATGAGCGGGCTCGCAACGAGCGTTGGAGATTGCAGCAGGAGCGTGTAGCCGTCCGGCGGCGCCTTTGTCACCGCTTCGCTGCCAATCAATCCGCTCGCGCCCGGTCTGTTCTCGACCACGAAAGGCTGCCCCATCTGTTCGCTGAGCTTCTGCGCCAGCACGCGTGCGACGAGATCCACCGTTCCGCCGGCCACATACGGAACGACGATCTTGACCGGGCGCGCGGGGTACGTCTCGGCTCTGGCGAACGTTGGCGCGGCCAGGATAGGCGCCAGGGCCAGCGCTTGAACCAACCGTCTTTTCTTCATGGCTTGTCTCCTTGTTGTTGCTTACCTCAATGCATGACATGGTCAACAGCACTTCATCTTGAGCAGCCGCAATGCGTTGCCGAAATAGATGCCGTCCTGTACCTCCTGCGGCAGGTTGAGTTCATCGATGGCCTGTGGGATCGTGCGTAGGAACATGGGGCCGCCTTCCGGGTCGAAGGGACAGTCGGTAGCGAATAGCACCTGCCTAGCATCGAAGAAGTCAAGGCCGCAACGAATGCCCGACTTGCCGCCCGCGAGCGCAGTGTCTACATAGAAACGCTTGAAATAGTCAATGGGACGATGCGGCATGCTGGCAAGCAGCCCTTCGTAGTCCTCGTCCGATGTGCGCGAGCCGAACTGATCGAGTCCGGGGCCCACTCGCCCATCGAAATAAGGAATCATGGCGCCCATGTGATGGGTGATGACCTTCAGGTCGGGCAGCCGGTCAAAAAAGCGCGAGAACACCATGCGTGCCATGGCTGCGCTGGTCTCATAGGGCCATCCGAAGGTCCACCAGATCTCGAATTTCGACTTCGTCTCGCTGCTGTAGTCGGCCATGCCGGCACCGCGTGCGGGGTGCATCCACACGGGCACGTCGTGCTTCTCGGAGGCGGCCTCGAAGAGGGGCCAGAACTCGGGGTCGTCCAGCGGTCGGCCGTTAACGTTCGTGAAGACCTGGATGCCGCGCGCGCCGAGTTCGGTGATCGCCCTGTCCATCTCGGCCAGCGCCGCGGGCACGTTGTTCATCGGCAGCGAGGCGACGAAGGCGGGGAACTTGTCCGGATGTGCATCGCGGATCTTTGTCATCTCGTCGTTGGCGAGCCGTGCCAGTTCAGGCGAATCCTCCGGGCCGGCAATCATCTCGATCGGCGGGTTCGACAGCGTGAGGATTTGCTGATAACCCGGAAAGCCTTCCATCATGCGCAGACGTGCATCCAGGTCATAAAGCACCGGGATGGTGAGCCAGCGCTTGATGGCTCCTTTGTCCTTGGCAATGGTGGCCATCCGGTCGAAGTAGGCCTTCGGCAGGATGTGGGCGTAGCTGTCGATTTTTCGCATGGTTTCCTAGATGCGTGTGTAGGAGCGCTGACCAAGGTTCGCACACTCGAATCGCTCTTTGTTCACTAATAGTGAATTATTGGCAAAAAAATCGCCTGATGACAAGCAGGCAGTGACTGTGTTTACCCTAGCGAAGCACGTAGGCCGTCACCACTTCTATGATGTGCGTCATCCGCTGGGTCAGCATTTTTTCGCTGGCGAGTTGGGCATTGAATCCCACCGAGAGCGTGTGGATGTTGGAGAGGTAGAAGTAGGCGCAGCCTGCAATGGTGATGTAGAGCTGCATGGGATCGATGCCCGCCCGGAACAGCCCCGCCTGCTGCCCGCGTTCGACGATGTCGGACAGCGTTTTCAGCAGCGGCGAATTCAGCTCGGCGATCCGGGGCATTGCCGCGAGGTGCCGCGCCCGATGCAGGTTTTCGCTGTTGAGGAAGGTGATGAATTCCGGGTGCGCAATGTAGTAGTCCCAAGTGAATTCGACCAGCCGGCGCAGTGCGGCAAGCGGTGGCATGTCCTTGAGGTCGAGGTAAAGCTGCGCGTCTCGAATCTCTTCGTAGACCGATTCCAGAACGGCCGAGAACAGCGTGTCCCGGTCCTTGAAGTAGTAGTAGACGAGACGCTTGTGTACCTCAGCCGTGTCCGCGATGCGCTCGAGCCGCGCGCCGCCCAGGCCGTGCACGGAAAACTCCTTCTTGGCGGCAGCCAGGATGGCCTTGCGCGAACGCTCCGCATCACGCGTCTTGGCCTCCGGTTCGGCTGGCGTTTGCGGGGTCGTCGTGCGCTTGCTCATGGTCTGGACTTCTGCCTTGCTTCATCGGGTAAGTACGGAATTCTGCGCTTTCTAGCCTGTGAATAATTCACTATTGGTGAGTTATAACAATCTGGAGATCCCATGAAAAAACATTCAGTGGCTGCCTGTGCGCTGGCCGCGGTCGGCGGTGCATCCATGGCGCAATCGTCCGTCACGCTCTTCGGTGTCCTGGATACCACCGTTCAGCACGCCAGCCAGGCCGGTGCCAGCGTCAATCGGTTGCTCGGCACGGGTGGCAACCAGATCAGCCGGCTCGGATTCCGAGGCACCGAAGACCTGGGTGGTGGGCTGGCGGCCGGCTTTGTTCTCGACATGGGGCTTAATGTCGACACGGGCGCGGGCTTGCCCACCAGCGAGAACAACCAAGTCAACGCGCCAGTGGCAGGCACGACGTTCAATCGCCGCTCGACGCTCAGCCTTAGCAGCCGACAACTCGGTGAGGTCCGCGTCGGCCGGGATTTCGTTCCGACCTACTGGAACATCACTGTGTTCGATCCGTTTGGCACGGCCGGAGCAGGCTCCGCCGCCAATCTCGCGCAAGGCAGCCTCACGCGCCTTTCGACCGTGGTGACCGGGTTGCGTGCATCGAATTCCGTTGGCTACTTCCTGCCTGCCATGCACGGGTTCTATGGCCAGGCGATGTACGCGGTGGGCGAGAACGTGTCGCCCGCGGCCGCGGGCACGAGGAACGATGGCAACTATGCTGGCGCACGCCTGGGCTATGCGGCCGGGCCGCTCAACGTGGCTGCAGCGTACGGCACGACGTCGCTCGCTTCGGGCGACGTGTCGACCGGGAATCTGGGTGCCAGTTTCACCGCCGGCGCGTTCAAGCTCATGGCGCAGTTCTATCGAGACGCGAAGGAGCAGGTCGCCGCGCCTTCGCGTTCCCGCGGATGGCTCGTGGGCGCGCAGATCGAATGGGGGCAGGGCTATTTCCCCGTGTCCTATTCACAGGTACAGGACAACAGCCCCGGCGAACGAAAAGCCGTGCAGATCGCCCTGGGCTACGTGCACAACTTGTCGAAGCGCACGGCGGTATACACCACCTACTCGCGCATCCAGAACAGGAAGGGCGCGGCTGTGAGCGGTGGCGGTGTGCCAAGCGTGGCCAACGCCACCTGGACCGGCCTGGATCTGGGTATCCGCCATATTTTCTGATGGGGCACGCACGGCGACACTTTGGCAACCGCTCACGCATGCGCGATGGGACGGCTCAGGTCGTTCCCCCATGACGCCATCAGCTCCTCGATGAGGCCTGCAACGCATCGACACGCCGGTGAGAGCTTTCCTTGCTTGGGGAACGACAGCGTCACGTTGCGGGACAGATCGGGCTTCACCAGCTTGCTGGCCTGGAGGCGCCCACTTCGGACGTCGTCCGCGATCGAATAAGGTCCGAGGATCGAATAGAGCCCCGGCGTGTGCGCGACGAGCTCTTTCTGCATCGTGAGCGAGTCAACCTCGATCACCGGCGAGAGCCGAAAGCCCAGGCTGCGTGCGGCCTCGTCCAGTGCGTTGCGCCAGTGGCTGGGGCGGCGGGGTAGCACCAGCCGCCGCTCTGCCAGCCGAGAGAACATGACCGTCGCATCGGCGGTGAGTTCGTCGCCCGGACCGGAGATGAGGTAAGTGTGCGCCACGCCCAGCAGCTTTTCGTCGTTGCCGCCTGGCCGGGTGAAGCGAAAGAGGATCGCCATGTCGACCGTGGCGCTGTCCAGCATGGCATTGAGCTCGGTGCCCTGCGCTTCGGTGACGTTGAGGCGGATGCCGGGCTGCTCGGCCTGCAGCCTGGCGAAGACATGGGTCATCAGCGGATGGGCGGCCGACGGAATGATGCCCACGCGCACCTCGCCGAGCAGCGTTCCTGACTCCTCGCGCAGTTCTTCGGTCAGGCGCTCCGTTTCCTGGACCCACAGTCGAAGTCTGGCGGCCGAGCGCTGCCCCAGTTCGGTCGGCACCACGCCTCGGCCGGTGCGCCGCAACAGCGGGCCGCCGAAGCCCGACTCGAACTCGCTGATCTGACGGCTGATGTGCGACTGCACCGTCTGCCGACGGGCCGCGACTTTGCTGATGCTGCCGGCTTCGAGCACCTCGAGAAACAGCCGGACCGCGGCGATGTTCATAGGGATTTCCCGCATTCGTCATGCCATTGTTGGCATGCCTGAAAGCTCTGAATTCTATCTAGGCAGTGAGCTCGCGGATTTCTAAAGTTCACCGATTCGCTTGCCGTACGCCTCATGTCGAGACCCTGCGCCAGCGACGCATTCCAAGGAGAACACCGTGAAAATCGCCAGCTTCATTCATGCAGGCCAGCCCACCTACGGCGTCGTGCAGGACACGCGCTATCTGCTGCCCACGCCGGATTTCCTCGCCCGCCATCCCGACCTCGTCTCGGTGCTGCGCGCCGACGCGTTGCCAGAGCTCGAGCGCAGCGCTGCAGCCAGCGGCATCGCCGTGGCCGCCAGCGATGTCCGTGCACTGCCGGTGATTCCGAATCCAACCAAGCTGATCTGCGTGGGCCTCAACTACAAGAGCCACGTTGCCGAGACCAAGCGCGCGGACAGCGACTATCCCTCGCTCTTCCTGCGCTTCAACGACACGCTGGCGGCGAACGGGGATACGGTACTGCGCCCTGCCTTCTCCGAGCGCTTCGACTGGGAAGGTGAACTGGCCTTCGTGATCGGCAAGGGCGGACGCCACATTTCTAAGGCGCAGGCCTTCGAGCACATCGCCGGCTATGCCTGCCTGAACGACATCAGCGTGCGCGACTGGCAGCGCCACACGCACCAGTTCACGCCGGGCAAGAACTTTCCCGGGACCGCTCCATTCGGCCCGTATCTGGCAACGCGCGACGAGGTGCCCGATGTCCGCCAGTTGACCGTGGAGACCCGCGTCAACGGCGAGGTCATGCAGCACGCGAGCGTCGGCGACCTGATCTTCGACATCCCCACGATCATCGAATACATCTCGCGCTTCACGCCGCTGTCGCCCGGCGACGTGATCGCCACCGGCACGCCCGGCGGCGTTGGCGACCGCCGGGAGCCGCCGCGCTACATGAAGGACGGCGACGTGGTCGAGGTCGAGGTCACCGGCCTGGGCATTCTGCGCAACCGCATCGGAACGGACGCCTGAGGCGACGCGACACCATGACCACACGATCCTCCCCCAACCTGCGTATCGCCGTCGACATCGGCGGTACCTTCACCGACATGGCCGCCTTCGACGAGGCGACCGGCGAACTGCTGTTCGGCAAGGCGCTGTCAACCCACGGCCAGTTGGTCAACGGCATTCAGGCCACGCTCGACAGCGCCGACATCGACCTGCGCGACGGACAGCTCTTCCTGCATGGCTCGACCATCGCCATCAATACACTGCTCGAGCGCAACGGTGCACGCACGGCACTGCTGATCACCGAAGGCTTCCGCGACATCTACGAGATCGGTCGCGTCAACCGCCCGGACGCCTACAACCTCTTCTTCAACAAGCACCAGCCGCTTGTCAAGCGCTCGCTGCGCTTCGAGGTCGCGGAGCGTCTTCGCGCCGACGGCAGCACGCATAAGCCGTTGGACGAGGCGGCGGTGCGCGAACTGGCGCGCGAGCTGCGCGGCCATGACGTGGAAGCGGTGGCCGTGCTGCTGCTGCATTCCTACCGCAATCCGGCGCACGAGCAGCGCGTCAAGCAGATCCTGCAGGAAGAACTGCCTGGCGCCTTCGTTTGCGCCTCGCACGAGCTGTCGCAGGAGTACCGCGAATTCGAGCGCGTCTCGACTGCGGTAGCGAATGCCTATGTGGGCCCGCGCGTGTCGGCCTATCTCGGCGAACTGGAAACGCACCTGGCCAAGAAAGGCTTTGGCGGAGACTTCTATGTCGTGCAGTCCACCGGCGGCCTGTTCCCGAGCGAGCACGCGCGGCGCGACTGCGTGCGCATGCTGGAGTCCGGCCCCGCCGCAGGCGTGATCGGCGCACAGGCGATCTGCGCCCAGCTTGGCATGGGCGACGCGATCGCCTTCGACATGGGCGGCACCACCGCCAAGGCCGGCGTGATCAGCGAAGGCCGGCCGCTGACCACCGGCTCGGCGCTCATCGGCGGCTACGAGCGCGCGCTGCCGATCCAGATCCCGATGATGGACATCCACGAGGTCGGCACCGGCGGCGGCTCGATCGCCCGCATCGAGACCGGCAACGCGCTGCGTGTCGGCCCGCAGAGCGCGGGCTCCATCCCGGGCCCGGTGGCCTACGGGCGCGGCGGCACGGAGCCGACGGTGACCGACGCCAACCTGCTGCTCGGGCGGCTCGACGCCGAGCACTTCCTCGGCGGCGAACTCAAACTCGATCTTCCGGCCTGCGAACGACAGATGCGCGTACGCGTGGCCGACTCGCTGGGGCTCGATCCGACCGCGGCTGCCGACGGCATCCTGCGCATCGCGGTGACGCAGATGTCGCATGCGGTGAAGGCCGTGACCACCGAGCGCGGCCTGGACGCCGGCAGCTTCACGATGGTGGTGTACGGCGGCGCCGGGCCGCTGCATGCGTCAGCCATCGCCCGCGAGATCGGTGTGCGCAAGGTGCTGATCCCGTTCGCGCCGGGCTACTTCTCGGCCTACGGCATGCTCTTCTCGGACCTGCGCTACGACTACGTGCGCTCGGTGTTCCGCAAACTCAACGACCTGTCCTTCGAGGAAATCGAGGCGGCCTACCAGGCGATGGAAGAAGAGGGCCGCGCCTCGTTGGCGCAGTCGGGCGTCAAGGCCGACGGCGTGGTCATCGAACGCGCGGCCGACATGCGTTACGTCGGCCAAGAGCACGCCGTCACGGTCGACCTGCCGATGGCCTTCTTCGAGGGGCGTGACCGCGCGGCGATCAAGCAACAGTTCGACGACCTGCACAAGGTGCGCTACGGCACCTCGGCGCCCACGGAACCCGCCGACCTCGTGAGTCTGCGCGTGACGGTGCTGGGCACCATGAAGAAGCCGCCGAAGCACCATGTGGAGGCCGGCTCGGCGCAGCCCGAGAAGGCATCGCTTCGCACGGTCAAGCCGGTGTACTTCCGCCAGGGCGGATGGGCCGACACCCCCGTCTACACACGCGACCTGCTGCGCGCGGGCAACACGATCGACGGCCCTGCGCTGATCGAGGAGCACGCGTCGACCACCGTCGTCCAGCCTGGCGATGCGCTGCGCGTCGACGAGCTCGGCAACCTGCAAATCACCATCGGGAGCGACCGCTCATGAACACCCCCACCCTCAACGCCAGCGCTGCGGCGATCGATCCGGTCACCGTCGAGATCATCCGCAACGGTCTCTACGCCGTCACGGAAGAGATGAAGACCAACCTGACGCGCACGGCCTACAACCTCATCATCTACGAGGCGCTGGACTTCACCGTCGGCCTGTTCACGAAGGAAGGCGACACCGTCTCCATCGGCCTGGGCCTGCCGATGTTCATCCGCGGCATGTCTGAGACCGTCAAGGCCAAGATCCGGCACTTCGGCTACGAGAACATCCTGCCCGGCGACATCCTGGTGACCAACGACGCTTACACCACCGGCAGCCACCTGAACCACTTCACGTTCACCATGCCGGTGTTCCATGAGGGCAAGCTCGAAGGCTTCACCTGCTGCATGGCGCACTGGCTGGACGTGGGCGGCACGCTGGGCAATGTCACCACCGACATCTTCAGCGAGGGGATCCAGATCCCCATCATCAAGTACCAGCGCGAAGGCGTGGTCAACCAGGACCTGATCGACATCATCGCGATGAACGTGCGCCTGGCCGAACGGGCGCTGGGCGACCTGCGCGCGCAGATCACGGCCATCACCACCGGCGAGCGACGCTATGTCGAGCTGCTGCAGCGCTACGGCGCCGATGCGGTCAACGGCTCGATACGCCAGATCATGGATTCGTCCGAGGCGGTGGCGCGCAAGAACACGCTGTCGATCCCCGACGGTGTGTACGAGGCCGAGTCCTTCATGGACGACGACGGCCTGGAGATCGGCAAGCGCATCCCGATCCGGGTCAAGGTGACGGTGACCGGCGACGAAATGACGGTGGACCTGTCGGACGTCAGCAAGCAGGTGCGCGGCTTCTACAACTCGGGCTTCACGACCGGCATCGCCTGCGCGCAGGTGGCCTACAAGTGCCTGACCACGCCGACCGACTACCCGGTCAACGACGGCAGCTTCCGGCCGCTGAAGGTGATCATGCCCATGGGCACGGTGATCAGCGCCGAGCGGCCGTACCCGATGCGGGTGTGGATGACCTTCCCGATGACCGTGATCGACACCATCTTCAAGGCGCTGGCACCGGCCATCCCCGACCGCTCCATCGCCGGCCACCATGCCGACCTCGTGTTCCCGAACATCCACGGCATCTCGCCCGAGGACGGGCGGCTGTTCATCGTCGGCATCGGCCCACTGGGCGGCGGCTGGGGTGCGAAGTCGACCGAGGATGGCGTGTCGGTGACCGTCTGCATCAACGACGGCGACACCCACAACAGCCCCACCGAGCAGCTCGAGGCCAAGTACCCGGTGCTGGTCGAGAAGTATGAGATCCGTCAGGACTCCGCCGGTGCCGGCAAGTACCGCGGCGGCCTTGGTGCCGAGATGGTGGTGCAGGCGCTGTCGCCCTTCACCGTGACCACCCGCATCGACCGCGTGCACTGCAAGCCGTGGGGCCTCGAGGGTGGCGGCGACGCCATGGGCAACGGCATCGCGGTGCGCCACAAGGGCGAGTGGAAGACCGATCACCTCAACGCGAAGATCTTCAACGTGCGCCTTGAGCGCGGCGACGCATACAAGATGCTTTCGGGCGGCGGCGGCGGTTTCGGCAGTCCGCTGGAGCGCGAGCTCGACCTGGTCGCCGAGGACGTGCGCGAAGGCTATGTCAGCGCGGAGGTAGCGCGCGAGGTCTACCGCGTGGCGCTCGATGCCCGCGGCCAGGTCGACCATGCTGGCACGCAGACCCTGCGCAAGGCGCCGGCCAAGGGCAGCGCCAGCACGTCGTCGACGGTGGCCTGGGACGGCCAGTGACCATCGCCATGGCCAACGAGTCCGCGCTGCGCGCCGACCGCCTGCTGGCGCTGTGGAGCGACCTGTCGATGCGGCACGTCGCCCTGAGCGGCGCCTGCGCCTGCGGCACCGGTGGCATCAGCCTGCGGCTGGACGACTTCGAGCTCGACATCGTCGGCTACCTCGAAGACGGCGCGCTGCGTTCGGGCGTGCCGGCGTTGGTGGCATTCTTCAGCGACCTCCAGCAGGCCGAAGCGCGGCCGCAGCCCTTGCGGCAGATATTGGAGGACGCCAGCGACGGCCGCCTTCCCGATGCGGTCGCCGACTGGCTGCTGCCGAAAGTCGAGAAGACGCTGCGCTCCTTCGCGGAACTGCACGGGCCGCGAGGTGGCGAATGACGAACCCCGGTGGCCATTTCTCCTCGCTGGTCGCGCAGCCTGCCCTCGCGGGCAGGCGCGTGCCGGTCACGGTGCTCACCGGCTTTCTCGGCAGCGGCAAGACCACGCTGCTCAACCAGCTGCTGTGCGAGCCGTCGCTCGACGGCGTCGCCGTCATCGTCAACGAATTCGGCGCGGTGGGCATCGACCATGACCTGATCGCCGAGACGCACGACGACACCGTGCTGCTGGCCAACGGCTGCCTATGCTGTGCGGTGCGGGGCGACCTGGTCGAGGCGCTCAACCGCCTGGCGGCCCGGCAGGACCGGCCGCTGCGGCATGTGCTGATCGAGACGAGCGGCCTGGCCGACCCGGGGCCGATCGTGCGCACGCTGATGGGCGATGCCGCGGTGCGCGCGCAGTTCGTGCTCGCCGGCGTGCTTTGCACCGCCGACGCCGTGCTGGCCATGGGCACGCTCGACCGGCATCCGGAAGCGGTTCGGCAGTTGGCCTTCGCCGACCACCTGCTGCTGACCAAGACCGACCTGCTCGACGGCGCACCGCCGTCGCCGGCCCTGCTGCAGCGGTTGCGGGATATCAACGCTACCGCGCCGCTGCATGACGACCGTGGCGACCAGTTGCGGCTGCTCTCGACGCTGGTGCGCCGCGCCGCGGATACCGGCGCGGACGCAGGCGTCGTCGAGGCACCGTTCTACCGCGGGCCGGCCGCGTCGGATACAGGCTCGGGCATGGGCACGGCAGATGAAGCATCGCACCGCGACGGCATCCGATCCTTCGTCATCGTGCGCGACACGCCGCTGCCGCGCGACGCCTTCGCCGCCTGGCTCGACATGGTGATCGCGATGCGCGGCGAAGACCTGCTGCGCGTCAAAGGCCTGGTGCAGCTGGCCGATGCGCCCGACCGCCCCATGGTCATCCACGGCGTGCAGCACCTGTTTGCGCCGCCGACCTTGCTGCCCGCCTGGCCAGGGCCGGACCGGCGCACGCGCATCGTGTTCATCACGCGCGGCGTCGATGCCCAAGCGCTGGAGGACACGCTCGACGTGCTCTTGCGCCGGCACATGCGTCGCCCCGCGGCCACTGCGGCACCTCCAACGGAAGCTGCGCCCTGAACGCCATCCACCAGTCCATCGCCCCAGACGGCTCGGAGACAAGACAAGAATGACAGCCAACCCATCCCTCGCCAGTCCGTTACCTTCCAGCCCACCGCAGGCTGCCTTCCAGCGCGCAGCGGGACTGCTCTTCCGTATCGAGAACGTCCCCTTCAGCCGCTGGCACACCAAGGCCCGCATCGTCATGGGCAGCGCGACCTTCTTCGATGCCTTCGATGCGCTGGCGCTGGCCTTTGTGCTGCCGGTGCTGATCGCGCTCTGGCATCTGTCGCCCTTGCAGATCGGCGCGCTGATCGCATCGGGCTACGCAGGCCAGGTCATCGGTGCGCTGCTGTTCGGCTGGCTGGCCGAGCGCTACGGCCGCGTGCCGAGCGTGACCGCGGCGGTGGCGCTCATGTCGGTGATGAGCATCGCCTGTGCCTTCGCCGGCAGCTTCCATGCGCTGTTTGCGCTGCGCTTCGTGCAGGGCATCGGCGTCGGGGGCGAGGTGCCGATCGCCGCGGCCTACATCAACGAGCTGTCGCAGGCCAAGGGCCGGGGACGTTTCTTCCTGCTCTACGAACTCATTTTTCCGCTCGGCCTGCTTGCTGCCGCACAGGTAGGTGCCTTCGTGGTGCCGCGCTTCGGTTGGGAGTTCATGTTCCTGGTGGGGGGCATTCCGGGCCTGGTGATCCTGTTCTTCATGGTGCGTCTGCCGGAGTCGCCGCGCTGGTTGACGTCCAAGCGGCGCTTCGACCAGGCGGAGCGGGTGATCGCGCAGCTCGAAGCCAGCACGCCGGCACGCAGCTTGGACCCGGTTCAGGACAAGGCGCGCATCGCGATGCGGGTCAACACCCTGGCGACCGGCCTTGCCACCACCCGGCCGGCCTCGTGGCGCGAACTGTTCTCGCCGATGTACCGGCCGCGCACGCTGGCGGTGTGGGTGCTCTGGGCGTCGTCGTACTTCGTCGCCAACGGCATCAACAACTGGCTGCCCACGCTCTATCGCACCGTCTACCACCTGCCGCTGCAACAGGCCCTTCGGATGGCGTCGCTGACCAACGTCCTCAGCACCTGCGCGGTGCTCGCCTGCGCGCTGCTGGTGGACCGCGTGGGCCGCCGACGCTGGGCCACAGCGAGCTTCGTGGTCAGCGGCGCCTTGCTGGGCCTGCTGGCCGCGTTCGGCACCGGCAGCGCGTGGTCGGTAGTGGCGCTGGCATCCACAGCCTATGCGGTGATGGGCACGACCACCGTGCTGCTCTACCTCTACACGCCCGAGATCTACCCGACGCGCATGCGTGCGATCGGCACCGGGCTGGCGACCTCCTGGCTGCGCATGGCCTCGGCGGCGGCGCCCGCGCTGGTCGGCGTCGTGCTGTCCGCGCACGGTATCGCAGCGGTGTTCCTGATGTTCGCGCTGGCCAACGTCGTCGGCTTCATCGCGGCACGAAGGATGGTCGAGACGGCCAACCGCGCACTCGAAGAGATCTCGCCCTGATTCACCGGAAAGCCATTGGAGACACCATGAAAAAGACATTCCTGAGTCTGGTCGCCGCGACCACGGTCGTGGTCGGACCGGCGTGGGCGCAGGCACCCGCGTTCCCGGATCGGCTGATCCGCATCGTCGTGCCGTTCGCTGCCGGCGGCGGTGTCGATGCCACGGCGCGGCTGCTGGCCCAGCAACTCGGCACGCGACTGAGCGTGCCTGTGATCGTGGAGAACCGCGCAGGCGCCAACGGGGTGCTCGGCGGCAAGGCGGTGCAGACCGCGCCTGGCGACGGCTACACCTTGCTCTTCTCCGCGGCGACCCATGTGCTGGCCAAGCAGGTGATGAACAACGCGCCCTACGACCCGCAGGCGGACTTCGCGCCGGTGGCGCGTGTGGCCGAAGCGCCGCTGATGCTGGTGATCGCGCCCAAACACGAAGCGACCAAGCTCTCGGAACTGCTCGCGGCGATGAAGCAGACCCCATGGACCGCTGCCATTCCCGCGGCCGGGGCGCCGAGTCACCTCGCCACGCTGCTTCTGGCCCAGCAGGGCAAGGTCTCGTTCAGCTTCGTGCCCTACAAGGGCACGCAGCCCGCGCTGGTGGATGTCGCTGGCGGCCACGTCGACCTGCTGCTGGATTCGATGATCTCCGTGCTGCCGCTGGCCAAGGCCGGCCGGGTGAAGCCGATCGCGATCACCTCGGCGCGCCGCAGCCCGCTCGCGCCGGACGTGCCGACCGCCCAGGAGAGCGGGCTGCCGAACCTGAGTTACGCCTCCTGGTACGGCGTGTGGGCGCCCAAGGGCACGCCGCCAGAGCGGGTGCAGCGCCTCAACTTGGCCATCAACGACGCGGTGCGCGAGCTCGGCAAGTCGGGCGCCTTCTCGGGCCTGGGCATCGAGCCAGTGACGCAGGACGTCGTGCAGTTCTCCCGCTACATCGACGGCTACGTGACGCAGAGCGCCACGTTGCTCAAGGACGCCGGCTTCAAGCCCGAGTGATCCGGCGCATCGCTTTCCATCCCACCAGAAAAACGGAGACATCCCATGAAAAATTTGATCGCAGCGGCCGCGCTGCTGTGCGGCAGTGCGGCCGCCACTGCGCAGAGTTCTGTCACGGTGTTCGGCGTGCTCGATGCCGGCGTGAGCTACTACACGGCCAAGAGCAGCTTCTACAACAACACCAGCCAGCCAGTCTCACTACCGCAGACGCCCCCTGCGGGCGTGAGTCGCAGCCAGACGGTGATGTCTAACAGCGGCACGTCCAACAGCCGGCTCGGCTTTCGCGGCGTCGAGGATCTGGGCGGCGGCTGGGCCGCCGGTTTCTGGCTCGAGGCGGCGTTGGCCAATGACACCGGTGGCGCGACGCTCTTTTCGCGTCGCTCCACGGTCAGCCTGTCGGGTCCGATCGGCGAGATTCGGGTCGGCCGCGACTTCACGCCGACCTTCTGGAATGACTCCGTGTTCAGCCCGTTCAGCACGATCGGCGTGGGCGCCAATGTGATCTCCACGGTGAGCACCAACCTCGCCGTGGCCAGGGGCCCCGGGTCGGCCACGGCCGCTTCGGACAACTACCTGCGCACCAATAACAGCATCGGCTACTTCCTGCCGCCGAACCTCGGTGGCATCTACGGCCAGTTGCAGTACGCGCTGCACGAGAACGTCTCGCAGAGCGGGCAGGCAGGCAGCCCATCACACAGGGGCCAGTTCGCCGGCGGCCGGCTTGGCTATGCGGCTGGTGCGTTCGACATCGCGCTGGCCTACGGCGAGAGCGTCGCGGCGGACACCACGGGGCTCGGCGCCACCGGGCAGCCGAACGGCGTCAATCTCGACGAGAAGCTCAAGACGCTCAACCTCGGTGCTTCGTACAACCTCGGATTCATGAAGCTGTTCGGTGAGCTCTCGCGCGTGAAGGACCAGCGCACCTCCACCGCGCCCGGAGCGACGGGCCTGCTGCTCACGCGAGACGACGACACGTACAACGGCGCACTGTTGGGCGTGACGGTGCCAGTGGGTGCCGGCTTGATCAAGGCGGCGTACTCGAGGGTGAAGTTCGACAACGACCTGGGCTCTGCAGCGGGCCCGTCACGCGATGCCTCGGTCGACAAGATCGCCATCGGCTATGAGCACAATCTGTCGAAGCGCACCGCGCTGTACGTGACCGCCGCACGCATCCGCGCCAGGAATGCGCAGAACAATCCGGCCGTGATGGGCGCCGCCGTCGGAACCGCGACCTACCTGTCGACGGGCACCGGCACGACAGGCTACGCGCCGGCGCGCTCGACCGGCTACGACGTCGGGATTCGCCACGCGTTCTAGACGGGGCCCATCGTCGTATCAACGCTTCTCGGATTCCTGTCTGCGCGCGTGGCTTGGCATGGGTCGTGTCATTCTTCGATGTAGCAGTTCAAGCGGGTGAGGGTCGCGTCGACCCACGAGCGGTCGAAGGTGCCGGCCTGGATGTCGGCCACCATCTTGTTCTCGATCACCTGCTTTTGATGCGCTGCGGCCAGCAGGCGCTCCGCGTCGTCGAAGGGCACGCACAGGAGGCCGTCTTCGTCGCCGATGACCAGGTCGCCCGGTTCGATGACCATGCCGTCGATCGAGATCGGCACGTTGATTTCACCGGGGCCGTCCTTGTAAGGGCCGCGGTGCGTGACGCCTGCGGCAAAGACGGGAAACGAGCCCTCGCGGATCGCGCCTGCATCGCGGATGGCACCGTTCATCACGAAGCCGCCCAGCTTCTGGTTGACGGCGTCACCGACCATGATTTCACCGATGAGGGCGTTGGTCAGATCGCCTCCGGCGTCCACCACGATGACATCGCCAGGCTTGGCCAACTGGAGCGCCTTGTGGATCATCAGGTTGTCACCGGGGCGCGCCTTGATCGTCAGCGCCGGGCCGGCCATGCGTCCGCCCGCGTGCATGGGGCGAAGGCGCGCGCCGCCGGCCGTCATGCGTGCCATGCAGTCGCTGACGTTCGCGACCGGCACGTCGAGGTATTGGCGCGCCAGTGCGAGATCGACAGCGCGGCGCCGTTTGAGAATGCGTAGTCCGTTGTTCATGGGATGGCTTGAGCTGGGAGTGGTAGAAACGGTCAATCGAGCTTGATGCCCGCGTCGTGAACAACAGGCGCGAGGCGCGCGCGCTCCGCCGCATTCATGTCCGCGAGCGCTTTCGGCGAGCCGCCAATCAGGTCGGCCCCTGTCGCAATGATCTTGTCGTGCACGTCCGGTTGCTTGAGCACCGCGTTGACCTCGGTGTTCCAGCGATCCACGATCGCCTTCGGCGTGCCCGCCGGTGCCAACAGACCCCAGACGCTGGCGAGTTCGACGCCCCTGATGCCCGATTCGCTGTACGTGGGCACGTTGGGCAGTACGGGCGAGCGCTTGGCCATCGTCACGCCGAGCGGACGCACCTTGCCGCCTTCGATCTGGGCGAGAAGCGTGGGGATCGAGCCCATGTACATGTCGACCTGGCCGCCGATCAGGTCGGGGATGGCTTGCGCCATGCCGCGGTAGGGCACATGCGTGAACTTGACCCCTGAGGCGTTCTGCCAGATCTGATTGACCAGGTGCGCGATGGTCCCGGTGCCGGGCGTCGCGATCGTCAGCTGTCCTGGCTTGGCCTTGGCTGCGGCCACCACGTCCGCGAGGGTCTTGTAGGGGGAGTCGGCGCGAACCACCAGCACTGCCGCACCGCTCGCGACGGGCACGACCGCTTCGAGGTCCTTGACCGGGTCGTAGGACAGCTTGGCGTAGAGCAGGGGGTTGAGCACCACGTTGTCCGTCTGCGCCATGACGAAGGTGTAGCCATCGGGCTTGGCCTTCGCGACGTTGTCGAGGGCGAGGTTGCCGCCGGCGCCGGGCTTGTTGTCGACGGTGACGACCCAGTTGAGCTTGCTCGTCAGCGCCGTCGCCAGTTGCCGCGTCAGCGCGTCGGTGCCGCCGCCGGCAGGAAACGGCACGACGATCTTGATGGGGCGGTCGGGGTAGGTCTCGGCGTGGGCCGTTGCAAGGCCCACAAGGGCGAGGGCGATGGCAGAAATTCGAACGAGGGTGCGCAAGGGATGTCTCCTGGGTGTGGAAGGGGAAAAAGCGGTGGAGCGTGCCTCTGGCGGGCTTTGTCAGGCTCAGCGGCCGTTGGCCAAGAGCCAATCGAGCGCCTGATGGATGTCCGGCTCGGGAAGCGACAGCGGATGTGCCTCCAGCGCGCGGGCCGTCTTGTGGAAGCGTTCTTCGACGCCCGGGAGGACCGTGGAGGGCATGCCCTGCGCCGTCAGTTCCCCCTGCGCGTCGTTCACCTCATGGGCCCGGCGCCTGGCGTGGACCACATGCGTGCGCACCAGCATCTCGATGAAGTCGCGCAGCGGCGTCTGGTCGATGTCGAGAAGCTGCTCGTACAGCTTTTCACGCACGCCCTGCTTCTGCGCGCTCATGAGCAGTTCGACGGCGAGCGCTTCCATGCCCTTGGTGAAGACGCTGCGCAGGATCTTCAGGGACATGGCATCGCCTGCGGCGCCGCCCTCGATCGTCTTTACGCGACCGCCGGCTTTTTCCATGACAGCTTTGAAATCGTCGATGCCCTCACCGGCGACCAGGAGGGGCGTGCGTTCGCGGTTGATGAGGATGCCGCCCATGATCGCGACGTCGACGTAGCGAACGAAACTCTTGGCAGCAACCTCGGCACCTTCGCGCTTGACGGCGGGGCTCGCCGTTGTGAAGTCCGCAATGGCGGCGCCTTTGCGCATGTACCCGGCCACCTGCTTCGTCACGGCCAGTGAGACTGCTCCGGTCACGCAACTGAACACCCAGTTCGCCTCCCTGAGCCAATCGCCAGCGCCGGAATGGATCGGGAGGTCGAGCTTCGCGGCCAGATCGAGGGCGGCAGGCGATGGCTTCGCCTCGCAAAGGCTGACCTGGTAGCCGGCGCGCAGAAGAGGCTCGACGAAGCAACGACCGACTTCGCCCAGACCTATGAGAGCAACATTCATTCTGAATCCTTGGTAGGCCATCAGAATACAAAAAAAGAACAAAAATGGGAATGCGACGAAGGGTATTCACCTATAAATACCCTTTGAGGACGATGGATGTGAACGTTTTACGAACAAATACTGAGAAGACACTTCTCCCACATCGTTGAATCAGCAGCAAATGCCCGCGCGCAGCGCCCCCTACAATGAAAAGTCACAGACGCAGCGAACAGATGCAAAACGGACGCGATCGGGCCTACGAGGTCCTCAGACAGCGGTTGGTGGGAGGGCACTACGGGCCCGGAACCCAGCTGAAGGAAGAGCCGATAGCGCGCGAGCTGGGCCTGAGCCGCACGCCGGTGCGCACAGCACTGCGTCGCCTGGTCGAAGACGGCCTGGCCACCGACGGGCTGGGCCAAGGGATTCACGTCTCACCGTGGACGGAGGTCGACGTCGAGGAGACGTTTCAGCTGCGCATGCTCCTTGAGCCTTACGCCTCATTCCTGGCGGCCCGCCGAGCCGGCCCGGACTTGGTCGACGTGTTGTTGGCCAGCAATGACGACATGCGCAGGGGCATCGACGCCGGTCCGGAGGGCATCGCCGACGTCCAGAAGGCCAACAGCACTTTTCATCGTGCATTGCTCGACGCGGCCGGGTCCCCTCGGCTGCGTTCGATGCTTGGCACGATCATCGACATGCCGATCATCGTGCGGTCCTTTTTCCTGTACTCGCGCGATGAGCTCGAGCAGAGCCTCCATCATCACAAGGACCTGACACTCGCTGCGCAAGCACGCGATGGCGAATTGGCTCGGCAAGTGATGCAGCTGCACTTGCGGATGTCCTATCACCGCTTCATGAAACACCGCAGCCTGGTTGCGGCTAAGACGTCATCAGCCCCTCCCGCTTCGACGTGAAAGTGTTCGGGGATGCTTTCCCGGGGCGCCGTCTGCAGCAGCCTTGCGACTGCAGTCCGGCGCCAGCTCTACCGGATGCTGGGAGCGCTTGCCACCGGCTGCCTCAGGGTGAGGGAAGAAAACGCAGCAGCGTTCTATAGAACGCTGCTTCATCCTCAATGAACTGGGCAAAGACCGTGCTGGGCGCAGGTGGCTCCAGGATGTCACCTGCCTCGAGCCGTGCGGCTCCGAACTTGGGGTCGGCCAAGACGTCACCGATGACCTTGTTGATTTGGGTCACCACGGCAGGCGGCAGCTTGGGTGGGCCCGCCATGCCCACCCAGACGAGCATCGATATGCCCCCGATGGTGTAACTTTCAGACAGCGTGGGAACTTCGGGGGCCATGGCCACCCGGTTCGGTGTCATCAGGCCGATGATGCGAATCTTGCCAGTCCGTGCCTGACGCAGGACGCTGGGCAACGTGAGCACCGCGAGGTCGAGGCGGCCCTGCGACAGGTCTTCCAGAATGGGGGCACCACCCCGGTAGCGAACCAGCGCCATTTCAACCTTGGCGGTGCGCATGAACGCCGAGGCAGCGAGGGATTGCACCGAACGCTCGTAGGTTGTGCCCATGCTCAGCTTTTGCGGATGGCCTCGTGCAACCTCAATGATCTCATGCACGGTTCGGCTGGACAGATTAGGCCGGGCGACCAGCACCATCGGTGAACTGCTGATCTTCGCGATCGCCGTGAAGTCGCTCGGCTGATAGCCTGCCTGGCGGGTGGTCAATGGCAGCACCACCAGGTCGCTGGTGCTGCCGAAGAGAAGGGTCTGACCATCGGGCTCGGCCGCCAAGACCTTTTGTGCAGCCTGGGCACCATGCGCGCCACTGACGTTTTCCACGATCACGGGATGGTCCAGTTTCCGGCTCATCTCCAGTGCCAGCGCGCGCGCCAGATTGTCAGAGGCGCCCCCTGGCGCATTGCCAACCAAAATCTTGACGGCGGTGTTGCCCGGCCATTTCGTCTGCGCGCAGGTCGGGCCGCAAAGCGCCAATGCAATCAGGCCAAGACCCAGTGGCCGAAAATTCCATGCTGTCCGCTTTAATGAATTCGTATGCATGTGGCCTTTGCGCTCGATTGTCGATACAGGGATTCTGTGCGTGCAGGGTGGCTTTCGCAATGTGGGTCATTGTTCCAGATCAACTCAATCCAAAATTATGACGACTTGCATGCGAAAGTATGCGTTGCCGCTTGGTCAGGCGATAGTGAGAGGTTCAGCAGCGGACGTCTGGTGCTCGGTCGGCGGCCCTAATGTATTCGTTTGTTTCAAATGACAATAAGAGACCAATCTTGGTGTCAATCATCCACTGGGCAGGCGAAGGTGAAAGCCATCTTGTTGATCAATATTTTGAAATAATTCACGAGTTGGTAACACCATTCCTGTGCATCGCAACTATTCTCTATCGATGGCGGTGTATTTAGGGGAGAATTATGACTCCGATATCGGAGGGTAGACAATTAAAATTTATAAAGTGACCACCTCGACTGAAAAATATGTCTGATCGAAGCACATCGAATGGTCTCGGACAATAAAGAAAGTTCTCTGAAATCCGTGTCAATAATTAAATTGCACGGTATAAATTGAGCGCCAAGCGCACCCTCGGTTAAAATCAAAGCTGACCTATAGTCAGTGTGACGACCTGTTCGCACTCACAACGAGACTTCCTCCATGCAGTCAGCCGTCCTTCGCGAAGATGAACACTCCAGCCTCTTGGCGCTGCATTCACTGGAGGTTCTCGACAGTGAGCCAGAAGCTGAATTCGACGCACTCGTCCACGCTGCGTCTGTCATCTGCGATGTGCCTATTTCGCTGATCACGCTCATCGACCAGGACCGACAGTGGTTCAAGGCCAATCTGGGTTTGTCGGGAGTGACCGAAACACCGCGTGATGCGGCCTTCTGCGCGCACGCCGTGCTCGGTGACGACTTTATGGAGGTGCCCGACGCCAAGCTCGACATGCGCTTTGTCGACAACCCGCTGGTGATCTCGAGCCCGCACATTCGCTTCTATGCCGGTGCGCCCATCAAGCTGCACAGCGGTGTCCGTGTGGGGACGCTGTGCGTGATCGACCGTGAACCACGCAGCCGGCTCAAGGAAAACCAGGTCATGGCGTTGCGCAGCCTGGCGTCGGCTGCGGCTGCGGGGCTGGAGCGGCGCGCCGCCATTCGCCGGGCGCGCAGGGAATTGCATCAGGCGGAGCGCGCAAGCATGATGCTCTTTCGCCATGCGGAGGCGGTGATTGGCGTCACCCCTGCAGGCAACATCGAATCCTGGAACCTGGCGGCGCAGGCCATGCTGGGTTATTGCGCCGACGATGTGATCGGCAAACCCTTGCAGCACATCGTGCCGCTGGAATGCGTGGCGCAGGAGATGCTGTCTTTTTCAGCACTTTCCACGGGGCGGGCGCGGTGCTATGAGTCCATCCGATTGAGCCTGGCCCAATCTTTGGTGCAGGTGGCGGTGACTTTTGTGCCGGTGATCGACAGTGCGGGCAGGCTGATTTCGGCGACCCAGTTTCTGCGTGCGTTGAATGGGCACAAAAGCTAATTTCGCCTGACCCACCTGACGTTCCCCGCGTCGTTCCCGCATTCACCATGCCGACGCCTGCAAGCTCGCTCGACGTCTGGGGCGCTGGCGCGTGCGCTACGGCAGCACCGACAGGGCGCGCAGCGCGTCCACGTCGAGCAGCGTGACGCCGCCGTACTCGGTGCGCACCAGCGACCGCGCCTTGAACTGACTCAGCGCCTGGTTGCAGCGCTGGCGCGACAGGCCCACGAGGTTGGCCAGTTCCTCCTGGGAAATCTGCAGATGCCGGTCGCCGCCCGGATGCAGCCACGGGTGCAGAAGCCCGACCAGGGCGCGCGCCAACTGCGCTTCCACGCCGAGCACACGGTGCGCCACGAAATCGCCCATGAACCAATGCAGGCGCTCGTTGATCTGCTGCAGCAGGAAGCGTCCGAACGAGGGCTCGGTGGCGTGGAGCCACTCGAAGGTCTCCTTCGGCAGCAGCGCGACCCGGCTGAAGCGCAGGGCCACGATGTCGGCCTCGACCGGCTTCTCGCGCAGCAGGCTGCCTTCGCCGAACCAACTGCCGACAGTGAGGCCGCCCAGGGTCACGGCGCGACCGTCGCTGGTGCCGGTGCACCACTTCATCACGCCTTCGAGCATACCGGTCCACCACAGCGCCGTCTGGCCATGGCGGATCAGCGCATCGCCAGCGGCCACGCTCTGCTCGACCACGTCGGCCAGTACCTGGTCTCTGGCTCGCGGCGTGAGCTGCGCAAACCAGTGCGAGCCTTCCAGCAATTGGCGAATGGACAGTCCGGTGGAACTCATGTCTTAGAGATGGGCGCAGGACGCGGTGAAAGAAGCTGTGGTTTTCCCAGGGGTCGATTGTCATTCAGACGACTGTGGCGTCGCCTGGCACGCTGAACAATCCAGTCGCTGCCTGCGCAACCCGACGTGCCCGCAGGCGGCTCGCCGATCTTGCTACCGGGAACCTCATGACCTCACCCACCCTTCAACGTGTCGCCATCGTGGCCACCGGCGTCATCGGCGCGAGCTGGGCCGCGCACTTCCTGGCCCACGGCCTGGAGGTGACAGCCACCGACCCGTCCCCAGACGCCGAAGCGCGGTTGCGCGCAAGCGTGACGAAACAGTGGCCGACACTCGAACGACTGGGCTTGTCACCCGGCGCCTCGCCGGACCGCCTGCATTTCTGTGCAGATCTGGAGCAGGCCCTGGAAGGCGCCGAGTTCGTTCAGGAGAACGGGCCCGAGCGCCTGGACTTCAAGATCGATCTCTTCCGCCGTATGGACGCCATCGCCCCGCCCGAGGTGATCCTCGCCTCGAGCTCGTCCGGTCTGTCGACCTCGGCGATCCAGACCGAATGCCGTCATGCAGCGCGCGTCGTGCTGGGCCATCCGTTCAACCCGCCCCATCTCATTCCGCTGGTGGAGGTCATCGGCGGCGAGCGCACCTCGGCGCGAATCATCGAGCGGGCCATGGCCTTCTACGCGTCGGTCGGCAAACGGCCGATCCATGGCCGGCGGGAGATCAAGGGGCACATCGCCAACCGCCTGCAGGCAGCGCTCTGGCGCGAGGCCTTTCACCTGGTCGAGCAGGGAGTCGCGTCCGTCGAGGACATCGACACGGCGATCGCCTTCGGGCCCGGCCTGCGGTGGGGCGTGCTGGGTCCCTTCCTCAACCTGCATCTCTCCGGCGGCGCCGGAGGCATCACCCACGTCCTCAACCATCTGGGCGGGCCCATCGAGGAATGGTGGAACGACCTGGGAACGCCGGCCATGACGCCGGCACTCCAGGCCCTCATCGCGCAGGGTGTCGCGCACTCGCTGGAAGGCCGGCAGCTGTCGGCCATCGAGGCGATGCGCGACGACCTGCTCATCGCGCTGATCAAGGCGAAGGGCTCGCAAGGCGCGGCACGCCCATGATGGCCTTCCACGAGAACCCCGCGTTCGTCGCGCCCGCACGGACCGAACGGCATCTGCAGCCGGACGGCAGCATCGTCCTGCGCTCGCCCGAGGCGCTTGGCCCCTATGCGCGTTGCATCGGCGAGTGGATCGAGCGTTGGTCCGCGGAGACACCCGACGCTCTGGCGCTGGCCGAACGCGTCGGAGCCGAGCGGTGGCGGCGCGTGCGCTGGGGCGAACTGCGCCACGCCGTCGGCGCCATCGGCCAGCGGCTGATCGACCTGGGATTGCCGCGCGACCAGCCGATCGTGATCCTCTCCGACAACGCAATCGACAATGCGATGCTGATGTTCGCTGCCATGCATGTCGGACTGCCGGTCTGCACGGTCTCGAGCGCGTATTGTCGGCTCACGCAGGACCACACGAAAGTGCGCGGCATCCTGGACACGCTCCGTCCGTCGCTCGTCTACGCATCGAACGCGAAGGTCTACGGCGCAGCGATGACCGCCAGCGCCGGCATGGCGATCAAGGTGCTGAGCGAAGGCGCCGCCGAGCTGCCGGGAGCGCTCGACTTTGCATCCTTCCTCGCGACCCGCGAAACCGCTGCGGTGGCCGATGCCTTTGAACGCATCGCTGCTGACGACGTCGCCAAGTATTTGCTGACCTCCGGATCGACGGGGCAGCCCAAGGTGGTGATCAACACGCACCGCATGCTGTGCGCCAACCAGCAGTCGCTTGCGCAGACCTGGCCGTTCCTCGAAAAAATGAAGCCGGTGCTGCTCGATTGGCTACCGTGGAGCCACACCTTCGGCGGGAACCACAACCTGAACCTCGTCCTGCGCAACGGGGGCGCGCTGTACATCGATGACGGGCGTCCTGTGCCAGGCCTGATCGAATCGACGGTGCGCAATCTGCGGGACGTCCGGCCCAACCTTCACTTCAACGTGCCACGCGGCCTGGAGATGCTGCTGCCTTTTCTGGAGGTGGATGCGGAACTCGCCCGCGAGATTCTGTCGCCGTTGCTGCTGGTCTTCTACGCAGCCGCCGCGCTGCCGTCAGCGACCTGGGAACGCCTGCAGCGGCTCGCCACGCAGGTGCGCAGCGAGCCGCTCTGGTTGACCACCTCCTGGGGGTCCACCGAGACCTCGCCCCTGGTGACGAGTGCGCACTTCGGCCTCGACGGCCCTGGATGCATCGGCGTTCCCGTGCCCGGGCTGGAACTCAAGCTGGTGAAGGTCGGCGAAAAGCAGGAGATGCGGGTGCGCGGCGTTTCGGTTTTCCCTGGCTACCGCAACGCACCCGCGCTGACCGAAGCGGCGTTCGACGAGGAAGGTTTCTACAAGATCGGCGACGCTGGCTACCTGGTCGACCCCGACGATCCCGCGCGCGGCGTGGTCTTCGATGGCCGCGTGGCCGAAGACTTCAAGCTCACGACCGGCACCTGGGTGTCCGTCGGGCCGTTGCGGCTGGCGGTGGTTTCAGCGCTGTCGCCCTTCGCGCAAGACGTGGTCATCACCGGGCACGACCGCAACGAGATCGGTCTGCTGATCTTTCCCAGTGCCGCGGCGGTGAAGGCGCCGCCGGATGTGGTGGGCGAGAAGATCCGGCAGGCGCTGGGGGTTTTCCAGCAGCGCGGCGCGGGCTCGTCCCAGGCGCCGCGCCGCGCCATGCTCCTGATGGAGCCTCCGAATGCGGACGCCGGAGAAATCACCGACAAGGGCTACCTGAACCAGCGCGCGGTGCTTGCCCGCCGGGCCGACCTGGTGTCGTGCCTGTATGCCGATGACGACGACGCACTCGTGATTCGTGTCTGATCGGCGAAGAGAGCAATGCCCAAGACCAATGGGTGCGTGCCTTTCTCGACAAGAAGACCGGCAAGGTCGGCAAGCCGTAGTGCCCGGCCGTCTTCGTGAACGTGCCACACGTCGCGCCACGTAAACCCTGACGCCAAATGTCGTTGCGACGACTGACCGCCCCGGCGGCAGCTTCAACAATCCGTCTCTTCCGATCCTCCCGGCAAAGACATCACCGTCGAGCGTCGGGATCCACCGACAAGGCGACCTTCATGTCCAAGCGCAAAGTGATCCTGACCATCGCTCCCACCGGGGGGATGGCGCATAAATCCCAGAACCCGCACCTGCCCACCCAGCCCGGCGAGATCGCCGATGACGTGATCCGCTGCTGGAATGCCGGCGCGAGCGTCGTCGCGATCCATGCCCGCCGCCCCGACGACGGCGCGACCTGCAACCCGGACATCTACCGCGACATCAATGCGCGCATCCGCAAGCACAGCGACATCGTCATCAACAACTCGACCGGCGGTGGTGTTCATGGCGACATGGTCCATCCCCTGGCCGGTGACCGCTGGGAGATCCTCTGGGAAGAACGGCTCAAGGGCATGGATGCCGGGGCGGAGATGTGCACGCTCGATGCGACCACGCTGAACCTGAGCTTCGAGGGCAAGGAGATCCTGATGGACACGTCCCTGACGCGTGGCCGCGCGCTGGCTGCAGGCATGAAGGCCCGGGGCATCAAGCCGGAATGGGAGGTCTTCAGCCCGACGCACATCCTGCAGGACACCACCACGCTGATCAACGAAGGGCTGGACGACGCGCCCCACTTCGTCAATCTGGTGATGAACGTGCATCGCAACTTCCAGAACGCGATGCCGTACTCGCCGCGCTTCCTGCAGATGATGGTCGACACGCTGCCGAAAAACAGCATCTTCTGCGTCAGCGGCATCGGCCCTTCGCAGCTGGAAGCCAATGTGGCGTCGTTGCTGCTGGGCGGTCATGCGCGCGTGGGGCTCGAAGACAACCTCTACCTTCGTCAAGGCGAACTCGCCACCAACATCCAGTTGACCGAACGCATCGTGCGGATCATCCGGGAGCTCGACATGGAACCGGCGACGCCGGCCGAGGCCCGCGAGATGATGGGACTGCCCCGTGCGGGCGCCGCACGGCCCGAGTTCGCCATCTGACCTGCTGACCAACGAGAAAAAGAGACAAGCATGAACAAGGTCTGGTCGGTCTGCGCGCTCGGGGCGATGGCATTATCGGGAGCGGCTTGGTCGCAGGTGTCGGAGGACGTGATCCGCATCGGCTTCATCAGCGACATGTCGGGCATCTATCGCGACTACGACGGCCCGGCCGGTGCCGATGCCATCCGCATGGCCATCGCCGATGTCGGCGGCGCGGTCAACGGCAAGAAGATCGAGCTGCTCATCATGGACCACCAGAACAAGCCCGACATCGCCGCAGCCAAGGCGCGCGAGTGGTTCGACGTGAACAAGGTGGACATGCTCATTGGCGGTGTGAATTCCGGCGCCGCCATCGCGATGGCCGGCGTCGCCGCGGAAAAGAAGAAGCCGTATTTCGTCGTCGGCTCGGGGGCTTCGAGCCTCACGAACGAGTTCTGCTCTCCCTACACCGTGCACTATGCCTACGACACGGTCGCGTTGGCGCGCGGCACGGCGGGCGCGGTCGTGAAGGGCGGGGGAAATCCTGGTACTTCGTGTCGGCCGACTACGCCTTCGGTGCCGCGCTGCAGAACGATGCGACCAAGGTCATCCTGGCCAACGGCGGCACCGTCGCCGGTGCGGTCAAGCATCCACTGGGTGCCAGCGACTTCTCGTCCTTCATGCTGCAGGCCCAGAGCTCGAAGGCGCAGGTGCTCGCGCTGGCCAATGCGGGCGGCGACACCGTGAACGCCTTGAAGTCCGCAGCGGAATTCGGCATCAGCAGGAACATGAAGCTCGCGGGCATGATCATCACGATCAACGACGTCCATGCGCTGGGCCTGAAGACCGCGCAGAACATGTACCTGACCGACAGCTGGTACTGGGACCAGTCGCCGGAAGCCCGGGACTGGGCTCGGCGTTTCTTCGAGAAGCACAAGCGCATGCCCTCATCCTTTCACGCAGGCGACTACTCCGCGACGCTCCAGTACCTGAAAGCCGTGAAGGCAGCCGGCACCGACGACGGCGATCAGGTGATGGCGCAGCTGCGGCGAACGAAGTTCGACGACATGTTCGTCAAGGGTGGCTGGTTGCGCCCCGACGGCCTCATGGTTCACGACATGCAACTGCTCCGGGTCAAAACCCCTGCCGAATCGAAGGAGCCTTGGGACTATTACAAAGTCGTCGAATCCATCCGCGGCGAGGAGCCATGGACGACGAAGGCCGAGAGCCGCTGCGCGCGCTGGAAGGCGAGCTAGATGTGAAGTGTCAACACGTTCTGCAGCGCGCGCCGCTTGAAGCCCTGCGGCTCTCGCCGATGCGAAACACGCCCGCTGAGCGTCGCCCCGTCAGCCCCAGCGTGCGGCCAATCGAGGCACCGCTGAAACGAGCAGGGTGACGCCTGACAAGGTCAGCAGTCCCAGCACGATCTGTCGGAATCTTGCTTCACTGAGACCGGTGTAGAGCCTGGCTCCCAGCCAGGTAGGCACGAGCATGGCGAGCGCCACGATGGCGAACAGCGGCAGCATCGGTGCTGTGACGAGGCCGGTGGCGAGGTAGCCGCCCATCGTTACCGTCAGCATCGCCAGGTTGAAATTCTGGACGACCGCGCGCTGCGCGTCCTTCTCGAAGCCCCGCAACGTGCACCACAAGGTGGGCACCGTGCCGGTAAAGCCGCCGATACCGCCCATGACACCGCCGGCGAAGCCGACCGTCCCATCGGCCAGCCGGCCACCCCATGCAATGCGCGGAAGGTTCCGAGCTGACAGCATGGCCGGGCACCACAGCACCAGAAGCGTTCCGAGCACAGTTTTGAATCCGTCGGCATCCAGGTGCGGGAGCAACAGGACGCCCAGGGGGACCCCCGCCAGGCCGCCGAACACGAAAGGGAGCAGTTGCCTGGCATTGAAGCCACGCCGCACCGAGACCACCGCGATGATCTGTCCGGTGAGTGCGCCGAACACCGCGAGCACCGCGGCCACGCGCGGTTCCAGGGCCCAGGCCCAAAAGGACATGGCCACCATGCCGAAGGCAAAGCCAGAGAGTCCTTGCACAAAGCCGGCCACCACCGCGCCGAGCGCCACGACGAAAACGATCGAATGCATGCCTGTACCCCTTCACTGCGGATTGTCGTGAGGAGGCATAACGCAATGATTTGGAATTAATATGGAAGCATCATGCTTTTCTTATGGTGGCCGTGACTGCGTTGAATGTGATTCAAGGCCGGCTCGCATCCCGGCTGAAGATGCGCCACCTGACGCTGCTGCGGCTGATTCAGGCGCATGGCTCGCTCACGCGCGTGGCCGAACGCATGGCCACCAGCCAGCCCGCAGTGACGCAAGCACTGGCCGAACTGGAGGCCATGTTCGGTGCGCCGCTGTTCCAGCGAACAGCGCGCGGCATGATCCCCACGGCCGTGGGCGAGGTGGCACTCCAGCGTGCCCAGGCGATGCTGCAGGATCTCGGCCATTGGGTGCGCGACATGGAGGCGGCGACGCTTGGTCGTGCGGCCCATCTGCACGTGGGTGTGATCCCCTTCATTCCAGGGCGGCTGCTTGCGGCCGCCATCGTGCGCACGCGCCAGCAAGTGGGTGGCATCACCGTAACGATTCACGAAAGCACCACCAATCTCTTGCTCGAGCGCTTGCGCGCGCATGAGTTGGACTGCGTGATCGGGCGGACCTCAGCCATCCTGTCGATGGATGGACTGGTGCACGAAGTGCTCTACGAGCAGGAGCCTCGACTGGTCGCACACCGCCGCCTGGCAACGCGGCTGGGCCGCAAGCCCTTGTCATGGGAGGAACTGGCGCAGCTCGATTGGGTGCTCGGACAGCGCCATACACCCATGCGCGAACAGATCATTGATTTCTTCCTCCGCGCAGGCGTGGCACCGCCATCGCCCGTGGTGGAAAGCCTCGCGGCCAAGGTGATCGGTGAGCTGTTGGCGGCGAATGATCGGGCTGTGTCGATCGTGCCGGCAGACATTGCCGAAGAACTCACCCGCATTGCCGGTGTGGGCGTGGTGGCCCACCGCTTTGGCTGGACGCTGCCGCCGGTCACGCTGTTCAGGCGGGCAGAGGAATCGCTGCGTGCGCCCGATGGGCTGTTCGTTCAGGCCTTGCGCGAGGTTTGCCAGCAGGGCGTCTGATGGCGGTCAGGAAGATGGGCTTCCAAACTGACGTCACCTGCGAGAGGTGACGCCGATCCTGTTTACTTGCCGCTGTCCAGGCGCTTTTGCATGTTGGCAGCGCGATCGGTCGACGGCGGATGCGAACTCAGCAGGGAACCGCCGGACGACGTGCCCTCGCTCAACTTGGCGAGCTTCTGGAAGCTGGTGACCAGGCCCTTGCGTTCGAGCTTGCGTTCGGTGAGCAGATCGAACGAATAATTGTCGGCGGCGCTTTCCTGCGATTGCGAGAATTGAGCGTTCAGGAACTTCTCTGCAAGGTCACCGGCCTGCGACTGGGACAGCTGACCCACCACCCCACCCGCTGCACTGGCCAGACCCCGTGCCGCCGATGCGGCGTACGCCGTCTGCATGCGCGACTTGGAATGGCCCAATGCCACGTGGCCGATTTCGTGACCGATCACGCCGCGCAACTCGTCGTCGTTCATCAGGTCCATCAGGCCGCTGTAGACGCGGATGCAGCCATTGGCCATGGCCCAGGCATTCACGTCCGGCGTCATATAAACCTTGTAATTGGCCGTCTTGCCGTTGACCGTGGTGGGCATCTGCCGAACGACCTGGTTCAGACGCACGGTGTACTTGCTGTTGGCCGGTGCAATCTTGTTCTTTTGGTCCATGGCTGCACACGACTGGTCCGACATCGTGGCGATGTCGGCGTCGCTCAACGACATGGCTTTCATGGCGGTGCCGCCGACATCCGTGAGCTTCGTGACGTCCATCGTCTTCATGGTTTCACAGCCGACAAGCGAAAGGGTGACGGCAATGGCTGCCAATGGGAAAAATGAACGCATTGTGAGATTGGGAGTAAGGTGAATTGAACGAAATGAACCAAGGTGAATCGACGGGCGACCGTGTGCCAATCTACCAGCCCGAAGTGAGTCACCTCGTAGGACTTCACCCGATCATGCAACCGAGCTGAAAGGCCGCAGGCTTGCGCGAATGCAATCCAATAGCCTTACTCACGCGAGTCAAAAGCAGTGCATGCACGGCGATGTCCGATCGCAAATCCTACGCAAAAGAAGTCTGTATTCTCAGCTCGCGCGGGGCAAAAGAAGTCCTATCCATGCCTTGGATCACGGCAAGGCAGACTGAAGGATCGGCGCCGTCGGCGCGCACTTGCTTGTGCTCAGACGACGTCCTCTGGGGTTGCAATCAATCGCGCGTACCGGCCCATGGCTTCGGGCTCGATGCCCAGCCAGCGGGCGACCTGTTCGGGCGATGTGCCGCGCCGCAGCTGGCGCAACACGAAGGTGTGGCGCAACCGGTAGGAGCCGCCGTCGCGGCTGTCGACGCCCGCCTCTTCAAGCACACCCTTGGCCGCAAGATACTGCGCGTTCTTGCTCCATGGCTTGCCTGTGCGCGTCGACGGGAACAGGTGCGGCCCCGGAATCTTCACATCGCTGCGCACCTGCAGCCAGTGATGCAGCAGTTCCCCCGCCCAGGGCGCGATCGGTGTCTCCCGCCCTGGTGAATTGCCGTTGCCCGGCACATCGAGTTTCCAGGGCCGATCGCGCACCCGGCCGCCATGGACCGTGGGCGAAGACAAGGTCAGCGCGCGCACATCGGCAGGCGTGAGACCGCCACCCAACTGGAGCGCCACCGACGCCCGATTGCGCAGCATCTGCCAACTCAACGATGCACCTGCATCCCGCGGCACACCGGACGCCGACGGACGCGGGCGCGCTTGCGACACAAAAGCAATGAGCTGGCGCGCTTCGGACACTGAAAGGAAATCGGGCATGGGGTCGGCATCGGCCGCCTCGGCGAATCGCACCTCCGGCTGCGCGGCAATGCAGTCCGCTGCGGCGGTGTTGGGCGGCTCGCCCTGTTGCGCCGCCATGTGGTTGAGCACCCGGTCGATCAGCCGCAACAGGCGCAGTGCGTGTCGCGGCGACAGCGAAAGGTCGGCGCTCTTTTTCCCCATGCGCGCAGCCTGAAAGGCCTGGAGATCGTTGACCGTGAGATCGGTCAGCCTGACAACGGGCGACTGCCCGAGGCACCATGCCGTGAACCCACCCCACATGTCGCGATAGACCTGGATGGAGCCGGTGCGTTGCAGAAGGCCCATCGCGCGCTGGTCTTCGAGCCAGGCCTCGAAGGCGGCGCCATGGGCATCGGGTCGGGGGGCGTCAAAGAGAGGCAGCGTGTGCATGAGAAGATGCTAACGCCAATCGAATTCAAGCGAATACCTTCATCGACGGACGCCCCCCATGGATCTGAACTTTCTGCCACTGAACTTCAGGCACCGCATCAGCGCAATGGTCTATGCCCGCTGGGGCGTGATGCCGCTGTCGCTGTGGGCGACCTATGTGATCGCCAACGCATGGCAGCCGCTGGCTTCCGAGATCGGGCTGTGGACGGCGGTCGGACTGTTGCTTGCCGCGCTGGTCATGGCCTGGATGCTCGCATTCGTGCTCAAGATCGTCGAGGTGAGCTTGCGGCGCCAGTTCATCCGAGAGGCGCGTTTGCCGCCCTTTCTCATCGGCAAGCTGCGCGCCGCTCATCCGCAGCTGACCCACAAAGATGCCGATCTGGTCTTGCACGGCCTGCGTCAGTTCTTCATGGGGCACCTGCGCAGCGGCAGGAATTTTGTCGCGATGCCGTCGCGCGTGGTCGACACGGCGTGGCACGAATTCATCCTCGACACCCATGGTTACCAGGCGTGGTGCCACGCGGCTTTCGGCGGCATGCTCCATCACACGCCAGCGGAAGTGCTCGGGCGCAATGCCAAGCGCAACGATGGGCTGCGGCGCAGTTGGTACTACGCCTGCCGGGACGAAGGCATCGACCCGCGCTCACCGGTGCGACTGCCGCTGCTGTTCGCGCTGGACACGAAGTTCTCCATTGAGGACGGCTTTCACTACATTCCGGACTGCAGGGCCGTTGAGCGGCACACCGGTTCCGATGCCCACTGCGGCACCAGCTTCAGCGACTCTGGCTCGGGCAGCGCAAGTCCAGGCGATGCGGACAGCTTCGGCGGCTGTGAGTCGAGCGACAGCGGTGGCAGCAGTGATTCGGGCGACAGCAGCTCCAGTTCATCGGGCTGCGGCGGTGGTTGCGGCGGGGGCAGCAGCGACTGAGGGGGCGCGTCCTCAGCGTTCTGCGATGTAGTGCTGCGGGCTTGCGGTTTCTCCGTCGCGCAGGAAGTCGCGCACGCGCTTCTCGATGGCCTCGTCGGCTACCGTGGTCCGGGAACGCTGATGGAGGAACTCGGCCCAGGACGCGACGATGAAGCGCTCGACGTAGCGGGTGGGATCCTGCAGGTCGCGGTACACCCGCCAGAAACTCGCGCCGTCGCGGCGACGCATCGCGCGCAGCAAGCTGACGGCGTCCAGGAAGTCCTTCGATTCGCCCTCCCTAATCCGGTAGCTGATCTCGACGGCGATGGGTCCTTCTCCGGGGAGCGGCTGGTCCTTGAGAAGAAGCTCCCCCCACAGGGTGCCCGGCGTCACCTCTGGCAGCGCACCTACGCGCAGGGGAAGCCATCGGCCCAGAAACATGCCCGAGGCCATCACGATGGCTGCCGCACTCAACGCCGCCGGCAGCCCGGCGATGCCCGACACAGCACCCCAGAAGGCGGAGCCGATGGCAAATGACCCGAGGGCGCTGACGGTGTGCAGCGCCACGGCGCGGGAGCGCACCCAAGGCGGCGCGCTGGTCTGGGTCGCCGTGTTGAACGTGGCCATCACCGCCATCCATGCGGCGCCGCCGACCGCCAACCCCAGAAAGACGATCGCCGGATGGCGCACATGCGCCGCGACGAGCATGACGGCGGCAAAGATCACGCAGCCTGCGCCGACCAACCGCTCCAGGCCCAGCCTGGCACGCAGCCCGCCCAGCACCAGGCCGATGGCGACCGCGCCGGCGCCCAGGCAGCCCATCAGGTTGCCGAAACCCGTGGCACCCAGTTGGAGCTGCTGGGCCGCGATGGCGGGCAGCAGCGCCCACAGCGCCGACCCCGAGCCGCTGTAGGCGACGGTCCGCAAAAGCTGCGCCAGGATGAGCGGCGAGTGCCGTGCATAGCGAAGACCGGCCACGGTGCCGCTCCACAGCCGCTCCGGCGGAAGCGGGGACGCTGCCGGCGCCGAAGGCGGCCAGCGCCGTACCACGTACATCAACGCGACCGCGCTCAAGACCGCCGTGGCGAACACGCTGCCGGCGCCCAGCCAGGCGAACAGCAGCCCGGCCAGGGCCGGCCCCAAGGCCCGCGCACTGTTCCAGGCGATCGACATGGCGGTGATCGCCTGCGGCATGTCCTCGCGTGGCACCGCGTCGGCCACGCTCGTGTTCCATGCGGGCGAGAGCAGGGCCGTGCAGCAGCCCGCTGCGAAGGTGAAAGTGAGCAGTGCCACCGGCCCCGCCCACCCGGCCATTGCCAGCAAGGACAGGATCACGACGATGCCGACCTGCACGGCGAGTGCAACGAGGATCAACCGCCGCCGGTCCGTCGTGTCGGCCAGCACCCCCGCCGGCAGCGCGAGCAGGAACATCGGCAGGAAGACGGCGGTCTGGACCAGCGCCGCGAGAAACGAAGAGCCGGTCAACTCCACCATCAGCCACGATGCGGCCATGACCTGCATGGCATTGCCGATGAAGTAGATCGCGCTGCCCAGCCACCGGGCCCGGAAGACCGGCAGGCGCAGGGGCGACCAAAGGGAGTGGGACGCTGAAGACATGGGACTTGAGGC
This sequence comes from Variovorax ginsengisoli, assembly GCF_030811835.1. GTDB lineage: Bacteria > Pseudomonadota > Gammaproteobacteria > Burkholderiales > Burkholderiaceae_C > Variovorax > Variovorax ginsengisoli_C. The sequence continues at coordinate 79,791 of NZ_JAUSRO010000009.1, read as the reverse complement.
TCTCGATCGTTCTCAGCTGGTAGAAGGATGCAGTGGCAAGCAGGGATTCTGACGGGGTCTGTCACGCCCCCCGGTCGCCAACGTGCGCTCGCTGCCAAGGTGGGGCGATTGTTCCCGCCTTCGAAACGCAGTGGTGCGGCGACACGCCCAGCCGTGGTGCCGAAAGCTCGATAATTTGGAATACCTTTGTTTCGGAACCTACCATGTCCAGCACGACCACCTCGCCCAACGCCCCCGCTTCCGCAGATTCGCAAGCGCCGGGGCACGAGACCAACGCACAAGGCCTCCTGGCGCGCCTGAAATGGCGCTATGCGACCAAGAAGATGGACGCCACGCGCAAGGTCGCAGCCGACAAGGTGCAACGCATCGTCGAAGCAGCGCGTCTGGCGCCTACATCGAGCGGGTTGCAGCCCTTCGAGATCTTTGTCGTCACCAACGACGCGGTGCGCGAGAAGATCAAGGCCATCGCCTGGAACCAGGCGCAGGTGACTGACGGCTCGCATCTGCTGGTCTTTGCCGCCTGGGACAACTACACGGCCGACCGCATCAACGCGATGTTCGACCTGACCAACAAGGTCCGCGGTTTCAAGAACGAAGGTTGGGAAAACTACCGCGCCATGTTGCTCAACAGCTATCCGCAGCGTGACGCCGAGGTCAATTTTGCGCACGCGGCCAGGCAGGCGTACATCGGCTTGGGCGCCGCCCTGGTCGCCGCAGCGTACGAAGAGGTCGACAGCGTGCCCATGGAAGGCTTCGATCCGGCCGCGCTCGACCAGATCCTCGACCTGCGGGCGCGTGGCCTGCGCAGCGTGGCCATCCTGCCGCTGGGCTACCGGGACGCCAGCGGCGATTGGCTGGTTCACCTGGAGAAGGTCCGCCGTCCGATCGATCAGTTCGTCACTGAAGTCTGAGGGGGCAACAGGGCGGGCCTGGCCCCTCGCTAGCTGGCACGCAGCTTCAGCACCTCCATCAGCAGCATCAATGCCGGGCTTTTCGGCGCGCCCTTTCTCATCACCAGCTCGTAAGGCTCGCTGCGTGACTTGAGCGTGAGGGCAAGGATTCCGACGAGGCCATTGCGTGAAAAGTAGTTGGCCACGTCATCGGAGACCAATGCCACCAAATTGGTGTTGCGTCTGAGCATGGCGAGCGTGGTCAGTGCCGACGTCGTTTCGATGAGGTGCTGCGGAAAGCGGAGTTGCGCTTCGTGGAACTCGCGCTCCAGCAGCCTGCGCATCGGCATCTGTGCGCGGTAGACCACCCAGCGGCTGTCCTGCAGCGCCCGAAGTTCCACCGCCTTGGCGGACATGGCCGGGTGACCCACGTTGGCGATCGCCGCAAGCGTCTCGTCCTTTACGAACAGGGATTCATAGACGCCCGGGTTGCGGCCCACGGACGAGCGGCAGATCGCCGCGTCGAGCCTTCCGCGCTCAATCAGGCCGAGCAGCGTTTCGCTCGTGTCTTCCACGATTTCCACCGACATGTGCGGTTGCCGCTCGAGCAGACTGGACACCGCATCGGACAGCAGCGGCGCGGCGCCCATGATGGTGCCGAGCGCCAGATGTCCACCCGCGCCGCTGGCAATGGCTTCGAGCTCGAAGCGCAGGTTGTCGATGTCCGACTGGATGAGCCGGGCAAACCGCAATGCGCAGTAGCCGGCCTCGGTCGGGATCAACCCGCGGTTGGTGCGCTTGAACAGCGCCACCTTCAAGGTCACCTCGAGTTCGCGCAGCGCCTTGCTGGCGCCCGGCTGCGTCAAGCCCACCTTGTCGGCGGCACCCAGCAGGGAGCCGCTCTCTTCGATCGCGATGAGCAATCGAAGCTGCTTGGCGTGCAGGCGCGACATCACGGAATTCAGACTGAGAGTGTCGCTCACTATGAATAAAGGCTATATCAGTATGGAAAGCCGTCAGTGTACACAGGCGCCTTCCGTTCCTAGACTTGCGGCCTGCTCACGCAAGTGAGGTGCTCGCAAAAAAGGCAAAAATGGCATTGATCAATTACGTGACCGAGATCCGCTTCGGCGCGGGCTCGCTGAGGGAGCTGAAAGAAGTTTGCGGCAATCTGGGTATTACAAAACCTTTGATCGTGACCGACAAGGGTGTGAGAGCCGTCGGCATCATCGATCAGGTGGTGACGGCGCTCGAACGCCCAGGATTGGATGTGTTCGACGGAACGCCACCCAATCCGTCCGAATCGGCAGTGCGCGCCGGCGTCCAAACCCTGCAGGCCGCAGGCTGCGATGGCATTGTGGCCGTCGGCGGCGGTTCGTCGCTGGACCTTGCCAAGGCCGTGGCCGTGGCTGCGCGCCACGAAGGCCCGCTGCGTCAGTTCGCCCTGATCGAAGGCGGCGCACTCAAGATCACCGCCGCGACGCTTCCCATCATCGCCGTCCCGACCACGGCTGGCACGGGCAGCGAAGTCGGGCGAGGCGCGATCATCATCCTCGACGATGGGCGCAAGGTCGGCATCATCTCGCCGCATGTGATCCCCAAGGTCGCCATCTGTGACCCGGAGCTCACGCTGGGTCTTCCGGCCGGGTTGACTGCCGCCACGGGCATGGATGCAGTCGCGCATTGCATCGAGACCTTCCTGGCACCGGCGTTCAATCCGCCCGCGGACGGCATCGCGCTCGATGGTTTGTGGCGCGCATGGCGTCACATCGAAGTGGCCGTCGCCCACCCGTCCGATATGGAAGCGCGCCTGAACATGATGAGCGCGTCACTGCAGGGCGCATTGGCATTCCAGAAGGGGTTGGGTTGCGTGCACAGCCTGAGCCATTCGCTGGGCGGCATCAATCCCAGGCTGCATCACGGCACGCTGAACGCGATCCTGCTGCCGGCGGTGATCCGCTTCAACCGCGGCGCGGCGTCCGTCGCGGGCGAAAACAAGATTGCACGCTTGTCCCAGGCAATGGGGCTGGCCGAAGACGTCTCGCTGGAGGAGGCGCTGGTTGCCAAATCGCGTGCCCTCAACCTGCCGACGGGCCTGCGCGAATTGGGCGTGTCCGAGGACATGTCCGAGCGCGTCGTCCAAGGCGCACTGGCCGATCACAGCCACCGCACCAACCCGCGTGAAGCCAGCGCCGCAGACTACATGGAGATGTTGCGGCAGTCCATGTGACCGAGACCGCGATCCACACGGGTGACAGCACCTGCGTGCCCACCGATGCATTCGGCGGGCTTTTTTTCGACTGATGAACAGCAGCAACCCAAAACAACGGCGGAGACATGAGCAGTACTTTTCTCAACCATCCAGGCGCAGCAGCCGACAAGGACATCCTGGTCCCCGACGCCGAGCGCAGGCGTGCGCTGATCGGCAGTGCCGTCGGTAGCACCATCGAGTGGTATGACTATTTCCTCTATGGGACGATGTCATCCATCATCTTTGCGAAACAGTTCTTCCCCAGCGGCAACGCGCTGATGAGTCAGATGATGGCCTTGGCCACGTTTGCGCTGGCATTCCTGATCCGGCCGATCGGCGGCGTCATCTTCTCGCACATCGGAGACCGCATCGGGCGCAAGAAGACGCTGGCCATGACGCTTTCGATGATGGGCGTGTCGACTGTGCTGATGGGGCTGCTGCCCAACTATGCGCAGATCGGTATGTTCGCCCCCCTCCTGCTGATCGGGCTGCGCCTGATGCAGGGTCTGGCACTGGGTGGCGAATGGGGCGGCGGCGTGCTGCTGGCGGTGGAGTACTCGCCGCGCCACAAGCGCGGCTTCTACGGCGCCGTACCGCAGACTGGGGCCGTGCTGGGCCTTGCGCTGGGCAACATCATCACCTCGCTGCTGAGCGCGAGCATGAGCGAGGAAGTGTTCCTCTCGTGGGGATGGCGCATCCCGTTCGTGGGTTCGATTGTGCTGGTCATGGTCGGCATGTGGATCCGCAATGCCGTGGGCGAGACGCCTTCGTTCAAGAAGATCCAGGCCACGCGCAGCAGTGCCCCCATTCCGCTCAAGGAAACGCTGCAGCATCACTGGCGCGAAGTGCTGATCGCCATCGGCGCCAAGGCCGTCGAGACCTCGACCTTCTTCCTCTATGCCACATTTACCGTCTCCTACATGATGGACCACGGATTCGCGCGCTCGACGATTCTCAACATCGTGCTTGCGTGTGCGCTCCTCGCCTTCCCGTGCATGCTGTTCTTCGGGTATTTATCGGACCGGATCGGGCGCAAGAACGTGTTCATCGGCGGCAGCGTGGCCTTCCTGCTGTGGATCTTCCCGTATTTCTGGCTGCTGGATCAGAAGTCCGTCTGGGCCGCGGCACTGGCGGTGGGTGTGGGCCTGGGCGTCATCTGGGCCAGCTACGGCGCCATGATCGGCACGCTGCTGGCCGAGGCATTCCCGCCGGCCATCCGCTACACCGGCATGTCGCTGGGCTACCAGATCGGCGCGGCGCTGGTCGGCGGCCCGATGCCATTGATCGCCACGGCGCTGATCGCCTACTTCAGCGGCAGCTATGTGCCCGTGGTGATCTTCCTCGGTGCGTGCGCGCTGGTGTCCATCGTGGCCGTCGGCGTGGCGAAGGATCGCAGCGGCCTGCCGCTGGACGATTGATACGCCGCTGCACCGAATGCGCGGTCTCGCTTATCCCTGACATCGCGATCCGCTGCCCGCCATGCCCATGCGGCGCGGATTGTGTTTCCCAACTTGTTTTCATCCAACGGAGCTTCCCATGCAGATCACCGGAGAAATGCTCATCGGTCAGGCCGCCGTGCGTGGCCTTGCCGGCGCGCAGCAAGCCTTCAACCCGGCGTCGAACGCCGACATCGCCGAACCGACATTCGGCTTCGGCAGCCGCGCGGATGTCGATCGCGCAGCCGCCTTGGCGGCCAGCGCGTTCGACACCTATCGGGGGCTGCCGCTGGAACGTCGTGCAGCCTTCCTCGAAGCGATTGCCGACGAGATCATGGCGCTGGGCGATGCGTTGCTGGAACGCGCCCATGCAGAAAGCGGCCTGCCCATCGCGCGGCTGACGGGCGAGCGTGGCCGCACCACGGGACAATTGCGCCTGTTTGCGCAGGTCGTTCGCGACGGTCATTTCCTGCGCGCCACCATCGACCCGGCGCAGCCCCAACGCCAGCCACTGCCGCGTTCCGACCTGCGCCTGGCCAAGATTCCGCTTGGGCCGGTCGCGGTGTTCGGTGCGAGCAACTTTCCTCTGGCCTTCTCCGTGGCTGGAGGCGATACGGCGGCGGCGCTTGCGGCGGGTGCGCCGGTCATCGTCAAGGCGCACAGCGCGCATCTGGGCACTTCCGAGATGGTGGGGCGCGCCATTCAGAAGGCCGCTAAGCAGCAGGGCATGCCCGAAGGTGTGTTCTCGCTTCTGATCGGCGCCGGCCGCGATATCGGCGAAGCACTGGTGGCGCACCCCGAGATCAAGGCGGTGGGTTTCACCGGCTCGCGCCAGGGCGGCCTTGCACTGCTGCGTATCGCCAACGCCCGCCGCGAGCCGATACCGGTCTACGCAGAGATGAGCAGCATCAATCCGGTGTTCGTGTTGCCGCATGCGCTCGCATCGCGCGCGCCAGCGCTGGCGCAAGGCTTCGTCGATTCACTGGCGCTGGGTGCTGGACAGTTCTGCACGAACCCCGGGCTGGTGCTCGCCATCGACGGCCCGGACCTGGAGCGCTTCGTGAGCGCTGCGGCCAAGGCCTTGAGCGCCAAGCCCGCACAGACGATGCTGACCGCCGGCATCCATGCAGCCTATGAGAGTGCGCGTGCACGGGTGCATGCTGAAGCGGGGCCGCCCGTGGGCCTGGGAGAGGAAGCGGGCGATCAGGTCAATGCCGCGCAGGCCGCGCTCTACGTCACCGACGCGCAGCATCTGCTACAGAGTGAGGCACTGCAGTCGGAGATGTTCGGCCCTGCATCCGTCGTCGTGAAGGCGCGCAGCATCGACGAACTGGCAGAGGTTGCCAATATGCTCGAAGGCCAGCTTACCGCGACCCTGTTGCTGGACGAAGCGGATCACGACGCGGCACGTGCGCTGCTGCCCGTGCTTGAGCGCAAATGCGGACGTATCCTCGCCAACGGATTTCCGACCGGCGTCGAGGTGTGCCATGCCATGGTGCATGGCGGCCCCTTTCCTGCGACCTCGAACGCCATGTACACCTCGGTGGGCGCCAGCGCCATCGACCGCTTCTTGCGTCCGGTCTGCTATCAGGACATTCCTGATGCGCTGCGTCCCGAGGCCGTGCAGAGCGCCAACCCGCTGAAGCTATGGCGACTGATCGACGGTGCGCTGAGCCAGGCCGCCGTGACTTGATGTGCAGGCGATGGGCGTCGCTGTCGTCCATGCACTGACTGTCTCATATCCATTGGTCGATGGTCGATGGTTCAAGCCCATCACAGCCTACCTCTTTAAGCCCCGTCAATCACTATTTGTTTGCTATAAAAATAGCAGCGTAAGATTTTCAGTTTCTGACCGTTGCCAGATGGTTGCCAGAATCTCGTCTCGTGACCAGATTGACCGGTATGAGGATGTGTTTGAAACTCCTTCAGGGCACAGGGCAACTTCGAAAGTTTTTCAATACTGCCGCTTTTGGACTACTTGCATGGGGTGCAACGGGTCGAAGGTTCGAATCCTTTCACACGCCGTGGCCGAACTCGCCGAGCAGGGCTCACCGGCGTTCGAAGCCGCACAGCCAATGCTCTGGCAGTTGCTCAAGGCCGAGACGGCTGAACGCGAGGTGCGCTCGGTGGCGTACCAGTTGAAGCTCGCACGCTTCCCGGTCTACCGGGACCTCACAGGCTTCGACTTCGCGCACAGCGAGGTCAACGAAGCCTTGGTGCGGCAGCTGCACCGATGCGGGTTCATGGAGGACGCCCAGAACGTGGTGTTCGTCGGTGGCCCGGGTACGGGCAAGACCCACATCGCCACGGCACTGGGTGTGCAGGCCATCGAGCATCACCACCGGCGTGTGAGGTTCTTCTCCACGGTCGAACTGGTCGGCGCCGTCGAGCAGGAGAAGGCCAGCGGCAACCAGGGGCACATCGCGCATCGGCTGATGTACGCGGACATGGTGATCCTCGACGAGCTCGTCTACCACAGGCACGACCGCGCGCGAGAATGCCATCGTGCGGTTCTCGGCCGAACTCACGCTTCGGCCCGATTCGCTGTCGCCCGAGCATGTGCAGGCGCTCAAGGCGGTCGGCCTGACGGACATCGAGGTGCTCGACCTGGCCCATTTCGTCGAGCTGTTCGCCTGGGCGTATTACCTGGGCTCAATCTCGGTGAAACGATCTTCTCCGCACCCGCCGCTGCGTAAGGGGCCGTCGATGCGACTGCCCGGCGGCCGGTAGCATCGGCGCATGCACTTCCTTCGACACCGCCGAGCAGCAGCCACTCCGTTCGGATTCTTCGCGTGGCTGCTGTGCCTGTCTTTCTGCCTGGGATCGAGCGCCTCCGCTGCACCCGCGTCGACATCGAGCCCGCTGATCGCCGTGCCCCCGATGCGCTCGCTGGTGACCGATACCAGCGGCGCCCTGACGCCCGCGCAACAGGCGGCACTGCGTGAAAAGCTCGACGACCTGCAGGCGCGCTTGGGGCCACAAGTGGCCGTGCTGGTCGTTCCCACCACGAGTGGCGAGGACATCGCGGGCTATGCCACGCGCGCGTTCGCGCAGTGGCAACTGGGCACGAAGAAGGACAACGACGGCCTGCTGATCCTGGTCGCGCTGAAAGACCGGCGCATGCGCATCGAAGTCGGCCAGGGCCTCGAAAGCCGCGTGCCCGACATCGTTGCTGGCCGCATCATCGACGAGCAGATGGCGCCGCGCTTCCGGCAGTCGGATGTCTACGGAGGCATCGACGCAGCGGTCGATGCGCTGATCGGCCGGCTGGGTGGCAGCACGGTGGTGGGCGGAGCCGAGGTCGGTGACGAATCGCCTGTCATCTCCACCGGAACGCCGACGCAGGATGCGCCGCAGGAACGGCACTTGACACCGTTCGGTTGGGCTGTCCTGGCCGCGTTGGTCGCCGTGCTCGGCTGCAGCAGCTACCGCTGGCGAGCCATGCGCTTCGTGACGGCCGGCCTGGCGGTCATCGTCGCGGCGATCTGGGGCGTGTCGCGCCTCGTTGGCGACGGCGAAAGCGCATTCCTGATTGTGATTGGCGGTAGCTTTGCTGCTGTCTTGGGTTCGTTGATCCTGGGTGTCACCGGCGTCGGCATGCGCGCGGCCTATCGCCGAAGCCGGATCGGCTTCATGGTGCAGTGGCTGATCGTGCTCGGCATCACGGGCTATGTCGCTTACGCCACCGGAGGCGAATTGATACCGATCGCCATTGCGGGGGCGATGTCGATGCTGTTCGTTTTCGCCGCCTCGCTGGGTGGCAATGGCGGTGGCGACAGCAGCGACGACGACGATGACTCGTCGAGCAGTTCATCGAGCAGCAGTTCGTCGTCCAGCAGCAGCGACTCGTCCGGCGGTGGTGGGTCGAGCAGCGGCGGCGGTGCATCGGGAAGCTGGTAGAGCGGTTGCGAAGACGCTCGCGCCGAGCGCTAGATCAGCGCCAGATCCTTGGGCGCGACACCGCATAAGACATGGTCCAGCTGCGCCGGCGACAGCCCGTACATCCGCGTGAACAGGCCGCCGAGCACTGCTGCCAGCTCGCCGGGGCATCGGCTCGATGGGCTGAGTTCTGGTAGGTCCAGCCGTAGGCCCATTCGCGCAACGCCGACTGGATGAATCTCTCGGCCTTGCCGTTGGTCTGCGGTTGACAGGGCCGCATGAAGCTCCCGTGCGCGGCTGCGGCTTGCACGGCATCCAAGCCTTCCAGAATCATCTGCTTGACCATTTCGAGTCGGCGGGCAAAGGTAAGTCGGGCATGCTTGTGGATGCTCATCCCGTTGGGCGTCCTGAGTGGATTGGGTGTTTGGCAACTTCCAGGCTCTCAAACCCAATCCGGATGAACACCGGATACAACCTATTGGAGCTTCACAGCTGGCACTGCGACCGCATCGAACTGCACGATCGCCCGCAATGCAGGATCGATTCGCTCGATGCTTTCGACGAAGTACCTTCACGTCAACGGCACCGCACGGTGCGTGCTCCGACCTGCGTGGCCGGGTGTCGCACGGTCCAGCCACACAGCGGTTCGTCGTTCAGGCTGGCCGCGCGAACAAGGCGGCCAGCGCCGGAGACACGCCATGCACCACCCGGCCGCCCGTGGCGCCCAAGCTGCCGCGGCGTGCGCGCGGCAACTGCAGCGAGGCCATGGCCTGCGCCAGCACAATGGCACAGCCGATGCCGTCGAGCAGCGGCACCGGGACCTGCGGTTGCAGCAGGTCGGCCATCGACGCCATCGCCGCGCCGGCCAGCAGCACGGCCTCGGCTCCGTCGCGTTCGACCAGGCGATGCACGCCGGCCAGCACGGCTGCCCGGACCTGTTCAGGCGTCTCGAAGGTTTGCTGCGGTGTCACGTCCAGCGCTTCGACGCCGGCCAGGCGCGTGCCCAGCCCGTGTGACTCGATCAGTTCGCGGTACAGCGGCCCCATGCGCGCGCCGTAGGTGAGCACGCCAATGCGCGTGGCCACTGTCGCTCCGCACAGCAGGCCCGCCTCGGTCATGCCGACCACTGGCATTGCGAGCAGTTCTCGGCAGGCCCAGAGTGCGGTGTCGAGCGAAACACCGAGCACGACCGCATCGCAGCCGTCGGCGTGGCGCGCCACCAGCTCCAGCACGCCGTGCTGTGCCAGCGCATTCTCCGCGCGCGAACCGATCACCTGCGGGCCGAAGTCGCCGGTGACAGCGACCAGCTCGGTACCCGGTCGCGCCCGCATGCGCGCAGCGGCCAGGACGGCATCGGTCACGGCCTGCGTCATGTTCGGATTGACAAGCAGGAGTTTCATGCGCGGGTCTGCGTGGGTACGTGGGCGATCCAGTGCCGCGCGATCTGCTCCCGCGTCGCGCACCACGCACCCTGCCGCTGCGCGATGTGCGCCAGCAACTGGGCCAGGCCGTTGATGCGGCCGGGCCGACCGATGATGCGCGTGTGCAGGCCGATGGACATCATCCTCGGCGCGTGGCGCGACTCTGCCAGCAGGCATTCGAAGGCGTCGATCGCGTAATCGGCGAACTCGCTGCCGCGCACGTAGGCAAAGCTGTCAAAGAAGCGCATGTCGTTGGTGTCGAAGGCATAGGGCAGTACCAGGCGCGGTGCGCCGCCGACATCGACGTAGTAGGGAAGGTCGTCGTTGTAGGCGTCGCTGTCATAGAGAAAGCCGCCGTGCTCGGCCAGCAGCCTCCGCGTGTTCACCGAGGCCGACGATTTGGTGTGCCAGCCGACTGGCGCGCGGCCGTGCAGGCGGCGGATGGTGTTGACGCTGCGGGCGATGACTGCGCGCTCTTCGTCCTCTGTCATCCCCGCATGCGATTCCCAGCGCCAGCCGTGGCAGCAGACCTCGAAGCCCTGTGCGGCCGCGTCCTCGGCGATCCACGGCGTGGCCTCCAGCGCACGGGCGCAGGCGTTGAGCGTGAGCGGCACGCCGGCGTCCATCAGCATGCGGGTGATGCGCCAATAGCCGACGCGCGCGCCGTACTCGAAGTTGCTTTCCATGCAAAGGTCGGGCGCGCCGACCACCTCGTGGTTGACCTCGTGCCGGCTTTCGTTGCGGGCGTCGCCGGCGCTCAGCGCGAGCTCGGCGCCTTCCTCCACGTTCAGAACGAAGGACACAGCCAGGCCGGCATCACCGGGCCAGCGCAGGGCAGGGTACTTCCAGCGGTAGCCGGAGAAGTCGCGAGCGTACGGGTTCGTCATGGGAGTCGAGATGCGTAAGTGTCAGGCGCCACCAACGTCGCCAGGCCTTCGCGGTGGATCTTCTCCACCGCATCCAGCATCGGGCCCATCTCGGCCTCGGCCGCTGCATAGAGCGGGCGAAGCTCGGTGAAGTCGTGCTCGATCTCGCGAAGCAACGCCGCCTCGTCGATGCGCGTGAGCGCGCCGCCCTCGATCACGACCTTCCCGGCCACCATCGACAAACTCAACCCCGCACCGCGCTCGGCATACACGAGCTGGCGCACGGGATCGTTGAACGGCGTGAAGGTCACGGTGCCGGTGCGGTAGGCCACCAGATCGGCGATGGCGCCGACGCGCACCGAACCGAGTTGTTCGCCAAAGCCCAGCGCGCGCCCGCCGGCCAGCGTGCCCGCGTGCAGCGCCTCGTGCGCGGAGAGCCACCGTGTGTGTTCATCGCCGCGCAGTTTCGACACGGCAGCCGCGCTGCCCAGCACGTTGAGCATGTTGACGGTCACGGTCGAGCAGGTGCCGTCGGAGCCCAGGCTCACGTTGACGCCCGCGTCGAGCAACTCGCGCACGGGCTGCACGCCGGAGCCCAGCAGCAGGTTGCTCCACGGGTTGTGCTGCGCGGTGGCGCCGGTGCGCGCCAGCGCGTCGATCTCGCGCGGGTTGAGCCACACGGCGTGGATCAGGCTGGTGGCCGGCTTCAGGAAGCCGATGCGGTCAAGGTACTCGACCATCGGGCAGCCGAAGAAGAGCTGCCCGGTCACGACCTGCAGCCGTGTCTCCTGCACATGCGTGATCACCGGCAGCGCCAGGTCGTCGGCCAGCCCGCGCACAGCCTGCAGGAAGGGCTCAGTGCAGCGCTGCGGCGCCGAGGCCGACACCAGCACGCCGACGCGGTTGGACTGCGGGTGGCGTTCGCGCGCCAGGTCGCGCACCAGGGCCAGCTGGGCCTCGGGTGCCGGTCGGGACGCGGCGCGCAGTTCGACCGCCAGTGCGGCTGGCACATGCTTTTCGACGAAGGGAAAGTTGTCGACGATGGGCTTGTCCATCATCGCGAAGCCGACCAGCGCGCGGATGCCCACGTCATCGTAGGCCTGCAAGGCCGCGTCGATGCGCTCGCGGTCGATGGCCGCACCCAGGGCGGTGTCGTCGACCAGCGTGGTGCAGCCGGTGCGCAGCGACTCGATGGCGCCGATCATCGTGCGCAGGTAGACCTGGCGCGGCGTCAGCTTCACCGGCGTGCGGGTGCGCACCAGGTGCATCCACAGTTCGAGCGGCAGGTTTTCCGTACGCCCGCGCTGGAAATGCTCGTGCGAATGCTGGTGCCCGTTCACGAGGCCGGGAACCAGCAGGTGGTCGCGCAGGTCGATCACCTGGTCCGCCGCGCCCAGCGTGCCGACGGCCTCGATGGCAGCGATGCGGTCGCCTTCGATTAGCACGTCGCGCAGTTGCCCGTCGAAAGTCAATGTGTCGCCGAGCAGCGCGCGTGCGTTGCGCAGCAGGGTTCGCTTCTTGCTGTTCTTGTTCATCTCATTGCTCCTGAATCCACGAAAGGACGACCCCCATGACCTGCTCCGATGGCCCCGAAGACGATGCGCGCTGGATGCAGCTCGCACTGGCCGAGGCGCGCGACGCCCACGCCCGCGGCGACTGGCCGACCGGTGCGGTGCTGGTGAAGAATGGGCAATTGCTCGGCCGAGGGCAGAACCGCCAGGTCACGCGCGGCGATGTCACGGCGCATGCCGAACCGGAGGCGTTGCGCGATGCCTTCGCGCAGCACGGGCCCGATGCGGCCCGCGGCGCCACGCTCTATTGCACGATGGAACCATGCCCGATGTGCGCCGGTGCGCTCAAGCTCGGCGGCATCCGCAGCCTGGTGCTGGGCCTGCGCCATGCGCGGCTGCGGCGCACCGACCTCGGCGACTACAGCATCGAGGCCTTCTGCCACATGACCGGCTTCGACCTCGAACTGCGCGACGGCGTGCGCGAGGACGAGTACCTCGCGCTGCGCCTGCGCTGGGGCGGCGACGCCGTGCGACCGGCCTGACGCCATCGCGTGCATCAGCGGAAGTGGCGCGAGATGCCGGCCACGCGCTCCATCACCACCATCAGCACCAGCGTCGCGGCGATCAGCACGCCCGACACCGCCGCGGCGCGCACGTCGAGGTTGGATTCGATGATGTGCCACATGCGGATCGGCAGCACTTCGCTGCGTGCGTCCGACAGGAAGAGCGACACCGCCACGTTGTCGAAGGAATACATGAAGCCGATGAAGGCGCCGGCCGCGATGCCGCGCGCGATCAGCGGCAGCGTGATGGTGCGGAACACGTAGAAGGGCCGGGCGCCGAGCGAGCGTGCGCTCTCCAGCAGGCTGCCGTCCATCTGCAGCAGGCTCGCCGCAGTGGTGCGCAAAACGTAAGGGGTGGTGATGGCCACGTGGCCGATTACCAGCGTGCCGAAGGACAGGCCCGTGCCCGCCAGGTTGAACAGCATCAGCAGCGACAGGCCGATGGCCAGCGCAGGCAGCATCAGCGGCGACAGCAGCACCGATTCGGCGACACGTGCCCAGGCCTCGCGCCGCCGCGCCAGTGCCAGCGCGGCGGCCACGGCCAGCACGATCGAGATGCCAGTCGCGATGGCGGCCAGCTGGATCGACAGCACGAAGGCATCGATGAGCTCGGGCGACTCGTGCCACAGCGCCTGGTACCAGCGGCTCGAATAACCGGGCGGCGGGAACTTCAGCGAATAGCCGCTGGTGAAGGAGGTGATGATCACGACAACCGTGGGCGCCAGCAGCAGCACGCCGGCGAACAGGCCGAGCAGGCCGAACACCCACCAGAACGATCGGCGCTCGATGACGCCGCGCAGCGACTCCGCCGCGCGCGGGTGGTTGCCAATGCGATCGCGCAGCGACCCCGAGACGAATTCTTCAGGCATGCACAAACCCCTTGCTGCGGCGCCCCAGCGCGTTGATGGCCACGACCACGGCCAGCACGCACACCAGCAGCAGCATCGCGATGGCGGCGGCGAAGGGGTAGTTGTTGGCCTGGATGGCCTGCTGGTACATGTAGAAGGGCATGAACATCTGCTGCCCGCCGCCCACCAGCGTCTGCGTGACGAAGGCGCTCACGCTGGACGCGAAGACCAGCAGCGAACCCGCCAGCAGGCCCGGCATCGACAGCGGCAGCGTCACTTGCCAGAAGGTGCGCCAGTGGCCCGCGCCGAGCGCGAGCGAGGCCTGGCGCAGGTTGGGGTCGAGGTTCATCAGCGCGGTAATGAGCGGCAGCACCATCAGCGGCAGCTCGATCTGCGCGAGCGCGATGGCCACCGCACCGGGCGTGTAGAGCAGCTTGATCGGCTCCGCGATCAGTCCGAGGTCGAGCAGGGCGGTGTTGATGATCCCCTGGCGGCCGAGGATCACCACCCACGCGAAGGTGCGAACCACCGAACTGGTGAGCAGCGGCAGGATGATCAGCAGCATGAGCGGCCCCTGCCAGCGGCCCGGCGCCTGCGTGTACAGGTAGGCCAGCGGAAAGCCGATCAGGATCGTCAGCACCGTGACCTTCAGCCCGAGCCACAGCGTGTTGCCGAGCACGGCCAGGTTGAAGCCGTCGGTGAGGAACTTGGCGTACTGGCCGACGCCGGCCTGCGTCATGCCCGCGTCGTCGTGCAGGCTGACCCACGCCAGCAGCAGCATCGGCGCCAGCACGAAGGCAACGAAGAAGAGACCGAGCGGCAGCGCCAGCGGCAGGGCAGAGCCGTTGCGCGACGAGGCGGTGGAGGGGGCCATGGCGCTCATGTGTCAGCCCGCGAAGACACCGGCCGGCGAACCCGGGCGCAGGCGTACGCCGACCCGGTCGCCGGCCGCGTAGCGGTGCAGTTCGGCATTGCGCGGCTGCGTCACCTTGACCGTGCTGCCGTTGGCCATCGACAGCTCGTACACCAGCGACGGCCCGAGCGGCAGCACCATCTCGACGGTGGCGGGCAGGGCATCGTCCGCGGGGGCGCCGAGTGCGAGGTGTTCGGGCCGCGCCGCGACCACGACGTTGCCCACCCGCGAACAGGGCGCGGGGCGTGCCAGGGCGAGCGAGCCGCCGCCATCGCAGGCCACCGCGAAGCCGCGCTCGCCGATGAGCGAGAGCCGGCCGTTCAGCATGTTGGCGGTCCCGATGAAGGTGGCGACGAAGAGGGTCGCCGGGCGGTCGTAGATGGCTTCGGGCGTGTCGAACTGCTCCACGCGTCCGGCATTCATCACGGCGATGCGGTCGGCCATCGACATGGCCTCGTCCTGGTCGTGCGTGACGAGCAGGGTGGTGATGCCCAGCTCGCGCTGGATGCGCTTGATCTCGATCTGCATGTCCAGACGCAGGTTCTTGTCGAGCGCGGCGAAGGGTTCGTCGAGCAGCAGCACGCGCGGCCGAACGGCCAGCGTGCGGGCCAGCGCCACGCGCTGCTGCTGGCCGCCAGAGAGCTCGCGCGGGTAGCGCTTGCCGAAGGCGTCCATGCGGACCATCGCCAGCATCTCGGCGGCCGTGCGGCGCACCTCGCCTGCCGCCACGCCGCGTGCGCGCAGGCCGTAGCCCACGTTGGCCTCGACCGTCATGTGGGGAAAGAGCGCGTAGTTCTGGAACACGATGCCCGCGCCGCGCTCGTTGGTGGGCAGCGCATCGACCACTTCGGCGCCGATGCGCACGGCGCCGCCGGTCTGGCGCAGCAGGCCGGCCACGATGCGCAGCAGCGTGGTTTTGCCGCAGCCGCTGGGGCCGAGCAAGGCGACCAGTTCGCCGGCCGGGATGTCGAGCGACACCGACTCGACCGCGGTGGCGCCGGCATAGCGGTGATGGATCTCGTCGAGAACGACGTCGACGCCGGGCGCGCGAACGGGAGCTTGCATGCGTGAACAACCTGCTGGCGCAGCGCCGGGATGGGCCGCGATGCCTTCCACAACTCAAGAAGCGTGCCACACAGGGATCGATCTGGTTGCAGCTCTCCGTGGGCACAAACCGCCATCAAATTGGACACAATCACACGATGGGTTGTGCACAAATGGTGCGAGCCGTGTCAAATTAGCGCATGGGTGCGCACCGTCGTGGTGGTCGTTCTCCCGTCGAACAGGGCCTCACGGGCGAGCGCTTCCGTGGCACGAAGATTGCGCACAGCCGACGTGCCTGGACCCCAGGTTTTGTTGCACAAAGGATTTCCATGAGCACGTCACTGTCCCGCCGCCAACTGCTGCAGAGGGCCGCCGGCATCGGCGCCGCCCACTTGGCGCTGCACGCCGGCCTCTCGCATGCGCAGGCCAAGTCGATCTCCGCGACCACCTACCCGGGCGCCTGGGAATCGGCGCACCGCGCCATCCTGCTGCCGGCCTTCGCCAAAGCCACCGGCGCATCGACCAACCTCGTGTCTTCGCTGGCGGTTGACACCGTGTCGAAGGTGGTGGCGTCCAAGGCCAATCCGCCCTTCGACGTCATCATCCTGGACGAAGGCCCCTACCTGGCTGCACTGTCGCAGGACATCTTCGAGAAGATCCCGGCCGACAAGATGCCCTACCTGAAGGACGTGCCGAGCAAGCTGGTCGACCCGCGCGGCCTCGGCGTCTTCGTCTCGGGCCAGATCATCGGCATCGCCTACAACACCGAGAAGATCAAGAACCCGCCGCGCTCCTGGAACGACCTGCTCAAGCCCGAGTACAAGGGCCGCGTCGGCTTGGCGGGCATGGGCTCGACGCTGATGTCAGCGTGGATGGTCGAGATCGCGCGCCTCAACGGCGGCAGCGAGGAAAACCTCGAGCCGGCCTTCGCCTTCGTGAAGAAGCTGATGCCCAACGTGAGCGCAGTGGCCAGCAACCCGGGCTCGCTGGCCACGCTGTTCCAGCAGGGGCAGATCGACATCTCGGTCCACTACAACAACAACGTGGGCGACCTGCAGGGCAAGGGCGTGCCTGTCGCGCTGGCCAAGCCGGACACCGGCTGGATCCACATCAAGAGCGTGATGCACATCGTGAAGAACACGAAGAACCCCGACCTCGCCGCGGCCTACATCAACGCGGCGCTCAGCCCCGAGGTGCAGACGCAGATGGCCGCCGCGCCGTACTTCGTCGCGCCGGTGAGCACCAAGGCGGTCTTCAGCCCCGGTCTGCAGGCCTATGCCAAGAACATGGCCGACATCGAGGCCATGAACGGCGTCGACTGGGCCAAGCTCAACCCGCGCCGCGCGGAATACATCGACCGCTTCAACCGGGAAGTCAAAGTCTGAGGGTGAGCGGAGAGTCCACGTGCTGCGCCAGGTGCTGACGCGCGCGTCGGCCTTTTGAGACGCGTTGTGTAGAGTGGGGTGCACCGGATCATTCGATCCGTTCTCGAGAGGAAACCCATGCACCTCGAAGGCTCCTGCCATTGCCGCGCCGTCCGCTTCTCGCTCGACGCCGACAGCCCGGTCCCGTTCATGCACTGCCATTGCTCGATCTGCCGCAAGACGGCCGGCGGTGGCGGCTATGCGATCAACCTGGGCGGCGACGCCCGCACCCTGAAGGTCAAGGGGGAAAAGCACCTGGGCACCTACCACGCGGTGATGCGCGAGGAGGGAAAGCGTGCCACCCGCTCGAAGGCCGAGCGCCGCTTCTGCCTGAAATGCGGCAGCGCGCTGTGGCTGTGGGACCCGCGCTGGCCCGAGCTGATCCATCCACATGCCTCGGCCATCGACACGCCGCTGCCCAAGCCGCCCGAGGTGGTCGAGGCGGCGCTCGACTTTGCCGCCGATTGGGAGGACGTGCCCAAGGGCCGGGGCCACAAGCACTTCGCACGCTTTCCATCCGAATCGCTGGCGGAGTGGCACCAGCGGCACGGGCTGGAGGGCCAGGGGTGAAGCGGCAAGAGGTTGTTTCTTGACGAGTTGAGTCTGGACATGGCGCGATGCCGCTGTGCGGGCGATCCACAGGCGCAGGCCGCGAGGCACATGCACAGCCCGCTTGGCATTTCGAACCAGGGGCGGCGTCAGAACCTGCCCTGGCCGTCGCCTGTGCGGTCGTGCACCCACCGTACCGCCTGTTGTTCAGCATGGCGAAGGGCCTCGTCAGCGGAAAGGTAGGGCGCGGTATCCACAGGCAGGGCCATCTGCTCGAGCCCCGGCAGGCCATGCTCGTAACGGACATGGGGGGTGAAAAGGTTGGTTGCGGTCTGGACTGCGCTGCAGGTGAATGTGCAACCGTGGTAGAGGAAGGGGCGGTCGGTAGAGGTCATGGACGTGCCTCTGCGGGCGGAGCGCCCAGATGAATGCCGATCTTTTCTGCAGAGACGCCCACGTCGGCCACCGCCGAGCGAAGTTCCGCTTCCGTCACTCCCCACTTGGCGGTCCAGTAGGCGACCTCGTGCGCTTCGTTGATGTTCACCCGGCTCCTGTCCTGCGGTCCGGCGTTCTTCAAATCATCGGTCATGGCATACCTTTTCATGGAGAAGCACCCAGCGTGGCAGCTTTCCCTCGCCGATCCACCAGAGAACGGAGCGTGGGAGTGAAGGACGTGACGCATCCGGAATAACCGGCGTGCGTGGACAAAGCCCGGGAACGGTCCGGCGCTGCGGCGAGTAAGCTGCGCCGATGGACAGCCTGATCTCCGTGCTTGCGATCTTGTTGATGGCGGTGGCCGTCGGCCCGCTGTTGCTGCTCGGGCTCTACATGCTGGCGGATTTGCTGGGACTGAAGATCGCCGATCGGATCCTGGAGGGGGTCCTGGCACTTCTGACGTTGCAGTGGCGCACCGGCAGCGTTCTGAACCTGCTGGGTGGGCTTGCCATTGCAGCACTGGGCGCCTGGATGGCCTGGCGCTTGGGCACGCCTGCGACCCGGTTCGCTGGTGCGCTTCTGGTGCCTTTCGGGCTGTGGCGGGCCTACAGAGGGGGCGGGATGTTGACCCGTCCGTGCGCACGCAGCGAGTCTTTTCGGTCCAAGCAAGAAGGGCGCTGATTTCCACGCAGTCCTGCTCCTGCGGGTGGCGCAGGCCTCAGGCTCCGAAAGCGCCGTCGATCGTGTGCATGGCGCCGGTGACGAAGCTGGCTTCCGAACCGGCCAGCCAAGCCACCATTCCCGCCACCTCTTCGGCACGGCCATGGCGCTTGATGGCCATGAAACTGTGCATCAGGTCCTTCATGGGCCCGTTCTCCGGATTCGCATCGGTATCGATGGGCCCCGGCTGCACGATGTTGATCGTGATACCGCGCGGCCCGAAATCCCGCGCGAGGCCTCGCGCCATTCCTTGCAGCGCGGATTTGCTCAGCGCATAGGACGCCATGCCGGGGATGGGCATGCGGTCACCGTTGACCGATCCGATCACGATGATCCTGCCTCCTGTCGGCATCTGCCGGGCCGCCTCCACCGAGGCGTGGTACGGCGCATGGACGTTGATGCGAAACAGACGATCGACCGCGTCGGGGTCCTGGTCCAGGGCATCGCCGAAGAGGGCGACGCCGGAATTCACGACCAGCACGTCCAGGGGGCCGCTGTCGCGGACCCGGGCGATGACAGCGTCCCGATCGGCACTGTCCGTCGAGAATGCGGTGCTGCCCGTCTCGCTGGCCAGGCGCTTTGCCGCTTCCGGCGAGCCAGCGTAGGTGAACGCCACCTGGGCGCCGTCCGCCACGAAGCGCCTTACGATGGCTGCCCCGATTCCCCGGCTACCGCCGATCACTAAAACCGACTTGTCCTTGAACGCTTTCATGATCACTCCTTCATATTAATGTAGTGAATGATACATAATTCAGTCTGTCCGTTGTCAAGAGTTTTGTAATCATGGCTACAGATATTTTGCGCACCCGCGGCCGGCCCCGCGGATTCGACCCGGACGAAGCGGTCGCGACCGCTCAGCGCCTCTTCCACGAGCGCGGTTACGACGCGGTCAGCGTTGCGGACCTCACCAAAGCGCTCGGCATCAATCCACCCAGCTTTTATGCGGCGTTCGGCAGCAAGGCCGGCCTGTATGCGCGAATCCTCGATCGTTATGCCGAGACCGGCGCCATTCCGCTTTTGGAGATCCTGGGTGCCGATCGGCCACTCGCAGAGTCGCTTGCGGAGGTCTTGACGCAGGCTGCGCGTTGCTATGCCGCTGACGCCACTGCGACGGGTTGTCTGGTGCTCGAGGGCACACGCTGCAATGACCCCCAGGCGCGTGACGCGGCCTGCGGTTTCCATGTTGCTGCACAGGACGTGATTCGCCGCCGCATCGCCGAGCAGTACCCGCAGCAAGCGGATCGGCTGGCGGATTTCGTCGGCACCACCATGGCCGGGCTCTCGGCCAGCGCCCGCCACGGACAAGGCCTGGACCGCCTGCTGGCCACCGCGCAGCTTGCGGGCCTTGCGCTCAGGCAGGCTCTTGCGGGTTGAAACCCGCTTGCAATGGCGGCATACATATTGCATTGGTGACGCGACCCGGAAAGTCCCGGGGCCGTCATCATGCAAACCTGGACCACTGACCATCTGGCCGAAAAGGACAAGTTCAGCTACTGGCGCGACGTCCTGTGCCAAGCCTATGTAGCGCTTGATCCTCGTACCGCAGACGACCACAACTTCGGTGGTCGGGTGTCCGCGCATCTGCTGTCGACCATCAATGTGACGACCATCGCGTCATCGCGTCAGGAGATCTATCGCGGTGCGGCCGAGATCCGGAAGATGCCGGTCGAGGTCTACTTCCTGAACCTGCAGGTGCGAGGGCAGTGCCGGATGAACCAAGGTGGGCGCTCCGTGCTGCTGCAGCCCGGCGAGTTCTCTCTCGTCGATTCGACGCAACCCTACCTGAACGATTACTGCAGCGATGACTGGGAGCAGTATTCCTTTCGGATCCCGCACCATCTGCTGCGCCCGCTCCTGCAGGACCCTGAACAGAAGACGGCGCAGCGGGTCCATGACGATGGCGGGCTGGGGACGATCGCGATCGACTTCCTCAAGTCGATCGCTCAACGTGCTTCCGTGTTTCCGGAAGCGGCCGCCGCGAAGCTCGGCGAGAGCCTGATCGACCTGGTCGCGCTCTCGCTCGGCGGCACGGCCGCGGCGCAGGAGTCCGGTCAGCAGAACGTGAAGCGCAACTTCTGCGTGACCTTGGCCAAGCACATTGAACTGAACGCCGCGGACGCGACCTTGTCGCCCGCCAAGGTCGCGCAACACTTCCATATCTCACCGCGGTATCTCCACAAGATCCTGGAAGAGGGCGGCCGATCCTTCGGCCGAATCCTGCTCGAGAGTCGCCTGGAGCATTGCGCCAAGGACCTGCGCCAGAGCGGCGCGACAGGCTCGATCTCGCAGATCGCCTACCGCTGGGGTTTCAACGACCTGTCCCATTTCAGCCGGACCTTCCGCGCGCGGTTCGGTCACAGCCCGCGAGAGTTTCGCCTCTGCGCCATCGGCTGATCGTTGAGTCTGCCGGATGCCGGTCCGCAGGGTCGGCAGCTCAGTGAGTCGAGCGCGGCCGTGGGCGCTCGCCATGCTGGCCACGCACTGTCTTCGCGCTTGCCCCATCGCGGGGCCGCGCTCGCTGCGCCGGCTTGCCTCCCTTCTCGCCACCGTTCCCGCAGAGAACAAAAGTCGTGCGCCTGAAGACGAGACCGGAATGTCCCGCATTCCTAGACTGGACGCTCCAAACGCCACTCCCTTCCATCTCGTCTCACTTCCCTGAAAGGCACACCATGCGTCAACGTCTGATCTTCAATTGCTTCTCGATGAACGTCGTGTCCCACATCTATCACGGCACGTGGCGCCACCCCGACACGACCCAGATGAACTTCGACAGTCTGGACACCTGGAAAGAACTGGCCATGCTGCTCGAGAAAGGCAAGTTCGATGCGCTGTTCCTCGCCGATGTGCTGGGCATCGACCCTGCCTACAACGGGTCGTGGGACACCTACATCAAGGAAGGGATGCAGATCCCGTGCAACGACACCGGTGCGTTGTGCGCTGCGCTCATCGGCGTCACGGAAAATCTCGGGCTGACCTTCACCAGCTCCATCATGTCGGAGCATCCGTTCAGCTTCGCGCGACGGATCTCGACGCTCGATCACCTGAGCAAGGGCCGCATCGGCTGGAACATCGTGACGAGCGCCACGCACAACGCGGCGCAGAACTTTGGCTTCGACCAGATCGTCGAACACGACGAGCGCTATCGCTGGGCCGAGGAGTACATGCACGTCGTCTACAAGCTGTGGGAGGGCTCCTGGGACGAAGGCGCGGTGCTCGCCGACCGGAAGAACGGCGTCTATGCCGATGCCGACAAGATCCACCGCATCTATCACAACAGCGAGCGCTACCGCGTGCTGGGGCCGCACATGTGTTCGCCGTCGGCGCAGCGCGTACCCGTTCTGTACCAGGCCGGCTCGTCGAAGGTCGGACGCGAATTTGCGGCGAAGCACGCCGAAGGCACCTTCGTTCTCTACCCGACGATCGAAGGCGCACGCAAGGCGATCGCCGAGCAACGCGAGCTTGCCGTGTCGGTGGGTCGCAGGGCCGATGACATCAAGTTCATCCAGGGCTTTTCCTTCGTGGTCGGCAGCACGATGGAAGAGGCCTGGCGCAAGTCCGAAGAGATCGACAAGTGGGTCAGCTACGACGGCATGGCCGCGCACATCAGCCGCGACATGGGCATCGACCTCGGCGGCATGGATCCCGACATGACGCTGGAGCAGTCGAACATGTCCGGCGTGCAGGGCTATGCGCGGATGTACGAGGACTCGCACAACGGCAAGAAGGCCAAGGTGTCCGATCTGGTGAAAGCGCTGTCGTACAGCGGCCGCATGGTCGGCACGCCCGAGAGCATTGCCGACGAACTCGAGAAGTGGCAAGACGCCGGGATCGATGGCGTCAACATGATCGCGCAGTTCTTCCCGGGCTCGTACCGCGACTTCATCGAACACGTGATTCCGGTCCTGCAGGAGCGAGGGCTGGCGCAGCGCGAATACGCGCCCGGGTCGCTTCGCCAGAAGATGTTCCCTGAATCGGGCGGGCGCCTGCCGGATCGCCATGCAGCAGCGGCTTACCGCGGCGCCTTCAAGGGGCACGCAGCGGCAGAGAAGACCGCCGGCGGCACCAGTGTCCGCTGGGAGAAGGACAAGCAAAAGGAAAAGGCAGCAGCCTGAGCGTTGCGGACGACCCATGAGCACAGCAGAACTACAGGTTTCGAACGCCTACAAAGCGGGGATGCGCCGTTTGGCTGCCGGCGTGTCGATCGTCACGAGCCGTCTCGGCGACCAACGCGCTGGCTTGATCGCCACGGCGGTGAGCTCGGTGATCGCAGACCCTCCCACCTTGCTCGTCTGCGTCAACCGGAGCGCGTCGGCCCACGACACCATCGACGCCGCCGGGATCCTGGCCGTCAACGTCCTGGCGATCGACGACCATGATCTCGCCCGGTCCTTCAGCGATCCCTCCCGTCGCCATGAGCGATTCCTGGCGGGCGAGTGGGACAGCGCGGCCACGGGGTCGCCCGTGCTGAAGTCGGCCGTGGTCGCCTTCGACTGCGCGATCGTCCAGCGGATTCCCTACAACACGCACACGATTTTCCTGGGCGAGGTTCGGGCCGTGCGAGTGGGGGAGGCCGGGTGTCACCCCCTGGTCTACCTCGATCAGCAGTTCCAGCGCCTCGGCGCTCTGTAGAGGACACGCGCGTGGGTGCGCGACATCATCGGGCGTCGGCCCGACGGCCAGGGCGCGCACGCCAAGGGCTTGTGCTCCTACAACGACAGTGGGGCGCGCGACCTAAGTTGCCTTTCTTCGCCTGCTCACACCCCAAGCACGTTGCACCATGAAAGCCCTTACCTACCAGTCTTCCAGGAACGTCAGCGTCGAGACCGTGCCTGATCCCGTGCTGCAGCAGGAAGACGATGTGCTGCTGCGCGTGACCGCCACGGCCATCTGCGGCTCGGACCTGCACATCTTCCGCGGCAAGATTCCGGACATGGAGTCCGGCGACATTCTGGGCCACGAATTCATGGGCATCGTGGAGGAGACCGGCAAGGGCGTGACTCGGCTCAAGAAGGGCGACCGTGTGGTCGTGCCTTTCACGATTGCCTGCGGCCAGTGCTTCTTTTGCAACAAGACCTTGTTCGCCGCCTGCGAGACCACCAACCCGGGGCGCGGCGCCATCATGAACAAGAAAAACGTGCGTTCCGGCGCGGGACTCTTCGGCTACTCGCATCTGTATGGCGGCTATCCCGGAGGACAGGCCGAGTTCGTGCGCGTACCCAAGGCGAACGTGGGCCCGCTCGTGATTCCGCCGGGGCTGGCCGACGAGCAGGTGCTGTTCCTGTCGGACATCCTGCCCACGGGCTACCAAGCTGCCGTGAACGGCGAGGTGGGGCCGGGCTCGACGGTGGCCATCTTCGGCGCGGGGCCGGTGGGTCTGATGGCCGCGGCTTCAGCCCGACTGCTGGGTGCAGAGCGCATCTTCATGGTCGACGAGCACGCCTATCGCCTGGATTTCGCTCAGGCGACCTACGGCGTGGAGCCGATCAACTTCAAGGACATCGACGACCCGGCCGGCGCCATCATCGAGCGCACCGATTTCCGGGGCGTCGATGCCTCCATCGACGCGGTGGGCTTCGAAGCCAAGGGCAGCACGTTGGAGACAGTCCTGACCGATCTGAAGCTCGAAGGGTCCAGCGGCAAGGCGCTGCGCCAGGCCATTGCGGCCACGCGGCGCGGCGGCGTGGTGAGCGTGCCCGGCGTGTACGCGGGCTTCATCCACGGCTTTCTGTTCGGCGACGCCTTTGAGAAGGGACTGACCTTCAAGATGGGCCAGACGCATGCGCAGCAGCACATGCCCAAGCTGCTCAAACACATTCAGGCGGGCGACCTCAAGCCCGAGGTGATCATCACGCACCACATGGCGCTGGAAGACGCTGCGCGCGGCTACGACATCTTCGAGAAGGCCGAGGAGGCCTGTCGCAAGGTCGTGTTGACGCCTTCCAGACCGCCGCCCGTGGCGCCTGTCGCCCTGGAAGCGGATCGCACGTTGCCGCTCTGAACCGAACTCTTTCAACCCATCAGCGACAGGAGAACGCATGACGAACCCCAGCAATTCAACCATTCCCCGTATCGACGAGAGCGATGCGGCGCAGGTCACGCGCTGGACGCGCGAATTCGATGTCACCGATGAACAGCTGTCTCAGGCCATCGCCAAGGTCGGCGACAAGGCAGCGGATGTGGAGATGTACCTCAAGGGCAGCCGCAGCTCGACCAACGCAGACGCCGCGCAAGACGCCGAGAAGGCGAAATAGCGCGCAGGTGCCGCCGCGAGGCGATCCGCCCTTGAATGTGATCGCGTCGTTCCAGAGGGAATGTCGCCAATGGAGGCGTCGATGCGGATTCACGCGCAAGGCCGCGGGGGAACGGTTGGGCTGCCAACCCTGGATGCGCCACTTGCACGACCCGTCAGTCGCCGCTCGTCAGCAACGTCTTGAACGTCAACCAGCCTTTGATCGTCGTTGCGGCGATCAGCCACTCCGGGGCCCACTTTCTTGGCGGCCGTTGGCGCCATTCCGAACTGGACGCTGCGCAAGGGTCTCTGCCCCTCTGGATCGACGATTCCATTGCGCGAGGAAATCCGTCGCAGCGAGTTGCCTTCGACACCCGTGCGAGACCCACGAATTTCGCGTTTCTCGCGCCATGCCCCAGCCATGGCAAGCACGACGCCTGAAATTTGTCGCAACAACTCCGGCTTCGCGTTGCTTTGCACACGGAATTCAATGCGGATGTACTTGCATTCTTCCAGCGCCACCTCACGCGGCCAGCGTGGGAAGACCGGCTTGGCGCAAGGCGTCTCCCGGCAAGAACAGCTACGCGACCTCGGGCGTCGGAACGGTGCTGCATTTGGCGATGGAACTGCTCAAGCAGCGAAGCGGCATCTTCGCGCCTGCAGTCCGCGCCAAGCTGCAGGATCAAGGTAGGCTGCGAGGCAACGGTTCGGCCGAAGACTTGGGGCGTTTTGCGCAGGCCGAGTACGCACGCAACCAGAAGATCGTCCAGGGCGTCCACTTCAAGGAATAGTGGCAGCGTTGCCGGGCAACGCGGTCAACCGCGCGTTGCCGCAGTGGCCATACCGTCCCAGCATGGGGCGAGGCCAGCAGGTAATATGCTTTCATGCGAGTCGTCCGAGCCGTTGAATTGCCCTTGGAAAGCCGCGTCGCCGGACTGTTCGAGAGCTCTCATTTCGCCGATGCTTTCGCGGTGCCCCTGCCGACTGGCACCCAGTTGACGATTGAGTTGTTGGCGCAAGCGGTCTTTGGTGACCCGTCCTGGTGGTTTCGTTTGCTGCTGAAGTTCCGCGACGTACTGGTGGCGCCCTTTGGGGTCAAGTCGTCGGATACGCTCCGCGCCGAAATGCAGACGAGCGGCAAAGCGCACATCGATTTCTTCCCTGTCCTGTCGAGGTCTGAAAATGAGCTCGTCCTGGGGGAAAACGACCGGCATCTCAACTTCAAGGCCTCGGTTCTTGTGCGAGCTTTGGCCAACGGAAAGGGACGCGAGCTTGTCGCAACGACGGTCGTCCACTGCAACAACAGCTTCGGACACTTCTATCTCTTCGTGATTGGCCCCTTCCACAGGCTTGTGGTGCGTTCCAACTTGGCTCGGGCCGTGCGCAAATTGGGAAGCCTCGTGCGCTGAGTCGACCAGCGGCTTCGGACGCTGTGGCCGCGTGATCTGCATTCACCTTTAAGACGAGATCGTGAGGGTGAGCCCCGATCTTGTTTGAGATGCGGTGATGCGCGTCATTGCAACCCGCTTACCCAACGGCGTCATCAACTCATGGAACAAATCTCTGCCACCCCCCCCAAATGCGGTAGTTGGCGGGTTATTTTGCGCTAAAAATTTTAGTATGAAAGTGCTAGGTAATATGTCGTTACCATTTGTAAAAATTTAATTACAAATCTCCTTTTTTCTACGATGTCGATGTCAGGTGCAGATCAATTAGATTTGCACCGACGTCATACATGACTAAAAGCGGGATCGCTATGAAGTCGTTGAGATCGTGGGTAAGAGCCGTTGGCTCTGCATCGCTGTTTGCGGGATTGGCCGCTTGCGGCGGCGGCGGGGGTACCAAAAAATATTTCGCCATCCACAGTGGAAAGCTCACCGCCGTAGTTAGCGCGCGGGGCCCTATCGCCGGCTACCTGCAGCTCGGTTTGGTAGATTGACTTTGGAGTATTGCCGTTGCCCTCGCCTTCGAGCGACGGGCGGCTGTCCAGAAACTCCGCTCTGGCCGCGCTGGGGAAGGGGTTTCGATCTCGTAGATTGAAGGATAACCGCACCTTACGCGCTGACTGAAGGCTTCGCTGGAAAAGAGCCTGTCGACGGCGGCGATCCAATTTGGATTAAATCCAAAAGTACTAGTTTAAAAATAGAAGCAACTATTTTGTTGCAGGCATTGATTTTATTATCCAGTCGTACCAGAATGGCCGCCAGGAACATGCCGCACCCCTCGATGCGGCAGTCGAGATGTTGCCTTTCAACTCAAATCAACGCAAAAAATCTCAAGATCAGGACGGGTTCTAATTGAATCAATATCCGGAGCTGTTGGAATTAAAAATTGTAGAAAAATTGAATCCTTGGCCGTGGATAATGAATTTTTATCTAAATAATTAGATGCGTGAATTAAAAAATGAATTCCCACGGCAGCTGTCACGACCTGATTACCAACTCTGCATACATCGCGATCTTGTGCGGTGTGATGGCTTGGCTGGTATTTTGGTTTGCCGGTGCTGAAGGAGAATTTAGAGAATATTCCTGCAAGAAGGGCGCTTCGTGCATGAGCGGCCCAAGGACCAAAGCATCGCCTTCATTTTTGAAGCAGTCATTTGATCCCCAAATGGCGCACTGCCGCAAGGGCCATGAGATGAGCTCGCCCAGCTTGCAAACGCATCACCGCGACCCATGGTCATGCGATCTGCTTCGTGGAGGATCGCGACCCTTTGCTCCCCTGAAAATCGACTTTTCTTCATAGGCTCCTCTTTGCGGACGAGCCTTCTTTTGCCCGCGAGCAACTGAGGGTCTAGGTGGATCGCTGCAGTCGCATCGACACCGAGAAGCGATCCGCCGGATGGGTCGATACCGAGACCTCGAATGCTTGGCCCGTGATGTCCAAGTAACGGCGGACGATCTTCAGCGCCGCTGCCCCCTCGTCAAGCTTCAGGGCCTTCGCCATCGCCGGATCGCACACCGTCGCCGCCCGGACGTCCTGGTGGATCTCGGCGATCTGCCGGCCATAGTGAGACTCGATCAGCGCGCTGATGAGCGCATCGGGTGAGGCGCGCACCAGGTCGCCGATCTCCGCGTAGGCCGGGTCGATGTAAACGTCGGTCCAACCGATGGGGCCGGCCGTCGCATCGCCGCGCAGCCGCAGGCTCGAGATGCGGAGCCAGCGCGTGCCGTCGGCGCAACCCAGGTCGGCGGCAATGGCACCGCTTACCGCCACCGCTTCGATCGACTGCACCTGGCGCAGATGCGCCGCGCCGAACTGCACCAGGTCGTCGACCGACGCCAGTGATGGCCGGAACGTGTTCCGCGGTCGCGCGGCCTCGACGCGCGTGCCGACGTTCTTGCGGCGGGAGACCAGCCCGAGCTGTTGCAGTTCGGCCAACGCCGCGCGCACGGTGTGGCGGCTGGTCTTGTAGTGATCGACGAGTTCCAGTTCGGTGGGCAGCAGGGTCCCCACCACAAAGTGGCCGCTGGTGATGGCGTCTGTGAGGTGGCGTGCGATGTCGCTGTAGCGCGGCTTGGTGGGCTGAGACATGGTGACCTGAGCATCGCACTTATCGGACTAAGGGTAAACCCAGGATTGCCCAGTATGTTCGGACATATTAGAGTTCATATGTCCGAACATATCGATGTCGTTCGTTCCCAATTTCCGAAGCCCGCCCTATGCACACCCCCTCGTCCTCGCTCCCGATGGCCAGTACCGTCGTCGACTCGATCCTGTTCCGCGATGCCTTCGGCACGCAGAAGATGCGCCAGCTCTTTTCCGATGGCGCGCTGATCCAGCGCTACATCGATGCCGAGATCGCCCTCGCGAAGGCCGAAGCGCGCTGCGGCGTCATCCCGGCGGAAGCGGCCGAGGTGATCGCTCGCGAATCGAAGATCGAGCGCATCGACTTCGACCACATGCGCGAAGAGACCGACATCGTCGGCTACCCGATCCTGCCGCTCGTGCACCAGCTCGTCGCCATGTGCGGCGAGGCCGGTCGCTACGTGCACTGGGGCGCCACCACGCAGGACATCATGGACACCGCCGTCGCCCTGCAGGTGCGCGATGCACTCGACAGCATCGACGCCGACATCCGCGCGCTGCGCAGCATCCTCGCGTCGCTCGCGAAGAAGCACCGCGACACCCCCATGGCCGGCCGCACCCACCTGCAGCAGGCGCTGCCAGTGACCTTCGGCTACAAGGTCGCGATCTGGTTGGCGATGTTCGATCGGCACCAGGAGCGGCTGGCGCAACTGCGCCCGCGCGTGGCGGTGGTCGAGTTCGCCGGTGCGGCCGGCACGCTGGCGTCGCTGGGCGACAAGGGCTTCGACGTGCAGAAGGCCATGGCGGAGGAACTGAAGCTGGGCGTGCCCGCCACGACCTGGCACGTGGCGCGCGACGGCTTCGCCGAAGCAGTGAACCTGCTCGCGCTGGTCACAGGCTCGCTCGGCAAGATCGCACTGGACATCATGATCATGGCGTCGACCGAGTTCGCCGAGGTGTACGAGCCCTTCGTGAAGGGCCGCGGCGCGTCGAGCACGATGCCGCAGAAGCGCAACCCGATCTCCAGCGAACTCATGCTGGCCGCATCGAAAGCAGTACGCCAGCACGCCGGCCTGATGGTCGACGCGATGGTGCAGGACTTCGAGCGCGCGACCGGCCCGTGGCATGCCGAATGGATCGCGATTCCCGAGAGCTTCATCCTCACCTCGGGCGCCCTGCACCAGGCCAAGTTTGCGCTCGGTGGGCTGATCGTCGACGAGGCGCGCATGGCGCACAACCTGGGCATCACCAAGGGCCTGATCGTGGCCGAGGCGGTGATGATGGGCATGGCACCGCACATAGGCCGCCAGCAGGCGCACGACGTGGTGTACGACGCGTGCCGCACGGTCAACGAAAAGGGCGGCACGCTGGCCGAAGCACTGGCCGCGCTGCCGGAGGTCACGAAGCATTTCGACCGCGCCACGATCGATCGGTTGACCGACCCCGCCAACTACCTCGGCTTGGCACCGCAAATGGTGGACCGCGCGCTGGCGCTGTCGGCCGAAGTGAACGCCTGACGGCCGGAGCGACGCGATGACCGATCTCTCATCCAGCCGCCCCCCGGTGGCGGCGCTCGCGACACTGAAGTCGCTGCCCTGGTACCGGAAGCTCGGCATGCAGGTGCTGCTGTCGCTGGTGCTCGGCATCGCCGTCGGCTTCCTCTTTCCGAAGTTCGCCTCGCAGCTCAAGCTGCTGGGCGACATGTTCCTGTCGCTCATCAAGGCCGGCGTCGCGCCGCTGGTGTTCCTCACCATCGTGCACGGCATCGCGTCGGCCGGTGACGTGAAGAGCGCGGGCCGCGTGGGCTGGCGCGCCATCCTGTACTTCGAGGTGATCTCGACGATCGCACTGGTGGTCGGCCTGCTCGCGGGCAACCTGCTGGGTATCGGAAAAGGCATGAGCACGGTCGCAGGTGGTGCGGCTGCGCCCGCCGCGACCAAGGCTGCGGCACCACAGGGCTTCCTCGAATTCATGGCGCACATCGTCCCCGACAACTTCGTCGGTGCCTTTGCCAAGGGCGAACTGCTGCAGGTGGTGGTGCTGGCGGTGATGGTCGGCATCGGCATCCTGGCGATTCCCGACGCGCGCCGCGCCAGGATCAACGAAGGTCTCGACAGCATCTCCGAGGTGCTGTTCTCCTTCATCAACCTGGTGATGAAGCTGGCGCCCATTGGCACCTTCGGCGCGGTGGCCTACTCTGTCGGCAGCAATGGCACGGCGGTGCTGGTTGCTCTGGCGCAGTTGGTGTTCAGCTTCTATGCGGTGGTGCTGCTCTTCATCGCGGTGGTGATGGGCCTCGTGGCGAAGCTGGCCGGCTTCAGCCTGTGGCGCTTCCTGCGCTTCATCAAGGACGAGATCCTCATCGTGCTCGGCACCGCGTCGTCGGAAAGCGCGTTGCCGCGGCTGCTCATCAAGCTCGAACGCATGGGCTGCGCGAAGCAGACCGTCGGGCTGGTGCTGCCCACCGGCTACGCCTTCAACCTCGATGGCACGTCGCTGTTCATGGCGATGGGCGTGATGTTCATCTCGCATGCCTACGGCGTGCCCCTCACCCTCGACCACCAGATCGGCATCCTGCTGCTGATGCTGCTCACCTCGAAAGGCGCAGCGACGGTGTCGGGCGGCTCCTTCGTCGTGTTCGCCGCCACCGTGACCTCCACCGGCATGCTGCCCGTCGAAGGTCTGGCCGTGATCTTCGGCGTCTACCGCTTCCTGTCGATGGCCATCGCCACCTGCAACACCATCGGCAACAGCGTTGCGACGGTCGTGGTTGCGAAGTGGTCGGGCACCTTCGATGCCGCCACCGCCGAGCGTCACCTCTATCCGGAACGCTTTCCGGCCGAGGCGGCCGCCGATGCCGCGCTGGACGACGGCAACCTGCTCGGCGAAGACGGCAACGCGGCCACCCCGCATCCAAGAGGCATTCAGACCTCCAGGCCCCACCCGATCTGAAACGACCACCACCCGAGGAGACAACATGAAGAAGATCAAGACATTCGCGACCCGCAGCCTGCTGGCGGCTGCGCTCGTGACCAGCACGTTCGGCGCGCTAGCCCAGGCCTATCCGACCAAACCCGTGACCTGGATCGTGCCTTTCGCGGCCGGTGGCCCGACCGATGCGCTGGCGCGCTCCATCGCCGAGCGCGTGGCCCGTGAGATCGGCCAGCCGATCGTGATCGACAACGCGCCGGGTGCCGGCGGCACCGTGGGCGCTGCGAAGGCCGCGCGCGCCACGCCCGACGGCTACACGATGCTGGTCGGCCACATGGGCTACATGGGCGCAGCGCCGGCGCTGTACAAGAAGCTCGCCTACGACCCGGTGGCGGATTTCGCGCCGGTGTTCCGCTTTCCCGACACGCCGTTGGTGCTGATGGTGCGCAAGGAGCATCCCGCCAAGGATGTGAATGCACTGGTCGACTACGCCAAGGCCAATCCGGACAAGGTCTTCATCAGCAATGCCGGTGTCGGCTCCAGTTCACACCTCATTGCCGCGCTGTGGGCCGCGTCGGCAGGCATCAAGATCTCGCAGGTGCCGTATAAGGGCGCCGGCCCGGCCTTGATCGACGTGATCGGCGGCCAGGTCGACGGCATCTTCGACCAGACCAACACGGCCCTGCCGCAGATCAAGGAAGCCAAGGTGCGCGCGCTGGCCGTCACGTCGAAGGTGCGCCTGCCGCAACTCAAGGACGTGCCGACCCTGAACGAGACCGTGCTGCCGAACTTCGAGGCCTCGACCTGGTACGGCATCTACGCGCCCAAGGGCACGCCGCCGGCGGTGCTCGACAAGGTGCAGCAGGCCTACCTCAAGGTCATGACCGACAGGGCGTTCACCGACAAGATGGCCGAGCAGGCGATCCAGATGCTGCCGACGGACCAGTACACCGGTGCGGCGCTGGGCAAGCACACCGCGGCCGAAGTGGCGCGCTGGAAGTCGGTGGCGGCGAAGAGCAACATCTCGCTGGACTGAGGCGATGAGCGCGACGCGCACCGAGCACGACGCCTTCGGGCCGGTCGAGATCCCGGCCGAACGCTACTGGGGCGCGCAGACGCAGCGGGCGCTCGGCGTCTTCGATGTCGGCACCGAACGCTTCGCACCCTGCCTGCTGCGCGCTTTCGGGCTGCAGAAGATCGCTGCGGCACGCGCCAACGTGCGTTGCGGTGTGCTCGACCCGGCGCTGGCCGACGCCATCGTCGCGGCGGCGCAAGAGCTGCGCGATGGCCTGCTGGACGACCACTTCCCGCTCACGGTCTGGCAGACGGGTTCCGGCACGCAGACCAACATGAACGCGAACGAGGTGATCGCGAACCGCGCGAACCTGCGTCTCGGGCAGCCGCTGGGCGCCAATTCGCCGGTCCATCCGAACGACCACGTCAACGCATCGCAGTCGTCCAACGACAGCTTTCCGACGGTGATGCACATCGCCGCTGCGCTGGAAGTCCGCGACCGGCTGGTGCCGTCGCTGGCCGGCCTGCAGCGGGCGCTCGACGACCGCGCCCAGGCATTCGCGGCCGACATCAAGGTCGCGCGCACCCACCTCATGGATGCCGTTCCGATGACCATGGGCCAGGCCTTCGACGCCTTCGGCTGGCAGGTGCGCAACGCGCTCGCGCGGCTGGACGACGCGATGCCGCGCCTGCGCGTGCTGGCGCAAGGCGGCACCGCCGCAGGCACCGGGCTCAATG
The DNA here is from genome assembly GCF_030811835.1 of Variovorax ginsengisoli. Taxonomy (GTDB): domain Bacteria; phylum Pseudomonadota; class Gammaproteobacteria; order Burkholderiales; family Burkholderiaceae_C; genus Variovorax; species Variovorax ginsengisoli_C. Next base: position 46,601 of record NZ_JAUSRO010000009.1, on the reverse strand, counting down.
CGCCCGCCGGCTTCGACGTGCTCTTCTGCGAAGAGGCGAGTGCGCTGGCCGGCATGCCGTTCACCCCGAACTCGTGCAAGTTCGAGGGCATGGGCGGGCACGACGCGCTGCTCGAACTCTCGGGCGTGCTGAACGTCATCGCCGCATCGCTGATGAAGATGGCCAACGACATCCGCTGGATGGGCTCGGGCCCGCGCTGCGGCATCGGTGAACTGGTGGTGCCGGACGACGGCCTGACATCGTCGATCATGCCGGGCAAGCGCAACCCGACCATCGCCGAAGTCCTGGTGCAGGCCTGCATGCAGGTCATGGGCAACCACGTCACGGTGACGATGGCGGGCGCCTCCGGCAATTTCGAACTCAACGTCGCCAAGCCGCTGCTGATCCACAATCTGCTGCAATCGATCCGCGTGCTGTCGGACGGCACGCGAGTGTTCGCGGACAAGCTGGTCGCGGGCCTGGCGGTCGACGGCGAACGCCTGGCTGCCAACGTCGGCAATGCACTGCTGGCGGTGACCGCCCTGAACCCTATCCTCGGCTACGACAAGGTCGCGCGCATCACCCGGACGGCCATGGAACGGCGGATCACGCCGCGCGAGGCTGCCGTCGATCTGGGGCTGCTCAGCGGCGAGGACTACGACCGATGGGTCGATCCCGCACGCATGGCGTGTTCCTCTCGCAAGTGAGGGTCTACAACGTACCCAGAGGTGCTGACCTCGCCCACGCCTCATCAATCGGCGCCTGCAGATAGGCGCGCACTTGCGCGCCGAACCTCTTCACATCGATGGGCTTGGACAGATACCCGTCGCATCCGGCGGCGCGCATCCTCGCCTCGTCGCCTTGCATCGCAAAGGCGGTGAAAGCGACGATGCGGATGTGTCGGGTGGCGGGGTCGGCCTTCAGGTCCCGGGTCACTTCAAGCCCGTCCTTGCCGGGCATCTGGATGTCCAGCAGGATCAGGTCCGGCCCGAACGACGCCACCTTCAGCATCGCCTGCAGGCCATCGTCGGCCGTGTCCACTTCGAAGTGCTCGGCCAGCAACACGACCTCGGCGATGGCGATGTTCATCGCGTTGTCGTCCACGATCAGCACCCGCGGCGCGCTCACGACTTTGCCCCGGTACTGGACACAACAGGCTTGCGCCAGCGGCGCACGCTTTCCAGCACGGTTTCCATGGCGCCGCCGCCCTTGATCAGGATGGCTCGTGCCGATCGCGCCAGCGTGGCGTATTCCTCTTCGGTCAGCAGCATGCTGGTCCAGATGAAGACCGGCACGTCGCGCCAAGCTGGCAGCTGATGCAAGGCGTCGAGCACCTGGAAGCCGTCGAACGCCGGCATCATCAGGTCGAGAACGATGGCATCGGGCCGGTGATGATCAATCTCCTGCAGCGCGACGCGGCCATCCTGGAAGCAGACGGCGTCGATGCCGATGCTCATCAGGGCCGCACGCATCAGGTCGAGCGATACCGTTTCGTCGTCGATGACCATGACATTGGCACGCCGCTCACCCGGCAGCCTGAAGCGGGCCATTGCCGACGATATTTCGTCCATGCGGATGGGCTTGCACAACACGTTGGCGATGTCGAATGTGGTGCTCGTTTCCAGGCCGGGCGTCGGTGCCGGATGCGTGGTTTCGCGGGCGCGCGGCAATGCGTGCTTGCCATCGGCGGTCGCCTCGACCTCGAAGCCGGCTTGCGAAAGCGCTCCGAAAAGCAGCGCCTGCTCGCGCTGAGCATCTTCGATCACCTCGGCTTCGCGTTCGAGCACGCCCAGCGTCGTGGCCTCGGCCCGCTGCGTGTCCGGGCCATTCTTGCGGTTCAGCACGACCCAGAACACACTGCCCACGCCCATGGTGCTGCGAACGCCGACCTGGCCGCCCTGTGCCTGCACCAGCCGGCGTGTCAGCGCCAGGCCCAGGCCGGTGCCTTGGTGCCGCTTGCTGTAACCCGCATCGAGCTGCTGGAACTCCGTGAACAGCTGCGGCAGGTCGATGGCCAGGATGCCGACTCCCGTGTCTTCCACTTCGATACGGAAGTGCTCAGGCTCCTCGGCGCTGGCCCGCACGGTGACGTGCCCGCCCGCCGACGTGAACTTGATGGCGTTCGACAGGTAGTTGTAAAGCACCTGCTTGAGCCGTGCCGGGTCAAGCCTCAGGTCGGTGAGATCGGCATCGATGTCCGTTGTGATGCGGATGTCCTTGCTGCTGAAAGCCGTATGCAGGACGTCCAGCGCTTCCTTCACCACTTCGTTCAGGTCGATGTGCTCGGGAAAGAAATCGAACTTGCCAGACTCGACCTTGGACAGGTCGAGCAGGTCATTGATCAGCTGCAGCAAGTGCCGTCCGCTGGTGCCGATGTGTCCGAGGAATTCCTGATGCTTGGGCGAGTCCGGCTTGACGAAGCCCGAGTGCAGCAGGTCGGCGAAACCGATCACCGCGGTCAGCGGCGTGCGCAGCTCGTGCGACATGTTGGCCAGGAACTGGCTTTTGAGCCGGCTCGCCTGCTGGATTTGCTGATTCTCGACCTCCAGTCGTTGTACCGCCAGGCGGGTGTTCTCTGCCTGCCGCTGCTGCGTGATTTCGCTGACGATGCCGAGCATGCAGGTGGCCTTGCCGCTTTTGAACTGAACGCTGCCGTGCTTGCTGATCCAGTGGAGGGATCCGTTTGGCCAGACCACCCGGCACTCGACGCGCCAGTCGTGCAGTTCGGTGACGGCCGAGTCCAGGGTTTGCTTGACGTGAGACCGATCTTCAGGATGAACATGCTGGATGAATTTGTCGAAATTCCAGTCGGCTTGTGGTTCGGCATATCCGAAGCATTGGTCATGTCGCGCGGAGTGCCGCATGACGCCGGTGTCGAGGTCGAGATCCCAGTCACCGATGTGTGCAGCTTCCAGCGTGAACCGGAGTCGCTCCTCGCTGTTGCGAAGGGCGGTTTCGGCGCGCCGCTGCGCAGAGACATCCCGGGCAATCTTGGAGGCACCGACCACGCGACCTTCGCCGTCTCTGATCGGCGAAACGGTGATCGACACATCGATTGGCTCCCCATCGCGACGCAGCCGCACTGTGTCGAAAGCGGGCACGGATTTGCCAGCGGCCACCTCACCCAGGATGCGCGTTTCCTCGCTCTGACGCTCAGGCGGAATCAGCATCTGGACGTACTTCCCGATGGCTTCGTCGGCGGTGTAGCCGAAGATGGTTTGTGCTGCCGCATTCCAGCTCGTGATACATCCGTCGAGTGTCTTGCCGACGATCGCATCGTTGGATGATTCGACGATCGCAGCAAGCCGTTGAATGCCTACTTCGGCTTGCTTTCGATCCGTCATGTCCAGCACGTAGGCGGTGCCCTCGCGCAGGTCGTTGTCGAGTCTGGCCGAGCCTATCAGCACTGGAATGCGGGTGCCGTCCTTACGAATGAACTCCTTCTCGTACGGATTGCCCACCCCCTCGCTGTTGAGCTGGGCCAGCGCCTCCTCGTCGAGTGATCGGTATGCCAGCGGCGTCAATGCGCTCCAACTTACCTGGCCAGCCAGCAGTTCGTCGCGTGTGTAGCCGACCATCCGCAGGAATCTGTCGTTGGCCTCGGTAATCAGGCCCCCGATTTCCCAGTAGATCGACCCCATCATCTCGGAATGGAAGAATTTGCCGAGGCGTTGGTTGCTGATTCGCAGAGCCTCGGCGGCTCGCATCTGCGGCGTGATGTCTCGGATGGTGATGAAACAGCCAGTCACCCGCCCTTCTGCATCATAGAGATTGGAGCCGTTGTAGCTCGCCCAGAATTCCTGACCCGTGTCGCGACGCAGCGCACGCAACACCTGATCCTGAACCAACTCGCCGCGCAACACACGAGTTGCAGGCCAGTCGCCGACTTCCAGCCGTTCCCCCGCGCTGTCCCAGCCCTCCCACAGTACCGGTAGCGCGTCGCGTTCGATCTCACCGCGCTCGTGATCCTCGAATCCGTGAATGCGCAAGGAGGCACGGTTCTGGAAGGCGACGTTGCCGTCGTTGTCGAAGATCATCAAACCCTCGGACATTTTTTCCACAACCTGGCGAAGCTGGGGCTCATGGTCGCGTAGCAGCTCGACCAGTCCACCGTCCTGCAGACCACGTTGGATTTCCGCGATGCGAGCTCGAAGGGTGGACAGCTCGCTCTGCGCAGTGACCTGGGCGACAGGGTTTGGATTCAGGTTAGGCATTGAGGCCTCGCAAACTTCAACTGCATTTCGCGTGTCGCGCGCTCGAAGGTGCAGCCGCACCTGGAACCTTTATACGCCGCCGCGGAGACCTGTCAGGATTCTTTGAGGCGCGAGCGGAACAAAAATGTTCAGTCCAATCGTTGCTTGCGGCAGTGGTGGCTCACAGGCGTGCCTGCCACGGGGCTGGGCCAGATCGTGCTTGGTTTTCAGTAATTACTGAAAATTCAAGCGAAAAAATGGGATACTTTCCCTATGGCAAACCATGACCTCATTCCACCGCTCAACCTGAGATCCCTCTCCCACTTTGGCGAGATGGGCGGCCGCTGGGATTGAATGCTGCTCACGTTAGATACGTGTCATGTAATAGCCTGGAAATACTGAAATCATGGATTGGTTCCCTGTAGTCTTCATTACGTTCAAGGTGCTTGTGCTCGGCATTGGCATGTTCTTCGCCGTCAAGTGGCATTACGATCAAGGGAAGAAGAAGGGGACGCAGCGCGCGGTGCTGCGCGCGGGCGGCAAGATGGCCGCAGTCTTCTTGCTATTGCTCTTGGGCCTCTCGCTCCTGACCGTCGGCCTGGCCAGGATGCTCGGTTTGGACTTGACCTTCCCCTGATGGCAAAGAGCAGTCGGTCCATACCCCGTGATTCGGCCGCAAGTCCCCGATGCGGCCATGGGGCGCCAGCAGTTTGATCGGCCCAATACGCTCTACGTCATCCCACGCGGGGCGATTGACCATGGTCTATGTTGGACAGCAGGGCCACCGTGCTCGACGGCAACTGAGTCGGGCCGATGAGGCCGAAGATCGGCGTCGCGTCGACGCTCGGCATGCCGGCCTCCTGCATAGTCGGGACCTTGGGCAACTGGGGGCGCGCAGCACGCCCGTGACCGCGAGCGCGCGCACCGTAGCCGCCCGGATGTGGTCGACCATGGTCGCAATCGTGGTGAATCCGAACTGGATGTGTCCCGCCAGCAGGTCGTTCAACACCGTGCCGCGGCCGCGGTACGGAACATGGTGGATGTCGATCGAGGCGGCTTTGCGCAGTTGTTCGCCGGCCAGGTGCGGCGCACTGCCCACCCCGGCTGAGCCGTAGCTGAGCCCACCGGGTTTCGTCTTCGACAGCGCCACGAATTCGGCGACAGTGGCTGCGGGCACCGCGCTGTGCACGATGAGGACCAACGGCGCAGATGCCACGAGCGAGATTGGGGCGAAGTCCTTTTCGGTGTCGTAAGGCAGCGCAGCGCTAGCAGCCCGGTGTTGATCACGAAGGCTGTGTCGATGAAGCCGAGCGGCTGGCCGTCCGGCGGCGCGGTGGCGATGGCGCGCGTACCGATCTGCGTCCCGGCGCCGCCGCGGTTGCCTACGATCACCGGTGCCTTGGTGGCGGGTGCCAGCGCACTCGCGCGACAGCCGGAGCAGCGTGGTGACGCCGCCCGACTTGATCGCGCTGGGCTGCAGGAAATCGGCGGCGCCCGTCCGGGCGATGAGGCTCAACTCAAGAACCCTGCCCCAGATGCCGATGGCCGCGCCCGATCAGGAAAGACGCCACGGAGGCCGCAATGGCTTCGTGCGAAAAGCCGACCAGCATGTCGATCGGGTCGGCCACCATGTCCCATGTCTCCACCACCGGGATGCCGGATGCCACCAGGCGCCGTCGACCGGCGGTGGACGGAACCACGATGCCGTCCGGGCGGCGGCCGATGATGGCCTCGAGCAGCGCACTTCTTCCTGCATGCCATAGCCGCTCTGACGAGCATCAACTGATGGCCGTGCGCCGCGAGTTCGGCGATGAGCGACTGGACCATGCCCTGGAACACTAGTCGCCGCAATCGAGGGAACGACTGCGGCGACCAAGCGGCTGCGTTTGGACGCCAGGCTTCCAGCGACCCGGTTGGCGAAATAGCCTGTCGCGTCGACCGCGGCGTGGACCTTGGCGAGGATGCTCGGTGACACCTGGTTCGGGGCGTTCAGTGCTCGGGACGCGCTCATTGCGGAAACCCCCACCAAGCGTGCGACTTCCAGGAGCGTGGTGTCACCGGAGGAGCGCCCACGACGCGTGGGCGACGCCGCGCGATCAGGGAGCGTGGGGCTGGAGGGCAGTTTTTTGAAGGGGCCGGCATGCGAAAGGGGCGGGGAGGGGCAAGAAAAGCTGACTCGGTTCCGGCGGCGCACCTCGATCCAGGTGAGGAGTGTCGGCCCGGCAGTTATAGTCCGCTCCCAACCACCATGACAGATCGCCCCCTGCAGCCTAGCCATCTGAGCGTCACCGTGATGGACGTCGCCAAGCTGGCCGGAGTGTCCGCGATGACGGTCTCCCGGGTCTTCAACGCGCCGCACTCGGTCCATGCGACGACGCTGGCCAAGGTGCAGGCTGCTGTCGTGTCGACCGGCTACGTGCCCAACCGGGGGGCCGGCGGGCTGCGCTCGAGCAAGACACGCCTGGTGTCGGCGGTGGTGCCGACCCTCTCGGGCCCTGTCTTCCTGGACACGGTCGAGGCGCTCAACTCGCGCCTGCAGCAGCACGGCTATCAGCTCATGGTCGGGCAGAGCGGGTACAACAGTTCCACCGAAGACGAGTTGGTGCGCGACATCATCGGGCGTCGGCCCGACGGGATCGTGCTCATGGGGGTCCTGCACAGCGATTTGGGCCGCCAGCGGCTTCTGGCGGCAGGCATTCCCCTGGTCGAGACCTGGGATGTGGCGCTCGACCCGATCGACATGCTGGTTGGTTTTTCGCACGAGGCGGTCGGACGCAGCGTGGCGGATTTTCTTCTGCAAAAGGGTCGAAAGCGGCTCGCGCTGATCGGTGGCGACGACCCCCGCTCGGTTCGCCGCGCCGAAGCGTTCAAGGCGGCGGTCCAGGCGCAGGGCGCTGCGGCACCGATAACGCACCTCGTTCCCGCGCCCACCAAGCTCAGTGATGGCCGGCGCGCCTTGCGCTCGATCCTTCAATCGAACCTCGCGATCGATGGTGTCTTCTGCAGTTCCGACATGCTGGCGCTGGGCGTCCTCACCGAGGCGCGTGTGGCCGGCATGGACGTTCCTGCCGACCTGGCCGTCGTCGGCTTCGGCGACCTGAACTTCGCGGCCGACCTCGATCCTGCGTTGACCACCGTGCGCATCGACGGGCGCCGCATCGGGCAGATCGCCGCCGATTGCATCGTCGAGCGGGCCGCGGGCCGGCGTCCGGCGGAGATGGTCGTGGACGTTGGCTTCACGATCGTCCGACGCGCCAGCGCCTGAGGCAGGGGCTGCCGTAAGCGGCCGAGCCAGCCTGCACGGCGAGCGCGAGCATCCCCTGCGATCGGCTTCAACGCTGCGATTGACGTTAGGCCGACGGCCAGGGCGCGCACGCCAAGCCTGCCAACACCTTTGGCCGAGGCCGCGTCGCAGCCGCGATGGCTGTCCATCTGTGCTACATCGAACGCGATGGCGTCACGCGCGACGGCCAGAAGGGCCAGGCCTGCGGGCAAGACACCGACACAGCCGACCTGAAGGCTTTTCAGGAACGCGGGCAGCGCGACCGCGACCAGTTCCGCTTCATCGTGTCGGCTGAGGATGAATGCTGTCGTCGAGGCCAAGCCGCCGGGTCAGGGAAAGGCCGTGGATCGCAACGTCTTTGCCTCTTCAGACGGCATCTACAGCACTGCAATCCATCGGGCACAGCTCAAGCAGACTGGGCATCGCGATCCGCAGGCCACCGTCGATATGCACGTGCGACGGTCCGAAGCGCTAAGGCGCAACGGTGTGGTGGAGCGCCTGGCCGATGGCGTCTGGAGAATCCCGTAAGACATGGTGCAGAAGGTGCAGCAGCGCGATGCCCAGAAAAGGGGGCTGTGGGCAGTCGAGCTGCGCTCGCACCTGCCCATCGCGCAGCAGGAGCGCGCCATGGGGGTAACCTGGCTGGATCGGAATTTGGCCGCTGATGGCCGCTTGGCACATCAAAGTTTTGGCGCTCAAGTGCGCGACGCGATGCAGGCTCGGGTGGATTTAATGTGGAAGATGAAACCGGAGGTGGTTCATGGGAACGAGAAGGCAGTTCAGCCGAGAGTTCAAGCTTGAAGCGGTCAAGCTGGTGAAGGAGCGAGGCGTGGCGGTGGCGCAGGCTGCACGCGACTTTGATGTGCACGAGAACGTGCTGCGCAAGTGGATACGCGATGCGGCGGTCGACCAGCAGCATGCATTCCCCGGGCAAGGGGTCATGAGGCCCGAGCAGGCGGAACTGGAGCGTTTGAGGAAAGAGAACGCCAAGCTCAGGATGGAGCGCGACCTGCTGAACACCGAGGGACATGGCCGTTGGCAATGATGTGCGAGGCGCTCGGTGTCTCGCGAAGCGCGCTTCTACGCGTGGCTCAGCAGGTCCATGAGCCAACGCAGTCTGGTCGACGAGGTGCTCGGCAGCCAGGTGCGCCAGAGCTTTCTTGGCAGCGACCGCACCTAGACCGGATCAAGATCTCGCTGGGAGCCCGCAGCCCATCGAATACCGGCGCAATAGTAGTCCTTCCGGCAAGTACCCACGATCACCGATCCGCACGGGCAATGCGGTACACACAGCGGGCGGCACCCGCCAGCACATGCTGTTCACGGTTGACGGTGGCATCCGCGCCGACGACCTCCTGGAACAGCTGCAGTTCGGAGCGGCAGAAGCCCTGGCAGGTTCGGGCGGCAATGCAGATTGGGCAGTGGTCCTCGATCAATAGCCAGTCGGCTGCGTCGCGTTCAACCCGCGCCATGTAGCCCTCTTGGGTGCGAATAGCCGCGAGTTGTTCTAGCCGTTCCTGCAGTGTCGGCCCCCGACAGATCTGAAGATAGGTCGCGCGTGCATCGGCCTCGCGTTGCGCGATCAGTCGGTCCATGCCTTCTTCGCCGAACAGCTTGCGCACCGATCCGATCATCTGCACGGTGAGCTGCGCATGCGTATCCGGGAAGCGGCCATTTCCGGCTTCGGTCAGCACCCAGTTCTGGCGCGGGCGGCCCACGCCCGGCAGCGCCTCCTGCCGCCCTGCGATCAGCCCTGAAGTCAACAGTTTTTGCACCTGCTGGCGTGCCGCTTCGGGGGTCATCTCCAGCGTTTTCGCCAATGAGGCGGTCGATGCATGGCCCTTGGTCTTGATGAAGTAAAGGATGCGGTCGCCCGTTGACCTATCTTCTGATTTATCAAAGTTTTTACTTGTGTAATTCATCATGCCGGCCTATTATCCAAGTCATTGCTTTGATTTTAAGTCAACCATGCCTTCCTGTCTGCAATGTCCATGAGTGACCGTTCCCATCCGTCTCTGCTGGCCAGCTGGCGCGACCTGTTCGCCATCTTCGCGCTGGCGCCTGCAGCGGCCGCCCTGCTGGCGCGCCGCATCGCCCATCGACAAGGACGTCGATCATGAGTTTGAGCACCTCACTTTGGTTGTTCCTGGCGGTCCAGGCGCTCGGCCTGGCCGTCTGGCTGACCATCAGCGTCGTCAACAACTGCCACGGCTTTGGCGGCTCGGCGGGCGCTGTGGGGGCAACGATGTCCATGGCACCACTGAAGCAACCACCTGCCATCCACACGCCGCTGCTTTCTCGGGCGATCGGTTCGCAGACGCTTCATCGCACAGCGCTGCTGGTGGTGCTGGCGCTGCAGATCCTGGCGGCAGCCGCGTGTTGGACGGGCTGCTGGCAACTGCTCGTTGTGGGCGACCTGGGGGCGTCGCGGCTCTGGCTGAACCTGGGCCTGAGCGCCTTCACGGCCTTCCTGCTTGCCATGCACCTCGGCGGCCTGTGGTTCGGCTACTGGATTCGGCAAGAGGGCCTGCAGCTGACCCACATCGCCCTGCTGGTCTGGGCGGTCGCGGCTTTCTTTCTTTTCAATACCGCGTGGACATGACCGGGCAAGGTCCTGGCTCTGCAGTGCGAACCTCCATCAACATGCGCAATAAAACACTTCTGGTCGTCACGCTTGCCCTGTCGGCCATCGCTGCTGTCGGCACTGTCGTTTACAGCACCGCCACGGTCGCCAAGCCGGCGGCCGTCGCACCGCCTGCCACTAAGGTGGCGTTGGCCAGTGTGCGTCGCGACACGCTACCGCAGGTGTTCGCCGGCGTCGGCGAGTTGGAGTCGGCGCGCCAGGTTCAAGTGGCCGCCGAAGTCGGCGGCCGGGTGACGCGGATCGCGTTCTTGTCCGGCCAGGCCGTGAAGGCCGGGCAACTGCTGGTCCAGCTCAACGACGCCCCCGAGCAGGCCGAGCGCCAGCGCCTGCAGGCCCAGTGGCGCAATGCCGAAACGCTGCATGCCCGCGCACGGAAGCTGCTGGCCGATGACGCCGCCACGCAGGAGCAGGTCGACAACGCCGGGTCGGTGCGCGACATGGCGCTGGGCGAACTTCGGCACGTCGAGGCCGTCATTGCGCAGAAAGCCATCCGTGCGCCTTATGCCGGTGTGCTCGGCATCCGCCGTGTGCACGAAGGCCAGTACCTGAACGCCACCGACGCGATCGTCAGCCTGGTCGACGCTCGCACGCTGTATGCCAACTTCTCGCTGGACGAGCAGGCGAGTCCCCAGCTGAAGACCGGTCAGGCGGTCGAGGTGCGGGTCGACGCGTACCCCGACCGCCGTTTCAGCGCCCGGGTCACGGCCGTCGATCCGATGATCGCCCGGTCGCGCACGGTGCAGCTGCAGGCCACGCTGACTAACGCGGACGGTGCGCTGCGGCCCGGCATGTACGCCAGCGTCCGGGTGGCGCGGCAGGACGCTGCGCAGGCGCTCACCGTTCCGGAAACCGCAGTGACCTACACCGCCTATGGCGAGACGGTGTTCGTCGCACATGCCCGAGACGGGCAGGCACTCACGGTTAAGCGCGTCGCGGTCAAGGCAGGCGAGCGGCTGAACGGCCGCGTGCAGATCGACAACGGGCTGAGCGAAGGCGACCGGGTGGTCACTTCGGGGCAGCTCAAGCTGATCGACGGCATGGCCGTCGAAGCCGTCGAGGCGGACACGCTCGAGGTGCGCTCGTGAGGTTCACCGACCTGTTCGTTCGCCGTCCGGTGTTGGCCCTGGTGGTGAGCGCGCTGATCCTGCTGTTGGGCCTGCTGTCGCTCGAGCGCCTGCCGATCCGCCAGTATCCGATGCTGGAGAGCTCGACCATCACGGTGTCTACCGAGTACCCGGGGGCTTCGTCGGAGCTGATGCAGGGCTTCGTGACCCAGTCGATCGCGCAGGCGGTCTCGTCGGTCGAAGGCATCGACTACCTGTCGTCGTCTTCGGTGCAGGGGCGCAGCGTGGTCACCGCGCGCATGGAACTCAACCGCGATTCGACCCAGGCGCTGACCGAAGTGATGGCCAAGGTGAACCAGGTCCGCTACAAGCTGCCGGAACAGGCCTATGACCCGGTCATCGAACGTTCTTCGGGTGAGTCCACCGCTGTCGCCTACGTGGGCTTTGCCAGCGACACCTTGTCCACACCGGCCCTCACCGACTACCTGGCGAGGGTGGTGGAGCCGATGTTCGCCACCATCGAGGGCGTGGCCAAGGTCGAGGTCTTCGGTGGACAGCGGCTGTCCATGCGGCTGTGGCTGGACCCCGACCGCTTGGCCGGGCGCGGCCTGACCGCGGCCGACGTGGCCGATGCGGTGCGCCGCAACAATTACCAGGCGGCGCCCGGCAAGGTCAAAGGCCAGTACGTGGTGTCGAACGTGCGGGTCGACACCGACCTGGACAGCGTCGAGGGCTTTCGCGAACTGGTCGTGCGCAACGATGGCGCCGGCCTCGTGCGACTGAAGGATGTGGGCACGGTCGAGCTCGGCGCTGCCAACCGCGAAACCAGCGCGCTGATGGATGGCGTGCCCGCCGTTCACCTGGGCCTGCAGCCCACGCCGGCAGGCAATCCGCTGGTCATCGTGGCCGGCATCCGGAAGCTGCTGCCGGAGATCCGCAAGACCCTGCCGCCTGGCGTGCACGTCGAACTGGCGTTCGAGACGGCGCGGTTCATCGAGGCCTCCATTGTCGAAGTCGTGCACACGCTGATCGAGGCCCTGTTGATCGTGGTGGTGGTGATCTACCTGTGCCTCGGGTCGTTGCGCACGGTGCTGATTCCGGTGGCGACGATTCCCTTGTCGATGCTGGGCGCCGCGGGCCTGATGCTGGCATTCGGGTTCAGCATCAACCTGTTGACCTTGCTGGCGATGGTGCTGGCCATCGGACTGGTCGTGGACGACGCCATTGTTGTCGTGGAGAACGTACATCGGCATATCGCAGCGGGCCGCTCGCCGGTAGCGGCGGCCCTGATCGGCGCGCGCGAGGTGGCCGGGCCGGTCATTGCCATGACGATCACGCTGGCTGCCGTCTATGCGCCCATCGGCCTGATGGGCGGCCTGACCGGTGCGCTGTTCAAGGAGTTCGCGTTGACGCTGGCGGGCGCCGTCGTGGTGTCGGGCATGGTCGCGCTGACCTTGTCGCCGGTGATGGGTTCATTCCTCCTGCCACCTGCGCAGCAGGAAGGACGCATGGCGCATGCCGCCGAACGTTTCTTCGGTGGCCTGACGCGGCGGTATGGCGCGGCGCTGGCGTTCTCGCTGCGGCACCGCTGGATGACCGGGGGCCTGGCGTTGCTGGTCTTCGCAAGCCTGCCGTATCTCTACCAGTTGCCGCAACGCGAACTGGCACCGGCGGAAGACCAAGCCAACGTGCTGACGGCCATCAAGGCGCCGCAGCATGCGAACCTCGATTACGTCGAGCGGTTCGGGCGCAAGCTCGACGAGGTCTACACCCGCCTGCCGGAGACCGTGGGCCGGTGGGTCATCAACGGCAGCGACGGCCCGGCGTCGAGCATTGGCGGCATCAACCTGTCGCCCTGGGGCGAGCGAGCGCGATCCGCCGCCGCCGTCCAGGCCGAACTGCAGAGTGTGGTCAACGACGTAGAAGGCACCAGCATCTTCGTGTTCCAGCTGGCCGCGCTGCCGGGCTCCACCGGCGGCCTTCCGGTGCAGATGGTGCTGCGCAGCGCGCAGGGCTACCAGGTGCTGTTCCAGGCCATGGAGGACGTCAAGCGACGTGCGCGAGAGAGCGGCCTGTTCGCCGTGGTCGACAGCGACCTCGACTACAACAACCCGGTCGTGCAGGTGCGCATCGACCGCGCCAAGGCCGCCAGCCTGGGCATCCGCATGCAGGACATCGGTGAATCCCTGGCGGTGCTGGTGGGCGAGAACTACCTCAACCGCTTCGGCATGGACGGCCGCGCCTACGACGTGATCCCGCAAAGCCAGCGTGACCAGCGCCTGACGCCACAGGCGCTGGCCCGCCAGTTCGTGCGGACGCAGGACCAGACGCTGGTGCCGCTGTCCACGGTGGTGCAGGTTTCGATGCAGGTCGAGCCCAACCGGCTCACGCAGTTCAACCAGCAGAATGCGGCGACCTTCCAGGCCATCCCCGCGCCCGGTGTGTCGCTGGGCCAGGCCGTGGCGTTCCTGGAAGGGATGGCGGGCGACCTGCCCGCCGGCTTCAGCCACGACTGGCAATCCGATGCGCGGCAATACACCCAGGAGGGCAGCGCGCTGGTCTTCGCGTTCCTGGCTGCGCTGGTCATCATCTATTTGGTGCTGGCCGCGCAGTACGAAAGCCTGGTCGATCCGTTGATCATCCTCATCACGGTGCCCCTGTCTATCTGCGGCGCGCTGATACCGCTGGCACTGGGGTTGGCGACCGTCAACATCTACACCCAGATCGGCTTGGTGACCCTCATCGGCCTTATCAGCAAACACGGCATCCTGATGGTGGAGTTCGCCAACGAATTGCAGGCGCACGAGGGGCTCGACCGGCATGCCGCCATTCGGCGCGCCGCGCAGATCCGGCTGCGGCCCATCCTGATGACCACCGCGGCCATGGTGTTCGGGCTGGTGCCGCTACTCTTCGCATCCGGCGCGGGTGCCAACAGCCGCTTCGGCCTGGGCGTGGTGATCGTCTGCGGCATGCTCGTCGGCACGGCGTTCACCCTGTTCGTGCTGCCCACCGTGTATTCGTTGCTGGCTCGCGACCATGCCGCCCGGGCCACCACGAAACGCAATTTGCAATTGGCCGATGCCGACCTGCCTGCACCCCAGGCGCCCTGAGAAAGCCATCATGAAAAAGAACTTCCAGCTGCCCGGCCTGTTGGTCGCTGTCGGAATGCTGACCGGTTGCGCGGTAGGACCCCGGTACGAGACGCCCGCCGTGCCCACGATCACGCTGGCAAGCCCGCAGCAGAACCAGTTCAGTGGCGCTGCCGATCAGGCGCCGTGGTGGACCTTCCTCGAAGAGGAACACCTGACACTGCTGGTCGACGCCGCTCTCGCGCACAACCACGACATCCGCCGGGCGCAGGCCAGCTTGCTGGCTTCCCGTGCCGTGTTCGATCAGCAGCAGCTCGACCGCTACCCCGCCGTCACCGCGCAGGGCGGCTACCAGCGCAGCATCGAGCAGCGGGTCGGCGTCACCGGCGAGCCGGTGCGCAGCCTGGCCGAGAGCTGGCGAGCCGGTTTCGACGTGCAGTGGGAGATCGACCTCTTCGGCCGCCTGAATCGCCTGAGCCGATCCGCCAACGCCCGCGCCGATGCGGCGCAGGCCGACCTGGCGCTGGTGCGGCTCACGGTGGCCGCCGATGTCGCCCGTTACTACTACGAGGGACAGGGTCTGCAGCGCCGGCTGGACCTGGCGCAGGTGCAGGTCGAGAACTGGCGCGGCACGCTGGCCCTGCTGCAGTCCCGCGTGCGGGCCGGCAACGGGCCGCTCGACGAACTGGAGAATGCACGGGCCCAGTTGGCGCTGAGCGAAGCGACTATCGCGCCGCTGGTTGCGGCACGCGACCAGGCTCAATACCGACTCGATGTGTTGATCGGCCAGCGGCCCGGTCAGAATCCGGTCGCGGCGTCGATGCTCAAGCCGGCGCCGCTGGCCAGGGAACTGCCGCTTGGTGATGTCGATGAGCTCATCCGGCAACGGCCCGACGTGGTGCGTGCCGAGCGCCTCCTGGCGGCCAGCACCGAAGATGTGGGGGCCGCCACCGCCGAGCTCTACCCACGCCTCGACCTGGGCGGATTTATCGGCTTCTTCGCTTTGCGCGGGGCGGACGCAGGCATTGGTTCCCGGGCTTTCGAGATCGCCCCGAGCCTCACTTGGCCGGCCATGCGCATGGGCGGCGCCCGTGCCCGGCTGCGGGGAGCCAGGGCGCTGACGGAAGGCGCCCTGGCCCGCTACGAGCAAGCGTTGCTGCAAGCCCAGGAAGACGTGGAAAACGCGGTGACGCAGCTTGCCCGGCACCAGCAGCGGCTGTTGGCGCTGCTGCAGTCCGCCTCGCACAGCGAACGCGCGTTGGATATCGCCATGAGCCGTTACCATGCGGGCGCCGGTAGCTATCTGGCGGTGCTGGAGAATCAGCGCGGCCTGTCGGCGGTGCAGCAGGAGGCGACCCAGGCCGAGACGGCGTCGTACCTGCACGTCATCGCGCTGTATAAGGCGCTGGGCTGGGGCGTGGGTATGAGGACTCAGTCCATCGGTGTTGTAGACGCACCTACCTAGCTAATGGAAAATACAAATGGACGATTGGCTGAGTCTGATTCAGTGGCCCGCCTTCCTGGCCTCGATCACCGCTGCGTGGCTTGTCGCCTCGAAGGAGAGGCAACGACGCAATGCGGGCTTCTGGGTTTTCTTGCTGAGCAACGTGCTGTGGCTCATCTGGGGCTTTCATACCTCAGCCTGGGGCTTGGTCGCGTTGCAGTTCAGTTTGGGCGCGCTGAACATCCGGGGACTGTTCAAGACCGAGGGTGCGGCGGGCGCCGATGCCTGAGTGGGGCGCCGCGGGAGCTCGCAATGCGTATCAACGCGGCATCGCCGACCGGAGGTACCGCCCCGTGACGCTGGCCTCGTTGGCACACAAATCGGCGGGTGCTCCGCAGGCGATCACACTGCCGCCCTCGTCACCGGCACCCGGTCCGACGTCGATCACCCAGTCGCAGCGGGCCACGACGGTCATCTCGTGCTCGACGATCACGACGGTGTGGCCGGCATCGACCAGTTCGTTGAGCTGGACCAACAGCTTGTCGACATCCGCGGGATGCAGGCCGGTCGTCGGCTCGTCGAGCACATAGAGCGCGCGTGACCTGCTCCCTCCCAGCCGTACCAGCGTAATGGCAGCGAAGTCCGTCAACCTGGAGAATGACGGACATGAGAAAGAGCAGATTTACCGAGGAGCAGATCATCGGTTTCATCAAGCAGGCCGAGGCCGGTTTGCCGATCAAGGATCTGTGCCGCAAAGGCGGCTTCAGCGACGCGACCTTCTACAAATGGCGCGCCAAGTACGGCGGGATGGACGTGCCCGACGCGCGGCGGCTGCGTGAACTGGAGGCGGAGAACAACAAACTCAAGAAGCTGCTGGCCGAGGCGCAGCTGGACATCCACGCACTGAATACGGCCTTCGGGGTAAAGCGCTAGCCCCACAGGCCAAACGCGCGGCCATCGCCACCATGATCGAGCAATGCGATCTGAGCGAGCGGCGCGCCTGCAGGCTTGTGGGGCTCTCCCGCGACAACTACCGCAACCCACCCGAAGCCGATGCCATGACGCAAGAGCTCAGCAGCAAGATCGTCGAGATCGCGCACGCGCGCCGGCGCTTCGGCTATCGGCGCATCCACGACATGGTGCGCTCGCACTTCCCCGGTGTGAACCATAAGAAGGTCTACCGGCTCTACAGCGCCGCCAACTTGGCAGTGCGCAAGCGCAAGAAGGTCAAGCGCCCGACCAGTGAACGCGTGCCGCTGCGATTGGCCACGACGGCAAATGAGGTGTGGAGCATGGACTTCGTCAGCGACAGCCTGAGTACGGGGCGGCGCATCAAGTGCTTGACGGTCGCTGATGACTTCAGCCACGAGTGCGTGAGCATCGCGGTGGACTGGGGCATCTCGGGCCAGTACGTCACACGGCTGCTCGATCAGACCGCTGTCTTCCGAGGTTACCCGCGGGCCGTGCGCACCGACAACGGCCCGGAGTTCACCAGCCGGGCCTTCATGGCCTGGGCCAGCACGCATGGCATCCGCCACATCCTGATCGAGCCGGGACGGCCCATGCAGAACGGCTACATCGAGAGCTTCAACGGCAAGTTCAGGGACGAGTGCCTGAACGAGCAATGGTTCGAGACGTTGCAGCAGGCCAGATCGGCGATTGCTGTCTGGAGGCAGGACTACAACGAGGTCAGGCCACACAGCAGTTGCGGGCGAATGCCACCGGCGAAGTTCGCCGAGCTGCATCGCCAGCGCGCTGGCGATGCAGCTCGGTCTACCTCAACAACCGCCGAGATCGAGATCAATTAATCTTGCAACCCCGGACTTCCTCGTTATGAATGGCACGGCAAGAGGGGGGCAGGTCACTTCCATGGTAAGGTATCACCTAGTGATACCAAAAGGAACGCGCTATGGCTGCCACGTCTATTCGCCCCGTAGCAATCAAACTCAACGATGACGTCAAGGCACGAGTCAAACGTCTGGCCGAAGCGCGTCATCGCACTCCGCACTGGTTGATGCGAGAAGCCATCAGCCAGTATGTCGATCGCGAAGAAAAGCGAGAGACGTTCCGCCAGGACACGCTCAAGGCTTGGGATGACTACCGCGCGACGGGTCTGCATGTCACCGCCACAGAGGCTGACGCCTGGCTCGCGCAGCTCGAGCAGCTCGAGCAGGGTAACGACATCGAGCCGCCCGAATGCCACGTCTGAGCTGGTCGCCGCAGGCGCTGCTCGATGTGCAGCGCCTCTATCGCTTCCTGGCCAGCAAGAACATCGACGCCGCAAAGCGAGCGGTCAAAGCGATCCGGCAAGAGGTCAAGGTTCTTGAGGACCAGCCCGGAATGGGGCGCCTCATCGAGGACATGCCAGACGATTTTCGGGAGTGGGTGATCGACTTCGGCGAGAGCGGCTACGTCGCGCGCTATCGACTCGACGCTGACCGCGTGGTGATTCTGGCTGTGAGACATCAGCGCGAAGCCGGGTATTCCTGACTGGGTCTTCCGGCCTGGCCGAATCCAGGTATTTATCCATCGCCTATGCAGACCGCTGACACATCACTTCTTCAAGTGTTGAAGTTACTTGAGATTGAATTGCACAAGCCAGCGGCGCGCAGTGACGCCAAAAGGCTCGATGCGCTCTTACATGACGATTTTCGGGAATTTGGGCTCTCGGGGACGGTTTATGAGAAGGTAGACATCACGTTGCGACTGCCTGCAGAGGCGCAACACGCAGTCGTTGTTGCGGATCGTTTCGAGCTGAGACGCCTCGGCGAATTTGTCGTTTTGATCACGTACCGCTCAGCGCGTCAACTGCAGGACGGAAGCTTTGACAGGTTTGCCCTGCGCTCGTCGATCTGGAAACACTCGTCGCTGGGCTGGCAGATGAGCTTCCACCAAGGAACACCCACAGCCGCCTACGAACCCGGCGCTGGGATTCTGGTGGCAGAAAACGAGCATCGCGATAAGCAATTCTTTCTCTAAACCGGCGTGTCGGTACTGGTGATCCTTGTCATGTATACGCAAACAGCCTGGACGAATCAACAGTATCCAGATAAACTGAGCACGTCGGAGTTAGAGCACTTTGGTTTTTTCTTCCGACTGGATGCAGGTAGACCGCTCGAAAGGCCGCCGTAACTGCATTGAGAGGCAATGGGGGACCCTTCCCAAGCCAAGCCCACAAAAGTGACCGCAAGGTCTGACGGAACGGGCAGAAGGAACGCTCACAGGCGTGTAATCCGTCAAGCCTGCCAATGTGTGAAGGCAGGCCCGGTCTATGTCCCATGCTCGTCCGAATACGGTGAGAGACAGTCCGGCAATCACTTGACCCGCTTTATGCGGGTTAGGGAGAGTTTTGCCGGTACAACAGAACCCTGCTGAACCGATCCGGTTTCTCTTAATGCCCGTACTTCTCTAAAGCTGGAGAGAAAAATAAGTCGAAAAAGGGGCACAAAAGCGACGTGGGCAATTTTTTTTGGTCAAAAAAACGCCAAAAATTGCCGTCGGGCCGCCGGCGCAAAAAAATTCTCCCGGTAGGTTGATGCCAACCTGCCAACCTGCCAACCTGCCAACCCGATCAGGCGCTCAGAAATTCAGCTTCGCGCGAATGCCAAGAGTGGGGCAATATTGCCCCGATCAGCTGCTCGCAGTGCTTCCGGGTACTGCTGGCGTGCGATACGAGGCTTAAACAGGTCGACGCCGGCGCCCCAGGTGAAGGCGGGACATCCCAGTCGCTGGCCAAGGATGTCGGCCATCAGCCGGGAGTGGCGCCCGTTGCCGTTGGCAAACGGGTGAATGAACACGAGCTGGTGATGGAACCGAATCACCAATTCGTCGGGCGGGAAAGCCGCATGGTCTCGCTGGTAGCGAGTGTTTTCCAGCAGCTGGGTCAGGCGCATGGCAACTTGCTCGGACGGCACACCGATGCTCTTGTCGGTCTGGCGAAATGTGCCTGCCCAGGTCCAGGTGTCGCCGAACATCTTCAGGTGTAGCCGGCGGATGAAGTTTTCCTCAAGTACCGCTGCTTTCTTCTGCCGGAAGGCCCAGACACGTCCGGCCAGGATGTTCACCTGCTCCCAAGCGTTGAGTTGCTCTTGGGTGGTGATGTGTCTGGGCTTCAGCCCGCCGATCTCGTCGAGATCCAGCGGCGTTTGGCCTGGCGCGTAAACAAATTCCATCACCACAGTGAGCGGGGTGAGCGGCGGATCAACGAGCGGGCGGCCGATTCCAGATACTTGTCCATCGACTCTTTGTCCTCGACCTTCTGATCCTCCAGCGCCATCGAGTGCGCCACGGGGCCCAATTGCGCGGCCAGGACGCTCTTGGCACGGGCCATGAGCTTCTCGTCAAGCGGTTGGCGTGGCACCAGGGCGTAGCGCAGGTCGCAGTCCAGTGCATCGGCCACCTTGCGCAGCGTGGCGAGGGTGACGCGCTCATGTGCTTCAGAGGCCTCGATCTTGCGCAGTCCGACGCCGGTCATGCCCAGTTGCTGGGCCAGGGCGGTCGCGGTCATCCCCAAGGCTTCGCGGATGGTCTGAATCCACCCGGCAGGAGGCGGGGAGGGCAAAGCGGCGCGGCGCCACTTCGCAAGTTCGCCTTCGACTTGGCGCAGCTGCAGCTCTAGCAACTCAGGTTGGTTTTTCATACTCATGGGTTCGATTCTATAACAAAATAACAAACCTATGGGTTTATATTATTTTTATAAAAGTAACCTGTAGGTTTTCAGATGGAGCGCTGAAGCGGCTCAAAGGAATAACTTCAAACCCGGCACATGGTCTGCGAGAAAATCCTATACGGAGAAGTTGCTGCACTGGCAAGCATTTTTTGGGAAAACGAGCCGGGATTCCGGCGCGAGTCCTTCCTAGCATGGGTGCATTGGTGGCGTCGTGACGCAGCCATCGAATGCATTCCACAAGGAGGTTCCCGTGAAGCGTTCTCTCAAGCCAGTTGAGTCGAAGAGTTTGGCAACTCAGATCATTGATGCCTATGTTGTGACCATTCAAGAGATCCGCTTGATGGTCCAAGCCATTGCCGCAAGTCGACCTCTCTGCATGGTGCTTAGTGCCCTGTTGGGCGCTCAAGGCTTGCGCCATTTCTTATGATCGTTAGCAACGCTGGTGCTCTTCTGTCCTAGATGTGGTCGCCGAATCGACCGATTGCGTATGTTGGCCTCACGTGACCGCCTGTTTCGCATCGTGATCGGGGAGTTATGTCACTATGGCTGACGGGACATCAAAAAATGTTTCAGCAGTTGTCTAAAGATTATGAATATGAAAAACGATCCTTCAGAGATGCCAGACGAGGAGTTGGACGAATTGAGCTAGGAATGGCTGGACGCGTTATGCCATCAGGCCCAACACGATGAAAAACTTCGCAGTGCAATAGAGATGGTGGCGACGCTTTATCGGGTGCTATGCGAAGGGCAGCCAGTTCCAGAAACACACATGCCGATGCTTCGACAAATGCTAGCAGCGTTTGGAGTAATCAAAATTCAGGAAATTGGTTGGGCTGTTGCTATTCAATACCGAAAAACCAAGATGACAAAAATAATGAAAAATGAATTTGAGATTTTTAAATGTATGGATGCCTGAAATTTTCAATTGAGCGAGTGACACCGCGTTGCTCTTGATCTTTTCGTGGAGGTCGGCGAGAGAGTTGGCCATTTGAAGCTCGGGATGAAAAACGCTATAATCCAAATAATTGATCTGCGGGTCAAGTAGGGGAGGGCTGACTCTTAAAATAATTCTTCGAGAGTTGTTTTGAAAAGCGCTTAAGCGCACTTGGTGCCTGCTTGCGCAGGCGTGCAAAACAATCCCGCGTCAATTGTCGCGGGCTCGAAAGGATTTATTGTGAAAGTGTTTTTTGTTCGCCACGGCGAGAGCACCGGCAACGCCGGAATTCCCAGCTTCGATCTTTCGAAACTCGAACTGACGCCGCTGGGCCACGCCCAAGCTAAAAGCACCGCGCTCGGCTGGCCGCAACGCCCCACGCTCATTGCGATGTCGCCGTACCTGCGAACGCATCTCACAGCCCAGCCGACGATCGACCGGTTTCCGGACGTGCCGGTCGAGATTCTTCCCATGGAGGAGTTCACCTACCTGGAGCCAAGTCGATGGAATGGAACATCACGCCAGGTACGCCTTCCCCATATCGAGTCGTATTGGGGGAGTGCCGATCCAGAGTTCTGCGATGGCCCCGGGGCAGAGAGCTTCCAGACCTTGCTGGATCGCGTGGGTCGTACGCTGGCCCGCTTCGAAGGCTTACCGTCGGACGCACTGGTCTATGCCTTCAGCCACGGCCAGTCATTCAGGCGGTTCGTCAGAGCTTGCTGCATCCGAGCTGGACAGCGCAGCAGAAGATGGCCCACTTCTGGGCCTTCAACACCAGGCATCCCATCTTGAATGCGGACGAGGTGGAGGCCCGTTTCGAAGCGGGGCGGTGGACAACAGCCGTCGTTTAGTGGGCCAAGGGGGCGCCTGCAGGGGCGCCTCGCGATATCACCGATTATCACGTTTTATCACTTGGCATCACTCGTTCTCACTTTCGATCTGACGCAGCCAAATCGCGTGGGTGCTTAGAAATCGCAAATAGGCACGTTGGGTATGTTTACAGCGGCTACGCCGCTGAAAAATACCGTGTGCCTAAGGCGTGCCGCCTTAGAAACCGCGGGAAGTCCCAGTGGGCCGGTTTTACAGCGGCTACGCCTTGGGAATCATTTCATCCAGGGACGAATGAAGTCGGGCCTGAAGAGAGAAGCGCACACTAACTTGAAGGATCAAGTGGCTGTCGTCATGGCGATAGCGCGAAGGTTCGGTTGTCACAAGGGCTTCGTCCTGAGGTCTTCATCTGGCGACACGAGACGTCAGAGTTGGTCCTCGTCGCTGACAACTTCGCTGGGGGGTGCGGCGGATTTCTTGGACTACCGTTGGAGGTAGTTCATGTATTCATACGAAGATCGAGTTCGCGCAGTGCAGCTGTACATTAAGTTGGGCAAGCGTCCTGGGGCGACCATTTGCCAGTTGGGCTACCCGACGAAGAATTCCTTGAAGAACTGGCATGAGGAGTACGAGCGAAGCCACGATCTGTCGCGCGGCTACGTGCGCTCCAAGCCGAAGTACTCTCATGCCCAGAAGGAACGGGCCGTCGAACACTATCTCGAGCACGGGCGCTGCATTGCCTTCACCATCAAGGCGATGGGCTATCCGGGCCGGGATTCGCTGCGGACCTGGATCCGCGAATCCCGCCCCGAATTGCACGCACGTGCCGTCAATCGATCGGCCGGATCAGCGCGGCCACCGGCGTTGAAGAAGGCTGCGGTCATCGCACTGTGCATGCGCCAGGACAGCGCCCAAGCCGTGGCGCAAGAGCTCGGGGTGTCCAGGCCGACCCTGTACCACTGGAAGAATCAACTGCTCGGTTCCGAGAAGCCCTCATCCATGAAACGCCGGCACAAACCCCCACCGTCACCTGAGCGAGAGGAACTGGAGCGCCAGCTCGAATCTCTTCGACGCGACGTCCACCGTCTACAGCTTGAGCACGACCTGTTGAAGAAGGCGAATGAACTCATAAAAAAAGACACGGGCATCGACCTGCAAGTCCTGAGCAATCGGGAAAAGACGATGCTGGTCGATGCCCTGAGACAGCAATACCCCTTGCCGGAGTTGCTCGTAGCGCTGGACTTGGCAAGAAGTTCCTACTTCTACCAGCGAGCGCAACTGCAGGGCGCGGAGAAATACGTCAAGGTGCGGCATGTCATGGCAGAGATCTTCGAGGGCAATCACGGCTGCTATGGGTACCGCCGGATGCGCGCGGCGCTGAGCAGGCAGTGCCTGCGCCTGTCGGAGAAGGTGGTCAGGCGCCTGATGAAGCAGGAGGGACTGGTCGTGGCCAAACCCAAGCGCCGCCGGTACGGCTCCTACCTGGGGGAGATCAGTCCGGCGCCGGAAAACCTCCTCGAGCGTGACTTCACGGCTGCCGCCCCCAATGAGAAATGGCTCACCGACATCTCGGAGTTCCAGATTGCCGCCGGCAAGGTGTACCTGTCGCCCACTATCCCTGGCCGGGCTGGCTCTCGCGAATCGCTGATGCCAAACTGATTCGTTCGATGTCGCGCAAAGGGTGCTCGCCTGACAACGCCGCCTGCGAGGGCTTCTTCGGCAGGCTGAAGACGGAAATGTTCTACCCTCGGGACTGGAAAGCCGTGAGCATCAAGCAGTTCACCCAATCCCTGGACGCATACATCCGCTGGTACAACGAGAAACGGATCAAGATCTCTCTGGGCGCTCTCAGCCCTGTTGAATATCGCAAGAGCCTTGGGCTCATGGCATAACCAGTCCAAGAAATCCGCCGCACCCCCAGCTGAACTGACCCCCAGAAGTTGGACGGTTGGAAGCTAGCAGCTCGATGCCTGAGTTCGGTACTGCACCGGGCTCAGGCCTGACCCTTGTACGTTGGCTCGTGGCCTAGGCTGTGTGAAAACTCCCTCGAGCCATGTTTTTAGGGGTCTTTGACGCCTTGGCGCATTCGAGAAAACGCAGCCTGAGCCCATCTGAGAGGTCGAGTTTCGGAGTGATGCCCAGCGAATCGGGTTTTCACGCAGCCTCGGCCGTGACCGGCCTCCAGACGCGCACGTCGTTTCGCTCACTGCCCACTCATCGAAGTGTGGGACTGCTGAAAATTCACCCCCAACTGGGGCTGTGCTGGGTCGGAGGATATTCCGACCCAATACGGTTGCCAGGCAGTGACAGCTTCGCAAGCATGGTGATGTATTTAGTATTAATATAATACAAATTATGGCAGGACGAAGTCCATCAGATCGGCGACGAGCGGACCATAGTCGGTGCGCGACGAGCGAAGTGCAGCCTGGATTGTCGGTCGATCGGAGCGCTTGTTCTGACTGAGCTTTTGCATGCAGTCGAGCGTTTCGACCTTGATCTCAAAGCCAGTGACGCCCTGAATCAGCCGGTCGACATGTGCAGACGGCGCTTCGTCGAGCACCCAGTCGCCGTCGGTCGTGGCTTCGAACGCCGCGATAGAGCGACGCATCAGGTCGAGCAGGTTCTCGCGGTCTTCGATCAACTTCAGCCTTCCACGGATCTGAAGGCCGACATAGTCCCAGGTCGGTACGTTGGCAGGGTTTTCGTACCAGCGCGGCGAAACATAAGCGTTGGGTCCATTGACCACGAGCAATGCAGACTGACCGCTTGCAAGCGCACCTGCATGTGGATTGCGGCGCGCCATGTGGGAAATGATCCTGATCGACCCGGTGCCGTCGTCTTCGGCGACCAGCGGCAGCGACGTCACGACGGGCTGGCCATCGCGACCGGCCGTCACCAGCGAGCCAAAGGGGTAGCGCGTGAGCCAGGCGAGGGCTGCTGTCATATCGGTGCAGCGGTAGTGGTCGGGTATGAACATGGAGAGCCTCTTCGTAAATCAGATTATTTTATGTTTCATGGATATATAAAATACAATAAAATTCACTGGACGTGATTGAAGAGGATTTCGCATGAAAAATGACAAGCTCGATCCTGAACTCAAAGCCATGCTCGCCGCCGCGGCGGCAGCAACAGGCGGCCCCAGCATTCGCGACCTGCCAGTTCCCTTGGCGCGGCAGGCGTATCGGGAGCGTTACCTGGCCCGCGGCCTGCGCGCGCCTGAGAGAGACGTCGTGGTGCAGGAGCGGATGTTCGACCTGCCCGGCCGACAGATTTCTGCTCGCCTGTATCGACCGAATGCGGTGACGGCCGACGAGGCGTTGCCGCTGATCATCTATTTCCATGGCGGCGGCTTCGTGGTCGGCGACTCTGCCGCCTACCACCACCAGTCCCTCTGGCTCGCCGACCGACTGGGTGCCGCCGTGCTCACGCCCGACTATCGCCTGGCGCCGGAACACCCCTTCCCCGCGGCTGCCGAGGATGCATGGGAGGTGTTCCTGGCCGTCTCTGCAGATCCGCTCGCCTGGGGCGCCGACCCCTTGCGCATTGCGCTCGCGGGCGACAGCGCAGGTGGCTGTCTCGGGCTCGTCTGTGCGCTCGCCGCCCGCGACAGGCCGCAGGGCCCCCAGCCTGCGGCGTGCCTGTCCCTGTACCCGGTGACCGACTACCGTTCCTATCGTGGCGGCCCGAGCTGGCCGTCGATCGAGGCCTTCGGCAAGGGCTACTTCCTTGACACGAGCACGCTCGACTGGTTCTGCGATCTCTATTTCAAAAGCGACGGCGATGCTGCCGACCCGCGTGCATCGCCGCTCTTCTGGCCCGACGTGACCGGGCTGCCACCGGTAGTTCTGGTTACCGCGGGGTACGATCCCCTGCGAGATCAGGGCAACGCCATGGCCGAGCGTCTGATCGCCGCGGGCGGTGTCGTCGAGCACCTACAGTTCCCCGACATGATCCACAACTTTCCGGGATACGCGGGTCTTTCGGCCGGTGCGGCAGAGGCTTTCGCGCAAGCTGCCGATCGGCTTGCGGTTCATCTGAAGCGTTGACCCGGGCGATTGGGCCGCGATGACGGTCCGACACAGCGCCCGACCGCAGGCTTGGCCGGCCCGGCGCTCAGAAGGCCGTGTTGTGCGCGCTCAGCTTGGTGACGAGCCAGGCTTCCATTGCCTCCGTGCCGCCTTCCGAGCCATGTCCGGACTCCTTGACCCCGCCGAAGGGAACTTCCGGCAAACCGATTGGCGCCTGGTTGAACGAGACCATGCCCGATTCGATGTCGGCCGAAACGGCGGCCGCGATCTTTGCCGATGCGGTGTAGGCATACGCCGCCAGTCCCCAGGGCAGCCGGTTGGCTTCGGCGATCACGGCGTCGTAGTCGCGGAAGGTCGTGATCGGCACCAGCGGCCCGAAAGGCTCCTCGTTCATGAGGCGCGCCGTCAGGGGCACGTCGGTCAGCACCGTCGGCTCAAAGAAGTAACCGACGTTGCCGATGCGCTTGCCGCCAATTCGCACCTTCCCCCCGCATGCCACCGCGTCGGCGACCAGCGCCTCCATCGCATCGACTCTGCGCGCATGGGCCAGCGGGCCCATGTGAACACCCTCGCTCAGCCCACTACCGACCTGCATCGCGGCGGTGGCTTCGGTGAAGTGGTCGATGAAGGCCGATGCAATGTCTTCATGGACGAGAAAGCGCGTCGGCGAGATGCAGACCTGGCCCGCATTGCGGAACTTCTGCAGGGCCAGCGCCGCAGCCGCCTTCATCGGATCGGCATCGCCAAAAACGATCGCCGGCGCATGGCCACCGAGTTCCATGGTGGCGCGCTTCATGTGCTGTCCAGCCAGCGCAGCCAGGTGCTTGCCGACCTGCGTGGAGCCGGTGAACGAGATTTTTCGGATGACGGGATGTGGAATCAGGTACGCGGATATTTCTGCCGGCACACCGAAGACCAGTTGCAGCACGCCCGCCGGCACGCCTGCGTCCGCAAAGGCTTGAAAGAGCGCGGCGCAACTCGCTGGCGTCTCCTCAGGTCCTTTGACAATGATCGTGCAGCCGGCTGCCAATGCGGCCGACACCTTGCGCACCACTTGGTTGATCGGGAAGTTCCAAGGCGTGAAGGCTGCCACAGGCCCGACGGGCTCGCGCGTGACCAATTGGACATGACCTTGCATGCGCGAGGGGACGATCCGGCCGTAGGTGCGCCTGGCCTCCTCGGCGAACCAGTCGATCGTGTCGCCGGAACCCAGGGCCTCGGCACGTGATTCGGAAAGCGGCTTGCCCTGTTCGAGGGTCATGGCGCGTGCGATGCCGTCGGCGCGTTCGCGCATCAACTGGGCCGCGGCGCGCATCAGCTTCGAGCGCTCGAAGGCCGATACCTTGCGCCAGGTCTTGAATGCCCTGTCGGCGGCTTCGAGGGCGCGGTCGAGGTCCGATGTCGAGGCATGGGCGACGCGGCCGATCTCGGCGGCAGTCGCCGGATTCAGAACCGGCTCGGTCCGTCCGGTCGAGCCTGGAGTCCAGCTGCCGTCGATGAAAAGAAGGGTGTCGGGGTAGTGCGTTGTGTATGGCATGCGCGAGATCAATCCTTCGTGAAGCAAAGAGGGGCGATAGATGTCAGGCGCGGGCTTGGCGCACGGCGTGGTCGTGCAGCGCTTCGTGGCGCCAGCGCAGGCGCACGCCGCCGGTGGGCGTCGGCTCCAGCGCAGGGATCGCCTGCAATAGGCGGCGGGTATAGGGGGCGGCCGGATGGTCGAAGATGCGATCTCGCGGGCCTTGCTCCACGATCTGGCCCTGGTCCATGACGATGACGCGGTTGGCGAGTTGCTCGACCACGGCAAGGTCATGGCTGATGAACAGGCAGGCGAAGCCGTGACGGCTCTGCAACTCGGCGAACAGGTCGAGGATCTGGGCGCGTACCGTTGTGTCGAGCGCAGAGACCGGCTCGTCGGCGATCACAAGGCGCGGTCGACGCACCACTGCGCGTGCGATGGCGACGCGCTGGCGCTGACCGCCCGAGAGTTCGTGCGGATAGCGGTTGGCATAGGCTGCTTCGAGGCCGACTTCTTCCAGCATCTCCAGCACTCGGTTGCGCACCGCAGCCCGGTCGAGGCCGCAGCCGTACAGCGCCTCGCCGATGCCCTGCCCAACAGTCATGCGCGGGTCGAGCGAGGAATAAGGGTCCTGGAACACCATCTGACAATTGCGGCGGTAGTCGTTCCAGACCGCACCGCGCGCCTCATCGACCGGCTGACCGTCGAACAACAACTGTCCCGCGCTTGGCTTCAGCAGCCTGGCGATGACCCTGCCGAGCGTGGTCTTGCCCGAGCCTGAACCGCCGACGACCGCGACCACTTCTCGCGGGCGGATGGCGAGATCGATGCCGTGCAGCGCGCGCTTGGCCATGCCGCGGCGAAACAGGCCGACGCGGGCACCAAAGTCCACCACGAGACCGCGCACCTCGACCAGTGGCGCCGCTGCCTGGTCGACCGCCGGTACTAAGCGGCGACGTGGCATCGCCCCCAACAGCGTGCGCGTATAGGCATGCGCCGGGGCGCGCAGGATCTGCTGGGTCGGCCCTTGTTCGACGATCTCGCCACGGCACATCACAATCACTCGATGTGAGTAGCGAGCGACCATGGCCAGGTCGTGGCTGATCATCAGCACGGCTGTGCCATGCTCGGCGGTCAGAGAAACCATAAGCTCCAGCACATCCCGCTGCACCATCGCGTCGAGCGCTGTGGTCGGCTCGTCGGCCACCAGCAGCGACGGTCGGGGCAGCATCACGGCGGCGAGCATGATCCGTTGCCGCATGCCGCCCGAGAACTCATGCGGCCAGGCATGGAGCACTCGTTCGGGGTTGTCGAGTCCAACGCGTGCGAGCATGGACAGAATTGCGGTGCGGCGTTCGGTGCCGCCCAGGCCGGAATGCAGCGCCAGCGCTTCTTCCAATTGGCGGCCGATGGTCATCGACGGGTTGAGCGAAGTCATGGGTTCCTGGAACACCATGCCCACGCGTGCGCCGCGCATGGCGCGTAGTTCGCGCGGCGACAGACTGTCGAGGTCGCGTCCGTCGATCTGGACGCTGCCGTTGCGGCGCCGGATGGCTGGATGCGTCAGACCCAACAAGGCGCGCGCGGCGATGGTTTTGCCGCTGCCGCTTTCACCGACCACCGCGACGATTTCGCCTGGATGTACCTGGAAGCTCACTCGGTCGACCACGAGTCGGCCGGTGGTGCCGATGCCCAGCGACAGCTCGCGGACGTCGACCAGAGGGCATACCGGATCGGTCGTCATGCGATATTCCTCATCCGCGGATCGAGGCGGTCGCGCAATGCGTCGCCAAGCAGGTTGATGCCCAGGAGGGTGAATGAGATGCAAAGGCCTGGAAAAACGCCGAGCCAGGGTGCTTGCCCCATGAAGGCGCGTCCGCCCGAAAGCATGTTGCCCCAGCTGGGGGCAGGTGGCGGCGCACCCAGCCCCAGGAAGGACAGGGCGCTCTCCGAAAGCAGGACCCAACCGAACATCGACGTCGCCAGCACCGTCAGTGGCGCTATGCAGTTGGGCAGGACATGCCGGAACATCGTGTAGATCTCGCCATGCCCCATGACGCGCGAGGCTTCGATGAACGCGTTTTCGCGTAAGGACAAGACGGCTCCACGCAGGACGCGGGCCACCGAAGGTGTGTAGGCCAGACCCAGTGCCAGCACCAGGCCGGTGCGTCCGCCGCCCAGCACCACGAGCAGTGCGAGGGCCAGCAATATGCCGGGGAAAGCCAGCAGTGCATCGTTGAAAGTCATGATGATGCGGTCGACCCAGCCGCGAAAGTAGCCCGAGAGGGCGCCGATCGTGCCGCCCACGAGGATCGCAAAGACCACTGTGGTGAACGCGATCGTCATGCTAGATGCTGCGCCGGCCATCAGACGGCTTAGCACGTCACGGCCGAACTCGTCGGTACCGAGCAGATGAGCAGCACCGGGCGCGGTCAGCCTGGCGCGCAGGTTGAGCGCGAGCGGGTTGGATGGTGTCCAAAGCATAGCCAGGATGGCACTGCCGACCATGAAGCCAACGAGGGTCAGGCCGATGAGGCCGCGAAGGGAGCGGAAGATCATGTCGCCTCTTGCTCAGTTCAGCGTCACACGGGGATCGAAGACCGGATAACACAAGTCGACGATCAAATTCACGAGCACGTAGCTCGTGGCGATGAACAGCAGACAGCCTTGGATGACCGGGTAGTCGCGCGCGAAGATGGCGTCCACCAGCAATCGACCGAGCCCCGGGATGGTGAACACCACCTCGACCACGGCGATGCCGCCGAGCAGGTTGCCCAAAATCAGCCCGAGCAGCGTCCATGTGGGCGCGAAGGCGTTGCGGAATGCATGACGCCATAGCACCACCGGCTCCGACAGCCCTTTCGCGCGGGCATGGGTGATGTAGTCCAGCCGTTGCACTTCGAGCATGCTCGAGCGCGCCATGCGTACAATGACCCCGACCTCATGGAGCACCAGTGTCATGACCGGTAGGGCCAGATAGGCAAGCCCCGCGTGGGCGCTTTCCCAGATCGAGACGTAGCCGATCACCGGCAGCCAGCCAAGCTCGAGGCCGAAGAGAAGCAGCAGCAGCAGCCCAAGCCAAAATGTGGGGACCGACAGCAATAGGGTCGCGATCGTGACGATCCCAAGGTCCAGTGCGCTGTTCTGTCGCCAGGCGGCGACCATGCCTGCGGGCACGGCAATCAGCGCGGCCAGGGCCACGGCGACGCCGACGATGGTGCCGCTGATCGCGAAGCGATCGAGGATGAGCGGCAGCACCGCTTGGCCGGTGGTGATCGAGCGGCCGAAGTCGCCGCGCAGTATCTGTCCTATCCAGTGCATGAATTGCAACGGCAGGGGCCTGTCCAGGCCCAGATCCCTGTGCAGTGCGGCCAACGTCTCCGGCGTGGCCATGTCGCCCAGCATCAGGGAGGCCGGGTCGCCCGGGATCAGCCGGATCAGAAAGAAAACCGCCGCCGCCACGATCAGCAATGTCGGCAGCCCCATGGCGATGCGTGTGAGGATGAAGCGCCCCATCGTGTGTGCCTCGCGCTTTTGCTTTGGCCGGGATCAGGCCGCGCCGTGCGCCGCCATGGGCTCACCCGTGAGCGCATAGCGGGTGAACGACCGCTGCATCGCCGGCATCGGCAGCACGTCCATGAAGCCGCTGGCCGGCTCCATCGCGATCATGGCCACCGTCGCAGAGAGATCGCCGACGGCATTGGGCCTTGGTGGGCGGCAGACCGAGAACGGTGTGCCGAAGTCGTCGAAGAAGGCGCGCTTCATGTCGTCCAGATCGAGCTGATCGCCACCTTGCTCGAGCAGCCGCTCCACCCGCCAGTCGCGGTAGTAGCTCTCTGGCATGTTGTAGACCCCCATGTCCTTGAGCTTGGCACGCGCCGCCGGGCTGATCCAGTGGTTGGCGTGGACGATCAGATCGTTCCAGGGCAGGACGGGAAAGGCCTCGTCGGGCGCGCATTCAAAGTCGATCGCAAAGCCTTCAGCCGTACTGAGCATGATGTTGTTGGCGCAGGATTTCGGTGTCGAGACGACGGTCCGAACGGCCTCCGCGAATTGGTTTTGCTCCAGCACCTTGCGGCGGATCAGCGCCAGAGGCACGCCCGTGGAGCGAAAGTCGCGCTCGCATTCCAGGTAGTTCGCGGTGATGGCGATGCCCGCGCCGTTCAGCCCCGAGCGGGCCAGGCCGCCGGCCTCGGTGAAGGTCAGGATGTCAGGGCCATCGTCGCGGCACACGCGCAGCACGACGCCGGTATCGATGCATTCGGAGCGCCAGTCCCAGTTCTGGCCGTGGAGCAGCCGACCATTGCGGCTGCGGCCCGGGAGGATCACTGCGCCCGTGCAGCCATCCTCGGGTTCGGCCGGCGCTGACGTCACCGCCGCGTCGGCTTGTGCACCCGCGACCAGACGGCGTGCTCGTGACACGATCTCGGTGCGTGCGTTGATCATGACCACGTCTTCGAACGGAACCTCTGCGCCGTCGGCGATGCCGCGGATCTCCTGCAGGTAGTGGGCGCCGAAGGCCTCGATGCGCATGGCAAATTCGTCGATGAGCTTGTGGCGAAAGTCGCTGCCTGTACCCAGCCCATCGAGCGCTCGGCCATAGATCTCGGCGCTACGCGCTACGCGCTCGGGTACGGCGGCGCCATAGGCCCGGCCGCGCTCGTAGGGCGTGCCGTCGACCGACACGAAGGGAAACTGAAAAGGCACGGACATGGGGCTGGATCTCGTCGCAAACGATGGAGGGCAAGGTGAACAGGGCCTCCGAAAAGGTCTTCCGACCGGAGGCGGGGCCTGCGAGTGCAGGCCGGGCTGCTGCTGGCGCGTCAGGCGACCTGCTGGAGCGCCGAGTGAATAGCTTCCGTCACACGGGTCATCTGCTCGGGCGTGATGATCAAGGGTGGTGACAGCACCAGGCTGTCGCCGGCCACGCGGACCAGCACCCCCTGCTCGAAGCAAAGTTCCGCTGCCTCGGCGGCCCGTGCTCCCACGGCCCCTTCGCGGGATGTCAGCTCAATGGCGGCCAGCAGCCCAATGCTGCGGATGTCGCAGATATGAGGTGCCCCCTTCAACTGGTGAATGATGTTTTCCCAGGTGGCACAGATCTCGGGGCCGCGCTCGAAGAGGCCGTCCTGCTCATACGTCTCGATGGCGGCCAGACTGGCGGCGCAGGCCAGAGGATGGCCCGAATAGGTGTAGCCGTGCATCAGTTCCACGGTGGTCTCTGGCCCGTGCATGAAGGCGTCGTAGACCGCGCGCGATGCAATCACCCCGCCCATCGGCACTGCGCCGTTCGTCATGCCCTTTGCGCAGGTGATCAGGTCGGGTGTGACACCGAGTGCGGTCGAACCAAAGGGCGCACCCAGACGGCCAAAGCCGGAGATGACCTCGTCGAAGATCAGCAGAATGCCGTGGCGCGTGCAGAGCTCGCGCAGCCGTTCGAGGTAGCCCACCGGCGGCGGCAGTACGCCACCGGAGCCCGTGACGGGTTCCACTATCACGGCGGCGATGGTCGACGCATCGTGGATCTGCACGATCGACTCGAGTTCGTCTGCCAGATGCGCGCCCCAGGCCGGTTGGCCGCGCGAGAAGGCGTTGCGCGCCAGGTCATGCGTATGCGGCAGATGGTCGACATCGCCAAGGAGGGGGCCGAAATCGCGTCGGTGCCGCGGAATGCCCGCCACCGACAGGCCACCGAAGCCCATGCCGTGGTACCCGCGTGCGCGGCCGATCAGCTTCACCCGATTCGCGTGACCGCGTACCTTGTGATAAGCACGTGCAATCTTGAGCGCCGTGTCGACCGCCTCCGAGCCCGAGTTGGTGAAGAACACGCGGTCCATGCCGGCAGGTGCGAGGTCCGCGATCCGTTCGGCCAGCAGGAACCCCAGCGGATGGCTCATCTGGAAAGACGAGACGAAGTCCATGCGTGCGGCCTGATCCTGGATGGCCTTGACGATGCGGGGCGGGTTGTGCCCCGCATTCACGCACCACAGCCCTGCCATCGCATCGAGGATCAGACGGCCATCCGATGTGCGGTAGTGCATGCCCTCCGCTGCAACGAACATGCGCGGATTGGACTTGAACAGCCGGTTGGCGGTGAACGGCAGCCAGTAGGACTGCAGATCGTTGGGAAGGGTTTGCGGGGTCGTCATGTCACATCGCTCCTTGTGTCTTATATGAATTTTGATTCAACAAAAAACAAAAAGCAAGTAAACGCTTCAACTGGCCTCGGTGGGTCGCGTCAAGAGGGAGGCCTCTTCGAGGTGCCGCCGGATGAGGGCGGCTGCCACCTCACGCTGGCCCCGCTCCAAACGGTCGAGGATCTCCAGATGCTCGATGCAAGAAACGCGCACGCGTTCCTGTCCGTAAGTCCAGTCGTAGTTGGAGAAGCGCCGCATGCGGCTCTGCTGACGAATGGCATTCAGGATGAACCGGTTGCCCGACGCCAGGGCCAGGCCCTCGTGAAAGGCGGCATTCATCTCGAACAGTTCGATGCTGGACGTTTCGCTCCATGGTGCCTCGAGGAAGGCCTGATGCCGGCGGCGCATCTCCGTGACCCAGGCCATGTCCAGTTGGAAGCCCTCCGCTATCACCCCGGCGGGCTCGACCAGCAGCCTGAATTCATAGCTTTCACGGCGCGCTCGCTCGTCCAGGATGGGCGGAAAGGCCCAGCCGTGGCCGGGCTTGCGTTCCGCCATGCCGATCTCCGAGAGTTGACCCAGCACGCGCAGCAGCAGGGGACGGCTCACGCCGTAGCGTCGCATCAGGTCGGCCTCTGACACTTCGGCAGGCAGTCGCTCGCGATGTCGGTCGCCTGCGAGGCGGAAGCAGAGCTGGTCGACCTCTCCGGGTTGGGTGGCCTCGCTCGATGTGGTCTCCGGCACGGCTCGCACGGTGAAGCCGCGGCGTGGCTGGCGATCGAGCACCCCTTGGCGTGCGAGCTCTTCCAGGACCGCACGTACCGGTGTGCGCGACACCTGCAGATGCTGGGCCAGTGCGAGTTCGGTGGTGCGGTCGCCGGGCTTGAGGCCGGCGCTGCGCAGGTAGTCGAGGGCGCGAGGCAGCAGATCACGCTGGAGTCGGCTGGGGCCCTGCGTTTCGGAAGTTGCCTCTTGCGGCTTGTTTTGTTGTTTCATAGAATCTCAAAATACAATTTTACATTGTCTCTCGACATCACCACAGGAAGCCGACATCCATGTCCGACCGGTCTATTACAAGCTTTGCCGAAGAGTCGTTGCAGGGTCAAGCGGTCAACGGTACGCCGCCGCTGCATGCGCTCGACGCGGCGACCATGGCACGTATGGTCGCATCCGGCGCGCTCACGGCGCGCGCGCTGATCGAAGCCACCTTGGCCCGGATGGACGCTGTGAATCCCGCGGTAAATGCCGTCGTCCGCCGCATGGACGATGAGGCGCTCGAAGCAGCAGAGGCTGCCGACCGCATGGTGGACAGGGGCCAGCCCCTAGGCGCTCTGCATGGCGTCCCGGTGACGATCAAGATCAATATCGACCAGCGCGAGCATCCCACCGACAATGGCACCGAACTCCATCGCACGCTGATGGCGCAGGAGGACAACCCGGTGGTCGCTAATCTGCGTCGCGCCGGCGCGATCGTGGTGGGCCGGACCAACGCGCCCGTGTATTCGATGCGTTGGTTCACTGACAACACCCTCCATGGTGCAACCTACAACGCTTGGCATCGTGATCACACGGTAGGCGGCTCCTCCGGTGGGGCGGCCGCTTCAGTGGCGACTGGCATGGTGCCGATCGCGCACGGCAACGACATCGGCGGTTCGGTGCGCTATCCCGCAGTCTGCAATGGATTGGTCGGGCTGCGTCCCTCCTATGGCCGCGTACCTTCCTTCAATGCGACGGCCAAGGGGCAGGGTTCGATCGCCTCGCAGCTCATGGCAGTGCAGGGGCCGATCGCTCGCACGGTGCGCGACGCGGAACTCGCCTTCCGCGCGATGGCGATCCCCCACATCGACGATCCGCGCACACATGCTCTGGCCGGTGCGTGGCCACCCTTACCGCGGCGAGCCGCGGTGTTCGCCGCTTCGGCCTGGCCGGATTGCCATCCGGTGGTGGTGCGTGCAGTCGAGCGGGCCGCCGCCGCGTTGGCGGCTGCGGGCTGGGAAGTCGCCGATGTCGTGCCGCCGGGCCTCGACGAGCTTCACAAGATGTGGGCGGAGATCGCCATTCCCGACATCATGACGGTGCTCGAGCCCGCCATCGCGGCAGCGGGCGACGCCAACATCCGGACTGCAGTCGCTTACTGGCGCGCGGCCCTGGGGTCCTTCGAGCCCGCCGATGCGTTGTCCGCCATCGGTCGGCGGCACGGCCTGCTGCGCCTGTGGCAGCGCTTCTTCGAGGAATGGCCGGTGATTGTGATGCCAGTGTCGCTGGAGCCGCCCTTCACCCGGCTGGCGGACGTCGAGTCGCCGGACATGGCCAGCCGGATCATGCGGGCGCAGGGGCCGATGCTTGCGATCTCTGCACTGGGGCTTCCCGGCCTGTCGGTGCCGACGGGACTGGCCGACATCGAGGTGGTCGGTGGCTGCGTGCGCCTGCCGACCGGTGTGCAGATCGTCGCGGGGCCGAATCGCGAGGATCTCTGCTTCGCAGCGGGTACGGTCATCGAAGCGGCTTCGCCGCGGCTGTGCCCGATCGATCCGCGCTGAACCCGCCACGCTTACAAAGAAGAAAAGGCCTGTCCGACATGCGCAACCAGCCTGGGCATGGTGATGTCCTGTCCTTCTACGACTTTGGCCGCACCACCGTGCAGGCCTGCGCGGCGGATCCGCGCTTCTCCTACTGTGCCTATGTGCCGGAGAGCTACGACGAGCATGGCACCCAAGTCTACCGGCTGCTGGTCGCGGTGCATGGCACTCAGCGAGACAACACCGGCTGCCGAGACGCCTTCATCGACCTGGCCGAGCGGCATCAGGTCATCGTTCTGGCGCCGCTCTTTCCCGGTGGCATGGCTGCACCACGGGAACTGTCGTCCTATAAGCGCCTGCGTAGCTCCGACGGCAGCGGTCCTGCCTACGACCAGGTCCTGCTGGCCATGATCGAGGAAATCTCGGCCGTCTACCGTATCGATGCGCGACGCTTCTTGCTCTACGGCTTCTCGGGTGGCGCTCACTTCGCCCACCGCTTCCTGTACGTGCATCCTGAGCGCCTGGAGGCCGTGTCGATCGCCGCGCCCGGCATCGTCACCGTGCTGGACAACCAGGCCGACTGGCTGGCGGGCGTGCGCAACTTCGAGGCCGTGTTCGGCAAGCCGCTGGACCTGGAGGCCATGCGCCGCGTAGCCATCCACATGGTCGTGGGGGGCGACGACAGCGCGACCTGGGAGGTCGCACTTTCATCCGGTCATCCGTGGTGGCAGCCGGCCTTTGATTCACATGGCGCCACCCGTATCGAACGCATGGAGACATTGAAAGCGAGTTACCTGGCGCAGGGCATCGGTGTCGTTCACGACGTTGTTCCGGGCGTCGATCACCGACAAGCGCCTCTGCTGCCGGCAGTGAAGTCGTTCCTGTCCGCAGCGATCACGCGGCTCCCGGTGCAAGACCGATGCTGACGGCCCAGCCAGCACAGCGGGACTTCGGACGTCATCCGGTCGCGCGGCATTCCATTTAACAGGAAAGAGAGCCAGTTCATGAATTCATCTGCCTTCAAGAGACTTTTTGGCATGCTGCTCAGCAGCACATTCTTCGTTTTTGCCGTCATGCCTTCTCTGGCAGCCGACGTCCCCAAACGGGGTGGCACGCTGGTGGTGGCAATCAACGCCGATGTCCGCAGCCTGGAGCCCGGGATCAACCGCGACTCCAACTCCGACACCGTTGTTCACCATATCTTCGAAGGGCTGGTCGGTTATCGCAGCGACCTGAGCGTGGGCCCCGCGCTGGCGCGAAGCTGGTCGATGTCGAGCGATGGCCGAAGCTATACCTTCAAATTGAGGGAAGGCGTTACCTTCCACAATGGCGAGAGGCTGACGGCTGAGACGGTGAAGTGGAGCTGGGACCGAAAGATGGGACAGAGCGGCTGGCTGTGTGCGCGCTTCTTCAACGGTCAGGCCGGGTTGAAGGTCGATGCGGTCGAGGCACCGGATCCCTCGACCGTCGTGTTCCGTCTGGCCAGTCCTTCAGGCCTCTTTCTGACCCAGCTGGCCAACGTGCAATGCGGCGTGCTGGTTGCCCATCCAGCCAGCGTCGGCACCGATGGCAACTGGACGCCAATCGGCACCGGTCCGTTCAAGCTGGGCACCTGGAAGCGCGGCGAGGCACTCACGCTCAATCGCTATGAGGGTTACGTGGCGTCCAAGGAGCCAGCAAGCGGCTATGCCGGCGCACGTCTGGCCCATGTGGACGCGGTCCGGTTCCAGGTCATCCCCGACGCCGACGCGGCGGTGGCGGCGCTCAAGACCGGCGCGATCGATATCATCCCGGAACTCGACTCGATCAAGATGGAGGAGCTGAAGGCGGCAGTGGGCGTGCGCGTCCTTTCGGCGCCGGGGCTGACATGGTCGACGCTTTTGATCCAGACCGAAGACCCGCTGTTGAAGAACCCGGACCTGCGCAAGGCGATCGCGCACGGCATCGACATGGAGCAACTGGCTGCGGTCCGCACCAACGGGCTGGCCAAGCCGAACCCATCGGGCGTGGCAGACAGCATGCGTGCCTTCTCTCCCGAGTTCCTCATGTGGCCGGCCTACGATCCCAAACTTTCGGCGGCAGCGATGAAGAAGGCCGGATACAAGGGAGAGCCGATCAAGCTACAGACCAACCGGCGTGTAATCGGCATGTACGACAACGCAGTGATGATCCAGGCGATGCTGTCCGCGGTGGGCCTCAACGTGCAACTGGAGGTGCTGGACTGGTCGGCGCAACTCGACAACTACCTGAACGGCCGTTTCCAGCTGTCGTCCTTTGCATTCTCGCCGCGCTTTGATCCCAGCCTGATGTATGCGGCCTTCGTGGCTGACAAGGCGACGGCCAAGTGGGCGCAGTGGGGCAGCCCGGAGGCTCGCAAGATGCTGGAGGAAAGCTCGGCCGCGGTCGACCCGGCGGAGCGGGCGACCCTCTTCCACCGCATGCATACCCTGATGCGGGAAGAAGTGCCGATCATCGGTTTGTACTACTCGCCCACCGTCGAGGCTGTGGGCCGTGCGGTGCGCGGATATCAGCCTTGGGCCTCGGGTCGGCCGATCGCATGGGGTGCCTGGAAAGAGTAGTTGGGGGCGTTGATCTGCGCCGCCATCGAGCGCGTTCTCGGGAGGAGGTGCCCTCTGATAGCGCCGCTGCAGGCCGTACCGCTAGCTTCGGCGACTCTCGTCCACACCTTGTTGATCTTGAATTGGCCGCTGGCCAAGCGCAGCTCGTAGCTGGGCGTGGCGCGTGACATACCGATGAGCCCGCAGGCAAGGCGCAGACTCAAGAAAGAAGGCCTGATGTGGGAGCGCTGGAGAGCTGATTGGACCCTTCACCAGATTGGCCTGCTGTTCGACTGACCTCACACTTCAATCCATAGCATCTTGTCCAAGACCGGTGGCATTCGACCACTGCAGCGACGACGTAGCGCCATGCGTTGACCCTGGCAGAGCGAGAAGAGATCTCTCGTGCTCTGATGGTCGGTGAATCGATGCGCTTGGTGGCCGCCCGACTTGCCAGGGCGCCGTCGACCATCAGCCGTGAGATCAAGCGCAACGCAGGACAAGATGGCCATCGGGCGAGCGTCGCCCACAATGCTGCGTGGAACCGTTCCCTACGACCGAAGCGCTGCGAGTTGGTCGAGAACCGAGCGTTGGCTGGCGTGGCGGACATGCTTCGAATGTTGTGGTCGCCCGAGAAGATCGCCGGCTGGCTTAAGCACACTTAGCCGCGTTGCGTGCGACACGTTTCCGTTGCCAGATCACGATGCCCGTGACGCACAACAGCGCGACGACCACCCCGGCGAGGCTAAGCAGGAGTTTGCCCACCGCACCACCGACACTTGCCATGTGTAAGCGTGTGAGCCAGGAGCGCAGGGTGTCAGCCGATGCGGCGCCGGCAGGCAACCAGGTTCCTCGCAACTCACCGGTGTAGCCATCGAGAAAAACAAGCGTGCGTGTGTAGCGTTGGCCTACGTCGCGGTCACTGCGAACGGCGTAACGGAAGACGCCGCGCGAGGCATCGAAGAACATCCAGTCTTCGCGACGCACCGTGAAGCCCTGCACCGCGGCCTGCTCATGCATGAGACGTCGCCCGCTCTCCCGCGCCGAGATCCAATCCATCGCGACGGTTCGCCGCGCATCGACAAGCGGCAATGAGAGCTCGTCGGGCTGGTGCGCGAGCAGGCTGCGCGTCACTGAGTCGTACACC
The DNA here is from genome assembly GCF_030811835.1 of Variovorax ginsengisoli. Taxonomy (GTDB): domain Bacteria; phylum Pseudomonadota; class Gammaproteobacteria; order Burkholderiales; family Burkholderiaceae_C; genus Variovorax; species Variovorax ginsengisoli_C. The sequence continues at coordinate 6,569 of NZ_JAUSRO010000009.1, read as the reverse complement.
GATGGCAGGGTCAGCGCCACGCTGCTGACAGCCAGCATCAGCAGGAGGCCCCAAGTCCACAGTCCACCCGCGCGATGCAGGTCGACATGAAGCTTGTAGGCGCCGGCGCTCCATCGAAATCGCCATGACTGCGCCCAGCGCGACAGCCATGAACGGTGCGAACGACGCCCCGGTGTGGCGCGCATCGGCAGCGTGAGCCAGAGTCCGATGAAGCAGTCGAAGGTCCAAAGCAGCGCTACGGCACCCAGCACCAGCGCCCCCGCGTTGCCAGCGGCGAGCGAGCGATGCAGGAGGTAGACGACGGGCATGACGCTGCGCAGACCTCCGGTGGCCCTCCCGTTGTGGCGTTCGCCGCGGATCTGTCCGGTGTACGGATCGATGAAGACCTGGTTGGCCCGCAGCGTGGGCGCCACGCCGGTCGCAGGATTACGCCGGGGTACGAGAAAAAACACGACGGTACGACCTGGATCCATCGCCAGCGGCTGGTACGGCGCCTGGGCCTCGGGGTGCGCGCGCAGGACGGCCTCACGCAACACCAGCGGGTCGATGGGAGGCCCTGATGGCGAGGCCACAAAAAGCTCGGGTGCCAACCAGGCCTCGAGCTCGTCGTTCCACGCCAGCAGCGAACCTGTGAGGGCGGTGATCAGCAGGAAGCCCGCCATTGCGAGGCCGAGCCAGCGGTGCAGCCGCACCAGCGCATCGCGCCGCATGCCGGCGTCAGAACTCGAACTGGGCGCCTAGCTTCACGGTGCGCGGCGCGCCCTGGACCAGGCGGTTGGAGCCCGCCATCAGCCAGTACGCCTTGTCGCCCACGTTGTCGAGGTTGAGCCGAAAGGTGGTGCGCAAGCCGGCCATGCGGGTGACGTAGCGCGCCCCCAGGTCGAAAGTGGCATAACCCGGCAGCGACCAGTTGTTGGCCATGTCGAGTGGTCGCGCGCTCACGTACCGCCAGCCACCTGTGAGAGTCAGCGGCATGGTGGGCAACGCGTACTCCACATAGGCAGCGAACTGCCGTTTGGAAGCTCCCGGCGTGCGCAGGCCGTCGTATTGGCCGAGCGAGGTCTTGGTGTTCTCGGCATCGAGGAAGACCGCGCTGGTGAGCAAGGTCCAGGGACGGCCCAGCTTGGCCTTGCCCGCCAATTCCATACCCTGGTAGCGAGCCTCACCATCCTGCGAATAGCGGCCCGTCTCCGTCGTGTAAGTGAGTCCCTGCGTGGTGCGGAAGACGGCGGCCGAGGCCGACCAGTCCGCCTGCTCGGTCTTCAGGCCGAACTCGAGCTGCTTGCTCTTAATGGGCGGAAACACCTCGTTCGCGTTGGTCGCGGTACGCGGCGCGGTCGACCCCTGTTCGAGCGCTTCGACGTAGCTGCCATAGGTCGATAACCAGGGCACCGGCCGGAACACCGCGGCGAGCGTCGGCGTGACAGCGCTCTTGTCGTAGCTGTTCGACGTGAAGCGGTTGTGGCGCGCGCCCAGGATCAGATCCCAGCGATCACCCAGATGCAGGGTGTCCGATGCGAAGAGACTGCGCTGGCGCTCAGGGAATGCCCAGCCACCGTCGATCCACGTCGTCGAGAGCCCCGGGTCGGCAAATCCGCCCGGCGAGGCGAGCGTCGCTGTGCCCAACACCTTCGACTGGTAGTCGTTCGATTCCTGCGCGCGGATGTCGTTCGCCGAGATGCCCAGCACCAGGTCGTGCCTGACGTTGCCGGTGTCGAAGCCGCCCGTGACGAGCAACTGTGCCTGCTCGGACTTCACCCGTGCCGGCAGCGAGATCTGCTGCTCGGAGTAGGCGCCCGCCGCGTTTGCGAACAGGAAGCTGTGGTTGCTCTGCATGTCCTGCTTCCACTGCCTGTACGACAGCCGAGCGTCCCAACGCGGTGCAATGTGCCAAGCCAGCGACGTGCCGAACGTCGTGCTGCGCGCGTCGCTGTAGGTGAAGGGCGAGGCTAGGCGTGTGCTGCCGTCGAGGGCAGCCGGCGCGGCGGCGATGGCGTAGTTGGATGCACGACCATCGGCATTGGGCACCAGCTGGTAGTAGACGGCGTCGATCCGGCGCTCCTGCTGCAGCGCGTCGACGCTCCACACCAGGTCAGGCGTGATGCGCCAGTCGAGTGCCACCGAGCCGGAACGGCGCTTGATGTGGCCGCCGTCCTTCACGTATGTGTCGCCCTCCTCATCGACCGCGTTGATGCGGTAGCCGAAACGGTCGTTCTCGCCGAAGCGCCCCCCGAGGTCGGCATGCACGAGCGCCGTGCCACTGCCCGTGCCTTCGATGGCAATGCTGCGCACAGGGGTCTCCGTGGGACGCTTGCTCACCATGTTGACGATGCCGCCCGGCGTGCCGAAGCCGTAGAGGAATCCACCCGCGCCGCGGAGGATCTCGATGCTCTCCAGGTGCTCGACCGGCATCTGCGGCGCCCCCAGGAAGCCGATCAGGTCCTGGCCATCGAGCTTGTAGTTGTTGCGATAGCTCAGCAACACGCCCCGCACCGACAGCACTTCGCCCGTGCCGTTGGTGTAGTTGCTACCCGGTGCAATGGCCGCATCGCTCTTGACGGCATCGACCAGCGAGTGGGCCTGTTGGTTGTCGAGCAGGTCGCGCGTGATCACGTTGATGCTGAAAGGCGTGTCGAGCAGCGACTTCGTGCCCAGCGCGCCGAGGCTGCTGCTGGCCGCGCGATAGGCGTTGGCCGCCGAGCCCTCGGGCGCGCCGTCGGCCGTGACCGTCACAGTCGGCAGTGTGGCGCCGTCGCTCCCCGCGTCCCTACGGCGGATCGACGCACCGCCGGTACCCACCGGCGCTTCCAGGCCACTGCCGTCGAGGGCGCGTGCCAAAGCCTGCCGAAGGGTCATGGTGCCCTGCATCGCAGGGGCCGTCTTGCCAACGGCGAGGCTGGCATCGAAGCCGATGCCCACGCCGGCCTGGCGCGCCAGCGCATCCACCGTCAAGGCCAGCGGCTGTGCCGGGATCGACAGCTGCAGCGGGCGTTCGACCGCGGCCTGCGAGGGCTGGGCGACGGCCATACCTGGCACGGCGAATGCGGGCAGTGCCGCGGCGCAAGCCAGCACGAGTGTGCGGGGGCGGCGAAAGGAGGGGAGAGAGAAGGTCGGTGTCGGATGGCGCATGGGTGGTTTCGGGAGAGTTCGCAATGAAGACGCGCTCGCCTCCTCGGCACCCACAATTATTTTTCGATCGTCCGCGTCAACGCGCCGAGCGGGACCCGACCACCCATGCGTCGCCCCGGCGCTCGACCGTCACCGCCAGCATGTCGGGCAGGTGGCGAAGGAAGGCATCCGGCGCGCGGACCGGGAAAGTGCCACTCAGGCGCTGCGAAGCCAACACTGCCGCGTCCTGCAGGCGGATCGGCTGCGGCAGGTAGTCGTTCCACTGCGCGATCGCATCGGGCAGCGGCGTTCCCTCGAACACGAGCCAACCGTCTCGCCATGCACCGACGCTGTCAGGACGCGTCACCGAAGGCGCATGCAGACCGTCGCGGTCGATGACCACGGCCTGACCCATGCCGAGCACCACATCGCCATCTCCGGTGGCGCCATGAGCGGCCGTGAACACCGCGACGCGTCCTTGCGCCACGGCAACCCGCATGCCGCCTGCGCGGGATGAGACGCTGAACACAGTGCCCAGCACCTCGACACGGCCCCATTCGGTCGAGACCACGAAGGGACGGGATGTGTCGCGCTGCACGTCGAACCGCATCTCACCATGCGCGAGCGCCACTTCGCGCCGATCACGGAAGTAGCGCACCACACCCTGCGTGTTGGCCGCGAGGCTGACACTGCTGCCGTCCGGCAAGTCGCGGCTGAGCAATCGGCCGCGCTCGGTGCGCAAGGCGATCTCGTCGGTCGGCAGGCGCCAGGCCCAGCGTGCACCGGCGCCCAGCAACACGACAGCGCCCCCCAAGCCGAGCACTTTCAACGCACGCCGGCGCGCCTGAACCGCTGATGTCACGCCGCGCTCGGGTATGTCGATGCGGCCTTGGAGTTCTTCCGCAGCCGTTGCGCGCCAATAGTCGAGTGCGGTGCGCGCGGCGCTTTCATGGCGCGCATCGCTCTGTCGCCAGCGCGCGAACTCGTCGCGTGCTGCCAACGCGTCGTGCGGCTCGCCATGGTGCTGACGACCAATCAGCGACAGCGCGAGGGCGATCATCTTCTGCGACGGTGGGCCGTGGGCTGTGTGCGGGTTCGGCGGCATGTGCTCAGCCCCTGAACCGCGCGCAGTCCATCACGGCGCGCACGACGTGGCGGTCGATGGCATCGGTGCTGACGCCCATGTGCACCGCTGCCTCGGCGTAGCTATGGCCGTAGATGCGCACCAGGATGAAAGCCTCGCGCCGCTTGCGTGGCATGGCGCCGAGGCGCGCCAGCAGGCGTTCGAGCCGCAGGCGTGCATCCACGTGTTGCTCGACCGAGGGTGTCGAATCGTCGCGCACCAACGCCAGCGTTCGCAGCATGCGGGCTTCTGCTTCACGGTGCCGGAACCCACTGATCGCGAGGTTCTTGCCGGTGCGGTAGAGCAACGCGCGGGGGTCAAGCAGTTCGGTGCCGCGCAGGTGCAGCGCGAGCACCCGTGCATAGGCTTCCTGAACGAGGTCGCGAGCCGCGTCGCGATCGTTGAGCGAGCGGCTGAAGAAGCTGACGAGTTCGGAGTAATAGCGCGCGACCACAGTGTTTGCCTCGGCCAGAAGATGGACCAAGCGCGTCGGGCAAAAGCTGCGATGTGGCGGCGGCTGAATCGGGGAGCGTAGCGACGAGCAGCGGAATTATAGGAAATGTGTCGCAAGTTTTTTAGGCGAGGGCGCGTCGTCACTCAGCCAGGACTCGCGATGTGTCCCAAACGAGCAATCGAGAGGCTGTTTGTGAACCGCCTCAGCAAGAGGACTAATCACTAGGGCATATCGAAAATCGTGGACGTGAAAGTCTGCTTACGAGAGATTGCTACAGCCGCTTTGGGCGGCCATACCAGCTGTACAACTTTCTCCGGAGCGGACCCTCAACTGTCGTTTACAGCAGGGGTTGGTTGTGGGGTGATTCTCTGACGGCGGGCAGGGGTTGAAGTTGCGTTCGCAGCTTGTCAACAAACTTCACTGACAAGTTGGCGTCATCAGTGAAAACGCTCGTGTCTTCATCAAAAGTAGTTACATAAAATAACTATGTGTTTTACATTTAAGACGGAAGCACGGCACCTGAGCGCCTGTCTGTCGCCGCCCGGACGTCGGTACCGCAGCACCGAATTCATCTCTCCATTCGCACATCAAGATGTTCTCCATGAACCCTTTCTTTCGCGCTCTTCTGGTTGCCTTGGCTTTGTTTTTCACCGGTTGGACTTACGCCGACGATGGAGAGATAAAAGTCACCCTGCTCGGCACCGGCTCGCCCAACCCCAGCCCCGAGCGCTTTTCCATGAGCACGCTGGTCACCGCCGGTGGGCAGAACCTGCTGTTTGACGCCGGTCGCGGCTCGGCGATCCGCCTGTGGCAGGCCGGTATACCCGTTGGCAAGCTCGATGCGGTCTTCATCACTCACTACCACTCAGACCATACCGTTGGCCTGCCAGACATCTGGCTCACCGGTTGGATAGACACACCCTATGGGCGGCGCAAGCAGCCTCTGAAGCTGATCGGCCCGAGCGGCGTGCTGCCGCTGGCCCGGGGCTTGGAGGCCGCCTACGCCAGCGACGTGACCACTCGGGTCGCCGACGAACATCTCTCGGCGGACGCTGCGCGTATCGATGCCCGCGAGTTCAGCGGCAACGGCGTCGCGGTATTCGAGCATGGCGGAGTTAAGGTCACGGCCTTCGAGGTTGACCATGGAGACAAGATCAAGCCGGCCTATGGCTACCGAGTCGACTACAAAGGCCACTCCGTCCTGATCTCAGGCGACACGCGCCGCAGCGACAATCTCGTGAAGTTCGCCACTGGCGTGGATCTGCTGATTCACGAGGTGTGTATGGTCAACGAGGAAGCCCTCGCTGCAAACCCAGGCTTCCAGGCCATTGTGGCCCACCACGTCACACCAGCCGACGCGGGTGAGGTCTTCACCGGAGCGAAGCCCAAGCTGGCGGTCTACAGCCACCTGGTTTTCCTGTCCGACACCAAGTTCCCTCGTCCTACTGTGGATGCGCTGATCGAGCAGACGCGCAAGACGTACAGTGGGCCGCTCGTCGTCGGCCAGGACCTGATGGCTTTTAGCGTTGGCGAAGAAGTAAAGCAACTGCCTTTGGCTGCTCGATGAGTCGCGGCATTCTTTGCGCGGCAGGCATCGTCGAAGCCCTTGTATGAAATGAGACGTTGGTATCCGTCAATGGCAGCTATCGCAATGGTCTTCATGGCCCCGTCGGACCTCCGTGTTGAATGTCTGGTCCTGGCCGATTCAGTTGAAAAATCGATTGCTCACCGCCCGTGACAACGAAGTCAAAATCGACCTCTCAGAATCGCCTTAGCAGGCTGCTGAAATAGGCTGCTGAAATACCTCGCCCTGGAAAGCCGAACTCGGTCCCAGAGGGTGTGTCCGCAGGACAATGCGGCATGCGCGGATCCGACACCTTCACC
>NZ_JAUSRO010000008.1 GCF_030811835.1 Variovorax ginsengisoli | reverse complement strand
AGGTGGAGCAGGCGCTGGCGGCGGTGTGGGCGCAGGTGCTGGGCGTGGAGCGCGTGGGGCGTAACGACAACTTCTTCGAGCTCGGCGGCGATTCGCTGATGGCGCTCAGGCTGCTCGCCCGCATCCAGCGCATGCCGGAGCCGCGGCTGCAGCTGTCGCTTCAGGACCTGCTCCAAAAGCAAACCATTGCCAAACTGATGGCGGGCACGGCCGCGCCGCTCGCCCCGTCGACCTCGGCGCTGCAGCGCCTGAGCGACAACCGCGCATCCGCATGCGGCATCCCGCTGTTCTGCATCGCACCGGGACTGCGCAACGCGCTCGACTACCAGGCTCTGGCGCGCCGTCTCGAAGACGCGCGTGCGGTCTATGGCCTGAGCTACGTCGACACGGACCGCCTCGACTCCGTCGAACAGATGGCCGAGCGCTTTGCCGGCATGGTTCGCGCAGCCCAGCCCCATGGTCCCGTGGCCCTGCTCGGTTGGTCGCTGGGCACTGTGATGGCGATGCACACGGCCAGCGTGCTCGAGAGGTCGGGCGTGCAGGTGGCGTTCGTCGGACTGGTCGACAGCTTCGTGATGGACGACGAGTTCGATGCAGGCAGCTGGTACGACGACCTGCGGCAGTTCGTCGCCGACGTGGCCAGCGAGGGTGCCGGCGATGTACGGGTCGGTTCCGTGCTCGATCGTTTCGAGTCGATCCGCGATGCACCCGAAGACGCGGTGAACCGCGCGGTGGGCGAGATTCTTGCGGAGCTCGGCATCGACATGGGTTCGATCGACATCGTCGCGAAGGTGGCGGCGGCGCGCCGGTTCAATACGGCCATCGCAGCCATGCCGCCGCTGCCGCGGTTGGCGGTGTTGCCTCATGTCTGGTGGAGCCGACGCAGGACTGCGCAAGAGAAGGCAATGCTGCTGCAGGACTTGGCCGTGAAGCCGCGGGCGAGTTTCGAGATCGATTCGGATCACCAGGGGATCGTCCGGCACGAAGCATTGCTTGCGGACGTGCAGTTTGCGATGGTGTCGGCGGATGCGGCCGCAGCCGCGCAGTGCGCGGCGGATTCGCTCGAGACAGCATGAGCGCGCTGCAAGGCGCGGCCCGTGGGACCGCCCTCAAAGAATGCCAGGGCTCGAAGGTGATTCAACGCGCACTGGCACGTGCCGACGTGATCAAAACTTGTAACGCGCCGTCAGCGTCGCCGAGCGCCAAATGCCGTTGTAGCAGGTGTCCACGTAGCAACCCGCGATGTACTTCTTATTGGTGAGGTTGGACACGTTGAGCGCGAAGCGCCACGGACCCTGCTCGTAGTGAATGGCCGCGTCCAGGACAGTGAAGCCCGGCGTGAAGAAAGTGTTGTGCTCGTCGCCGGCGGTGTTTCCTTGGTGACGGATGCCGCTGCCGAACCCGACGCCGTTGCCCATCGTGTAGTCCAGCCAGACCGAGGCGAGCTGCTTGGGAATCAAGGGGAGGCGTTGCCCGATTTCCTCGGGGTCCGAACTGTTCGTGACCGTGGTGTTCATCTGGGTGTACGCGGCCGCGATGTTCAGGCCCGGAAGCAGTTCGCCCTTGACCTCCAACTCGAGGCCGCGCGAGCGCACCTTGCCGATCTGCCGGCCTTCGTAAGTAGTCGGGTCGTAGGAGACCACGTTGGATTTGCGAAGGTCGAACAGCGCGGCGGTCATCAGCATCTTGCTGCCCGTGGGCTGGTACTTGACGCCCAACTCCACCTGCTTGCCGCGGGTGGGCTTGAAAGGGTCGCTGTTTGCGTCGAGGCCGGAACTGGGCTGGAACGATTCGGCGTAGCTGAGGTAAGGCGCGACGCCATTGCTGAAGAGGTAGGTAAGGCCGGCGCGGCCACTGAACGCGTTGTCGCGCTGTACCGTGTACGCGTTGTTCAGCGTGTCGTCCGTGATCTGGCGGACATGGTCCTGACGGCCACCGACCGTGAGCACCCAGTGGTCGTCGAACTTGATCTGATCTTGCAAGTAGTAGCCAATCTGCCGCGTGTCCTGCCGGTAGATGTTGAGCGGTGTGGTGGGAGTCGGGATGTACTGGCCGTAGATCGGCGTGTAGAGATCCAGTGTGGGCGCGGCGTCGCTGTACTGGTTCGTCGAACCCTTCTGCTGGTTCCAGTCGACGCCCGCCAGCAGCGTGTGCTGCACCGTGCCGGTCTTGAACTTGCCTTCCACGCTGGTGTCCATGACCGACTGCGACATCGGATCATTCCAGGTGCGGGCGGTCCGGTCGAGCGTGCGTCCGTCTTCTTCGACGCCGTCGACCCAGACCACGCGGCGGGCCATTCTCAGTTTCGAGAAGCGATAGTTTTGGCGCACCGTCCAGCCATCGGCGAATTCATGCTGGAAGCGATAGCCGATGCTCTTTTGGTCCTGCTTGATGCCGCTGAAGCTGTAGTCGCCAGGCTTCACCCCTGTGGGTTGGCGCTGAGCATCGGAGACAAAATAGGCGTCTTCGGCCGCACTGTTCTTGATGTACTCGCCATACAGCGTAAAGGATGTCTTTGCACTGGGCTCCCAGCGTAGCGAAGGTGCCAACACGGTGCGCGTGCGATTGAGCTTGTGGCCGTCGGGATAGCGATCCTGGTCGTTGCTGTCGAGGCCCACGCCGATCAGTCGAAAGCTCAGGTCGGAGTTTTCCCCGAAGCTGTCGCCGACGTCGAAGGCCAACTGCTTGCGTTGGAAGCTGCCGTACTGCAGTTCGATCTCGCGGGTGCGTTCGCCCGATGCCAGCTTGGTGACCCGGTTGGTGATTCCGCCCGCATCGCCCTGGCCGAAGATCATCGATGAGGGACCGCGCAGCACCTCGACCCGCTCGAACATGTAGGGGTCGCTCATGTAGTTGGTGACGTTGAACGGCGTCTGCGCCAAACCGTTCTGGTAGATGCTGAGAAGCCCGGAAAACCCCCGGATGGTGATGTCTTCCCAACCCCGGTTGTCGATGCCGTAGACGCTGGTCACGACGCCCGGGGTGTAGCGAACCACCTCCATGGTGTTCTGCGCGCCCCGTGCATCCATTTCCTCGCGGCCGATGACGGAAATCGACTGAGGAATCTCGATGATGGGTGTGTCGGTCTTGGTTCCGGTCAGGCTCCGCTTGGCGGCGTAGCCGGTCACCGGGCCGATCGGGTCTTCTCCCTCGGCCGTGACCCGCACCTCCCGCAGCGTGTTGTCCGATGTCGGCACTGGCGGTGCGGGCTCGGCGGGCGCCTGTGTCTGCGCCGAAGCTGCAGACGTGCAGAGGGTCAAGGCGGCTCCAAAAGCCGCTGCGAGTGAGCCACTTAGCAGACGTTGGCGAGGCAAGGGAAGAGGACGCATGGATGTACTCGCTAGGTATAGAAAAACAATGAAATGGCTGGATTTTAATGAGAAGTGTTCTCATTTATATTTTCTTGTCGCAACACGTAAGAAAATTTTGTTGCTCGAGGTCGACGATTACGTGCTTGTGGCTCGGCGCGACGGCGATGCTTGAGTCGGGCCGAAAAAGCGGCCTCAATTCGCTGCGCCGCGTCGAACGTGAGGGGCGAGTAGGGTGAGTCCTTGATGAAGCGCCGGAAAGAGGCTGCGGTTGAAGTTGTTCCAGCGCAGCTCGAGGATGGTGTCGTCGGGTGCAATGTCGGTTTTGAGCGCGTCGAAGATGACTTCGCCCGAATCGATGCCGTTGTCCACGTAATGCAGCGACGCGCCGGTCTTCCTGACGACGGGCACATCGGCCTTTTCCATCGTTGACCAGTCCACCACCTTCTTGCCTTGCACGCCGTACAGCGCGTCGAGCGTGGCGCAGGCGCCGCGGCGTTCGTAGGGGGATTCGGTGCGCGTGATGCCGGGATGGATGTTGACCATGCGCCGTTCGAAACGCGCACCAGGCCGCACGAGTTCGTCCAGGATGACCAGGAGGCCGTCGAGCAACACCAGATCGGCCTGCAGCGTCAGCAGCTTGTCGAGCAGCGCACGCTCGAAGGCGCTCTTTCCGGGCGCGCGTGCGGGCGCGCCGAGCGGCAGCCGCCGGTAGGCCGAGGGCACGGGATGCAGCATGTCGCGCACAAGGCGGCCCTGCGCGCGCAGTTCGGCCGGAAAGATCCATTTGCGCTCGGGATGCCATGCGAAGCCGTAGTCCGCCAGCGCGGCCTGGTCGCGCGGCGACTGGGCGTCGTCGTCGTAGATCACGCCTTCGAGCGAATAGAGATCGCCCAGCGGCGTGGTGTCCAGCGCTTGGGCCAGGTACTCGAGCGGCGATTTCATGTAGCGCGGCTCGCCCTTGTAGTCGACGTTCTGGCCGGCCCTGTCGGCGGCGGCATTTCTCAAGGACAGGATGTAGACGAGCTTTGCCTTGGACATGGTGTGCAGTGAAGAGAGGATGAATGCGACGGGCAGGTACGACCGGGCGCCGTGCGTGCCTAGAGGAAAAGACGAAATTGCGCGCAATCTGTTCACGCCGCGTTCACCGAACCGGGTGGAGTACCGCTCAGGCCGAAGGCTGTTCGAGTTCGCTTTCCTCCTCGCCCTTGCGGTGGGCGGGCGAGAGAGGGCAGGCATTGCAATGGGTTTCGTGCGGCAGCAGGTAATAGAGGCAGCACTGGCGATGCAGCCTGAACGACACGGGCTTTTCCTCGAAGATCTCCCGCACCTCGCGCTGGCGCCCGAAGAGCGGGTTGTCGCGCAGTGCCTGGCCGTCGCATGTCGGCCAGGCGGGTTCGCCCAGCAGATGCGCCTTGTCCTCTGTGATCGGCGCCGCGCCGCCGGTGGCGGCCAGCACCTGGTCGAGGATCGGTTCGAGGTTGCGCGAGGTGTTGCCCCACAGGATTTTCGGCGCCACCCGCGTCAACCGCACCAGCGCCTGGAAGAGTGGCGCCAGATGGCCTTCCAGCAACGGCGCATAGCGCTCGGCCGTGTCGGCGCCGGGCCGCGCCACGCCTGTCTGCCGGATATGGAAGCACACCGGGTTGCCGCCGCGGTCCGTCTGCAGCCAGATGCTGTCCGCTGACACCGGAAAGACGTGGTGCAGAGCGCTGGCTGCTGCGACCACCGGCGGCAGCAGCACCTCGGCGTAGTCGAGCACCCACGCCGAGGCCACCGCGCGAAGGTCGTTGCCGGCGACCCCTCTGTACCGCGCATGGCGGTCGAGCACCTCGCGCAGCAGCGCTGGCGACGCTACCAGGTCCGCCACGCGCACCGCGCCCGGCGGCGGCGCGTCGGCGCACTGGAGTCTTTCCCCCAGCGGCGCGAGCGCACCCGCGAAGAGAGGGGCCAGCAACGCAATCATCGGCCGGCACGCCGGCAGTCGGCGAGGCGAAAAAAGAGGGGGTGAAGAGGCGCAGCGTGCACCCTGTACAGACGCGCTGGCGCGGCACTTGTTCATCGACCGGTGGGCGCTTTCTGGATCGCGCCATGAACATCGGCCGGCCACAAGCGTCTATAGGGGAGGCGGCGTCGTGCCGACCGGGAGGATTGTCTGCGCTGCGGCTTCCTCCGGCCATTTCGGTCCGGCGGCGGTTGCACGCAGCCGGCTGCAAGTCGCCCTGCGGGGCGGAAAGAGCTTTGAGAAATGACATCCAACAGTAGCAACGCCGCGGAAGTTGCGCGCCTCCTGAAACCATTCACGCCGTGGATCGTGCTGTCGGCCATCACCGGCATCGGCGCGGGCGGCGCGACGGTGGCGTTGCTGCGCACGATCAACGAGGTGCTCAACCAGGATGGCGGCATGGCCGGCGGACTGCTGCTGACCTTCATCGCGCTGAGCCTGATTGCGCTGCTGGGGCGCGTGGCTTCGGACGTCTCGACCAATTTCGTCGGCCAGCGGCTGGTGGCCCAGGTGCGCAAGAGCCTGGCGCAGAAGATTCTCTCGGCCCCCATCGACGCGCTGGAGCGCTACCGCACCCACCGCCTCATGCCCGTGCTGTCGCAAGACGTGGACATGATCAGCGACGCGGCCTTCGTGCTGTCGTCCACGCTCATCTCGGTGGCCGTGGCGATGGGTTGTCTCGGCTACCTGGCCTGGCTGTCGCTGCCTCTCTTCGGCCTGCTCCTGGTGGCGCTCGTCATCGGCATCACGATCCAGTCCCTGACCCAGACCCGCGCGGAAGCCGGCTTCTGGAAGGCGCGCGAGCAGGAAGACCAGTTGCACAAGGCGTACCGCGCGATTAGCGAGGGCGCCAAGGAACTGCGCATGCACCGCGAACGCCGCACCCGCATGTTCGGCGACCAGATCGAGCGCATCGTCGATCGCATCCGCGTGGTGAACAGCCGCGCCATCAATACCTATGTGGTCGCCGCCGCCTTCAGTTCGGCACTCTTCTTCCTGCTGATCGCGCTGATCCTCGGCTGGGCGGCCTTTCGCACCACCGAATCCGCGGTGCTCAGCGGCTTCGTGCTGGTGCTGCTGTTCCTGAAGGGGCCGATGGATCAGATCGCAGGCACGCTGCCGAACGTCGGGCGCGCCAAGGTCGCGTTCCAGCGCATCGCCGATCTGTCGGCGCGTTTTGCTACGCCCGAGCCTCATCTGCACCTGGCATCGCAGAATGCGGCGCCGGTGGCCCTGGAGCGGGGCATCGTCATGCGCGGCGTGCGCTATGCCTTCGAGTCGGCCGATGGTGGCAAGCCTTTCGTGCTAGGGCCGATCGACCTGGACCTGCGCTGCGGCGAGACGGTTTTCGTGGTGGGCGACAACGGCTCGGGCAAGACCACGCTCATCAAGCTGCTGCTCGGCCTGTATGCACCGCAAGACGGCGAAATACTGCGCGACGGCGCCGTCGTGACGCCCGAGACCCGCGACGACTACCGGCAGTTGTTCACCACGGTGTTCTCCGACTTCTATCTGTTCGAGGACCTCGTGGGCCAGGGCAAGGACGGCAAGGCGGGTGCCACGGCGTCGCTGCCGCAGGCCGCGCAGCCCTATCTGCAGCGCTTGGAGATCGCACACAAGGTCAGCGTGAAGGACGGTTCCTTCAGCACGCTCGACCTTTCGACGGGCCAGCGCAAGCGCCTGGCGCTGGTGCATGCCTACCTCGAAGGCCGGCCGGTGCTGGTGTTCGACGAATGGGCCGCCGACCAGGATCCGACCTTCCGCCATCTTTTCTACACCGAACTGCTGCCGGAACTGCGCGCCAAGGGGCACCTGCTGGTCGTGATCTCGCACGACGACCGCTACTTCCACCTGGCCGACCGCATCGTCACCATGCGCGCGGGGCAGGTCGTCCAGGACAAGGGCCGCGCGCACCTGGAAAGCCTTGCGGCCTGAGCGTGCAGAGGCTCACCGAGATTGAAAGAGGAACGCAGGAATGGCGATCCGCCGCCACCGGGGGACGCCCGCCATCACCACAGGAGTTGAAGATCCATGCAACACATTCATGACCTGATCGGCGTCGGGTTCGGCCCGTCGAACATCGCCCTGGCCATCGCGCTCGAGGAAAAGCGACATGGCGGCAAGGCGCTGGACGCGCTCTTTGTCGAGCGGCAGCCCAGCTTTGCCTGGCATCCCCACATGCTGATCGAGCAGGCGCACATGCAGATCTCGTTCCTCAAGGACCTGGCGACGCTGCGCAACCCCACCAGCCGCTTCACCTTCATCAACTACCTGCACGAAAACGGCAGGCTGCCGGACTTCATCAACCTCAAGAGCTTCTATCCCAGCCGCCACGAGTTCAACGACTATCTGGGCTGGGCTGCGCGCCAGTTCGAGGAATCGTGCGCTTACGGCGAAGAGGTGTTCGAGGTGCTGCCCGAAAAGCAAGGTGGCGAAGTCTCGCTGCTGCGCGTGCGTTCGCGCCGTGCAGACGGCCACGTGCAGGAGCGGCTCGCGCGCAATCTCGTGGTGAGCATCGGCGGCACGCCCAATATCCCCGACGGCTTTCGCGCCCTGCGCGCCGACGCGCGCGTCTTCCACTCCAACAGCTACCTCAAGGACATCGCGCGCCACGATCAGGCTCAGCGCGTCGCGATCATCGGCGCCGGCCAGAGCGCGGCCGAGATATTCATGGACCTGCAGGCGCGGCCGAATGCGCCGCAGGTCGACCTGATCATGCGTGCCCGCTCGATCCGTCCGGCCGACGACAGCCCCTTCGTCAATGAAGTCTTCAATGTGGACTTCACCGACTACGTGTTCAGCCGCCCGAGCGACGAGCGTGCCGCGTTGCTCGACGAGGTGTCCCAGACCAACTATGCGGTGGCCGACCTCGACCTGATTCAGCAGATATTCAAGACCTTCTACGACCAGAAGGTCGCGCGCGGCAACCGTCTTCGCATGCTGTGCCAGCACGATGTGAGTATGGTGCGCGCTGCCGCGGACGGCATCTACCTGACGCTGCGCGACCGGGATGTGGGAAAGGAAAGCACTGCACGGTACGACGCAGTCGTTTTGGCCACGGGGTATGCGCGCGAGCAGCACAGGGAGCTGCTGCGCCCACTGGAAGCCTACCTCGGCGATTTGGCGGTAGACCGCTACTACCGCCTCAAGACCACTCCGGACTTCCATCCGGGTGTCTTCCTGCAAGGTGCCTGCGAGGACAGCCACGGCATCAGCGACACGTTGCTGTCGGTGACTTCGGTGCGCACGGGCGAGATCGGCAATGCCCTGCTTGCCGCGACGTACCGCACGCGCCATGCGGTGCATGGTGAATCCCAGGCCGTCCAGATATAGATTGACAGGCCGGCGCTGCGCGGCGCCGTGCCCATGAGCCATTGACCCATCGAAATGCGAAGAATCGTTTACTTGCTGCCCGGCTTACTTCTGATTTTGGCCGCGACCACTTATCTCTGGACACGTCGTCCAGCGGGCGAGATCGAGTCGACTGCGGCGTGGCGTGCGTCCATCGAATCGAGCGTTACTGCGTTCGGCACATTGCAGCCGCGGCGCTATGTGGATGTCGGTGCCCAGGTCTCGGGGCAGATCCTGCGGCTTCACGTACAGCCGGGCGACGTCATCGCGCAGGGGCAATTGCTGGTCGAGATCGATCCCAGCTTGCAACGTGCCACGGTCGATGCCGGCCGCGCCTCGCTGGCAGGACTTCGTGCCCAACTCGCCGACCAGCGCGCCCAGCATCGCCTGGCTGGCCAGCAGCAGGCGCGCCAGCGCCAGATGGCTGCCGACGGTGCCACACGGGAGGAGGACGTGCAGAGCGCAGAGGCTGCTCTCGCTTCGGCCGCCGCGCGCATCGACAACCTTCAGGCCCAGATGGCGCAGACGCAAGCGACCCTCAAGGCCGACGAGGCGCGCCTCGGTTACACGCGAATCTATGCCCCGATGGCCGGTACGGTAGTCTCCGTCGCTGCGCGTGAGGGGCAAACACTCAATGCCACCTACCAGACGCCCGATGTGCTGCGTATCGCCGACCTGTCTTCGATGACCGTGTGGTCCGAGGTATCGGAAGCCGACGTGGGGCGTGTCAAGGCGGGAATGCCGGTTTACTTCACCACGCTGGGCAACAGCCAGCGCCGCTGGCATGGCAAGGTGCGTCAAGTGCTGCCCGCACCACCCCTGCCGGGTACCAAGGCTGGCGGCAGCGACAGCAACACCGCCGCACCCGCCGCGCCCAGCAAGGTGGTGGTCTACACCGCGTTGTTTGACATAGCCAACGCAGACGGCGAACTCATGCCGCAGATGACCGCCCAGGTGACGTTCGTGGAGTTGGCCGCCGCCGATGCGGTGGTCGTGCCCGCAGCCGCGCTGGCGCCCGTGCCAGGTACGGACCGTTTCACGGTGCAGGTGTTGCACGCCGACGGCAGTGTCCAGCCGCGGCAAGTCCGTGTCGGCGTGCGCAACCGCGTCGCCGCGCAGGCGCTCGACGGCATCCAGGTGGGCGACCGTATCGTGACCGGCGTAGCCGATGGCAAGACCGCGAACCCATGAGCGCGATGGCAAGCCAAGCGATGTCACTGATCGAGCTGCAGGACATCCGCAGGTCGTACGGTCAGCCACAGCGAACGGGTGACGATCCATCGCCCACGCAGGTGCTTCGCGGCATTTCGTTGAAGATCCGTGCAGGGGAGTTTGTTGCCATCGTGGGCGCATCGGGTTCCGGCAAGTCCACGCTCATGAACATTCTCGGGTGCCTCGACCGACCGAGCAGCGGACGCTACCTGTTCGAGGGGAAGGATGTCTCCGGTTTCGATGCCGACGCGCTCGCCCGTCTGCGCCGCGAGGCATTTGGGTTCGTGTTCCAGGGCTATCACCTTGTGCAGACCGAATCGGCGCGGGAGAACGTCGAGATCCCCGCGCTCTATGCCGGCATGCCCGAAGCCGAGCGCAGGGCACGTGCCACCGCGCTGCTTGAGCGGCTGGCCATGGGCGCGCGGCTCGACCACCGGCCACACCAGCTGTCGGGTGGGCAGCAGCAGCGCGTGGCCATCGCACGCGCGCTCATGAACGGCGGACGCATCATCCTGGCCGACGAGCCCACCGGCGCGCTCGACAGCGAGAGTGGCGCAGAGGTCATGAAGCTGCTGCACGAACTCGCCGATGCCGGCCATACGGTGATCCTGATCACGCACGACCGGCAGATTGCCGCGCAGGCGAACCGTATCGTAGAGATTCGCGATGGGCAGATCGTTGCCGACTCCGGCGATGCGCATGCCGCCGCAGGGACCGCCCAGTCGCACGATGGCGGGTGCGCACTTGGCCACGGGCAGGCATCGATATCCGCCGATCTGAATGAGGCGGCGCGTGCCGCTTGGCGCGTGATGTGGAGCAATCGCTTCCGTACCGGGCTGACACTGCTGGGCATCGTCATTGGCGTCGCGTCGGTCATTGCGATGCTGGCCGTAGGCGGTGGCTCGCAAAAGCAGGTGCTTGCTCAATTCGAGACCTTCGGTGTTCGCACCATGTTCATCTCCGCCCGTGAGAGCAGCGCGCGTGCGCCGAGCGCTCCACTCACCCTCGACGACGTGGACACCGTGCGTAGCCTGCCGAATGTCGAAGCCGCAACGCCCTACATCGAGGAGCGCGTGGTGGTACGGCGCGGCAACGTCGATCATGGCTCGGAGGGGGGCGGCACCACGGTCGGCTTCAACCACGTGCTGGGATGGCGCGTCACCGAGGGCACGATGTTCGACGCAGTGGACGAGGAGCGTGCGGCCAAGGTGACCGTCATAGGGCAAACCGTTCGCAAGACCCTGTTCGCCGATGGCAGCGATCCGGTCGGGCAGGAGATCCTGATCGACAAGGTGCCGTTCCAGGTGATCGGCGTGCTCGCGGCCAAAGGAACAACGGACGGTGAAGATCAGGACGACCGCGTGGTCGTCCCGTTCTCGGCGGCCGCGGCACGCATCTTCGGCCACCGCAACCCAACCTGGATCGCCGTGCAGGTGCGCGACATGCAACAGGCCACGGCCACGGCGGATGCCATTGAGGACCGGTTGGCGCACAAGCGCAGGGTGCGTGATGTGCATGTCTGGAATCGCGTCGAGGCCATTCGCATGCAGACGGAGACCGCGCGGGCGATGACGATGATGCTGGGCTTGATCGCCACGATCTCGCTGGTCGTGGGCGGCATCGGCGTGATGAATGTCATGCTGATGACGGTGCGGGAGCGCACCCGCGAGGTCGGCATCCGCATGGCAACCGGTGCGCGCCAGACCGACATCTTGCGGCAGTTCATGACCGAGGCAGTGCTCGTGACTTCGGCGGGCGGCACCTTGGGTGTGATCGTGGGGCTTGCGATCGTTGCCGTGCTGATGCTGGCGGGCGTGCCGGTGGTCTTCTCCCTCCTGGCCAGCCTCGGTGCGTTCGGCTGCGCCGTGTTGACGGGCCTGATCTTCGGCTTCATGCCTGCGAGGAACGCGGCGCGCCTCGATCCGGTCGTGGCACTGGCCTCGCAGTAGTCGCAACCATGGCAAGCATGCTGAAAAATCAAATGGGTTGGCGCCAGCGCCTGTCGCCCCTGCCCTGGGTTGGTGCCCTGTGGCTTGCCGGATGTGCTGTCGCGCCCGCCGATCTGCAGCCGCACGCGGTGGACGTGCCCCCCTCCTGGGAAGGCGCGCAGCCTGATGCGCACGCTGCGGCGGTCGATGCGCACTGGTGGAGCCACCTGGGCAGCGCCGAGCTCGACACGGTGATCGCGCAGGCGCTGATGGGTAACCAGGACCTGGCGATGGCGCTGGCCCGTGTTGGCGCTGCAAGGGCACAGGCGCGCATCGCGGGTGCACAGCGGCTGCCCGAACTGACAGGCCAGGTCGATGCAAGCCGCCAGGCCCGCATGGGCGGGCAGGCGCAGGTCGATGGCAATGAACAGGCGATTGGCTTCGCGGCGCGCTACGAGCTCGATCTATGGGGGCGCCAGGATGCACTGCACCGGGAGGCGCGGCAGGGCCTGCGTGCCAGCGTCTTCGAACGCGATGCGTTGCAACTGAGCGTGACCGCCGAGGTCGCGTCGTCTTGGCTGCAGCTGCTGGGCCTGCGCGAACGCGTGGCGCTCGCAGGCAGTAGCCTCGAGAATGCGCAGCGGGTCTTGCGGCTGGTGGAGTCGCGCGAGCGCGCCGGTGCAGCCGCACCGCTGGAACTGGCCCAGCAGCGTGGCCTGGTGGCAGCGCGAGCGCGCGAACGTGCTTACCTGCAGCAGCAGGTGCGCCACGCCCAGACTGCGCTGGCCCTGTTGCTTGGCTTGACCGCATCGGAGCTGGTGCTGAGGGAAGCGGTGGAGCGAGGGCGGCTCGAGGCGCTGCGGATTCCCGCTGTCGCGGCAGGGGTGCCATCGCAATTGCTGGTGCGTCGTCCCGATCTCGCGCAGGCCGAGGCGCGGCTGGCGGCTGCCGATGCGAACGTGCAGGCGGCACGTGCCGCGATGCTCCCGCGCATCACCTTGAGCGCATCCCTTGGCATGCAGGGTCAGGCGCCTGGCGGGCTGTTCGACAACCCCATCTACAGCCTGGCTGCCGGCTTGGCGGCGCCCCTTTTCGACGGTGGGCGGCTCGCGGGCGAGCGCGACTTGGCCCAAGCGCGGCGCGAGGAGTTGGGTGCAGCCTATCGTGCCGCAATCATCGGCGCCTTTGCGGACGCCGAAACGGCGCTCCAGGCGATCGCGGGAGCCGATGCGCAGGCATCGGCGCAGGCCGACGAACTGTTGCAGGCACGTCGTGCAGCGCAGCTTTCGGAAATGCGATACCTCGCGGGCGCCGAGACGCTGCTGGTGCTGCTCGACGCGCAGCGCGAGCTGTATGCAGCGCAGGACCTGGGCGTTCAACTGCGGCTGGCCCGGTTGCAGGCGCGCGTTGCGTTGTACCGCGCGCTTGGCGGTGGATGGCAGGGCGATGGTGGCGCGCTTGCACAAAACGAACGCTGAGATCGCCCGAATCGTAGGCCGCGTAAGCCCCCGCTGCTTCGCAAGTGTCCTGAGGAACAAGTGAAATCAACCCCTAGACCCCGACCCAGATCCCGACCTCGTGCGTGGGGCCGTCGCATCGCCGTTATCGCTGTTGTGGGCGCATGCATCGGCACCGCCCCTGCATGGGGCCGGCCTGAATTGCCCAACGCGTCGATCGAAATCCGCCGCACCGCCGACGGCATCCCCCATGTCCGAGCCTCCACCTGGCGCGGGTTGGGCATCGGCTTGGGCCAGGTGCAGGCCGAGGACGCGCTGTGCACGCTGGCCGACGCCTTCGTCACCTTCGGCGGGCAGCGCTCGCTGTACTTCGGGGCAGAGGCCAAGCCGCAGACGCGTTCCACCTTCGGCACGCCTGCCAACATCGACCTCGATTTCTTCTTTCGTGCTTTTGCCGGCGACGATGCCGTCGAAGCCCTGAAGCGCGAGCAGCCGGTCGAGCTCGACGAACTCATCGCCGGTTATGCCGAGGGCTACAACCGCCATGTGCGGGCACTGCAGGCGGGCGAGCAAACCGATGCTGCGCATGCCTGCGCGGGCGCGTCGTGGGTGCGCACCATCGGCCCCGAAGACATCTACCGTCGCATGGTGGCTGCCGGGCTGGCGGGCGGTTACACACACTTCGTCTCGGAAATCGTGAATGCGAAGCCTGCCGCGGTCGCGCCCCCTGCGCCGACGGACAAGTTCTCGCTGTCCTCACGGCTTGACATACCTGTGGGTGACGCGTCTGGCATCGGTAGCAACGTGCTTGCGTTCGGCCAAGCAGCGACCGGCGAGCGCGGCAGCAGCGTGCTGTTCGGCAACCCGCATTGGTACTGGGGTGGCCCCGATCGTTTCTACCAGGCGCATCTCACGCTGCCCGGCAAGCTGGACGTGGCGGGGGTGTCTTTCCTGGGCATCCCCCTCATCATGATCGGCTTCAACAACGACGTGGCCTGGAGCCATACCGTATCCGCTGCGCGGCGCTTCGGCTTGTTCGACCTGACGCTGGATCCGACCGACCCCACACGCTACCTGGTCGATGGTCGTTCCGAAGCCATGCGCGCCCAACCGCTGACCGTGCCGGTGCGCCGGGCCGACGGCTCGTTGGACCTGGTGCGCCGCACGCTGTACCGCACGCGCTTCGGACCCGTGGTCGACGTGGGTGCGCGCAACGCCGCGCTGGGCTGGGGCGCCCGCAAGGCACTGGCCATTCGCGACGTCAACGCCGACAACCCCCGCATTTTCCGCAACTTCTTTCGCTGGAACCAGGCGCGCTCGCTCGACGAATTCATGCGCATCCAACGCGAAGAGATGGCGATGCCGTGGGTCAACACCGCAGCCATCGGGCGTGGCGACGGGCGGGTCTGGTACGCCGATATCGGTGCGGTACCCGGCGTGTCCGACGCACTGCGTGCCGCGTGCGCCACCCCGTTGTCGAAGGTCTTCGCTGCGCTCGATCCGGCAACCCCGATGCTCGATGGCAGCCGGGCCGCGTGCCAATGGCAGTCCCCGCCAGCGGCAGTGCAACCCGGCACGCTGGGCGCCGAACAGATGCCCCACCTGCTGCGCGAGGACTATGTGGCCAACATGAACGACAGCTACTGGCTCACGAACCCGGCGCAACCACTGACGGGGTTCGCATCGATCCTGGGGGGCGAGGGCCGGCCGCTGTCCATGCGCGGCAGGCAAGGGCATGCGATCGCGGCAGGCCTTGCGGCTGCAGGCGAAACGTCGGTGCGGGCGCTTGCCGGGCGCGTGATGCACCAGACACTGGAAGCCCGCTCCTACACCGCAGACCACTTCAAGACTGCCGTGCTTGAACGCGCCTGCGCCTCCGGCACGGTCGAGTTGCCGCCCGAGGATGCCGCCGCGAAGGCGCGCACGGTCGACGTGCGGCAGGCCTGCCAGGTGCTGCGCCACTGGTCCAACCGGGCCGATGCCGTCGACCGTGGCGCGCTGCTATGGGACTTCCTGTGGGCCCGTGTGCTGAGGATTCCGGCAAAGAACCTTGATATGCAGCCTTTTTCGGCAACCGCCGCGCTCACAACGCCGTCGGACATCGACACCAGCGATCCACGCGTGGCGCAAGCGCTGGCCGGCGCGGTGCAAGACATGGCTCGCAAGGGCTGGGCGCTCGACACGCCGCTGGGCGAACGCAGGTTCGTCCGCAGCAATGGCCGTGAGCTGCCGCTGTGGGGTGGCTGCGACGCCGAAGGCTACTTCACGGTGGCCTGCGCCCATGAAGGCGACTACACCATGGGCGACCGATCGCACGGCAACACCTATCTGCAGGTCGTCTATTTCGACCTGCACGGCGTGCAGGCGCACACGCTGCTGGCGCATGGCGAGCGTGAAACCGCAGTCAGCAACGGCAAGGGCATCGCGCCAGTGGCGCGCTATGCGAAAAAAGACTGGCTGCACTTCCCGTTCCGCGAGGAAGACATCGCGCGTGCCACGCAAAGCCGGCGTTGGTTGTCGCCACCCTGACGACCGGCATCGCTTGCCGGTCCCGTGCCGTCAAAGCCCGGCCTGTGGCGCGGGCGACGACAGCGCCTTCAACAGCTTGTCGTGCACGCCGCCGAAGCCGCCATTGCTCATGCAGACGATGTGGTCGCCGGGGCGTGCCGCGGTTACCACCTTCGCCACCAGCGGCGCGATGGCATCGACCACCACGGCGCGCGTGCCCATCGGCGCCAGCGCGGCAGCGGTGTCCCAGTCGAGCCCGGCTGCATGGCAGAAAGCGAGGTCGGCCGCCTCCAGGCTCCAGGGCAGTTGGGCGGCCATGGCGCCCAGTTTCATCGTGTTGCTGCGCGGTTCGAAGACGGCAAGAATGCGGTCGTTCCGGCGGCCCTCGGTGTCGAGCTTGCGGCGCAGGCCGTCGAGCGTGGTGCGGATGGCGGTCGGATGGTGCGCGAAATCGTCGTACACCGTGACCTCGCCGCCGGCCACCGCCACCGTGCCGCGCAGTTCCATGCGTCGGCGCACGTTGCGGAAGCTGCCCAGCGCCGTCGCGGCGAGCGCGGGTGCAACGCCCACATGCTCCGCCGCGGCAATGGCGGCCAGCGCGTTCATCTGGTTGTGCAGCCCTGAGAGACCCCAGGCGACCTTCCCGACGGGCTGCCCATGGCGCAGCACGTCGAATGCGTCGTGGCTGCCGCGCGGTTGCCATTCGGCAAGCGTGCCGCGGTCGCTGTCGCTGGTGCCGAAATCCGAGACCTCGCTCCAGCAGCCTTGCGCCAGCACGCGCTGCAGGCTCGCCTCGGTGGCGTTGACCACGACGCGGCCGGTGGCGGGCACCGTGCGCACGAGGTGGTGGAACTGCCGCTCGATGGCTGCCAGGTCGTCGAAGATGTCGGCGTGGTCGAACTCGAGGTTGTTCAGGATGGCGGTGCGCGGGCGGTAGTGGACGAACTTGCTGCGCTTGTCGAAAAAGGCGGTGTCGTATTCGTCGGCCTCGATCACAAAGGTGCCTTGGGCGCCCAGCCGCGCCGAAACGCCGAAGTCCAGCGGCACGCCGCCCACCAGGAAGCCGGGGGCCAGGCCCGCGCGTTCGAGGATCCAGGCCAGCATCGAGGTGGTCGTGGTCTTGCCGTGCGTGCCGGCCACGGCCAGCACATGCCGGCCCTGGAGCACGTGCTCGGCCAACCACTGCGGGCCACTGGTGTAGGGCGCCCCGGCATCCAGGATGGCTTCCATCAGCGGGAACTTGGGGGTGCCGTCGGGCAGGCGCGCCCGGGAAACCACGTTGCCCACCACGAACATGTCGGGTTTCAGGGCGAGCTGGTCGGCCGAAAAGCCTTCGATCAGGTCGATGCCGAGCGCGCGCAACTGGTCGCTCATCGGCGGGTAGACGCCGGCGTCGCACCCGGTGACGCGGTGGCCCGCTTCGCGCGCGAGGGCGGCGACGCCACCCATGAAGGTGCCGCAGATGCCGAGGATATGAATATGCATCTGCAGATTCTAGGGACGGTGCCGGCTGGGGGCTTCTGCGAATGCTGCAGTGCGGGCAGAATGTCCGGATGGACACGCCCAAGCGCGAAATCGCCGCCGTTGCTGCCCGCCTCGTGGTCGAAGAGGGGCTGGAGTACGGCCCTGCCAAGCGCCGGGCGCTGCGTGAGATGGGGCTGTCGACGCGCACCGCGCTGCCCCACAACGACGATGTGGAGGCCGAAGTGCGCGACTACATTGCGCTGTTCTGCGCCGATACCCAGCCTGCGGAGCTGCGTGCCCTGCGGCAACTCGCGCTCGAATGGATGACGCGCATGGAGGTTTTTCGTCCGCACATCGGTGGCGCCGTGTGGCATGGCACGGCCACGCGGCTGTCGGACATCTATATCCAGCTGTTCTGCGACGACTCCAAGTCCGCGGAAATCGCGCTGATCGACCACCATGTCGACTACGAGCCGCGCATGGTCACGGGCTTTCATGGCGAGCAGGTCGAGGCGCTCAGCGTGCATGCGATGAGCCGCCTGCTCAACGAGGAGATCGGCGTTCACCTCCTCGTGTATGACCTCGACGACCTGCGGGGTGCATTGAAGCCCGACGGCCAGGGCCGCGTGCCGCGGGGCAACCTGGCGGCGTTGCGCCGCCTGATCGAGAAAGACACGGTATGAGTTCCCCGGCATCGACGTCATCGACCTCCCCACGCTCGCAGGCCGGTCGGCGTGGCCTGCTGTTTGGTGGCGTTGCGGCGGTTGCTGCCGCCGCGGGCCTGGGTGGCGCCTGGTGGCGGCACAGCGCCACACCCCGTGGTGAGCGGCTGGACGCCAGCGTCTGGGCCTCCAGATTCGACCGACCCGAGGGGGGCGAACTTGATTTCGCCACGCTCAAGGGCAAGCCGGTGCTGATCAACTTCTGGGCGACGTGGTGTCCGCCCTGCGTGGAAGAGTTGCCAATGGTCAATCGCTTCTATCGCGAACATGCGCCTAACGGCTGGCAAGTGGTGGGTTTGGCCATTGATCAACCGAGCGCCGTACGCAAATTCCTGGCTCGGACGCCGGTGGACTTTCCGATCGGGCTGGCCGGCCTGCAGGGCACCGACCTGGTTCGCGCACTGGGCAATACAACTGGTGGCCTTCCCTTCACTTTGGTCATTGCCGCCGATGGCACGGTGGCCGCGCGTAAAATGGGCAAGCTCGAACCCTCCGATCTGGACGCATGGTTGCGTGCATAAGTTCACGGGTAGAATCCGCCCCCACGACGCGGCGGTAGCCGTGCGAACGTCTCAATAAGCCGCTTTTCAAGCGAGTTATGTCCTAATGGCCGGCGATGTCCGGTGATGGAGTCCCATGGATCTGCGCAAGCTCAAGACACTGATTGATCTGGTGTCCGAATCGAATATTTCCGAACTCGAAATCACGGAGGCCGAAGGCAAGGTCCGCATCGTCAAGGCGGGTGAGGCTGCGCCCGTGCAGTACGTGCAAAGCGCCGTTGCTGCCCCCGCGGCCGCACCGGCGGCTGTCGCTGCTGCGGCGCCTGCGCCGGCTGCTGCGCCCGCGGCCACCGGCCATGTCGTGAAGTCGCCCATGGTTGGCACTTTCTACCGCTCGTCGAGCCCGGGCGCTCCGGCTTTCGTCGAAGTGGGAAGCCAGGTCAAGGAAGGCGACACCATCTGCATCATCGAAGCGATGAAGATCCTCAACGAGATCGAAGCCGACAAGTCGGGCACGATCACCCAGATCCTCGGCGAGAACGGACAGGCGGTCGAATACGGTCAATCGCTGTTCATCATCGAGTGACCATGTTCAAGAAGATCCTGATCGCCAACCGCGGTGAGATTGCCTTAAGAATCCAGCGAGCCTGCAGCGAACTCGGCATCAAGGCCGTGATGGTCTATTCCGAGGCGGACCGCGAAGCAAAGTACGTCAAGCTCGCACAGGAAGCCGTGTGCATCGGCCCGGCACCCTCGGCATTGAGCTACCTGAGCATGCCGGCCATCATCTCGGCGGCCGAAGTGACCGACGCCGAGGCGATCCACCCCGGCTACGGCTTTCTCAGCGAGAACGCGAATTTTGCCGAGCGCGTGGAGCAAAGCGGCTTCCAGTTCATCGGCCCGACGCCCGAGTCGATCCGCATCATGGGCGACAAGGTGTCGGCCAAGCAGGCGATGATCAAGGCGGGTGTGCCCTGCGTCCCCGGTTCCGAAGGCGAGCTGTCGGATGACGCGCCGACCAACAAGCGCATTGCGCGGGCCATCGGCTACCCGGTGATCATCAAGGCCGCCGGCGGCGGTGGCGGGCGCGGCATGCGCGTGGTCCACACCGAGGCAGCGCTGATCAACGCGATCCAGATGACCAAGGCGGAAGCCGGCGCAGCCTTCAACAATGCGGCCGTCTACATGGAGAAGTATCTCCAGAACCCGCGGCACATCGAGATCCAGATCCTGGCGGACAAGCACAAGAACGCCGTCTACCTGGGCGAACGTGATTGCTCGATGCAGCGACGCCACCAGAAGGTCATCGAGGAATCGCCGGCACCGGGCATCGCACGGAAGTTGATCGAGAAGATCGGCGAGCGTTGCGTGGCGGCCTGCAAGAAGATCGGCTACCGCGGTGCCGGTACCTTCGAGTTCCTCTACGAAAACGGCGAGTTCTATTTCATCGAGATGAACACGCGCGTGCAGGTGGAGCATCCGGTGACGGAATTCACCACCGGCATCGATATCGTCAAGACGCAGATCCTGGTGGCTGCCGGCGAGAAGCTGCCGTTCACGCAGCGCCAGATCGAGATGCGCGGGCATTCCATCGAATGCCGCATCAACGCCGAAGACGCCTGGAAGTTCACGCCGTCGCCGGGCCGCATCACGATGTGGCATCCGCCGGGCGGCCCGGGTGTGCGCGTCGACTCGCACGTCTACACGAACTACTTCGTGCCACCGAACTACGACTCGATGATCGGCAAGATCATCGTGCACGGCGACACCCGCGACCAGGCACTTGCGCGCATGCGTACCGCCTTGAACGAGACCGTGATCGAAGGCATCCAGACCAACATCCCGCTGCACCGCGAGCTGATGGTCGACGCCAAGTTCATGGCCGGCGGGACCAACATCCACTACCTTGAAGAGTGGCTGGCGGCGCATAAGCGGTGACTCGCCCCCAGGCTTCGCGCACTTCGTGTCGCTGCGCCTTCCCCCTACCGGGGGCAACACCGGAGGCCCGGCAGAGCCGGTTCCTCGGTGTTCTTGGTGAAGAGAAGAGGGATTTGTCATGTTTGAACTTCGTCTGATGGCGCCGGAAGACCGGGTCGAGACCGTCAGCGACGCGCTCGACGCGCTCGACGCGCTGAGCGTGTCGGTCGAGGACGCCGACGCGCAGACCGATGCCGAGCAGGCGCTGTTCGGCGAGCCCGGCATGCCGCCGCCCAAGGAGGGCTGGCAGCGGTCGCGCGTGATCGCGCTGTTCCAGACCGAGGTGCTTGCGCGCGAGGCGGCTCAGGTGCTCCACGCACAGGACTTCTTCGACGGTTGCCAGTTGCTTGGCGTGGCCGACGTTCCCGAGCAGGACTGGGTGCGCCTGACGCAGTCGCAGTTCGCACCGGTGGAGATCACGCCTGAATTCTGGATCGTGCCGACCTGGCACGAGCCGCCTGCCCAGGCGCGGGAAGTCATCCGGCTCGACCCGGGCCTGGCTTTCGGCACCGGCACCCACCCGACCACCCGCATGTGCCTGCGCTGGATCGCCACGCGCCAGCGCGCCGCGCTCGGCCGCGTGCTCGACTACGGTTGCGGTTCGGGCATCCTTGCCATCGGCGCGGCGAAGTTCGGCGGGCTCGACATCGACGCGGTCGATATCGACGAAGCCGCGGTGCAATCCACTCGCCTGAACGCCGAGGCCAACCGTGTGCAGCTTCGTGCGGGCTTGCCCGACGCCGTGCAAGGGCACTACGACACGGTGCTGGCCAACATCCTGGCGACGCCCCTCAAGGTGCTCGCACCGCTGCTGTGCGAGCGCGTGGCAGCAGGCGGATCGCTGGTGCTGGCCGGCATCCTGGAGCGCCAGGCCGACGAACTCAAGCTCGCCTACGCGCCCTACGCCAACCTCGAAGTGAGCGACAGCGAGGACGGCTGGATCCTGATGACGGCGCGCCTGTGAGCCAGGGGAGGGGCACCGCAGCCCCGACCTACAATCGGCGCGCATGAGCACCACTGCCTGTTGTCCCTCCTGCGGCACCACCTTTCGCGTGGCGCCCGAGCAGTTGCGTGCGTCCGACGGCTGGGTGCGTTGCGGTCGCTGCAGCCGGGTGTTCGACACGACCGACACGGCAATGCTGCCTGCAGGACCTGCAGCCGCCATCCCCGATGCGCCCACTGCACCCGCTGGGTTGCACGACGACGAAGAAGACGACGCGCCCTGGACGGGGCCCGCGCCTGCCGAGGCGCTGCGCAACCTCCCATCGCTGGATCTGGGTGTCGGGACGGCGCCGCCGACGGTCGCAGCAACGTTTGCGTCCAGCCCTGTTGCTGCGCCGCCACCGCCACCGCTGCCTTTTCCTGTGCCACCCGTTCCTCAGGCGCCAGCGGCCGAGATGGCGACCGAGGCGCTGATCACCCCGCCCGTGGCCGTGCTGCGTCAAGCCGACATACACCTGCCTTCCGATGGCCCAGCGCATCGCGCCCAGGTCGACGCTGCCGCGGTGGCGCGCAGCGCCCGGGAGCGCCTGGGTGCCACCACGGTCACTCCCCCGCCCGCGGCAGTACCCCGCCGTGCGCGGCGCATCGCCTTCGTCATCGGTCTGGCCGTGCTGGTGTTTGCTGCGCTGCTGGCCCTGCGTTGGCGCGACACGCTCTGTTCGTGGGTGGGATGCGGCGCCTGAGCGCCTGCACCGACGCCTGTTCTATTCCTTTCTCCTTCAACGGTTCATCCCATGGCAGCAGTGATTTGCGGTTCCCTCGCGTTCGACACGATCATGACCTTCGGTGGGCGCTTCGCCGACCAGATCCTCCCGGACCAGTTGCACATTCTCAATGTGTCCTTCCTGGTGCCGGAGATGCGCCGCGACTTCGGCGGCTGTGCGGGCAACATCGCCTACAGCCTCAACGCGCTGGGCGGCCAGGCGTTGCCGATGGCCACCGTCGGCAATGACGGCGCGGACTACGTTGCACGCCTGCGCGAACTCGGCATCGGCACGGAGTTCGTGCGTGAGCTCAGCGACACCTACACCGCGCAGTGCTTCATCACCACCGACCTCGCCAATAACCAGATCACGGCTTTTCATCCCGGTGCGATGCAGCAGGCACACCTGACGAAGATCGAGGCACGTCCGGATATCCGACTGGGCATCATCTCGCCGGACGGGCGGGATGCCATGCTCGAGCATGCCGCGCAATTCAAAGTGGCCGGTATTCCATTCGTGTTCGATCCAGGCCAAGGCCTGCCGATGTTCAACGGCGACGAACTCACGCGCTTCATCGAGCAGTCGGACTGGGTCACCGTCAACGACTACGAGGCCAGGATGCTCAGCGACCGCACGGGCTGGAGCAGCGCAGAGATTTCGCGCCGCGTGCAGGGACTGGTGGTGACGTTGGGGGCGCAAGGCTGCGAGGTCTGGGTGAAGGGTGAATGCACCGTGGTACCGGCGGTCGTTCCCACCGGGATCGTCGATCCGACCGGGTGCGGCGACGCCTGGCGCGGCGCGCTGCTGTTCGGTCTGGAGAAGGGCTGGTCGCTGGTGGATTGTGCGGCGCTGGGCAACCGGATCGGCGCGCTCAAGATCGCCGTTCGCGGTCCGCAGAACTACCAGGTCGACCGCGAGGCGCTCGGGCTTTGAGGTGCCCCATGCCGCCCTGACCGGCGGCATAAAAAAAGCCCGGCACCGTGAGGTACCGGGCTTTTCGCCTTCAGGGGCGCAGAGCGACTCAGGGCTTGCTGGCGGTCGGGAACGGCCAGGCAGCCTGCGGGTTCAGCGTCGTTTGTGCAGCAGGCGCAGGGGCAGGGGCGACGGGCGCCTTGGCGGCAGGCTTTGCGGCCTTCTTGGCAGCAGGCTTCGACGCGGGCTTGGCGGCAGCCTTGGTGGCGACCTTCTTGGCCGCTACCTTCTTTGCCGGAGCCTTCTTCGCAGGTGCCTTGACGGCAACGGCTTTCTTCGCCGGGGCCTTCTTGGCTGCGACCTTGGTGGCGACCTTCTTGGCTGCTACCTTCTTCGCTGCAACTTTCTTGGCCGCAACCTTCTTCGCTGGCGCCTTGGCGGTCACTGGCTTGGCTGCTGCCTTGGGCGCTGCGGCCTTCGCGACGACCTTCTTGGTTGCTGCCTTCACGGCGGTCTTCTTGGTCGCGACGGCCTTCTTGGCGGCGACCGGCTTCTTTGCAGCGACCTTCTTGGTGGCAGCCTTCACAGGTGCCTTCTTCGCTTCAACCTTCTTGGCCGTCACCGGCTTCTTTGCAGCGACTTTCTTCGCCGATGCTTTCTTTGCAGTTGCCATTTTCATTCTCCTTGATCAAGTTGAAAAATCAACCTTTTGAAGCGCTCCATGCCCGCTTGTGAACGTGGAGCGATTCATGGCGTTGGATTTCAAGCTCCAGCACCATGAACACCTGCGCCCGCACCACCGCCACGTTCTCAGACGCGGTCGCTGGTGAGGGCAATTCTGAATGCATCGATTGTCGTGCGTAAAAGACTAATCCCAGGAGAGCGCACCGCCCGATTGATACTCGATCACGCGTGTTTCGAAGAAATTGCGCTCTTTCTTCAGGTCAATCATTTCGCTCATCCACGGAAACGGGTTCTCTTCGTTCGGGAACAGCGTTTCCAGGCCGATCTGCTGCGCGCGCCGGTTGGCGATGTAGCGCAGGTAGCCCTTGAACATGGAGGCGTTCATGCCGAGCACGCCACGTGGCATGGTGTCTTCGGCGTATTGGTATTCGAGCTCGACCGCCTTCATGAACAGCGCCTTGATCTCGGCCTTGAATTCGTTTGTCCAGAGGTTCGGGTTCTCGAGCTTGAGCTGGTTGATCAGGTCGATGCCGAAGTTGCAGTGCATCGACTCGTCGCGCAGGATGTACTGGTACTGCTCTGCAGCGCCGGTCATCTTGTTCTGGCGGCCCAATGCGAGGATCTGCGTGAAGCCGACGTAGAAGAACAGGCCTTCCATCAGGCAGGCGAAAACGATCAGCGACTTGAGCAGTGTCTGGTCGGTTTCGTGCGTGCCGGTCTTGAAGTTGGGGTCGCTGATCGCGTCGATGAACGGGATCAGGAACTGGTCCTTGTCGCGGATCGACTTGACTTCGTTGTACGCGTTGAAGATCTCGCTCTCGTCCAGGCCGAGCGACTCGACGATGTACTGGTAGGCGTGCGTGTGGATCGCTTCCTCGAAGGCTTGGCGCAGCAGGAACTGGCGGCACTCGGGTGCCGTGATGTGGCGGTACGTGCCCAGCACGATGTTGTTGGCAGCCAGCGAATCGGCGGTCACGAAGAAGCCGAGGTTGCGCTTGACGATGCGGCGCTCGTCTTCGGTCAGGCCGTTCGGGTCCTTCCACAACGCGATGTCGCGCGTCATGTTCACTTCCTGCGGCATCCAGTGGTTGGCGCAGGTGGCGAGGTATTTTTCCCAGGCCCACTTGTACTTGAACGGCACCAGCTGATTGACGTCGGTCTGGCCGTTGATGATGCGTTTGTCCGAGGCCTTCACGCGGTGTGCGACGGCGGCCTGAACGGGCGCAGTGGCGGGCGTGGATGCGTGCGCAGGGGCTGCGCTTGGCGAAGTCGGCACGTCCACCGGGCGCGCATTCTGCGCACCGTTTTGTGATGGTTGTGGCGATCCTTGCGGCAAGGATGGCTTGACTTCTTCGTCCCAGGTCAACATAGAAAAATCCAATGCTCAAATTATGTGAGCAACGATGTGAGTTGCAAAGTGCGGCTCTTCATCGCGCTCGAATTATCTCGTGCTTATGTTGTTCGCGAACATCGCATCGTGTCAGGCGATGCCGCGAATCACACTCGCTTCAGGCCTGCATCACTGGCAGGCTTCGCAGGTCGGATCGTCCACACCGCAGAAGGCGATGTCGGTGGCCGGGATGTTGCTCATCTGTGCCTTGGCAGCGGCGGCCGCGGCATCGAGTGCGCTCATCTGCGATGCGGGTGCCTCGCCGCCCGACGAGACTGCATTCAGTCGGCCCGATTGCACCGTCGACTTCTCGGCATGCGTCGCACTCTGCGTGCGCAGGTAGTAGGTCGTCTTCAGGCCGCGCAGCCATGCGAGCTTGTAGGTGTCGTCGAGCTTCTTGCCCGATGCGCCGGCCATGTAGATGTTCAGCGACTGCGCCTGGTCGATCCACTTCTGGCGACGCGCGGCGGCCTCGACCAGCCAGCGGGTCTCGACTTCGAATGCCGTGCCGTAGAGCGCCTTGATGTCCTGCGGCACGCGGTCGATCGGACGCAGCGAGCCGTCGAAGTGCTTCAGGTCCATGACCATCACGTCGTCCCACAGGCCCAGGCGCTTGAGGTCGCGCACCAGGTAGTGGTTGATCACCGTGAACTCGCCCGACAGGTTCGACTTGACCGACAGGTTGCCAAAGCACGGCTCGATCGAGGCATCGACGCCGATGATGTTCGAAATGGTGGCCGTCGGTGCGATGGCCACGCAGTTCGAATTGCGCATGCCGTCGGTCTTGATCTTGCTGCGCAGCGCGTCCCAGTCGAGCGTGACCGAACGGTCGACCTCGACATAACCGCCGCGTGCCTTCTCAAGCATGTCCAGCGTGTCGATCGGCAGGATGCCCTGGTCCCACAGCGAGCCCTTGTAGCTGGAGTACTGGCCGCGCTCACGGGCGAGGTCGGTCGATGCCCAGTAGGCGTAGTAGCAGATCGCTTCCATCGAGCGGTCGGCAAACTCCACGGCTTCCTGCGACGCATACGGAATGCGCAGCTCGTACAGCGCGTCCTGAAAGCCCATCAGGCCCAGGCCGACCGGACGGTGGCGCAGGTTGGAAGTGCGTGCCTTCTCGACCGCGTAGTAGTTGATGTCGATCACGTTGTCGAGCATGCGCATCGCCGTCGAGATCGTCTTCTTGAGCTTTTCCTTGTCGACCTGGCCGTCCTTCAGATGCTGCAGCAGGTTGACCGAGCCGAGGTTGCAGACCGCGGTTTCGGTGTCGCTGGTGTTGAGCGTGATCTCGGTGCACAGGTTCGACGAATGCACGACGCCAGCGTGCTGCTGCGGCGAGCGCACGTTGCAGGCGTCCTTGAACGTGATCCATGGGTGGCCGGTTTCGAACAGCATCGTGAGCATCTTGCGCCACAGGTCGCTGGCGGGCAGCGAACGCGAAGGCTTGATCTCGCCGCGTGCGGCCTTGGCTTCGTATGCCACGTAGGCGCGCTCGAACTCGGCGCCGAAGAGGTCGTGCAGTTCGGGCACGTCGTTGGGCGAGAACAGCGTCCAGTTGCCCTTTTCCATCACGCGGCGCATGAACAGGTCGGGGATCCAGTTGGCGGTGTTCATGTCGTGCGTGCGGCGGCGGTCGTCGCCGGTGTTCTTGCGCAGTTCCAGGAACTCCTCGATGTCGAGGTGCCACGTTTCCAGGTACGTGCAGACCGCGCCCTTGCGCTTGCCGCCCTGGTTCACGGCCACGGCCGTGTCGTTGACCACCTTCAGGAAGGGCACGACGCCCTGCGATTCGCCGTTGGTGCCCTTGATGTGGCTGCCCAGCGAGCGCACGCGCGTCCAGTCGTTGCCCAGGCCGCCGGCGAACTTCGACAGCAGCGCGTTCTCCTTGATCGATTCGTAGATGCCACCCAGGTCGTCGGGGACCGTGGTCAGGTAGCAGCTGGAGAGTTGCGAGCGCAGCGTGCCGGCGTTGAACAGCGTGGGCGTGCTCGACATGAAGTCGAAGGACGACAGCACTTCGTAGAACTCGATGGCACGTGCCTCGCGGTCTTTTTCCTGCAGCGACAGGCCCATGGCCACGCGCATGAAGAAGGCCTGCGGCAGTTCGATACGGGTCTTGCGCACGTGCAGGAAGTAGCGGTCGTACAGCGTCTGCAGGCCGAGGTAGTCGAACTGCAGGTCGCGTTCGGCCTTGAGCGCTGCGCCCAGGCGGGCCAGGTCGAAGGTGAGCAGTTGCGCATCGAGCAGCTCGTTGTCCACGCCCTTCTGGATGAATTGCGGGAAGTAGTCGACATAGGCCTGCGAGCGCTCCACGGGCATCACTTCACGGCCGACGATTTCCTTGAAGATCGTGTGCAGCAGCAGGCGTGCGGTCGCGAAGGTGTAGTCGGGGTCCTTTTCGATGAGCGTGCGGGCCGCCAGGATCGAGGCCTTGTAGACCTCGTCGAGCGGCACGCCGTCGTACAGGTTGCGCATCGTCTCGGCTTCGATCGGCGCAGCGGTGACGCCGTCGCCCAGGCCCGAGCAGGCCGATTCGATCAGGCCCTTGAGTTCGGCCACGTCGAGCGCCACGCGCTGGCCGCCGTCGAGCACGTGCAGCTGCGGCGCTGCGGGCACGACCTGTTCGCCCTTCTTGGCGCGTTCCTGCATGCGGCGCTCGCGGTAGAGCACGTAGGCGCGTGCGACTTCGTGGTGGCCGCCGCGCATCAGGCCGAGCTCGACCTGGTCCTGCACGTCTTCGATGTGGAAGGTCCCGCCGCCTGGACGCGAACGCATCATCGCGCGCACCACCGCCTGGGTCAGCGTGTCGACCGTTTCACGCACGCTGGCCGACGCCGCGCCCTGGGTGCCGTGCACCGCCAGGAAGGCCTTCATCATCGCGATGGCGATCTTCTGGGGCTCGAAAGGGACGACCGCGCCGTTGCGGCGCAGGATCTGGTAGTGCGCCAGCGTGTTGCTGTCGGGCATGCCGGCGGTGTCGCGAGGCTCGGCGCCGCCGGGCTGCGCGGTGGCGGCACGGGCGGACGACGGGGTGTTCAGTGCAGTTTGCATGGAGGTCCTCAAGGGGAAATCGGTAGGATCGATGGCCATTGCGGCGATCGTTTCGGCGGCCAGCGCCGAGCCAGGAGCACACTATATCTGGGGTCAAAAGGGCCCACAACCACTAGATGTAGCGTTTTGTTCCGAGAAGGTGAGCGGAAAAAATGCTGCTGGACGGCCCATTGCACACCAGCCCGCGTCAGTACTGTGTCATGCCTGTGAAAGCCAAGCTTCATGCGGGTTTCGGGCGCTTTCCGGCTTCCAGGCCGCATGGCTGCTCGCTCTGCATTTCGCCTGCCGATGGGCCGATGCTGTTGCGTAACCACATCGGCTGCGCCCCATCGATTGGAAAAATTTCAGCGAGGCCCCGTGTTTTTCACATGCCGGGAGGAAAAGCCGCCGCGTCCCAATTCAGCGAGGCGCGAAGCCGCTGCCAGTCGAACCCCGGACCCGGATCCTGCTTGCGCCCCGGTGCCACGTGCTCGTGCCCGGCGATGAAGTGCAGGGGGTAGCGGCTTGCCAGCGCAGGACACAGGCGTGCGAGCGCCACGTACTGCGCATCCTCGAAGTGCTCGCCCTCCAAGCCTTCGAGTTCGATGCCGATGGAGTCGTCGTTGCAGTTGCCGCGTCCGCGCCAGGCCGACGGCCCGGCATGCCAGGCCCGCGCATCGCAGCTGACGAACTGCCAGAGTTCGCCTGTACGCCGAAGAAAGAAATGGGCCGATACCTCGATGCCGCGGATCTGCTGGAAGTAGGGGTGCGCATCCCAGTCGAGCCGGTTGGTGAACAGGCGCTGCACCTCGTCGCCGCCATAGCAGCCCGGCGGCAGGCTGATCGAATGCAGCACCACCAGGTCGATCTGCGCGCCGACCGGCCGCGGGCCGAAGTTGGGCGAGGGCAGGTGCAGGGCCTCGCGGTACCAGCCTTCGTGCCAGAGAGCGACCTCCGGGATGCGGGCTGGATGTGAAGAAAGCGGGGTCACGGCAACGTGCAGTGCGAGGAACGCGACGACCGCGTCAGGTGCGCGGCGTGGCGCGTTCGGCCGCCTGCAGGTGGGCCTGGCTGCAGTACATGCCGCCGCGCGCGCCGCGCACTGCATCGGCGGCAGGCAGATGCAGGCCGCAGTGCGCGCAACGCAGCATGTCCTGCGGTGCGCCGACCGCCTTGGGCGCGGGGCGGGGTTCTGCCGCCTGACGCGCGCGCAACGCGTCTCGCCGGCTCTTGCGCCAGTGCCAGATCGCGAAGAAAACGACGAAGAAGACGATCAGGTATTTCATGGACAGGCGTGCAAGAGACGCTCGGTGGGAGAGGTAGAGCCTTCAGGCGGCGCGGTGCAGGAGCACTTCGAGCACGAAGCGCGAGCCGACGTAGGCCAGCAGCAGCAGCGCCGCGCCCACGTAGAGCACGCGACGCGCCGTACGGCCGCGCCAGCCAAAGCGCGCCCGCCCGATCAGCAGGATGGCAAAGACGACCCAGGCGAGCAGCGAGAACACGGTCTTGTGGTCCCACTTCCAGTTGCGGGCCGCGGTGCCG
Source organism: Variovorax ginsengisoli (assembly GCF_030811835.1). Taxonomy (GTDB): domain Bacteria; phylum Pseudomonadota; class Gammaproteobacteria; order Burkholderiales; family Burkholderiaceae_C; genus Variovorax; species Variovorax ginsengisoli_C. The sequence continues at coordinate 246,267 of NZ_JAUSRO010000008.1, read as the reverse complement.
TAGAGGGTCTCGCCGAACAGCACGCCCGCCAGGAGCGTGGCCGACAGCAACACGAAGCCGGCCGTGACGAAGCGGAAGGTCAGGCGTTCGAGCGTGAGCAGCGGCACGCCGGTCTGCGGACCCGCGACCAGGCGGATCTGCTTTTCGGCGCGAAGGGTGAGCCATGCATGAACCACGGCCGCGCCGAACAGCCCGTACGACGCGATGCCCAGCGCCAGGTGCAGCGGCAGCCAGGGCGATGCACTCACGTGCAGCGGCGTGCCCGGAAACACGATGGCCGTCAGCACGACGGCTGCGCCCAGCCCGGCGAGCACGCGGCGCACCGCTAACTGCGGGAACATGCGGCTTTCAATGGCATAGACCGTCAGCACCAGCCAGGCCGTGACCGACAGCGCGGGCGCGAAACCGAAATGCGGCACGCCGCTGGTCAGGCCCCAGGCGAGCGCCAGACCATGCAGCAGCCATGCCAGCGCGAGCAAGCCCTGGGCCGTCTGCCGGGTCAGCCGCGACGCCATGGCAGCGATGAAGCCGTAGGCTGCCGCAGTGGCGATGCCCAGTGCCACGCCAAGTGGAGAGGGGATCGCTAAAATCATCAGGCTAGTTTATCTCCCCCGGGCCGCGCGCACGCCGTGTCGCGTCCCGTTTCATCGGCCCGCGCACCGCGGGCAAAGGCATCCCGCTCATGGCCACCGCCCTCACAGAAAAATTCTCCCGCCTCGTCAAGACGATGAGCGGCCAGGCCCGCATCACCGAAGCCAACGTGCAGGACATGCTGCGCGAGGTGCGCATGGCCCTGCTCGAGGCCGACGTGGCGCTGCCGGTGGTGCGCGACTTCATCGCGCGCGTCAAGGACAAGGCGCTCGGCCAGGATGTGCTGGGCTCGCTCAAGCCTGGCCAGGCGCTGGTGGGCATTGTCAACCGCGAACTCGCCGCCACCATGGGCGAGGGTGTCTCCGACATCAACCTGGTGGCGCAGCCCCCGGCCGTGATCCTCATGGCCGGCCTGCAGGGCGCCGGCAAGACCACCACCACCGCCAAGCTGGCCAAGCACCTGATCGAGAAGCGCAAAAAGAAGGTGCTGACCGTCTCGGGCGACGTGTACCGTCCGGCGGCCATCGAACAGCTCAAGACGGTGACGAAGCAGGCTGGCGCCGAATGGTTCCCGAGCACCCCCGACCAGAAGCCGCTGGACATCGCCCGCGCTGCGCTCGACCATGCCCGCCGCCACTTCTTCGACGTGCTGCTGGTCGACACCGCCGGCCGCCTGGCGATCGACGAGGTGCTGATGACCGAAATCAAGCAGCTGCACGCCGAACTCAAACCGGTCGAAACGCTGTTCGTCGTCGACGCCATGCAGGGCCAGGATGCGGTGAACACGGCCAAGGCCTTCAAGGAAGCGCTGCCGCTGACCGGCATCATCCTGACCAAGACCGACGGCGACTCGCGCGGCGGTGCGGCGCTGTCGGTGCGGCAGATCACCGGCGTGCCGATCAAGTTCGCCGGCACCAGCGAGAAGATCGACGGGCTGGAGGTGTTCGACGCGGAGCGCCATGCCGGCCGCATCCTGGGCATGGGCGACATCGTCGCGCTGGTCGAGCAGGTCACCGCTGGCGTCGACGTCGCCGCGGCCCAGAAGCTCGCCGCCAAGGTCAAGAGCGGCGCGGGCTTCGACCTGGACGATTTCCTTGGCCAGTTGCAGCAGATGAAGCAGATGGGCGGCCTCTCGAGCCTCATGGACAAGCTGCCTCAGCAAATGGCCGCCAAGGCGACCGAGGCCGACATGACCCGTGCCGAGCGCGACATCCGCCGCAAGGAAGGCATCATCCAGAGCATGACGCCGCTGGAGCGCCGCAAGCCCGAGCTGCTCAAGGCCACCCGCAAGCGCCGCATTGCCGCTGGCGCGGGTGTGCAGGTCCAGGAAGTGAACCGCCTGCTCAACGAATTCGAGCAGATGCAGACCATGATGAAGAAGATGAAGGGCGGCGGCCTGATGAAGATGATGAAGAAGATGGGCGGCATGAAGGGAATGCCGGGCATGGGCGGGCCAGGGGGGCCGAAGCTGCCTTTCTGATCTGAACTGTCTTTTCCCTCCACCGAGGCCGAGACACCCTTCACACCAATCCGGAGGGTGGCGTTTACCTGATCGCGCCCATGAAATGGGCCCATCCGAAATAGTGGAAATCCGCCGTGGCCGGCGGGTCGCAGGCATCATCCGGGCCAACTGATTCAGCCAAGGAATGTCGTGCAAAGTCTTCAAGCCCTTTTCTCGGATCCGACCGCCTGGGCGGCGCTGATTGCGCTGGTGATCATGGAGGTTGTGCTGGGCATCGACAACCTCATCTTCATTTCGATCCTGTCCAACAAGCTGCCCGAGCACCAGCGCAAACGGGCACGCCGCATCGGCATTTCGCTCGCGCTGGTCATGCGCCTCGCGCTGCTGTCCATGATCGCGTGGCTGGTCGGTCTCACGGCGCCGGTCTTCGATCTCGGACTGAAGGGCGCGCTCGATGCCGCCGGCGTGCCGAGTTTCGAAACCCAGTTTTCGTGGCGCGATCTGATCCTGATTGCCGGCGGCCTGTTCCTGATCTGGAAGGCCACCAAGGAAATCCACCACCATGTCGACCCGACACCTGCCATCGTCACGGCGGACGGCAAAGCGGTAGCCACCATCGCGTTCTCGTCAGTGCTCATCCAGATCGTCCTGCTCGACATGGTGTTTTCAGTCGATTCCATCCTGACGGCCGTCGGCATGACCGACAACCTAGCGGTGATGGTGATCGCAGTGGTCACGGCCGTGACCGTCATGCTGATCGCGGCCGAGCCGCTGGCCAATTTCATCAACCGCAATCCGACCGTCGTGATGCTGGCGCTCGGCTTCCTGCTCATGATCGGCGCCGTGCTGATCGCGGACGGCTTCGGTGTGCATGTACCCAAGGGTTACATCTACGCAGCCATGGCTTTTTCCACACTGGTGGAAGTGCTCAACATGCTGTCACGGCGCGCGCGCAGCCAGACGTCCTGAAACGGCGCTTTGCCATGAAGACCCCGCGCCGGTTTGAATACGATGTCTTCGCAGACTACTTCCAGTTCTACCTTCAGGACGAGTCCGCCGAAAGCAATCTCGGCGCGTGCTGGACGGACGAAGCCGTGGAGCGCCTGCTGGTGGTCGCGCCTCCCGGCACCATCGGCATCGGGACGGTTCGCAACATGAGCGTCCCCGTGGCGGTGGAAGTGGCCGGCGCGCAGCCCGATCCGGATTTTGAATCGTGGGACTACGTGGCCGAATGCGCCTTGGAGGTGCCCTCGGGCCGCATCGTGATCGCGGGATGCACGGATTATTTTCCTGACGCGCCCAGGATCGACGTCGAGCCGGGCAGCTACCGCGTTCGCATCTCCTACGGGGCGCTGGATTCGGTGTCCGAAGATGGGCTCGAGGGGCGCGACCACTATCGCCTGCAACTGTGGCCAGCACCGTCGACCGGGCTTCGTATTCTCAAGCCGCGGGTGGCCTGATTCAGCGGCGCTTCCACCGCGAGCCCATGAAAAAACCGCCCGAAGGCGGTTTTTTCATGGGGGAAGAGCCGACTCAAGCGGCAGCCAGCGCAGGACGCGCCAGGCGCACCGCGTGCATCCAGGCCCGGCGCAGCACGGCCGGCGAACGCGATTCCTCGGGAATCAACAAGAAACCACGATCGCGCAGCGTGGTGCCCAGCGCGATCTGGCTGGTCAGCACGGTCAGCGGAATCGCCAGCAGCAGCGGCAGACCCACAGGCATCAGCCAGACCAGCGCGCTCGGATCGATCATCGCAATGCCTGCAGCCAGTGCAGCGACCACCAGGCTCATCGGCGCGAGCTGCGATGCAGCGATCTTCCAGGGCACGGCATTGGCTTCACGAGGAGGCGACTTCCAGTCGAGCTTGATGCCGGTGAGGGCAACCACGACGAACAGCGAGTGCGCCAGCATGCGGACCGGGGCTTGCACGATGGCCAGGGCGCTTTCCAGCGCCGTGCTCTTGGCCAGACCCCACACACCACCGTACTGGTTCTGTTCACCACGCATCAACACGGCAGCGACGCCGAGGATGCGGGGCAGGAACAGCAGGCACAGCGTCCACAGCCACAGGCCGGCGAGCTCCATCGGCAGCACATTGAAGCTGGAGACCAGGCTCGAACCACTCAGCCACAGGGCCGTGCCCAGCGTCAGGAAGGCGAGCCACAGCGGCGCAGACACATAGGCCATGGTGCCGGTCACGAACATCGCGCGGTGCACCGGGTTGATGCCGGGCTCGGCCATCAGGCGGGCGTTCTGCAGGTTGCCCTGGCACCAGCGGCGGTCACGCTGCAATTCGGCCAGCAGGTCCGGCGGTTGCTGTTCGTAGCTGCCGACCAGGTCGGACACCAGCCACACGTGGTAGCCGGCACGGCGCATCAGCGCGGCTTCGACGAAGTCGTGCGACATGATGCCGCCGGACATGCCGCCGGTGCCCTTGATCGGGGCCAGCGCGCAATGTTCCATGAAAGGCTGAACGCGGATGATGGCGTTGTGGCCCCAGTAGTGGGACTCGCCGAGCTGCCAGAACTGCATGCCGAGCGTGAACAGCCGACCGGTCACGCGGGAGGCGAACTGCTGGGCACGGGCGTGCAGGGTGACGTGGCCGATGGCCTGCGTCGCGGTCTGGATGATGCCGGCGGTGGGGTTGGCTTCCATCAGCTTGACCATCGAGGTCAGGCAGTCGCCGCTCATGACCGAGTCGGCATCAAGCACGACCATGTAGCGGTAGTCCTTGCCCCAGCGGCGGCAGAAGTCGGCCACGTTGCCGGCCTTGCGATGCGTGCGGCGGGTGCGCAGGCGGTAGTACACCTCGACCTGCGGCTGGTTCGGGCTGGTGGCCAGCGCGGCGCGCAGGTCTTCCCATGCGGCGCGTTCTGCAGCGGCCGTTTCAGGGTTGTAGCTGTCCGACAGCACGAACACGTCGAACTGCTTCGAATGGCCGGTGGCGGCAACCGATTCGCAGGTGGCGCGCAGGCCGGCGAACACCGTGGCCACGTCCTCATTGCAGATCGGCATGATGATCGCCGTGCGTGCTTCGGGGTTCATGGGGTGGTCGACGACCTGCTTGGCCGACAGCGCGTGCTTGTCGCCGCGCACGGAAACATAGAAGCCCATGAGCGCGGTCACGAAACCGGTCACGACCCAGCCCGACAGCAGGCCGTACAGGCCGATCTGGCCGTATTCGAGCCAGACGTTGTCGTAGTCGGGTTGCACGCTGGCAAACAGCGTCGAAGCGATCACCGTGCTCAGCAGCGTGAGCAGCATGAACGCGGTGCGGCGCTGCTTGGCAGCACGTTCCCATGGCTGGGCCGGACCGGTGTCGCCACGGGTCTTGATGGGCGCAGCCTTGTCACGGCCAGCGCCGAGCTTGACCAGGGCAGCGGTGCCCAGGCTGTTCCAGAAACCACGCCACGGGCGCGGTGTCATCGAACCGCGGTTGATCGGCGGTGCGGTGACGGCATTGGGGTGGCGCTCTTCACGCACCGCGCTGCGATGGCTGAAGTCGGCCTCGTCGAGGACGCTCAACTGGGAGAAATCGTTTGGCTTCATGGTGGGATTACCAACGTTGCTTGTTGAGGGAAGAAGGGGTGTCGCCAATTGCCGGAAGGCGCTTGAAGACGGAATCTGCAAAGAGGCCGTTGGCCGCATCGATGGCGGCCAGGGGATGTCCCGCGACACGGGGCCGTGAGAGGGAAAACTGCTTTTGCCGCAAGCCATCACGCTGCGGGCGCATCGCGAAAGAGGGGCTGATTTGTGCTGTCATGCCTGTACAGGGGCAAACCCTGTGCCAGGCCTGAAAAATCGTTCTACATCAACAACTTGCGCAGATTTTTCAGTTTTTTGGGAGCCGGCCGCTGTGTTCGGCGCCTCCAACCCCCTCTTTTTGTCGTTGAATCACGACAGGCTGAGGGGTGGCCTTTCAGGAATCCAATAAAATCAATGACTTAGGTGCGTCGCTGAGAAGCGACAAGCTCAGGCTGCCGGCGACACCGGGTCCGCCTTGAAGTGTCCGGGCGTGAGTTCGTGCTTTTGCAGCAGGCGATAGAGTTCGGTGCGGTTGCGATCGGCCAGGCGGGCGGCGTCCGCCACGTTGCCATCGGTCAGCTTGAGCAGGCCGACCAGGTAATCGCGCTCGAAGCGGTGTTTGGCCTCGGCATAGGTCTGTACTTCGACGCTGGGCACGCGCAGCGCGCGCTGCACCAGCGACAGCGGGATCAGCGGCGAACTCGACAGTGCGCAGACCTGCTCGACCACGTTGAAGAGCTGGCGCACATTGCCCGGCCATGAGGCCATGGTCAGCGCCTTCAGCGCCTCGGGCGCAAAGCCCGACAGGCGCTTGCCGTATTTGGTCGACAGCCGTTGCAGGAAATGGTTGGCCAGCAGCGGAATGTCCTCGCGCCGCGCATTGAGCGGCGGCAGCGTGAGCGTGACCACGTTGAGGCGGTAATACAGGTCCTCGCGAAACTGCCCGTTCTCCATCGCGACGTCGAGGTCGCGGTGGGTGGCCGAAATGATGCGCACATCGACTTCGATCGACTGGCTTGCGCCCAGCGGCCGCACCGCGCGTTCCTGCAGCACGCGAAGCAGCTTGACCTGCAGCGCGGGCGGCATGTCGCCGATCTCGTCGAGCAGCAGCGTGCCGCCGTCGGCCTGCTGGAACAGCCCTTTGTGGTTGGCCACCGCGTCGGTGAAGGCGCCCTTCATGTGGCCGAACAGCTCGGACTCGAGCAGTGCCTCCGGAATGGCGCCGCAATTGACTGCCACGAAGGGCTTGTCGGCGCGTGCGCTCGCCTTGTGGATGGCGCGCGCCAGCATTTCCTTGCCCGCGCCGCTGTCGCCGCGCAGCAGCACGCTCGCGTCGGACTTGGCGACCATGCGCGCTTCGGCCAGCAGCTCGGCCATGCGGTTGCTGCGGCTGATGATGTCGGCGCGCCAGCTCTCGTCGCCGCTTTTGCTTGGCGTCGTGGCGGGGGCGCCCAGGGCGAGGGCCTGCGCGATCTTGTCGAGCAGCTCGCGCCCGTCGTAGGGCTTGGTGAGATAGGTGAAGACACCGCGTGCGGTCGCCTCGACCGCGTCGGGGATGGTGCCGTGCGCGGTCAGGAGGATCACCGGCAGGGTCGGATGCTGCTTCCTGATTTCGTCGAAGAGCGCCAGCCCGTCGCGGCCGGGCAGGCGCACGTCGCTGAGCACCAGCTGGGGGTGCTCGATTTCCAGCTGGGTGAGTGCCGACTCGGCCGAGGTCACGGCCGTCACCTGGTAGCCCGCGGAATTCAGGCGCATGGACAGCAGGCGCAGCATGTCGGGGTCGTCGTCGACCACCAGCAGGCGGGCGCCGGTGGCTTTCACAAGGGCTTTGTCTTCGCTCATGGGGAGGCGGGCCGGTTGAGGTTGCCACCGCCGGTCGCGGGCAACGAGTGATTGGGTCGGGCGAAGCTGCGCTCGATGGCGCGCAGCGCCTCCAGGCGGTCGTTGAGCTGGTCGATGCGCCGCTGGGCGTCGCGCGCCTGCTGGAGCTGGCGGTCGCGATCGTCTTCGACCCGGCGTTGTTCCATGTAGCGCGCGGCCAGCGTGCGGGCCAGCGGCTGCAACGGCTGCGCCTCGCTGGAGGCATTGGCCGCCACACGCTGCATCAGGCCCAGCGCACGCGCCAGGTCGGCTGGCACGCGGGTCTGCGCCAGCACCAGCGCCACCTGCATCTGGGCTTCGGGCGCATCGCCCGGGTCACCCAGGCGGGCGAGTTCGGCGCTCAGTTCGTTGTTGCCCAGAGCACGCACCCGGTCGGCATAGCTGAGCATCGCCACCACCGGCGCGGCGTTCGGCGTGATCCACTGCTGCAGGAACCCGGGGCGTGTGGCCGGCGCGATCAATTCGACTTCGACCGGCCGCACCTGGGGCTTGGCGATCGTCGAGGCCGCAGGCCCCGGCGCATTGGCCTGCGTGTCTGCAGGCGTGGCGACAGGCTGCTGCGGTGGCGGCGTCTGGCAAGCCGCCAGCAGCAAGGGCGCGGCGAGTGCCAGGATGGCGAGGGAAGGGCGGTCGAACGGAAAAAACATGGCTCGTAAAAATCGCGCGTGGGGCGTAGGGGGTGCGGCGGTCAGGCCGTGAGCGGCAACTCGATGCGAAAGCGTGCGCCCGGTCCGCCGGGCAGCAAGCTGATCCGGCCACCATGGGCACCAATGTACTCCTGCACGATCGACAGGCCGATGCCTGTGCCTTTGAGCGCATGCTCGGGCTGCCGTTCGCCACGAAAGAAGGGCTCGAAGATGCGATCCCGGTCGCCGTCGGCCACGCCCGGGCCGGCGTCGGCGATGTCGATGCGGGCGGTGTCGGCCGTGCCCGAGACCGTCAACGTGATGGTGCCGCCGCGTTCGGAAAAGCGGATCGCATTGGACAGCAGGTTGGCAATGGCGGTGCCCAGCTTGACCGGGTCGACCGTGATGGCGAGCGGCTCGCCTTCGGCACGCACCTTCAGGCCATGGGCCTGCCACTGCAGGCGCTGCGCCTCGATCTGTTCCTCGATCAGCGGCAGCAGCGGCGTGCGCTGGCGGCGCAGTTCGCGCGCTTCGAAGGCGGCGGCGTTGAAGCGCAGCAGCGCCTCGATCTGGCCCTGCAGCGAAATGGCGTTCTGCTGCAGGATCTGCGCGACCTCCTGCTGCGCCGGATTGAGGGCGCCTGTCACGCCGTCTTCCAGCAGCGAAATGCCTTCGCGCAGCGCCGCCAGGGGTGTCTTGAGCTCATGCGAGACGTGACGCAGAAAGCGTGCCTTGTCGGCGTCGAGCTCGGTCAGGCGCAGGCGCAGCCATTCGAGCTGCTGCGACAGCCGCCGCACGTCGGCCGGCCCGCGGATGTCGATCGGCTCGTCCAGCTTGTTCTCGCCGAGTCCGACGATGGCACGTTCGAGCCGCTTGAAGGGGCGGGCCAGCCAGACGCCGAAGGCCAGCGCGAGCACCACCGCGAGCACGCTGGCGGCAACGACCTGGCGCATCAGGCGTGTGCGGGCCGCCTCGATGCGGTCGGCCAGCGCCTTGTTCTGGGTTTCGATGAGCGACTGGGCCTGTTGGGCGATCTGGGTGTTGAGCGCGTCGAGGTCGCGGAACTGCATCGCCATCGCGCCTTCGCGCGCCAGCGCGGTGTCGGCGGGCCCGCCGAGCAGGCCCTTGAGCGTGCCGAGCTGCGCACGCCAGGCCTCGACCGTCGTGGCGGGCAGGCGGTTGTCGACCAGGCGATCGAGGATGCCCTGGGCGTCGCGCGCGGCGTCGTCGAAACGGCGGCGCAGCACGGCGTCGTTGAGCACGAGCGACTGGCGGCCTGCGCGCTCCATGGCCGCGCTGCGCTCGGCCAGCGATTGGGCCGAGCCCGACAGGGTGAGTGCTCTGGCGGCGGCGTCGCGGCTCTGGGTCATGAGCGCGTCGTACTGGAACACGGAGCGCAGGGCCACGCCCACCAGCAAGGCGGTGATCAGCAGGAACGCGAACAGCAGCAGCTGCTGGAAGGAGCCGCGGGCGGTCTTGAACGCTGCCATCAGGCGGCAACCGCCGAGGCCGTGGCACCGGGCTGGGTGGCCGATTCGCGCGTGAGCACCTCGCCGCGCAGCGTGTAGGCCAGCGACTGGGTGATGCGCAGGTCGGTCATCTGCCCGACCAGCCGCGCGTCGCCCTTGAAGTTGACCACGCGGTTGCACGCCGTGCGGCCCATCAGTTCCTGGGCGTCCTTTCGTGAGGCGCCCTCGACCAGCACCCGTTGCGTGCTGCCGACCAGGGCCTGGCCGAAGTGGCGCACGTTGGCGTCGATCACCCCCTGCAACTGCTGCAGCCGCGCGAGCTTCACTGCGTGCGGCGTGTCGTCGTGCAGCGCGGCAGCCGGCGTGCCGGGGCGCGGGCTGAAAATGAAGCTGAAGCTGGCGTCGAACCGGCAGTCGTCGATGAGCTTCATCATCTTGCCGAAGTCCTCGTCGGTTTCGCCGGGGAAGCCGACGATGAAGTCGCTGGAGAGGGCCAGTTCGGGCCGGATGGCGCGCAGCTTGCGCACCGTGCTCTTGTATTCCATGGCGGTGTAGCCGCGCTTCATCGCCATCAGGATGCGGTCGCTGCCGTGCTGCACGGGCAGGTGCAGGTGGCTCACCAGTTGCGGCACTTTGGCGTAGGCCTCGATCAGCCGGGGCGTGAATTCGTTCGGATGGCTGGTGGTGTAGCGGATGCGCTCGATGCCCGGGATCTCGGCGACGTATTCGATGAGCAGCGCGAAGTCGGCGATTTCGGCGGTGTCGCCCATCCGTCCCCGGTAGGCATTCACGTTCTGGCCAAGCAGCGTGACCTCGCGCACGCCCTGGTCGGCCAGGCCGGCAATTTCGACCAGCACGTCGTCCAGCGGGCGATTGACTTCCTCGCCGCGGGTGTAGGGCACCACGCAGTAGCTGCAGTACTTGGAGCAACCTTCCATGATCGAGACGAAGGCGGTCGCGCCCTCGACGCGCGCGGGTGGCAGGTGGTCGAACTTCTCGATTTCCGGAAAGCTGATGTCGACCTGCGGGCGGTCCTGCGCGACGCGCTGGGCGAGCAGTTCGGGCAGGCGGTGCAGCGTCTGCGGGCCGAAAACGATGTCCACATAGGGGGCGCGCGCAATGATGGCCTGGCCTTCCTGGCTGGCCACGCAGCCGCCCACCCCGATCTTCACGCCCTTGGCCTTGAGGTGCTTGATGCGCCCGAGGTCGCTGAACACCTTTTCCTGCGCCTTCTCGCGCACCGAACAGGTGTTGAAGAGGATCAGGTCGGCCTCCTCGACGTCCAGGGTGGGCTCGTAGCCGTCGGCCGCGTGCAGCACGTCGGCCATCTTGTCCGAGTCGTACTCGTTCATCTGGCAGCCGAAGGTTTTAATGAAGACTTTTTTGCTCATGGTGGAGAAAGCTCTTGTCGTGCGGATGGCTTGGGGCCGTGTCTGTCAGCGGGTGCGGAGGGCGGGTGAATGGCGCGAGCGCCATCGATGTGCGCGTCGCGGGCGCAGGTCGAGCGCCGGCGCTAGGCGCGGCGCAACAGGCCGCAGCCGGTGGTGCCGGGCGGCGCAAGGAACGGTAGGACGGGGGTGATCGCGAGGTGGCTGCAGCGATTCATGGGGTATATCCAGAGGCTGTCGATCGCGGATTTTAGCGGGCGCAGCCGCTCAAGCGCCCGTCGGCGCCGCGGCGAGGTGTGAGCAAGGCCCTCGCATTGCAACCAAATGCGCCATGCGACAGGCCGATGTCAGTCGCGCGTGGCGCGCCGCTGCACGCAGTCGACATACGCGTGGCCGTCGGGCGGACGCCCGGCGCGCTGTGCTTCCCACATCATGCGGCCCAGGCATTCCATGGCTTCGTGGTGGGCGTCGAGCAGCGAGCCGCGGCGCGCCGCCAGCAGTTCCACCGCCTGGCGGATGCCGCGCGGCTGGTCGATGGAGCTCTGCTCGCTGATCGACAGGTGCATCGACAGGTGGAGGAAGGGATTTTCCTGCCCGTCCTTGCCGTCGTAAACGCGTGTCACGGCGGCATCGGCATCGGCCAGGTCGGCATGGTATTCGGGGTGCTGGTCGATCCAGCCAGCCGCGATGGTTTCGAGGGCTTCCATCGGAAGGCCAGCGCGGCTCTTGGCGTAGACGTTGCAGAAGAAGCGGCGAACGTCTTCTTGGGAGGGATTGAACATCCCCCGAGCGTACACGGGCAACGGGGCCGTTGGCGGCCCGGCGGGCTCATTGCCGGGGCTGCAGGGTCATGCCGATCAGGCGCGACACCACCAGCGCCAGGTACATCACGCCAACGAACATCGCCACGCTGGCCACTGCGCGCGCGTGTACCGTCACGGGGATGACATCCCCGATTCCGGTGCTGGAGAGAAGCGCGAAGCTCAGGTACATCAGTTCGGTCCAGGTGCGTGCCGCGGGTGCGTTCACCGCGGCCAGGAAGCAACCCGGCTGCAGTTCCTGCACCAGCACGAACAGGTGCGTGAAGCCCCACGCGAGCAGCGTGAAGGTGGCGCCGGCGGCGAACAGTTCGTCCAGCGAGGCCTTGCGGTCGGCCATCATGTAGGCGATCAGGCTGCCGGCCGCATAAAAGTAGAAGATCGATTCGAGTGCCGACGACACGGCCAGTCCATAAGGCGTGCCGGTGACCGTCTGCACGGACAGAAGCACCAGCGTCGGGGTCGCGAGCGTGATGCTGATCCACACCAGGCCGGGTGTGCGGCGCACCATGCGCACGGTGATGAACAGCACCACGATCCCGAAGACACCCAGCGCCAGCCGCGCCGCGGGCGTGGATTCCGCAAAGGGATAGAGCAGGATGCCCAACAGTTGAACCAGCAGCAGCACCGCCGATGGGTGGCGTCGGGTGTGCACGATCAGTCGCAGGAGCTTCATGGGGAGCGTGTATTCAGGGAGGGCTGATTACAACAGCCGGGAGATCTGGTCGGCCGCCTCGCGCAGCGCCGGCAGCATGGTGTCCTGCATCACCTTGGCACTGGTGCGGTTGGCCTGGCCGCTGATGTTGAGCGCAGCCGTCATGCGGCCGGCGCGGTCGACGATGGGCGCGGCGATCGAGATCAGCCCCTCTTCCAGCTCCTGGTTGACCAGGCACCAGCGCTGGCGGCGCACCTGGGCGATCTTCAGCACCAGCGCGTCGATATCGGTCACCGTGTGCTTGGTCAGTGCCTCGGGCGGCGCGGCCTCGAGCCGCGCGCGCATCACCGGTTCGGGCAGGTCGGCCAGCAGCAGCCGGCCCATCGAGGTGCAGCAGGCCGGCAGCCGGGAGCCGACGCCCAGGCTGATGCGCATGATCTTGTGGGTCGACACGCGCATCACGTAGACGATGTCGGTGCCTTCGAGCACGGCGGCCGAGCAGGACTCCTGCACCTGTTCGGCCAGCGTCTCCATCACCGGCTCGGCGCGGTTCCAGATCGGCATCGACGACAGGTAGGCAAAGCCCAGGTCGAGGATGCGCGGCGTCAGCGCAAACAGCTTGCCGTCGCTCTCCACGTAGCCCAGCGTCTGCAGCGTCAGCAGGATGCGGCGCGCACCGGCGCGCGTCAGGCCGGTGCTCACCGCCACCTCGCTGAGCGTCTGGCGCGGCGCGGTGGCGCTGAAGGATCGGATCACCTGCAGCCCGCGCGCGAACGACTGCACATAGCTGTCGCCAGGTGCGGGCGTGGCGGTGGGTGGCTGCGTGGTTGCCATGGTCGTTGTTCTTGTCTAGAATTCATTATAAGAACAAATGTTCGCAATACGAACAAAAGCCCAAGCGCTTGTGGCTTGTGTTGAAGGCGAACGTCTGGCCCGCGCCAAGGCCCCTTGGCTTTTTCCTTCCCGGAGACAAATCACATGATCGACAAGATCGCCCGTTCGGTTGCCGACGCGCTGGCCGGCATCCAGGACGGCGCCACCGTGCTGATCGGCGGCTTCGGCACCGCCGGTATCCCCAATGAACTCATCGACGGCCTGATCGAACAGGGTGCCAAGGACCTGACGGTCGTCAACAACAACGCCGGCAACGGCGAAACCGGCCTGGCCGCGCTGTTGAAGGCGGGGCGCGTGCGCAAGATCATCTGCAGCTTTCCGCGCCAGGCCGACAGCCAGGTGTTCGACGGCCTCTACCGCAGTGGCAAGCTGGAGCTGGAGCTGGTGCCGCAGGGCAACCTGGCCGAGCGCATTCGCGCGGCGGGTGCCGGCATTGGCGCCTTCTTCTGCCCGACGGGCTACGGCACGCAGCTCGCCGGCAACCGCGAAACCCGCGAGATCGACGGCAAGCAGTACGTGCTCGAATACCCGATCCATGGCGACGTGGCGCTCATCAAGGCCGAGCGTGGCGACCGCTGGGGCAACCTGGTCTATCGCAAGGCGGCACGCAACTTCGGTCCGGTGATGGCCATGGCATCGACAAAGACCATCGCCACCGTGCACGACATCGCTGAACTCGGTACCCTGGACCCCGAGACCATCGTGACCCCGGGCATCTTCGTGCACCAGGTCGTGCGCATCGAGCGCATCGCCACCCAAGCCGGTGGTTTCAAGAAATGAAGCTCGGTGTTCCAGCCAATGATCACGTCCGCATTCGGAGTTCAGTCATGACCACAGTTTCCTACCAACGCCGCACCAAGGACCAGCTCGCCGCCCGCGTGGCGCAGGACATCTTCGACGGTGCTGTCGTTAACCTCGGCATCGGCCAGCCGACGCTCGTGGCCAACCACCTGCCGGCCGGCCGCGAGGTCATCCTCCAGAGCGAGAACGGCATCCTCGGCATGGGCGCTGCACCGCCGGCGGGCGAGGAAGACTACGACCTGATCAATGCCGGCAAGCAGCCCGTCACGCTGCTGGCGGGTGGCTCGTTCTTTCACCATGCCGACAGTTTCGCGATGATGCGCGGCGGCCATCTGGACATCTGCGTGCTCGGCGCCTTCCAGGTCTCCGCCACCGGCGACCTGGCCAACTGGAGCACCGGCGAAGAGGGCGCGATTCCCGCCGTCGGCGGCGCCATGGACCTGGCCATCGGCGCCAAGCAGACCTGGGTCATGATGGACCTGCTGACCAAGAAGGGCGAGAGCAAGATCGTGGGCCAATGCAGCTATCCGCTGACGGGCATCGGCTGCGTCAAGCGGGTGTATTCCGATCTGGCCACACTCGAATGCACGCCCAGCGGCCTGAAGCTGATCGACAAGGTCGACGGCCTGGAACACGCCGAACTGGAGAAGCTGGTGGGCCTGCCCATCGCTGCGTAAAAGGCGGACATCGGCGCGTTTTCCGCGCCTGGCAAAGCTTATTCAATCATTTTTTTCGAGACAACCGACATGACCACTCAAGCCTTCATCTGCGATGCCATCCGCACGCCCTTCGGCCGCTACGGCGGCGCCCTCAGCAGCGTGCGCGCCGACGACCTCGGCGCGATTCCGCTCAAGGCGCTGATGGAGCGCAACAAGAACGTCGACTGGCTGGCCGTGGGCGACGTGCTGTACGGTTGTGCCAACCAGGCCGGCGAGGACAACCGCAACGTGGCGCGCATGTCGGCGCTGCTGGCGGGTCTGCCGGTGGAACTGGGTGGCGCCACCATCAACCGCCTGTGCGGTTCGGGCCTGGACGCCCTGGGCACCGCGGCGCGCGCCATCAAGTCCGGCGAGGCCGGCCTGATGATCGCCGGCGGCGTCGAAAGCATGAGCCGCGCGCCCTTCGTCATGCCCAAGGCCGAAAGCGCCTTCAGCCGCGCCAACGCGGTCTACGACACGACCATCGGCTGGCGCTTCGTCAACAAGCTGATGAAGGCGCAGTACGGCGTCGACTCGATGCCCGAGACGGCCGAAAACGTGGCCACCGACTACAAAATCGAGCGCGAGGCGCAGGATCTGATGGCGCTGAACTCGCAGCTGCGCGCCGTGGCGGCGCAGAAGGCCGGCTTCTTCGACGCCGAGATCGTGCCCGTGACGGTGCCGCAGAAAAAGGGCGACGCCGTCATCGTGAGCAAGGACGAGCATCCGCGCGAGACCAGCCTGGAGGCGCTGGCCAAGCTCAAGGGCGTGGTGCGTCCCGACGGCACCGTGACCGCCGGCAATGCCAGCGGCGTGAACGACGGCGCCGTGGCGCTGCTGCTGGCCAGCGAGGCGATGGCCGCGAAAAATGGCCTGACGCCGCGCGCCCGCGTGGTCGGCATGGCGACGGCCGGCGTCCCGCCCCGCGTCATGGGCATCGGCCCGGCGCCCGCCACACAAAAGGTGCTGGCGCTCACAGGCCTGACGATCGACCAGATGGACGTGATCGAACTCAACGAAGCCTTCGCGGCGCAGGGGCTGGCTGTACTGCGCCTGCTCGGCCTGAAGGACGACGACGCCCGCGTGAACATCAACGGTGGCGCCATCGCGTTGGGCCACCCGTTGGGCGCCAGCGGTGCGCGTCTGGCAACCACGGCCATCAACCAGCTGCACAAGCAGAACGGCCGCTATGCGCTGTGCACGATGTGCATCGGCGTCGGACAGGGCATCGCGCTGATCCTGGAACGGGTGTGAACGGGCCGAATCGACGGCTGCTGCTCGCCGCGATGGCGGCAGCAGCAGCGCCAGCGTGGGCGCAATCCGGCGCAACCGGTGCAGCGGGTGCATCCAGCAACAGGCCGATCCGGATCGTCGTGCCCTTTGCGCCGGGCGGCGGCAACGACGTGTTTGCGCGCCAGATGGCCAAGGGCCTGGGCGAGCTGCGCGCGCAGCCGGTGGTGGTGGACAACAAGCCGGGTGCCGGCGGCAACCTCGGCACCGAGCAGGTGGTGCGCAGCGCGCCCGACGGGCTCACGCTGCTGCTGGGGCATTCGGGGACCGTGTCCATCAATCCTGCGCTCTACAAGGGCCTGAAATTCGATGCGCGCAAGGACCTGTTGCCGGTGGCAATGTTCGCCTCTTCGGCGCTGGTGCTGGTCGTGCCGGCATCGTCGCCCGTGCGCACGGTGGCCGACCTGGTCGCCGCCGCAAAAGCGAAGCCCGGCGCGTTCAACTACGCGTCCAGCGGCAGCGGCACCGGCGGTCACCTGACCGGCGAGTCCTTCGCCCAGAAGACCGGCGTCGACATCAGCCACATCCCCTACAAGGGCACGAATCCGGCCCTCACAGATGTGGCTGGCGGGCAGGTGCAGATGATGTTCAGCGTCATCCCGCCGGCGCTGGCGCTGGTCAAGGGTGGCAAGTTGCGCGCCATCGCCGTCACGGGCGCCCAGCGTCTGCCGAGTCTGCCCGACGTGCGCACGTTGGCCGAATCCGGTGTTCCTGGGTTGGCCGGGTTCGAAAGCACCTTGACCTACGGCATTCTCGCGCCGCGCGGCACGCCCGACGCCTTCATCCGGACGCTGGCATCGCAGATGCTGCAGGTGGCAGCCACGCCCGAATTCCAGTCGCGGCTGGACGTCGAAGGTGCGGTACCGCTGCTCGGCGGGCCTGCCGACTATGCGGCGTTGATCGCTCGCGAGAGCGCGAAATGGGCCGAGGTCGTCAAGGTCTCAGGCGCCACGGCGGAATAAAAGAATCGCGCGAAGGCCGCTGCTTTCGCGCCGTATCCAGGAGATTGAGCGTGTCTATTTTTCCTCTTCGCGGATCGCGTCGCGGCTTCGGGCTGGCCGCTGCGGCCGTCATGCTCGCCATCGTCGGCGCGCGCCCTGCCGCTGCTCAAGCGGCCTATCCGTCCAGGCCGATCCGGCTCATCGTGCCGTACTCCGCCGGTGGCGGCGCCGACAATGCAGCGCGCGTCCTGGCGCAGCGGCTGTCGGTGACGCTGCGCACCCAGGTCGTGGTCGACAACCGGCCTGGCGCCAGCGGCATGATCGGCGCGCAGGCCGTCGCCAAGGCCGATGCCGACGGCTACACCGTGCTCTACGATGCGTCGACCTTCGCGGTCAACCCGTCACTGCGCAAGATGTCCTTCGATCCGGTCAACGACCTGTTGCCGATTTCGCTGGCCTTGACCGTCCCCAACATCCTGGTGGTGCCGCCGAAGGCGCCGGTGGCAGACTTCAAGGCCTTCGTGGCGTGGGCGCGCAACGAGCCGGGCAAGGTGTCGTTCGCGTCCTATGGCGCCGGCAGCCCGGCCCATCTGGCAGGCGAGCTGCTCAATCGCGAGGCGCGCATCAACATGCTGCATGTGCCTTACAAAGGCGGCGCACCGGCGCTGGCCGACGTGATCGGCGGGCAGGTCGACAGCTACTTTGCCAACGCCGGTTCGGGCCTGAATTACGTGCAGTCGGGCCAGCTCAAGGCGCTGGCGGTCACATCGCGCCAGCGCATGGCGGCCTTGCCGCAGGTACCGACCATCGCGGAGAGCGGCTTCCCTGATTTCGAGGTGCTGGAATGGAACGGTTTCTTCGTGCCCAAGGGCACGGCGCCGGCCATCGTCGAGCGGCTCTCGGCCGAAGTGCAGGCCGCCGTGCGCGACCCCGAGACACGGGCGCGCCTGGTCAAGCTGGGCGCCGATCCGGTCGGTGGCACACCGGCCGAATTCAAGACCTTCATCGCCAGCCAGACGCAGCGCTGGGCGCAGCTGATCCAGACCAACAAGATCACCGCTGACTGACCTGCCCATGCGCGCCGGCAACGGCGTCTGCACGCACTTGCCGTGGCCCTGCCCTTCATCACCGATCCGTTCTTCTATGCCGTCGCCATCCCGGCGGTGCTGCTGCTGGGCATCAGCAAGAGTGGTTTCGGTGCGGGTTTCGGCTCGCTCGCGGTCCCCTTGATGGCGCTCGCCGTGACCGTGCCGCAGGCAGCGGCGATCCTCATGCCGGTGCTGTTGCTGATGGACCTGCTGGGCATCGCGGCGTTTCGGCGCGACGTCGACTGGCCCTTGCTGAAGTTCCTGGTTCCCTGTGCGCTGGTGGGCACGCTGATCGGCGCACTGCTGTTTCGCTGGCTGCCCGCGCGCACCGTGGCCGGCATCGTGGGCGTGTCGACGCTGGTGTTCCTGGCGCAGCGGCTGCTGTTTCCGCCGAAGGCCGGCAGCAAGCCGCCACCGCGCGCGGTGGGCGCGGTGCTGACCGCGCTGAGCGGCTTCACCAGTTTCATCGCGCATGCGGGTGGCCCGCCCGTCAATGCGTACCTGATCCCGATGCGGCTCGCGCCGGTGACGTTCACGGCCACGATGGCTTACCTTTTCTTTGTCGTGAACCTCAGCAAGTGGGTGCCCTATGCCTGGCTCGGGTTGCTCGACTGGCGCAACCTCGCGACCTCGCTGGTGCTGTTGCCGCTGGCACCGCTGGGCGTGTGGGTGGGCGTGCACATCGCACGGCGTATCGACGCCGTCTGGTTCTATCGCTTCGTGTACGCGGGCATGCTGTTCACCGGCCTGAAGCTGACCTGGGACGGCTTCGCCGGCTGAGCGCAGCCTCGCAGCCTCACAGGTAGATCTTCTGCAGCAGCCGGATCAGCGTCTCGCGCTCCTTGGCGCTCAGGCGTGCGCTCGCATCGGACTCCAGCTGCGTCACCGCCTGCTCCGCCTCGGTCACCAATGTCTCGCCTTCGGGGGTCAGGTGCAGCCCGACCGCGCGCCCGTCGCGGGGATGCGGGCGCCGTTCGATCAGCCCGCGGCTGTCCATGCCGGCGATCAGGCTTACCAGATTCGGCGGCAGGATGTCGAGCGTTGCGCAGAGTTCGCGCGAGGTGGCGCCGGGGTTATGCAGCAGCAGCGACAGCACCGAGAAATCGACCTGGCGCAGGCCATAGACGGCCATGCGTTCGGCAAAGACCTCGCTGATGACCAGCCAGGCGCGTCGTGTGTTGTAGCCCACCAGGCGCTCGAGCACGGCGGTGTCGAGCGCATCGCTGCGGTGTGCGGCGAGGGCGGGTGGGGTGTCGCGTTTCCTGCGTGAGGTGACCATGGTCCAGGACGAATGCGCAGGGTGTCTCAGGCGGTGGCTGCCGGGGCTGCGGTCACGGCCTCGCACGCGCGTTTGACCATGCCCAGCCGCATGTCGAACTCGGGCAGCGCATGGCGCCGGAACGCGGCGCAAGGCGCCGACCAGCGCGCATCGCCATCGGCCGCCATGTCGATGCGGGCCCAGGCCCAGGCCATCATCGCGAGCATCACGACACGCAGGTAGTCGTCGGCGACCTCGTACGGCAGCGTGGGCGCGGCATGCGCGGCCATGGCCACCGAGGTCGTGAGGTAGCGCAGCTGGGCGAGCCGGCGCTGCACGTCGGCGTCCGCGTCGCGCGAGGCGTCGAGCTCGTCTCGCAGCTCGATCAGCACGCCCGACATGGCGCTGCCGCCGTCGGGCAGCACCTTGCGCACCAGCAGGTCGATGGCCTGGATCTCGTTGGTGCCCTCGTAGATCATGCTCACGCGCGCGTCGCGCACGACCTGCTCGATGCCCCATTCGCGCACATAGCCATGGCCACCGAACACCTGGAGGCACTCGCTGGCGCCCAGGAAGCCCTGCTGCGTGCAGGCGGCCTTGAGCACCGGCGTGACGATGGCGCACCAGCGCTGCGCGCGTTCGCGGGCCTTGGCATCGTCGCCGTGCTGTGCGACGTCGAGCATCAGCGCCGTGCGGTAGCCGAGGACGCGGGCGCCGTCGATCCAGGCGCGCTGGGTGTCGAGGATGCGGCGCACCGCCGGGTGCTCGGCGATCAGGTCGGCGGCTTCGGTGCCGCGGCTTGCCGGCACCGGGCCCGGCGCGCGCATCTGGCGCCGCTCGCGGGCATAGGCGTCGGCCTTTTGCCAGGCGGCGTCGAGCAGGCCGATGCCCTGCAGCGCCACGTGCAGCCGCGCCGAATTCATCATCACGAACATCGCGGCCAGGCCGCGGTGGGGTTCGCCGACCAGCCAGCCCGTGGCCTCATCGAAGCGCATGACGCAGGTCGAACTGCCGTGCAGGCCCATCTTTTCCTCGATGCGCTCGCAGTGCACGCCGTTGCGCGTGTCGTCGTCCAGCATCTTGGGCACGAGCACCAGCGACAGGCCCTTCGGACCGGGAGGCGCATCGGGCATGCGGCACAACACGAGGTGAACGATGTTGGCCGTCAGGTCGTGCTCGCCGCCCGAGATGAAGATCTTGCTGCCGCTCACGCGGTGGCTGCCGTCGGCCTGTGGCACAGCGCGTGTGCGCACCTGGCCCAGGTCGCTGCCGGCGTGGGCTTCGGTCAGGCACATGGTCGCGAGCCATTCGCCGGTGGCGATCTTCGACAGGTAGCGCTGCTGGAGCGCGTCGCTGCCGTGGTGGCGCAGGCACTCGTAGGCACCGTGCAGCAGGCCGGGCGCCATGGTCAGCCCATGGTTGGCACCGCTCATCCATTCGTAGAGCACCGCTTCGAGCACTGCGGGCAACCCCTGGCCGCCATCGGCCGGCGATGCCGCCAGTGCCGGCCAGCCGCCTTCGACGAAGGCCTGGTAGGCGGCGCGGAAGCCCGGTGGCGTGTGGACCTCGCCAGCCTCGAAGCGGCAACCGATCTCGTCGCCGCTGCGGTTCAGCGGCGCAATCACCTCACCGACGAAGCGTGCCGCACCTTCGAGCACCTGGGCCTGCAGTGCGGTGTCGAAGTCGGCGAACGGGGCGAGCGCACTCAGACGTGGCGTGGCGCCGAGCACGGCATTCAGCACGAATTCGACGTCGGCGGGGCGGGGCTGGTAGTCCATGTTTCGATTTTCGTTCAGCCGGGCTGCCGGCAAGTGAAGCTGCCGGCCTTTTCGGTGTCGCCGCCGGTGTAGGCGGCCACTTGCGGGTAAGGGCACAGCGGGCGGGTGCGCTGGGGCGACCAGGACGCTGGCACTTCGGGGTTGGCGTTGGGCGTGCCGGCACCCCGTGCGCTGGCCGTGACCGATGCGGGCGCGTGGCCCTGCTCGACCCAGTCAACCAGCGCGCTGAGCATGTCGAACTGGTCGGTGGCCGGACCGCCGGCGCAATGGTTCATGCCCGGCACTGGAAAGTAGCGTGCAAAGGCCGAGGCGTCGCCGCCATTGGCCGCCTGCACCCGCTCGTACCAGGCGGCCGTGTCGTCCGAGGAGAACACCGGGTCGCTGGTGCCGTGGTAGACGATCATGCGGCCGCCGCGGTCGCGCAGCGCGCTCAGGTTGGCGGCGTCGGGCGGCGTCATGAACGACAGCGCCGATTCGCCGAAGACGCCACTGGTTGCCTGGATGCGCGGTGCATCCCGGTCCATGTCGAAGCCCAATGCAAAGGGCAGGCCCTGCGGCCGGTCGGCCAGCGGCGGCGTGGCGAAGATGAAGCCGACGGCACCGGTGTCGCGGCTCTGCGAGCTGTTGAACTTCCAGTCGCGCCAGTTGCTGCCGCCGATGCCGGCGTCAAAAGGAAAGCTGCTGTAGAGCGGCGCACCTGCGCTGTCGCGCGCGCCGGCGAACACTTTGGCAAGCGCATTCTTCTGCGGCGCGCTCAGGCACTGGCCGTCGCGCGTGCCGGCCGCGCAGGTTGGCACGTCGGTGGCGATGTTGAAGCGTGTCTGGCAGGCCTTGACGTCCGAGACGATGCCGTCGGCCAGGCCGTCGAGCGCGTCGCAGCGCGCGAGCACCCGCTCGGACACCAGCTGGAGTTCGGCCGGCGTGAAGGCGCTTTGCAGGTCGGGCAGGCCGGCGGGCGTCTGCGCACTGGCCACGCTGGCGTACTGCTGGGCGCCGTAGAGCTGGGCCACCGCGGCCTTGGGCAGGTTGTAGCCCGGGTCCCCCGCCAGGATGCCGTCGTAGTCGCCGGCCGAACGCACGGCGGCGACCATCGCGTGGCGCCCACCGTTGGAGCAGCCGCCGAAGTAGGAGCGATCGGGCGGCCGGCCGTAGGCCTTGGCGATGAGGTTCTTGGCCATCGGGGTGAGCTGTGCGACCGCGTTGTAGCCGTAGTCGAGCCGTGCCTGCGGGTCGAGCCCGAAGCGCGGTCCCATTGAGCCGGCATGGCCCGCGTCGGAACTGATCACGGCAAAGCCCATCTCCAGCGCACTGCTGCGCGGGCCGCCACCGCCGATGCCGCCCAGCGCGGGAATGACGACGCCATCGAGGCCACCATTGGCCTGGTAGAAGAAGCGGCCGTTCCAGGCCACCGGCAGGCGCATTTCGAAGCCGATGGCGTAGCGCTGGCCGTCGACCGGACTGGTGCGTTCGTTCATGCGGCCCTGCACCAGGCAGTGCGCAGGCGCGGCCATGGCGGTGTTGCCGACCGTCACATTGCCGGCAGGCATGGCGACAACCTGCGTGTAGACCGTGCCCGGCAGCGCCGCACGCGCGGCGAGGTCCTGGCAGGCCTGCAGCGTGCCGGGGCGCGCGGCGGCCAAGGTCGCAGGCGCGGCCGGTCGTCCACCTCCTGAGCAGGCGGCCAGCAGCGCGGCAGCGCCAAGGGTGCCGGCGCCCAGGGTGAGCATGGTGAATGGGCGTGAAGGGGCTGTCTGTGGTGCCTTGCGCATGGAGTCTCCTTGGCAGCCGAGCCGCCGGTGATGGTGTGTCGTTGCCGTCGGGCGCTCAGCGCGCCTTGGCCGCGCCGAGGTAGGTGTCGATCACGCGGGAATCGACCGCCAGGTCTTCCGCGCGGCCCGACAGGCTCACGCTGCCCATCTCGAGCACGTAGCCCTGGTCTGCGACTTCGAGCGCGGCGCGCGCGTTCTGCTCGACCAGCAGGATGGTCACGCCGGTCGCGCGCAGCGCGTCGACGGTGCGGAAGATCTCTTGCACCACCAGCGGCGCCAGGCCCAGGCTGGGCTCATCGAGCATCAGCAGTGTGGGGCGCGACATCAGCGCGCGGCCTACGGCCAGCATCTGGCGCTCGCCGCCCGAAAGCGTGCCGGCGAGCTGCGCGCGGCGTTCCTTGAGCCGAGGAAACAGGGTGTAGACGTGGTCGAGCTGGTCGCGCCACTGCCGGTTGCGCAGGCGCACCTGCCGAAAACCGCCCAGCACCAGGTTGTCTTCCACCGGCATCGTGCCGAAGAGTTCTCGCTTCTCGGGCACCAGGGCGATGCCCAGCATCACGCGCTCTTCGAGCGACAGTGCGGCGACGGGCTGGCCCATGTACTCGATCGTGCCCTTGGCCGGCAACACGCCCATCAGCGCGTTGAGCAGGGTCGACTTGCCCGCGCCGTTGGGGCCGATCACCGTGACCACGCTGCCCTTGTCGGCTTGCAGGTCGATGCCGTGCAGCACCTCGGCGCGGCCGTAGCCGGCGTGCAGGTCGCGGATGCGCAGCAGCGGTGTGGCCGAAGAAGTGGGGGTCGTCGTCATCAGTGTTCCGTTCCCAGGTAGGCCGCACGCACCTTGTCACTGCGTTGCACGTCGGCCGGCGACCCCTCCATCAGGTGGGTGCCGAATTCCATCACCACGATGTGGTCGCAGATGTCCATCACCAGGCCCATGTCGTGTTCGACCAGCAGGATGCTCATGCCCTCGTCGCGCAGCGTGCGCAGCACCTGGCCGAGCGCTTCCTTTTCCTTGTGGCGCAGGCCGGCGGCCGGCTCGTCGAGCAGCAGCAGGGCCGGGTCGGCGCACAGCGCGCGCGCGATCTCCAGCAGGCGCTGCTGGCCCATGGCCAGGTTGCCGGCGGTCTCGTGCAGGTAGGCGCCCATGCCCACGCGCTGCAGCTGGCGCTCGGCCTCCTTGAAGAGCGCGCGCTCTTCGTTGCGGTCCAGGCGCAGCATCGCCGACACGGCGCCCTTGCCGCCGCGCAGATGGGCGCCCAGCGCCACGTTCTCCAGCACCGTCATGTCCGCCACCATCTTCACGTGCTGGAAGGTGCGCGACACGCCGCGCTCGGCGATCTGCCGTGCGCTCAGGCCCCCGATGGGCTGGCCGCGGAACTGCACAGCGCCGCCCGACAGGCTCAGCACGCCGGTCACCAGGTTGAAGGTGGTCGACTTGCCCGCGCCGTTCGGGCCGATCAGGCCGACGATCTGGCCGGCGCGCGTCTGGAAGCTGATGTCGTTGACCGCCACCAGTCCGCCGAAGGTCTTGCGGATTGCCTGCACGTCGAGCACCACTTCACCCGCGGCGGGCTTGCCGCGGGCGGGCAGCGCGGGCGCGTCCTGCCAGTCGACCGCACGAAAGGGCCTGGGCAGGCGCTGGTCGATGAAGTTCCAGAGCCCGTCCGGGAGGTACTTGAGCACCAGCACGATCATGATGCCGAAGACGATGAGTTCGTAGTTGCCGCTGGTGCCGATGAGCTTGGGCAACAGCACCTGCAACTGGTCTTCCAGCAGCTTGACCACGCCCGAGCCCGCAATAGCGCCCCAGACATGGCCCGAGCCGCCGAGCACCGCCATGAACAGGTACTCGATGCCCATCTTGATGCCGAAGGGCGAGGGGTTGACCGTGCGCTGGAAGTGCGCGAACAGCCAGCCGGAGATCGAGGCGAGCAGCGCCGCCAGCACGAAGATGCCGATCTTGAAGCGCAGCGTGTTCACGCCCATCGCCTCGGCCATCTGTGAACCGCCGGCCAGCGCGCGGATCGCACGGCCGCTGCGCGAGTCGAGCAGGCGGATCACCGCAAAACAGGCCACGATCGCAAAGGCCCAGACCACGCCGTAGAACGCGCGCTGCTGGCCGAACTCGAAGCCGAACAGCGACAGCCCCTTGACGCCCAGGATGCCGTCGTACTTGCCCAGCGCATCGAGGTTGCCCATCAGGTAGTAGAGCGACAGTGCCCAGGCAATGGTGGCCAGCGGCAGGTAGTGGCCCGACATGCGCAGCGTGAGCGCGCCGATCAGCGCCGCGCTCACACCGGTGAGCACCAGCCCGATGAAGAGCGTGAGCCACGGCGAGATGCCGTAGTTCACGCTCAGGTAGGCCGTGGTGTATGCACCGATGCCCACGAAGGCCGCCTGGCCGAAGGAGGTGAGGCCGCCCACGCCGGTCAGCAGCACCAGGCCCAGCACCGGCAGCGTGTAGATGCCGATGTAGTTGAGCTGGATGATCCAGAAATCGGGCAGCGGCAGCAGCGGCAGCGCGATCAGCACCACGACCAGCGCGAGCGGGCCCCAGGTGCGCAGCAGGCTCTTGCGTGGCGCGTTGCCCGCCGGTGCAAGCGAGGATGGATTCACGAGCGCTTCCATTTCAGTGGTCTTCATCGGAATGGCCGCTGCGCAGCGAACGCCACAACAGCACCGGCAGGATGATGGTGAACACGATCACTTCCTTGAAGGAACTGGCCCAGAAGGAGCCGAAGGCCTCGATCACGCCCACGGCGAGCGCGCCGAGCAGCGCGCCGGGGTAGCTCGCCAGGCCACCGATCACTCCGGCGACGAAGCCCTTGAGGCCGATCAGGAAGCCCGAGTCGTAGAACACGGTGGTGGTCGGGCCGATCAGCAGGCCCGAGAGCGCACCGATGAGGCCGGCCATCGCGAAGGTCAGCTGGCCTGCAGCCTGGGTCGAGATGCCCATGAGCCGGGCGCCCAGGCGGTTGACTGCGGTGGCGCGCAACGCCTTGCCGTACAGGCTGCGCTCGAAGAACAGCCACAGCAGCACGATGAGCGCAGCCGAGGCACCGAAGATGATGATCGCCTGGCCACTCAGCGTGAGCGGGCCGAGCGACAGGCGGGTGTCCAGGAAGGGCGGGTTGCGAAAGCCCTCCGCACCGAAGAACAGCAGGCCCAGGCCAGTCATGGCGAAGTGCACGCCGACCGACACGATCAGCAGCACCAGCGAACTGGCGCCCGCCAGCGACTGGTAGGCCACGCGGTAGACCAGCGGCCCGAAGGCCGTGACGATGCAGATGGTCAGCAGCGCCTGCACCGGCAGCGGCAGGTTGCGCGGCCCGGCCCAGGCCGAGACTGCGCACACCACCGCTGGAATGGCAAAGGTGCGCAGCGCCGCTTTCAGCGCGGCAGCCGCACTGGCGCGGTAACGCCAGGTGGTCACCAGATCCATGAGCGCGGCCACGCCGGCGAGGATCAGCAGCAGCCATACCGTGCCCGGCGTCTTGCCGGTCTGGAAGATCGCCAGCGTCAGCGCGCCGTACGCCACGAACTCGCCCTGGGGAATGAAGATGACACGGGTCACCGTGAAGACCAGCACGATCCCGACCCCGAGCAGGGCATAGATCGCGCCGTTGGTGAGTCCGTCCAGCGTCAGGATGCTGGCGATTGAAAAGTCCATGGTGTGAGGCTTTGCGACGCGCCGGTACGGCGTTTACTGTTCGACCTTGAACTTGCCGTCGACGACCTTGAGCATCACGCCCGTCTCGGTCGTGTAGCCCCAATGGTCCTGGGCCGTCCAGTTCAGGACGCCGTGGGCCAGCACGGTGCGGCCCATGCCTTCGAGCGCGTCGCGCAGCGCGGCACGGAACTCCGGTGTGCCGGGCTTGCCCTTCTTGAGTGCGACCGGCACGGCTTTCTCCAGCACCGTGAGCGCGTCGGCGGCATGGCCGGCGAACTGGTTGCGCGAACCGGGACCGTAGACCTTCTCATAGCCCTGCACGAAGGCCACTGCGGAGGCCTTGGACGGATGGCTGTCGGGCAACTGCTCGGCCACGGTCGCCGGGCCGGACACCACATAGGTGCCCTCGGCGTCCTTGCCCGCGGTGCGCATCAGGTCCTGCGTGGCGGCGGCATGTGTCTGATAGACCTTGCCCTTGTAGCCGCGCTCCATCACCGCTTTCTGTGGCATGCCCGCGCCGCTGCCCGAGGCGACGATCAGGATCGCGTCGGGGTTGGCTGCATTGAGCTTGAGCACCTGGCCGGTGACGCTGGTGTCGGCGCGCGCGAAGCGTTCGGTCGCCACGATCTTGATGCCGTTCTTCTCGGCCTCGGCGGTCATGGCCTTGAGCCAGAGCTCGCCGTAGGCGTCGGTGTAGCCCAGGAAGCCGACGGTCTTCACGCCATGCGCCTTCATGTGCTTGACCACTGCGAAGGCCATCACGTCGTTGGACTGCGGCAGGCGGAAGAACCATTTGTCCTTGCCCGGCGGCAGGCCGGCTGGCGAGGTCGCCAGCTGCGGCGTGCCCGATTCGGCGGTGACGTCGGCCATCGGCGTGGCGACCGGCGTCGCGCTGGAGCCGATGATCACATCGGCCTTGTCTTCGGTGACCAGGCGCTGCGTGTTCTTCACGCCCAGCGTCGGGTCCGAGGCGTCGTCGAGCACCACGACCTTGAGCGTTTCGCCCGCGATCGTCTTGGGCCAGATCATGATGCCGTTCTTCACGGGAATGCCCAGGCCCGAGGCCGGGCCGGTCAGCGGCTGCACCACGCCGATGGTGAGGTCGGCATGGGCAGCGCCCATGACCATGAAGGCGAGGGCGGCAAGGGTGGTTTTGGTGAAGGTCATGTCGGTCTCCGGTTTGTTGTGGGCAAGGGTTTGAGGGCAGCAGGCAGGAGTCAGCGCGGCGCCATGCGCAGTGCGCCGTCCAGGCGGATCACCTCGCCGTTGAGGTGGCCGTTGGTCACGATCTGGCAGGCCATTTCGGCAAATTCCGAAGGTTTGCCCAGGCGCGGCGGGAAAGGAATTGATGCGGCCAGCGACTGCTGCACCGCCTCGGGCAGCTCCAGCAGCAGCGGCGTGGCGAACAGGCCGGGCGCCACGGTGCACACGCGAATGCCGTGCTGCGCGAGGTCGCGCGCCATCGGCAGCGTCATGCCCACCAGGCCGCCCTTGGACGCGCTGTAGGCCTGCTGGCCGACCTGGCCGTCGAAGGCCGCGACCGAGGCGGTGAACATCATCACGCCGCGCTCGCCGCCCTCCAGCGGCTCGAGCCGGGCACACGCGGCGGCGAACAGGCGGCTCATGTTGTAGGCGCCGATCAGGTTGACGTTGACCACGCGTACGAAGTCTTCCAGCGGTGCGGCGTTGCCGTCGCGTCCCACGATCCGCTTGGCGCTGCCGATGCCCGCCACGTTCATCAGGATGCGGGCCGGGCCGTGCGCGGCCGCCGCGCGTTCGAGCGCGGCCTCCACGCTGGCGCTGTCGGTGATGTCGCAGGCGCAGGCCACGGCGCGGTCCGCGCCATGGGCCTCCCCGATCTCGCGGGCCACCTTCTGCGCGAGTTCGGCGTTGCGGTCGAGCACCGCCACCCGGGCACCCAGGCGTGCGAGTTCGCGGGCGGTGGCTTCGCCCAATCCCGAGGCGCCACCGGTCACCAGTGCGCTGTGTCCTTCGATCTTCATGCGATGTCTCCTTGTGCGTGTGAGGCTGTGGTCAGTTCGGCTTGAGCGTGAAAGCCAGCGTGTCGGCATGCAGCGCTTCGGCCAGGGCTGCGCGGTGCTTGAGCACGGCGCGCTGGTTGATGGAGCCCTTGTCGGTCACCTCGCCCTTGTCGAGTGCGGGGGGCTCGGCCATCAGGTGCGCGCGCGCAATGCGGTTGGCGCTGCCCGTGGCGTCGCGCGCCAGGTCGTCGAGCACCTGCTGGAAGTGCGCCTGCACGGGCGCGCTTTCCAGCACCTGCTGCAGGGGCGCATCAGCGGGCAGGCCTGCGAGCTGGCGCACGGCCTGTGTCGGGAAGATCAGCGCACCGACCTCCTTGAGGTTGATGCCGGTGAGCACGGCATCGGCCACGTAGGGCGCACCGGCCGCAATGATGCGCGCGCGCAGCGGGCCGACGCTCACGAAAGTGCCGGTGGCGAGCTTGAAGTCCTCGGCAATGCGGCCGTCGAAGCGCAGGCCGCGGTGGATGTCGGCCGGGTCGATCCAGGTCACCGCGTCGCCGCTGCAGAAGAACCCCTCGTTGTCGAAGGCCTCGCGCGTGGCCTCGTCCGAGCGCCAGTAGCCCGGCGTGATGTTGGGGCCGCTGTAGCGCACTTCGGTCTTGCCGTCGACGTCCACCAGCTTCAGGCGGATGCCTGCGGCCGGCAGGCCCAGGTCGCCGGAGGTGACCTGCGGGCCTGTGATGTAGAGGGCAAAGGGCGCGGACTCGGTCATGCCCAGGCCAGTGCCCATGACGATGCGTTCGCCGATGGCCGCCTCCTGAATGCGGTGCAGCTTGTCCCACACCGCCTGCGACAGCGCCGCGCCAGCGTAGAAGAACATCTTCACGCGCGACAGCAGGGTGTCGCGCAGCAGCGTGTCGGTTTCCATCGCGTCGGCGATGGCCTCGAAGCCGGTCGGCACGTTGAAGTACACCGTCGGCGCAATCTCGCGCAGGTTGCGCAGCGTCTCGGCGATGCCGTTCGGCGTGGGCTTGCCCTCGTCGATGTAGAGCGTGCCGCCGTTGTAGAGCGCGATGCCCAGGTTGTGGTTGCCGCCGAAGGTGTGGTTCCAGGGCAGCCAGTCGACCATGACCGGCGGCTCGTCGCCCAGCGCCGGAATCGACTGCAGCAACTGCTGCTGGTTGGCGCACATCATCCGGTGGTTGTTGATGACTGCCTTCGGATTCTTGGTCGAACCCGAGGTGAACAGGAACTTGGTGAGGGTGCCGGGGTGCGTCGCATGCATGGCGGCATCGACGGCCGGCGTGGCCTCGGTGGCGGCGAACGCGTCCCAGGCCAGCGTGGCACGACCGTCGAGTGTGCCTTCGCCGAGCACCACCTCGACATCGTCGCCCAACGTGGCGCGGATGGCTCGGCCATAGCGCTTGGCATCGGCGGCGAACACCAGACCGGGCGTGAGGGTGCCGATGACGTGGCGCAGCTTCTCGAAGTCCTGGCTCACCGTGGCATAGGCCGGCGACACCGGGCTGTAGGGCACGCCAGCGTAGAGGCAGCCGAGTGCCAGCAGCGCATGTTCGATGCTGTTCTCGCTGA
Organism: Variovorax ginsengisoli; assembly: GCF_030811835.1. Taxonomy (GTDB): domain Bacteria; phylum Pseudomonadota; class Gammaproteobacteria; order Burkholderiales; family Burkholderiaceae_C; genus Variovorax; species Variovorax ginsengisoli_C. Next base: position 216,087 of record NZ_JAUSRO010000008.1, on the reverse strand, counting down.
GGATGGCCACGGGACGGTTTTCATCGAGCCCGCGGTCGAGCAGGGCCTGGCCGATGCGACGTGCATGCTGCAGCGCCTGCGCGTAGCTCACATGCACCCAGTCGCCGGTGCGGCCGTCGGCCAGGCGCTCCCGGCGTGCGATGAAGGTGCGCTCGGGGGTGGCCTCGGCCCAGTGCAGCAGCCGGTCGGTCAGGCGATGCGCATAGGCGCCCAGTGGCTGTTCGGCCTGCAGGTACTGCACCCCGGCCTCGCCCTGACTCAGCGTGGCGCGTGTGATGCCGAAGGCGAGCGGCCGGTAGCGCGGGCTGGCGGTGGTGGCTGGGCTGGCCAGGTTGGGCCGTGAAAGGGTGCTTGTCTCGCTCATGGTGGATGGTTCCGGTTTTTCTATGAAGCGCAGGACGTCAGTCCTTGGACACCTTGGCCGCGCGCCCTTCGAGGAAGTCGCGCACCCGCTGCTTGGCCTCCGGCGCGTTCTGTGCGATGCCGGCCATCAGCGCTTCGGTGAAGAAACCATGGTCGGCCGGCTGTTCGGCGATGCGCGGCAGGGCGTGCATCAGCGCGTAGTTGGTCAGCGGCGCGTTGGTGGCCACGCGCCTGGCGAGTTCGAGCGCCTTGTCGAACGCGGTGCCTTCGGGCACCAGATACTGGGCGAAGCCGGCACGCTCTCCTTCTTCGGCCTTGTAGACGCGGCCGGTCATCATCATGTCGGTCATGCGGGCCGCGCCAATGAGTTTGGGGATGCGCACCGATCCGCCGCCGCCCACGAAGATGCCGCGCGAGCCTTCGGGCAACGCATAGAACGTGGTGCTGTCGGCCACGCGAATGTGGCAGGCGCTCGCCAGTTCCAGGCCGCCGCCTACCACCGCACCGTGCAGTGCCGCGATCACGGGCACCGGACCGAACTGAACGCGCTCGAGCGCGCTGTGCCACATGCGCGAGTGGTGCACGCCCTGGCCGGCGTCGCGCTCCTGCAGTTCGCTCAGGTCGAGGCCCGCGCAGAAGTGAGGGCCTTCGCCATCGATCACCGCGGCACCGATGGTGGCAGGGAAGTTTTCGAACGCGTCGCGCAGTGCGAGGATGATCCCGTCGGACAGCGCATTGCGCTTGGCACCGCGGGCGAGCCGCACCACGGCGACGTTGTCTTGGAGCTCGATGTGAAGGTCAGGGTGAGTCATGATTGCGTTCCGATCTGGCTTCGATTATGGTTATGAGAGATAACCAATTCAAGCCGCATCGGGCCGCTTGGCATGGGGACTTACCCGCAGTGCAAGGACGCAAGGAGACAGCATGGACCATCAGAATCTGATCGCGATCGACACCCACACGCATGCCGAGGTGAGTTGTTGGAACCCCTTCGACAACTACGGTGAGGAGTACGACCGTGCCGCCGACAAATACTTCAAGGCCGGCCGGCGCCCGACCATCCAGGAAAGCGTCGACTACTACCGCGAGCGCAGGATCGGGCTGGTGATGTTCATGGTCGATGCCGAGTCGAACATGGGCCGGCGCCGCATCCCCAACGAGGAAATCGCCGAGGCGGCGCAGAAGAATTCGGACATCATGATCGCCTTTGCCAGCATCGACCCGCACAAGGGCAAGATGGGCGCGCGCGAAGCGCGCCGGCTGATCGAAGAGTACGGCGTGAAGGGCTTCAAGTTCCATCCGACCGTGCAGGGTTTCCATCCCTACGACCGCATGGCCTGGCCGATCTACGAGGTCATCAACGAATACGGCCTGCCCGCGGTCTTCCACACCGGCCACAGCGGCATCGGTTCGGGCATGCGCTGCGGTGGCGGCCTGCGTCTGGAATACAGCAACCCGATGCACCTGGACGACGTGGCCATCGATTTCCCCGACATGCAGATCGTCATGGCGCATCCGAGCTTCCCGTGGCAGGACGAGGCGCTGAGCGTGGCCACGCACAAACCCAATGTCTGGATCGACCTGTCGGGCTGGAGTCCGAAGTACTTCCCCAAGCAGTTGGTGCAGTACGCCAACACGTTGCTCAAGGACCGTGTGCTGTTCGCCAGCGACTACCCGCTCATCACGCCCGATCGCTGGCTCAAGGACTTCGAGGACGCCGGCTTCAAGCCTGAGGTCATGCCCGGCATCCTGAAAGGGAATGCCGTGCGGTTGCTCAAGCTCGACGTCCCTACAGCTGCCTGAAATCGAGAATTAGTTCACGTAAAGCGCCTGAATGAAGGCGCGGCGCTGGCTTTGTATTGTTTCTTTTGGCAACGATTGTTAAAGTTAGCGTATCGAGGGTCAGTCGGCGCAGATCGTCCCGCCCGCGAGGGGTACTGAAACCCCTTCCATGGTTCGCTAGCGCCGGTATGGGCGCGGCTTTCTGGCGCCTCGAATGCACGTTCTCTCTATCTTCGGGACCCGGCCCGAAGCCATCAAGATGGCACCCCTGGTCATTGCGCTGCGCAATGAACCCCACCTGCGCAGCAGTGTGTGCGTCACGGGCCAACACCGCGAGATGCTGGCGCAGGTCATGCAGCTGTTCGACCTGCATACCGACCATGCCCTGGACGTCATGCGGCCAGACCAGACCCTCAATGGCCTCTATGCACGGCTCATCGCCAGCGTCGACGAGGTGCTGGCGACGGTCCGTCCGGACTGCGTGCTCGTCCATGGCGACACCACCACCGCCACGGCCTGTGCCATGGCCGCCTTCCACCGCCGCATCCCGGTCGGCCATGTGGAGGCGGGCCTGCGCAGCGGCGATCTGCAGTCGCCCTTTCCGGAGGAGATGAACCGCCGCTTCGTCGACGCGGTCGCTACCTGGCTGTTCGCACCCACGGTCACCGCGCGTGACGCGCTGCAGGCCGAGCGGCTGCCCGGCCGGATCTGGGTCACCGGCAATACGGTGATCGACGCGCTGGCCACCACGGTGGCACGGCTGGCCGCCGACGCTGGGCTGGCCCGCACGCTGGCGCAGCGTCATGGCTGGCTCGACCCGCGCCGCAAACTGGTGCTGGTCACCGGCCATCGGCGCGAGAACTTCGGCGAGGGCTTTCGCGGCATCTGCGCCGCACTGCGCACGCTGGCCGGGCGCAGTGACGTGCAGATCGTCTACCCGGTGCATCTCAACCCCCAGGTGCACGACGTGGTCCGAGCTACGCTTTCGGACCTGGACAACGTGCACCTGATCGCACCGCTCGACTACCTCGACTTCGTCTGGTTCATGCAGCGTGCCCACCTGATCCTGACCGATTCGGGCGGGGTGCAGGAAGAGGCGCCGCACCTGGGCAAGCCGGTGCTGGTGATGCGCGACGTGACCGAGCGGCCCGAGGCCGTGGCGGCCGGCACGGTGCGACTGGTGGGCACCTCGCCCGAGCGCATCTTGACCGAGGCCGCGCGCCTGCTCGACGACGACGCGGTGCATGCCGCGTTCGGTGATCGAGGCAACCCCTACGGGGACGGCCATGCCTGCGGACGCATCGTCGACGCGCTGTGCGGGCGCCCGGTGGCCGAGCTTGCAGCCACCCCCACACCGAACCGGGTTCGATTTTCCTGAGATTTTTGGCGGAGTTGTTCTGATGGTTTTGCGTTTTCTGTCTTTGCGGCGCCCGGCGGCACTGCTCGCCGTGGCCGGCTTCACGGTCTCATTCGCGGCATCGGCCAGTCCGGCCGGCGACGCGCTGCTGCGCCTGCGCAGCGAGCCCTGGATCACCCGCAGCTACACCCTGGCCGACCTGGGCATCACCGAGCCGGTGGTGCTCAGCGGCAGCGACGCGCGCCAGGAGTTCTTTCTGCCGGTGCCGCGCAGCCTGCCTCTGAGCGACGCGACGCTGGAATTCAGCGGCCGTTTCCAGAAGACCGAAGAGGGGCGCACTTCTCTGTTGCTGTACGTGGCCGGCAAGCCGGTGTTCTCGCGCCGCGTCGAGGGCGCCGAGGGCGACGCGAGCCAGACGGTGAAGCTCGATGCGCTGGCGCGCGGCACCGGCTTCGTGCGCCTGGGCGTGAACTGGTCATCGACCGTCAAGCTCAATGCCTGCGAGGCCGATCGGCCGACCGGCAACGTGCTTTCCATCGGTCCGGACACGCGTCTGAGTTACCGCTTCCACAACGATGCGCTCACCAGCCTGGCCGACGCCTGGGTCACGCTGCCGGCCCGGCCCGTGCTGCTCGTCGCATCCCGCCAGGTGTCCAAGGAAAGCTTCGACACGGCCTGGCGCCTGGGCGTGGCGCTCGACCTGGCACGCCGCCAGGTCGAGGTGCGTGCCTTTCCGGCGGCGGGTGACGTCATCGACACCAGTGGCCTAAAAGTGCCGGCCCCGCTCGCCGCGCTGCCCGCCTTCGCGGGACTCGCTGCGGGCGACCCCCGCTACGTGCTCAAGGACGCGGCCGAAGCGGGTGCGCTCGTGGTCCTCGGCGCCTCGGTGGCCACCGGCGACATCGCCGTGGCCGATGCCGCGTTGCAGCAGCAGACGGCGCAGGCGCTCGACGCACTGGGTGCGCAGTTCGCCGGCGACGCGGATGCGATCCGCGCGCTGGCCGAGTGGCGTGGCGCCCAGACGGCGCTGTCCGGCGGCGCGCTGGCCAGCCACCAGATTCGCCTGGGCACGCTCGGCACGCGGCCCGTCATCCAGGTGGCCGAGGACGCCGGCGCGCAGGCTGCGGGGGTGTTCGCCGAGGCCTGGCGCGGCATCCTGAATGCGCGCCAGGTCGGTGTCGAGCGTGCCGATGTACCGCAGGGTGGCGACGGTGCGGCGATCCGACTGAGTACATTGGGTGGCAGCGACGCCACCTTCGACGTGACCGTGCGCGGCGACTGGACCGCCACGCTGGGCTTGGGCGCCGTGGGCGGCAAGGGCGGCGTGCCGTCGGCCCTGGTCGTCGATGTGGCCGCGGCGCCAGGCGCCTCGTCGACCCGCCCCGTGGCATCGGTGTATTGGAACAACATCCTGCTGTCGGCCAAGCGCCTCGATGCCGACGGCCGGCCTGAGCGGCTGGATGCGCGCATCCCCGGTTATGCGCTCGGGTTGAGCAATGTGGTGCGCGTGTCTTTCCAGCGCCAGCCGTATTCCAACGACTGCAACGAGACGCCCCAGGGTTATCCGGTCAGCGTGCTGCCCACCAGCCTGGTGCGTCTGGGCGACTCCCACCCCGACGGCACCTTCGTCGGCCTGATGCCGTTGATGTCGGCGGCGCCGCAGCTCATCGTGCCGCAGGCCTACCTGGCCGACGCGCCCACCCACCTGGCGCGTGTGGTGCGCATGGCGCTGGCCGGCGGCGTGACGCCGCTGCGCGCCGAGCTTCTGGTGGCCCCGGCGGGCAAGGCCGTCACGCCCAGCCGGCCCTTCATGTCGCTGGAGGTTCCGGTGGATGGCGCCAGCACCAAGGTCGAGGTCGAAGGCGAGCGCCTGCGCATCAACGGACGCGACACGCCCTGGCTGGATGTACGCGGCCTGGCGGGTCTGAGTGCCGTCGAAGTGACGCGCGCCCATGGCCACGACGGCCTGCGCTGGCAAACGCTTGGGGCCTCGCCTGGTGCACCTGCCGCGGTCGCCGTGTCGGGTGTGATCGCCGAGCAGAAGCCTTTCGTGCTCAACCGCGGCGATATCGCGCTGCTGGGCCCGCAGGGCCCCGTGAGCTGGATCGACAGCAGCGACCCCGACGCAGGCCAGCCGCCGCGCGCCGGCGAGAGCGTGTTCCACGAATGGCGGCGCTACCTGTCGTGGGGCGTGCCCCTTGTCGGCCTGGGCCTGCTGGGCTTCCTGGTGATCATGGTGCTCGCCTACCGCGCACGCAGCCGGTCTGAAAAGAAGGCGCCCTGAGCGCGCATCCCACGCATCGACGACGGTTGTGGCATGGACTCGCCCCTGAACTCTCTCTACTGGCCCTACTTCTTTGCAGACTACTACCGCGGGCTCGAACTCGTGACGGCAGTCGTCGGAGTGACCATCCTGCTGTCGAGCATCGACGATCTGTTCGTCGACGCCTGGTACTGGATCCGCGAGGTCTTCCGCGCGCTCACGGTACGGCGAAAGCACAAGCGCCTGACGGCCGCGCAACTGCGCGCGCCCGACGAGCAGCCGATGGCGATCATGGTCCCGGCCTGGCTCGAATACGACGTGATCGCGCCGATGCTCACCAGCATGGTTGCCACGCTGGAGTACAAGAACTACACGATCTTCGTGGGCACCTACCGCAATGACGCACGCACCATCGCCGAGGTCGAGCGCATGCGCCGGCGCTATCGGCAACTGGTGCGCGTGGAGGTGCCGCACGACGGCCCCACCTGCAAGGCCGACTGCCTGAACTGGGTGGTGCAGGCGATCTTCCGCCACGAACAGCAGCTGCCGGCACCCTTTGCTGGCGTGGTGCTGCACGACAGCGAAGACGTGCTGCACCCGCTGGAGCTCAAGTATTTCAACTACCTGCTGCCTCGCATCGACTTCATTCAGTTGCCGGTGTCCTCGTTGGAGCGCAACTGGTTCGAGCTGGTGGCCGGCACCTACATGGACGAGTTCGCCGAATGGCACAGCAAGGACCTCGTGGTGCGCGAGAGCCTGTCGAACATGGTGCCCTCGGCGGGCGTGGGGACCTGCTTTTCGCACCGTGCGCTGTACGACCTGTCGGTGGAAATGGACAACCAGCCCTTCAATGCCGACAGCCTGACCGAGGACTACGACATCGGCGCACGGCTGGCACGGCGCGGCATGCGGCAGATCTTCGGCAAGTTCAACGTGGAGTACGTCACCCGCCGCATTTCGTGGTTCGGCCTGGGCCGCGAGAAGGTCGGCAGCATCCGCATGCCGATGGGTGTGCGCGAGTATTTCCCTGACACCTTCCGCACCGCCTACCGGCAGAAGGCACGCTGGACGCTGGGCATCGGCCTGCAGGGCTGGGAGCAGGTCGGCTGGGCGGGTTCACTGGCCACGAAATACCTGCTGTTTCGCGACCGCAAGGGTCTGGTGACGGCCTTCGTGGCGTTGCTCGGCTACCTGCTCATGGCCAATTTCCTGCTGTTCTTCGCGGCCGAGTTGCTCGGCTGGTGGACGGTGCACTATCCGCCCCTGTTCCAGGTCGGCGGCTGGCTCATGACGGTGATGGGCCTCAACGCCGTGGCGCTGGTGCTGCGCGTGGTGCAGCGTGTGTACTTCGTGTCCAGCATGTACGGCTGGGAGCACGGCCTGCTCTCGATGCCCCGCATGATCATCGGCAACTTCATCAATGCCATGGCGGCCGCGCGCGCCTGGCGCCTTTTCTTTGCGCACAAGTTTCTCGGCGCACAGCTGGTTTGGGACAAGACCATGCACGACTTTCCTTCGGCCGACCAGCTCACGCGCCAACACCAGCGGCTGGGCGAACTGCTGGTGTCCTGGCGCGCCATCGACGAGGACCATCTGAAGCAGGCGCTCGACCAGCAGCAACGCTCGAAGCGACCGCTGGGCGCGATCCTCATCGAGAACGGCTGGCTCGACACGCGCACGCTCGACGAGGCGATTTCCTTCCAGCGCAGCGACGACATGGGGGCCGCACCGCTGGAGGTGGCGACGGCATGAGCGGCATCCGCACGCCCGCCTTGGCGTCCTTGAAGCGGCACGCTGCCTCTCACACGCCATGCCTGCCCTGGCTGGCCGCGCTCGCGGCCGTCTGTTCGGCCACGGCGGTGCAGGCTGCGCCCGCGGTGGCGCCTGCATCGACCCCGGCCCCGATCCAGAGTGCCGACAGCAGCCAACGTCGACCGCGCCCCGCGCCTGCGTTGCAGGGCCGCGCCTGGCAGCTCGCCGACGCGGCGGACAAGGCCTATGCGCGCGGCGACTACGGCACCGCGCTGGCCCGCGCCGATGCGGCCTTGCGGCTGCGCCCCGACGTGCCCCGGCTTTACCAGTTGCGCGTCTACGCGCTGCAGCAGCTCGGCCGCACACCGGAGGCGGTCGCCACGGCGGCGCAGGCCCTCGCCGCCGGTCACGGCAGTCCCGCCCTGCAGGCCGCGCTCACCAATCTCCAGCCGGCCAGCTCCGGTGGCGCGGGCGCGGCCAGCGATGCCTACCGGCGCGCCTTTCCGCTCGCCGCGCAGGCCTACGCCGACGACGCACGTGGCAACGCCGCCGCGGCGGCGAAGAATGCCGAGGCTGCCTTCCGCATCGATCCCACGCAAGGCGACTGGGCCCTGCTGTGGATCGACGCACTGCAAAAGCAGAACCGCTTCGGCGAAGCGGTGGACGCCGCCCGCACCGCCATTGCGGCCGGTGCGCCCAACCCCGACGCGATCCATGCGCGCGTAGACGCCGCCCAGCGCGCGACCGCTTCGCGCCACGCCGAGGCGGCCTATCAGGCCATCGCGCGGGGCCAGCCTGGCGAAGGCGTGCAGCAGGCGCGTGACGCGCTGCGGCTGGCACCGACGGTTTCGGCCTATCGCTGGCTGCTGCTCGACCAGCTGCGTTCGACCGGCCAGCCCATGGCTGCGGAGCAGGCCGCCACGCAGATGCTGCAGGGCGATGCCGGCCAGACGGCGGTGCGGCTGCTGCGCAGCGTTCTGCGCCAACAGCTCGGCCGCGCCGACGCGGCGCAGGAAGACATCGACGTGCTGCTGCGTCGGGACGACCTGACCGACGCCGCACGGCGCGATGCACGGCTGATCGGCGCCGATCTCGCGCTGGTCGCAGACCGACCCGCACGGACGCTGGCGTTGCTCGCGCCGCTGCCGGCCGACGATGCACAGGCCATCGCCCGACGCCACATGGCCGATGCGGCGTCGGGTTGGCGCGCACCTGGCGCACCCGCACTGGCGGCCGTCCTGCCGCTGCAGCTGTGTCACGACGGCGGGAGTGGCACCGTCTGCGAGCTCAAGCCCTGGGACGATCCCGGTACCGACCAGCCCGTGGCGCGCGCCAATGCCGCCTACGGCCAGAAGCGTTACGCGCAGGCCATTGCCTTCGCGCGCGCCGCGGTGGGGGAAGACCCGTCCGACGCGTCTCGCCAGACCCTGCTGACCACCACGCTCGCCGCGGGTGACCTGTGGCAGCGCGACGAGGCGCTGCAACGCCTGAACCGCGCGATCGCCGCGCGGCCCGGCGATGCCACCTTGCTGCGTCAGCGCGCTTTCCTGCACCAGGCCGACGGCCATCCCGCGCTGGCGCTGGCTGACTTCGTCGCCGCTCGCGCCACTGGCCATGCACCGCCCCAGAACGTGCTCGACGAAGCCTACGCACGCGCGGCCATCGGCGACCGGCCCACCGCCGCCGCGCTGCTGCACCAGGCGCTCGACGCCGCCGCGCTCGGCACGCTGCCGCTGGACGCGCAGCAGCGCTACGACACCCGCAGCAGTGCCACTGCCTTCGCGCGCGAGTGGGGCGCGTCGGTCACGGTGGGCTATCGCGGGGCGCGCGCTGCCTCCAGCGGGCTGTTCGGCCAGCCGGTCTCGGTGCCGGGCAATCCGGTGTTCAGTACCACCGAGCTGTTCTGGCGGCCGCCTGCCTTCCTGAATTCGTCCAGCCGCACCTTCGAGGTCTATGGGCGCATGCTCCAGACACTGCGCAGCGGCACCGACACCTTCACCTCGCAGGTGGTCGACAACCCCTGCGGCGGCTCCTTCCAGGTCGCGCAAAGCCAGAGCCGCGGCATCGCCGGCCTGCCGACGACCACCGGCGCACTGGGCGTGCGCTTCACGCCGTCGACCGAGATGAACGTCGTCTTCGGGCTGGAGCGCCAATTCATGATCGGCAGCGCGACGCGGTCGGGCGCGCTCGACCCCGAACCTGCCGCAGTGCGCTGCCAGTTCAACACGCGCGGGCAGACACTGCGCTACCAGAGCGATACCGGCAGTGGGGGCTGGCAGGCCTATGTGGCCTACGGTGTCAACCAAGGCACGGCCATCCGCATGGACACCAACCAGTGGTTCACGATGGAAGGCTATGTGCAGGCCGGCTACGCGTGGCGCGACATGCCGGCGCATTTCACGCTGCAGGACAGCGCCAGTGGCGCCGTCGAGGCCAGCGGCGATGGGCGACTGCGGCGCGGCCAGGGCTTTGCGTCGGGCGAACTGCGCGTGGGCCGCAGCTACATGACCGCCTACAGCGACCGCCTCGTGATCTTTCCGCATGTCGTCGCGGCGGCCGACTGGTCTTCCGTCCGTCAGCGCGTGCAAGGTGTGCCCGTCAGCGGTTTCGACCGCTTCGACCTGCAGGGCAACGGTGCGTCGTGGTCGGCCGGCGCGGGCCTCGGGGTCAACCTGCGCTACTGGCTGCGCGAAGACCGCTACAACGCGCAGCGCTCACGCCTGGACGCCAGCCTGCAGTACCGCGCCAGCCTCGGCGGCGGCCAGGCCGATCGCGCCAAGGGCCTGTTCCTGACGGTGTCGCTGAGCTATTGAGCCGCCTGGCCGAGCATCCAGGGGTCGACGGCGAAGGCAATGACGCGGTCCGCGCCCGAGCGCCGCGCGAGCTGCAATTGCTGGCGCACGCGCGCGGTCGTGGCCGCGCGCGCGTGGAACGCGCTGCTGCCGTCGGCGGCTGGCAACTGCTCGAACAGTTCCACGATCCAGTCGAAGGCCACGCCGCGCTGGCGAAGCATCGCGCTCAGCGAATCGAGCCCCGCGGCGTGGTCGAGTCCGGCCACGCCCACGCCGTCCTGCAGCATCGGGCGCAGGGGCATGCGATCGAGCAGGGTGGTCCACACGGCGGTGAGGCGGCCTTCGGTCTGCAACTGGCTGTGGAAGGTCGATACCGCCAGCGGCGGGCGGCCCTCGGCGCGGGCGGTTTCGGCCATGGGCTGCAGCCAGTCCGCGAGCATCCGCTGGCGCGCGGGCGTGGCCCAGTTGTAGGCGTCGATTTCGTAGGGGAGGTACCAGCCGCGAAAGCCGGGCTGGCGCGTCCAGCGGGTGTCCTGCATCGCCTGCAGGCTGCGGCCTTGCGTCGCGCGAAGGAAGTCGCCTCGCGCATCCGGTGCCGTGGCCGCAAGCACGGGCCACCAGCGCTCGTCATAGGGCAGGCCCAGGCGGATGCCCATGCCGGCGCGGCCTGCTTCGTCGAAGAGCGACTGGAGCAGCGGCTCGGGCAGCACCCAGGGGTTCGCGCCGCCTTCGTGGCCGCTCCACTGCAGCACGATCTCCTCGCAGCCCAGCGCGCGTGTGGCCTGAAGGCGCCGGCGCCATTCGGTCTCAGGCAAGGCGGCGTAGCTTTCCCACGGTTGCAGGAAGCTGCCCTCAAAGCGCAACGGCGCGGCACAGCCGGCCAGCAGCGCCGCTGCCATGGCACCTCCCAGACCGCCCAGGCGCAGCCAGCCGCGCCGGGTCATGCCCGCAACGGACTCATTCCGCATGGTGGCCCCAGTCCGAGCCGCCGCGCTTGTGGCGCTCTTCGCGTTCTTCGCGCTCGCGCGCGATCTGCTCCTGGAACTGCTGACGGCCTTGCTTGGCGACGGCGATCAGCTTGGCGCGGTCCTTGTAGTGCGGGTAAGCGTCGGCGGTGATCTGAAGATTGCGATGGCGAAAGCGCAGGGTCGATTCGCGCGCCTCATGCGCCGGCCAGCCCAGCACCTCCAGCACCGAGCGTGCACTGCGCAACGACGACTCGAACAATTCGCGCTCGATGTGTTCGACGCCGCGGTCCCGGAGCTTGTAGAAGTGAGTCACGTTGCGCGCCCGCGCCACCAAGGCGGCCTGCGGAAAATGCGCACGCGCCAGGTCGACGATCTCCAGCGACTGGTCGATGTCGTCCACCGCCACCACGATCGCCCGGGCGCTGCCCGCGCCCGCGATGCGCAGCAGATCCAGCCGCGTGGCGTCGCCATAGAACACCCGAAAGCCGAACTCGCGCAGGCCTTCGACCGTGTCGGGATCGTGGTCGAGCACCGTCACCTTCAGGCCCTGTGCGCTGAGCACGCGGCCCACGATCTGCCCGTAGCGGCCGAAGCCGCAGATCACCACCTTGGCGTCCTGCGGCTCGGAGATCTCGGCCAGGCCCTGGCGCGCGCCCTTGGCCTGGCTGTAGCGCGGCAGCACGAACTTGTCGATCAGCACCAGCAGCAGCGGCGACACCAGCATCGAGAGCGCAACCGCACCGATCAGGAACGACGACACCGCGGGCGGCAGGACGTCCGGCCCGGCGGACTGGAACACCACGAATGCGAATTCGCCGCCCTGCGCCAGCAGCAGCGTGAACACCGGCCGCTGCTGGAAGGGCACGTCCATCGCCATGCCGATGCCATAGATGACCGCGAACTTCAGCACCAGGAAGCCCGCCACCACCAGCGCCATCAGGCCCGGGTGGGCCATCAGCACGCCGAAGTCGATGCTCATGCCCACCGCGATGAAAAAGAGGCCGAGCAGCAGGCCCTTGAAGGGCTCGATGTCGGTCTCCAGTTCACGCCGGTACTCGCTCTCGGCAAGCAGCACGCCGGCCAGGAAGGCGCCGAGCGCCATCGACAGGCCGACGACCTGCATGAGCGCGGCGATGGCCACCACCAGCAGCAGCGAGGCCGCAGTGAAGATCTCCGGCGTGTTGCTGCGCGCGATCCAGCGCAGCAGCGGGCGAAGCAGCAGCCGGCCGCCCAGCACGATGGCCGCGATCACGCCGACGATCTTCGCCGCCTGCAGCGCGCGGGCGGCGCCGGTGATCGGCTCGTGCGCGTTCGAGCCATCGGCCAGGAGCGGCAGCAGCGCGAGGATCGGAATGGCGGCCACGTCCTGGAACAGCAGGATCGAGAAGCCGGCCTGGCCGCTTGCCGTGGGCAGCAGGTTGCGTTCGCCGAACACCTGCAGCGCGATGGCGGTGGACGACAGCGCGAGGCCGAGCGCGCCCACCAGCGCCACCTGCCAGCTCGCGCCGGCCAGCCAGCCGACCAGGAAGAGCACCGCTGCGCACCCCATCACCTGCGCCGAACCCCAGCCGAAGATCGGACGGCGCAGGCTCCAGAGCCGGTCGGGTTCGAGTTCGAGCCCGACCAGGAAGAGCATCAGCACGACGCCGAATTCTGCGAAATGCAGCACCTCCTGCACGCTCGACACCAGGCCAAGGCCCCAGGGGCCGATGGCGATGCCGGCGGCCAGGTAGCCGATGATCGAGCCCAGGCCGAGCGCCTTGGAGAGCGGCACGACGATGACGGCGGCGCCCAGGTAGATGAGCGAGGCCAGCAGCCAGGCGGGAGCGTGTTCCATGCCTAGGCCACCTTTCTGGTCGTAGGCGGGGCAGCGTCCGCGGGACGGTCCCGCGGCGGCACGATGCAGGTCGGGCAGGCCTCGATTTCGTCCATCTCCGGCCAGTCGGGATAGCTCGCGAGCCGTTGCGTGAAGGCGTCGACGTGCGCCGATACCTCCGCTTCGCTCGCGCCGCGCGCGCCGTGCAGGATCATCGGCGGCAAAAAGCGCATGCCGCAGAGCGCGGCCGTCTGTTCGTAGGGCGGCAGGAAGGCATCGAAGAAGTAGCGGTTGTAGCTTTGCGGGTGGTAGCTGGCCTCCGGACCGCCGGTGGTGGCGACCAGCCAGCAGTCCTTGCCCTGCAGCGCGGTGCCACCCTCGCCGTAGGCCCAGCCGTAGCCCAGAACGTCGTCGAGCCAGAGCTTCTGCAGCGGGGGCATGGTGTACCAGTGGATCGGATGCACCAGCACCAGCAGTTGCGCGCGGGCCACGCGGGCGCGTTCGGCCTGCACGTCGACCAGATAGTCGGGGTAGCTGCCGTAGAGGTCGTTCACGTCCACGCTGCCGACCGAGCGCGCGGCGGCGAGCAGGCAGCGGTTGACGCGGGAATCGCGCCAATGCGGATGCGCGGCAATCACATAGATCGCTGCGGGAGGGTCCACTTCTGTTGTTATCGTCATGCCGCGAACATAGCGCAGGTGGCCGCGCCGTGTGCGGCGCGACCCGAGGAAATCCCTAGGCGCGCTTGTCGCGGTCCCGACAGGCGTCGGTGCGGCACCGGCGATAGAGTGGCGGCATGGCCACCCTCACTTTCCAGACCCTTCAGGATCTTGCCGCCTGCGTCGGCCAGGAGGTCGCCGTGAGCGACTGGATCACCGTGACGCAAGCGCAGGTGAACCAGTTCGCCGAGGCGACCGGCGATCACCAGTGGATCCACGTCGATGTCGAGCGCGCCAAAAGCGGCCCGTTCGGCGGGCCGATCGCGCATGGCTTTCTCACCTTGTCGCTGCTGCCGCGCTTCTACGAAACGGCCTTCGAGGTGGTCGAGTCGCGCATGGGGGTGAATTACGGGCTGAACCGCGTGCGCTTCATGTCGCCTGTGTTGGTGGGCAGCCGGCTGCGGGGACGGATGAAGCTGCTGACGGCCGAGCCGATCGACAACGATGGCCTGCAGATGACCTGGGAGACGATCATCGAGCTCGAAGGTGCGACCAAGCCGGCCTGCGTCGCGGAGTCGGTGGTGCGGCGCTACCGCTGAGCTGCGCGCCTTCCCTCACGACAATGCGAAAGGCCGTCCGGCATCTGCCGGACGGCCTTTTTTTCAGGTTGAACGAGATGCCGGCGCCGGGCTAATCCGGGACGCCCGGTCTCTCACATGTCCGAGACTTCCCCGTAGTTGGCGGACCCGTCGCGCGTGGCGGCCACCGCAGCGGCACGAACCGTGGCGCGGTCCGTGGTCGACTGGACGGCCAGAACGCCGGTGCCTCCATTCGTGATCTGCACCGGACGCAAGGCCTGCGCGCGGACGTCTGCACGCGACTGCGTCGACTGGAATGGCTGAGGCGGCAACGGGCTCAGTTCGCCCTGAAAAGCCTGAGCGCCGAGCGCGGCGAATGCGGCAATGGCCGAAATGGCGATGTGCTTGGTGTTCATGAGGGACTCCTGAAGAGATACGTTGAAAAAGCCAAAAGGGACGAGGGCTGAAAACGGGGGGTCTCGATGCCTGCGGTCATGGGGTCTCGCAGCACCGATGGCTTGAATTTAGACTGATTGGTATGCAGAGTAAACTTAAAAGTCATCAATTGAACGTTCCGGTAATTGCAATGATGAGGTGTCGAAATGGACCGATTGCTTTCCATGCGCGTGTTCCAGCGCGTCATCGACGAGGGTGGCTTCGCTGCTGCGGCGCGTGCGCTTGAACTCTCTCCCGCTGCGGTCACACGGCTCATCGGCGACCTGGAAACGCATCTGGGTGCCCGGCTGATCCAGCGCACCTCGCGGCGCCTGAGCCTCACCGATGCGGGCGAGCGCTACCTGGACAGCGTGCGCAACATCCTGCGGGAGATCGAGGACGCCGAGTCCGCCGCGGTGGCCAGCACGCGTGAGCTGCACGGCACGCTGCACATCCTGTCGACGCCGGTACTCGCCACGCACCTGCTTGCGCCCCGCATTGCACGCTGGCGGGCGCTGCATCCGGGGGTGTCGCTGGACATCGTGGTCGACCCGTTTCCGCAGCACCGGGTGGAATCCTTCGACGTGAGTTTCCTGCTGCTCGAGGACGGTGTCGACTTGAACGTGGTGGCACGGCCGCTGGCCCACACCGACATGATCGTCTGCGCCTCGCCGGCGTACCTGGCGCGCGCGGGCACGCCGCTGCGGCCCGAAGACCTGGTCTCGCACCACTACCTCAAGTTTCCTTGGCAGCTGGTCAACGGCCTGAGCGCAAGGCGCTTGCGGCTGAAGCCGGCCGACGGTTCGTCGCCTCCGGTGGAGGTCGACATGCCTGTCGCGCTGCAGTCGGCCAGCTTCGACGTGCTGTATCGCGCCACGCTGGAGGGTGCGGGCATTGCCGCGCTGTCGACGGCCCTGGTGCGCGCGCAGTTGGAGAGCGGCGCGCTGGTGCATGTGCTGCCCGGCTGGATTTTCGGGCGCTTCACCATCTACGCCGCGTTGCCGACCCGCAAGCTGCTGCCGGCGCGGACGCGCGCTTTCCTCGACTTCCTGGGCGACACGCCGCCGCGCCGAAGCTGAGGCGCCACAGCTTTTTTCGTGCGGATCGGGCCCGGCCGCTCAGGCGAAGCCGTTCTGACGCCAGGCTTCGAACACCGTCACCGCCACGGCGTTCGACAGGTTCAGGCTGCGCTGGCCCTCGCGCATGGGCAGGCGCAGGCGTTGGGCTTCGGGAAAGCGATCGCGCAATTCAGGCGCCAGGCCGCGCGTCTCGGCGCCGAACACCAGCCAGTCGCCCGGCCGGAACGCGAGCTGGTGCGCTGGCGTGCTGCCACGGGTAGTCAGCGCAAACATGCGGTCGGCCGCAGGCTGTTCGGTGTCGATCAGCGCCTGCCAGTTGGCATGCCGACGCACGTCGGCGTACTCGTGGTAGTCGAGGCCGGCGCGGCGCAGCAGCTTGTCGTCCATCGAGAACCCGAGCGGCTCGACCAGATGCAGGGTGCAGCCGGTGTTGGCCGCCAGCCGGATCACATTGCCGGTGTTGGGAGGGATTTCGGGCTCGACCAGGACGATATGGAACATGGCGGCGATTGTCGCGCCGTGCGCCGCGGCGCTCAGTGGGGGAATTCGGTGCGCGCGATCACCAGGGCAGTGATGTGGCGGGCGCCCCCTTCGCGCAGCACCCGGGCGGCAGCGAAGAGCGAGGCGCCGCTGGTCATCACGTCATCCACCAGCACGATGCGGCGACCGGCGATCTCCTGTGAACGCAGGGGTTCGAGCGCGAAGGCATCCTGCAGGTTGCGCAGCCGCTCGGCGCGGGCCAGGCCGCTCTGGGCGGGCGTGTGGCGCACGCGCAGCAGCAGGCCGGGGTCGCTGCGTCCAGGCGCCAGTCGGCGTGCCAGCTCGTGGGCCTGGTTGAAGCCACGCTCGCGCAGACGCTCGGCCGCGAGCGGCATCGGCAGCACCAGATCGCATTGCTCGAGCGCCGGCTCGGCCCAGGGCGCACTGCGCATCAGCGTGGCGAAGGCGCGGGCCCAGCCGGCCTCGCCGCGGAACTTGAAGTCGCCGATGCAGGCCGACCAGGGCCAGGCATAGCTGCAGGCGGTCACGCAGCGGTCGAGTGGTGGCGGCTCCCGCAGGCAGTCGGCGCACTGGAGGGCGCCGGACGCCACTGGCAGCGCACAGGTGGTGCAGCGCGCCGCTGGTGGCGCGAAACGTGCCACGCAGCCGTCGCAGACGGGCCGCGATGGCCAGGCGCGACACACCGCGCATTGGCTGGGCACATGGGCGCGCAGCGCATCGAAAAGGCCAGAGGCATGCCGGGACAACATGCCGTCAATATACTGACGCCGCCATGCTCCACGAATCCGCCCAGCGCCCGCCGACCATCGACCCCTCGGCTGCGCACCGCTGGGCACGCCTGCCCGTGGCGGGCGGTTCGCCGTGGCTGCACGAGGAGGTGGGCCGGCGCATGGAAGAGCGCCTGCAGTGGATCACCGTGCCGCCGCGCAGCTGGGCCGACTGGTCGCCATTGCGCGGCGGGCTCGACGCCCATGCGCTGGTGGCGCGCCGCTACAAGGAGGCAACCGCCTTCGTGATCGAACGCGATCCCGCGCTCGCCGCCCGCACCGCCGAGGCGCTCGCCGTGCCGTGGTGGCATGCGCGGCGCTGGCAGGCCGGCGGGCAGGTTCGGCTCGACGCGCTGCCCGAAGAGGGCGTCGGCATGCTCTGGGCCAACATGGCGCTGCACATGGCCGCCGATCCGCAGGCCCTCATCGCCCAGTGGCACCGCAGCGTGGCGACCGACGGCTTCCTGATGTTCTCCTGCCTGGGTCCGGACACCGTGCGCGAGTTGCGTGCGCTGTACCAGCGCATGGGTTGGCCGCCCGCCTGCCACGAGTTCACCGACATGCACGACTGGGGCGACATGCTGGTCGGTGCCGGCTTTGCCGAACCGGTGATGGACATGGAACGCATCGTCCTGACCTGGGCCACCCCCGAGGCGGCGCTGGCCGAGCTGCGCACGCTCGGGCGCAACCTGCATCCTGCGCGTTTCGCGGGCCTGCGCGGGCGGCGCTGGAAATCGGCGCTGCAGCAGGGTCTGGCCGGACTCGCCGGGCAACAGGATGGGCAAGGCGAGGGGGACGGACGCATCGCGATGACCTTCGAGATCACCTACGGCCACGCCTTCAAGCCGGCGCCGCGCGTGGCGCTGGCCGCTGAAAGCGCCGTTTCGCTGCGGGAGATGCGCGAGATGCTGCAGCGGGGACGTCCCGGCTGAGCTCGATTGCCGGCTTGGATGGAGGGCGCTGTGGCGGGCCGTCCATCAGGGTTTCCAAGGCGACATCAAAGGGTTAGCCCGCAGTCTCCAGCCGGTACAATCCGCCCTTGCGTGAACTTCCGGGTGTTCCTGGGATCGAGGCAGCCGGGCGCAAGCCCGGCGGTCACCTGAAAACCGATTGACCGAACTCGTCTGTGCCGACTTCCGTGTTTCGCTTCGCCAATGTTTCGGGCCAGAACATCCACTGGTTCCTCAAGCGCAATTGCTCGGTCACGCCCAGCCAGTTGTGCTGGATGTACGCGTCGCTGTGCGTGGTGTCGCTGGGCATCGGCACGGGATTCTGGCTCCACGGTGCCCGGCTGGTCCTGCCGTTCGCCTGGATCGAGCTGGCGGCTGTCGGTTTTGCGTTCATGGTGTATGCACGGCATGCGACCGATGGTGAAAAGATCGCATTGCAGGGCGGTCGGCTGGTGGTGGAGCTGGAACACGGCGGGCACTACGAGCGCATGGAATTTCTGCCGCACCAGGTGCGGGTCGAGCCTCAGGCCAGCGACCGGTCGCTGATCGAGGTCTCGGCGCAGGGTCGTTCGGTCAGGGTGGGGCGCTATGTGCGCCCGGAGCTGCGTGCGGCGCTGGCGCGCGAGCTTCGCATGGCACTGCGCGGCGTGTGAGCGTGCTATGCACGCCGGGCAATGCGTGGCAGGTCGATGGGTTCAACGGACATTGAAGAAGTAAACACGATGAAGAGCAATTGGCGCAACAAGTTCAGGCCGGCACATCTGCTGCTGGCCGCCGGCGCGGCATTCGGCGGCGCGGCGCATGCGGTCAACGACCTGCCCGGCGGTCCGTCGGTGCGCCAGCTCAACATGCCCGTGGGCGTGACCAAGATTGCGCAGGAGCAGCATCTGCTGCACACCTGGATGATGATCCTGTGCACGGTGATCTTCGTCGCCGTGTTCGCGGTCATGTTCTATTCGATCTGGAAGCATCGCAAGTCGGTCGGCCACAAGGCCGCGAACTTCCACGAATCGGTGGTGGTCGAGGTCATCTGGACCGTCGTGCCCTTCCTCATCGTGATCGTGATGGCGCTGCCTGCCACCAAGGTGCTGGTGGCCCAGAAGGACACCACCAACGCCGACCTGACCATCAAGGCCACCGGCTACCAGTGGAAATGGGGCTACGACTACATCACCGGCGAAGGCCAGGGCCTGGGCTTCATCTCCACGCTCGACAGCTCGCAGCGCGCCATGTCCGACAACGGCGCCAAGGGCGAGATCCCGGTCGACTACCTGTTCAAGGTCGACAACCCGCTGGTCGTGCCGGTCGACAAGAAGATCCGCATCATCACGACCGCCAATGACGTGATCCACGCGTTTGCCGTGCCGCAGTTCGGCATCAAGCAGGATGCGATCCCCGGTTTCGTGCGCGACACCTGGTTCCGTGCCGAGAAGGTGGGCGACTACTACGGCCAGTGCCAGGAACTCTGCGGCAAGGAACACGCCTACATGCCGATCCACGTGAAGGTGGTCTCCAGCGCCGACTACACGGCCTGGGTTGACGTCAAGCGCAAGGAAGCGGCGGCCAAGCTGGACGACCCGAACAAGGTCTGGGCGCTGCCCGAGATCCTGGCGCGCGGCGAGAAGGTCTATGCAGCCAATTGCGCCGCCTGCCACCAGGCCAACGGCAAAGGCGCCGGGCCGATCAAGCCGCTCGACGGCTCGCCCAAGGTGCTCGACCCCGACCACACCGACCAGATCAATGTGCTGCTCAAGGGCCAGGCCGGTGGTGCCATGCCGTCCTGGAAGCAACTGAGCGACACCGACATCGCTGCCGTGATCAGCTTCACGAAGAACAGCTGGTCGAACAAGACGGGCCAGCTCGTGCAGCCCGCCGAAGTGAAGACCGAACGGGCCAAGCTGTAAAGCGCCTGCGCCCCGCGACGAAGCCATTGCAAGGAACAACGACATGAGTGCAGTCCTCGACCCCCACGGTCACGTCCAGCCGGACCATGATGGCCACGCGCACGACGACCATCATCACGACATCCCCACGGGCTGGCGCCGCTGGGTGTTCGCGACCAACCACAAGGACATCGGCACGCTGTACCTGCTGTTTTCCTTCACCATGCTGATGATCGGCGGCATCCTGGCGCTGCTGATCCGCGCCGAGCTGTTCCAGCCCGGTCTGCAACTGGTGAATCCGGAGCTGTTCAACCAGTTCACCACCATGCATGGCCTGATCATGGTGTTCGGCGCGATCATGCCGGCCTTCGTGGGCTTCGCGAACTGGATGATCCCGCTGCAGATCGGCGCCTCCGACATGGCCTTCGCCCGGATGAACAATTTCAGCTTCTGGCTGATGATCCCGGCGGCGCTGATGCTGGTCTCGTCCTTCTTCATGCCCGGCGGCGCACCTGCTGCTGGCTGGACGCTCTACGCGCCGCTCACGCTGCAGATGGGCCCGTCGATGGACGCCGGCATCTTTGCGATGCACATCCTGGGTGCCTCGTCGATCATGGGCTCGATCAACATCATCGTGACCATCCTCAACATGCGCGCGCCCGGCATGACGCTGATGAAGATGCCGATGTTCTGCTGGACCTGGCTCATCACCGCCTACCTGCTGATCGCCGTGATGCCCGTGCTCGCCGGCGCCATCACGATGACGCTGACCGACCGCCACTTCGGCACCAGCTTCTTCAACCCCGCCGGTGGCGGCGATCCGGTGATGTACCAGCACATCTTCTGGTTCTTCGGTCACCCCGAGGTCTACATCATGATCTTGCCGGCCTTCGGCATCATCAGCCAGATCGTGCCGGCCTTCGCCCGCAAGCGCCTGTTCGGCTATGCGTCGATGGTGTACGCCACCTCGTCGATCGCCATCCTGTCCTTCATCGTGTGGGCGCACCACATGTTCACCACCGGCATGCCGGTGACGGGCCAGCTGTTCTTCATGTACGCGACCATGCTGATCGCCGTGCCCACGGCCGTGAAGATCTTCAACTGGGTCGCCACCATGTGGCAGGGCTCGATGACCTTCGAGACACCGATGCTGTTTGCCGTCGGCTTCATCTTCGTGTTCACCATGGGCGGCTTCACCGGCCTGATCCTGGCCGTCGCGCCGATCGACATCCAGCTGCAGGACACCTATTACGTGGTGGCCCACTTCCACTACGTGCTGGTGGCCGGTTCGCTCTACGCCATGTTCGCCGGCTTCTACTACTGGTGCCCGAAGTGGACCGGCGTGATGTACAACGAAACGCGCGGCAAGATCCATTTCTGGTGGTCGCTGATCTCCTTCAATGTCACCTTCTTCCCGATGCACTTCCTTGGGCTGGCCGGCATGCCGCGTCGCTATGCGGACTACCCGATGCAGTTCGCCGACTTCAATGCGGTGGCTTCGGTGGGTGCCTTCGCCTTCGGTTTCGCCCAGGTCTACTTCTTCCTGTTCGTTGTGCTGCCGGCCATGCGCGGCAAGGGCGAGCCTGCCCCGGCCAAGCCGTGGGAAGCAGCCGAGGGCCTGGAATGGGAAGTGCCGTCGCCCGCACCGTTCCACACCTTCGAGACCCCGCCGCGCCTGGATGCGACGGCGACCAAGGTGATCGGTTGATCGCCGGAGCACGCCTGTCATGACCCCCGAGCAAAAGAAAAACAACCGCCGCATGGGGCTGACCCTGGCGTCCATTGCGGTCCTGTTTTTCATCGGTTTCTTCGTGCGCATGGCGTGGCTGGGCCACTGACAAGAAAAAGCGCATGGGCATTGGTCAACGCATCCGCAAAGAGAACGTCCGCATGGTCGGCAAGCTGGCCGTGGTGGCCGCCGGCATGTTTGCGTTCGGCTATGCGCTGGTGCCGATGTACCGTGCCATCTGCGAGATGACCGGCATCAACATCCTGGCGCTGTCCGAACTGGACGTGCCCGGCGGTGCGGCGGGCGGCAGGAACGTGCGCGTGCCCGACAACACGCAGGTCGACATGAGCCGCACCATCACGATCGAATTCGATGCGAACGTGCGCGGGCTGTGGGACTTCAAGCCCGCGCAGGCCACGATGCAGGTGCACCCGGGCCAGCTCAACACCGTGATGTACGAATTCCAGAACGTGCAGAACCGTCGCATGGCTGCGCAAGCCATTCCGAGCTATGCACCCCAGCAGGCCGCACCGTACTTCAACAAGCTCGAGTGCTTCTGCTTCAACCAGTACACGCTGGATGCGGGCGAGAAGAAGCAGTGGCCGGTCGCGTTCGTGATCGACCCGAAGATTTCCAAGGACGTGAAGACCATCACGCTGTCGTACACCTTCTTCGAGGTGGGCGGCAAGACGCCGCCTGCGCCGACGGCTGCGCTGCAGGCCGCCGGGGAGCCGCGTTCGTGACCCGACCCGATGTCCCGGCTGGCAGCAAGGGCTCGTTCTGGCGCACGGCGCGGGCCGTGGCCTGGGGTTTCTTCGGGGTGCGTCGCGACAAGGACTACCAGGAAGACATCGCCAAGCTGAGCCCATTGCACATCGTGGCCATGGGTTTCGTCGGCGTGTTGCTGTTCATCGGACTGCTGATCGTGCTCGTCAAGTTCGCGGTGGCGTCCTGATCCGCACCATGTCCCATAGATTCGAATCGAGAGAAGAAAGCCAGGAGCTGATATGAGTGCAACCCCCCACGGCATGGCGCCCTATTATTTCGTGCCCGGACCTTCGCGGCACCCGGTCATGGCGGCGATTGGCCTGTTCTTCGTGATCCTCGGCGCAGGCCAGTGGATCAATGGCCATGAATGGGGCGCCTACGCGCTGGCGTTCGGCCTGCTGTGGTGGTGGACGGTGCTCTTCCAGTGGTTCCGCGACGCGATCGGCGAGAGCGAGGCCGGCCAGTACAGCCACAAGATCGATCTGTCCTTCCGCTGGAGCATGAGCTGGTTCATCTTCTCGGAGGTGATGTTCTTCGGCGCCTTTTTCACCGCCCTGTGGTGGACGCGCACCCATGCGCTGCCGTCCCTGGGCAGCCTGGACAATTCGCTGCTCTGGCCCGGTTTCAAGGCGGTGTGGCCCAGCGTGGCCGCCGGCATGACCGGCTCGCCGGCCAACATTGTCGAACCCTTCCAGACCGTGGGTCCGTTCTGGCTGCCGACCATCAACACGGCGCTGCTGCTGAGCTCGGGTGTGACGCTGACCATCGCCCATCACGCGCTGCGTGCCGATCATCGCGCGCAGTGCGTTCGCTTCATGTGGCTGACGGTGTTGCTGGGCATCGTGTTTCTGTGCGTGCAGGGCTACGAGTACTACCACCTGTACACTGAGCTGAACCTCAAGCTCAGTTCGGGCGCCTACGGTTCAACCTTTTTCATGTTGACCGGCTTTCACGGCCTCCATGTGTTCATCGGCATGCTGATGCTGCTGTTCATTACCTTGCGCCTCCAGAAGGGGCATTTCACGCCGGAACGCCACTTCGGCTTCGAGGGAGCCGCCTGGTACTGGCACTTCGTCGACGTCGTGTGGCTCGGCCTCTACGTATTGGTTTACTGGCTTTGAGTACGACAGACAACAGCTCCCGCAAAAAGCGCCGCGAGGCGCTTTTTTCATGGCGCCTATGGAACGAGCACGATCTACTTGCCGACGGGGAGTCCGCCGGGCTGGATGTAGCCCAGCTTCCACGCAATCAGGATGCAAAGGAACAAAAGGACCGAAAGACCGATCCGAACGGTCAGGGCACGCGCCATGCCGCCGCTCTTGGCGCGTCCGTCGCGCCCGTCCTTGAGCATGAAGAACAGCGCGCCGGCCAGGCTGGCAAGAATGCCCACGAACGCAAGGGCGACGACGTATTTCATGAACCCGATTATCTGTCGCCCGACGAACGGCGTGTGATGAACGAAACGCCCACACCCACACCCACACCCACACCCGCCCCCGAGGCCGACGCGGCGTCGGTCGCCGGCCGGCGCCGCCTGCGCTTCTGGGTCATCACCATTGCAGCCGTCGCGACCCTCGCGGCGACCGCCTCGCTCGGCCGCTGGCAGCTGTCGCGGGCCGCGCAGAAGGAAGCGTTGCAAGCGGAAATCGACGCGCAGAAGCTGCTGCCGCCGATCGATGCCGCCGAATTGCTGGCCATGGACAAGGCAACGGCTGCGCTGCACCGTCCGCTCACGCTGCGCGGCCTGTGGCTGGCACCGCAGACCGTGTACCTCGACAACCGTCAGATGAACGGTGTGCCGGGCTTCTACGTGGTCACACCGCTGGCCATCGAGGGCAGCCAGCAGACCGTGATGGTCCAGCGGGGCTGGGTCCAGCGCAACTTCAACGACCGCACCCGGCTCGAGCCGGTCGAGACCCCCGCTGGCCTGGTGGAGGTGACCGGGCTGATCGTTCCACCACCGGCGCACCTGCTGTCGCTTGGCAAGGATGCGCCGGCCCCGGGCGCTGCCGTCGGGCCCGCTCCCGCCGCGGACACCGCTGCGCTGGCCGCCAGCGCACCGGGTGCTGCCGATGCACCCGTCACTGCGCCACTCGCCGCTGCCTCTGGCTTGGCGACCCCGGCGGGACCGGGTAGCGTGGGGTCTTCGCCCATCCGGCAGAATCTGGACCTCGACGCATTCCGCGCCGAGACCGGGCTGCCCCTGCGCACCGACTTCTCGTTGCAGGAAACGGGTCCGGCCTCCCAGGGTCTGCAGCGCAACTGGCCGCAGCCCGCGTTGGGCATCGAAAAGCACTATGGCTATGCATTCCAGTGGTTCGGGCTCTCCGCGCTCGTCGTCCTCCTCTATGTCTGGTTCCAGCTCATCGCGCCCTGGCGCAAGGCCGCCCGTGTCCGGCGCTGACGAGCCGCTGGGCCTGACGGTGCACTCCATGCCTTCGCCCGAAGGGCTTGACGCCGAGGCGGGCCGCCGCACGGTGATGGGCCGCTGGAAGATGATCGTCGTGATGCTGTGCTGTGCCGCACCGGTCATCGCCTCCTATTTCACCTATTACGTGATCCGACCGGAAGGCCGCAGCGTCTACGGCGAGCTGATCAACCCGCAGCGACCGTTGCCGGCCCTCAATGCCACTGCGAGTGACGGAACGACCGTGCCGCTGACCACCCTCAAGGGCCAGTGGCTGCTGATCGCCGTGGCGGGTGCGGCCTGCGATGCGCTGTGCGAGCAGCAGTTGTACCTGCAGCGGCAACTGCGCGAGAGCGTGGGCCGCGAAAAGGACCGTGTCGACCGCGTCTGGCTGGTGAGCGATGCCGCACCGGTGCCCGCGCGCCTGGCCAATGGCCTGCATGGCGCGACGGTGTTGCGCGTGCCTGAAGCCGAGCTTGCCGGCTGGCTTGCACCGTCGGCCGGCCATGCGCTGGCCGAGCATCTGTATGTGGTCGATCCGTTGGGCAACTGGATGATGCGTTTTCCGGCGCGCATGGACACGCAGGGTGCCTCGCGCGCCAAGCGCGACCTCGACCGCCTGCTGCGTGCTTCTGTTTCCTGGGACGAGCCTGGCCGCTGAATCGACATGGAATCCAGCGCTCTCTACGACCTTTCTCCGATCGCCTGGCTGCTCGCCATGGGTGTGGTGCTCGCGCTTGGCCCCTTGCTGTGGGTGTGGCGCCGCCACGCCGGTGCCGGCGCGGCGCGGCGGCTGCACGCACTCACCGTGCTCACCCTGTTTCTGACCTTCGACCTGACCCTCTTCGGCGCCTTCACCCGGCTCACCGACTCCGGGCTCGGCTGCCCTGACTGGCCCGGCTGCTACGGCAATGCCAGCCCGCTCGGCGCACGCCATGACATCGCGATGGCCCAGGCCGCACAGCCGACCGGCCCGGTCACGCATGGCAAGGCCTGGGTCGAGATGATCCACCGTTACCTGGCCACCACGGTCGGCTTCCTCATCCTCGTGCTGGCGGTGGCGACCTGGATCGTGCGGCGCCGCCAGCGGCGCGCGCCAGTGGATGATGCCCCCGCCGGGGCCGCGCTCAGCGCCTGGTGGCCCGCCGCCACGCTCGTCTGGGTCTGTGTGCAAGGCGCCTTTGGCGCGTTCACCGTCACGCTCAAACTGTTCCCGGCCATCGTCACGCTGCACCTGATGGGCGCCATCGTGCTGCTGGCGTTGCTGTGCATCCAGGCCGTACGCTACCAGCAGGCCGCGGTGGCGCGCGTGCCCGTGGCCCTGGCGTCACCTGTACGCATCCTGCTGGTGGCCACCACGGCATTGCTGGTGCTGCAGATCGCGCTCGGCGGCTGGGTCAGCACCAATTACGCGGTGCTTGCCTGCACCCAATTCCCGACCTGTCAGGGCAGCTGGTGGCCGCCGATGAACTTTGCGCAAGGCTTCCAGCTCTGGCGCGAACTGGGCCTGACGGGTGCGGGCGCGCCCATCGACTTCAGTGCACTGACCGCCATCCACTACGCGCACCGGCTCATGGCCTATGCCGTGTTCGTCGCGCTCGGCGTGCTGGCGTGGCGGTTGCGCAAAACCCCGGCGCTGCACACGCAGGCAAAGTGGCTGGCCGGGCTGGCCCTGCTGCAACTGGCCACCGGCCTGGGCAACGTGCTGCTCGGCTGGCCGTTGGCTGCTGCTGTCCTGCACACCGGTGGCGCCGCCGCGCTGGCCGTGGTTCTGGTGTGGACGCTCTGCGAGAGCCGGCGCGCAGCTGCCCACGACCTGCAGGGCTTGCGCCCTGAGGTGGCAGGGGCTTCGCGTTCAGGCACCATGGGGGCAGCATGAGTACACCGGTCCCTACGCCCGCCACTGAGGCCACACGCACCGCCAGCGTGTTGCGGCAGTTCTATGCGCTGACCAAGCCGCGTGTGGTTCAGCTCATCGTCTTCTGCGCGCTGATCGGCATGGTGCTGGCCGTGCCCGGCGTGCCCGGCTGGGAAGAGGTGCAGCGCGGCGTGCTGGCCTGCATCGGCATCTGGCTCGTGGCCGGTGCTGCAGCGGCGTTCAACTGCCTGGTCGAGAAGGGCATCGATGCCAAGATGAAGCGAACCGCCTGGCGGCCGACCGCGCGCGGGCAGCTCAGCGACTGGCAGGCGCTGGTGTTCTCTGCGCTGCTGTGCGCGGCCGGCTCGTTGCTGCTGTGGTTCACGGTGAATCCGCTGACGATGTGGCTGACCTTTGCCACCTTCGTCGGCTATGCGGTGATCTACACCGTGATCCTCAAGCCGCTCACGCCGCAGAACATCGTGATCGGCGGCGCCTCGGGCGCGATGCCACCGGTGCTTGGCTGGGCTGCGATGACGGGCGATGTCGGCCCGGAGGCGCTGATCCTGTTTCTCATCATTTTCCTGTGGACCCCGCCGCACTTCTGGGCGCTGGCACTCTACCGTGTCGAGGACTACCGAAAGGCTGGCCTGCCGATGCTGCCGGTCACCCATGGCAATGCGTTCACCCGGCTGCAGGTGTTGCTCTATACGTTCGTGCTGTTCGCGGCCTGCCTGATGCCCTTTGCGTACGGCATGAGTGGCTGGCTCTACCTCGTGGTGGCCATTGCGGTCAGCATCGGGTTCACTGGCTATGCCTTCGCGCTGTGGCGCCACTACTCCGATGCGCTCGCGCGCAAGACCTTCCGTTTCTCGCTGATCCACCTGAGCGTGCTGTTTGCCGCGTTGCTGGTGGACCATTACCTGCTCTGAAGACGACGACGACGAAGTGAAGATCATGAACAAGCGACATGCACTCCAGGCGCTGGCTCTGGCAACCGGCGCCCTGCTTGGCCTGCAAGTCACGGGCTGCACCGAGGCCAAGCCGGCCTTCAATGCGGTCGACATGACCGGGGCCGACTATGCGAAGAACTTCTCCCTCACCGATGCGGATGGGAAGGTCCGCACGCTGGCCGACTTCAAGGGCAAGGTGGTCGTGCTGTTCTTCGGCTACGCCCAGTGCCCCGACGTCTGCCCGACCACCATGAGCGAAATGGCGCAGGTCAAGCAACAACTTGGCAAGGACGGCGACAAGCTGCAGGTGCTGTTCGTCACCGTCGATCCGGAGCGCGACACGCCGGTCGTGATGAAGGCCTACATGAACGCCTTCGACCCCGGTTTCGTCGCATTGATCCCCACGCCCGAACAGCTCGCCGCGATGGCCAAGGACTACAAGGCCTATTACAAGAAGGTCGAAGGCAAGACCCCGACGAGCTACTCGATGGACCATTCGGCCGCGAGCTACATCTACGACACCCAAGGCCGCCTGCGGCTTTACGCCCGCTACGGCGCCGGGGTGGCGCCGATGGTGGCGGACGTGCAGGCGCTGATCAAGCAGGGGTGACGGTCGCCGCGGTCAGTCGTTGCGGATGCCGCGCGCCTTGATCACACCGCCTAGCAGTGCCGTGTCGGTCTTGATGCGGTTGGCCAGGCCTTCGGGCGACGAGCCCACCACCTGCCAGCCCTGAACGAACAGCTTGGCGCGCACATCGGGCGTGCGCACGATATCGCCGATCAGGCCGGCAAGCTTGTCGACGATGGGCTTGGGCATCGACTTCGGCGCCGCAACTGCGTTCCAGATCTCCAGCTGAAAGCCCGGCAGGCCCAGCTCGCTGAGGCTCGGCAGCTCCGGCACCAGCGTGCTGCGGCCGGCCGACGTCACCCCGATCGCGCGCAGCTTGCCCGCGCGCACCTGCGCCATGGCGAGTGCGGGCGGCAGCAACGCCCATTGCAGCTGTCCGCCAATGATGCCGTTGATGACCTGCGGATAGCCGGGGTAGGGCACATGCACCGACTGCGTCTTGAGCGCACCGTTGAGCAGTTCCATGCCCAGGTGGCCGACCGTGCCCACACCTGGCGTGCCGTAGCTCCAGCTGCTGCCCGAGGCGCGTGCCGCGGCCAGGAATTCCTTGTCGGTGGCACCCGGCGCGCCAGCCGGCGCCGCCAGCACCAGCGGGGCGGTGCCCACCAGCGTGATCGGCTGCAGGTCGGTCAGCGGGTCGTAGCCGAGCTTGCTGTTGAGCAGCTTGGCGATGGTCATGTTGCCGTTGATCATCACGCTGATCGTGTGGTCGTCCGTAGCATGTGCGACGATTTCGCCTGCAATGTTGCCGCCCGCGCCGACGCGGTTGTCCACGATCACCGGCTGGCCCAGTGCCCTGGACAGCGGTTCTGCAATCAGGCGCGCGGTGAGGTCCGGCGTCGAGCCGCCCGGAAAACCCACCACGATGCGCACCGGCCGGTGCGGCCAGCCGTCCAGCGGCGATGCCGCGAAGGCGGGGCCGGCAAGCAAGGTGGCTGCCGCGAGTGCGGTGAAGGAGCGGCGGGAGTGGGAGGCGGGCATGAAGTCTTGTCTCTGGTTGATCGGGTGCGGGAGGCAGCAAGCGCCGACAGTATAGAGATCGCGGATGCGCGCCTCAGGCCGGGCTGGCGCGTCGCTTCTTCCTCGCTGCCGCCTCGTCGAACAGGGCTCAACAGGCGCTCTGTCAGGGCACCGACAGCGCACCGCGCTGGCGCAGCGCACGCAGCCGGGCGTAGACGGTCGTGCGCGACAGGCCGAGCTGGCGCGCCATCGCGGCCACATTGCCCTCGTGCAGGTGCCAGGCTTGTTCGACGACGTCCAGCGATTGCTCGCGCCACGAGACCGGTGGCTGAATCTGCGTCTTGGCGCCAGACGGTGGCTTCAACGACACCTCGCCATCGGGCAATGGCTTGTCCATCGGCGCGCGCACGTGCTGCAACCAGACGTGGGAACCATCGGCCTTCGCGATGCGCAGCGGTTGGCGGGCAGGCTGCATCAGTCGCCGACGCTGCGCCGGCAGTGCCCCTGCGAACAGCCGCTGGAGGTGCAAGTCCGGCAGCGGAACGTTCAACGGCAGGTCCAGCATGCGGCGCGCCGGGCGGCTGATGGCTCGCACCGTGCCGTCGTCTTCCACCGCGATCACGCCGGCCAGCGGTCCGTCCATCAGGCGCGGGTCCAACTGCAGGCGCAGCAGATGGCAATGGCGCAGGCGTGCGAACAGCTGCTGCTCGATGCGCAGCGCGGCCAGCCGGAAATGCTCGTGCATCAAGCCTGCGTCCCGTTGGCCCGTGCCGGTGATGTCGAGCACGCCGGCCACGCTGCCGTCCACGCCATGCACCGGCACCGCCAGGCAGAAGACGTCGGAGAACGCATCCAGGTAGTGCTGGCCGCCAGCCACCACGATCTCGGTGCCTTCATGCAGCGCGCAGGCCGGGGCGGTGGTACCCACGTGGCCCTCGCGAAGGCGGCGGCCGGCTTCGATGGGGGCCAGCACGCTGTCGCGCTCCGCCAGATGGCGACGCGCATACAGGATGAGGCCTTCCCGGTCGGCGCAGAAGACGATCCAGCGGTCGCCGCCAAAGGCGCTCCACAGTTGTTCGACCTCGTCGCGTGCGCAGCGCCACAGCGCGGACCTGGCGGCATCGGTGGCCTTCTCGGCCGTGTCGTATTCGGGCGCATCGCCAGGGCGCAGCCCGGCCGCCAGAGAGCGTTGCCAGGAGCGTTCGACGCAGGCGGGAAGGCCGTCCAGCCGATGGGCGGGCAATCCCGCGCCATCGGCAAAGGCATGGCGGACCGCTCGCAGCGCCGGACTCGGTCCGGACGCTGAAGCGCTGATATGGGGCACAGGGGACACGGCAACTCCTATCGCTCAACGACAGCAGAGTGCCATCATGCCCTGTCCGGCGGGCCCGCGGTGTCGAGCGGATACCTCTCGGTGCTCAGGCCGCGATGCGCAGAATGGGCTTGAGCGTGATGCCCTTCGTGCTGTCCTCGGCGGCCTGGTTGATCTGGTCGAGCGGATAGAACTTGACCAGCTTGTCGAACGGGAAACGCCCCTGCTGGTAGAGCTGCACCAACTGCGGGATGAAGATCTGCGGCACGCTGTCGCCTTCGACGATGCCGCGGATGGTGCGCCCGCCCAGCAGCAGGTTGTTGACGTCGAACTCGGCCTTGGTGCCCAGCTTGGGGGCACCGACCACACCCATGGCGCCGAGCGCACCGAGCGCCTCGATGCCAGCGGCCAGCACGTCCGGGCGACCGGTCGATTCCAGCGCGAAGTCGGCGCCGCCGCCGGTGATGGCGCGCACCGCCTCGGTCACATCCTGCTCGCGGCTGTTGATGGTGTGAGTGGCGCCCAGTTCCAGGGCCAGTTCCAGCCGCGAGGGCACCACGTCGATGGCGATGATGGTGGTGGCGCCGGCCACGCGTGCGGCCATCACTGCGCTCAGGCCCACCGCACCAGCGCCGTAGGCCGCGAAGCTGCTGCCTGGGCGCACCTTCAGCGAGTTGATCACCGCGCCGGCGCCGGTCTGGATGCCACAGCCCAGGGGGCCGAGCAGTTCCAGCGGGGCGTCCGCCGGCACCTTGATGGCGTTGTTCTCGCGTGCCAGCGCATAGGTGGCAAACGACGACTGCGCGAAGAAGTGGTCGTGCAGCGGTTGGCCGTCGAGGGTCTGCAGCGCGGTGTGGCCATGGGCATCGCCGCCGCCGAAGTTGCGCGGGAAGAACTCGGCGCAGTAGGCGCCGTGCCCGCCGGTGCACGGGTTGCAGTGGCCGCAGGCGCCATAGGTGAGCACCACGTGGTCGCCGACCTTGAGATCCTTCACGTTCGGCCCGAGCGCCTCGACCACGCCAGCACCTTCATGGCCGAGCACCGCCGGCAACGGCACCGGGTAGTACTGGTCGCGCACGATCAGGTCGGTGTGGCACAGGCCTGTGGCGACGACGCGCACCAGCACCTCGTCGCCCTCGGGGCCGCGCAGGCGCGCCTGCTCGATGGTGAAGGGCTGCTCGGGGGCGTGGGCCACCGCCACGGTGACGTCGCGCAGGTTGGGGGTTGCATTCATGGTGTTCTCCTGTTCTTTTGAGTCAAAGGGGGTAGGCGGGCGCTTCGCCCTGGATGGTCAGCCACTGCCACTGGGTGAATTCCTCCCAGTTGGCCGGGCCGCCGATGCTGGTGCCGTTGCCAGAGGCGCCGACGCCGCCGAAGGGGTTGACGACGTCGTCATTGACGGTCTGGTCGTTGATGTGCAGCAGACCGGTGCGCAGGCGCTCGCCCAGGCGCATCGCGCGGCCGACATCGCGCGAGAGAACGGCCATCGACAGCCCGTACTCGGTGTCGTTGGCCAGGGCGATCGCGTCTTCGTCCGTGTCGAAGGGCACCACCGCCGCGACGGGGCCGAATATTTCCTCGCGGAAGGCCGGGTTGTCCGGGCCGACGCCGCTGAGCACGGTGGGCTCGAAGAACAGGTCCCGATGGCCGCCGCCGGTCTCGATGCGGGCGCCGGCCGCCTGGGCCTGCTGCAGCACGCGTGCGGCATGGTCGCGCTGGGCCGCGTTGATCAGCGGGCCGATGGCGACATCGTCCTTCGCAGGGTCGCCGACCTTGAGGCTCTTCGCCTTGGCGACCAGCTTCTGCAGGAAGGCATCATGGATGCCGCGCTGGACCAGCACCCGGCCGGTGGACATGCAGATCTGGCCCTGGTGCAGGAACACGCCCCAGGCGGTGTTGGCAATCGCCAGGTCCAGGTCGGCGTCGTCCAGCACGATCAGCGAGTTCTTGCCGCCCAGCTCCAGCGACACCTTCTTGAGATGGCGCCCGGCGGCCTCGCCGACCTTGCGCCCGGCCGCGGTGGAGCCGGTGAACTGGATCATGGCCACATGCGGATCGGCGGTCAGCGCGGCACCCGCGGCGCCATCGCCCGGCAGCATCTGCAGCAAGCCCTCGGGCAGGCCAGCCAGCTCGAACAGGCGTGCGATCACGACGCCGCCGCTCACGGCGGTGCGCGGGTCCGGCTTGAGCACCACCGCGTTGCCCAGCGCCAGCGCCGGCGCCACGGCGCGCATGGCGAGGTAGAGCGGGAAATTGAACGGTGCGATCACGCCGACCACGCCCAGCGGTCGCCGCCGCGCCAGGCTCAGCCGTCCCGGTGTGGACGGCAGCACCTCACCCTGGCTGCGCGAGGGCAACCCTGCCGCCTCGTGCAGCGCCTTGGCATTGATGGAGGCCTCGAAGCCGGCCTTCAAGCGGGTCGAGCCGCTCTCGCGCACGATCCAACCGGCAATCTCGTCGAGGTGCTGTTCGGCCAGTTGTGCGGCGCGGCGCAGGACCTGGGCGCGCTGCTCCCAGGGCGCATTGGCCCAGGCACGCTGGGCTTGGGCGGCGCTGGCGGTAGCCAATGCGATCTGCGCGGGGTCGGCCAGGCCCACGCGGCCCAGCGTCTGGCCGGTGGCCGGCTCGACCACGTCGGCGCCCGCCGCGGCACGCTCCCAGCGGCCGGTGAACAGCGCACCGTGCCAGAAGTCGCCTTGGAGAAGAGAGGAGTCTTGCATGCTTGTCTTTCGTTCTTTGGGTTGGATCGCCAGCCGGCCGCAACCGGGCGCGGCTGGCCAGGTCAGGCGAAGTGCTTTCGCAGGAAGGTGCCGGTGCGCGTCATCAGCGGCTCCACGACGGCCGGCAGCGCGCCGGCCATCTCGATGAAGCCGTGGACCATGCCGGGCACTTCGACATGGTCGACCGGCACGCCTGCCGCCTCCAGCGCATTCCGGTAGAGCCGGCCGTCGTCGCGCAGCACGTCGCAGGCGGCGGTCACGATCAGGGCCGGCGGCAGGCCGCGCAGGTCGGTGGCGCGCAGCGGCGAGACGCGCGGATCCGTTCGATCGAAGCCGGCGACGAAAGGCCCCGCCAGTCCGGCCATCAGCGCCAGGGTCAGGGGTGGCACGGCGCCGTTCTCGCGTCGCGAGGGAAACTTGTCGCTGGCCGGGCTCAGGTCGGTCGACGGGTAGAACAGCACCTGCGCGCGCAGGGCCACCTCGCTGTCACGCAGCTGCTGCGTTGCCACCGCCGACAGGCTGCCGCCGGCGCTGTCGCCTGCCAGCGCCATGCGCGCGGCGTCCAGGCCCAGCTCGGCGGCGTGAAGGGCCAGCCAGCGCAATGCGGCCACGACATCGTCAGGGCCGGCGGGTGCCGGGTGTTCCGGCGCCAGCCGGTAATGCACGCCGACGACCGCACAGCCCGCCGCCTGGGCCAGTCGGCGGCAGACCTTGTCGTGGCTGTCGAGGTCGCCAAGCACCCAGCCGCCACCGTGCAGGTAGACGGTGACTGGCAGCGGCGCATCGGTCGGGGCCGGGTCGTTGCCCTCGGCCAGCGGAAGGTAGAGCCGCAGCGGGATCGGGCCGGCAGCGCCCTCGGCCTTGAGATCGCGCACCTGGCGCACGGGCAGGGGTGCGCCGCCGAGCAGGGCGCTCATCTGTTGGTAGGCCTCGCGCGCCTGGGGGATCGGCAGCGATTCCATCGGCGGGGCGCCGCTGGCGGCCATGGCTGCCAGGACGGCCTGGACGTCGGGTGCCAGGCGGGTGATGTCGAAGGGGTCGACTTTCGGCAGATCTGCCGAGCTTTGGGGAGGTGGATGCCGCTTGCCGATCATGGCGGCATCGTAGGCAGGGCGCGCTGCCAGGCCCATCCGGGTTTGCAGGCGGCCCGCCAGGCCTTGTCTGGTGAGGCCAGTGCCCGCTCATGTGTCCAGAAACTGGACATGCGGCAGGCGCGATGCGCCGTGCCGTGCCGCGGAGGATCAGGCGAATTCCGCCAGTGCCTTCTTCATCTTCTTCATGGCGGCCACTTCGATCTGGCGAATGCGCTCGGCCGAGACGCCGTAGTCAGCCGCCAGTTCGTGCAGCGTCATCCCGCCCGAGCCGTCGTCGTTGACCTTGAGCCAGCGCTCTTCCACGATGCGGCGGCTGCGCTCGTCCAGCGCTGCCAGCGCCGTCGAAATGCCGTCGCTCGACAGGCGGTCGCGCTGGCGCGATTCGAGTTGCGCGGTCGGCTCCTGCGTGGCGTCGGCCAGGTAAGCGATCGGGCCGAACGCCTCGCCACCTTCGTCCGCGGGCGAGGGGTCGAGCAGCACGTCGCCGCCCGACAGGCGCATTTCCATCTCCAGCACTTCCTCGCGCTTGACGTTGAGCTTTTCGGCCATCTGCGTGACCTGGCCTTCCGTCAGCGTGGTGCGGTGGGTGTCGCCATCGGCCGCGGCATCGTCGGCCTTGAAACCCTGTTTCATTGAGCGCAGGTTGAAGAACAGCTTGCGCTGGGCCTTGGTCGTCGCGACCTTGACCATGCGCCAGTTCTTCAGGATGTACTCGTGGATCTCGGCCTTGATCCAGTGCATGGCGTAGCTCACCAGCCGCACGCCCTGATCGGGGTCGAAGCGCTTGACGGCCTTCATCAGGCCGACGTTGCCTTCCTGGATCAGGTCGCCATGCGGCAGCCCGTAGCCCAGGTACTGGCGGGAAATGGAGACGACCAGCCGCAGGTGCGACAGCACGAGCGCACCGGCGGATTCGAGATCGTTGTGGTCGCGCAGCTTGCGCGCAAAACCCTGCTCTTCTTCGAGCGTCAGCATCGGCAGGCGGTTGGCTGCCGAAATGTAGGCGTCCAGGTTGCCCAGCGGCGGCACCATCGACCATGGATTGGCGACCGCGAGTTGGGTGGCAGAGGCTCCAGACAGTGTTGTCATTGGGGAAACTCCTTGGTTGGCATCATATTAGCACTCGGTTAGAGGGAGTGCCAAGTGCAGGGTTCCCCAAAATTCCTATCGGGGTGATAGACGGCGGGCATGGGGGCCGGGCCCTGTCTTGGACCCCCGTTCAGCCCAGCAACGCGTTTGCGAACTCCCGCGCGTTGAAGGTTTCCAGGTCTTCCAGCTTCTCGCCGACACCGATGAAATAGACCGGCACCGGCCGTTCCCGCGCAATGGCGCAGAGCACGCCGCCCTTGGCGGTGCCGTCGAGCTTGGTCACGATGAGGCCGGTCAGCCCCAGGATTTCATCGAAGGCGCGCACCTGCGCCAGTGCGTTCTGGCCGGTGTTGCCGTCGATCACCAGCAGCACCTCGTGCGGCGCGGTGGCGTCGGCCTTGGTGACCACGCGCTTGATCTTCTTGAGCTCGTCCATCAGGTGGAGTTGCGTGGGCAGGCGGCCGGCCGTGTCGACCAGCACCACGTCCTTGCCACGCGCCCTGCCTGCATTCACGGCATCGAAGCTCACAGCCGACGGGTCCCCGCCCTCGTTGCTCACGATTTCCACCGTGTTGCGGTCGGCCCAGACCAGCAATTGTTCGCGGGCGGCGGCACGGAAGGTGTCGGCCGCGGCCAGCAGCACCGAGGCGCCTTCGTTGGCCAGGTGCTTGGTCAGCTTGCCGATGGAGGTGGTCTTGCCGGCGCCGTTGACGCCGGCGACCATGACCACGGTGGGTGTGAACTCGCCGATGACCAGCTGCTTTTCCAGCGGCTTGAGCAGGTCGGTGACAGCGTCGGCCAGCAGCACGCGCACTTCCTGGGCATTGCGCGGCATCTGGCTCTTGACGCGGCGGCGCAGGTCTTCGAGCAGGTAGTCGGTCGCCTTGACGCCGGTGTCGGCCATCAGCAGCGCGGTTTCCAGTTCCTCGTACAGCGCCTCGTCGATCTGGGCATTGACGAAGACGGCCTGGATGCCGGTGCCCGTCTTTCGCAGGCCGGTCTTGAGTTTGTCGAGCCAGCCGGTGCGCTCGGGCACGGGCGCCGGGGCCGGCGCGGCGGTGATCGGTCGCAGGGCCGGCGGCGGTGCGACCACAGGCAGGGGCACGGGCACGGCGGGCTGCGGCGCAGGGGGTGAAGGAACGGGTGCAGGCGTGGGGG
The DNA here is from genome assembly GCF_030811835.1 of Variovorax ginsengisoli. Taxonomy (GTDB): domain Bacteria; phylum Pseudomonadota; class Gammaproteobacteria; order Burkholderiales; family Burkholderiaceae_C; genus Variovorax; species Variovorax ginsengisoli_C. The sequence goes on along the minus strand of NZ_JAUSRO010000008.1, from coordinate 179,466 downwards.
CCGGCGAAGCCGCAGGCGCGGCGGCGGGGGCTGGCGGCGGCACCGGCACCACCGGTTCGGGCGCCGCTGCGGGCTTGCCGCCGAACCAGGTCGATGGAGAGAACACCGATTTGGCCGGCGCGGGCGGCTCCGCCGACGCAGGGGCCGCATCGGCCGGTGGAGGGGCCTGGGCGGGCGCAGGGCTGTCGGCCGGTGGTTTTTTCTTGAAGAAACTGAACATCTGATGGTTTTTACAATCGGACCCATTCTATGAAACACCCCAAGCCACGCCACACAGCGTTCGGTGCGGTCCTGGCTTTGGCGTTTGCCGCGCCCTGGACATGGCCCGCTTTTGCCCAGACCCCCGTGTTACCCGGTGCCGTGCCGGTCGCATCCGACGCCAGTGCCTCCGCTGCCGTCGCGGCCCAGCAGTTCACCCTGTCCAATGGCATGACGCTGATTGTGCAGCCCGATCGGCGCGCGCCCACGGCGGTCCAGATGGTCTGGGTGCGTGTGGGTTCGCTCGACGAGGTCGACGGCACCTCCGGCGTGGCCCATGCCCTTGAACACATGATGTTCAAGGGCAGCAAGACGGTGAAGCCAGGCGAGTTCTCGCGCCGCATTGCCGCCCTCGGCGGCCAGGAAAACGCCTTCACGACGCGCGACTACACCGGCTACTACCAGCAGATTCCGGCTACGCGGCTGGAAGACGCGATGAAGCTGGAGTCCGACCGCTTCGCCAACAACCAGTGGCCCGACCTGGAGTTCCAGCGCGAGATCGAAGTGGTCAAGGAAGAGCGCCGCATGCGCACCGAAGACCAGCCGCGCGCGCTGCTCGGCGAGCAACAGAACGCGGCCGTCTTCAATGCCTCGCCCTACCACCGCCCGGTGGTCGGCTGGATGAGCGACCTCGACGCCATGACGCCGGACGACGTGCGCGACTTCCATCGGCGCTGGTACGTCCCGGCCAATGCCGCCATCGTGGTGGCTGGCGACGTGGACGTCGCCAAGGTGCGGGCGATGGCCGAGACGTATTACGGCCGTATCCCGGCCCGTGCCCTGCCGGTGCGCAAGCCGCGCATCGAACCCGAACAGCGCGGCATCCGCCGCATCGAATTCAAGGCGCCCGCCGAGCAGTCGTACGTGTCGCTCGCCTTCCGCGTGCCGCAGTTCAACCCCGACGTGCTTCGGCCTGCCGCCGCCGGTGGTGCTGCGGGCACCATGCCGGCCGCGAGCCCGCAGAGCGATGACGCGCTGGCGCTGGTCGTGCTGTCGGCGCTGCTCGACGGTTACACCGGCGCGCGACTGGAGCGCCATCTCACTCAAGGCCCCGACCGCGTGGCCGACTCCGCCGGCTCTTACGCCGGATTCATCGGCCGTGGCCCGCAGCTCTTCATGCTCGAAGGCGTGCCCGCCACAGGCAAGACGCCCGAGGCCGTCGAAGCTGCGCTGCGCGCCGAGATCGCGCGCGTGGCCCGCGATGGCGTGGAGGCGGCGGAGCTGGCGCGCGTGAAGACGCAATGGGTGGCCAGCGAAACCTACAAGCGCGACTCGGTCATGGCCCAGGCGCGCGAACTCGGCAGCAACTGGGTACAGGGCCTGCCGCTGGATGCCGACGCACGCTTGATCGAACGCCTGCAGGCCGTGACGCCTGCGCAGGTCCAGGCCGTGGCCGGCAAGTACTTCGGCGACGACCAGCTCACCGTCGCCACGCTGCGGCCCCTGCCGCCCGAGAAGAACCGCCGCGCGCGCGGTTTCGCTGCCCCCGCGGGCGACCTGCGCTGACCCGCGCCGTGTTCTGAAAGAGCTCTCCCTATGTTGTTGAATCTCCCGAAATCCACCGTCGGCGGTCTGTTGGCGGGCGCGGCGCTGCTGTGCGGACTGAACGCCCAGGCCGCCATCCCGATCGAACATTGGACGCTGGCCAATGGCGCCAAGGTCTATCTTGCGGCCACCCAGGCGCTGCCCATCGTCGATGCGCAGATCGACTTCGATGCGGGCAGCCGTCGCGACCCGGCCCCGCAGGCCGGCCTCGCCAGCGTGAGCGCCAGCATGCTCGAGAAGGGTGTGCGCGCCAGCGGCGGCGACCCGGCGCTCGACGAGAACGCACTGGGCGAAGCCTGGGCCGACCTGGGCGCGAGCTTCGACGCGAGTGCCGGCCAGGAGCGCACCAGCTTCACGTTGCGCACGCTCGCCGACCCGGCGCTGCTCGGAAAGGCCGTGCAGCTCGCGGCGCGCGAGATCGGCGAACCCGCCTTCCCCGACGAGGTCTGGCAACGCGAACGCGCGCAGATCGGCGCGTCGATCAGGGAGGCCAACACCCAGCCCGCCACCGTGGCGGCCAAGGCCTTTGCGCAGGCCGTGTACGGCGCGCATCCCTACGGCGTGGAGACGACCGAGGCGACGCTCGCGCAGATCGACGTGGCAGCCATGCGCGCCCGCCACGCCCAGTTGATCCAGCCCTGCCGGGCCAAGATCAGCATCGTGGGGGCGGTCACGCGCGCGCAGGCCGACGTCATTGCCACGCAATTGCTCTCGCGCCTGCCCGCACCCGCGGCAGGCGAGGGCGGGTGCGCGCCACTGCCGCCAGTGGCAGAGGTCGCGCCACTGGCCGCGCCGCAGGACCTGCGCATTCCGTTCGCCTCGGCGCAGGCGCATGTGCTGATCGGCCAGCCGGGCTACGTGCGCCGCGACCCGCAGCACTTCGCGTTGAACCTGGGCAACTACATCCTGGGCGGCGGCGGTTTCGTCTCGCGCCTGACCGAAGAGGTGCGCGAGAAGCGCGGCCTGGCCTACAGTGTCTACAGCGGCTTTTCGCCCGGCCTGCAGGCGGGCGCCTTCCGCGTGGCGTTCCAGACCCGGCCCGATCAGGCTGACGAAGCGGTCAAGGTGTCGCGCGAGGTGCTGCGCAAGTTCGTCGCCGACGGACCGACCGCCGCCGAACTCAAGGCCGCCAAGGACAACCTGATCGGTGGCTTTCCGCTGCTGCTCGACAGCAATCGCAAGCTGCTGGGCAATGTGGCCAACATCGCGTGGAACGACCTGCCGCTCGACTACCTGGACACCTGGACGGCCCGCATGAACGCCGTGACCGCAGCCGAGGTCAAGGCCGCGTTTGCAGCCAAGTTGCAACCCGATCGCATGGTCACGGTGGTGGTCGGCGGCAAGGACTGAGCCCGGGGCATGCACCTTCATCGGCGGCGCGGGGCTGGCACGCGCTAAGCTCGGCCCATGAAGAAGGCTCCCTTTCCCACTACACCCACCACCCCCAAGACACCCAAGCACGACAAGCGCCCGCACGAGGTGCGCATCATCGGCGGCCAATGGAAGCGTACGCGGCTGGCTGTCGCCGACAAGCCCGGCCTGCGGCCCACCCCCGACCGCGTGCGCGAAACGTTGTTCAACTGGCTCGCGAGCCTGGCGGCCGTCGGCGGCGGCGAACTGCCCGGCTGGCAGTGCGTCGACGCCTTTGCCGGTACAGGCGCCCTCGGTCTCGAGGCTGCCTCGCGCGGTGCCGGCGCCGTGCTGCTGTGCGAGCAGGACCCTGCGCTGGTCGCGCAGTTGCTGACGATCAAGGGCAAACTCGGCGCCGATGCCGTGCGCGTGGAGCGGGGCAATGGCCTGACGGCCATCGAGCGTTCGGTCGCTGGCAGCCTGCACGTCGTGTTCCTCGATCCGCCTTTCGAAAACCCGGCGCTGTACGAGCCGGCCTTGCGTGCGGCCGCCCGCGCCCTGCGCCCTGAAGGTGCCGTGTACCTCGAGGCGCCGCGCAAGTGGAGCGACGAAGAACTCGCCGCGTACGGCCTGGAAAGCTATCGCTATCTGAAAGCCGGTGCGGTGCATGCGCATTTGCTGCGGCCGCGTGCGGAGGGGACTGCATAATTCCCATGGAACGTGGCCGCCCCGGCTGCGCAAACAAGGGAACACGATGTCCAGCGTGATCGCGGTATACCCAGGCACTTTCGACCCCATGACGCTGGGCCACGAAGACGTGGTTCGGCGTGCCACCCAGCTTTTCTCCAAGGTGGTCGTCGCCGTGGCGGCAGGCCACCACAAAAAGACGCTGTTCTCGCTGCAGGAACGCATCGAGATGGCGCGGCAGGTGGCCGAACCTTTCAAGGACCAGGTCACGGTGGAGAGCTTCTCCGGGTTGCTGCGCGACTTCGTGGTTGGCCGTGGCGGCAAGGCGATGGTGCGCGGATTGCGCGCGGTCACCGATTTCGACTATGAGTTCCAGCTCGCCGGCATGAACCGTTCGCTGATGCCCGACGTCGAAACCGTGTTCCTCACCCCCAGCGACAAGTACCAGTTCATCTCCAGCACCTTCGTGCGCGAAATCGCGATGCTCGGCGGCGAGGTCGACAAATTCGTCTCTCCCTTTGTGCAGGAAAAGCTCGCAGAGAAGGTCCGCAGCCTCGAACGGGAATGATGGCCATGGGCAGGTGCGCAGCACGCAGCGCCGGGACATGCCGATGAAGCTGCGCCTGCATGCGCTCGGCGACGCTGCACTGCTGTGCGAACTGCCGCCGCCGGCCACGCTGGCGCGTCAGCAGAAGATCTGGGCGCTCGCCGCCGAGGCGAGACAGTGGCGCGGCGTGCGCGAGGTGCTGCCCGGCATGAACAACCTCACGCTCGTGTTCGACCCCGTGGCCACGGAACAGGCCGAGCTCGAAATGCAGGTGCTCACCGCCTGGCCGCAGCTTGCGGGCGCGGCCATCGAGGGCCGCGACATCGTGGTGCCCGTGGCTTATGGCGGTGACGACGGTCCCGATCTCGGCGCCGTCGCTGCCCACACGGGTCTCTCGCCCGCGGAAGTGGTGCGCCGCCATACCGGCGGAACGTACACCGTGTATCTCGTCGGCTTCCTGCCGGGTTTCGGTTTCCTCGGCGGCCTGCCGCCTGAACTCGCAACCCCCCGGCGGGCCGAGCCACGCACCGCCGTGCCCGCGCGCTCGGTGGGCATCGGCGGCGAGCAGACCGGCATCTATCCGCTGGTGTCGCCCGGCGGCTGGCAACTGATCGGCCGCACACCGCTGGCGCTGTTCGACCCGCTGGCGGCTGAGCCGACCTTGCTGCGGCCCGGCGACCGGGTGCGCTTCGTCGCGGAAAGCGTGCACACATGATCGTCATCGCCAAGCCGGGCATGCTGGCGTCGGTGCAGGACCTGGGTCGGTACGGCCATCGTGAGCGCGGCATCTGCCCGGGCGGTGCCCTCGATGCCCTGGCGCTTGCGCTGGGCAACCGGCTTGTGGGCAATGCCGACGGCGCGGCCGGGCTCGAGCTCACGATGGGCAACTGCGAACTGCGCTTTGAATGCATGACGCGCATCGCCCTGACCGGCGACGATTTCGGCGCCACGCTCGACGGCCTGTCGGTGCGTGCGAATTGGAGCTTGCCCGTGCGCGCCGGCCAGACGCTTCGGCTGGGCGCTTTGAACACCGGCAGCACCAAGGCCGGGCTGCGCAGTTGGTTGGCCGTTGCCGGCGGCATCGACGTGCCCGAGGTGCTCGGCTCGCGCAGCACCGACCTGAAGGCGGGCTTCGGTGGTCATGAGGGGCGGGCGCTCAAGAAGGGCGACCGTCTGCCGCTGGGCCGCTCGTCGCTCAATGCCTTGCAAACGGCGCAGCGCAGCTTCGGCCTGCGCGGGCCGGCCTGGGCCATGGAAGGCCCGGATGCGGCGCCAGCGGCCGAGGCCATCGCCCTGCGTGTGATGCCCGGCCCGGAGTACGCGCAGTTCACGGCAGCCGCGCACCGGGCACTGTGGAACGACCCCTGGCACATCACCCCTCAGAGCAACCGCATGGGCAGCCGGCTCGAAGGCACGGCGCTCCAGCGCGAGCGCCCGCTGGACATGCTCTCGTCGGGCGTCATTCCCGGGACGATCCAGGTGCCGCCTTCGGGCCAGCCGATCATCCTCATGGGCGATGCCCAGACCACCGGCGGCTATCCGCGCATCGGCGTGGTGATCCGTGCCGATCTCTGGAAGCTCGCCCAGGCGCCGCTCAAGGGGCGCCTGCGGCTGGTGCAGGTCGATGGCACCCAGGCACAGCAGGCCTGGCTCGCACAGGAACGCTATCTGCGCCAGGTGGCCCAGGGGCTGGCGTCCGCCGGCTGGCCCGTGGCGGCCGCCTCTTTCTCTCCATCCTCAGCAGCAGGAGCACACGATGCAGATTGACTTGAATGCAGACTTGGGCGAAGGCGCAGGCAGCGACGAAGCCCTGTTGCAACTGGTGAGTTCGGCCAACATCGCCTGCGGCTGGCATGCGGGTGATGCAAACACCATGCGCCAATGCGTGCGCTGGGCGCTCGATCGGGGCGTGGCCATCGGCGCGCACCCGAGCTTTCCGGACCGGGAGAACTTCGGGCGCAGTCCCATGAACCTGCCGCCCGAGGAGATCGTCTCGGGTGTGCTCTATCAGATCGGCGCGCTGGCGGCCATCGTCAAGGCTGAAGGCGGTGCGCTTTCGCACGTCAAGGCGCACGGTGCGCTCTACAACCAGGCGGTCAAGGAGCCTGCGCTGGCCGAGGCGCTGTGCGAAGCGGTGCGGCGCTTCGACCCGAGCCTGAAGTTCTTCGGCCTGGCCGGCAGCCCGATGATTGCCGCGGCCGAACGCGCCGGGCTGCAGCCCGTCGAGGAAGTGTTTGCAGACCGCGGCTACATGCCCGACGGCAGCCTGGTGCCACGCAGCCAGCCGGGTGCGCTCCTCGTCGACGAAGCGCTGTCGCTGGCGCAGACACTGTCGCTGGTGTGCGACCACCGGGTCACGGCCATCGACGGCAGCTCGGTGTCGGTCAATGCACAGTCGGTCTGCCTGCACGGCGACGGGGCGCATGCGCTGGCCTTTGCACGCCGCATCCGCTCGACGCTCGAGCGCGAAGGCATTGCGGTGATGGCCGTTTGATGGCGGTCGCCCGCACCATTCGCGCCACCTGAGTGGGTAGCGACGCGCTCAGCCGAGCGCAGCCCGCACCTGTGCCAGCCATCCGTTGAGCGTTGCATTCACCGCCTCGGGTTTTTCCATGGTCAGCATATGGCCGCAGTCGCTCACCCACACCAGTTCGGCTTGTGGAATGAGGGCGGCCAGCTCCCTCGAAGCCTCCGGGGGGCAGATGCGGTCGCCGTCCCCGCACAGCACGAGCACCGGGCAACGCAGCGCGGGCAGGTGCGTGCGCGCATCGGGCCGGACCATGACCGCGCGGTTCTGGCGCACCAGCGATTCGACGCCTGCATCGAGCACCATGTCGACGTAGCGCTTGACGAGCACCGGGTCGGCCGCCTGCAACGGATGGAACGCGAAGCCCGCGTTGAGCTCGATCAGGCTGCGTGCTTCGCCGCGCTCGAAAACCGCGATCGCCGATTCGCGCAGCTGGTAGAGCGCCTCGGTCTCCGGCTGTGCATTGGTGCCCAACAGCGCCAGTCCGGCGATGCGCGACGGCGCCTGTCGCGCCGCTTCCATCGCGACCATGCCACCCATCGACGCGCCGCAGAGGATCAGCGGGCCCTCCTGCTCGGCGAGCAGGAGGGCAGCCATGTCCTCGATGCGGGCCGCCCGGGTGTGCACGTCGGCAATATGCACCTGCAAGTCGGCGGGCAGGGCGGCGAGCTGGGGTTGCCACAAACGCGCGTCGCAGGCGAGGCCGGGAAGCAGGATGAGGCGAGGAGCGGAACGGGTCATGGCCTCGATTCTGCGTGAACTCTGCGTGAATTCGGACCTGTGTGTCCGGCCATGCTGCTGGGACATCGACGCCGCAGGCGCCGGACCGCGGACAATGGTGAACATCCATGCCCACACCCACCGACCTCATCCTGATTCGCCACGGCGAGACTGACTGGAACCGCGAACTGCGCTTCCAGGGTCACATCGACGTGCCCCTCAACGACACCGGCCATGAGCAGGCACGCCGGCTGGGCCTGCGGATGGCCGGCGAGGCGGTCGATGTGCTGTTCTGCAGTGACCTGCTGCGCACCCAGCAGACGGCGGCGCCCGCGGCCCAGCAGTTGTCGCTCTTGCCGATCACACAGGCCGCGCTGCGCGAGCAGAATTTCGGTGTGGTCGAGGGCATGCGCGCTGAAGAGATCCAGGCCCTGCATCCGCGGGCCTGGGAAGACTGGCTCGAATTCCACGAGGACAAGGGCATGCCCGAGGGGGAATCGGCGCGGCAGTTCCATGCGCGCATTCTGGAGGCGCTGGGCCGTATCGCCATGGCGCATGCAGGGCGCCGGATCATGGTCGTCACGCACGGTGGCGCGCTCGACATGGTGTGGCGCACCGCGCAGGGGCTGGGCCTGCACGGGCCACGCCAAAGCGACATTCCCAATGCCGGCTTCAACCGGATCCGCATCGCCGATCCGGCGGATCCGTCGACCATCGACATCCTCGACTGGGCCGACACGCGGCATCTGGCGGACATGCCGCCCCAGCCGTCGTACGACCAGTCACGCCACCTGCGCAAGTAGGCCCCTCGACCCGTGCAGGCCGCGTGGCGGCACGGGCTTTCGAGGCTCAGCGCTTGGCCAGTGCGTGCATGCCCAGCGCGAACACCGAATTCGGCGCGTTCACGCGCATCGGCTTGGGCGCCGGGCGGTTGAACAGGCGGCGGGGCGCCGGCTTGGTCTCGACCTGCACGCCCTTGGCGATCTGGTCGTCGACCAGACTCTTGAGCGTGACCGAATCGAGAAATTCGACGGCGCGCAGGTTGACCGAAGCCCAGAGCTCCTCGGTCGCATACCGGCCGGCAGGGGCGGCCTCGTCGGCGCTCTGCTGGCGGGCGGCTTCGTCGACCGGATCTTCGATCGACAGCACGATGTCAGCGACCGAGATGGCCTCTGTCTTGCGCGCCAGCGAGTAGCCGCCGCCGGGGCCGCGGGTCGACTCGACCAGCTTGTGGCGGCGCAGCTTGCCGAAAAGCTGCTCCAGGTAAGACATGGAGATGTGCTGGCGCTGGCTGATGGCCGAGAGGGTCACCGGACCCGAACGCCCGTGCAGCGCCACGTCGATCATGGCAGTGACCGCAAAGCGGCCTTTGGTGGTGAGTCGCATGGATGATTCTTTCTGTTGTGTGTCTGTGCGCTTACTCGTCGCGGCCGCCGGCGATGCCCAGCAGGGCGAGCAGCGACTGGAACACGTTGTAGAGGCTGAGGTACACGCCCAGCGTGGCGGTGATGTAGTTGGTTTCATGGCCGTCCTTCACACGCTTGAGGTCGTGCAGGATGAAGGCCGAGAAGATACCGATGGCAGCCACCGACAGCGTCATCATCAGCGCGCTCGACTGGATGAAGAAGTTGGCCACGCCGGCCACCAGCAGCAGGATGGCGCCGATGAACAGGAACTTGCCCATCGACGTCAGGTCGCGCTTGATCACGGACGACAGCGAGGCCATGCCCAGGAAGATCGCGCCCGTGCCGGCAAACGCCGTCATGATCAGGCTGGCGCCATTGGCAAGGCCCAGCACCGTTCCGACCAGGCGCGACAGCATCAGGCCCATGAAGAAGGTGAAAGCGAGCAGCACCGGCACGCCGGCCGCCGAGTCCTTGGTTTTTTCGATGGCGTACATGAAGCCGAAGGCGCCGACCAGGAAGACCACCAGGCCGATGCCCGGCGACATGGCACGCGTGATGCCCGTGGCCACGCCGACCCAGGCACCCAGGACGGTGGGCACCATGGACAGCGCGAGCAGCCAGTAGGTGTTGCGAAGGACGCGATTGCGTTCCTCGACGGAGGCGACCGGTGTGTCGAAACCGGTGTAGATGGGTTGCATGTTGTTCATGGGATTCCTCTTGGAAACGGGGTATGTCTGACGGGGACCGATGCAATGGCGGCGGTGCCGCCGGATGCGCCGGAACATGGGATGTGCGAAGGCCTCGGCGCAGCCGCATGCGGCTGGCGGGCGTCGGGTCGTGGGCTTCGTCAGTCGGTGGCCGGATACCGGTGGGTCCGGACCCTTGCCAACCGCCTTGCGAGACGCCTACGCGCTGAGGAGCGCGAGGCGGGGAGGGCGCTTGGGCCGCTCGAGCAGCGGCGTGGGCGCGACCGTCGGCAACGGCCTGGCCGGCGGCTCTGAGAGGCGCTGCGGTCCACGCAGGCGTTGCAGGCCGTCGAAGGCCTCGGCATGGTCGTAGCCGGTTTCGCCATGGGCGGCGGTGGCCACGTCGATCTTGTCGCTCAGGGGCTGGGGTTCGTCGTCTTGCGGGTCTTGCTGGGAAGAGACCAAAGACACCAGCGCCTCGGCCTGCATCTGCGCCGTTCCCTGCTGCGGGCCGTGCGGATGCACGCCCGGCACCGCCTGCGCGAGTGCGCCAAAGCTGTAGCAGGACAGCATGATGGCAAGAATGGAAGCGATGAGCCAGCGGGGCATTTGATCTTCATTTTACCCGTTTTGCCCAAAGGGCCATGTAGGCGGGTGGCGATAGCCTATTCCGCGTCGGGTTGTGCGCCTGGGGCTGCCGCACGGAAGGCGTCGAGTTGCTGCAGGTGCGCATCGATGCGCACCAGCGTCGGGAAGTCGTCCAGCGGGACGTTGAAACGGCGGGCGTTGAAGACTTGCGGCACCAGGCACAGGTCGGCAAAGCTCGGTGTATCGCCCACGCAGCAGCTGCCGGTGCGCGGGTCGCGTGCGAGGTGTGCCTCGAGCGAGGCGAAGCCCAGAAGGATCCAGTGGTGGATCCATGCCATCTTCTGCGCTGGTGTCACCCCCAGCGTCTTCTCCAGGTACTGGAGCACGCGCAGGTTGTTGATCGGATGGATTTCGCAGGCGACCAGATCGGACAGAGCCCGCACCCAGGCCCGGTCGGCCGGGTCGGCAGGAAGCAGTGCGGGCGTCGGATGGCGCTCCTCCAGATACTCCAGCATCGCCAGCGACTGTGTGATGACCTTGCCGTCGTCCACCAACGCCGGCACCAGGGCTTCGGGGTTGAGCGCCTTGTAATCTTCACTGTGCTGCGCGCCGCCATCACGCACCAGATGCACCGGCACGTAGTCGTACGACAGCCCCTTGTAGGCCAGCGCGATGCGCACACGGTACGAAGCCGAGCTTCGAAAGTAGTTGTGGAGTTCCATGCCATCAAATCATAGGCGTAACCGCACCGTCCATCGCCAGGATGGCGCCCGTGATGTAGCTCGCCCGCGCCGAGGCGAGGAACACGACGGCATGGGCGATTTCCTCTGGATCGGCGATGCGTCCGAGCGGCAGCCGCGCGGTTGCGCGCTCCAACGCCTGCGCCGTGTCGATGCCCTGCAGCGCTGCGTCGGCGGCCATGCCCTCCTGCAGCCGGGTCGTCAGCGTGAGGCCCGGGTTGACCGCGTTCACCCGCACGCCCTGCGGGCCGTAGGCCGCCGCCATGCCGGCGCTCACCAGCATCAGCGCCGCATTGGCCGCGCCGCCGGGCATGTGGATCGGGCTGGCCACCTTGCCGCCGGCGCCCACCACATTGACCACCGCGCCGCGTCCGCGCGCACCCATGCGCTTGACCACCGGGTCCAGCATGTGGATGTAGGTGAAGTACTTGGCGTCCATGGCCTCGTGCCAGGCCTGCGCGTCCAATGCCGCGGGGGCGGTGCGGCGTGCGGCACCGGCCGAATTCACCAGCACGTCGACCGGACCGAACACCTGCTCTGCCGCATCGAGTGCGGCCTGCGCAGCCGCGGGTTGCTTGAGGTCGGCCGCATGCACGCCGATATGCGCTGCATCGACGCCGGGGGCGCGCGCCAGCGTTCGGGCCGCCTGGGCCAACGCGTCTGGATCGCGCGCCACCAGGCTCACGCGCGCGCCCTCCTGCAGGAACACGGCGGCACACGCCAGGCCGATGCCCTTGCTGCCGCCTGTGATGAGCACGTGGAGGCCGTCGAGTTGGAGGTCCATGGTTTACTTTCTTCGTATAGATGCGTGTAGAAGGCTGCGAACAGGCAGCGCTGCCACCGCCATTGAAGCATTGCACGAGAGGCCCTGCTGGCGTTCATGCCACGTCCCAGGACATGATTCGACCGGCTCAACGCCTTTATGATTCGCCCCATCGGCCGTCGCTTCCGACTTGCCTGGAGTTCGTGCTGCATGGATGGCTTTGTTGACCGCTGCTGACACCCCGAAACCGATCGCCAGCCCAGTGATCCCCGCGTCGCCCGCCGTCACCTTGGACAACTGCGATCGGGAACCGATTCACATTCCGGGTCTGATCCAGCCCCACGGCGCCCTGCTGGCTTTCGACGCGCAGGGCGTGGTCACCCACGTCAGCGCCAATGCGCCTGCGTTGCTGGGGCATGCGGTCCCCGCGCCGGGTGACACGCTCTCGAGCCTGCATTTCGACGGCCACGCCGAGGTGCACGCGCTGCTGCAGGAGGCGCTCGAAGGCCATGGCACGGAGGGTGGCGACTCGGGCGGAACCGCGGAAGTCCGTTTGGGCGGTCGGCGCTTCGACCTCATCGTTCATGGGTACGCAGGCGTGGTCATCGCGGAATTCGAGCAGCGACCCGTCGCCAGCGACGAAGTCGCCGGCTTCGCGCTCAAGGCACACCGTGCCATGGACAAGCTCAAGCGGCAGAATTCGATCGATGCGTTGCTGGTGATGGCCGTGGGCGCGGTGCGCCAGCTCACTGGCTTCGATCGCGTGATGGCCTATCGCTTTCGCCACGACGACAGCGGCGACGTGGTGGCCGAAGACCGCCACGAGGCGCTCGAGCCCTTCATCGGGCGGCGCTATCCGGCCAGCGACATCCCGGCACAGGCACGCCGGCTCTACGTCATCAACACGCTGCGTCTGATCGCCGACGTCCAGGCCGTGCCGGTGGATGTGATCGCCGCCAATGCGGCGCTGCTGCCCCTGGACATGAGCCACGCCGTGCTGCGCAGCGTGTCGCCGATCCACATCGAGTACCTGCGCAACATGGGCGTGGGCGCGTCGATGAGCATTTCGATCGTGGTCAATGGCCGGTTGTGGGGCATGCTGGCCTGCCACCACCGCACGCCCCTGCAAGTGACGTATTCAGCGCGCATGGCGTGCGACGTGCTCGCGCAGGTGCTGGCAGCCAACGTCCAGAGCCTGCAGGCACGCGCGCTTGCGCAACGGGCTGCCGACGCGGCGCAGTTGCGCGCTCGGCTGATCGAAGGTGCGCTCCATGACGACGATCCGGTGCCCACGTTGGTAGCGATGTCCGCCGCGCTCGGCGAGGCCTTCGAAGCCGACGCCGTGGTCGTCGCGCAGGAAGCCAAGTTGCATGTGCACGGCACGCTGCCGCGCGACATCGGCATGCGGCTAGCCCAATGGCTCGCATCGCGCACGGACAGGCGCGATGCGGTGCTTGTGATGAATTCGCTGAGCGACCTGCCGTCCGACCTGGTTGCAGCCTGCGGCATCTGGTGCGGCCTGCTGGCGCTGCGCTTTGACGACGCGGCCCACGGCTGGCTGGTACTCGCACGCAAGGAGCAGATCGAAACCATCCGCTGGGGCGGCAAGCCCGACAAGGAATACACCAGCGGACCACTCGGTCCTCGGCTCACGCCACGGGGTTCCTTCGATGTGTGGAAAGAGGTGGTCAGCGGCACCGCCGTTCCCTGGACGGCGCCGCAGGTCGAGTTCGCGCGGCAGCTTCGTGACGAGTTGGCGAGGGCCGGTGCGGCGCGCATCGCCGAGGTCCACCGCGCCCGTACCCAGTTGCTGGCCATGCTGGGCCATGACCTGCGCGATCCGCTGCAGTCGATTTCCATGGCGGCGCGTGTGCTTGAACATGGTGGCAGCGAGAACGGCAACCGGCTCGGCCAACGTATTCAGTCGTCGAGCACCCGTATGTCGCGCTTGATCGGTCAGGTCCTGGATGCGGCGCGCCTGCAGACCCATGCGGGCCTGACCATGGACCGTGTCGACACCGAGCTCGTCCGATTGCTCGATGACCTGCTCGACGAGGTCCGCGTGGCCTATCCCGGCGTCATCGTGCGCCATGACGCGCCAGCAAGCCTGCACGCCCTGGTCGATGGTGATCGCATTGCACAGTTGTTTTCCAACCTGGTCAGCAATGCGCGGCACCACGGTCAGACTGGGCTGCCCATCGACTTGAAGTTGAGTGTGGATGCGGACACGGTGTGCTTCGAGGTGCGAAACACCGCGGAGCCCATCGCAGCGGACCTCCTGCCCAACCTGTACAGCGCCTTCAAACGACAGGCTACGACCAACGTGCGCAACAAGACCGGGCTGGGGCTGGGCCTGCACATCGCCCAGGCCATCGCCGTCGGCCATGACGGTACATTGGTCTACAGCCATGAGGACGGACAGGTCGTTTTCCGCGCCTGCTTCCCGCAGCGTGTGGTGTTGTCGGGCGACTGAAGCGCGGCGGGACCCAGGCCCCGCGACCAGCCCTGATCAGGGACGTGGTGCAGGTGGCGCTGGGATGGGCGTGACGGTTTCCCGGATCACGCCACCGCCCATCACGCTTCCCTCCTGGAACGTGCGGCCGGCCCCCTTGCCCGTGATACGCGCTTCGCAATCGGCGCGGTCGGGCGCGGGCTGGCTGCGGCAGCGTGCCAGCGCGTTCTGTTCGTACGTCGTCGGTGCTGCGTTGGTCAGGCCACCGCGGCGTGCCTCCTGCTGGGCTGCACCGGCTTCGCGCAGGCAGGCCGCACGGTCTTGCTGCACGCCATCGCAGACGGCACGCTCCCTCTGCGCCTTGGCATGGTGCCCCGGCGCACTCTGGGCACTGGCCAAGGTACCTGCGGCAAGCAGCACGGCGGCGATGAGGGAAGGGCGAAGCGCTCGAATCATGTGTTCTCTCCTGTGGAATGACGGGCGTTCCCACTGGTGAGGTGAACGTGACCGCCGGAGTCGCAGTGTGCAATGTGGCCAGGGCATCCCGCTGTGGGACGACCGCCTGAATCGCCCGCGATTCAACGACGATGTCTGTGGGATGTGTCCGGCAGCGAGCCGGGCACGGTCACGGGGCAGTGGTTGCCGTCAGCGGCTCAGCGTTCGGCGATGCGGCGCGCCAGGTGCGCCAGCGCCTCTTCCACCTGATCGACCAGGATCAGCGACAGGTCGCCTGGCTGCAGGCGTGCCAGTGCGGCGTCGATGGCGACGAACTCGCCCCGGATTTCCTCGATATGGCGCGTGCGCCGGGCGCCCTGCAGGCCCTGGCGCAGCAATGCCATCACCTCGCCGTCTGCACGACCGCGCTGCGCTGCGTCCTGGTAGAGCAGCACGTCGTCGAAGGCTTCTCCCAGAATCTGCGTCTGGTCTCGGATGTCGCTGTCGCGTCGGTCGCCCGCGCCGCTGATGACCACCGAACGCGTCCTGGCCGGCAGGGTGTCCACGGCTGCCACCAGCGCCTTCATGGCATCGGTGTTGTGGCCGTAGTCGGCGATCACGGTGGCGCCTCGGTATTCCATCATGTTGAAGCGCCCCGGCACGCCCGCCGCGTCGTTCTTGAAGCTGGACAGGCCGCTGCGAATGGTGTCCCAGTCGAGTCCCACGGCCCAGGCGGCGGCGACCGCGGCCATCACGTTCTCGACCTGGAAGGGCAGGGTTCCGTTGCGCGTGATCGGCACGTCGCGCAACGGGATGCGCTCGCGCCACGAGCCTTCGGCCGCGATCAGCGTGTCCTGATCGACATACACGGTGCGCTTGCCTTGCGCGCGATGCGTGGCCATGACCGCGTGCTGGCGGTCGGCGGTGAAGAAGATCACGCCGCCGGGGCAGCAGGCGGCCATTGCGGCCACGTTGGGGTCGGCGGCGTTGAGCACCGCCACGCCGTCGGGCGCCACGTTGCGCACGATCACGCGCTTGAGCACGGAGAGGTCCTCCACCGTGGTGATGTAGTTCAGGCCCAGGTGATCGCCGCTGCCGATGTTGGTCACCACCGCCACCTGGCAGCGGTCGAAACCCAGGCCTTCGCGCAGCACGCCACCGCGCGCGACCTCGAACACGGCCGCGTCCACTTCGGGATGCAACAGCACGTTGCGCGCACTCTTGGGGCCACTGCAGTCGCCACTGTCCGTCTGGCGGCCGTCGACCCACACGCCGTCCGTGTTGGTCATGCCGGTGCGCAGGCCGCTGGAGGCGAGGAGGTGGTTGATCAGCCGTGCCGTCGTGGTCTTGCCGTTGGTGCCGGTGACGGCCACCACCGGAATGCGGCCGTCGTCGCCGGGCGCATAGAGCGTGTCCATGACGGCCTCGCCCACGGCGCGACCGCGTCCGAAGGACGGCGAGATGTGCATGCGCAGGCCGGGCGCGGCATTGACCTCGACCACCCCGCCGTGTTGCTCCTCGAGCGGCTGCAGCACGTTCTCGCAGACCATGTCGACGCCGCAGATGTGCAGGCCGACCATCTGGGCGGCATCGACCGCGCGCGCCGCCACTTCAGGGTGTACGGTGTCGGTCACGTCGGTGGCGCTGCCGCCGGTCGACAGGTTGGCGTTGTTGCGCAGCACCACGCGCTGGCCGAGGGCAGGCACGCTGTCTGGCGTGAGGCCCTGCGCGTCGAGCCGCCCGATGGCGATGTCGTCGAGCCGGATCTTGGTCAGCGAGGTGGCGTGCCCTTCGCCGCGGCGCGGGTCGAGGTTGACGGTGTCCACCAGCTGGCGCACCGTCGCGTGCCCGTCGCCGATGACCTGGGGCGGGTCGCGCCGCGCGGCGGCCACCAGCCGGTCGCCCACCACCAGCAGGCGGTAGTCGAAGCCGGGCAGGAATTTCTCGACCATCACCTCGCCATAGGCAGCGGCGGATTCGTAGGCGGCGGCCAGTTGTTCGCGCGAAACGATGTTCACCGTCACGCCCTTGCCCTGGTTGCCGTCCTGCGGCTTGACCACCACCGGCAGGCCGATCTCCTGGGCGGCGGCCCAGCCGTCGTCGGCACTGGTTACCGGTCGGCCCAGCGGCACCGGCACGCCGGCGGCATTGAGCAGTTGCTTGGTCAGCTCCTTGTCCTGTGCGATCGATTCGGCTACGCCGCTGGTGCTGTCGATTTCGGCGGCCTGGATGCGCCGCTGCTTGGAACCCCAGCCGAACTGCACCAGGCTGCCGCGTGTCAGGCGGCGGTACGGAATGCCGCGTGCCACCCCGGCGTCGACGATCGCGCCAGTGCTCGGGCCCAGGCGCTCGGACTCGTCGAGGTCGCGCAGCTCTGCAATGGCGCCCTGTGCATCGAAACTGCCACCGGTGAGTGCGGCGTGAATGAGCGCTTCGGCCAGCGCCACGGCACGGCGGCCCACGGCCTCCTCGCTGTACTGCACGGCGACCTGGTACACGCCGGCCTCCACCGTGCGCGTGGTGTGGCCGAACACCACCTGGCAGCCAGCCTGCGACTGCAGTGCGAGCGAGGCGTTCTCCAGCACGTGGGCGAGCGCCAGCGGCTGGCCCAGCACCATCGGGTGCAGCTCGCCGATCGTGGGAAACAGGGCGCGCAACCGGGTCTCGAAGCCGGTGAGCTGTTCGACGGCGTTCTCCGCGCCGGTGCAGGCGACGATGGCCTCGATCGAGGTATGGCGGCTCCAGAGATTGGGGCCGCGCAAGGCGCGGATGCGGGTGACTTCCATGGCGCGGCGCTCAGGCTGATTGTTGTTGTGAAGAAAGGGACGGCGCGCTTTGCGACAGCTGAAGCGACGCCAGGGCCGACTGCAGGTCCGCCTCGAACGCCTCAGCGCCGGCACCGATCAGGTTCAGCGGGATGTTCAGCGCCCAGCTGGCTGCCACGGCGGCGAGCAGCACGTCGAGCGTCACGCCGGCGTGTGTGGCGCGCCACACCGTGAGACGTCCCAGGCCGGGCAGGAAGGATTCGCTGGTGCCATTGGCCAGCACCACCCGGTCCTGGCGCACCAGCACCGCCTTGCCGCCAGCGGCCTGGTGGGCGCCCAGGGCGACGGCCTTTGGATCGGATGCGTACAGGATCACGCTGCCGTCGCACAGCGGCGCGAGGCCGGCCACGCGCGGGTCCGCCGCGTTCAGCACGGCCGTGCCTTCGGCCAGCACCACGTCGACCTGCGTGCGCAGCACCTTGACCATCTGGTCGCTCTCGGTGACGTCGAACTCCGCGAGCGCCTCGGCGCCCTCCAGATCGGTCACGATGCCCACGGTGCAGCGGTCGTAGGCCAGGCCGCTGCGCAGGATGGTTTCGGCGCCGTTCTCGATGACCACCGCCTGCACGGCGCGGTTGACCAGCAGGCGGTGCGCGGCTTCCCAATGGGCGCTGTCGCGCGCATCCACACGGCGGCGTTCGAGGAACAGGCCGTCGCGGCAGGCCAGGCCGGTGTGGCGCCCGCCCAGGCCGATCAGCCAGGCCACCAGCCGTGCGAGCACCGCGGTGTCCTGGGTGCCGGCCACGCCGACGATCGGGATGCGCCCAGCCAGTTCCCCCGCCTCGGGCTCGGGAAACAGGTGGTCGCAGATGGCGCGGCCCACCGGACGCGGCGAGCCGACCGCCGGCTTCAGGTGCATCAACAGGCCGGGGCCTGCATTGACCTCGACGATGGCGCCGCGCTGGGCGGCCAGCGGCCGGCTGATGTCCTGCGCGACCAGGTCGATGCCGGCGATGTCCAGGCCCACCACGCGCGCGGCGAGCACGGCCGCATGTGCGACCTCGGGATGGACGAGATCGGTGCAGTCCACGCCCAGATTGCCGTTGCGCTGGATCGTGACCACACGCCCGGCTGCCGGCACCGCGTCGCTGTGCAGGTCCTGGCGCTGGAGTTCGAGCTGCAGCTTGGCGTCGGTGGCCGGCACGATCAGGTCGAGCGGGTATTCCTCTTCGGCGCCGCGCCGCGGGTCGCTGTTGAGCTGGCTGTCGATGAGCTGCGCGACCGTCGCGCTGCCGTCGCCGGTCACGGTGATGACCTCACCGCGCGCGGCGGCCACCACCTGGCCGCCGACCACCAGCAAGCGGTGCTCGCTGCCGCGCACGAAGCGCTCGACCATCACGTCGCTGCCTTCGGGCTCGGCCACGGCGAAGGCAGCCATCACCTCCTCGCGTGTGCCCAGTTCGAGCGACACGCCGCGGCCATGGTTGGCGTCCGACGGTTTCACCACCACCGGCAGGCCGATGTCCTCGGCGGCTTCCCAGGCTTCCTCGGGGCTGGCGACCACCTGGCCTTCGGGCACCGGTACGCCGCAGCTCTGCAGCAGCGACTTGGTGAGTTCCTTGTCGCTGGCGATCGATTCACCGATGGCGCTGGTGTGGTCGGTTTCGGCCGTCCAGATGCGTTGCTGCCGCGCGCCGTAGCCCAGTTGCACCAGGTTGCCCGCGTTCAGGCGTATGTGCGGAATGCCACGGTCGGTGGCGGCGCCGACGATGCAGGCCGTGCTCGGGCCGAGGTAGCAGTCTTCGACCATGCCCTTGACCGCATCGACTGCACGTTGCACGTCGGCTGCGTCGAACGCGTCGCCGTTGACCGCGGCCATCAGCAGGCGGTGGCCTTCGGCCAGGGCGACGCGAGCGACCTGTTCGTCGCGCGCGCGGAACACCATGCGGTAGACGCCGTGCCGGGACGTGCTGCGGGTCTGGCCGAAGCCGGTGGGCATGCCCGCCAGGTTCAGCAGCTCGATGACCACGTGCTCCAGGATGTGCCCGGCCCAGGTGCCTTCGGTCAGGCGCTGGATGAAGCCGCCGCGCTCGCCCACGCCGCAGTGGTGCTCGATCAGCGCGGGAAGAAGGGCGGTCAGCCTCTCGGTGAAGCCCGGGATGCGCTGCGAGGGGTAGTCTTCGAGCCGGCCGAGGTCGAGCCAGACTTCCAGCACCGGGCGGTAGGTCCAGAGGTTGGGGCCACGCAGATAATTGATGCGCAGGAGCTGGATGTCGTCGAAACGGGTCATGGAAACGTTAGGGTCGAGGCGAGGGCCAAAAAAACACAATGCAACATCACGATCCAGTCGATGCCCGGGAGGGCGCAGGAGAGGCGACTTCGGCCGCCCTGAAAAGCCGGCTCACAGCCGCCGAAAACGTTCTGGCAACCCTCTCGGTTGACCTCGACGGGGAACTTCGGTTTGCCACCGGCCTGCTGGCGCTCACCGACCGGCGTCTGCTGGCCCGCGAAACAGACGGCCGCTGGCGGGAATGGCCGGTCGGCCAGCTTGCACCGGAACCGCTCGAACTGCAAGCCGGCGACCACGCCGGCGTCGGCACGCTCGACCTGGTCGGCCCCGATGGCAATCGCGCGCGCTGGCGCTACACGCTGGCCCAACAGGCCGCGGCGCTGCAGTTGATCAAGCGCTTTGCCCAGCTGCAAAGCCGCATGACACCCACTGCCTTGGCCGAGCCCGACGATCCGCGCGCGGCCGAGCCGGATGCGCCGCCGCCCTCGACCTGGGTGCTGCTTCGCCTGGGCCGCTTTGCCCGGCCTTACCGCAAGCAGCTCATCGCGGGTTTCCTGCTCACGCTGGCCTCGACCGCCGCCACGCTGGTGCCGCCGTACCTGACGATCCCGCTGATGGACGACATCCTGATCCCGTTCCAGAACGGCCAGCAGATCCCGGTCGGCAAGGTCGTGCTGTTCCTCGCCGCGCTGCTGGCGGCTGCGCTCACGGGCTGGGGGCTGGGCTGGGCGCGCACCTATTTGCTGGCGCTGGTGTCCGAGCGCATCGGCGCCGACCTGCGCACCACGACGTATGAGCACCTCCTGACGCTGCCGCTCGACTACTTCGGCGGCAAGCGCACCGGCGACCTGATGTCGCGCATCGGCTCCGAGACCGACCGCATCAACGTCTTCCTCTCGCTGCACGCGCTCGACTTCCTCACCGACGTGCTGATGATCGTGATGACCGCGGTGATCCTGGTGTCGATCAACCCGCTGCTGGCGGTCGTCACGCTGGTGCCGCTCCCGTTCATCGCCTGGATGATCCACGTGGTGCGCGACCGCCTGCGCACCGGCTTCGAGAAGATCGACCGCGTGTGGAGCGAGGTCACCAACGTGCTGGCCGACACCATCCCCGGCATCCGCGTGGTCAAGGCCTTCGCGCAGGAAAAGCGCGAGGCCGACCGCTTCCACGCTGCCAACGCATACAACCTGCAGGTCAACGACAAGCTCAACAAGACCTGGTCGCTCTTCACGCCCAGCGTGTCACTGCTCACCGAGATCGGCCTGCTGGTGGTGTGGGGCTTCGGCATCTGGCAGGTGGCGCGCGGGCGCATCACGGTCGGCGTGCTGACGGCCTTCATCGCCTACATCGGCCGCTTCTACACGCGGCTCGATTCGATGAGCCGCATCGTGTCGGTCACGCAGAAGGCCGCGGCTGGCGCCAAGCGCATCTTCGACATCCTCGACCATGTGAGCAACGTGCCCGAGCCTGCGAACCCGGTGAAGGTGGATCGCGTGACGGGCCGCATCGTGATGAAGGACGTGGGCTTTCGTTACGGCTCGCGCGCCGTCATCCGCGACCTGGACCTGGCCATCGAGCCGGGCGAGATGATCGGCCTGGTCGGCCACAGCGGCTCGGGCAAGAGCACGCTGGTCAACCTGATCTGCCGCTTCTATGACGTGACCGACGGTGCGATCCTCGTGGACGGCACCGACATCCGGCGCTTCGCGGTGGCCGATTACCGGCGTCACGTCGGGCTCGTGCTGCAGGAGCCCTTCCTGTTCTTCGGCACCATCGCGCAGAACATCGCCTACGGCAAGCCGGATGCGACCCGCGAGGAGATCGTCGCCGCCGCGCGCGCTGCGCATGCACACGACTTCATCCTGCGGCTCGCGCATGGCTACGACTCGCTGGTCGGCGAGCGCGGGCAGGGGCTGTCTGGTGGCGAGCGCCAGCGCATCAGCATCGCGCGCGCACTGCTGATCGACCCACGCATCCTGATCCTCGACGAGGCCACGTCCGCCGTCGACACCGAGACCGAAAAGGAAATCCAGAAGGCGTTGGACAACCTCGTGAAGGGCCGCACCACCATCGCCATCGCGCACCGCCTGTCGACGCTGCGCAAGGCCGATCGCCTGGTCGTGATGGACCGCGGCGAGATCGTCGAGGTCGGCCCGCACGATGCGCTGATGGCCAAGGAGGGCGCGTACTGGCGGCTCTACCAGGCGCAACTGCGGCAGGTCGATGACGATCCGACCGCGGGATCGATGGCGACCGAACGCCTCGGCGTGGCCGTCGCCCTGAGCAACCATGCCGCCCATCCGGCCGGAGAAGCCTGATGAACGCGCCGGTATTCGAACTCGAACGCGATGCCTTCGGCCAGCTGGTGTTGATCGACGCACAGGGGGAGCGCCATCCAGGCGTCGTACCGGTGCGGGCGTTTCCGCTGACGGCGCCCGACGTGGGCGTGTCCCTGCTGGGCAGCGATGGCCGCGAGCGCATCTGGATCGACCGCATGGACGCGCTGGCGCCGGCTCAACGCGCCTTGCTCGACGCGGAACTGGCGGTGCGCGATTTCGCGCCAACGCTGCAACGGTTGCACGCCGTGTCAAGCTTCGGCGTGCCGAGCACCTGGCGTGTGAGCACCGACCGTGGCGACGTGAGCTTCGTGCTCAAGGCCGAGGAGGACATCCGGCGCCTGGAGGGCGGGGCGTTGCTGATCACCAGCGCGCATGGCGTGCAGTTCCGCGTGCCCGACCCGAAGGTGCTCGACCGCGCATCGCGCAGGCTGCTCGAGCGCTTCCTCTAAAAAAGGGCTGACGCAGCTACCGGGCCACGAACCACCGCACGACCGCAGCGCCGGCCCCCGCCGACACGGCACTCACCAAGGTGCCCCACGCGATATCGATGAACGACAGTGCGACGGGCCAGTTGCGCACCACCGCCAGGTTCGTCAGGTCGTACGTGGCATAGGCGAACAGGCCGAACAGCGCGCCGAGCACGCCAGCGCGCGCGACGCTGCCGGCGTCCACGCCAGGCAGCACGGCGAAGATCACCAGGCCTATCGGGTACATCAGGTAGAAGAGCGCAGCGATGCCCAGGCGCGGCTGCTGCGCCATGAGGTCGCCCATGGCCTGGGCATAGAGGTTCTTCGCGATCACACCCAGCCAGAGCAGGTCGATCACGATCATCACGAGGAAGGTGGCGGCCCAGGCCACGAGGTGTTTGGTCGTCATGCGAAGGATCGTATTCGCCGCGCGTGGGTTGCTGCGAAACTTGCGCCCTTGTCCGACAGGAGTTTCTTTCATGCACACCACCGCCCTCGTCCTCTTTTCCGGCGGCCAGGATTCCACCACCTGCCTGGCCGACGCCCTCAGCCGCTTCGAGCGCGTCGAGACGCTCGGCTTCGAGTACGGCCAGCGCCACCGCATCGAGATGGACGTGCGCCACACCGTGCGCGAGGCCTTGTGCGAGCGCTTTCCGCAGTGGGCTTCACGCCTGGGCGAGGATCACCTGCTCAACGTCGATGCGCTGTCTCAGCTCGGCGGCTCGTCGCTCACGCAGGAGGTGGCCTTTGCGATGCAGGCCGATGGTCTGCCCAACACCTTCGTGCCCGGGCGCAACCTGCTGTTTCTCACGCTCGCCGGCGCGCTGGCCTACCGGCGTGGCCTGCAGGTCATCGTCACTGGCGTTTGCGAGACCGACTATTCCGGCTACCCCGACTGCCGCGACGACACGATGAAGGCGATGCAGCTGGCGCTGTCGCTCGGCCTGGACCGTCGGCTGGTCATCGAGACGCCGCTCATGTGGATCGACAAGGCGCAGACCTGGGCCATGGCGCACCGCCTGGGCGGCGATGCGCTGGTCGACATGATCGTCGAGCACACCCACACCTGCTACCTGGGCGATCGCGTGCACCGCCATGCCTGGGGCTACGGCTGCGGCAGTTGCCCGGCCTGTGCGCTGCGGCAGGCTGGATGGGAGCGCTACAAGGGAGCCTGATGCGCCAGGGGAGTTACGCCTTTGTTCCCATCGTGGGGGTAGCGCCGGGCGTGCGATCGGGCGCATCTGCCGTGGCCGTGTCGAGGTGGTGGCTGGCGCTGCCGCCGTCGGACGTTGGTGTCAGCGTCCAGCGCTGGCGATGGAAGGGTCCGAGCGTCGAGCGATGCGCGATCGACACGATGCCGCCACCGGCCTGCCGGACCTGCGCGACCAGGCGGGCGTACAACGTGGCCTCGGCTGCCTCGTCCAGCGCGCTGGTCGCCTCGTCGGCGAGGATCCAGGCGGGTCGCTTGAGCAAGGCACGGGCGATCGACAGGCGCTGTTGCTCGCCCCCCGAGAGTTTCTGGCCCCAGGCGTCGGCCCGGTCGAGCTGCGTGGCCAGTTGGGGCAGCAAGGCGTTGCGCAGGGCTTGCTGCAGGGCCTCGTCGCTGTAGTGCGTGGCCGCTTGCGGGTAGGCCAGCGCGTCGCGCAAGGGACCGTCGGGGAAGTAGGGGCGCTGTGGGATGAACATGGTGTCTGCGGGCAGGTTCACCTGCCCGCGCGCATGGGGCCAGATCCCTGACAGTGCGCGAAAAAGACTCGACTTGCCGCTGCCGGATGGGCCGGTCACCAGCACCGTTTCGCCGGGCGCGACATGCAGTCGTCCGTCTGCCAGCAGGGTGTGCCCGTCCGGCAGGGCAACGTGGAGTTGCGACGCGGCGATGCCGCCGGCTTCGTGGGTGGCACTGAAGTCTTCATTCGGTCGCGACTGCTGGCCGAGGCTTTCCTCGAAGCCTGCCAGCCGGTCGCTTGTGGCCTTCCACACGGCGATGCCCATGTAGTTGTCCACCAGCCAGCCCAGGGAACTCTGCACCTGGCCGAAGGCCGAGCTGATCTGCATCAGCTGGCCCAGCTGGATCGCGCCGCTGAAGTAGCGCGGTGACGCGACGATCATCGGGAAGATGATGGCCGCCTGGCCGAAGAAGCTGTTGAACCAGGTCAGGTTCTTCTGGCTGCGGATCAGGCGCAGGTAGTTGCCCATGACCGCGGTGAAGCGGGTGTCGAGCTGGCGGCGTTCGACGGCCTCGCCGCCGTCCAGCGCAATGGCTTCGCTGTATTCGCGGATGCGCACCATGTGATGGCGGAAGTTGGCTTCCAGCCATTGCTGGCGAAAGTTCAGCCCCACCTGCCGACGCCCGATGAAATGGGCGATGACGCTGCCGACCACGCAATAGAGCACCGCCGCCCAGACCATGTAGCCCGCAATGGTCCATTCGCCGCCGCCCAGGAAGGCGGGCGCGTGGAAACTCAGCGGCCCGCTCAGCGTCCACAGGATGCCCACGAAACTCAGCAGCGTGACCACCGCATTGAACACGCCCATGCCCAGCGTCACGGTGGAGTCGGTGAAGATGTTGAGGTCTTCCTGAATGCGTTGGTCGGGGTTGTCGGGCACCTGGGCCGCGTCGCCCGTGAAGCGCGCGAGTTCCATGCGGTAGAAGGCCTTGTTCGCAAGCCAGCGCGCCAGGTAGTGGTCGGTCAGCCAGCTGCGCCAGCGCAACTGGAGGACCTGGGTCAGGTAGAACTTGTAGACCGCGATGACGATGTAGACCAGCGCCAGCCAGGTGAAGCGCCCGATCTGCTGCCAGAACGCGTCGAGCTGCTTGTTCTGCAGGGCGTCATAGAACGTTCGGTTCCATTCGTTGATCTGGACCAGCATGAACACCACGCCCAGGTTGAGCGCGACGATGGCCGCCAGCAGGCCGCGCGCTTTCCATTTTTCCTCGGACTGGAAGTAAGGCCAGGCCAGGCGGCCGATGCGCCGCAAGGTGGCGAGAAAGGGCGCGCGCTGCGCGGTGTCGGGCAGGGACATCGTGGGACCGTCATCGTGGTGCGCCACAACGGCGCGATGGCCCATGCTAGCCGCGCACGCGGCCCGATCCTTAGGCTCGGCTTAAGCGCGCGCCCTGGCGTTCGGGCATCACAGGTCGCCCAGCCCCATGGCCGGGTCGCTCACCGAGTGCTGGCCGGTCTCCACGCGGCCGGCGAAGCGCCGGTAGTACACCGGGTCGGCATCGCAGGTCACGGCGAAGTCGTACCACTGGCCGCTGTCGGCGAGTTCCCAATGCTGCTCCACCGTGGCGCCGCCAGCCACAGGCGCGGTCCATGGGCCGTCGTTGCGGTAGGCCTTGGCGCGAACGGTGAAGTTGGCGCTCTTCTTGCCCGCGTTCGTCATGCGCAGGTAGACGTTTCCGTTGGCAATGTCGTAGCACACGCGCACCTCGGGGTTGGCCGCGTCGGCCACGCGCAGGGTGTTCAGGTCGCCCTTGAAGTGGCGGTGAAAGCCGTTCGGTCCCAGCACCCAGAGGTCGTACAGGCCGGCGTTGTCGGTCGTCGCGTTCCAGCTGTCGTCGAGCGTCTTGCCGGCTTCCACCATGTAGCGGCGCGGCAGGCGGTCGAGGTTGAGCCTGTCGTAGACGTGGAACACGGCGGCCTGCGCGCCGGTGTTGGCAAACACAAGCTGGACGCGGCCATTGACCGCGTCGGTCTTGGCGCTGGCATGCAGCTCGTAGGGCAGGGCGCGCGAGGGACGTGTGCCTGTAGCCTGACGCGGCAGCTGCGCACTGGCCGGTGGCACGATCTGCGGCAGCGCCTGCTGGTCGGCGCGCAGCTTGTCGGCTTCGGCTTTGCTCTTTCGGCCGCTCAGCGTGGGCAGGTCCTGGGCGTTGGGCGTGGCGAAGTTGAAGGCGCTGGTGAGGTCGCCGCAGACCGCGCGGCGAAACGGACTGATGTTGAGTTCGGCGACACCAAAGCGTGCCTCGATGAAGCGCAGCACCGAGGTGTGGTCGAACACCTGGGAATTGACCCAGCCGCCGCGGCTCCAGGGCGAGATCACGTACATCGGCACGCGCTGGCCGGGCCCGTAGACGTTGCCGTCGGGCGCCGGCTGCGCCACGGGCATGCCCGGCGGCACGGGGTGCGTGAAGTATTCGAAGCTCATGTCCGCATCGGACAAGGTGGTCTTGCCCGCGAACTGCTTGTCGGCATTGGGAAGCGGCGCCAGCGGCGAGGGGGCCGACGGCGAAGGCACGTGGTCGAAGTAACCGTCGTTTTCGTCGAAGTTCACGATGAACACCGTCTTGCTCCAGACCTCTGGCACGGCGGTGAGGGCGTCGAGCACCTGCTGGACGTACCAAGCGCCCTGCACCGGGCTCGACGGGCCAGGGTGCTCGGAGTTCACGTCCGTCGGAATGATCCACGACACCTGGGGCAGGCGGCCGGCTTTCACGTCGGCGCGAAACGCGTCGAAGATGGCGCCCGCATCGAAAGCGGCCTGGTCGGCCACCGGCAGGGTGTTGGCAATGCCCTTGTAGAGCGGATTGCCGGCATCGTCGCCCGGCGCGTAGGCGGGCGAGGCGCCCTGGGGCAGCGCCGTGTTCACGGGTTTGGCCGAGAGCTCGTTGGCCTTGCGGAAGGTCTTGAAACCCATCAGCGGATTGCAGCCGTAGTTGTTCGGGATGTTCTGGTAGACCATCCAGCTGACCTTGGCGTCCTGCAGGCGCTCGGCATACGTCTTCCACTCGTAGCCTGCCGTGGAGGGGCCGGTCGACGACCAGGCGTTGACGTTGTTCACGTAGGCCACGTTGGCGCCCGTCGGGCCGTTGGTGCCGGTCCAGTGGAACGAGCGGTTGGCATGGGTGCCGGTGTGCATGGCGCAGTGGTAGTCGTCGCACACGGTGAAGGCATTGGCCAGCGCGTACTGGAATGGCAGCTCTGCCTCCTGGAAGTACCCCATCGAAGCGGCGTTCTTGTAACGCGGCCACTGGTTCATGCGGCCGCCGTCCCAGGCGTTGTGCGTGTCGACCCAGGTGTGCGGCGTGCCGCTGGCGCGTTGCGCGTTGCCTTTGCTGCCGTCGAGGTGATAGGGCAACACCAGGGCGCCCTTTGCATCGCTCTGCTGCCAGACGGAGAGGCCGGCCGGCAGCGGAATCGTGAAGCGGTCGCCGAAGCCCCGCACGCCCATCAAGGTGCCGAAGTAGTGGTCGAAGGACCGGTTTTCCTGCATCAGGATGACGATGTGCTCGACGTCCTTGATCGTGCCTGTGGCGTTGTTGGCTGGAATGGCGAGGGCGCGGCGGATGGCCGGCGGAAAGGCTGCGAGCGTGGCGGCGGCGATGCCGGCGGAAGCGGTGCCGCGCAGGAAGGTGCGTCGTGAGGTCATGGTGTGGGGCGCTTGCGGGGGGACGTGGGGGCCGTGCTCAAGGGGCGCAGCGCATCACGGGCTGGGCTGCTGTGGCGGGGGGCGTCGTTGTGGACGGGGTCGTGGGGGTGGGGGTGGTGGGGGCGTTGTTGGCGTTGCCGCCACCGTCGCTGCTGCCGCCGCAGGCGCTCAGCGCACCGGCGAGTGTTAGCAAAGCCGTGAGCGTCGCGACGCGCGCAAGGCGCATCGGTAAGAGACGAGAAGGCGCATCGTGGTTCATGTGCTGGGTTCCGTGGGGAGAACCGTGAGGCTAGAACCTTTGGGTGACAACGTCGTGAACTCACGGCGCGCATCCCTTGCAGAAGTGTCAGCGTGGGTTACGGACGTTACTGATGCCGCTGGACACATGGCCTGACGGCACGTGGCGCGCCGCTGCGTCGACATGGCCTGTCTGGTCGTCGAAGAAGAAGTCGGGCTCGAATTCGCGCAGGAACTCGCCTTTGGGCAGGCCCCCGAGGAACATCGCTTCGTCGACCCGGATGTTCCAGTTCATGAGCGTTCGGATCGCACGCTCATGGGCCGGTGCGCTGCGTGCGGTAACCAGGGCGGTGCGGATGCGCATCGACGCATTGCCCGCGAGCTGCAACCGATGCAAGGCCGACAGCAGCGGCTTGAACGGCCCTTCGGGCAGCGGCAGCGCGGCCTTGCTCAGCTCGTGCGCCTGGAAGGCGTCGAGTCCCTCGGCCTGGAACACGCGCTCGGCCTCGTCGCTGAACAGCACGGCGTCGCCGTCGAAAGCGATGCGCACTTCGTTCGGGAAGGCGTCGCTCGCCTTCACCGATTCGACCAGCACGCGTGCCGCTGGAAAGCCAGCGCCGAGTGCCTCGCGCACATCTTCGGCATTGGCCGACAGGAACAGGTGGGCCCGCAGCGGCCGCAGATAACCGAACGGCGCCCGGCCTTGCGTGAACACACCACGCTGCAGCTTGATGCCGGCCGACACGCTGGAGCGGAAGATGCGCATGCCCGACACCGGGTCGTTGCGCGACAGGATCACCACCTCGACGCGCTGCACACCGTCGTCGTTGAAGCGCAGCAGCTTCTGCACCAGCGAATAGGCAATGCCGGGCTGTGCGGGGACGTCCAGCCGCTCGAGCTGAAGCCGCATGTAGGCCTCGGGGTCGCCCGATTCGAAGAGCTGGTTCTCCTCCTCGAGGTTGAACAGCGCCCGCGACGAGATCGCGACCACCAGCTTATCGTCCAACGTTACGGCCACGCGCACCTCCTTCCAGGAACGCCACCGAACCGGCTCTGCCGGGCCGTTGGCGTTGCCCCCTGCAAGGGGGTTGGCGAAGCGACACGCAGTGCGCGAAGACTGGGGGTGTGCTTCATTTGACAAACTGGTTGAGCTGGATGATCGGCATGAGCACCGCCAGCACGATCAGCATCACCACCCCGCCCATGGCCACGATCAGCAGCGGCTCGAGGATGGTCGCCAGGTGCATGGCGCGGCGTTGCACTTCGGCGCCCAGCTGGTTGGACGCACGCTGCAGCATCAGCGGCAGCGTGCCGGTCTGTTCGCCCAGACGCGCAAACATCGAGACGATGCCCGGAAAGCGTTTTTTCTGCGCCAGTGCCGAGGCCAGTGGCGCGCCTTCGCGCACCAGCACCAGTGCATCGAGCGCATCGGCGCGCATGGCGCGGTTGCCCAGCGTCTCGGCGGCCGCCTGCAGCGCGCGCAGGATTGGCACGCCGGCCGTCGCCAGCATCGCCAGCGTGCTGGCAAAGCGCGCCGCGTTGTAGCCGCGCGCGAGCTTGCCGACCAGCGGCAGCCGCAGCCAGGCCGCGTCGAATTTCTCGCGAAAGGCGTCGCGCGCGAGTGCCGCGCGCATGGCGACGACTGCCAGCGCGATGGCGATCAGCATCGACCAGCCGTAGCCGCGCACGAAGTCGCTGATGGCGAGCATGGCCACCGTCAGGAAGGGCAGCGCCCGCTTGGTGCCCGCGAACACGTTGGCCACCTGCGGCACCACGTAGCTCACGAGAAAGATCACGATCACGATCGCCACCAGCGTGACGATGGCCGGATACAGCGCAGCGCCCACCAGCTTCTGTTGCAACGCCTGGCGCTCTTCGAGGTCGTCGGCCAGGCGTTCGAGCACCAGGCCGAGGTTGCCGGTCTGCTCGCCCGCGCCGATGACGGCGGTGTAGATGGCGGAGAACTCGTGCGGATGCTGCGACAGCGCGCGCGCAAAGGGCGAGCCGCCGTTGACCTCGGCGCGCAGCGAGGCGATGAGGTTGCGTTGCTGTTCGCTTTCCGATTCGTCGGTCAGCGCCGTCAATGCGCGTTCGAGCGGCAGGCCCGACGACACCAGGCCGGCCAGCTGGCGCGTCCACACCGCCAGGCCGGTCGAGTTGAAGACACGGCCGCCCCCGATCGAGCGGCGCCATCGGCTGCTGGTGGGCGCATTGCCGACCGCGCTGCCGACCAGCGTGACCTCCAGCGGAATGAGGTTCTGCGCGCGCAGCATGCCGCGCGCGCTGCGTGCGGTGTCTGCCTCCAGCACGCCCTTGCGCGGCTCGCCCTGGGCGTCGACGGCTTCGAAGGAATAGGCGGGCATGGACGTGCGCTCAGTCGCGCGTCACGCGCAACAGCTCTGCGCGCGATGTGACGCCCGCAGCCACCAGCCGCTCGCCGTCGGCGCGCATCGAGCGCAGGCCGCCATGTTCGGCGGTCGCCAGAATCTGGCTTTCCGGTGCCCGGCTGTGGATGAGCGACTGCACCGCGTCGTCGGCCACCAGCAGCTCGAAAATACCGGTGCGCCCCTGGTAGCCCGTGTGGCCACACGCGTCGCAGCCTGCAGGTGTGGCCTCGCCGCCTTCTGCGGGCATCACGGTGCACACGGGGCAGAGGCGGCGCACCAGCCGCTGTGCGAGCACGCCCAGCAGCGAAGAGCTCAACAGGAACGGTTCCACGCCCATGTCGGTGAGGCGCGTGACGGCACTCACCGAATCGTTGGTGTGCAGCGTGGCGAGCACCAGGTGGCCGGTGAGCGAGGCCTGGATGGCGATCTGCGCGGTTTCGAAGTCGCGGATTTCGCCGATCATGATCACGTCCGGGTCCTGCCGCAGGATGGCGCGCAGGGCCTTGGCGAAAGTCAACTCGATCTTCGCGTTCACCTGGGTCTGGCCCACGCCCGTGAGTTCGTACTCGATCGGGTCTTCGACCGTCATGATGTTGCTGCTGCCCGCGTCCAGGCGAGAGAGCGCGGCGTACAGCGTGGTCGTCTTGCCCGAGCCGGTCGGCCCGGTCACCAGGATGATGCCGTGGGGCTGGCCGATGAGCCGCTCGAAGCGCGCCAGCGTGTCGCCCTGCATGCCCACCGATTCGAGCGTGAGTTTGCTCTCGGTCTTGTCCAGCAGCCGCAGCACCGCACGTTCGCCGTGTGCGCTGGGCAGCGTGGACACCCGCACGTCGACCGCGCGCGTGCCGATGCGCAGCGAAATGCGGCCGTCCTGCGGCAGTCGCTTCTCGGAGATGTCCAGGTCGGCCATGATCTTCAGGCGCGAGATCAGCGCCGCATGCAGCGCACGGTTGGGCTGCACCACCTCGCGCAGCGTGCCGTCGATGCGAAAGCGCACCGACGACGTGCGCTCGTAGGGTTCGATATGGATGTCACTGGCGCCGTCGCGCGCGGCCTGCGTGAGCAGCGCGTTGAGCATGCGGATGATGGGCGCATCGCCCGCGCTTTCGAGCAAGTCTTCGACCGCCGGCAGCTCCTGCATCATGCGCGACAGGTCGGCGTCGCCCTGCACCTCGCTCACCACCGCGGCGGCGTTCGACTCACCCTTGGCGTAGGCGGCGCTGATGCGCTGCGCGAGCTGGTCGTTGGGCAGCGGCTGGAAGGCTGTCACCGTGAACTTGCGCGTGACTTCACCCAGCGCGCTGCGTGGCGGCGTCTTGGGCATCCACAGCGTTGCGGTGCCGTCGTCGGCTTCTTCCAGCAGCAGTTGCTGGCTGCGCGCGAACGCGTAGGGCAGGGGGTAGCGCATGGTCTTCAGGGCAGCTCGCGCCGCGTCGTCGGGTCGGCCGTCGGCGGCAGGGCGCCGCGCAGCGGGCTCGGGGTGAGCAGCGGGGCGGTGTCGATCATCGGCGGCGGGATCAGGCGGGTTCCCTCGATGCGGCGGCTGCCCGGCTTCGGAGCATCGGCGGGCGTCTCAGGCATCGGCGGCACGGTGGGGGGTGGCAGGGCCGGCACCACCGGCGCCGAATCGACGCCACGCAGCATGATGTTCTGCCTGTCGGGCTGGTAGGTCTGCTGCAGCGCGCGCAGCGCGTCGTAGCGTTCGGAGGCCAGCAGCTCGCCGCTGGCGTTGTCGCGCAGCACCGTGGGCCGCAGGAACACCATCAGGTTGCTCTTGGTACGGCTGCGCACCTCGCTCTTGAAGAGGCTGCCCACGACCGGGATGTCGCCCAGGCCCGGCACCTTCTCGTCCTGGCGGCTGTATTCGTCTTGCAGCAGCCCGCCGATGACGATGATGCTGCCGTCGTCGACCACCACGCTCGACTCGATCGAGCGCTTGCTGGTCGTGGGGCCATTCGTGTTGTTGGCGGTGTTGGCCACCACGTTGGAGACCTCCTGGAAGATGGTCATCTTCACGGTCCCGTTCTCGCTGATCTGCGGGCGCACGCGCAGCGTCAGGCCCACGTCCTTGCGCTCGATGGTCTGAAACGGGCTGACCGAGGTGCTGCTGCTGCCAGTGCTGGTGTACTGGCCGGTCACGAAGGGCACGTTCTGGCCGATCACGATCTTGGCTTCTTCGTTGTCCAGCGTGAGCAGGTTGGGTGTGGAGAGCACATTGCCTTCGCCATTGCTCTGCAGAAAGCGCGCGACCAGACCGAGCGCGCTCACGCCGTTGACCTTGGTGCCCAGCCCGATATTGAAGCCCGACGAGGCTTGCGCGGTGCCGGCCGACAGCGCCAGGATGTTGGAGCCGGCCAGGCTGGAGTTGGTGCCGATGGCGCCAGTCGCGCCGATGGCCGTCTGCCACTGCACGCCGAATTCGGCGGCCTTGTCGGCGTTCACCTCCACGATCAGGCTCTCGACCATGACCTGTGCGCGCCGCCCGTCGAGCTTGTCGATCACCGCGCGAAGCTGCCTGTACTGCGGCTCGGGGGCAGTGATGATCAGCGAATTGGTGGACGGGTCGGCCTGGATCTGGCCACCGGTGGACGGCTGATTGGCGTTGTTGAGCGGCGCGCTGGCCGCCGCGCTGGTGACGCCGCCGGTCGAGCTGTTCTGCGGCTGGTTGGTCGTGCCCGAGGTGCCGGACGAGCCGGTGTTGCCCGCCATCGCACCCGATGCGCCGCCTGCGTTGTTGCTGGTCATCGCCGCGCGCAGCGTGGTCGCCAGCTTCACTGCATCGGCGTTCTTCAGGTAGACCACATAGATGTTGCCGGCCGCGCCGTTGCTGCTGTCGATGGGCGCGCGGTCGAGTTTGTCGATGAGCGATCGCACCAGCTGCGCCCGAGCCGGATTGGCCGCGCGCAGGATCAGCGAATTGCTGCGCGGATCGGCCTGCAGTGCGGTGCGAAAGGAGGCGTCGACGACGCCCGGTGCGGCAGCGCCGCCCGCGGTGCCCGTGCCGCCTTCGAGCAGGCGCGTGACCAGCGGCACCATGTCGGTGG
Source organism: Variovorax ginsengisoli (assembly GCF_030811835.1). Lineage (GTDB taxonomy): Bacteria > Pseudomonadota > Gammaproteobacteria > Burkholderiales > Burkholderiaceae_C > Variovorax > Variovorax ginsengisoli_C. The sequence continues at coordinate 145,857 of NZ_JAUSRO010000008.1, read as the reverse complement.
CGATGGCGTGGCGCAGCGGAATCACCTCGATGTCCGACGCATTGGGTACGTCGAGCGAGGCCACGATGCGCGCGAGCCGGCTCAGGTTTTCGGCGTAGTCGGTGATCACCAGCGAGTTGTTGCCGGGGTTCACGTTGATGGTGTTGTTCGGCGCGATCAGTGGGCGCAGCACCGGCAGCAGGTTGTTGGCCGATTCGTAGTTGAGCTTGAAGACCTGCGTGACGATCTGGTTGCCGCTCATGCGCGCGGCCGCGCCGGTCGAGCCGGCGATGGCACTGCTTTGCAGCTTGGCGTCGGCTTCAGGCACGATCTTGTAGAGGCCGTCGGCCTGCACCACCGCAAAGCCCTGCAGGCGCAGCGCGGCGGCGAACTGGTTGAACGCTGCGGCCGGTGCGATGGCGCGGTCGGTGACCAGCGTCATCGTGCCCTTGACGCGCGGGTCCACCACGACATCTCTGCCGGTGACCACTGCCATCGTGCGCGCCACCGATTCGATTTCGGCATTGCTGAAGTTCAAGGTGATCGGCTCGCCGCGGCGCGGTACCGTGTCCTGCGCGAAAGCCGTTGGAATGCAGGCGGCGAACACCAGCTGCGCCGCAAGTGCGACGAGGCCGGTACGAACGCCGTGCGAAGACAGATGCTTCATGGTCAACCCAGGGTGATGAGCGAGCGCGCGCCGTTGCGCCGCCCGATGATGTTCAACAGATTCGATAGCGCGTCTTCGCTGCCGGGCGCGGCACTGGCCTCGCCATTGAAGCGCATGGCCGTGCCGGTCCAGTAACCGCTGCCGTTGAGTTGCAGGCTGCCTTCGCGTGTGGTCAGCAGCAGGCTCGGCGTGCTGCCGCCTTGCAGCGCCAGACGGTAGCTGCCCATCGGCCGCAGGGTCGACAGGCTGGAGGAGATGTCGCTTGCATCCAGGGTGGCGCGACCCTGCAGCGCGAGCTGCCGGCCCTGCACCTCGACGGCGAAGGACTGCGTGATCAGGTCGAGCACGCCTTCGGTCTTGAGCGTGTTGAAGGGCGCGCCGAAACCGGTCAGCATGGCCGCGGGCCAGCGCGAGCGGCCATCGGCCAGCACCAGCTGTACGCCGTTGCTGCGTGGATGCGCCAGCAATTGCAGCGGCGCCGGTGCGCAGCAGGGCAGGTCGAGCGCGGCGCTCACACCGTCCCAGCGCGGCCGCAGGCGCCAGTGGAACTGGCCCGGCAACGAAATCGCCTCCGCGCCGCCGACGCCGCTGGCGAATACCAGCCCGGCCGTTCCGTTCCAGACCGTGCCGCGCGCATTGACCAGCCGCAGGTGGCCGTCGGTCCAATGCACGAGTGCCGAGGCGAGCCAGCGTGCAGGCGCGAACAGCGCGAGCGTCAGCAGGGTGCCCAGCAGTGCGCCTGCGACGGCCCAGCGCCAGCCGGCCGTGGCCGCAGCATGCAGCGGGCGAAGAGGGGCGGAGGTTGCCATGGGGGTGCGGGGCTCAGCGCGCCGGCAGGCTCATGACCAGCGTGCCATCCCAGCGGGGGGCAGCCGGCGTGGCCGAGGCTTCGGCGGGCGTTGCAGCCAAAGCCAAAGTCGGGGCTGCTGCCGGGCGGCCCGCAGGCAGCGCGGCCGGGCGTGGGCTGGTGGGCGCAACCGGCAGTGCCTGGCTGCGCGTGAGGTGGACTTCACGCGGCACCGCGCGTGCATTGGCGCGCGCCTGGGCCAGCCATTGCGCCAGGGCGTCGGGTGCGGTGCTGCGCACCGTCACCGTGGCACCCTCGCTGGCGCCGGCGACCTGCAGCTGGGCGTTCGGCAGGCCATCGCGCACAGCGCCTTCCAGCGCGCGCAGCGCGTCGTCGCGCGGTACGCGCGGCTGCGTCTGAAGTTGACGGGCCTGGGCCTGCAGCGTGCTCATCTGCTGGAGCTGGGCGTCGAGCTGCGCATGTGCGGCAGGCGCGTCGGCCAGTGTGCGCAGTGCCGGCGCAAGGGCGACCCACCACAGCAGCGCCAGCACCACGAGCGTGAGCGCTACCGTCGCCAGGCGTTGTTCGCGCGGCGCGAGTTGTGCCCACCAGAGCTTGCGGCGTACGTGGAAAGTGGCGAGCGCGCTCATCGTGACGATTCCGCCTGCACCAGCAGCAGGTCGCCTTCGGCGCGTGCGCTGTAGCCGCGCGTGGACAGCGTGGCCGACAACCGCTCGGCGTCGGAGGCCTGCAGGCCGAGGCCGCGCAGACGCAACTGGCCGCCGCTGTAGTCGATGGCGCTCGGCGTGCGGCCGGGCGAGAGGCTGGCGCCCACCGCGGCGAGCATGGGTTCGAGGTCGCTGGGCGTCACGCCCCCGGTGGCCACCTGAAGCAGCGCGACTTCGCGCGACATCTGCACCGGCGCATCGACCACCAGTTGCACTGCGGGAAAGGTCTGTGTGAGGACGCTGCGGACCGCACCGCGCTTGGCTTCGAGCGCATTGCGTTCCTTCCAGGCCCAGGCGTTGACGCCCACCAGCTGCGCGACGAGCAGCAGTGCAGCGCCCCAGCGCGCGGCACGCCATTGTGGTGCGTGCCGCAGGGTCTGGACCACGGCGTTGAGTTTCTTGCCGGCCCGCGCGCGGCCGGTGGAGGCCAGGTCGAACTGCGCGAGGTCCCAGGGCGACTGGCTGGCCTGCATCCAGCGCGCCTCGGTGGTGAGGATCGGAATGCGCTGGCCGAACACCTGCTCGGCACGCTCGGCCACGGCGGGTTCGGTCTGCAACGTCGTGTCTTCTGGCAGCGCGCCGATCACCGCCAGGCTGGCGGCGTCGAGGGGCAGCGTGACCACGCCGCTGGCATCGCAGACCGTGACGAGGGCCTTTTCGTCCTCGCCGGTGGCAAACACCATCGAGGGCGCACCGGCAGGCTGGGGCGTCCATTCCGGCACGATGCGCATGACGCGCCGTCCGGTCGATTCGATCGCCTGCACCGCCGCGCGCAACCAGGCCCGGTTGCATGCCGCCACCCAGGCAGGCGCGCCGGCCTGGGCACCGGGCGCCAGGGCGAAATGCAGCAGTTCGGGGTCGTCGAGCAACCGGTCTTCGAGCAGGCCGGCGAGCATTGCACGCAGGCGCACATTGCCGCTCAGGCTGCCCTGGGGCAGCGTCACCTGGTGCCAGGACAGGGCGGCGGCGGGCACGCCCAGCAGCACCTCGCTGGCACTGGGCAGCAAAGCAGGCGGGGCGCTGCCATGCTCGCGCACCTGGCGGCCGTCAGCCGACCACAGCGCCCAGCCGTAGGCATCGCTGGCAGAAGCCGGCGGCAGCGGGGTGATGACAAATAGGAGGGCCATGGGATAGGAGACGGATGGACGGGGGATTGTAGGGTGCGGGTACCCGCCCATCACTATGGATTTGATAGCGCAATTCGCAAAGCAGAACGCGATTCCCGCCTCTTTTAACCAAGCTGTATGACCTTGGTAATGCAGGCCCGGGAAAAGAGCCCGACTGTCGTGAAGACGCCACGTTTTCGCCGCTTTCGCGCCCTGCGGGTTTCACGCGCCTGACTTCTTGTCGTTCTAGATTGCCGGACGTCGGTCGCGTCGTCACGCGCCGGCTTTGTCATGTGCCGGCCGACTTTCGTGCTGGCGCATCGCACCGACTTGCATGTCGTGTCGCGTCCATTCCTGTGTCCTCCTGAACATCTCTTTGCTTTGTCCATGGCTCCTTTCCTGTCTTCCTGCCGCCCGTTCGTTCTCACCCTGGTGGCCGCGCTCTGCCTGGCCGCCTGCGGTGGCGGCAACGACGCCGTCCACACCAGTACCTCCGCACCCGCCGGATCGACATCGCCCGGAGTCGCCGCAGCCACGCCGCCCAAGGACCTCGGCTTCACCGACAGCGCGCCGGTGCCAGACGCGCAACGCATCCCCCCGTTCGTGGACAACGTCGCCAGCAACCAGCGCGGCGATGCACGCTATGCGACCAAGGAAACGAATGCGGGCGTGCGTGTCGTCGCCGGCTTCCTCGACGTCTGGCAACCCAGCACCCTGCTGGTGGATGCCGGTGCAGCAGCGCCCGCGCGCGACGGTTTCCCGGCCGTAGCGGCGTCGACTTGGAGCGGCGTGCCTGGCGACGCGACCGACGGCAAGGTGCTCAACGCAGCCGTGCTCGGCAGCAACATCCAGTACGTGGTCGACCGGACCAACCAGCGCACTGCCGCGCAGGAACTCGCGGCCTACCTCGACGATCGCCGTGGCAAGGGCTATAGCATCAGCGACGGCATGGGGCCGCTGACGGCCGCCTGGCGTGCGGCGTCGCGCCAGACCACCAGCATCACCGGCATCGCTGCGGACGCGACCACCGTCAGGTACGACGACACGGGCAACGACAGCGGCGTTGGCGGCAGCGCCAACCCTGACTTCGGCACTGTGGTGGACCTGATCAACAACATCGGCGAAAACGGTTCCACCGAGCCTGCCAAGCGCTACTTCAAGTACGCCCGGCCGTGGCGCTGGAGCAGCAGCGTGAAGGTCGTGCCGGCGCTCGAGCCCGCCAAGAGCAGTACGCCCGCAACTGACGGCGGCTTCATCAGCGGCCACACCGCCGAGGCCGTGAGAAAGGCCATCGCCGTGGCTTACGTGGTGCCCGAGCGCTACCAGGAAATGCTCGCACGCGGGCTGGAGCTGGGCGAGAACCGCATTCTCGCGGGTATGCATTCGCCGCTCGACGTGATCGGTGGCCGGGTGCACGGCCAGGCCGTGGCGGTGGCCAGCCTGTCGACCGGGGCCAACGCGGCACGAAAGACCGCCGCCCGTGCGCAGGCGCAGGCCACGTTGATGACCGCGGTGGGTGCGGCCAGCCCGGCCGCCCTCAACGACTTTGCGCATTCGCAAGGCAGTGATACCGATCGCTTTGCCGACCATGCGGCGGCGCGTGCGGACTATCTGCGTCGGCTGACCTTCGGCTTCAAGCAGATCGGCGACACCACGCTGCCGGCGGTCGTGCCCAAGGGCGCGGAAGTGCTGCTGGAGACGCGCCTGCCGTACCTCGATGCGATGCAACGCCGCGTGGTGCTCAAGACCACGGCCCTGCCTTCGGGCTATCCGGTGATGGACGACGCCGAAGGCTGGGGCCGTCTGAACCTGTTCGACGCAGGCGATGGTTACGGCGCCTTCAACGGCGATGTGGTCGTGACCATGGACGCCAGCCTGGGTGGCTTTCATGCACTGGACAGCTGGCGCAACGACATCGGTGGGGCTGGCAAGCTCAGCAAGCGAGGCAGCGGCACGCTGCGCCTGGGCGGCAAGAACAGCTACAGCGGCGGCACGCAGCTGGTCGCCGGCACGCTGCAGGCCGATTCGGTCAGCGCGTTCGGCGCGGGCGATGTGTATGTCGGTGCCGGCACGCTGGTGTGCAATGCGGCGGCGCCGGTCGCTGTGGCCGGTGCCTACGCGCAACTCGACGGCGCCACGCTGCAGTTGAACCTGGGCGGCAACGGTGCCGGCCGCCTGCGTGTGGCCGGCGTGGCCATCCTGGGTGGCACGTTGAACTTGCGTTTCGCCGCGGGTGCCGTGCCCAGTGTGGGTGACACACTCACGCTCGTTACCGCCGGCAGCGTCACGGGACGGTTTTCGGCCATCTCGGTGCCGGGCTTCAAGGTGACGCCGACCTACACGGGCAAGGAAGTGCTGTTGCACATCGACGCGCTGGGCGCCTGACCCTCCGACACTGCCGCACCGGGGCTCGGCGTGGCAGTCAGCGCGGCAGTGTCTGCGTGCCGGCGAGTCGCTCGCGCCACAGGATTCGCGGGCCGACCGTGTCGTTGGGCGTGCGTTTCAGGAGCGAATGCTCCTGCACCCAGTGATCGTCGATGCGCAGCCTGCCGAACACTTCGAAGTAGAGCGTCGTGACGCCGACCGACGCGCTGCCCATGTCGGCTTGCGGCGCAATCGCCTGGGCGCGGGCGATGTCGTTGAACGGGCTGCGGGTGCGCTCTGCGACCAGTTGCTGCGCGGTCGAGGGATCGAGCTGGTCGATGCTGGCGGCCAGCGCCACGGCACTGGCCGTGTTCAGGTTGAGGGTCGTGGGTTCGGGCAGCACCGTCACGTAGGGCTCGATCGCCGCCACGGTCGTCGGCGAAAGACCCAGCCACACCAACTGCGAGACCTGCTGCGGCATCAGCGGCGCCATGAGGTTGTCGCCGCTTTCCGTGCTTGTGTTGGCCGTGGTTCCAGCGGCCGTGGCCCCAGCGGCCGTTGCCGTGGTCGCTGCCGAAGCCGCCGCTGCCGCACTGGCAACCGCCGTTCCGGCCGCAGCCTGGCGCAGGTTGGAAGCCAGAAGTTCCGCCTCCTGTGCCGGCAGTCCCAGTGTGGTGAACAGCTTGCGGAAGGCCGCGAGGGCCTTGGTGCCTTTCATGTCGCGCTGAATCAGATTGGTTGCGTTCAGCTTGGACTGCGCATCGATGATACGACCCGAAAGAAAAGCGTCCGGCAGCCCTTCGAGCGCATCGCTGGCGATGTTCTTGTCGGCCGCGAGGAAGCTGGTGAGCCTGGCTTCTTCGAGCGGGATGGCCCAGGGCTCCGACAGGTTGTCCGTCCGTTGGCCGACCGGGCTGTTGCCGTCCTCGCGCAGGATGATCCGCGACCAGTCGAGCGCACCGATCAGCACCCAGGCCGACTGCATGCGAGTGCGCTCGGCCGCCTCGATTTCGGCCGAGCGCCACTGCTGCCAGAGGGCCGCTGCGGCGAAGGTCGCGACCAGCGTGACCGTGAGCATCGCCGCGAGCAGGGCGGCACCGCGTTGGGCGCGTTGCGGTTTCATTGCTGTCTGGGCGCGGTCACCGCGAAGTTCGGTTTGACCCAGTCACGGGTGATCTCGCCAGCGAGCGCGTTGCCCTGCGGCAGGTCGAGCACCACGCGCACGCCGTCGGGCACCGTCGATGTGGTCGTGCCCGACGCATCGGCGCCGGTGGCCGGTTGCCAGAGGTTGTTGCGGAAGTACTGCAGTTGCCAACCCTGCAGGGGCATCAATGCGACTTCGGTGCCCTGCGTCTCGGTGTCGCCGTTCTCCGCCCAGCTGGCGGCGCGTTCCCACGCCTGCTGCCAGTCGCCCCGCGTGCGAAGCGTCGGTGATGCCCAACGGTACCAGCGCGGCACGCCGGCCGCGTCGTTGCGCACGGTCCAGGCCACCACCTCGACCAGCGGCTGAACACCATCGGTGAGGGTGCGTGTCAGGCGCACGGCCCGCCCGTTCCAGTCGATCGGCTGGGTCGAGGGCAGCACCGCAATGGCGTCGAGGTCGGTGCCCCACTGCGACAACGCCGTCTGCAGCGTGAGAACGGCATCGCCGCGTTCGCGCATCTGGCCCTGGGTGCGGGTCATGCCGTCAACGCCGCGCCAGCTCATCAGCGCGAGCAGCGCCATGGCCGCGATCGCCACCATCAGCTCGATCAGCGTGAAGCCGTGTGCGCGTTGCCTTGGCTGCATCAGTAACGCCCCACGACGGTGGAGATCCGGATGATCGAATAGTCGTTGAGGTCGCGCACCTGCACGTCGACCCGGCGGAAGTTCGGATTGAGCGTGGCCGTGGTCGACACGGTCACGGGGAAATCGGTGTTGGCCTGCGTGCAGGTGCGAGCCGTATCGCCAATGGCGGGCATCTGCGAGGCCATGCGTGCCAGGATCAGCTCGTTCTCGGCGCAGATCTGCGCGAGCATGACGTCCGACTGCCGCTGCGCGTTGCGCACGAGCGCGGTCGTGGCCTGCGTGCCGGCAGCCAGCGCAATGGCCACGATGGCCAGCGCCACCATCACTTCGATCAGCGTGAACCCGCGGGTGCTGTTGCGGGCGTTGCGTCGCGCTTTCATGGCGAGACGATCGCAAAGGGGCGCAGGCCATCGGTGGCGATGCGCACCGTCTGCGGCTGTGGCCCGGGCAGGCTCAGCACGACCTGCTGCGCCGCGATGATCGGATCGGGACCGAGCTGCAGTGCGGCGACGGCCTCGCCGCCGGCACCCCGCAGCTGCGCACCGATGCCACTCGTGAGCCATTGGGCGGGCAGCGCACCGGGCGGCAGGCCGTCGAAAGTGAAGTCGCCGGGGCCCTGGGGCGTGGGGCGCCAGCGCACCACCATGCCACTGGCACGCGAGCGCGCGCGCGCGGATTCGAGCAGCGCGGCCAGCCGTTCGCCTTCGCGTTCGAGCGAGGCCTGGCCGGAATCGCGCAACGCAAAGCCGACGCCGGCCGTGGCGATGGCGATGATCGCGATCACCACCAGCAGTTCGAGCAGCGTGAAGCCCGCGGCGCGGCGGCGCACGGGCGTATCGACGCTGCCGCGCCTGTCGCGTCTACTGCCAGCTGCCGACGTCGGCATTGTTGCCTTCGCCGCCCGGTTGGCCGTCGGCCCCCAGCGACAGCACGTCGATCTCGCCCTTGATGCCTGGATTCAGATACTGGTACGGCCGGCCCCAGGGGTCGTTGGGCAGCTTCTCCACATAAGGCTTCCAGTTGGGCGCAGCCGGGCCCGTGGTCGGCCGCGTGACCAGGGCCTGCAGGCCCTGTTCGGCCGTGGGATAGCGCTGGTTGTCGAGCCGGTAGAGCTTGAGCGCCTGCATGAGGTTGTTGACGTCGGTCTTGGCGGCGGTGGCGCGCGCATCGTCGGCCCGGCCGATGACGTTGGGCACGATCAGCGCCGCCAGCACGCCGATGATGACCAGCACCACCATCAGTTCGATCAGGGTGAAGCCGCGCTGCAGTGCGCGCGCGTCGGAGCGTTTGAATTGAGCCATGAAGCCTGGAATAGTCTGCGTGAAAGAGGTGCGCCGGGTGACGCGTGCTGCATGATAATCCGCGGCTATGTCACTTCCCTACGCCCCTTCCCGTTGGCCTGCCGCTACCGCCACGCTTGGCCTGTGGGCACTGGCTGCTGCCAGCGTGGTGTTCTGGGGGCTTCGTCTGGCTGCGCCGGTCGACGGACTCGCGCCGCCTGCCGTGGCGCTCGCGCCTGCCGCTGCCATCGACTCGGCGGCGGTCGGCCGTTTGCTGGGGGTGCGCCCTGCGGCGGAGACCGTGGTCGCGACGCCGGGTGCAGCCACCCGTTTCGCACTGCTGGGCGTCGTCGCGAGCGGCTCGCAGCGCGGCGCCGCGCTCATTGCTTTCGACGGCAAGCCGGCGCGGCCCTTTCGCGTTGGCATGACCGTGGGCGAGGGCTATGTGCTGCAGGCCGTTGGCACGCGCAGCGCCGCCCTGGGCACCAGCCGCGACGCGGCCACCGCGTTCACGCTGGAGATGCCGGTGCCGCCGATGGCGGTGATGTCGCCACCCGCATCTGCCGGGGCTGGCGCACCTGGCGCATCCCCGGCGCCCTCCGCCGCGCGCTGAACCTGCGGGCGAGCCGCTGGCCGCCGCTCAGTTCTGCAGGAACAGGCGATACACCGGGTTGGCGGTTTCCTCGATGAAGGGATAGCCCAGCGTCTGCAGGAATTCGTCGAAGGCCGGATGGTCCGTGGTCGGCACCTGCAGGCCCACCAGGATGCGCCCGTAGTCGGCGCCCTGGTTGCGGTAGTGGAACAGGCTGATGTTCCAGTTGGGCCGCATCAGGCTCAGGAACTTCAGCAGCGCACCCGGGCGCTCCGGAAAAATGAAGCGCAGCAGGCGTTCGTCGTGGGCCAGGCCTGTGCGGCCGCCGACCATGTGGCGGATGTGTTCCTTGGCCAGCTCGTCGTGGGTGAGGTCGATCGTGTCAAAACCCTGTGCTGCGAAGGTGTCGGTGATGGTCTTCGATTCGCCACGCAAGGCCGTGGTCAGGCCGACGAACACATGGGCCTGCCGGGCATCGCTGATGCGGTAGTTGAACTCGGTCACATTGCGCGAGGCGCCTGGCAGGTCGCCCACCAGCTCGCAGAAGCGGCGAAAGCTGCCGCGCTCCTCGGGCATGGTTACGGCGAACAGCGCCTCGCGCTCCTCGCCGACCTCCGCGCGTTCGGCCACGAAGCGCAGCCGGTCGAAGTTCATGTTGGCGCCGCAGAGGATGGCCGCGTAGGTCTCGCCGTGTGTGCCATGCGTGTCGACGTACTGCTTGATGGCCGCGACCGCCAGCGCGCCCGAGGGCTCGACGATGCTGCGGGTGTCGATGAAGACGTCCTTGATGCCGGCGCATACCGCGTCGGTGTCGACCACGATGAATTCATCGACCAGTTCGCGCGCGATGCGGAAGGTCTCTTCGCCCACCAGCTTGACGGCCGTGCCGTCGGAGAACAGGCCCACGTCGGGCAGCGTGACGCGCTGCTGCGCGGCCACCGACTGCATCATCGCGTCGGAGTCGTTCATCTGCACGCCGATCACGCGGATTTCAGGGCGCACTGCCTTGATGTAGTTGGCCACCCCCGAAATCAGCCCGCCGCCGCCGATGGCGACAAACACGGCATCGAGCCGGCCCTGATGCTGGCGCAGGATTTCCATGGCCACCGTGCCCTGGCCGGCAATCACGTCTGGATCGTCGAAGGGGTGCACGAAGGTCAGGCCCTCGCGCGTCTGCAGTTCGAGCGCATGCAGGTAGGCGTCGGAATAGCTGTCGCCATGCAGCACCACCTCGCCACCGAAACCGCGCACCGCGTCGATTTTCACTTGCGGCGTGGTGGTGGGCATCACGATCACGGCGCGCGTGCCGAGCTTGCGGCCGCTCAGTGCCACACCTTGCGCATGGTTGCCGGCGGACGCGCAGATGACACCGGCGGCCAGTTGCGCGGGGCTGAGCTGGACCATCTTGTTGAACGCGCCTCGCAGCTTGAAGCTGAAGACGGGCTGCTGGTCCTCGCGCTTGAGCAGCACGGTGTTGCCCAGCCTGGCGCTCAGGGTTCGCGCCGGTTCGAGCGCGGACTCCACGGCGACGTCGTAGACGCGGGCGTTCAGGATCTTTTTGAGGTAGTCGGCCGGCGTGAGTGCGCTGGATGCGGGCGTGCTTGCGGCGTGTTTCAAAGGAGCTTTCGTCATGACAGCCAACGATGATAAGAGGCCTCGTGCCTGCTTGGCCGGCCACTGTCCATGTGCGGCAGAGGGCGCGGCGACACAAAGAAAAAAGCCCCGAGTCTTGCGACTCGGGGCTAAATCCACCAATTGAGAGGGTGGAGGAGACAACTGGTGCGAACCCTTAGGTCCGCGATGAAATAAAGTATAGCGACTGTTTGCTGCAATGCAACACGCAGTGGCGTTTTTCACACACAAAAATGAGTGGTGGCGTGACTTTTTGTTCTTGCCCCCGCTCCGGAGTCTCAAAAATGGAATGCACGGTAAGCTGGACAGGCGATGCGGGAACCCGGTCGGCCATGGGTTTTGTCGCCGAAACAGGCAGCGGCCATGTCCTCATGATGGACGGAGCGCCCGATGCGGCCAAGCCGGAGAACGGCGGCCAGAACCTGGCGGCGCGGCCCATGGAAACGGTGCTGGCCGGCACGGGCGGTTGCACGGCGTACGACGTGGTGCTGATCCTCAAGCGCGGTCGCCACAAGGTCGAACGTTGCAGCGTCAAGCTGACGAGCGAGCGCGCGGAAAAGGACCCCAAGGTTTTCACCAAGATCCACATGCATTTCACCGTTGCCGGCAAGGGCATCCCGGCCGCTGCGGTGGAGCGCGCGGTGGCGCTCAGCCACGAAACCTATTGCTCGGCCAGCATCATGCTGGCCAAGACCGCGGAGATCACGACCAGCTTCGAACTGGTCGAGACCTGATCAAGGGACGAGGGGCAAGGGCCCGGCTCTGGCCCTGCGGGGCGTCAGATGCGGTGCGCCACGGTTGTCATGACACGGGAAGCCAGGCGCATCAATGCCTTGGCAGGCGGCGGCAGTTCCACCGCACCCGCGTTGCGCGCTTCGGCCGCGTGGCGCGCCTCGTCCGTCTTCATCTGCTGGACGACTGCGCGGGATGCCGTGTCGCCGGCGGGCAGTCGGCCGAGATGGCTGTCGAGGTGGGCTTCGACCTGGCGCTCTGTTTCCGCCACAAAACCCAGGCTCACAGGATCACCGAAACGGCCCGCCACCAGACCCAGTCCAAACGCGCCTGCGTACCAGAGCGGATTCAGCACAGAGGGCTTGGCGCCCAACGCATCCAGTCGTTCCTGCGTCCATGCCAGGTGGTTGCCTTCCTCCCGTGCCGATGCCAGCAGATGGGCGCGCAGCACCGGATCACGCGTCACTGCGGCCTGAGCGGTGTAGAGGGCCTGGGCGCACACCTCGCCCACGTGGTTCACCCGCATCAAAGCGCCCGCTTCCCTGCGTTCGGCGTCGGTCAGTGCGGTGGGGGCCTCGGTGGCGCGGGGGGTGGGTGCCGTGGCGTGGGGTCGCGCGAACACGGTGCGCAGCGCCGCATCGGCCGCCGTCAGAACAGAGTCGATAGAACGTGTCATGCCTGCATTCTGAACGCTGACGCTGGGTGCCGCTGCGAGACATTCAACGGGGCTCTCACCATGCGGAAAGCAAGCGTGTGGTGCTTCTGCAACGAAACATGCAGACCGTCGGTGATTTCGGGTGAATTCTTTTGCTCTGGTGCGTCGGCTCTGGTGCAATAGCTACAACTTCCCAAAAGGAGGTTGGCCCGGGGTCCGGTGGGAGCACAAAGTGCGATGCACAGTGAACCCTCTGCACCGGAGCCCTATGTTTAACCTTGGAGAAACTTGCAATGAAAAAATCCCTAGTTGCTCTGGCTGCCCTGGCTGTTGCCGGCGTTGCCTCTGCTCAGTCGTCCGTCACCCTGTTCGGTATCGTTGACGCAGGCGTCAGCTACTACCAAAACAAGGCCGACGGCGGCGCCAAGACCAGCTCGTGGCAACAAACGAACTCGGGTTACAACTCGAGCCGCCTCGGCTTCCGCGGTACGGAAGACCTCGGTGGCGGCCTGGCTGCTGGTTTCTGGCTCGAAGCTGCTCTGGGCAATGACACCGGCGCAGCTGGTGGTGGCGGCACGCAGCTGTTCAACCGTCGTTCGACCGTGAGCCTGTCGGGCCCGTTCGGTGAATTCCGTATCGGCCGTGACTACACCGCCACGTTCTGGAACGACACCACGTTCGATCCGTTCGGCACCAACGGCGTTGGCACCAACGTCATCAACGCTGCCCACAGCGCTGTTCTGACCGGCGCAGGTTTCGCTTCTGATTCGACCACCGTTCGTTCGAACAACATGGTCGGCTACTTCCTGCCCGCCAACCTGGGTGGTTTCTACGGCCAAGCACAATACGCTTTCCACGAAAACACCAAGACCGACGGCTCGACCTTCGACAGCAAGGCCAATGAATACGCTGGCGCGCGCTTCGGCTACGCCAACGGCCCCCTGGACGTGGCTGTTGCCTACGGCGAAACGACTGTCGTGAGCACCGCTGCTCAAGAAGTCAAGGTCAAGACCGCCAACCTGGGCGCTTCGTACGACCTGGGCGTTGTCAAGCTGTTCGGCGAACTCTCGCGCGTCACCAACGACTTCTCGCCTAACTCGGTGGTCTTCGGTAGCGACAGCGTCGACCTCGACGGCGCTCTGATCGGCGTGACCGCTCCGATCGGTGCTGGCCTGATCCGCGCTTCCTACTCGACCGTCAAGGCCAAGGTGGACAACGCTGCTGACCCGAAGGCTAACAAGTTCGCCCTGGGCTATGTGCACAACCTGTCGAAGCGCACTGCCCTGTACGCTACGGTTGCTCGCATCTCCAACAAGGATGGCGCAAACATCTCCGTCAGCGGCAACCTGTCGACCAGCGCTACGAAGAACTCGACCGGCTACGACTTCGGTATCCGTCACGCTTTCTGATCTGACGCTGGCTGACGCCAGCTTCGGTTGAAAGACTTCAAAAGCCTCCCTGCGCAAGCGGGGAGGCTTTTTTCATTGGTGTGCGCCATGACGGTGCATGATGCGGCTTGCTTGACGACTGAAATATCCAGTTGTCAATGACGTTCACCCCGCTTCGGGCACGTCCCTTGCTCGGATAGCATCTGTTCTTCACTTCCACTCCTGTGTGCCTCCACTGAATGCTTGCTTTTGTTCTGCGCCGCCTGATCCAGGCTGTGATCGTGATGGTCGCAGTAGCGTTTTTTTCGTTCCTGCTGTTTCAGTTCGTGGGAGATCCGGTTGTTTTTCTGCTGGGCCAGGATGCAAGACCTGAGCAGATCCGTCAGTTGAGGGCCGATCTGGGGTTGGACCAGCCCTTCATCGTGCAGTTTTGGCATTTTCTGTCCAATGCGGTGCGCGGCGAGTTCGGCCTGAGTCTGCGGCAGGGCGCAAAAGTGTCGCGCCTTATCGGTGAGCGCTTTCCCGCGACCTTTGAGTTGGCGATGGTGGCTGCAGTGCTTGCTTTGGTCATCGGCATCCCGATGGGTGTGTACACGGCATTGCGCCGCGGCAGCTTCATGAGCCAGGTGTTCATGACCGTGTCCCTGCTGGGCGTGTCGCTGCCTACTTTTCTGATCGGCATCCTGCTCATTCTGGTTTTTGCCGTGCACCTGGGCTGGTTTCCCAGTTTCGGCCGCGGTGAAACCGTGCAGTTCGGTTGGTGGACATCGGGCCTGTTCAAGGTCGATGGCTGGATGCACATCGTGCTGCCTGCCATCACGCTGGCCATCTTCCAGCTCACGCTGATCATGCGGCTGGTGCGTGCCGAGATGCTCGAGGTGCTGCGTACCGACTACATCAAGTTCGCGCGTGCCCGCGGCCTGAGCAACCGTGCGATCCATTTCGGCCACGCGCTCAAGAACACGCTGGTGCCCGTGATGACCATCACCGGCCTGCAGCTCGGCGGGCTGATCGCCTTTGCGATCATCACCGAGAGCGTGTTCCAGTGGCCCGGCATGGGCTTGCTGTTCATCCAGGCCGTCACCTTTGCCGACATTCCGGTGATGGCGGCCTACCTGTGCCTGATTGCGCTGATTTTCGTGGTCATCAATCTGGTGGTGGACCTGCTGTATTTCGCGGTCGATCCTCGCTTGCGTGTGGGCAAGGCAGGGGGGCACTGACGATGCAGCCCGCACGCATCCGCGCGGGTGGCCGCGCCTTCGCGCACATCGCCGAATTTCATTCGGAGCTGACAGCCCTGCGCCGCGACCTGCATGCCCATCCCGAACTCGGCTTCGAGGAGGTCTATACCGCCGCCCGCGTGAAAGAGGCGCTGCGCGCCTGTGGCGTGGACGAGATCCACGAACACATCGGCAAGACCGGCTTTGTCGCGGTCATTCGCGGGCGGCGTGACACGCGCGGCGCCATGATCGGCCTGCGCGCCGACATGGACGCGTTGCCGATGACCGAGCACAACGAATTCACCTGGAAGTCGGCCAAGCACGGCCTCATGCATGGTTGCGGCCATGACGGCCACACCACCATGCTGGTGGGCGCCGCACGCTATCTGGCGGCCACGCGCAATTTCGACGGCACCGCCGTGCTGATCTTCCAGCCGGGCGAGGAGGGCTTTGCCGGCGCGCGTGCCATGATCGAGGACGGTCTTTTCGAGCGTTTTCCGGTGCAGTCGGTCTACGGCATGCACAACTGGCCGGCCATGAAGCCGGGCACCGTGGGCATCAACATGGGCGCCATGATGGCGGCGGCTGACCGGATCACGATCGACATCACCGGCCGCGGCGGCCACGGTGCGCATGCCTACAACACGGTCGATCCGGTGCTGGTGGCCGCGCACATCATCACGGCCGCGCAGAGTCTGGTGTCGCGCAACGTGCGGCCGATCGACAGTGCGGTGGTGAGTCTGTGCGCCATGCAGGCGGGTGACCTGGGGGCCTACAGCGTGATCCCGGGCAAGGCCACGCTGGTGGGCACCGCGCGCAGCTTCAGTGCCGAGGTGCAGGACACCCTGCAGCGGCGCCTGAGCGAACTGTGCAGCGGCGTGGCGCTGGGCTTTGGCGCCAGCGCGAGCGTGAATTACGAGCGCATCTATCCGGCGACCATCAACACGCCGCGCGAGGCGGCCTTCGCGGCCGATGTGGCCGAGCGGCTGGTGGGTGCGGAGCACGTGGACCGCGACATGGAGCCCAGCATGGGCGCCGAAGATTTTTCGTTCATGCTGCAGGTCAAGCCGGGCGCCTACCTGCGCATCGGGCAGGGCGGCACAGGTGGTGTGGGCAGCACCTCGCTGCACAACAGCCGCTACGACTTCAACGACGATATTCTGCCGCTGGGTGCAGCCCTGCATGCCGGTCTCGCGGAGCAGGCGATGCCGCTCCTTCCTTCCTGAATCCTTTTTTCAACGCAGCTGGAGTCTCTTATGCAATACAAATCCACCGTGCTCGCCGCCTCGATCCTGGCGGCGCTGTGCGCCGTTGGCGGCGTGACCCAAGCGCAGACGATCCGCGTTGCCAACCAGGGCGATGCGCTGTCGCTGGATCCGCACTCGCTGAACGAATCGCTGCAGCTGAGTACGACCAACAATGTCTACGAGACACTGGTCGGCCGCAACAAGGACCTGAGCGTGGCGCCGGTGCTCGCGACCAGCTGGAAACAGACTTCACCTACGGTCTGGCGCTTCGAACTGCGCAAGAACGTGCAGTTCCATGACGGCACGCCCTTCACCGCCGATGACGTGGTTTTCAGTTTTGCGCGCGCTGCTGGCGAAGGCTCGGACCTGAAGTCCAATACCACCGACATCAAGGAAGTGCGGAAGGTAGGCGACCACGTCGTCGAGATCGAAACCAAGGGTCCGTTCCCGATCCTGCCGGACGTCATCACCACGCTCATGATCATGAGCAAGAAGTGGTGCGAAGAAAACAAGGCGACTGTGCCGGTCGATCGCCGCAAGGGCATCGAAAACACGGCGTCTTTCAAGGCCAATGGCACGGGCCCGTTCCGTGTACGTGAGCGCCAGCCGAACGTGCGCACGGTGTTCGTTCGCAATGCGACCTACTGGGGCAAGATCGAAGGCAACGCGCAGGAGATCATCTTCACGCCGATCGCCAATCCTGCCACCCGCGTGGCCGCGCTGGTATCGGGCGAGGTCGACGTGATGGAACCGGTGCCCGTGCAGGACATCGCACGCATCAATGCCAGCCCGACCGCCCGCGTGATCTCCGGCCCCGAGCTGCGCACCATCTTTCTGGGCATGGACCAGAAGCGCGACGAACTGCTGTACTCCAGCGTGAAGGGAAAGAACCCGTTCAAGGACAAGAAGGTACGCCAGGCCTTCTACCAGGCCATCGACATCGCCGGCATCCAGCGTACCGTGATGCGCGGTGCATCGCGTCCGACCGCACTGATGGTCGGCCCCGGTATCAATGGTTGGAACGCCGAGCAGGACAAACGCTTGCCGTACGACGTTGATGCGGCCAAGAAGCTGCTGACCGAAGCGGGCTATCCCAACGGCTTTGAAGTCACGATGAACTGCCCGAACGACCGCTATGTGAACGACGGCCAGATCTGCCAGAGCGTGGCCGCCAACTTGGCGAAGATCGGCGTGAAGATCAACCTCGCGACCGAGACCAAGGGCACCTACTTCCCGAAGATTCTGCGTCGTGACACGAGCTTCTATCTGCTGGGCTGGACGCCAACGACCTACGACTCTCACAACGCATTGACTGCGCTGATGGCTTGCCCCGATGACAAGACAGGTGCCGGCCAGTTCAACCTGGGTGCGTACTGCAATGCCAAGGTCGATGAGTTGACCAAGAAGATTCAGTCGGAAACTGACAAGCCCAAGCGCGATGCGATGATCAAGGAAGCCTTCGCGCTGCATACCGATGACATCGGTCACCTGCCGCTGCATCAGCAGACGCTGGCGTGGGGTGTGAGCAAGAAGGTCGAGTTGACGCAAATGGCTGACAACTACATGCCCTTCAAGTGGATGAGCATCCAGCCGTAACTTGGAGGCACCCCCAGGCTTCGCGCACTGCGTGTCGCTTCTCCTACCCCCACCGGGGGCAACACCTGCGGCCCGGCAGAGCCGGTTCCGTGGTGTCCTTGAAAAGGGGCTCCGTCCCATTTGACCTCACGAATGAAAAACACCATCGCACGCTGGTTCGACAGCGATGTCGGCTACAGCTTTCGCACATCGCCCGTTGCCATGGCGGCAGCGGCGATCGCGTTCGTCTGCATCTTCTGTTCGGTGTTCGCCGGCTGGGTGTCGCCGCACAACCCGGCGGACCTGGCCACGCTGGAATTGAGCGACGCCCGCCTGCCACCCGCCTGGGTGGCCGAGGGCGGGACGCGAAAGTACCTGCTGGGCACGGACGACCAGGGGCGCGACATCCTGTCGGCCGTGATCTATGGGGCGCGCATCTCGCTCGTGGTGGGCGTGGTGTCGGTCGTGCTGTCGGTGGTGGTAGGGGTGCTCTTCGGGCTGCTGGCGGGTTTTCTCGGCGGCTGGCTCGACACCTTCCTCATGCGGGTCTGCGACGTGATGCTGTCCTTTCCACCGATCCTGGTGGCACTGCTGATCTCGGGCGTGGGGCGCGCGCTGTTTCCAAACGCGCATGAGTCTTTGGCCTTTGCAGTGCTCATCGTCTCGATTTCGCTCACGGGGTGGGTGCAATACGCGCGCACCGTGCGCGGCTCCACGCTGGTCGAGCGCAACAAGGAGTACGTGCAGGCTGCGCGCGTGACTGGCGTGGCGCCGTCGCGCATCATGTTGCGCCATGTGCTGCCCAACGTGACCGGGCCGGTGATGGTGCTGGCGACCATCCAGGTGGCGACCTCGATCATCACCGAGGCAACGCTGTCGTTCCTGGGGCTGGGCGTACCGCCGACGTCGCCGTCGCTGGGCACGCTCATCCGCGTGGGCAACGACTACCTGTTTTCGGGCGAATGGTGGATCACCGTGTTCCCCGGCCTGATGCTCGTGCTCATTGCACTCAGCGTGAACCTGCTGGGCGACTGGCTGCGCGACGCAACGAACCCGAGGCTTCGCTGATGTCCACACCCCTGCTCGAAGTCCGCCATCTCGTCGTCGAATTTCCGAGTCGCCACGGCACGCTGCGTGCGCTCGACGACATTTCCTTTTCCATCGCGCCGGGTGAAATCCTGGGCGTGGTGGGCGAGTCGGGCGCCGGCAAATCGCTCACCGGCGCGGCCATCATCGGCCTGCTGGAGCCGCCGGGCCGCGTCGCCGGTGGCGAGATCCTGCTCGACGGCCAGCGCATCGACAACCTGTCGCACGACAAGATGCGCCACATCCGCGGCCGCAAGATCGGCGCGATCTTCCAGGACCCGTTGACGTCGCTGAACCCGCTCTACACAGTGGGCCGGCAGTTGACGGAAACCATCCAGGCGCATCTGCCGGTGAACGCCGCCGAGGCACGCCGCCGTGCCATCGGCCTGCTGCAGGACACCGGCATTCCCGCCGCCGAGCAGCGCATCGATCACTTTCCGCACCAGTTCTCCGGCGGCATGCGCCAGCGCGTGGTGATTGCACTGGCGCTGGCGGCCGAGCCCAAGCTGATCGTGGCCGACGAGCCGACCACCGCGCTGGACGTGTCGATCCAGGCGCAGATCATCCAGCTGCTCAAGCGCATCTGCAAGGAGCGCGGCGCGGCGGTGATGCTCATCACCCACGACATGGGCGTGATCGCCGAGACCTGCGACCGCGTGGCCGTGCTGTATGCCGGCCGGGTCGCCGAAATGGGCCCGGTGCACGAGGTCATCCACCAGCCTGCGCACCCGTACACAGCCGGCCTGATGGCGGCGATTCCGGACATCGAGATCGACCGCGAGCGCCTCAACCAGATCGACGGCGCGATGCCGCGCCTGAATGCGATCCCGCGCGGCTGCGCCTACAACCCGCGCTGCCCGCGCGTGTTCGAGCGCTGCGTGCAGGAGCGTCCCGACCTCATCAACGCAGGCGCCACGCGTGCCGCCTGCTGGCTGCACGATGCGCACGAGCCGCATGTGGCCCTTTCCGGAGTGGGTGCATGAGCGCTTTGGTGGAAGTTCGCGACCTCGCGAAGACCTTCGACGTGTCGCCGCCCTGGCTCAACCGGGTGCTGGAGCGCAAGCCGCGCCAGTTGCTCAACGCCGTGGACGGCGTGAGCTTCGAGATCCAGCGCGGCAAGACGCTGGCGCTGGTGGGCGAATCCGGGTGCGGCAAGAGCACGGTCGCGCGCCTGATGGTGGGGCTGTACTCGCCCACGCGCGGCGACATGCTCTTCGACAACCGCCAGGCGCATGCCGAGTTCAAGACGCCGGCCGGACGCACGTTGCGCCGCCGCATCCAGATGATCTTCCAGGACCCGTATGCGAGCCTGAACCCGCGCTGGATCGTGGAAGACATCATCGGCGAGCCCTTGCGCGAACACGGCATCCTGCAGGCTGGCCCGGCGCTCAAGCAGCGCGTGGGGGAGCTGCTGCAGTCGGTCGGCCTGAGCCCGCTGGACATGTCGAAGTACCCGCACCAGTTCTCGGGCGGCCAGCGCCAGCGCATTTCCATCGCGCGGGCACTCGCCACGCAGCCTGAATTCCTGGTCTGCGATGAACCGACCTCGGCGCTCGACGTGAGCGTCCAGGCACAGGTGCTCAACATCATGAAGGACCTGCAACGCCAGCAGGGCCTGACCTATCTTTTCATCTCGCACAACCTGGCCGTGGTGCGTCACGTGGCCGACGAGGTGGGTGTGATGTACCTGGGCCGCCTGGTCGAGGTGGCCGACAAGCACAAGCTCTTTGCCGCGCCGCAGCACCCGTACACGCGCATGCTGCTCGACGCGATTCCGCAGATGAAGCACACCGGCCGCCAGCGCACGCCGGTGCAGGGTGAGGTGCCCAATCCGCTGAACCCGCCCACCGGCTGCACCTTTCACCCGCGCTGCCCGCACGCCAACGCACGCTGCAAGGCCGAACGTCCGCCGCTGCAGATGCTGCGCGGCGTGAAGGTGGCTTGCCACGCGGTGGAAGAAGGCCGGATCTGAGGGGCGAGAGCTACTGCTCCTCGCCCCAGGCGAAGCCGTCGCGCGCGATCATTGCACTCGACGCGCTCGGGCCCCACGTGCCGGCGGCATAGGGACGCGGGCCACCGTCGGTGGCCCAGCTGTCGATCAGCGGCTCGACCCAGCGCCAGGCTTCTTCCTGCTCATCGCTGCGCACGAAGAGGTTCAGGCGCCCGTCGATGACGTCCAGCAGCAGGCGCTCGTACGCGCCCACACGTTCGCTGCCGAAGCGCTTGTCGAAGTCGAGGTCCAGTTGCACGGGCGCCAGCGGTTGCACGGCGTCGCCGACGGATCGCTTGCGGTTGTTCTGCGCCTGCGCGAGAAGGTGCAGTTCCAGGCCGTCCTTGGGCTGCAGGTTGATCACCAGCTTGTTCACCGCGCCGGCAGGTGCGCGGAAGATCGCATGCGGCGTCGGGCGGAAGTTGATCTCGATGCGCGCGTCCCGCGAGGCCAGGCGCTTGCCGGTGCGGATGTAGAACGGCACGCCGGCCCAGCGCCAGTTGGCGATCTCGGCGCGCAGCGCCACGAAGGTCTCGGTGCGGCTCTGCGGGTCGATGCCCGCTTCGTCCTTGTAGCCCGGTACACGTTCGCCGTAGGCCGTGCCGGAGGTGTACTGGCCGCGCACGGCGTGCAGCCCCAGCGTCTCGGGCGTCCAGGGCTTGAGCGACCGCAGCACCTTGAGCTTTTCGTCGCGCAGCGCATCGGCATGGGCATTGATCGGCGGCTCCATCGCGATGGCGCAGACCAGCTGCAGCGCATGGTTCTGCACCATGTCACGCAGCGCGCCGGTCTGGTCGTAGAAGGCGCCACGCTTCTCCACGCCCAGGTCTTCGGCGATCGTGATCTGGATGTTGGCGATGTGCTCGCGGCGCCAGATCGGTTCGAACAGCGCGTTGCCAAAGCGCATGGCGAACAGGTTCTGCACCGAGGGCTTGCCCAGATAGTGGTCGATGCGAAAGACCTGCTTTTCGTCGAGTACCTTGCCCACCGCCTCGTTGATGGCGCGGTTCGACGCCAAGTCGTGGCCCAGCGGCTTTTCCAGCACGATGCGCGTGCGCGGCGTGTTGAGCCCGGCCGCGGCGATCTGCTCGACCACCTGGGTGAACAGGTTGGGTGCTGTGGCCACGTACATGACCACCGTGTCGGCATTGCGCGCGTTCAGCAGTTCGGCCAGCGCGGCATAGTCCTGCGGCTTGGAAAGGTCCATGCGCAGGTAGTGCAGCATCGAGGCGAACTTCTTGAATTCCTCGGGGTTCGGCCGTTTGGCACCCTCGACCGCGTCGAAGCGCGACTGGATCAGCGCGCGGTACTTGTCGTCGTCGAGGTTGTCGTCTCGCGCCACACCGATGATGCGGCCGCCTTCGGGCAGGCTGCCGTGGCGGAAGGCTTGAAACAGTGCGGGCATCAGCTTGCGCCATGCGAGGTCGCCGGTGCCGCCGAAGAGAACGAGGTCGAAACTCATGGAAAGGAAGATCCGTGATGGGTTGGATGCCGAGGATAAGCCCTCGGCGCCCATGGTAGCGATACGGTGTTGCGCCCTGTCACGCCGCTGGGGGTACGGCTGTGCCGTGAAACAATATGTGGATGAATGTTGTTTTCGATCTGGGTGCCATCGTCTTCGCATGGGAGCCTGCACAGCTCCTGCAGCAGCATCTGCCGGCTCATGCGCCGGACGCGCAGAGCGGTGCGGCGCTGGCGCGCTCAATGTTCCACCATGCCGACTGGAAGGCGTTCGACGGGGGAGTGTGCTCGCTCGATCACACGCTGGAGCGGCTGGCCGCCCGGCTGACGCTGCCGATGGCGCCGTTGCAGGACATGCTCGGCACGCTGGGCGAGCGTCTGGCGCCCATTCCGGAGACCGTCGCCTTGCTCGAGCAACTGTTCGCGCAGCGCGATGCCGGGGCCGACCTGCGCATCTATTACCTGTCGAACATGCCTGCGCCCTATGCGCGCGACCTCGAGCGGCTGCATGGCTTCATGCAGCGCTTCGATGGCGGCGTCTTCTCGGGCGACGTGAAATACATCAAACCCGACCGCGAGATATACGAACTGATGGAGGTGCGCTACGGGCTGGTGCCCGAAGACACCGTGTTCATCGACGATGTGCCGGCCAACGTCGAGGCAGCACGCGGGTCGGGATGGCACGCCATCCACTGCACCCATCCGCCCTCGTTACCCACGCAGCTCGCGCGCTACGTGACGATCGATCCTATCGGCCGGTCAGCATGACCTTGTCGATGTCGAAGCCCAGGCTGCGCGCGTAGTCCAGCTCCAGCCCCAGGCGGCGTTCGTCGAGCACCGGATCGCGCGAGAGGACCCAGAGGTAGTCTCGGTTCGGCGTGCCGACCAGCGCCACCTCGTAGTCGCGGTCCAGCCGGAGGATCCAGTAGTCGCCCCACACCAGCGGCAGCCAGCTCAGCCAGGCGGGTGCAAAGCGCACCTCCAGCCGGCCCGCGCCGGGCTGGCCGGCCACGCGAACGGTGCGCGCCTGACCCACCGATTCGCTGAAGGTCCCATCCGAACGGATGCAGCGGTTGCGCACCTCGATGGTTCCATCCGGCAGCGGCGTGTAGTTGGCCGAGACCGGGCCGGTGCACTTGTCCTGGAAACGGTTGGGCAGCCGTGCCTGTTCGTGCCACATGCCGGCATAGCGCTTCAGGTCGACCGGCGCCACCACCTGCAATGGCGCGCGCATCAGCGGCGCGCCATCCGCAGGGCCGGCGTTGCCCTGTGCGCGGGCAGTCCGCACGCTGCCCAGCGCCACCAGGGTGAGCGCACCGCCGATGCAGAACGCCGTCGCCAACGTGCCGATGGATGCACTGCGGGCATGGTCGTCGAAGGGGTGTTGCGGTGCAGGCGAAGCGGGCGGGGCGGCACGCTGAAAGCGAGATGGCATGGGAAGGTCCTCCGAACGGCGTTCAAAACGCCAGCTTAGCGACCCTGCCCCACAAGGCCCGTCAGTCAGAGACCACACGTTTTGTAGTTTCCCGGCGAGATAATGTTCCCATGAACCAACTCGACGCCCTCCGCCAATGGACCACCGTGGTTGCCGACACCGGCGACTTCCGTCAACTCGCGCAGTTCAAGCCGCAGGATGCGACGACCAATCCGTCGTTGATCCTGAAAGCCGTGCAGAAGCCGGACTACCGGCCGCTGCTCGACGACGGTGTGAAAAAGCACAAGGGCAAGCCCGTCGACGAGGTCATCGACCGCCTGCTGGTGCGTTTCGGCACCGAGATCCTGTCGATCATTCCCGGCCGTGTGTCCACTGAAGTGGACGCACGCCTGAGCTTCGACACCGCTGCCACCGTGGCGCGCGCGGACCGCATCGTCGCGCTCTATCGCGCCGAGGGCATCGACCCTGAAAAGCGCGTCCTCATCAAGATCGCCTCGACCTGGGAAGGCATCCAGGCTGCACGTCAGCTTGAGCAAAAAGGTATTCATACCAACCTCACGCTGTTGTTCTCGTTTGCGCAGGCCGTGGCCTGCGGCAATGCGGGCGTCAAGCTGATCTCGCCCTTCGTGGGCCGCATCTACGACTGGTACAAGAAGTCCGAGGGCGCCAAGTGGGACGAAGCTGCCAACGCCGGCGCGAACGACCCCGGTGTGAAGTCGGTGCGTGAAATCTACGACTACTACAAGCAGAACGGCATCGCCACCGAAGTGATGGGCGCGAGCTTCCGCAACGTGGGTCAGATCGCCGCTCTGGCGGGTTGCGACCTGCTCACCATCAGCCCCGACCTGTTGGCCGAACTCGCTGCCAGCGATGCGCCGCTGAGCCGCGTGCTGGACCCGAACGCCTCGGCTGCAAAGAAAGTCGACAAGGTCGAGCTGGACGAACCGGGCTTCCGTTTTGCGCTCAACGATGACGCCATGTCCACCGAAAAGCTGGCCGAGGGCATCCGTGCCTTCGCCGCCGACGCGGTCAAGCTCGAGAAGCTGATGGAGTCCGTGTGAGTTGCGACCGCACGTCGGCCTGGCGGCAACTCCAGGACCACTACGACAACGCGGGCAGCAACTTCGACGTGCGCCGGGCCTTCGCGGCTGACGCTGGCCGCTTTGAGCGCTTCAGCCAGTCGGCGCCGCACCTCTTCGCCGACCTCTCGAAGAACCTGATCGATGCCCAGAGCGAAGACCTGCTGCTGGCCCTGGCCCGCGAAACGGGGCTCGAGGCGCACCGGGCTGCCATGTTCGCGGGCGAGCACATCAACAACACCGAAGACCGTGCCGTGATGCACTGGCTGCTGCGTGCGCCGGCCGATGCCGACACGCCGCGCCGCGCCGAGCTCGCCCAGGTGCATGAAACGCTCGACGCAATGCTGGCGTACGCCGAGGCGGTGCGTGGCGACCACACCATCACCGACGTGGTCAACATCGGCATCGGTGGCTCCGACCTCGGCCCGCAGATGGCGGTGCTCGCGCTCGGCGATTTCGTGGCACCGGGCAAGCGCTTTCACTTCGTCTCCAACGTCGACGGCCATGAACTCGCCGGCGTGCTCAAGGGGCTGGCGCCCGAACACACGCTGTTCCTGATCGCCTCGAAGACTTTCACGACCGCCGAGACCATGACCAACGCGCAGTCGGCCAAGCGCTGGTTCGCGCAGTCCGGTGGCACCGACATCGCGCGCCACTTCGCGGCGCTGACGACCAACGTGGAGGCCGCGCACGCCTTCGGCATCGACAAGACCTTCGGTTTCTGGGACTGGGTGGGCGGGCGCTATTCGCTCTGGTCGGCGATTGGCCTGCCGATTGCGCTGGCCATCGGCGCCGAGGGCTTTCGGGCCTTTCTCGCTGGCGCCCATGCCATGGACGAACACTTTCGCACCGCGCCGCTCGCGCAGAACCTGCCGGTGCGCCTGGGCCTGCTCGACGTCTGGTATCGCAATTTCCATGGCTTCACCACGCGCAGCATTGCGCCGTACCACAGCGCCCTGAAGCGCGTGCCGGCCTACCTGCAGCAACTGGAGATGGAGAGCAATGGCAAGCAGGTCGGCGCGAACGGCAAGCCGCTGGCTTTCGGCACGTCGCCGGTGCTGTGGGGCGAGCCGGGGACCAACGGCCAGCATGCGTACTTCCAGATGCTGCACCAGGGCACCGACGTCACGCCGCTGGAATTCGTCGCGGTGCGGGACGCCACCCACCAGCTGGAAGGCCATCACACCAAACTGCTGGCCAATGCACTGGCCCAGGCGCAGGCGCTCATGGTCGGCCAAGCCGATGCGGGCGGGCACAAGAACTTTCCGGGCAACCGGCCGAGCACGTTCTTTGTCTTCGAAAAACTCACGCCCGAGGTGCTCGGCGCCTTCCTGGCCCTGTATGAGCATCGCGTGTTCACCAGCGGTGCGGTGTGGGGCATCAACAGCTTCGACCAGTGGGGCGTGGAGTTGGGCAAGGTGCTGGCCCGCGACATCGAGCCGCGGTTGGCCTCGGGCGATGTGGCCGGGCTCGATGGGTCGACGGCGGGCTTGCTGGAACGCCTGCGTCCACGCTGATTCGTCGGTACGCGCAACCAACGGGGTGGCTTCGGCCACCCTTTTTTTTTGGCTCGGTTACATGCTGAATTGCCCCGATAAGGGAATCCACTAGGCAATCGGTGCATGAAAGTATCGAGGTGGCTGGGGCGAGTACCAAACGCGACGCGAGGAGTCTTCAGAATTCGGCCACGGCGATCGGTGGTCGCTGACGACAAGGAGACATTCATGAAGCGTTTCGTTCAAGCCGGCCTGGTTGCCGCACTCGCCGTCGCAGGCCTGGCACATGCCGCGACCGAACTCGTGATTGCGACCGTGAACAACGGTCACATGATCGAGATGCAGAAGCTCACACCCTTCTTCGAGAAGGCCTATCCGGACATCAAGCTCAAGTGGGTGGTGCTCGAAGAAGGCACCTTGCGCCAGCGCGTGACCACGGACATCGCCACCAAGGGTGGCCAGTTCGACGTGATGACCATCGGCCTGTACGAAGCGCCAATCTGGTCGAAGAAGGGCTGGCTGCAGCCGATCGCGACCGATGCCGCCTACGACGTCGACGACCTGCTGCCCGCCATCCGCGCCGGCCTGTCCAATGAAGGCAAGCTCTACGCCGCGCCCTTCTACGGCGAGAGCTCGATGCTCATGTACCGCAAGGACCTGGCCGACAAGGCTGGCTTCAAGATGCCTGCGCAGCCGACCTGGACGCAGGTGAAGGACCTGGCCGCCAAGATGCACGACCCGAAGGCCGGCGTGTACGGCATGTGCCTGCGCGGCAAGCCGGGCTGGGGCGACAACATGGCCTTCCTCACCACGCTGGTCAACACCTACGGCGGCCAGTGGTTCGACATGGGCTGGAAGCCACAGATCGACACCAAGCCCTGGAAAGACGCGATCAGCTTCTACGTCGACCTGATGAAGAACTACGGCCCGCCTGGCGCATCGGCCAACAGCTTCAACGAGAACCTCGCGCTGTTCAACGAGGGCAAGTGCGGCATGTGGGTGGACGCAACCATCGCGGCGTCCTTCATCAGCGATCCGAAACAGTCGAAGGTGGCCGACAAGGTCGCCTTTGCGCAAGCGCCGGTGGCCGTCACGCCCAAGGGTGCCAACTGGCTGTGGACCTGGAACCTGGCCATTCCCTCCAGTTCCACCAAGGCTGCCGCTGCACAGACTTTCGTCAAGTGGGCCACGTCCAAGGACTACATCCAGCTGGTGGCCAAGGAGCAGGGCTGGGCCATGGTGCCGACGGGAACGCGCAAGTCGACCTATGCCAACCCTGAATTCCAGAAGGTCGCGAAGTTCGCCGAGGAAGAGAAGAAGGCCATCGACAGTGCCAACCTCACCGACAGCACGCTGCCCAAGTCGCCATACGTCGGTGTGCAGTACGCGGCGATTCCCGAGTTCCAGGCCATCGGCGTGGCGGTGGGCCAGCAGATGAGCGCGGCGCTGTCGGGCAAGGTCACGGTCGACCAGGCGCTCAAGACCTCGCAGACCGCCGCCGAGCGCGAGATGAAGAAGGCCGGGTACTACAAGTAGGCCCCCCGGCTGCGGCCCGGCGAAGCCGGTGCCGCGGCAATCCTGGAGTCTCCTCTCGACCGTCCTGGGAACAAGCTATGAACCGATTCCTGCCGCGGGTGCTCATGGCGCCTGCCGTGCTCACGCTCGTCGTCTGGATGATCGTGCCGCTGCTCATGACGTTGTACTTTGCCTTCGTCAACTACAACCTGATGCAGCCCGGCGCGCATCCGTTCGTCGGCCTGGAGAACTTCCACTACTTCATCACCGACCCGGACTTCTGGCCGGCGGTGTCGAACACGATGCTGCTCATCGGCAGCGTCATCGGCATCACCGTCGTGCTGGGCGTGCTGCTGGCGCTGCTGGTGAACGAGCCCTTCCCGGGGCGCGGCATCGTGCGGGTGTTGCTGATATCACCGTTCTTCGTCATGCCGGCGGTCAATGCGCTGCTGTGGAAGCACATGATGATGAACCCGATCTACGGCGTGCTGGCCGACCTGTGGCG
Source organism: Variovorax ginsengisoli (assembly GCF_030811835.1). Classification (GTDB taxonomy): domain Bacteria; phylum Pseudomonadota; class Gammaproteobacteria; order Burkholderiales; family Burkholderiaceae_C; genus Variovorax; species Variovorax ginsengisoli_C. The sequence continues at coordinate 117,550 of NZ_JAUSRO010000008.1, read as the reverse complement.
CGCCTTCGGCGCCACGCCGGTCGACTGGCTGACCGACCTGCCGCTGTTCTCCGTCATCGTCATGGTGGCGTGGCAGTGGCTGCCCTTTGCCTGCCTGATCTTCATCACCTCGCTGCAGTCGCTCGACCGTGAGCAGATGGAAGCCGCACGCATGGACGGTGCCAACGCCGTGCAGCGCTTCGTCTACCTCACGGTGCCGCACCTGGGGCGGCCCATGGCGGTGGTGATCATGATCGAGATGATCTTCCTGCTGAGCGTGTTCGCCGAGATCGCCATCACGACCAATGGCGGGCCAGGCAACGAGAGCACCAACCTGACCTACCTGATCTTCAAGCAGTCGCTGATGAACTTCGACGTGGGCGTGGCGTCCGCGGGTGCGCTGTTCGCCGTGGTGCTGGCCAACATCGTGGCCGTGTTTCTCATTCGCATCGTCGGCAAGAACCTGGACTGAAGGACGCGTGATGCAAAGCAAACTTCTCATCACCGGCGTGCGCACGGTTGGCGCCTGGGCTGCGGCACTGCTGCTGTTCTTTCCGCTGGGCTGGCTGTTCCTGACCGCTTTCAAGACCGAACTGCAGGCGATCCATGTGCCGCCGCTGTTCATCTTCGAGCCGACGCTGGCCAACTTCAGCGAGGTGCAGCGCCGCAGCGACTACCTGCTGTTCGCACGCAACTCGCTGGTCACCGCGCTGGGCTCGACGCTCATCGGCCTCCTGATCGCCGCGCCGGCCGCGTACTCGATGGCCTTCTTTCGCACGCGGCGCACACGCGACATCCTGATGTGGATGCTGTCCACCAAGATGATGCCGGCGGTGGGCGCGCTCATGCCTATCTATGTGCTGGCGCAGACCGCCGGTCTGCTGGATTCGCTCACTGTGCTCACCGTGGTGTTCACGCTGTCGAACCTGCCGATCATGGTCTGGATGCTCTATTCGAGCTACAAGGACATTCCGCATGAGATTCTCGAAGCGGCCCGCATGGATGGCGCCAGCCTCTGGACCGAGTTTCGCCACGTGGTGCTGCCGCTGTCGGTGGGCGGCCTGGCATCGACCGGTCTGCTGTGCCTGGTGCTGAGCTGGAACGAATCGTTCTGGGCGCTCAACCTGAGCTCGGCCAAGGCCGGCACGCTCGCCACGCTGATTGCGTCCTACGCCAGCCCTGAAGGCCTGTTCTGGGCCAAGCTGTCCGCGGCCTCGCTGATGGCCATCGCACCCATCGTTGTGTTCGGCTGGTTCAGCCAGAAGCAACTGGTGCAAGGCTTGACCTTCGGCGCCGTGAAATGAGTACGCCCCCAGTCTTCGCGCACTTCGTGTCGCTGCGCCTACCCCCTCGCGGGGGCGCTGCCGGCGGCCCGGCAAAGCCGGTTCCGTGGCAGCCCTGGCATGTTCCTCGTGGCGTGCTGCAGATCAACGATCAGATTTCAAGGAGTCACTGAATGGCCTACCTCCAACTCAAGGACATCACCAAGAGCTTCGGCGATGCGCAGATCATCCGTGGCGTCGACCTGGAAATCCGCAAGGGCGAGTTCATCGTCTTCGTCGGCCCCTCGGGCTGCGGCAAGTCGACGCTGCTGCGGCTTATCGCCGGGCTGGAGCCGACCACCAGCGGCAGCCTGCTGCTCGACGGCCGCGACATCACGCACACGCCTTCGGGCAAGCGCGATCTGGCCATGGTGTTCCAGAGCTACGCGCTCTATCCGCACATGAGCGTGTACGACAACATGTCGTTCGCGCTCAAGCTGGCGGGCGTCGGCAAGGACGAGATCCGCAGGAAGGTCGACCACGCCGCGCAGACGCTCAACCTCACGCAATACCTCGACCGCACGCCCAAGGAACTGTCGGGCGGCCAGCGTCAGCGCGTGGCCATCGGCCGTGCGATCGTGCGTGCGCCCAAGGTCTTCCTGTTCGACGAGCCGCTGTCCAACCTGGATGCGGCCTTGCGCGGCAACACGCGCGTGGAGATCCACAAGCTGCACCGCGCGCTCGGCGCCACCACCATCTACGTGACGCACGACCAGGTCGAGGCGATGACGCTGGCCGATCGCGTGGTGGTGCTCAAGGACGGGCTGATCGAGCAGGTCGGCACGCCGCTCGAGCTCTACGACCGCCCGGCCAACCGCTTCGTGGCGCAGTTCATCGGCATGCCGTCGATGAACATGGTGCCTGCGCGCTCGATCCCGCAATTCGCGACCCAGTCGGGTGGCCGCGTGCCCGACGACGGCTTCCTGGGCGTGCGCCCCGAGGGCCTGCGCGTGCATCCAGGCCATGGTGCCGGCGTGCCGGGCCGGGTCGAGCTGATCGAGGCGCTCGGCGCCGACACGCTGATCCACGTCGACGTGGGCGGCATCGCGCTGATCGCACGCCAGAACGAACGCACGCCGTTGCAGGCCGGCGACGACGTGGGCGTCGAGCTCGATGCGTCGGTGCTGCATCTGTTCAACCGCGAAGGCCGCACCGTCGGCGCGCCATGACCCGTTTCCTTCTGGAGCTTTCGACGTGACTTCCTCTTTGGTACCCGCCGCCGATGCCAGCGGTCCGTTCGTCAACCTGCACCTTGGACTGGGCGCCTTCCACCGCGCGCACCAGGCCGTCTACCTGCAGGCGCTGCACGACGTCGGCGACACGCGCTGGTCGCTGGTCGGCGCGAACATCCGGCCCGACATGGCCGCGGTCATCGCTGCGCTGCAGGCGCAGGACGGCCAATACACGCTCGAAACGGTGTCGCCCGACGGCGAGTACCGCTACGAGCGGATCAAGGCGATCCGCAAGGTGCTGGCGTACGACCCCGGCCTGCGCGAGGTGATCGCCTGCGGTGCCGACCCTGCCACGCGCATCGTGTCTTTCACCGTGACCGAAGCCGGCTACTACCTCGACGCGCAACACCGGCTCGACCTGTCTTCAGGCGAACTGGCTGACGACATGGCGCGCGCGCGGCGTGGCGAGGCAGGCCAGACGATCTACGGCGCGGTCTGCGCCATCCTGCGTGCGCGGCATGCCGCCGACGCTGGCCCGATCACGCTTTTGAACTGCGACAACTTGCGCCACAACGGCGAGCGCTTTCGCGGCGGGCTGCTGGAGTTCATAGAGCGCACCGGCGATCTGGCGTTGCGTGACTGGGCGCGTGACCACACCACCAGCCCGAACGCAATGGTCGATCGCATCACGCCACGTTCGCCCGCGGACCTGCCGGCGCGCGTGCAGGCCGCCACCGGGTGGGCCGACGCCGCGCCCATCACGGCCGAGCGCTTCATCCAGTGGGTGATCGAGGACGATTTCATCGCGGGCCGCCCGGCATGGGAGCGCGTGGGCGTGCAACTGGTCGATTCGGTGCAGCCCTATGAAGAGGCCAAGATCCGCCTGCTCAACGCCACGCACAGTTGCATCGCCTGGGCAGGAACGCTGATCGGCCTGCAGTTCATCCACGAGGGCACGCACACGCCCGCCATCCGGTCGATGGCGTTCGACTACGTGACCGACGACGTCATCCCTTGCCTGGCCATGCCCGGCGCGCAGAGCCCGCTCGACCTGCCGGCCTACCGCGACGTGGTGCTCGAACGCTTCGGCAACCCGGCCATCCGCGACACCAACCAGCGCGTGGCGATGGACGGCTTCTCCAAGATCCCCGGCTTCATCGCGCCCACGGTGCACGAACGCCTGCAGCGCAACGAAAGCATCGACAGCGTGGCCATGTTGCCGGCGCTGTTCCTGGCGTTCCTGCAGCGCTGGCACCGCGGTGCGCTGAGCTACACGTACCACGACCAAGGCATGGACGAAGCGGTGGCGCATGCCATCTGCGAGGCAGACGATCCGGTGGCTGCCCTGTGTGCCGATCCCGTCCTGTGGGGCGGCCTTGCGGGCGACGTGCGGCTGACCGAGGCGGTGCGCCGGGCCGCGCAGCGCGTGGATGCCTTCGTGGCCACCGCTGGAACCACCTCCCAATCCTGAACAACGAAGAAGGACACCCATGCAACTCCAGACTTCAACCGGCGCGCCCGCTGCAACCGCGACCCAGGGCCGCCTGGCCGGCCGCCATGTGCTGCTGACCGGTGCCGGCGGTGGCATCGGCCTGGCGATCGCGCGGGCCTGCATCGCCGAGGGCGCGCGCTGCAGCGTGGTCGATCGTGCGCCGTCGGCGCCCGAGGCCGTGCAGGCGCTGGTGGCCGCCCGGCCGGGCACGTTGGCGTACATTGCCGCCGACGTGACCGACCTGGCGGACATCGCACGCCTGGTGTCCGAGGCGCAGGCCCACTTCGGCCCCATCCACACGCTGGTCAACAACGCCGCAGTGTTCGATATGGCGCCGCTGCTGGACGCTGACACCGCATCGTTCGACCTGCTCTTCGCCGTCAACGTCAAAGGCATGTTCTTCGTGATGCAGGCCGTGCTGCGGCACATGGTGGAAGCTGGCACGCCGGGTGCATCGGTGGTCAACCTGGCCTCGCAGGCCGGGCGCCGCGGCGAGGCGCTGGTCGCCCACTATTGCGCAACCAAGGCGGCCGTCATCAGCTATACGCAGAGCGCCGCGCTGGCCATGGCGCCCCACGGCATCCGCGTCAACGGCATCTCGCCGGGCGTGGTCGATACGCCCATGTGGGCCAACGTCGACGCGTTGTTCGCCAAGTACGAAAACCTGCCCATCGGCGAGAAAAAGCGCCAGGTCGGCCTGGCGGTGCCGCTCGGGCGCATGGGCACACCCGACGACATGGCGGGCGCGGTGGTCTTCCTGGCGAGCGACGAGGCCCGCTACATCACGGCGCAGACACTGAACGTCGACGGTGGTAGTGTCATGAGCTGACCATGAGCCGAACCGCCCAGCCGCTGCCCCGCCAACGCCAGCCCGAGGTCGAGCACGACTATGTCCGCTCGCCTTCGCTGGGTTACGAGACGGCGGAGGAGGCCGGCTGGGTGCGCTGCCTGTCGCATGGCTATCCGAGCCCGCTGGCGCGCTGGCACTGCCACGACGAGTACGAGCTGCACCTCATCACCGACACCTCGGGCAAGGCGTTCGTGGGCGACTGGATCGGCCCCTTCCAGCCGGGTCATCTGGTGCTGTGCGGGCCTCGGCTGCCGCACAACTGGATCTCTCTGGACACGCCCGACGGTGGTGTGGGCACGCGTGACCTGGTGATCCAGTTTCGCGCCGAGCCGCTCGAACGCGTGTCGCTGGACATTCCGGAATTCGCGGAGGTCCACCAGTTGCTCGAGCGTGCGCGCCGCGGGGTGGAATTCTTCGGCCTGTCCGAGCGCGCGCACGCGCACTGGACGCGGGTGAAGTCCTCACGCGGGCTGCGGCGCCTGGCGGCCTTCTGCGACTTCATGGCCGACCTGTCGGCCTGCACCGACTACCGGCTGCTGTCGAGCGTGCAGATCAAGGGCGCGGAGGGCGACGCCGAAGTCGACCAGATCAACAGCATCGTCAACCGCATCACCGACAACCTGGCCGAGCCGCTGGCCATGGCCGATCTGGCGGCCGAACTCGGCATGAGCGAAAGCCGATTCAGCCGCTACTTCCGGCGTTCGACGGGCAACAGCTTCACCGACTTCGTCAACCAGGTGCGCATCAACAATGCGTGCCACCTGCTGATGCAGACCGACCAGTTCGTGACCGACATCTGCTACCAGGTCGGCTTCAACAACGTGGCGAACTTCAATCGCCGTTTTCTCGAAATCAAGGGCATGACGCCCAGCGAATTCCGCAAGCAGGCCAACAGCCGCTTCGGCGGCGCCCACTGACCCGCAGGCGCGGTGCCCCGGCGTCGCGCAGGAGCAATGCATGTATCTGGGACTGGACCTCGGCACATCGGAACTCAAGGGCCTGTTGCTGGCCGACGATCACCGCATCGTCGGCGTGGCGCGCGCGTCGCTCAGCGTGAGTCGGCCGCAACCGCTGTGGTCGGAGCAGGCGCCGTCGCAGTGGTGGCTGGCGCTCGACGAAGTGATGCGCAGCCTGCGCGCCGCGCACGGCGATGCATTGGCCGCCGTGCGGGGCATTGGCCTGTCGGGCCAGATGCACGGCGCCGTGCTGCTCGACGCGAAGGGCGAGGTGCTGCGCCCGGCCATTCTCTGGAACGACGGCCGCAGCGCCGCGCAGTGTGCCGAGCTCACCGCCGCCGTGCCTCGGCTCGCCGACATCGCTGGCAATCTCGCGATGCCGGGTTTCACGGCGCCCAAGCTGATGTGGGTGCGCACGCACGAGCCCGAGGTGTTCGCGTGCATCGACAAGGTGCTGCTGCCCAAGGACTGGCTGCGCTTCATGCTCAGCGGCGAAGCGGTCAGCGACATGTCCGATGCCGCCGGCACGTTGTGGCTCGACGTGGCGCGGCGCGACTGGTCTGACGAACTCCTGGCTGTCACCGGCCTCACGCGCGCGCACATGCCTCGCCTGGTCGAAGGTAGCGCGCCGTCGGCCACCCTCAAGCGCGCGCTGGCACAGCGCTGGAGCCTGGGCGCCGACGTGTGCATCGCCGGCGGTGCGGGCGACAACGCGGCGAGCGCGGTGGGCATGGGGCTGGTGGAGGCGGGGCAGGGCTTTGTCTCGCTCGGCACGTCGGGCGTCATCTTCATCTGCGGTGCGGCCTTTGCGCCCAACCCAGCGCAGGCCGTGCACGCTTTCTGTCATGCGCTGCCTGGCCGCTGGCACCAGATGTCCGTGATGCTTTCCGCCGCGAGTGCGGTGACCTGGGCGGCGCGCAGCTTCGGCCTCACGGATGAGGCGACGCTGCTCGCCGCTGCGGCCACGCTCGACCCGGCTGCGCGCGCACAGGCGCCGCTGTTCCTGCCCTACCTGTCCGGTGAGCGCTCTCCCCACAACGACGCGCAGGCGCAGGGCCTGCTGTTCGGATTGACGCACGCGCACGGACCGGCCGATATCGCCTATGCCGTGGTGGAAGGTGTGAGCTTCGGCTTGCGCGATGGCCTGGACACGCTGGAACGCCCGCGAGGCGACCTGGCGCTGGTGGGCGGCGGCGCACGCAGCGTGTGGTGGGCGCAGTTGCTGGCCGACATTCTCGAAGTGCCCTTGGCGCTGGGGGAGGGCGGCGAGGCCGGTGGCGCACTGGGCGCCGCGCGCCTGGCCTGGCTGGCGGACGGCGGCGACATCGCACAGGTGTGCCAACAGCCCGCGCTGCGCCAGCGCTTCGGGCCTGATGCGGCACAGGCAGCGGCGCACCGTGCGCGGCATGCGCGCTTTCACGCGCTCTATCCGGTGCTCCAGCCCTTCTTCGCAGGCTGAAGCAGACGCGGCGCGCTCTACGCGTTGCCGCCGACCAGTGCGGGCTGCGCCCGGTAATCCGATGGAAACACCTTCTTCAGGTTGTCCACCTTCGGCAGGTCGTTGATCACGATGTAAGGGTGGTCGGGATGGCGCGTGAGGAAGTCCTGGTGATAGGCCTCGGCCGCGTAAAAGGTCTTGCCGGTTTCCAGCGTGGTGGCAATCGGTTTGCCGAACACCTTGCTCTTGTCGAGCTGCGCAATATAGTTTTTTGCCACACGTTGCTGGTCGGCATCAACGGGGAACACGGTGGAGCGGTACTGCGTGCCGGTGTCCGGACCCTGGCGGTTCAGTTCGGTCGGATTGTGCGCCACCGAGAAATAGATCTGCAGCAGCCGGCCGTAGCTGACCTGCTTGGGGTCGAAGGTGATGCGCACGGCTTCCGCATGACCGGTATTGCCCATGCCCACCGCGTCGTATTGGGCCGATGACGCGTTGCCGCCTGCATAGCCCGAGACGGCATTGCGCACACCCTTGACGTGCTGGAACACGCCCTGGACACCCCAGAAGCAGCCGCCCGCGAACACGGCGGTCTGCGGGCCGGACACCGAGGCCGCGGCAATGTCGTCAGCCGGTGCGGGAATCACCACGGCTGCTTCAGCCGCGACCGAGGGCACGGCGTGCCACACGGCAGCGCCCGCCACGAGAGCGAACAGTGCCAGCACCGGGCGGCGGGTCAGCGCCGCCCACGGGGTTGCGGCCGCGATGGTGTCGGCCTTGGAAGTGGGGCGTGTCATGAGGCGGAGCCTTCCTTGCAGTGTGTGTCGCATTGTTGATGTTCTTGGCCCTGGCGGACCCATGCCGATGCACGCTGACCACAACGGGACCTCGGTCTTTGTACCGGGCACGATGGCCGTGCGTGCAGCCGGAGGCCTTGGCCTACTTCTTCATGCCGTCCTTGGCCATGCTGTCCTTGGCCATACCGTCCTTGGCCATACCGTCCTTCGCCATCGAGTCCTTGCCCATGGCATCCTTCTTCATCCCGTCCTGCGCCATGGCGTCCTTCTTCATGCCGTCCTTGGCCATGGCGTCCTTGCTCATGGTGTCCTTCTTCATCATGTCGTCGGCGGCAAAAGCCGAGACGGAGCCGATGGCCATGCAGGTGGCGAGGAGGGTGGCAGAGAGCTTGTTCATTTCGGTTTCCTTCGAGTGATTTCAGAGAGGGGCGCGGTTCGACATGAACACGGCCTTTCGTTTCAACAGCGTTGAGCCCGTGGGCTCAACTGCCGCCGAACCAGTTGTAGCCCTGGTCTTCCCAGTAGCCGCCAGAGTAGGTGTTGCTCACGAACACCGCCTGGATGTGTTTTGGATTCTTGTAGCCCAGCTTCGTAGGCATGCGTAGCTTCATCGGGAAGCCGTACTTCGGCGGCAGCGGCTGCCCGTCGTAGCTCAGCGCGAGCAGCGTCTGCGGGTGCAGCGCGGTGGCCATGTCGATGCTGGTGTAGTAGTCATCTGCGCACTTGAATCCGACGTACTTCGCCTGTGTATCGGCGCCAATGCGCCGCAGGAAGTCACCGAAAGGCACGCCACCCCACTTGCCGATGGCGCTCCAGCCTTCGACGCAGATGTGACGGGTGACCTGGTCCTGCTGGGCCATGGCGCGCAGTTCCTCAAGCCGCCAACTGCGCTTGTCCGCCACCAGGCCTGTCACCTCCAGTCGGTAGGTCGCTTCGTCGACCTGGCGGACTTCGCTCTCGCCGTAGTAGGCGTTGAACGGGAAGGGACGCGTGATCATCGACTCGGGGTAGGTCGGTGCCAGTTTGGAGGGGTCGAACAGCCAGCCCTGCACCTCGTCGTTGATGCGCGAGATCCGGCTGAGTGCGGCCTCGACGCTGGCGTTGTCGCTGATGCTGCAGCCCGTGAGCATCGACAGGCCACCCAGGCTCAGCGAGCGTTGCAGAAAGGCGCGGCGTGCCGGTTGCTCGACCTTGCGGGCGATGAGTTTGCGGGCTTCGCAGAGGGCTGCGTCGGCATCGATACCGACCAGGGACGGGCGTTTGAAGAGCTTCATGAGAGGGTCCTTGGTGTGCGGCCGTCGAGCATGGAAAGCAGGGTTCGCGGCACGAGCGCAACCATCGCCAGGTGCACCACGACAAAGGCGACGAGGCCGGCCATGGCGAAGAAGTGGATGCGCCGTGCGAAGTCGTAGCCGCCGAGCAGGTCGCGCAGCACGGGAAACTGCACCGACTTCCAGAGCACCAGGCCCGAGAGCACCAGCAACACGATGTCGAGCATCACGAACAGGTAGGCGAAGCGCTGCACGCTGTTGTAGTGGCGCGGGTCGGCGTGGGAAAGCCTGCCGTGCAATGCTGCGACCGCGTCGTGCCAGATGCCGGCGATCGACAGCGGGAAGAACCTGGCCAAGAGGCGACCGCTCGCGATGTTCAGCGTCAGGTAGATCAGGCCGTTGGCACCCAGCAGCCACATGGCGGCGAAGTGCCATTGCAGTGCGCCACCCAGCCAGCCGCCGAGCGTGATCGTCGACGGGATGTTGAAGGAGAAGAAGGGCGCCGCGTTGTAGATGCGCCAGCCACTGGTCACCAGCACCAGCACGGCCAGCGCATTGAGCCAGTGGGTGATACGCATCCAGGCCGGATGGATCGGCGTGGGCTTCGGTGATGAGTGCTTGCTTGGCATGGAGCGGATTGTTGAGCGCCGTCGGTCGCCGTTTCATCACGAAGAGTTCAATGATTCGTGATAACTCTGCGGCCTGGATCGCCGCACAATGCGCAGACCATGGAATCCCCCAAACGCGTTCTGATCGTCGAGGACGATGCCCACATCGCCGAACTCCTGCGCATGCACCTGCACGACGAAGGCTATGCGGTGACGCATGCGCCCGACGGTCACGCTGGGGTGCGTGAACTGGAGCGCGGCAGCTGGGATGCGCTGGTGCTCGACCTGATGCTGCCGGGCGTCGATGGACTGGAGATCTGCCGCCGCGCCCGTGCCATGACGCGCTACACACCCATCATCATCACCAGTGCACGTTCCAGCGAGGTGCACCGCATCCTGGGCCTAGAGCTGGGTGCCGACGACTACCTGGCCAAGCCCTTCTCGGTGCTGGAACTGGTGGCGCGGGTGCGCGCACTGCTGCGTCGCACCGAGGCCATGGCACGCCATGCGCGCATGGCCTCGGGCCTGCTGGAAGTGGCGAACCTGGCGATCGACCCGTTGGCGCGAGAGGCGCGCGTCGACGGGCGTTTGATCGAGCTGACCCCGCGCGAATTCGACCTGCTTTACTTCTTTGCGCGGCACCCCGGCAAGGTGTTTTCGCGGCTGGACCTGCTCAATCAGGTATGGGGTTACCAGCATGACGGCTACGAGCACACCGTGAACACGCACATCAACCGGTTGCGGACCAAGATCGAAGCCAATCCGGCCGAGCCGAGCCACATCCTGACGGTCTGGGGGCGTGGCTACAAGCTGGGCTCGCCGACGGCAGATGCCAGTGAGGAGGCGCCATGAACTTCTGGCGTGCGAGCCTGTCGCGGCGTCTGTCGGTGGTGTTCGCGGTGCTGCTGCTCGTGTGCAGCGGGGTGTCGGCCTGGCTCCAGGTGAGGGCCAGTGGCCGCCATGAGCAGGAAGTGACCCAGCGCCTGTCGCTCGGGCTGGCGGCGCACATTGCGGGCGACACCGCGCTGATGCAGGGCGGTGGACTCAATGCCGATGCCGTGCATGGACTCTTCGACAAATTGATGGCGGTCAATCCGAGTGTGGAGGTCTACCTGCTCGGCGCCGACGGAGCGATTCAGGCGCAGGCTGCGCCACCCGGGCACATCCGGCGTGAGCGGGTCGATTTGGCACCGGTGCGTCGGCTGCTCGCAGGCGCACCGCTGCCCATCCTCGGCGACGACCCGCGCGGCGACGGCACGCCCAAGGTGTTCAGCGCTGCGCCACTGAAGGTCGACGGCCGCGATGCGGGCTATGTCTACGTGGTGCTCTCCGGCGAAGACCGTGAAGCCCTGTCGGCCAACCTGTCGGTCGACAGCGTTCTGCGAACCACGCTGTGGTCGATGGCGTTGGTGGTGCTGCTGGGTCTTCTGGCCGGGTTGGCGGCCTTCTACTGGATCACGCGACCGCTGCACCAGCTCACCGATGCGATGCGCGGCTTCGACGCCGGCAATGCCGCCGCGCTGGAACAGCCGCTCGCGGTGCCGTCGGCCCACGCGACGGGTGAGGTCGCAACGCTGGCGCACGCCTTTGCGCAGCTCACGCAGCGCATTGCGGAGCAATGGCGGGAACTGACCGCACAAGACCAGCAGCGACGCGAACTCTTCGCCAACATTTCTCATGACCTGCGTACGCCGCTGACCTCGCTGCACGGCTACCTGGAGACGCTGCAGATGAAGGCCGACACGCTGACGCCCGACGAGCGGCGGCGCTACCTCGACATCGCGCTGGGTCAGAGCCGCAAGGTGGGGCGGCTGGCGCAGGAGCTGTTCGAACTCGCGCGCCTCGAATATGGCGTGGTCAAGCCCGACAAGGAGAGCTTCGCGCTGGCGGACCTCGTGCAGGATGTGTTCCAGAAGTTCGAGCTGGCAGCCGAAGCGCGCCGACAGCGCCTGGTCGCCGACATTGCATCGGGTCTGCCGGTCGTCACTGCCGACCTGGGCATGATCGAGCGCGTGCTCACCAACCTGCTGGACAACGCCATTCGGCACACGCCTGCGGGCGGCGAGATCGTGGTGACCTTGCGGCAGGGCAAGGAGGGCGTGCGCGTGGAGGTCAGCGACACCGGCCCGGGCATTCCGAGTGAACTGCAGCCCGTGATCTTCACGCGCCCCGCGTTCGCGACCTCGGGCAGCCGCAACGGCGGCCTCGGCCTGATGATCGTGCGCCGGATCCTGCAACTGCACGACAGCGACATCCGGCTCATTCCCCGGCAGGGCAAGGGCGCTGTGTTTGCTTTCCAGCTGGACTGATCGAGTCATGAATCCACTTGACTGCTCTGCCCGATGAGCCGGGCAGCCCGTTTGCTGCAACTGCTGGAGGTGCTGCGCGGCCACCGGCAGCCGGTCAGTGCGGACATCCTGGCCGACAGTCTGCAGATCAGTCGCCGCACGCTGTACCGGGATGTGGCCACGCTGCGCGAACAAGGCGCGCAGATCGATGGCGAGGCCGGCATCGGCTACCAGTTGCGCCCCGGCTTCACGCTGCCGCCGCTGATGTTCGGAGAGGACGAAATCGAAGCCCTGGTACTGGGCGCGAACTGGGTGATGCGGCAGGCCGATCCGGAACTGGCCGCCGCCGCCCGCAACGCCCTGCATCGCATCAGCGCCACCCTGCCGCAGCGTCTGCGCCTGGCCGTCGAGACCAGCGGCCTGCTGGTGCCGCCGTCCGCCCGCGCCACCTTGCCGGAGCCCTGGCTACCCGCGCTGCGCAGGGCCATTCGCGCCGAGGAGGCCGTGCGGCTGGACTATCTCGATGCCGACGGCCATGCCACCTGTCGAACCGTCTGGCCATTTGCCATGGGCTTCTTCGACACCTCGCGGGTGCTGGCCGCCTGGTGTGAATTGCGGCAGGACTTTCGGCACTTTCGAGCAGATCGCGTGGCGGACCTGCACGTCACCGGAGCGCGCTATCCCGCCCATCGGCATGTGCTGATCCAGCGCTGGCGCGACCAACTGGGCTACGACCTCGACTACTGACAGTTTCTGACACCGCGGGGGCCTACGCTGCAGCTTCACAACCACACCAAGGAAGCTGACGTGACCCAACCCCTGACGTTCTATACCCACCCCATGTCCCGCGGCCGCACGGTGCGCTGGATGCTCGAGGAATGTGGTGCCACCTACGAGACCGTGGTGCTCGACTACGGCACCAGCATGAAGGCAGACGCCTACCTCGCCATCAACCCGATGGGCAAGGTGCCTGCGCTGCGGCACGGCGACACCGTCGTCACCGAGCAGGCGGCCATCTGCGCGTACCTGGCCGATCTGTTCCCGGAAAAGAAGCTGGCACCTGCGCCTGGGAGCGCGGCGCGCGGCGCGTACTACCGCTGGCTGTTCTTCGCCGCCGCGCCGATGGAGGCGGCCTTCATGGGCAAGAGCCTTGGATTGCTGGCGCCGCCGGACAAAGCCACGCAGGTGGGTTATGGCAGCTACGACCAGGTGATGGACACCCTAGAGATCGCGCTGACGCAAGCGCGGCCCTATCTGTGCGGCGACCAGTTCAGCGCCGCCGATCTGTACCTCGTAGCCGCCTTGGCTTTCGGTTTTCGGACCGGCAGTATCGAGAAGCGCCCGGCTTTCGAACGCTATGTGCAGCCGATCCTTGAGCGCGAAGCGCGTGTGCGCGCCATGGCCATCGACGATGAACTGATGAAGACGATCGCCCCATGAAAAAAGCCCTGCAGCTTTCGCTGCAGAGCTTTTCGTGAAACCAGATTCGCCCCTCTTGTCGTGGAACACCGCGGACATGAAGTGCCGCGCAGCGTGGGGGCGAGCCAGATTACATGCCCATGCCGCCCATGCCGCCCATGCCACCCATGTCAGGCATGCCGCCGCCAGCGCCGGCTTCGTCCTTCGGTGCTTCGGCGACCATGGCTTCGGTCGTCAGCAGCAGCGAGGCGACCGAAGCTGCGTTCTGCAGTGCGGTGCGGGTGACCTTCGTCGGGTCCAGGATGCCCAGTTCGAGCATGTCGCCGTACGTGTCGTTGGCAGCGTTGAAGCCGTAGTTGCCCTTGCCGGCCAACACCGCGTTCACGACCACCGAAGCTTCACCGCCAGCGTTGTTCACGATTTCGCGCAGAGGCGCTTCGACGGCCTTGAGCACCAGCTTGATGCCGGCGTCTTGATCGGCGTTGTCGCCCTTGATCGAGTCGCCCACGGCTTGCTTGGCGCGCAGCAGTGCCACGCCGCCGCCAGCCACAACGCCTTCTTCCACTGCAGCGCGGGTGGCGTGCAGGGCGTCTTCGACGCGAGCCTTCTTTTCCTTCATTTCGACTTCGGTGGCAGCGCCGACCTTGATCACTGCAACGCCGCCGGCCAGCTTGGCCACGCGTTCTTGCAGCTTTTCACGGTCGTAGTCGCTCGAAGCTTCTTCGATCTGCACGCGCACTTGCTTGACGCGGGCTTCGATGTCACCGGCAGCGCCAGCGCCGTCGATGATGATCGTGTTTTCCTTGCCCACTTCGATGCGTTGTGCCTGGCCCAGGTCAGCCAGCGTGACCTTCTCGAGCGTCAGGCCGACTTCTTCGGCGATGACCTTGCCGCCCGTCAGGATGGCGATGTCTTCCAGCATGGCCTTGCGGCGGTCGCCGAAGCCAGGGGCCTTGACGGCAACAACCTTCAGGATGCCGCGGATCGTGTTCACGACCAGCGTGGCCAGGGCTTCGCCTTCGACTTCTTCGGCAATGATCAGCAGCGGACGGCCCGACTTCGCGACTTGTTCCAGCGTGGGGAGCAGGTCACGGATGTTGCTGATCTTCTTGTCGTAGAGCAGCACGAAGGGGTTGTCTAGAATCGCCGATTGCTTTTCCGGGTTGTTGATGAAGTAGGGCGACAGGTAGCCGCGGTCGAACTGCATGCCTTCGACGACGTCGAGTTCGCTGTCGAGCGACTTGCCGTCTTCGACGGTGATCACGCCTTCCTTGCCGACCTTGTCCATCGCGTCAGCGATGAGCTTGCCGATGGTTTCGTCGCTGTTGGCCGAGATCGAGCCGACTTGAGCGATTTCCTTGGACGTCGTGGTGGGCTTGGAAGCCTTCTTCAGCTCGGCGACCAGGGCCGTGACAGCCTTGTCGATGCCGCGCTTGAGGTCCATCGGGTTGATGCCCGCGGCCACGTACTTGAAGCCTTCGCGAACGATGGCCTGGGCCAGGACCGTGGCGGTCGTGGTGCCGTCACCAGCGTTGTCGCTGGTCTTGGAGGCCACTTCCTTCACGAGCTGGGCGCCCATGTTCTGCAGCTTGTCCTTGAGTTCGATTTCCTTGGCGACGGACACACCGTCCTTGGTCACCGTGGGGGCGCCGAACGAACGCTCGAGCACCACGTTGCGGCCCTTGGGGCCCAGGGTCACTTTGACTGCGTTGGCCAGGATGTTGACACCCTCGACCATGCGTGCGCGGGCTTCACCGCCGAAGACTACGTCTTTTGCTGCCATGTTGATTCTCCGAATTCAGTTGGGTTTTACTTCTCGACGACTGCGAACAGGTCGTCTTCCTTCATGACGAGCAACTCGTCACCGCCGACCTTGACGGTCTGGCCGCTGTACTTGCCGAACAGGACGCGGTCACCGATCTTCACGGTCAGTGCGGCCAGTTCGCCCTTGTCGTTGCGCTTGCCCGGGCCCACGGCCAGGACTTCGCCCTGATCGGGCTTCTCGGCGGCCGCGTCGGGGATGACGATGCCGGAGGCGGTCTTGGTTTCGCTGTCAATACGCTTGACGATCACGCGATCGGCCAAAGGACGAAGGTTCATTGCATCTCCAGGATAAAACGGGGGTTGTTTTCTGGTGCCACGCCTGCTGGCGGGCTGCCATCCACTTGAAGCGAGCAGCTTGTTAGCACTCTGCTCCAGCGAGTGCTAATGATACGGGCTTTTGTGTCGGTTTCAAGACCTGACTGGTGAAGGGGTGTTGCGGAGCGCCGCCGACACGTCCCGCTCGTTGACCCGCTTCATATATCTGATCACCAAGAAAAAATAGATACGGGTTGAGCTACCGTTGCAAAACGCTAGCGTTTTTCACACAGGAGTCCTGCCTTGGCTGTAACGAAGACTTGAGGTTGTCAGCGCAAGAGTGCCTCCCGATGTGAAGGCCGCGCTGTCGGCTGTCGCGGAGGCGGAGAGACGCAGCGTTGCGTCCATGCTCGAAGTCATGGTGCTCAGCTACTGCCGCGATCACGGCATCGCCGCGTCGGCTGCCACGTCCACCGGCAGGAACCTTGCCACGGCACCCCGTAAGCAACGCCAGCCTTCGAGCTGAAGTGGCCTGATTCGCAGAGGCTTTTCCTGACGCGGCAATTGTGTCGACGCTGTAGACACAATGGAGCTCCCGATGAACGACTTCTACGCTGCGATCTGCCATGAGCGACATCAAACTCTTCCGCCTCCAATCCGGCCGCGCCTTCGAACTGCAAGGCGACGCCTCTGACCTCGAGAAGCCACTCCAGACCCTGATCGAGTCCAACCTCGACACTCTGCTCGGCATCCGCTTCCTGGCCACCGAGTACTCCACCGGCAAGACCCACGCGGGCCGCATCGACTCGCTGGGCCTGGACGAAAACAACTGCCCGGTGATCCTGGAATACAAGCGATCGGTCGGAGAGAACGTCATCAACCAGGGCTTGTTCTACCTGGACTGGCTGATGGACCACCAGGCCGAGTTCAAGCTGCTGGTGATGGACAAGCTGGGCAAGCCCGCAGCCGATGCCATTGACTGGACGGCGCCGCGCCTGGTGTGCATCGCGGCCGACTTCACCAAGTACGACGGCCATGCGGTCCAGCAGATCAACCGCAACGTCGAGCTGATCCGATACCGGCGCTTTGGCGAAGAGCTGCTCCTGCTGGAACTGGCCAACGCCACCAGTGCGAACGGCGGCCGTGCGCCGGTGGCCAAAACGGCAAAGGTCCCGAAGGCGATGCCCGTTGAGGCTGGTGCGGCGAAGCCGATTACGGGAGACCGATCGTTTGCCGAATGGATGCCCTTGCTTGCGCCGCATTTGGGCGAACTGATGGCGTCGCTGGAGGGGCATGTGCTCTCGCTGGGCGACGACGTGCAACGCAAGGAGCTGAAGTTGTACGTGGCCTTCAAGCGCCTGAAGAACTTTGCTACGGTGGTGCCGCAGAAGGCGCGGTTGCTTCTGTACCTGCACGTCGACCCAGATCAGGTGCTGCCGCTGCCGTTGAACGGTCGGGATGTCAGGCAGCAAGGCCATTGGGGAACTGGCGACCTGGAATTGTCCCTTGCGTCGCAGTCCGATCTGGATGCAGCGAAGCCGCTGATCCTGTTGGCGTATGAGGGCCGTGCGATGGGGGCGGTGACTTCTTCAGGACGTTGAGGTTGACTCAGCCAGCTGAATTGCCGGACCGCCCTGAACTAACATCGTCTGTACATTGATGCGCAGACTCGCGGGCCGTGCGCTTGCACAACCCCTTTCGTAATGTCCGCCACATGACGCTGCGCATCCCTCGACTGCTCACGGCCCGCACAGCACTTCAGAAGTGGTTTCGCATCGCCGAATGGCAATCGACTTTGCTGTGGGCCATCGTGGCAGGTGTGGTGGGCGCGCTGGCCACCGAGTTGTTCCGTCTTGCCCTGCACCTGGTCCATGCTACGCTTTTCGGGCCAGGCGATGGCCTGGTTGCGCTGGCCCGGAGCTTGCCGCCCTGGGAGCGCGTTTTGATTCCAACCTGCGGCGGGCTGATCGCTGGGCTGTTGCTGTTGCTCGCCCGGCGCGCCACGGTGCAGAAGGCAACCTCGGACTACATGGAAGCCATCGTGCTGGGCGACGGCCGTATTCCGTTGGCGCAGACGCTCATACGCAGCGCTTCCTCGCTCGTCAGCATCGCCAGCGGTGGCTCGATTGGCCGCGAAGGCTCGATGGTGCAGTTGTCCGCCCTCGGCACCTCGCTGCTGGGCAGATGGTTCAAGTTTCCTGGCGAGCGGCTGCGCTTGTTGGTGGGCTGTGGCGCGGCCGCGGGCCTGACCGCAGCCTATAACGCGCCCATTGCCGGTGCGTTTTTTGTCGCCGAAATTGTTCTCGGCTCCATCGCCATGGAGAGCGTCGGCCCCATCATCGTGGCTGCCGTCGTGGCCAACATCGTGATGCGCGCTTTACCCGGCTACCAGCCCGTGTACGAGATGCCGCCGTTTCCCGCGGTCGCTGGAGCCGAGGTGCTGCTGTTCGCGCTGCTGGGGGTGTTGCTGGGCGGTGCGGCAGCGCTGTTCCTGCGTGGCCTGGCCGCCAGCCGAAAAGCTTTTGCCCGCCTGCCTGTCGCCCTTCCGTGGCGGTTGGCACTCGGTGGATTGGTGGTCGGCGTGATTTCCGTGCCGATGCCCGAGGTGTGGGGCAATGGCTACAGCGTCGTCAGCAGCGTGCTGCACTCGCCATGGTCCTGGGGCCTGATGATGGGGCTGTTGGCCGCCAAGGCGCTCGCCACGTTCGCCACTGCCGGCTCCGGGGCGGTGGGGGGTGTATTCACGCCGGCGCTGTTTTTCGGTTGCATGATCGGCGCGTTGTTCGGCACCGGCGTGCACGCCGTTTTTCCCGACGCCTCCGCCCAGCCATTTGCCTATGCCATCGTCGGCATGGGTGCGTTCCTTGCGGGCGCGACCCAGGCGCCGCTCATGGCGATCCTGATGATTTTCGAAATGACGTTGAGCTACCAGGTGATGCTGCCGCTGATGGCCGCCAGCGTGGTGACCTATTTCGTGGCGCGCTCGGCCAACGCCGGCTCGATGTACGACATCACGCTGATGCGTCGCCGACAACAGAACGAGCGTTTGCGGCTGCGCACGCTGTCTGTCCGTGACCTGATCGAGCCGGCACAAACCGTGGTCCTGCCCGACGCCGGCTTGGCCGAGATGGGAAAGCTTTTCTTGCAGTTTCCCGTGAAGTATCTCTATGTTGTGGACGAAGCCGGGGTTTACCTTGGGGTCGTCCCGCTGAAGGCGCTGACCGCTGCGGGCGGCACCGCGGGTTTGTCGGAGAGGCAAGCGGTGGACCTGATGGCGCAAGACATCTCGCCCATCACTGCGGATATGGACCTTGGACAGGCGCTGCAGCGCTTCATGGAACACCGGGGTGAGCGTCTGCCAGTCATCGAGAACCAGGCTCGCCCGGTACTGATCGGTGTGGTCGCCAAGAGTCGGCTATTGGCCACTTATGTGCAACTGAGCGAATAACCTGCAAAGTTCGCCGCAACGAGAAATCGTGACCGGTCCATCAGCCCCGCGTGTGTTCGCGCCGGCGCGCGTTGAGAGAAAGAGCGATCATGTGCATCCCGGCCAGAGACCGGCATTTCGCCGGAGCCGATATTTCCAAGCGACCCATGAACGCAGATGTGCGCATTCGATCCGCAGACCGCAAAGACTTCGACGCCTGGAAGGTCCTCTGGAATGGCTACAACAGCTTCTATGGCCGGCAGGGCGAAACGGCCTTGCCGGCCGCCCTCACGGAGCTGACCTGGGCGCGTTTCTTCGACGCCTCCGAGCCCATGCATGCGTTGGTCGCGGACCGGGGCGGCGAGATTCTGGGTCTCGCGCATTACCTCTTTCATCGCAGCACCATCCAGGCCAACCCGACGTGCTACCTACAGGACGTGTTCACCAGCGAGGCCGCCAGAGGGCAAGGCGTGGCAAGGGCATTGATCCATGAGGTCTATTGCCGTGCTGCGGCCGAAGGCTCCAGCCGCGTGTACTGGCAAACGCACGAGTCCAACGCGACCGCCATGAAGCTGTACGACAAGATTGCGGACAAGCCGGGCTTCGTTGTCTATCGGAAGTTGCTCTGATGTGACCGGCGGCGATCACCCACCTCCAGTGGGCGGATCCGCATCCTCGCGAACCGCGGCGTGATGCATGCCTGCGCCCAGCATCGTGCCACCCCCGACCCCACCAGCGCCGCCACCACCTCCTCCTCCCTGGCCCGACCTGCCCGCACCTTGACCTCCTCCTGCGCCTGAGCGGCCCCCGGAAGCCGCAACGCGCAGTGGCCCCTGGTTCGGAACGGCGATGTCGCCGGGAATGGCTTCCAGGTCCAGCACGTCGCGGATGAAGGTTCGCAATGACGCGACCAGCGCCGCGGTCTCGATGGCGCGGCCGGCCACCATGTCGCTCGCTGCCAACGCAGCCATGCGCACCTGCTCCTGCGTGCCCAGCAGGATGACGTCGGACAGCGCAGCCTCCACCGCATCGCGGATGCGACGTCGCCGCTCAGAGGTGGCGCCTTGGACGGCCGGCGGCTCGACCGGCACCGACAGGTCGGCGGCCATCTCTGCGCCATCGAGCGCGGCGACGGCAGCGTCGGCCTTGGCGCGCAACGCCTCCAGTTCGCGCACCGACCGCAGATGGCTCGGGTCGACCGCCAGGTCGCCGGTGAAGGAGCCGCCCAGCGTCTTGTAGGCAGCGATCAGCGTCTTGAGTCGCTCGTTGATCTGCCGGTTCTGGCGTTCTCGCCGTTGTTGCACATGTTGCATCACCAGCAGGCGGATGCCCACCGCCACCAGGGAGACCACGATGAGTCCGAGCAAGGTGGACAGAACGCCTTGCCAGGAACTGAAATCGATTGCATTGCGCATGGATGAAAGGGGTAGGGGCTATGAGGGAGGAGGGCGCGGAGGCGCAAGAGGGTGCCTGGCCTGGCGGCACCTCAGCGTAGCGCGGCCGCCTGCGCGCGCGGGCAGGACAAGGCCGCGTGGGGTCAGCGCCTCCGTGCGCGCACCGGGTCGATTCGCACCAAATCGGGCGTGGTGGTGGGCCGCGAAGTGGAAGTTGGCCCGTTCGCGGTGCAATCCGGTGCGAAAGCACCCCCGGAGCACGCAAATCCCCCGGCATGGATGTTGCTTGATACCTCTCACTGTTCCGTCGGCACCGTCGCCGCGGACCCCAGTGCCTCCGCTAATGACGGCGGGATCCGAGCGAACCGAAGGCCACCGTGCCGACGGTTCGTCTGTTCCAACCCGATTCGCTTCCGTCCAGCGGGGGGCCATCGCTGCTGCTGCCGTCTTCACGACCGGCACCGCCAGCACTGGTCAGCACCCCATGAGAACGGTTGCGTGCAGGACCACGAAATGAAAATTGCAGTCATTGGCCACGGTATGGTGGGCCACAAATTCCTAGAGCAACTCCACGAACTCGGCGTCGCCGACGCGCAGGTCACTGTGCTCTGCGAAGAGCCACGTCCGGCCTACGACCGCGTCCATCTGTCGGAGTTCTTTTCCGGCAAGACGGCCGAAGACCTGTCGCTGGTCGAACCCGGCTTCTTCGAGCGCAGCGGCTTCACGCTGCGGCTGGCGGCACGGGCCGTCGCCATCGAGCGGCGCGACAACACGGTCACGACGGCCGATGGCGAAGTCGTGCATTACGACAAGCTGGTGTTGGCCACGGGCTCGTCGGCCTTCGTGCCGCCGGTGCCCGGCCGCGACCGTGCGAACTGCTTCGTCTATCGCACCATCGAAGACCTCGAAGCCATGAAGGCGTGCGGCGCGCGCTCCAGGAGCGGTGTGGTCGTGGGCGGCGGGCTGCTGGGCCTCGAATGCGCCAAGGCGCTGCGCGACATGGGGCTGGAGACGCATGTGGTCGAGTTCGCACCGCGCCTGATGGCCGTGCAGGTCGACGACGGCGGTGGACGCGCGCTGCGCGGCAGCATTGAGGCCCTGGGCCTGCAGGTGCACACCGGCCGCAACACGGTGGAGATCGTCGACGGCGCGACCGCACGGCACCGCATGGTCTTCGCCGATGGCACGTACCTGGAAACCGACATGATCGTGTTCTCCGCGGGCATCCGCCCGCGTGATGAACTGGCGCGCCAGAGCCTTCTGGCCCTGGGCGCGCGCGGTGGCGTGGCCATCGACAGCCACTGCCGCACCAGCGACCACCATGTCTACGCCATCGGCGAGTGCGCCGCATGGAACGACCAGACTTTCGGCCTAGTGGCACCGGGCTACGACATGGCCCGCGTGGCGGCTCGCCACATCGCGGGGCAGGCCGACGCGGCGTTCACCGGCGCCGACATGAGCACCAA
This sequence comes from Variovorax ginsengisoli, assembly GCF_030811835.1. GTDB lineage: Bacteria > Pseudomonadota > Gammaproteobacteria > Burkholderiales > Burkholderiaceae_C > Variovorax > Variovorax ginsengisoli_C. Next base: position 95,592 of record NZ_JAUSRO010000008.1, on the reverse strand, counting down.
GCTCAAGCTCATGGGGGTGGACGTGGCGAGCATCGGCGATGCGCATGGCAAGACGCCGCACGCACGCACGTACCAGTACATCAACGAGCCCAAGCAGATCTACAAGAAGATCGTGGTCAGCGAAGACGGCAAGCACCTGCTGGGCGCCGTGCTGGTGGGCGATGCGGCCGAATACGGCACCCTGCTGCAGCTGGCGCTCAACGGCATCGCACTGCCGGCCGACCCCGAATTTCTGATCCTGCCGTCGAGCGACGGCAAGGCCAAGCCGGGCCTGGGCGTGGACGCGTTGCCTGACAGCGCACAGATCTGCTCGTGCAACAACGTCTCCAAGGGCCAGATCTGCGCGGCGGTCGGCGAGGGCGTCTGCACCATCGCCGACATGAAGGCCTGCAACAAAGCCGGTGCCTCGTGCGGCGGCTGCGTGCCGCTGGTCACGCAAGTCATGAAAATGGAGATGGCCAAGCGCGGCATGGCCGTCAACAACCACCTGTGCGAACACTTCCCGTATTCGCGCCAGGAGCTGTACCACCTGGTGCGCGTGGGCGAGATCAGGAGCTTTGCCGACCTGCTCGCCAAACACGGCAAGGGCCTGGGCTGCGACATCTGCAAGCCGACGGCAGCCAGCATCTTCGCGTCCTGCTGGAACGACTTCGTGCTCAAGAAGGACCTGGCCAGCCTGCAGGACAGCAACGACTACTTCCTGGGCAATATCCAGAAGGACGGCAGCTATTCGGTGGTGCCGCGCATGCCGGGCGGCGAAGTCACGGCCGATGGCCTGATCGCGGTCGGCCAGGTCGCCAAGAAGTACGGCCTGTACACCAAGATCACGGGGGGCGCGCGTGTCGACCTGTTCGGTGCTCGCGTCGAGCAGTTGCCGCTGATCTGGGAAGAGCTGATTGCCGCCGGCTTCGAGTCGGGCCATGCATATGGCAAGTCGCTGCGCACCGTGAAGAGCTGCGTGGGCTCGACCTGGTGCCGCTACGGCGTGGACGACAGCATGGGCATGGCCGTCGAACTGGAGAATCGCTACAAGGGCCTGCGGGCACCGCACAAGATCAAGTTCGGCGTGTCGGGCTGCACCCGCGAGTGCGCCGAGGCGCAGGGCAAGGACGTCGGCATCATCGCCACCGAAAAGGGTTGGAACCTCTACGTCTGCGGCAACGGCGGCATGAAGCCGCGCCATGCCGAACTGATCGCCTCCGACCTCACCAAGGACGCGTTGATCCGGCTGGTCGACCGCTTCCTCATGTTCTACGTGCGCACGGCCGACCGGCTGCAGCGCACCAGCACCTGGCGCGACAACCTCGAAGGCGGCCTGGACTACCTGAAGGACGTGTTGATCGAGGACAGGCTGGGCCTGGGCGCAGAGCTCGAGGCGCAGATGCAGCACGTGGTCGAGACCTACCAGTGCGAGTGGAAGACCGCCGTCAACGACCCGGTGACGCGGCAGCGCTTTCGCTCCTTCGTCAACAGCGACAAGCGTGACGAGCACATCGTGTTCGTCGAAGAGCGCGGCCAGATCCGCCCTGCCCGTGCCGAAGAGCGCGCCGACGCCACCCCTGCCTGAGCGCCGGACGCCCCAAGGACATCCATGACCACCGAAACACTCCAATGGACGCCAGTGTGCCTGGCCAGCGATATCCTGCCCGACACCGGCGTGTGCGCCCTCGTCGAGGGCGTGCATGTCGCGATCTTCCGCGTCGGCCCGACCCCGCAGTTCTTCGCCATCGACAACGTCGATCCCAAATCGCAGGCCAGCGTGCTGTCGCGCGGGCTGGTCGGCAGCCTGGGCGAGCGCATCGTCGTCGCCTCGCCGCTCTACAAGAACCACTTCGACCTGCGCAGCGGCGAGTGCCTGGAGTCGCCCGAGCACTCCGTGCGCGCCCATGCCGTGCGGGTGGAAGGCGACCAGGTGCTGGTCGCGCTGAACTGACACCGCGGCCGCGCCGCACCCTTCCCATCCTCTTTCGACTGACCGTTTTCCAGGACTTCCATGGCCTATCTCGCCCCCGCCGAATTCGTGACCAAGATGGTCGACGCCGGTGAATCCAAGCTGCTGATGTCGACCCGCGACACGCTCATCCGTTCCTACATGGCCGGTGCCATCCTGGCCCTGGCGGCCGCGTTTGCCGTCAGCATCACCGTCAACACCGGCAACGCGCTCGTCGGTGCCATGCTCTTCCCGGTCGGCTTCATCATGCTGTACCTGATGGGCTTCGACCTGCTGACCGGCGTGTTCACGCTGGCACCGCTGGCCGTGCTCGACAAGCGTCCGGGCGCCACCTGGAAAGGCGTCCTGCGCAACTGGGGCCTGGTGTTCTGCGGCAACTTCGCCGGAGCACTGACTGTGGCGGTGTTCATGGCGATCATCTTCACCTTCGGCTTCAGCGAGGCGCCCAATGCGATCGGCGAGCGGCTCGGCCACATCGGCGAAGGCCGCACCGTGGGCTACTCGGCGCACGGTGCAGCCGGCATGCTGACGCTGTTCATCCGCGGCGTGATGTGCAACTGGATGGTGTCGACGGGGGTGGTCGCGGCCATGATGTCGACCACCGTCTCGGGCAAGGCCATCGGCATGTGGATGCCGGTGATGATCTTCTTCTACATGGGCTTCGAGCATTCGATCGTCAACATGTTCCTGTTCCCCACCGGCCTGATGCTGGGCGGCAAGTTCACGCTGATGGACTACCTGATCTGGAACGAAATCCCGACCGTGCTGGGCAACCTGGTCGGCGGCCTGACCTTCGTCGGACTGACCTTGTACGCGACGCATTACAAGACGGCCGCCAAGCGCGTTGTGCGCTGAAACCCCGACGCACACGCTTGCCTCCATGGCCCTGTCGGTGCGCCCCGCGCTGCGGGTGACGCTCGGCCAGCACTCGCTGGCCGGGCACAAGGCCGTCAACCAGGACTTCCACGGTGCGATGCTGCCCGAGGGCGCGCAGCGCATGTCCAAGGGCATCGCCGTGGCCCTGGCCGACGGCATCGGCTCGAGCCGCGTCAGCCAGGTGGCCAGTGCCGCCGCCGTGCGCAGCTTTCTCGACGACTACTACGCGACGTCCGATGCGTGGTCGGTGCGCCGATCGGCGCAGCGCGTGCTCGAGGCCACCAACGCCTGGCTGCACGCGCAGACCCAGCGCAGCGACGCGCGCTTCGACAAGGACAGCGGCTATGTCTGCACCTTCAGCGCGCTGATCGTCAAGGGCCGCGACGTGCACCTCCTGCACGTGGGCGACGCGCGCATCTACCGGCTGCACCCGCACGCGCTCGAGCAACTCACCGAAGACCACCGCGTGCACCTGTCGTCGGTGGAGTCGTACCTGGGCCGCGCGCTGGGCGCCGGGCCCCACGTGGAGATCGACTACCGCGCCTGGGAAGCCGAGGTCGGCGAGGTCTACCTGCTGGCCACCGACGGCGCCTATGCGCACCTCGATGCCGCGACCGTGCAGGGCGTGATGGCCGCCTGCGGCGACGATTTCGACGAAGCCGCGCGGCAGCTCGCACGGGCCGCGCAGACCCGGGGCAGCGACGACGACATCACGGTGCAGTTGCTGCGCATCGATGAACTGCCGTCCGCCGATACGGCGCGCCTGCCGTTCCAGCGCGAGGGCCTGGCCGTGCCCGCGCCACTGGCGCCGCGCGCACGCTTCGAGGGCTTCACGCTCGTGCGCGAGCTGCACGTGAGTTCGCGCAGCCATGTGCACCTGGCGGTGGACGATGCGAGCGGCCAGCAGGTGGTGCTCAAGCTGCCGTCGATCGATCTGCGCGACGACCCGGACTACCTGGATCGCTTCGTCCTCGAGGAATGGGTGGCGCGTCGCATCGACAGCGTGCACGTGCTCAAGGCGAGCCGCATCGAGCGCCCGCGCAACCACCTCTACGTCGCGATGGAATACGTCGAAGGCCAGACGCTGGCGCAATGGATGGTCGACCACCCCCGGCCCAGTCTGGACAGCGTGCGCGCGATCGTCGAGCAATTGGCCCGGGGCCTGCAGGCGCTGCACAGCCGGGAGATGCTGCACCAGGACCTTCGTCCGGAGAACGTGATGATCGATCGCAGCGGCACCGTCAAGATCATCGACCTGGCCACCGTCTATGTGGCTGGCCTGGCCGACAGCGCGGGCGAGCGCCAGGCGCACGCCATCGAGGGCACGCTGCAGTACACGGCGCCCGAGTACTTCGCGGGGCAGGGCGGCAGCGCGCGTTCTGACTTGTTCTCGCTGGCCGTGGTCGCCTACCAGATGCTCACCGGCCAGCTGCCCTATGGCCTGCAGGTTGCGCGCGTGCACACGCCGGCCGATGTGAACCGCCTGCGCGACGTGCCGCTGCGCCATTTCAGGCCCGACCTGCCGGCCTGGGCCGAGGCGGTGCTGCAGAAAGCGCTGCATCCACAGCCAGCGCGGCGGCAGGAAGCGGTCTCGGAATTCGCGCACGACCTGCGAACGCCCGGCCCACAGTTTCTCCGTCCGCGTCCACCTGCGTTGATCGAGCGGCGGCCGGTGCTCTTCTGGCAATGCACCACCGTGCTGCTGGCCGCGGCCGTGGTCGTGCTGCTGGGCTTGCGTGCCTGGGGCCACTGACGCCGTTGCATTGAGGCATCATTGCGGCGATGCGATTGTTCTCGATGTCCTGGCGGCACAGCGCCGCCCTTTGCCTCGTTGTTCTATGGGCAACGTTCACCGTGATGCCGGCCCACGCACAAGCGCTTCCAGCGGGTGTGCGGCTGGGCATGAGCGCCGAAGAGTTGCGCAGTGCGCTGCCCGATGTGGAGCGCGTGGCGCGGCCCCAGCGGCTGGCCGGCGGCCTGGCCGGCACCTGGCGGGCGGCGCCTGTGGCACTGGCGGGGCTGCCCTTCGACCTCACGTTTTTCTTTGCCGATGGCCAACTGCAGCGCATCGAGTACGCGGCGGCCGCACAGCCCGTACAGACCGAACCCGACCGTGGTGCCGCCGCCTTTGCGCAACTGCTCGATTGGGGCAGGGCCACGTTCGGCCCCGAGGTCGGCGCACGCGACCCGGGCAGCGCCTATGCGGCATGGGTGGCAGGCGACGCCGACGTGTACCTGCAGCGCACCGACGGCGCTCGCGGTGCCAGCGTGCGGCTGGTCTACAAGCTGCGCCAGCTCAAGGACGGCAGCGCCCTCTAGCGTCGCAAGCTCAGGCCTCGGCCAGCATGCCGCGCTTCTCGATGAAGGCCATGACCTCCGCCACGCCGGTCAGGGTCTTGAGGTTGGTCATGACGTAAGGACGCTGCTTGCGCATGCGCTGGGTGTCGGCTTCCATCACGCCCAGGTCGGCACCGACGTAGGGTGCGAGGTCGGTCTTGTTAATGACGAACAGGTCGCTTTTGGTGATGCCCGGGCCGCCCTTGCGCGGAATCTTCTCGCCGGCGGCCACGTCGATCACGTAGATCGTCAGATCGCTCAGTTCGGGGCTGAAGGTCGCGGCCAGGTTGTCGCCACCGCTCTCGACGAACACGATGTCGGCATCCGGAAAATCGGCCAGCATGCGGTCGATGGCTTCGAGGTTGATCGAGGCGTCTTCGCGGATCGCCGTGTGCGGGCAGCCGCCCGTTTCCACGCCCATGATGCGTTCGGCAGGCAGCGCACCGGCGACGGTCAGCAGGCGCTGGTCTTCCTTGGTGTAGATGTCGTTGGTGATGGCGATCAGGTCGTATTTGTCGCGCATTCCCTTGCAGAGCATTTCGAGCAGCGTGGTCTTGCCGGAGCCGACCGGTCCGCCGATGCCCACGCGCAGCGGCGGCAGTTTCTTGGTGCGATTGGCGATGTGGTGCAGTGCGGAGGACATGGTGTTGAGCGGTGCCGGTGGCGTTGGGGATTAGCTTCTGAAGAGGCGTGAATACTGGGTTTCATGGCGCGCCGAATGGATGGCGAGCATGGGGGAGAAGGCTTGGCGGTCGTCGTCGCCGAGTGCGATCGCTCGGTCGACCGCATCGGGGATCTCCTGCATCAGGCGCCCGAGCATGCGTTGCCCCGCGCTCTGGCCGAGCGGCACCGACTTCACGGCGGCGCCGATCATGTTTTCGGCCCAACCGAAGGCAAAGGCCAGGGTCCCGTCGCGCACGCTGGCCTGCGTGCGGCTGGCTGCAAAGGCGAAGGCGACCGGGTAGGTGATGGCCAGGCCGTCGAACTGCGAGGCCACGTCGTCGTGATGCAGCTTGAGCCATTCGACGAAGGAGCGGCCCATCTGCTCGGTCTGCAGCAGGAATTCGGCCGACTCGCGCGTCTGCAGCACCCACGCGTTGAGGGCTTCGATGCGCGCCCGGTCGTCATCGCGCCACGCTGCGATGGCCTGTGCGACCACCGGCAGGTCGGCGCGCGAGAGGCTCAGGTGAAGCTGGTCGGCGATCCAGTCCGATGCCGCGGGTTCGGACGAAAGACCGCCCCATTCGACGCCTGCCTCCAATCCTTCGGAGTAAGAGAAGCCCCCGATCGGAAGCGCCGGAGAGGCCAGCCAGATCAGCTGCAGCAGGCTGGCTGCGGGCAGGGCGCCTGACGCGTCGGACATCAGTGGCCGTGGCCGGCACCCGCCGGCGCGGCATAGGCGTCGGGATGCAGCACCGGGCCGACCGGCGCCTTGCCCGGCGCGTGGGAATGGCCGTGGTCATGCGAGTGACCGTGCCCATGGTCATGGTCGTGGTCGTGGTCATGCCCGCCCCCCGCCGCGTGCGCACCGTAGGCGCCGCCTTCGGGTTCGAAGGCCTCGTCGGCCTCGCGCACGATCAGGTGCATCGAACGCAGCATGGCGCCCAGCACATGGTCGGGTTCGATCTTCAGGTGGTCGGGCTTGAGTTCGATCGGCACATGCCGGTTGCCCAGGTGGTAGGCCGCACGTGTCAGATCGAAAGGCGTGCCGTGGGCGGTGCAGTGCGTGATGACCAGCACCGGCTGCGGTGCGGCGATCACCCGCACCAGCGAGCCGTCTTCGGCCACCAGCACGTCGCCACCGCGCACCGCAGTGCCGCGTGGCAGGAACACGCCAATGCGGCGGCCCTGGGAATCGACGGTGTCGAAGCGGCTCTTCTGGCGCACGTCCCAGTCGAGTTCGACCGTGGCGGCGCGCTTGAGCAGCACGGTGGCGAGACCGCTGCCCTGGGGCATGAGTTTGTTGGCGATGAGCATGGAGGACTTCAGAGGGCGGCAATGTTCACCGGTGGAACGCCGCGGTACAAAGAGGACGTATTGTCGAGCGCGATCACAGCATACGCGTCATGAAGCGGCTGTTCGGGTCGTCGATGTATGTGCCGAAGGGCGCGCACGCTGCGAAGCCATGTTTCTCATACAGCGCATGCGCCGGCGCGAAGAAGGGCTGGCTGCCGGTCTCCAGGCTCAGCTGCGCATAGCCCAGCGCCTGCGCCTCGGCGACCACGTACGCCAACATCCGGCCCGCGATGCCCTGGCCGCGCAGCGAGGCCGCCGTGCGCATCGACTTGAGTTCGGCATGGCCGTCGTCGAGGCGCTTCAAGGCCGCCGTTCCCACCAGCGATTCGCCGGCAGGCAGATCGATCCATGCGGTCCAGAACCGGATGTCTGGTCGACGCAAACCGTCCAGGTCCAGCGCATGCACGCTCTCCGGTGGAGAAACCCGACGCATGTCGGTCAGGTGCTCCTCGAGAAACGTGGCGATGCGCGGGTCTTGCAGGTCGTCCAGGCGAATGCGCAGGTCCGTCAGCATCGGATCAAAACAGGAAATACCGCTGCGCCATCGGCAGCGAGGTCGCCGGCTCGCATACCAGCAGATGCCCGTCTGCCCGCACCGCGTAGGTCTGCGCGTCGATCTCCATCTTCGGCGTGTAGCCGTTGTGCACCATGTGCTGCTTGCGCACGCTGCGCACGTTCTTCACCGCGGCCAGCGTCTTGTGCAGGCCGTAGCGCTCGCCGATGCCCGCGTTCAGCCCGGCCTGCGAGACGAAAGTGAGCGAGCTGCGGTGCAGCGAACCGCCGTAGGCGCCGAACATCGGCCGGTAGTGCACCGGCTGCGGCGTGGGGATCGATGCGTTCGGGTCGCCCATGGCGGCCATCGCGATGGTGCCGCCCTTGATGATGGTGAAAGGCTTCACGCCGAAGAAGGCCGGCTTCCACACCACCAGGTCGGCCCACTTGCCGACCTCGATGCTGCCCACCTCGTGCGCGATGCCGTGCGAGATGGCCGGGTTGATCGTGTACTTCGCGACATAGCGCTTGACGCGGAAGTTGTCGTTGCGCGTGCTGTGGTCCGGCGAGTCTGCCCCCGTACCGGGCGCGGGTGGCAGCCAGCCGCGCTGGCCCTTCATCTTGTGCGCCGTTTGCCAGGTGCGGATGATCACTTCGCCCACGCGGCCCATGGCCTGCGAGTCGGAGCTGAACATGCTGATCGCGCCCAGGTCGTGCAGGATGTCTTCGGCCGCAATGGTTTCCTTGCGGATGCGCGACTCGGCAAAGGCCAGGTCTTCCGCGATGCCGGCGTCGAGGTGGTGGCACACCATGAGCATGTCGACGTGTTCGTCGAGCGTGTTCACCGTGTAGGGCATCGTCGGGTTGGTCGACGAGGGCAGGAAGTTGTCCTCGCCCACCACGCGCAGGATGTCGGGTGCGTGGCCACCGCCCGCACCTTCGGTGTGGAACGCGCAGATGCCGCGGCCCTTGACGGCTGCGATGGTGTTCTCGACGAAGCCCGATTCGTTGAGCGTGTCGGAGTGGATCGCCACCTGCGTGTCGGTGGCGTCCGCTACGTCCAGGCAGTTGCTGATGGCCGCAGGCGTGGTGCCCCAGTCCTCGTGCAGCTTGAGGCCGATCACGCCGGCGTCGATCTGCTCGTGCAGGGCGTCGGGCAGGCTGGCGTTGCCCTTGCCGAGGAAGCCCAGGTTCATCGGGAAGGCGTCGGCCGCCTGCAGCATGCGTTCGATGTGCCAGGGTCCGGGCGTTGAGGTGGTCGCGAAGGTGCCGGTGGCCGGGCCGGTGCCGCCGCCGAGCATCGTGGTCACGCCGGATGTCAGTGCTTCCTCGATCTGCTGCGGGCAGATGAAGTGGATGTGGCTGTCGATGCCGCCGGCCGTGACGATGTTGCCTTCGCAGCTGATCACTTCGGTGCCCGGGCCGATGACGATGTCGACGCCCGGCTGCACGTCGGGGTTGCCCGCCTTGCCGATTGCGACGATGCGCCCGCCCTTCAGGCCGATGTCGGCCTTGACGATGCCCCAGTGGTCGAGGATCAGCGCGTTGGTCATCACCGTGTCGACAGCGCCACCGGCCGTCGGGCCGCTACCGGCACCGTTGCGCGTGCGCTGCGACTGCGCCATGCCGTCGCGAATCGTCTTGCCGCCGCCGAACTTCACTTCTTCGCCGTAGCCACCGGCGCGCAGCGTGTAGTCCGCCTCGACCTCGATCACGAGATCCGTGTCGGCCAGGCGCACGCGGTCGCCCACGGTGGGGCCGAAGATCTCGGCGTAGGCACGCCTTCCAATGGTCGCCATTATTAGAGTTTCCCTTGAACGAGGCCACGGAAGCCGTAGACCACGCGGTCGCCGGCGAAGTCGCAGAGTTCGACCGTGCGCTGCTGGCCGGGCTCGAAGCGCACCGCCGTGCCCGATGCGATGTTCAGCCGCATGCCGCGTGCGGCTTCGCGGTCGAAGCCCAGCGCGCCGTTGGTTTCGGCGAAGTGGTAGTGCGAGCCGACCTGGATCGGTCGGTCGGCGGTGTTCTGCACGACCAGCGTGAGCGTGCGGCGGCCGGGGTTGAGGGTGTGTTCGCCCTCGTCGGTGAAGAGTTCGCCGGGGATCATGGCGACGGTCTCAGGCCAGTTGCGCGAGCAGGGTCGCGCCGAACAGCGCGACGGCCGCACCGGCCACGCGCGGCAGCCAGGCGGTGCGTCGGCGCAGCGCCCAGCCGATCGCGATGCCGCCCGCGTGCAGCAGCGCGGTGGCGAGCACCATGCCGCCGATCGCCCAACTCGCCCCGTGGTCGCCCGCCAGCTCGTAGCCGTGCGCCACGCCGTGGAAAACGGCGAAGGCGCCGACCACCGCCGCGGCGACCGGGCCGGGCAGGCGCAGGCGCGTGACGACCAAGAGGCCGATCACCAACAGCGACGCGGCGATCATCGGCTCGACCGCCGGCACTTGCACGCCCGCGAGGCCGACGAGCGCGCCGGCCAGCAGCATCGCCGCAAAACCGACGGGTGCCCACAGCACGTCACGGGCGCCGCGTGCGATCAATGCGCTCCACAGCCCGACCGCGACCATCGCAGCCAGGTGATCCATGCCGGTGAACGGGTGCAGGAAGCCCTGCACGAAGCCGATGTCGTGGTGCGCCGCGCCGTCGACACCGACGTGGGCCGAGGCGGCGAGCGGCAAGGCAGCAATGGCTGCCAGCACGGCAGCGAGGGCGGATCGGTGAATGCGCATCAAAAGTTCTCCAAGGCGAATGGGGCAATATCGGGCCCCCGGTAGGGGGGTGGCGAAGCGACACGAAGTGCGCGCAGCCTGGGGGCGAGCTTCATAGGATCGGCTGGTGTACCGTCACCAGCTTGGTGCCATCGGGGAAGGTGGCCTCGATCTGGATGTCCGGGATCATCTCGGCCACGCCGTCCATGACGTCGGCGCGCGTGAGCACGTTGCGGCCTTCGCTCATCAGCGCGGCCACGCTCTTGCCGTCGCGCGCGCCTTCCATCACGGCCGCGGAAATCAGCGCGACGGCTTCGGGGTAGTTGAGCTTGAGCCCCCGTGCCTGCCGGCGTTCGGCCAGCAGCGCGGCCGTGAAGATCAGGAGCTTGTCTTTTTCGCGTGGCGTCAGTTCCATGGGCGGTCGCAGAGAGGAAATCGGGCCATTATCGGCAGACTGGTGTCATTGCAACAGTCGTGCCGCCCGACCCCTTTCGTGGCATGAAAGCTGCACCGAAACGGTGTGACCGACGCCGAAAGCCCTCCGACCCCCGACGACGCGCCGCAACGTATCGTCAAGGTCCGGCGCGACTACAACAGCTGGGTGGCGCGCGAGACGCTCGAGGACTATGCCCTGCGCTACACGCCGCAGCGCTTTCGCAAGTGGTCCGAATGGCGGGTGGCCAACACGGCCTTCGGCGGCGCGGCGTCCTTCCTGATCCTGGAGGCGGTCGGAGCCACGCTGCTGGTGCAGTACGGCTTCGTCAACGCCTTCTGGGCGGTGCTCGTGACGGGGCTCATCATCTTCCTGGCAGGCGTCCCCATCAGCGTGTATGCGGCGCGCTACGGCGTGGACATGGACCTGCTCACGCGCGGCGCGGGCTTCGGCTACATCGGCTCGACGCTGACGTCGCTGATCTATGCTTCCTTCACCTTCATCTTCTTCGCGCTGGAGGCGGCCGTGATGGCCTACGCGCTGGAGCTGGCGCTGGGCATCCCGCCGGTCTGGGGCTACCTGGTGTGCGCGCTGGTGGTGATTCCGCTGGTCACGCACGGCGTGTCGGCCATCAGCCGGTTGCAGATCTGGACGCAGCCGATCTGGCTGGTGATGCTGGTCGTGCCTTTTGCCTTTGTGCTGGTGCGCGATCCTGGTGCGTTTGGAGGAATAGTGCACTACGCCGGTGTCAAGGGCGAAGCCGATGGCTTCAATTTGCACCTGTTTGGTGCTGGCCTGACGGTTGGCATTGCGCTGATCACGCAACTGGGCGAGCAGGCCGACTACCTGCGCTTCATGCCGGCGCGCACGGCGGCGACGCGTGGGCGCTGGTGGGCGGGCGTGCTGATGGGCGGCCCGGGCTGGGTCGTGATGGGCGTCGCCAAGATGCTCGGCGGGATGATGCTGGCCTACCTGGCCATCACCCACATGGTGCCCCCCGAGCGCGCCGTCGACCCGAACCAGATGTACCTGGCGGCCTACGAATACGTGTTCCCCAATTACGGTTGGGCCGTGGCCGCGGTGGCGCTGTTCGTGGTGATCTCGCAGCTCAAGATCAATGTGACCAATGCCTATGCCGGTTCGCTGGCCTGGAGCAACTTCTTCTCGCGCATCACGCACAGCCATCCCGGGCGGGTCGTGTGGGTGGTGTTCAATGCGCTGATCGCCTTCATGCTCATGGAGATGAACGTGTTCGAGGCGCTGGGCGACGTGCTCGGCCTCTACGCCAACATCGCCATCGCCTGGATGATGGCGGTGGTCGCCGACCTGGTCATCAACAAGCCGCTGGGCCTGTCGCCGCCGGGCATCGAATTCAAGCGGGCCCATCTGTGGGACATCAACCCGGTGGGCGTGGGCGCGATGGCGCTGGCCTCTGCTTTGTCGATCACCGCGCACCTGGGCGCCTTCGGCCCGATGGCGCAGGCCTTCTCGGCGCTGATCGCCATGGGGACGGCGCTGGTGACGGCGCCGCTGATCGCCTGGGCCACGCGCGGCAAGTACTACCTGGCGCGCGGCCCGGTGAACGATGCACGCCATGCGGTGCGCTGGGCGCGCGTGGCGCCGCCGGACGGCGCTCGAACCCTGCTGCTGCAGCGCTGCGTGATCTGCGAACGCGAGTACGAAGGCCCCGACATGGCCCATTGCCCGGCCTACCAGGGTGCAATTTGTTCGCTGTGCTGCACGCTGGACGCGCGCTGCGGCGACCTTTGCAAGCCACGGGCGAGCCTCTCGGCGCAGTGGTCGGGCACGCTGCGCTGGCTGATGCCGCGCCGCGTCTGGCCCTACCTGGACACCGGGCTCGGCCACTTCCTGCTGCTCACACTGATCATCGTGCCGGTGCTCGCGGCCGTCTTCGGCGTGCTCTACCAGCAGGAACTGCGCGCGCTGGGCGACGGTGCGCTGGGCATGCTGCCGGCCGGCGAGCTGGCCTCGACGCTCTTCAACGCGCAAATGGCGTCGCTGCGTTCGGGGTTCCTGAAGTCGTACATGGCGCTGCTGCTGATCGCGGGCATCGTCGCCTGGTGGCTGGTGCTCGCGCACCAGAGCCGCAGGGTGGCGCAGGAAGAGTCGAACCGCCAGACCCATCTGCTGGTGCGCGAGATCGAGCTGCACCGGGAGACCGACCGGGCGCTGCAGGCGGCCAAGCAAAGCGCAGAAGAAGCGCGCGAGGTGGCCGAGCGGGCCAAACAGGCGGCCGACCACGCCAACCAGGCCAAGAGCCGTTACATCAGCGCCATCAGCCACGAGCTGCGCACGCCGCTCAATTCCATCCTGGGCTATGCGCAGCTCATGGGCGAGGACACGGCCGTGCCGCCGCACCGCCAGCAGGCGGTGGCTGTCATCAAGCGGGGGGGCGAGCACCTGCTGTCGCTGATCGAGGGCACGCTCGACCTGGCCCACATCGAGGCGGGCAAACTCACGCTGCACGCGCGGCCGATGCCCTTTGCCGAAGCCATGCGCGAGCTGGCCGACATGTTCGAACTGCAGGCTTCGGAGAAGGGCCTGGCCTTTCACTTCGAGCCCGCGGGCGAGTTGCCCGAGGCCGTGCGCGCCGACGAGAAGCGCGTGCGCCAGATACTCATCAACCTGCTGGGCAACGCCATCAAATTCACCGCCAGCGGCCAGGTGACGCTGCGGCTGCGCTATGCGCGCGAGTTCGCCGCACTGGAGATCGAGGACACCGGGCCGGGCATGTCGGCCGAGGAGATCGAGCGCATCTTCGAGCCCTTTGCGCGCGGCGATTCACCCGGCACCACGGGGCGCGCCTCGGCGCCCGGGTCCGGTCTGGGCCTGACCATCGCCAAGATGCTCACCGACCTGATGGGCGGTGAAATGTCGGTGCAGAGCACGCCCGGCCAGGGCTCCGTGTTCCGTGTGCGGCTGTTCCTGCCGCGCGTCCATGGCCCGGTGGCGCCCACGGTGAGGCCGTCCGACAGCGGCGCAGTGCGGCGCGGCTACAGCGAGGAACGCCGTCGCGTGCTGGTGGTGGACAACGAAGAGGCCGACCGTGAGTTGCTGGCCCACGTGCTCGCGCCGCTGGGCTTCGAGCTGCGCACCGCCGCCAGCGGCCACGATGCGCTCGACCTGATCGCCGCGGGCTTTCGTCCCGACGCCATGTTCATCGACCTGGCGATGCCCGGCATCGATGGCTGGGAGACCATCCGACGTGCGCGGCAGTTCGGGCCTGGCCTGGCGCCGCGCAGCGTGGCCATCGTGTCGGCCAACGCGTTCGACAAGCGGCTGGAGAACGATGTGGGCATTGCGCCCGACGACTTTTTCGTCAAACCGGTGCGCCACAGCGAGCTGCTCGACTGGCTGGGGCGCCGCCTCGGCCTGCAATGGACCGACGGCGGTGCAGCGCCTGCGGCCGCCGCGCCACCGGCGATGGCGCGGGTTCGGCCGTCGGCAGTGCATCTGCGGGCGCTGGAAGAAGCGATCGGACTGGGTTACTTTCGGGGCATCATGAATCAACTCGACGACATCGACGCCGACCAGCCCGAGTGCGCCGGCTGGACCGCGGCGCAGCGCCATCTGGCGCGGCAGTTCCAGTTCGAAAAGATGGACTGTGCGACTTTTCCAGCGGAGGGCAACGGCAGCGCAGCAGCGTCCGGGCCGGCCCGGGCGCGTCCGGAGCAGCCGTGAGCACGACGCCCCGAAGCATTGCCGGCAACAGCGACCTGGTGCTGATCGTCGACGACGTGCCCGACAACCTGGCCCTGCTGCACGACGCGCTCGACGAATCCGGCTACACGGTGCTGGTGGCCACGAGCGGCGAAGCAGCGCTGTCGCGTGCGGTCCAGGCGGGCCCCGACATCATCCTGCTCGACGCGATGATGCCGGGCATGGACGGCTTCGAGGTGGCGCGGCGGCTGAAGGCCGACCCCCAGACCGCCCAGATTCCAATCGTCTTCATGACCGGGCTGACCGAAACCGAGCACCTGGTGGCCGCGCTGGAAGCCGGTGGCGTCGACTACGTCACCAAGCCGATCAAGCCCATGGAGGTGCTGGCGCGCATGAATGTGCACCTGCAGGGCGCTCGGCGCGCACGCCAGCATGCGCAGCAGGCCGGCCAGGCGCGCAATGCCCTCGATGCCTTCGGCTACGCCAGCTTCACCGTGCGCCTGCCCGAGGGGCGGCTGATCTGGCAAACCGTGCTCGCGCGCGACTTGCTGCAGCGCTACTGCGGCACGGCCGCGCCGCAGACGCCGCCCGCGGTGCTCGAATGGCTGCTGCGCCATGTGCCCGATGCGCAGGCCCGGCAGGTCGAGCCACCGGTCTTGAGCATTGCCCAGGGCGCGCGCAGCCTGAGCCTGCGGCTGCACCAGCAGACTGGCGACGGCGACGACGCCACGGCCGGTTCGGGCGACTGGCTGATCATCATGCGCGAGGTGTCCGACACCTCCGTGATCGATGCCATGTGCCTGAGCCTGAAGCTCACGGCGCGCGAGGCGGAGGTGCTCTACTGGGTCGTCAAGGGCAAGACCAACCGCGACATCGGCGAGATCCTGGGCAGCAGCCCGGCAACCGTCAAGAAGCACCTGGAGCGTGTCTATGTCAAGCTCGGCGTGGAAACGCGCACCGCTGCCGCGGGCGTGGCGACCAAGCGTATCCGCGAGTTGCAGCCGCAGTTCGAGATCTAGGTGCCTGGCGCCCCGGTTTCACGTCGTCGTCACACGCGGCGGCATGGCGTTGCCTAGAATCGCCGGCCTTGCCCTGCGAGCGACAAAGGACCTCCGATGAAACGAACCGGCCCGCGGTGGCGAGCCGCCTGTGTGGCGCTGTGCGCGCTCGCTGCCATCGCCGCGCATGCCGGGGGCCACTTCGACGTCGATGATGCCGCCATGCTTTCGCCGGGCGAATGCCAATACGAACTCTGGGCCAGCCGTCCGCGCGGCGACGCGTCCGAGTCGTTCCAGCATGTGGGCCCTTCCTGCCGGATCGGCCCCGTCGAATGGGGGCTCAATGCCGACCGCAGTGCGTCTGCCGACGGCACCGACCTCTCCGTCGGGCCGCAGCTCAAGTGGACCTTTTGGGGCCAGGACGCCGACGCGCCACTGAGCGCCGCGCTGGCGGCTGGCATCAGCCGGGACGTGCGCCACGGCGGGCGCGCTGGCGGCCAGCTCGTGGTGCCCTTGACCTGGCAGGCGACGCCGCAACTCGCGCTCGACGTGAACGTGGGCAGCGACTGGACGGCGGGCACCGGCGAACGCACGCGCCGGCTCGGGCTGGCCACCCAATGGAGCGTGAACCAGGCCGTCGCCCTGATTGCCGAGCGCAACCTTGCCGCCACGCAGTGGACCTCACGCATCGGCACGCGCATCAACCTCACGCCTTTCACGAGCGTCGACCTGAGCGTGGCGCGTACCGGTCCCCAGGGCGTGCGCAGCGTCATCGTCGGCCTCAACCAGGTGTTCGGTGGTCGCTGAATGCCTGGCATCGCCCCCGCGCCGGATGCGATGATCGCGGACTGACGATTCACCGGCCCCGCGCACCGCGGGCGCCTTTCCCCTGTCCAGGAGACAACACATGAAAAAGATCGGAATGGTCGGCATCGGCATGATGGGCCACGGCATTGCCAGCAACATCCTCAAGCACGGCCACGCGCTGGCCGTGCTGGAACATGCGGGCAATCAGCCCCTCGATGCCTTGCAGGCCGCGGGCGCCACCACTTTTGCGAAGGCCAGCGAGCTGGCCGCGGCCGTTGACGTGCTCATCCTGTGCGTGACGGGTTCGCCGCAGGTCGAGGCGGTGATCATGGGCGAGGGCGGCGTGCTGCAGGGCCTGCGCCCTGGCACGGTGATCATCGACTGCTCCACCGCCATTCCGACTTCGACCGAGCGCCTGGCGCAGGCTGTGCACGCCGCTGGCGGGCGCTTCCTGGATGCGCCCATGACGCGCACGCCCAAGGAAGCCGCTGAAGGTCGGCTCAACCTGCTGGTGGGCGGCGACGTCGCGCTGTTCGACGAATGCCGGCCGCTGCTGGCCTGCTTCGCCGAGAACATCACGCATGCCGGCCCCGTGGGTGCGGGCCATCGCATGAAGCTGCTTCACAACTACGTGTCGCTGGGGCAGGTGGCACTGCTGGCCGAGGCGGCGGCCTGCTCGGAGCGTGCGGGCATCGCACCCGAAGTGCTGGTCGATGTGCTGTCCAAGGGCGGCGGCGGCGGCATGGCGCTCGAGCGCCTGAAGCCCTACCTGCTGGCCCGCGACGCGACCGGGCTGCGCTTCACGATGTCGAATGCGCTCAAAGATCTGGGCTACTACACGGCCATGGCCGAGGCCGGTCATTCGGCCCGCAGCATTGCCGAGGGCGTGCGCCAGACGCTCGAGGGTGCGGTGCAGGGCAGCGACCCGCAGGCGCTGGTGCCAGAACTGGTGGCGGTGCTGGCCCAGCGCGGCGACGGCGCCTGAGCGCCTTGCCCGCCGGTCCTGCCCCGCGCGTGATTTCGCGGTGTCAGACCGCCGCTGGCGTGCCTGCCAGCGTCACAAGGGTCTCGCGCACCCAGCGCTGACCGCTGTGGTTGTGGTTGCGCTCGTGCCACAGCATGCTGACCGCAAAGCCAGCCACAGGGAACGGGCATTCGATGATCGTCAGCGTCTCGTGGCGGTCGCACACCAGCCGTTCCGGCACAAGGGCGACAAAGTCCGAGTGGGCGACGATGTCGGGCACGACCAGGAACGAAGCTGCAGAAAGCGTCACGTTGCGGCGGTAGCCCAGTGCCGCGAGCCCGTCATCGACCGGCGTCGTGAAGTCTCCCCCACGCAGCGACACGATGACGTGGTCCAGTTGCGCGAACTGCGCCACGGAAAGTCCGCGCCGTAGGCCGGGATGCCTTCGCCTGCCGATGAGCACATAGCGTTCATCGAACAGATGCCGACTGCGCAGGCTGCCTGGGCCCTGCGCGGGCGTCATCAGCGCGAGGTCCACTTCGCCGCCTGCCATTTGTGTCTCCAGCGCAGACGGGTCCAGATGGCGCAAGGCAATTCGCACACCGGGTGCACGTTGGCGCAGCGCGATGGCCAACGGCTGGACCACCACCGACTGAAGGTAGTCGGTGCAGGCGATGGCAACAGTGAGGGTGGCCTTGGCGGGATCGAAATGCCGATGCGCGGTCAATGCGGTCCGCACCTGATCCAGCGCAAGACGAAGAGGATCGCGCAGTTCCAGCGCCTTGGCCGTGGGCGTCATCCCATGCTGCACCGGTATCAACAACGGATCGTCGAACAAATCCCGCAGGCGACTCAGCTGTGCGCTGACCGCCGGTTGGCTCAGGTGCAGACGTTCGGCTGCGCGTGTCACGTTCTGTTCCGCCAAGAGAGCTTCCAGGGTGACCAGAAGATTGAGGTCGAGCTTCTTGGTATCCATGAAATGGATGGTAAGGGAAGCTTTTTTCTATTTTCCAAATATTTGGAGGCGTCTCAGACTGCTGCCATCTCAACGCTTTGTGAAAGCCATGCCATGCCAGCGATCCCCCGAAAGAAAGTGCTCATCGTTCACGCCCATCCTGAACGAACCTCCATCACCCGCCAGCTGGCCGACAGCGCTTGCGAAGTGCTGGGGGAGCAAGGCCACGTGGTCATGCGGTCCGACCTGTATGGCATGGGGTGGAAGGCGGTATTCGATGGACAGGACTTTCCCCGGCGGGTCAATCCGGATCGCCTGTCGTTCATCGAAGAGTCGGGGCATGCTTTCTCCCATGGTTGCCAGACGCCCGATGTCGAGGAGGAGCAACGCAAGATTCTGGCGGCCGATGCGGTGATCCTGCTCTTCCCCTTGTGGTGGTACAGCATGCCGGCCATCATGAAAGGGTGGGTCGACCGCGTATGGGCCTTTGGCCTGGCGTACGGTTACCAAGGAGCAGGCAACGCTCACCGCTACGGCGAAGGCGGCTTTGCTGGAAAGCGCGCATTGTTGGCTGTCTCCGTGGGCGGGCCGGCGCAGGATTATTCCCCGCGCGGTATCAATGGACCGCTGGAGCAATTGCTCTTTCCCATCACGCACGGCACGTTGTTCTTCCCCGGCATGCAGGTGCTACCCACCTTCGCGGTGTACGGAACTGGATCGATCGACGCCCAAGGCATGGCCGAAGCCACCACAGCATGGCGCGGTCGGGTGGCGAAGCTGTTCGAGGATGAGCCGATTGCCTTTCGTCCGCAGAACGGGGGTGACTATCCGGACCGCCATGCGCTGGGCCCTCACATTGCACCCGACCAGACCGGCCTGATGGCCCACGTCGTCAATGCGTCTCGGCCCCTTCGATGAGAAAGCGCACCCGGCGCACGCCCTGCCATTCGTCGGCGTCGAGCCGGAACGCCAGCACCACCTTGGGTGGCAGCGGCTCGGTGTGGCCGAACCAGATGCCGTCGATCGGCTTGCCCTGGTGCTTGAGCCGCAATGCCAGGTGCTTTTCACCGACCAGGCGCTGCGACAGCACTTCGACCTCTTCGCTGAAGGTCGGCGGCGCAAAGCCTTGGCCCCAGACCTCGTGGTGCAGCGTGTCGACCAGGTCGACACGCAGGTATTCGGCAGCGAGCGGGCCGTCGGTGTCCAGACGGCGCGTGAGCGATGCCGCGTCGAGCCATTCGGTGGCGACCTGTGCGAGCGCGCGTTCGAAAACCGGGAACTGCTCGCGCGCCACGGTGCAGCCGGCCGCCATCGCATGGCCGCCGAAGCGCAGCAGCACGCCGGGGTGCCGTTTGGCGACCAGGTCGAGCGCATCGCGCAGGTGGAAGCCCGGAATGGAGCGGCCCGAGCCCTTGAGTTCGTGCTCCTTGCCGGGCGCGCCGCTGGCGGCGAAGACGAAGGTCGGGCGGTGAAAGCGGTCCTTGAGGCGCGAAGCGACGATGCCGACCACGCCTTCGTGGAAGGCCGCGTCGAACACGCTGATGGCTGCGGGCACCGATTCGCCGCCGTGGCCATCGTCATCGAACAGCGACTCGGCCAGCAGCAGCGCCTGGTCGCGCATGCCGCCCTCGATGTCGCGCCGCTCGCGGTTGATGCCGTCGAGCATGCGCGCCAGTTCGTCGGCGCGGCCGGCGTCGTCGGTCAGCAGGCATTCGATGCCCAGCGTCATGTCGGCGAGCCGGCCGGCCGCGTTGATGCGCGGGCCGAGGGCAAAGCCGAAGTCGAAGGTGGTGGCGACCGGTGCCTTGCGGCCGGCCGCACTGAAGAGCGCGGCCAGGCCTGCGGGCAGCGCGCCCGCGCGGATGCGGCGCAGGCCCTGCGCCACCAGGCGTCGGTTGTTGGCATCGAGCTTGACCACGTCGGCGACGGTGCCCAGCGCGACCAGCGGCAGCAGCGCGTCGAGCTTGGGCTGGTTCGCCACGGTGAACACGCCGCGTGCGCGCAGCTCGGAGCGCAGCGCCAACAGCACGTAGAACATCACGCCGACACCGGCAATGCTCTTGCTCTCGAAGCCGCAGCCCGGCTGGTTCGGATTGACCAGCACGTCGGCCAGCGGCAGCACGGGGCCGGGCAGATGGTGGTCGGTCACCAGCACCTGCAGGCCGCGCGCCTTGGCAGCGGCCACGCCTTCGACGCTGGCGATGCCGTTGTCCACCGTGATGAGCATGTCGGCGCCGCCATCGGCCACGCGCTCGGCGATGGGCGGCGTGAGGCCGTAGCCGTCGACCACGCGGTCGGGCACCAGGTAGTCGACATGGCGTGCGCCCAGCAGGCGCAGGCCGCGCACGGCGACGGCGCAGGCCGTGGCGCCGTCGCAGTCGTAGTCGGCAACGATGCACAGCCGCCGGTCAGCGGCAATGGCGTCGGCCAGCAGCACGGCGGCTTCGCGGGTGCCGCGCAGCGTGTCGGGCGGCAGCAGCCGTGCCAGGCCGTCGTCGAGTTCTTCCTTGCCGCGCACGCCGCGCGCGGCGTACAGACGTGCCAGCAGCGGATGCACGCCCGCCTGCTCCAGCGCCCACACGCTGCGCGGCGGGACGTCGCGCGCGGTGATCTTCACAGGGCCTCCAGCGCCGGCTGGAGGCGGGGCCGCTTGAACAGGCGCTGCAGCCAGGCACCCGCGCCGCGCGGCTGTGGCGTGTAGGTGTGGGCGGCACGGTCGCCGCACAGCGTGAGCGCGATCTCGGCACCGCCTTCGGCAGCGGCCAGCAGTTCGGCCACGGCGCCTGCGTCGAGCGCCTGCCAGGCGGCGGTCCAGGCTGCGCCATCGTCACGCAGGGCGGCATCGCGCAGCGCCGTGGTCACCGTGGGTTCTGCCGCAGTGGGCGTGCCGGCGCCCTTGGGCAGCGCGCCGGTGCCGCTGAGCCAGAAGGAATTGATCGGCTGGGCGCCGCGCGCGCTGCGCTCGTCGTTGACGCGTTGGGTGTAAAGCAGCATCTGCATTTCGTTTTGCAGCTTGCGCACCGGCTTGAGCGCATCGGTCAGCGGCGCCCATTCGGAGATCGGCTGGCCGGCGGCACGGTCGATCGACGCGGTGGCGAGGGCGCGCAGCGGCTCACCGCGCGCCAGCCAGCGGCCGGGCACGCGCGAGGGCCGCAGCGAGATGCCGTCTTCCTGGAAGAACGGCCGCGCGGCTTCGAGCAGCGCCAGCGACTCGGCCGCGTCGATCGCCATGCCGGCCGGGTCGTCGAACACCACTTCGTCGATCGACACCTCCCAGTGGCACAGCGTGACCACGCCCCAGGGTTCGCCCGAGCCGGCCCGTGACAGGCCGGTGGCCTGCGCTTCGCGCGCGCCCCAGGCGATCAGGCCATCCTCGGCGGGCATGCCGAGCAGGCGCGCGAGCGCGCGTTCGTGCGGCGGCGAGAGCGTCTGCTCGCCCTGCGTGTCGTCGTGGGAGCGGGCGAGCCGGCCCAGCAGGGCCTCGAGGTTGGGCAGGCGCAGGGTGGCAAGGGCGTCGCGGCAGGCGGGTGAGGCGCGGCCGGCGAAGGGAATCAGCAGATGACGGGAGGGGGAG
The DNA here is from genome assembly GCF_030811835.1 of Variovorax ginsengisoli. GTDB lineage: Bacteria > Pseudomonadota > Gammaproteobacteria > Burkholderiales > Burkholderiaceae_C > Variovorax > Variovorax ginsengisoli_C. The sequence continues at coordinate 73,803 of NZ_JAUSRO010000008.1, read as the reverse complement.
ACCATGGAGGCTATTGTCGCGTGCCACCGGAAGGCCATCGCGGGGGATGCCACAATCCGGCCCCATGCGACTCCCCTACGAACTGCAGCTCGGCTGGCGATACACGCGGGCAGGCCGTGCCACGCGGCGCAATGGCTTCATCTCCTTCATTTCCGGCGTTTCGATGCTGGGCATCGGCCTGGGCGTGGCCGCGCTGATCATCGTGCTCAGCGTGATGAACGGCTTTCAGAAAGAGGTGCGCGACCGCATGCTGGGCGTGGTGTCGCATATCGAGATCTTCTCGCGCGATGGCCAGGGCCTGCCGGACCTGGACGCCATCATGGCCACCGCGCGCAAGAACCCGCAGGTGATCGGCGTGGCGCCCTTCATCGCCACGCAGGCGCTGATTGCACGCGGCGAGGACATGAAGGGCACGCTGGTGCGCGGCATCGACCCCAAGCTCGAACCGCAGGTGACCGAGTTCGGCGCCAGCGCACAGCACGGCGCCATCGACAAGCTGGTGCCGGGCGAATTCGGCATCGTCCTGGGCGCCGAACTCGCGCGTTCGCTCTACGTGCGGCCCGGCGACCAGGTCACGCTGGTGGCGCCAGGCGGCCAGGTGACGCCTGCGGGCGTGGTACCCCGGCTCAAGCAGTTCACCGTGGTCGGCACCTTCGACTCGGGCCACTACGAATACGACTCCGCACTGGCGATGGTCCACGAACAGGATGCCGCGCGCGTGTTCCGGCTCGAAGGCCCGAGCGGCGTGCGCCTGAAGCTCAAGGACCTCAACCAGGCCCGCGAGGTGGCCGATGAGCTGGCGCTGGCGTTGCCGCCCACCGTGCTGATCCGCGACTGGACGCGCCAGAACAAGACGTGGTTCGCTGCCGTGCAGGTCGAAAAACGCATGATGTTCATCATCCTCACGCTGATCGTCGCGGTGGCCGCGTTCAACCTGGTGTCCACGCTGGTGATGACGGTGACCGACAAGCGCGCCGACATCGCCATCCTGCGCACATTGGGCGCGAGCCCCAAGAGCATCATGGGCATCTTCGTGGTCCAGGGGGCGATGGTGGGCGTCATGGGCACCATCGGCGGCTTGCTGCTCGGGCTGCTCATCGCCTACAACATCGACGTGATCGTGCCCGCGCTCGAACAGCTGTTCCATGCGAGCTTCCTGCCCAAGGACATCTACCTCATCAGCCGGATGCCCAGCGATCCGCAGCGCTCGGACATCATGCCCATCACCGTCATTTCCCTGGTGCTCGCCTTCGCGGCGACGCTGTACCCGAGCTGGCGCGCCAGCCGCGTGAACCCGGCCGAGGCCTTGCGCTATGAGTGAGTCGAACGGCAAGAAGGTCGTGCTGAAGGTGCGCGGGCTGACCAAGCGCTTTCACGAGGGCCGCATCGACCTGACCGTGCTGCACGGTGTCGACCTCGACGTGTATGCAGGCGAAACGCTGGCCATCGTCGGCGCCTCGGGATCGGGCAAGAGCACCATGCTGCACCTGATGGGCGGCCTGGACGCGCCGAGCGCGGGCAGCGTCGAGCTGCTTGGCCAGAACATTGCGCAGGTCGACGCCGCCGCGCAGGGCCGACTGCGCAACAGGCACCTGGGCTTCGTCTACCAGTTCCATCACCTGTTGCCGGAATTCAGTGCGCTCGACAACGTGGCGATGCCGCTGAAGATCCGGCGCACCGATCCGGCAGAGGCCGCGCAGACCGCCACCGCCATGCTCTCTGCCGTCGGTCTGGCCGAGCGGCTGCAGCATCGACCGGCCGAGCTGTCGGGCGGCGAGCGCCAGCGCGTGGCGATCGCGCGGGCGCTGGTCACGCAGCCCGACTGCGTGCTGGCCGACGAACCCACCGGCAACCTCGACCGCGGTACGGCTGACGGCGTCTTCGCGCTGATGCTCGAACTCGCCCGCAAGCACGGCACCGCCTTCGTCATGGTCACGCACGACGAGGCGCTGGCCGGGCGCTGTGACCGCGTGCTGCGCCTGGTGGCGGGCCGGCTGGCTTGAACTGAATCTGAACAGAGGGCCGAGCGATGCGCACCGATGACCGACCGGCGGGCGACGCCGAACTCCTCAACCCGGTGCTTGGACTGCGCCACAAGGGCTACCCACGCACCCAGCCGCCGCGTCAGCGCAGCGAAGTCGGCGCCGCCGGCTGGAATGTGCTGGCAGGCGACCTGCCGTTGCCCCTGGCCGTGCTCAAGCGGGAGGCGCTCGAGCACAACCTGGCGTGGATGCAGGCGCAGGTGCGGCAATGGGGCGTGGAACTGGTGCCGCACGGCAAGACGACCATGTCGCCGCAGCTCTTCCAGCGCCAGCTCGACGCCGGTGCCTGGGGCCTGACGCTGGCCAACGTGACGCAGGCGTCGATCGGCGTGGCTGCGGGCGCGCGCCGCGTGCTCATCGCCAACCAGGTGGTGGGCGACGATGACCTGGCGGGGCTCCAGCAGTTGCTGCGCGACCACGAGGGGTTGCGTATCGTGTTCCTGGTCGATTCGGTCGCACAGCTCGCGCTCATCGAGCAATGGTTTGAACGTCATCCGCAGGCGCTGCCTTTCGAGGTGCTGCTCGAACTCGGCCTGGACGGCGCACGCACCGGCTGCCGCACGCATGCGCAGGCGATCGAGCTCGCCGCGCGGCTGCGCGCCAGCCCGGCGGTACGGCTGGTGGGCATCGAGACCTACGAAGGGCAGGGCGCGATCGGTGACAGTGCGGCCGACCGCGCCTACACCGACACCCTGATGGACCGTGTCGATGCGGTGGCGCGCGAAGCGGTCGCCCGAGGCTGGTTCGAATGCGATGAAGTGCTGGTGTCGGCCGGTGGCTCGGCCATCTACGACATCGTGTCGGCGCGGCTCACGCCTGCGATCGGCAAGCCCGTGCGCGGCCTGCTGCGATCGGGCTGCTACGTCACACACGACCATGGCACGTACCAGCGCTTCCAGGTGGCGATCGACGCGCGGCTGGGCTGCGACTGCAACGACAGCCTGCGCGCGGCGATGGAGGTCTGGGCACTGGTGCAGTCGCGCCCCGAGCCAGGATTGGCGATCCTGTCGGTGGGCAAGCGCGACATCTCCTTCGACCTGTCGATGCCCGTGCCGATCGCGCGCGCCGCTCGCGGCCAGCTGATCGCAGACGCAGTGCCCGCCGGTTGGCGCATCACGGCGCTCAACGACCAGCACGCCTACCTGCGTTGGGACACGCCCGAAGGCGTCGATCCGGCCGAAGCGCCGCCGGTCGGCGAACGCATCGGACTGGGCATTTCACACCCCTGCACGACCTTCGACAAATGGCACTGGATGCCCGTGGTCGAAAACGACTACCGCGTGAGCGACGCCGTGGTCATGCACTTCTAGACCGCAAAGAACCGGTCAGGCTGCAATCGAGTAGCCGCCGTCCACCGGGATCGCCGTGCCGGTGATGAAATCCGACGCAGCGCTGGCCAGGAACACGGCCACGCCGGCCAGGTCCTGCGGCTGGCCCCAGCGGCCCGCCGCGGTGCGAGCGATCACGCGTTCGTTGAGGCCCGCGACCTGCGCGCGTGCGCCATCGGTCAGCTCGGTCTGGATCCAGCCGGGCAGCACCGCGTTCACCTGGATGCCATCGGCCGCCCAGGACGACGCCATGGCCTTGGTCAGCTGCACGATACCGCCCTTGCTCGCGCCATAGGCCGGCGCGTAGGGCGCGCCGAAGATCGACATCATCGAGCCGATGTTGATGATCTTGCCTGCGCCCGCGCGCTTCAGCAGCGGATGGGCCGCGCGGCAGCACAGGAAGGCGCTGGTCAGATTGGTGTCCATCACGCTGTGCCATTCGGCCAATGCGAGTTGGTCGACGGGCTTGCGCACCGTGGTGCCGGCGTTGTTGACCAGGATGTCGAGGCGGCCGCAGCGCTCGCCGACCTGGTCGAACAGCGCCTGCACCGACGCCTCGTCGGTCACATCGGCCGCGAGCGCAAAGCTGTCGCTGCCCGCAGCCTGCAACTGCGCCACGGCAGCAGCGGATTTTTCTGCATTGCGTGCGGCCACGATCACGCGGGCGCCCGCGTGGGCCAGGCCGAGCGCCATGCCCAGGCCGATGCCACCGTTGCCGCCGGTGACCAAGGCGACTTTGCCGTTCAAGTCGAACATGGGGAAATCTCCTGAAAAGTAGATGGCCCCATTCTCGGCGCCCGCGCTACAGGATGCGGTTGAACCAGAGCAGCGACAGTCCGGCCGACAGCAGCGCCAGCAGCGCCGCGCCCAGGGCGAAGAGGGCCGACACCTCCGTCTCCTTCTTCTCCACCGTGAGCCGCGAGCTCAGCGTCTCGTACACCTTCTTCAGGTCGTCGGCGGTGCCGGCATAGAAGTACTCGGCCTGCGTGCGGCTGGCCACGCCCTTGAGTGTTTCCTCGTCGAGCTTCACGCGCATCGACCAGCCTTCGAAGCCGATCGTTTCGCCGTCGACGGTGCCCACGCCCACCGTGTAGATGCGCACGCCGCGGTCGGCTGCCGCCTTGGCTGCTTCCATCGGGTCGACGCCCGTCGTCCGCTGGCCGTCGGTCAGCATGATGATGGCCGCCGAGGTGTAGGAGCCCGGCGCCACGGGCACGAATTCCTTGGGCGGCGGCTTGCCGAGTTGGTCGATCGGCACGCCGCGCTGGCGGCTCTTGGGCGCGAAGCTCTCGATGTCGATGCCCGCGTCCGGGAACAGCGTGGCCAGCGACACGACGATGGCATTGCCGGTGGCCGTCGCGCGCTGCAGCTGGAAGGCGTCGATGGCGGTGACCAGGTCGTCGCGGTTGGTCGTCGGCAGTTGCGCCACCTGTGCGCTGCCCGCGAAAGCGACGATGCCGACCTTCACCGTGCGCGGCAGGTCCTTCAGGAAGCCCTTGGCGGCTTCCTGTGCGGCGACCAGCCGGTTGGGCTGCACGTCGGTGGCGCGCATGCTGCCCGACACGTCCATCGCGAGGATGATGGTCTGTTGGTTCGACGGCAGCGTCACCACCGCCAGCGGGCGCGATGCGGCAATCAGCATCGCCACCAGCGCCAGCAGGAACAGCAAGGGCGGGATATGGCGGCGAATGCTCTGGCCCGGCCCCATCGCCTCGCGCACGATCGACAGGCTGGTGTAGCGCAGCGCCAGCTTCTTCTTGCGGCGCAGGAGCCAGAGGTAGAGCAGCACCAGCAGGGGCACTGCGAGCAGGAGCCACAGGAACTGCGGCCAAAGGAAATTCATGGCACCTCCAGACGTGTCATGCGGTCACCGCCTTGCTGTTACCGGTCCCGCCCGCGTTGCCGGCACGCACCCGGCGCTTGCGCAGGTCGGCAAAGCGCAGGATGGCGCTGGCCAGGTCGTCGCTGGTCGAGAGTTCGAGCGTGTCCACGCCGGCCTTGGCCAGCGCCGCACGCAGCGTGTGTTCGCGCTCGGCCGCCAGCCGCGCGAAGCGCTTGCGGAAGCCCGCGTCATGCGTGTCGACCCAGAGCTGCTCGCCCGTCTCGGCATCGCGCAACGGCACCAGGCCGAGGTCGGGCAGGTCGAGTTCGAGCGGGTCGAACAGGCGCACGGCCACCACCTCGTGGCGCATCGTGAGCCGGGCCAGCGGCAGTTCCCAGCCGGGCTCGCTCTGGAAATCGGAGACCACGAACACGGTCGAGCGCCTGGGCATCAGGCCCGCGGCCGAGCGCAGCAGGTCGGCCAGGCGCGTCGTGCCGTGGCTGGCGGTGGATTCGGCCTTGGCCGCGCGGCGCTCCATGGCATGCAGCAGGTGCAGCACATGTCGGCGCCCGGTGCGCGGCGGGATCACCGCCTCCAGGTCATTGCCGTACACCAGCGCACCCACGCGGTTGCCGTGCCGCGTGAGCAGCCGCGCCAGCACGCCGACGAAGCCGATCGAAATCTCGCGCTTGGCCTTCAGGCCGGAACCGAAGTCGACCGAGCGGCTGAGGTCGAGCACGAACCAGGCGGCCATTTCTCGGTCTTCGGTGAACACGCGCACATGCGGGGTTTGCAGACGCGCCGTGACGTTCCAGTCGATGTGCCGCACGTCGTCGTGGTGCTGGTATTCACGCAGGTCGGCCAGGTCGAGCCCGGTGCCGCGCATCAGGGTGCGGTAGTCGCCCTGCAGCAGCCCGTCGAGCCGGCGGATCACCGTCCATTCGAGCCGTTGCAGCACGCGCTCGGCCGCGCCCGCCTGGACACCCGGCCCTTCGTCGTTGGCCGCCATTGCAGGCGGGTTCTTTTTACGCCACCAGCTTCTCATGCCCGTTCCAGGAACACCGTGGAACCGGCTTCGTCGGGCCACTGGTGTTGCCCCCTGCAAGGGGGTTGGCGAAGCGACACGAAGTGCGCGAAGCCTGGGGGTGTGCTCATTTCAGGCCACCAGCTTTTCATGTTCCAGAGGTTTGGGTGGTGCAGGAACGGCGCGCATGATCTTGTCGATCAGCGTGTCGGGCGTGAGGCCTTCGGACAACCCTTCGTATGACAGCGTCACGCGGTGCCGCAGCACGTCGGGCACCAGCGCAGTCATGTCCTCGGGCAACGCATAGCTGCGTCCACGCAACATGGCCAGCGCGCGCGCGCCTTCGGTGAGGTTGATGGTCGCGCGTGGGCTGGCGCCGAAGGTGATGAAGCGACCCATGTCTTTCAGGCCGTGCCTGTCGGGCGTGCGGGTGGCCGAGACCAGCTTCACCGCATACTGGATGAGCGACGGATCGACGTACACGCGCCGCACCTCGGCCTGCAGCGCGGCGAGCTGCTCGGTGGTCGCCACGCGGTTGACCGCGACCGGCGGGCCGATCACACGCTGCACGATCACGAACTCTTCCTCGTCGGTCGGATAGTCCACCAGGATCTTCATCATGAAGCGGTCGACCTGCGCTTCGGGCAGTGGGTAGGTGCCCTCGGTCTCGATCGGGTTCTGCGTGGCCATGACCAGGAAGGGTCGCGGCACCTTGTGGGTCTCGCCCGCAATGGTCACCTGGCGCTCCTGCATCACCTCGAGCAGCGCGCTCTGCACCTTGGCCGGCGCACGGTTGATTTCGTCGGCCAGCAGCAGGTTGGTGAACACCGGGCCGAGCGAGGTGCTGAAGTCGCCGGTCTTCTGGTTGTAGATGCGCGTGCCGATCAGGTCGGACGGCATCAGGTCGGGCGTGAACTGGATGCGCTTGAACTGCCCCTGTACGGTGTCGGCCAGGGTCTTGATGGTGAGCGTCTTGGCCAGGCCGGGCACGCCTTCGACCAGCAGATGGCCGCCCGCGAGCATGGCGACCATCACGCGTTCGAGAAAACGGTCCTGGCCCACCACGACGCGTTTGACCTCGTAGAGGATCTGTTCCATCAATTCGGCGGTGGCGGGGGCGGTCGAGAAGTTCTCTGTGCTCATGCGTGGCTTTCTGCGTAGCGGAGGGTTCAGAACGGCGGCGAACCCAGGGCCGATGCCGCGTTCTCGATGGGCATCGCAAAGCCGATGCCGATGAAGGTGCGTTGCTGCGTCGGGTTCAGGATGGCGGTGACGATGCCCACCACCTCGCCATCCATGTTGATCAACGGCCCACCGGAATTGCCTGGATTGGCCGCCGCGTCGAACTGGATCAGGTTGCTGAGTTCCTGCTTGCCCTCGGGCGAACGGAACCCGCGCTTCAAGCCCGACACCACGCCCGCCGATACGGAAGGGCCGATGCCGAACGGAAACCCGACGGCGGCGACCTGGTCGCCCGGCATCAGGTCGGCGGTCGAGCGCAGCGTGGCCGGGATGAGGTCGTCGGGAATCTTCTGTGCCTGCAGCACCGCCAGGTCGTTTTCCGGCTGCATGCCAGTGATGGTGGCGACCGCTTCCAGCCCGTCGGCAAAGGTGACCTTGATCTTGTCGGCGCCGGCGACCACGTGCAGGTTGGTGAGGATCACGCCCTTGTCGATGATGACGACGCCGGTGCCGATGCCCCGTTCGAACTCACCGGGTGGCGGTGGCGCTTCGGGTGGCTTGCCGCGCGCCACGTTGCGGCCACGCTTTTCGGTGCGTGCCTCAGGGCTGGCGCGTTCGTTGCCGTAGGCCACTACGCGCACCACCGACGGTCGGATCACCTCGGCTGCGCGTGCGGCGGCCGAGGGCAGGGTGGTCGTCTGCAGCGTGCGCAGCACGGCCGCGTCGATGTCTTTCTGGGTGAGAGGCGCGTGGCCTGGACGGGGCCACAGTGCCGCGCCCCCAGTGACCAGGGCCAGCACCAGCAGCACCATGGCGCCGAAGGCGCGTGGCCCGGGCTGCCAGCGGCCGGCACCCGCTGGCGCGGCGTCGGCATCAACCGGCGGCGTCGCGTCGGGACGCGGCGCTGCGGCGTCTTGCGACACCTGCGGCGAGCGGCTGTAGAGAGCGGGCCTGCGCATGAGCACCTCCGGTCGGTCGGACGGATGGAAGAAGCCAGAGCAGCCACAGTAGCACGCTTTGTACCGCTTTGCTCGCGTTCGGGCATCATGGGGCGATGCGCAGTTTCATTGATACACACTGTCATCTGGACGCGCCAGAATTCGGCGACGACCGGCGCCAGGTCCGTGCGCGCGCCGACGCCGCTGGCGTGGCGCTGTGCGTGATTCCGGCGGTGGCATCTTTCAACTTCGACACGGTGCGCGAACTGGCACATGCGCAAAGCGATGCGTATGCGCTGGGCATCCATCCGTTGTGCACCGGTCAGGCGCAAGAAGACGATCTCGTCGCGCTGGATGCGCAACTCCATGCCCACCGCGACGATCCGCGGCTGGTCGCCGTAGGCGAGATCGGGCTCGACTATTTCGTCCCGGAACTTGACGACGCGCGCCAGACGCATTTCTTCCAGGCCCAACTGCAGCTCGCCCGTGCGCATGACCTCCCGGTGATCATCCATGTGCGCCGCTCGGTGGACAAGGTGCTCGGTCAGTTGCGACGGGCGGGTGGCGGGCGGCCGTGGCGCGGCATTGCCCATGCGTTCAATGGCAGCGAGCAGCAGGCGCAGGCCTGCATCGCCCTCGGGCTCAAGCTGGGTTTCGGTGGGGCTGTGACCTTCGATCGTGCGCTGCAGTTGCGGCGACTGGCCGCCACGCTTCCGCTGGAGGCACTCGTGATGGAGACGGATGCACCCGACATCCAGCCCGAATGGGTCTATCGCACCCGCGAGGCACGCGAGGCGGGTGCGCCGCAGGGGCGCAACGAGCCTGCGGAACTGCCCCGCATCGCCGAGGTGATCGCGCAGTTGCGTGGCATGCCGGTGGCGGCGCTGGCCGAAGCCACCACGTCCAATGCCATGGCCGCCCTGCCGCGGCTGACCGGGCTGCTTCCGTCCATCCGGCCTGCCGCCTGACACGGTGCGCTTGTAGGTCGACACGCCGACCGCCGCGGCGCGTACAAAGTGTTTTAGTTTCGATGTCATCCTGGACGCAAGGTGCTTCGTTGAGGATGCAGTGGCAAATTCGTCACATCAACCGATTCGAGGAGTTCCTTATGAAGACATCTTTCATCCGTACCGTGCCTGCCGTGCTGGCCCTCGCACTCGCCTCTTTCGGCCTGTCCGCCATGGCGCAGACGACCACCACGACGACCGCGCCTGCAACCGCCGCCGTGCCGGCTGCACCTGCACCCACGGTCACCGAAAGGGTCAAGGAAGACAGCAAGGAAGCCTACAGCGCCACCAAGCGCACTGCCAAGAAGGCAGGCAAGGCCACCAAGCGCGTCGCCAAGAAGACCGGCAATGCCGTGGCCAACGTCGGGCACAAGACCGCTGACGGCATGCGCAGCGTGGGCCACAAGATCGGCGAGAAGATTCCCGGTACCGCCGAGAACGCAGCCGCCAAGAAGGAATAAGCCGGCCCTTTGCGCTGAGCTGGAACCCGCTGCGGCGGGTTTTTTGTTGTCCAATCGGAGCTTGACTCCATCGAATTCACCCGCGCTGGCCGGCCTGGCGCCCATCGTCGGCGAACGTACGGCCGTGTTGATCCTGGGCAGCTTCCCCGGTGCACGATCGCTCGCGCAGCAGCAGTACTACGCCCATCCGCAGAACCATTTCTGGAAAATTCTTCAGGCCATCTGGCCCGCGCACGCCTTGCCTGATGCGGCAGACTTCGCAGGGCGGCGACAATGGCTGCTCGACCACGGGCTCGGGCTGTGGGACGTGTATGCGGCCTGCGCGCGCGAAGGCAGCCTGGACTCGGCCATCCGCGATGCGGTGGTCAACGACTTCGGCGGCCTGCGCCTGCCGCGGCTTGCTGCCATTGCGCACAACGGTGCCGAGAGCTTCAAGCATGCGCCGCGCGTGGTGGCGGCGCTCGCCGCGGGTGGGTTGTCCCACCCGTCCGACCTGCCCGTGTACCGACTCCCTTCCACCAGTCCCGCCAATGCGTCCTGGAGCTTCGACCGCAAGCTTGACGCCTGGCGCGACGTATTCGCCCGCCACGGGCTCGCATGATGGCCACGAAGAAGCAAGCATTGCCCGAAGTCAATTTCTCCGATTGGGGCGACATCCGCTACCTGCACCTGGGCACCGAGTGGGTCCAAGGCTCGATGAAGATGGACGCGCCTTACGAGATCGAGCTGGAATACGTGCAGCGCATGATGGCCTGGCTGCTGTTCGTCGAGCCGTCGAGTGTGCTCAACCGCCATGCCATGCAACTCGGCCTGGGCGCAGCCACGCTCACCAAGTTCAGCCGCAAGCAACTGCGCATGCGCACGACGGCCATCGAACTCAACCCGCAGGTGCTCGCCGCCTGCCGCGGCTGGTTCAAGCTGCCCGCCGACGATGCAAAGCTCAGCGTGGTGATTGCCGACGCGGCCGTCGAGATCCGCAAGGCGCAGTGGCACGGCACGGTCGACGCCTTGCAGGTCGACCTGTACGACCACGAGGCCGCAGCGCCGGTGCTCGACAGCGAGGACTTCTACGCCGATTGCCGCGCGGTGCTGACCGACGATGGCTGCATGACGGTCAATCTCTTCGGGCGCTCGTCGAGCTACGAGCGCAGCCTGGAGAAGATCGCCGCGGTGTTCGGTGCCGATGCGGTGTGGGCCTTCAAGCCCACGCGCGAGGGCAACACGGTGGTGCTCGCACAGCGCGCGCCCACACGGCCCAAGCGCGAGCTGCTGTCGGCGCGCGCACAGGTCATCCAGACCCGTTGGGGGCTGCCGGCCAGCAAGTGGCTGCGTGTCTTCAAACCTCAACAGAACTGAGCATTCGCGGGCCTTGCCAGGGCATGGCGCCGCGGGATTACCCTAGCCATCCGGTAGGTGGAATCCACATCCTGCTGACGGGAGCCTGACCACACAATCGGCCGTTCGAATTCTTTCGAGGAGCTTGTTTGTGAAAATCAAAAGTCAGAAGGACTTTTTCTCGGGCGTGATGTTTGCCGTCGTCGGCCTCGCGTTCGCATGGGGTGCGTCCACCTACAACGTCGGCAACGGCGCCCGCATGGGGCCGGGCTACTTCCCGCTGATGCTGGGCATCGTGATGGCCATCATCGGACTGGGCATCATGTTCACTGGCCTGAGCGTCGAGACCGACAGCGGCGACAAGATCGGCAAGTGGGCGTGGAAGCAGATATTTTTCATCATCGGCGCCAATCTGGCCTTCGGCATCCTGCTGGGTGGCCTGCCGAGCATCGGCGTGCCGGCCATGGGCATGATCATCGCGATCTACGCGCTGGTGATCCTGTCGAGCCTGGCTGGCAACGAGTTCGACCTGAAAAAAGTGCTGGTGCTCGCCACCGTGCTGGCCATTGGCAGTTATGTCGCGTTCATCTGGGCCCTGAAGCTCCAGATCCAGGTCTGGCCGACCTTCATCACGGGCTGAGCACGCAATCATGGATCTCATTACCAACCTCTCCCTGGGTTTTGGCGTCGCCTTTACCTTCACCAACCTGCTGTACTGCCTGCTCGGCTGTATCCTGGGGACGCTGATCGGCGTTCTGCCGGGCATCGGCCCGGTCGCGACCATCGCGATGCTGCTGCCCGCGACCTACGCGCTGCCGCCCGTGTCTGCACTCATCATGCTGGCCGGCATCTACTACGGCGCGCAGTACGGCGGCTCCACCACCGCCATCCTGGTCAACCTGCCGGGCGAATCGTCCTCGGTGGTGACGGTGATCGACGGCTACCAGATGGCGCGAAAGGGCCGGGCCGGGCCCGCGCTGGCGGCGGCCGGACTGGGTTCTTTCTTCGCGGGTTGCGTCGGCACGCTGATCCTGGCGGCCTTTGCACCGCCCCTGACCGAGATCGCGTTCAAGTTCGGCCCGGCCGAGTATTTCTCGCTCATGATCCTCGGCCTGATCGGCGCCGTGGTGCTGGCTTCGGGCTCGCTGCTCAAGGCCATCGGCATGATCGTTCTGGGCCTGCTGCTGGGTTTGGTCGGTACCGACGTGAATTCGGGCGTGGCGCGCTTCAGCTTCGACATTCCGGAGCTGACCGACGGCATCGGCTTCGTGGCGATCGCCATGGGTGTGTTCGGCTACGGCGAAATCATTGCCAACCTGTCGCGTCCCGAAGAAGAGCGTGAGGTGTTCACCGCCAAGGTGTCCGGCCTGTTCCCCACCAAGGAAGACTTCAAGCGCATGGTGCCCGCGGTGCTGCGCGGTACGGCGCTTGGCGCTGCGCTGGGCATCTTGCCCGGTGGTGGCGCGCTGCTGGCCGCCTTTGCCGCCTACACGATCGAGAAGAAGACCAAGCTGCAGCCAGGCGAAGTGCCCTTCGGCAAGGGCAACATCCGCGGCGTCGCGGCGCCCGAGTCGGCCAACAACGCCGGTGCACAGACCTCCTTCATCCCGCTGCTGACGCTGGGCATCCCGCCCAATGCCGTGATGGCGCTGATGGTCGGCGCCATGACCATCCACAACATCCAGCCCGGTCCGCAGGTGATGACCAGCAACCCCGAACTGTTCTGGGGCCTGATCGCCTCGATGTGGATCGGCAATGCGATGCTGATCGTGCTGAACCTGCCGCTGATCGGCATGTGGATCAAGCTGCTGTCGGTGCCCTACAAGTACCTGTTCCCGGCGATCGTGCTGTTCTGCGCCATTGGCGTGTACTCGACGAACAACAACACCTTCGACATCTGGATGGTGGGTGCCTTCGGCTTCATCGGTTACCTGTTCTTCAAGCTGGGCTGCGAACCTGCACCGCTGCTGCTGGGCTTCATCCTGGGCCCGATGATGGAAGAGAACCTGCGGCGTGCGTTGCTGCTGTCGCGCGGCGACTGGAGCGTGTTCGTCACGCGTCCGATCTCGGCCACGCTGCTGGGCGCCGCGGCACTGCTGCTGATCATCGTGCTGCTGCCGGCGGTCAAGTCCAAGCGCGAAGAAGCCTTCGTCGAGGACTGATCCCTGACGGTGCACCGCGCGCCGTTCATCCAGAAAACCCCGGGGCGCTTCGGCCCCCGGGGTTTTTCATTGCTGGCGTTGCAGGCGCGTCACGCCTTCATGTGCTGGCGTGCCATGGCGAGGAAGGCCATCGCCGCGGGGCTCAGCGGATGCTTGGCCAGCCGGATCGCCACGACCGGGAACTCCAGCGCGGGGCGCGCGATGCGCACCGCCCGCAGCCGTGCCGGCATCAGCACGTCGACATACTGCGGCAGCAGCGCGACGCCGGCACCGGCCTGCACCAGCCCGAAGGCGGTCGAGAGCATCGACACATGGTGCGCCACCACCGGGTAGACGTTGGCCACGCTTGCGAGCTGGCGGCTGATGGCACGCCACACGTTGGCGTCGGGGTTGACGTGGATGAAGGGCAGTCCATCAAGTGCACGGCCCTCGACTTCGGCGTGCCGGGCGATCGGATGGTCGTCGCGCACGAAGAGGGCCATGCTGGCGCTGAACAGCGCTTCGGTGGCCAGACCTGAATGCTTCTGCCCGATGTCCGAGCCGAAGCCGAGGTCGGCCTCGCGCGAGAGCACGCGCGACATCATCTGCTCGGCCGTGCTGTCGAGCAGCGTGGCGGCGAGCTGCGGATGGGTGCGGGAAAAGCGGTCAAGCACGGGGGGCATCAACGTGCCGGCCGTCAGGTGCCCCACCGCCAGCACCACGCGCCCTTCGCTGAGCTGCGACTGCGAGCGGCACACGCCGACGGACTCGTCAATCAGCCGCAGTGCGCGCAGGCTGGTGTCGGCCATCATCTGGCCCGCGTCGGTCAAACGGATGCGCCGTCCGCGCACGACCAGCGGCTGTCCGAGTTCCTCTTCCATGCGTCGCACCAGGTGGCTGATGGCCGGTTGGGTCAGATGCAGCGTTTCGGCCGCCAGCGTGAAGCTCCCGGTGTCCGCGATGGCTGCCAACGCCCGCAGCTGCTGCAGCGACACCGGCTCGCCACCTTGTTTTGCCATAGACGCGACTTATAGTTGAATAAGTGGGATTATCTGTTGGCATGGTCTCACGGCTCATAGGATTCGAGACTGTTCCATTCCGTACAGAATCCAGCACCATGAATCGAATCCGGTTTCTCCAGGGCATGGCGATCGCGCTCTGCATCGCTGCAGCCTCGACCTCGGGCCTCGCGCAGCCACAGGGCTATCCGAACAAGCCGATCCGGCTGATCGTGCCGTTTCCGGCCGGTGGTGCGACCGATCTCTTTGCGCGCACGCTGTCGCAGAAGATGGGCGAGAAACTCGGCAACGCCGTGGTCATCGACAACAAGCCGGGCGCGGGGGGCGGCATCGGCTCGGACCTCGCAGCCAAGGCGCCGGCCGACGGCTACACCCTGCTGCTGGCGACCACCAGCACGCACTCGATTGGCCCCGCGCTCAGCGCCCGGCTGCCCTATGACACGGTGCGTGACTTCACGCCGATCGCCTATGTCGGCAATGCGCCGAGCATCATGCTGGTGCCCAACAATTCGCCGGCTAAGAACGTGCGCGAATGGGTCGACTACGCAAAAAAGAACCCCGGCAAGCTCAATTACGCGTCCAGCGGCAATGGCACCATCGTGCAGCTCACGGCGGAGCTCTTCAAGTCGCAGGCCGGCGTGTTCGTCACACACATTCCCTACAAGGGCACGGCGCTGGCCATTCCGGACCTGATCGCCGGCAACATCGACGTGATGTTCGATTCGCTGCCCACCGGCATGCCGCATGTGCGCGACGGACGGCTGCGCGCGTTGGGCGTGACCTCGCTCAAGCGCAGCCCGCTGGCGCCCGAACTGCCACCGATCGCCGACACGCTGCCGGGCTTCGAGTCGAGCACCTGGTTCGGCCTGTACGGACCGAAAGGCCTGCCGGCGGACATCGTCGCGCGCATCAATGCCGCGGCCAACCAGTCGCTGGCGGACGCGGAGGTCAAGGACAAGCTCGCGCGGCTGGGCATCGAGCCGGTCGGCAGCACCCCCCAGCAGCTCGCGAAGATGGTCGCCGAGGACGCTGCCAAGTGGAAGAAGATCGTGATCGATCGCAAGATCGCCAATGAATGAAGAAGGTCCCCATGAAGTTCGACTACGCCAACCCTTATCTCTCCACCCGCATTCCGGTGTTCGCGCGGAACGTGGTTTCGACCTCGCACCCGCTGGCCGCCCAGGCCGGCCTGCGCATCCTGCAACAGGGCGGCAATGCGGTCGACGCCGCGGTCGCCACCGCCGCCGTCATGACGCTGGTCGAGCCGGTGAGCAACGGGCTGGGCAGCGATGCCTTCGCGATCCTCTGGGACGGCGAGCAGCTGCATGGCCTCAATGCGTCGGGCCCCGCGCCCAAGGCCTGGACGCCCGCCTACTTTCTCGACAAATACGGCAGCGACACGGCCACGCCGCCGATGCGCGGCATCGACTCGGTCACCGTGCCCGGCGCGGTGCGCGGCTGGGTGGCGCTGAGCGACCGCTTCGGCAAGCTGCCTTTCGCCGACCTGATGGCGCCGGCCATCGACATCGCCGAGCGCGGCTACCTGATGCCGCCGGTGGTGCAGCAGAAGTGGGCCGCGGCCACGCCGGTGCTCCAGTCGATGCCCGGCTTCGCGCAGGCTTTCCTGCCCTGGGGCCGCGCGCCCGAGGTGGGTGAGCTGTTCCGCTTTGCTGCTGCCGCACGCGCGCTCAAGGCCATTGCACGCACCAAGGGCGAGGCCTATTACAACGGCGAGATCGCCGAGGCGCTCGCGAAGTTCGCCCAGGCGCAGGGGGGCGCGCTGACCGTCGAAGACCTGTCGGGCTACCAGCCCGAATGGGTCACCCCGGTGTCGCGCGACTACCGCGGCCATACGTTGCACGAGATTCCGCCGAACGGCCAGGGCATCGCGGCGCTGATCGCGCTGGGCATTCTGGAGAAGTTCGACATGGCGTCGCTGCCGGTCGATTCGGTCGCCTCGCAGCATCTTCAGATCGAGGCGATGAAGCTGGCCTTCGCCGACGTCTACCGCTATGTGGCCGAGCCATCGTCGATGACGGTGACCCCCGCGCAAATGCTCGATGACGCCTACCTCGCTTCGCGTGCGAGACTCATCGACGTGAACAAGGCACAAGACTTCCAGGCGGGCAACCCGGTCAAGGGCGGCACCATCTACCTGACTGCGGCCGACGAGAGCGGCATGATGGTGAGCTTCATCCAGAGCAACTTCATGGGCTTCGGCTCAGGGTGCGTGGAGCCCGAGTTCGGCATCAGCCTGCAGAACCGTGGCCACGGCTTCAGCCTGAAGGAAGGCAGCCCGAACCGCGTGGCGCCGGGCAAGCGGCCCTTCCACACCATCATCCCCGCCTTCCTCACGAAGGACGGTCAGCCGGTGATGAGCTTTGGCGTGATGGGGGGCAACATGCAGCCCCAGGGGCACATGCAGACACTGGTGCGCATGCTCGATTACGGACAGAACCCGCAGGCGGCCTGCGATGCGCCGCGCTGGCGCTTCAATGCCGGGCTCAACCTGAACGTCGAGGCGGCCATGAATCCGGCCACGGTGCAGGGCCTGACGGCTTTGGGCCACCAGCTGGATGTGATCAACGACTCCTACCAGGACTTCGGCGCCGGCCAGTTCATCTGGCGCGCGGGCGACCCTTCGGTCGAAGGCTATATCGCGGCCAGCGATCCGCGCCGTGACGGTCTTGCCGCAGGTTACTGATGCACCGCGCTGGATGACCGCTGAAAAGAAACTGGGGCCGGGTTTGGTGCTGGCCACGCTGGGCGCGATCGCATTCAGCGGCAAGGCGATCATCGTCAAGCTGGCTTACCGGCACGGGGTGGATGCGGTCACGCTCATCATGCTGCGCATGCTGTTCGCACTGCCGCTGTTCCTGGTCATGGCCTGGTGGGCCGGGCGCGGCAAGCCGCCGCTCACGCGGCGCGATGGGCTGGGCGTGCTGGGGCTGGGCGTGTCGGGCTACTACCTCGCGAGTTTTCTGGACTTTGCCGGGCTGGCCTACATCTCGGCGAGCCTGGAGCGGCTCATCCTTTATCTCAACCCGACGCTGGTGCTGATCTTCGGCTGGCTGGCGTACCGCCGTCGCGTCACGCGCTGGCAACTGGCGGGCATGGCGATCAGCTATGCGGGCGTGCTGCTGGTGTTCGGCCACGAGTTGCAGGTGGGCCAAACCGCGCAGGCGGCCTGGGGCACGTTGCTGGTCTTCCTGAGCGCGGTGAGCTATGCCGTGTACCTGGTGGCCAGTGGGGAGTTCGTCCGTCGACTCGGCTCGCTGCGGCTCGTGGGCCTGGCCACCAGCGTGGCCTGCGTGCTGTGCATCGCGCAGTTCCTGCTGCTGCGCCCGGTCGGCCTGCTGGCGACACTGGCACCCGAGGTCATCTGGCTGTCGGTGCTCAATGCCACGGTGTGCACGGCACTGCCGGTGCTCGCGGTGATGATGGCCATCGAGCGCATCGGCGCACCGATGGCGGCGCAGACCGGCATGGTCGGGCCGATGTCGACCATTCTGATGGGTGTGGTGATCCTGGGGGAACCGTTCACGGCCTGGGTGGCAGCGGGTACCGTGCTCGTCATTGCTGGAATTTTTGTCTTTACACGAACTGGGCGTTGAGCCCCGGAGAACGAACATGGATCTCGGAATTGCAGGCAAGACCGCCCTGGTGTGCGGTGCGAGCAAGGGCCTGGGCCTGGGTTGCGCCGACGCGCTGGTGCGCGAAGGCGTGAACGTGGTGATCGTCGCGCGCGGCGCCGAGGTGCTCGCCGCCGCGGCCGAACGCCTGTCGCAGGTGGCCGCCGGCGTGACTGGCACGCCGTTCGTCAAGCACGTCGCGGCCGACATCACGACGCCAGAGGGCCGCGCGGCCGCATTCGCCGCGCATGCCGACTACGACATCGTCGTGACCAACGCGGGCGGTCCGCCGCCGGGCGACTTCCGCGACTGGGACCGTGAGGCCTGGATCAAGGCGGTCGACGCCAACATGCTCACGCCGATCGAACTGATCAAGGCCACGGTCGACGGCATGGCCGCACGCGGCTACGGCCGCATCGTGAACATCACGTCGAGTTCGGTGAAGTCGCCCATCGACATCCTGGGCCTGTCGAACGGCGCGCGCAGCGGCCTGACGGGTTTTGTTGCGGGCGTGGCGCGCACTTCGATTGCCGCCAAGGGCGTGACCATCAACAACCTGCTGCCGGGTGCGTTCGACACCGATCGCCTCAAGGGCACGATGGCCGGCACGGCCAAGAAGTCGGGCCAGGACGTGGAGGCCGTGCGCGCCGCGCGCCAGAAGGGCATTCCGGCCGGCCGCTTCGGCAGCCCGGAAGAGTTCGGCGCGGTCTGTGCCTTCCTGTGCAGCCTGCAGGCCGGCTACATCACCGGCCAGAACGTGCTCACCGACGGCGGTGCCTACCCCGGCACGTACTGAGTTCAGGGCCGGGGCGCCGGCCTGCACGAATGGCGAGGTCGTGGCACCATCGGCGGCGCCTCTGGCAACCCCCGCAAATCCCTGGAAGGACATTTCCTCATGAGCAAAGCCGTCCGCATCGAGCGCCATGGTGGCCCCGAAGAACTCAAGATCGTCGACGTGGAAGTCGGAGAACCCGGCCCCGGCGAGATCCGCATCCGCCACAAGGCCGTCGGCCTCAACTTCATCGACACCTACCAGCGCAGCGGGCTCTACCCGTTCGCGATGCCGCTGCAGCTCGGCATGGAAGCCTCGGGCATCGTCGAGTCGGTCGGCGAGGGTGTGACGCACCTGCAGCCCGGCGACCGTGCCGCCTATGCCAGCGGGCCGCCCGGTGCGTACAGCGAAGTGCGCGTGATGCCGGCCAAGACCGTGTGCAAGCTGCCCGACGCGATCTCCTTCGAGACCGGCGCGGCCATGATGCTCAAGGGCCTGACCGTGCAGTACCTGCTCAAGAAGACGCTGCCGGCCGAAGGCCTGCAACCGGGCGACTTCATCCTGTTCCATGCCGCGGCCGGCGGCGTCGGCCTGATCGCCTGCCAATGGGCCAAGGCGCTGGGCCTGCAGCTCATCGGCACGGCGGGCTCCGACGCCAAATGCCAACTGGCGCTCGACCATGGCGCGGCGCACGCGATCAACTACAGCACCGAGAACTTCGCTGAACGCGTGAAGGCCATCACCGGCGGCAAGGGCGTGAAGGTGGTCTACGACTCGGTCGGCAAGGACACCTACGAAGGCTCGATCGACTGCCTGCGCCCCTTTGGCCTGTTGGCGGTCTTCGGCAACGGTTCGGGCCCCACGCCGCCGATCAACCTGGGTCTGCTGGCATCGAAGGGGTCGCTCTACGTGACCCGCCCCACGCTGTTCACCCACATGTCCACGCGCGAGGCCACGCAGGCCATGGCCGACGACCTGTTCGCGGTGGTGCAGAGCGGCGCGGTGAAGATTCCGATCGCGCAGCGCTATGCGCTGGAAGACGTGCAGCAGGCGCACCGCGACCTCGAAGCACGCAAGACCACCGGCTGCACCATCCTCACGCTGTAGACGGCGACACTGTCTCGCGCACCAGCTGCCACACGCGCTGCGCGAGCGGCGAGGGCGCGCGGTTGCGCCGGTGCACGAGCATGATCGCGCGCTGCACACGGGGCAGCAACGGCAGCGCCACCAGGCCGCCCAGTCCTTCGGACGGCACGGCAAGCGCGGGCATGACGCTCAGGCCGATGCCCGCCTCGACCATGCGAAAGACGGTGGTCGGATGGCCGAGTTCCTGCGCCACGGGGCAGTGCGCGCCCTGCGCGCGCAGGGCGTCATCGATCAGGCGCCGGCTGCCCGACGCGTGGTCGAGCAGCACCAGCGCCGTGCCGTCGAGCGCCGACCAGCGCAGGCCCGTGCGCGCGGCCCACGGATGGCGCCGGGGCACGATCAGCACGAAAGGGTCGTCCAGGATGGATTCGCAATGCAGGTCGTCGCTCGCCGAAGGCTCGACGACCACGCCGAAGTCGACCTCGCCGCCGCGCACACGGTCGAGCACGTCCTGCTGGATGCGGTCGAGCAGCACCAGCTCGATGTCGGGTTCCTGCCGCGCGCAGGCTGCAATGCAGGCCGGCATGAGATTGGCCGACAGCGTGGGGCTGCTGGCCACACGCACCTTGCCGCGGCGCGCATTGCCCAGGTTCTTGACGTCGAGCAGCGCCTGATCGAGTTCCTCGAGCACGCGTTCGAGCCGCGCGGCGAGCGACTGGCCCGCTTCGGTCACCACCACTTCGCGCGTGGTGCGGTCCAGCAGCTTGAGCCCGAGCTGCGCCTCCAGCTCCAGGATGGCGCGGCTGACTGCCGGCTGCGTCAGCCCGACGGCGTCGCCGGCACGACTGAAATTGCGCGCCTGTGCGGCGGCGAGA
Organism: Variovorax ginsengisoli; assembly: GCF_030811835.1. Classification (GTDB taxonomy): domain Bacteria; phylum Pseudomonadota; class Gammaproteobacteria; order Burkholderiales; family Burkholderiaceae_C; genus Variovorax; species Variovorax ginsengisoli_C. Next base: position 53,139 of record NZ_JAUSRO010000008.1, on the reverse strand, counting down.
AAGACGCGAAGCTGGCGCAGGCTGATATTCATGCAGAGAAATCATATATCTATCAGATAAATCCATTTCTCTTTTGAATCGCCTGCGGGTCCAATTCGCGCCATGGCTCGTTCACGCTTTCTCCCCGACAACTTCACGCTCGCCCTCGTCACCACCGTGGCGCTGGCGTCGCTCTTGCCCGCCAGCGGCAATGTGGCGCATTTCTTCGAACGGCTGACCAGCGTGGCGATCGGCCTGCTGTTCTTCCTGCACGGTGCCAAGCTCTCGCGCGAGGCGATCGTCGCGGGCGTCGGCCATTGGCGGTTGCACCTGCTGGTGCTGGCCAGCACGTTCGTGATGTTCCCGTTGCTCGGCTGGGCGCTCAAGCCCGTGCTGTCGCCGCTGGTCACACCAGCGCTCTACACCGGCGTGCTGTACCTGTGCGTGCTGCCTGCCACGGTGCAGTCGGCCATCGCCTTCACCTCGATGGCGCGCGGCAACGTGCCGGCAGCCATCTGCAGCGCCTCCGTGTCGACGTTGCTGGGCGTGTTCGTCACGCCGCTGCTGGTCAATCTGGTGGTCACGCCGGGCGTGAGTGCGGCGTCGTCCTTCGACGCGATCGGCAGCATCCTGCTGCAGCTGATGGCGCCCTTCGTGGCGGGGCACCTCATGCGCCCCCTGATCGGGGGCTGGGTCAAGCGCCACGCCGCCATGCTCACGCTGGTCGATCGCGGCTCGATCCTGCTGGTGGTCTACACGGCCTTCAGTGCGGCCGTGATCGAGGGCCTCTGGAAGCAGGTGCCCCTGGGTTCGCTGTTCGGCCTGGTGCTGGTGTGCGCGGTGATCCTTGCACTGGCGCTCGGGTTCACCACCCTGGTGGCACGCAAGCTCGGTTTCAGCAAGGCCGACGAGATCACCATCGTGTTCTGCGGCTCCAAGAAGAGCCTGGCCAGCGGCATCCCGATGGCCCATGTGCTGTTCGCATCGTCGGCGGTCGGCGCCATCGTGTTGCCGGTGATGCTGTTCCACCAGATGCAGTTGATGGTCTGTGCGGTGCTGGCACAGCGCTATGCGCGGCGACCGCTGGAAACCCTGCCTGGTGATGCGCCCGATGCGCCCTCGGCGGCCGTGCAAAGTCCGCCAGCCAAGGTCACGGCCCGCTGAGCCGCAGGCGCACCGTCAGGGCCTGTCGTCGACGACGGTGGGCGTCAGGTGCGCCTCGCGCAGCCGGCTTGGCGCCAGTGCGCCGGCCGAATCGAGGATCGGGTAGGCGATCGAGCAGATGTGCGAGTTGATGCGCTTCAGGTCGCTGATCAGGTCGATGTGCAGCGAGCTGGTTTCCATGCTCGTCGCCGTGCGGTCCATCAGGCGAAAGAGGTGGGTGCTGGCATAGGCACGCTCCAGGTCGCGAAAGCGCGCCTTTTCCTCCAGCAGCTTCTGCGCGTCGCGCACATTGCCGTTCAGGAACACGCTCATGCCCAGGCGAAGGTTGGCCACCAGGCGCTCGTGCAGCTCGACGATCTCTGCCATGCCCGCTTCCGAGAAGTTGCGCTGCGGCTTGATCTTCTTGTCCTCGATGTCGATGATCACCCGTTCGATGATGTCGCCGACCTGCTCCATGTTGATGGTGAAGCTGATGATGTCGGTCCAGCGCTTGCTCTCTTCCTCGCCCAGCGCCTCGCGCGAGATCTTGGTGAGGTAGTACTTGATGTCCGAATAGAGCCGGTCGACCTTGTCGTCGAGCTTGCGCAGCTCGTTGGCCAGGGCCAGGTCGTTGTTGCGGATCACCGAGAGCATGCCGATGAGCATGGTCTCCACCACGTCGGCCTGGTGCAGTGCCTCGCGCGCCGCGTTGGAGATGGCCAGCGAGGGCGTGGACAGCGCCGACGGGTCCAGATGCTGCGGACGGGTGGTCGAAGGCGGCTTCTGCGGCACCGGCAGCAGGCGGCGCACCAGCGTGGCGACCCAGCCGGTCAGCCCGATGAAGCCCACGCTCACGATCACGTTGAAGGCCAGGTGGTAGAGCACCACCAGTTGCGTGGCATCGGTGACATGGGGGCGCATGTACTTCAGGTAGACGCCCACGAAGGGCGCGGCCACGGCCACGCCGAGCAGCTTGAAGAGCAGGTTGCCCAGCGTGACCTGGCGCACTGCGATGTCGGCCTTGGCCGTGGTCAGCACGGCCAGCACGCCGCTGCCCAGGTTGGCGCCCAGCACCAGGCCCAGCGCCACGTCCAGCGGCACCACGGCGGACGTGCCCATGGCCGCGACCAGCAGCACCACCGCCAGGCTCGAATACGCCACCACGGCCAGCATGGCACCGATGGTGATCTCCAGCAGCACGTCGCTGTTGATCGACATCAGCACGGCGCGCATGGCCTCCGACTCGAACAGCGGGCCAGTGGCCTGCACCACCAGCTGCAGGGCGAGCAGCATGAGTCCCAGGCCGATCAGCACGCGGCCGAAGCGGCCCGCCGCGCGCTCGGGACGCGTGATCGACAGCACCACGCCGACGAAGATGAACAGCGGCGACAGCCAGGACAGGTCGGTGGAGAACAGCACCGACATCAGTGCCGTGCCCACATCGGCCCCACGCATCACGGCCAGCGCTGCGGGCAGCGTGATGAGGCCCTGGCCCACGAAGGACGAGGTCATCAGCGAGGTGGCCGTGCTCGACTGCACCAGCGCCGTCACGCCGATGCCCGACAGGGCCGCCGTGAAGCGGTTGCGCATGCTGCGTGCGAGCAGGGTGCGCAGGTTGCCACCGAACACGCGCAGGACGCCGGTACGGACCAGGTGAGTGCCCCAGACGAGGAGTGCGACTGCTGCCAGCAGGTTCAGCAGGTGTTTCATGGGCGGCGTGCGACTTTCTAAGCTTCTGTGCGAGTCCCGATGGTCGGCGGCGTCGGCACGGCCATGCGCAGCCGATCGCCATCGGGATCAGTCAATGAGAGCCCCATTCTCGTGGAAAGGAAAAGGCCCCTCGAAATCGCCCGAGGCCGCCAGGTGCGTGACCAGCCGCTGCCCGTCCCAGGCATGCACCCGGAAGCCGGGTGGTTCGAGCATCCACGCGGACGGCGCGGCCGGGTCGAGGTCGAGCGCCACCTGGTGGCCCGGTGCCGGCGAGGTCGACGCGAGGGTGCCGCCGAAGCGCACGTCGATGGCGCGGTGCAGGTGGCCGCAGATCACGCGTTCGACGTTCGGATGGCGGGCGACCAGCGCCTCCAGTTCGGCCGCGCCTTCGAGCAGGCCGATGTCGTCCATGTGGCCGATCAGCGTGCGGAAGGGCGGATGGTGCATGGCGATGACAACCGGCTCGTGGCTGCACGCATCGAGCTGCGCGGCGAGCCAGTCGAGGCGCTCGGCATCGAGCGTGCCGTGGCTGTGGCCCGGCACGCAGGTGTCGAGCGTGAGCAGCCGGAGGCCGCCGACCTTCACGCTGTACTGCACGAAGGTGCCTGCATCGCCCAGGTAGCTGTGCGTCGGAAAACTGCGACGCAACTGGTCGCGGTCGTCGTGGTTGCCCGGCATCAGGTAGATCGGCATGGCCAGCGGCGCCAGCAGCTCGGCCATGTGCGCGTACTCGGCCGCGCGGCCGAAGTCGCTCAGGTCGCCGGTGATGACGACCGCGTCGGGTGCCTGCCGCAGGCGCAGCACGCTCTTCACGGCACGCTTGAGGTACGGCGCGGTGTCGATGCGGCCATACGCCAGCCGGCCGGGTTCGCGAATGTGGAGGTCGGTGAGTTGAACGAGAAGGCTAGTGGTCATGCGGCGACCTCCTCCTGCGAGGTCATGAAGCGGTCGGGCTCGGCGCGGATGCCGATGGTGTCACCAGCCTGGAAGGGTGTGTCGCGCACGGCGTCGGCCAGCAGGCCGGGTTGATCGGCGAGGCTCAGGCGCAGCTGCACGCGGTCGCCGAGGAAGGTGCGTTGCTCGACCCGGGCCGTGCCCCAGCCCGGCTCACCCGCAGGGCCGATCCGGATGTCTTCGGGGCGCAGCAGCAGGGTCGGGTGGTGCATCCAGTCCGGTGGGCATGCAATGGCCGTGCCGCCGAAGGGCACCACGCCCTGGGCGATGGCTTCCGGCGTGCGTTCGAGCCGGTTCACCCGGCCCAGGAACTCCGCCACGAAGGGATGGCTCGGCGCGCGGTACAGGTCTTCGCCGCGGCCGATCTGCACGATGCGGCCGGCCCGCATCACGGCCAGCCGGTCGGCGATGGCCATGGCTTCCTGCTGGTCGTGCGTGACGTGCACGGCCGTGATGTGCAGCCGGCGCAGCAGCTCGGCGAGCTCGTCGCGCAGCGACTCCTTGAGCTTGGCATCGAGCGCGGCCAGCGGTTCGTCGAGCAGCAGCACGCGCGGGCGCACGGCCACCGCGCGCGCCAGGGCCACGCGCTGCCGCTGGCCACCGGAGAGTTCGCTGGGCCGCTTGCTCTCCAGGCCGGTGAGGCGCGTGAGGTCGACCAGCTCGCCGACCACGCGCTTCTCTTCGGACGCTGCGACGCCGCGGATGCGCAGGCCGTAGCCGATGTTGGCCGCCACGCTCATCTGCGGGAACAGCGCGTAGCTCTGGAACACCATGCCCACGCCGCGCTGCTCGACCGGCTTGTGCGTGACGTCCTGGTCGCCGAAGCGGATGCGGCCGCCGTCGTCGAGCGTCTCCAACCCCGCGATCAGGCGCAGCAGCGTGGTCTTGCCGCAGCCCGAGGGGCCGAGCAGCGCGAGCACTTCGCCCGGCTCCACGTGCAGGTTCGTCGGCTGCAGGCCGCGCGTGCCGTCGGCGTAGGTTTTGGCGACGTTGTCGATGTCGACGGGGATGCGTTCAAGTTCCATGGCGTTTCTGCAGGAGATGGGCGAGGGACTGCAAGCCCCACAGCACCGGGAGGATGACGATGAAGAAGACCAGCGTGTAGGCCGAGCCCACTTCCAGCCGCATCGAGGCGTAGCTGTCGGCCAGGCCGACGGGCAGCGTGCGCGTGAGCGGCGTGTGCAGCATCCAGGTCAGGTTGAATTCGCCGACCGAGAGCGTGAAGACCATCAGGCTGCCCGCCACGATGGCAGGGAACACGGCGGGCACCAGGATGCCCATGAAGCGCTGGCGGAAGCTCGCGCCCAGCGTGCGCGCCGCTTCTTCCAGCGCGACGAGGTCATGGCGTTGGAAGGCCGAGGCCATGGTGCGCACCATGAAGGGCAGCGTGAAGATGATGTGCCCGACCAGGATGAAGGCGAAGCTCTGGCGGAAGGCGCTGATCTGTCCGTAGGCCAGGATCAATGCCAGCGCCGTGGCCAGGCCGGGCACCGCGACCGGCAGCGTCAGCAGCTCCTCGAAGATGCGCGCGGCGCGCGAGCGGCTGCGGGCCAGCGCGTAGGCGCACGGCACGCCGAGCACGATGGTGCCCGCGACGCAGACCAGCGCCAACGCGAGCGACCAGCCGACGGTGCCGCCGTAGACCTCCCAGACCTCGCCGAGCCAGCGCGTGGTGAGGCCGCTCTTCAAGCCGACGCTGTAGTTGTTGACCAGGCCGGCCATCACCGACAGCAGCATCGGCGAGATCATGAAGACGCTGACGATTGCCGTGATCGCGAAGAGGAAGGGCGCCTTGGTGGTTGTGTGGGTTCGCATGCGTCCTCCGTTCAGCGCACCGCAGGGCTACCGCCAAAGTGGCGTGCCAGAAAGAGCACCAGCCAGGTGACCACGCCCAGCGCGATCGATAGCGACGCGGCCAGCGCGAAGTTGGCGTAGTTGGTGAACTCGTTGTAGATCGTGATCGGGATCACCTCGAACTTGCTCGCCAGCGTGAAGGCCGTGCCGAAGGCGCCCATCGAGGTCGCGAACAGGATCGCGCCGCACGCGAGCGTGGTCGGCGCCAGCTCGGGCAGCCACACGTCGCGCACCACCCGCAGCCGCGAGGCGCCGAGCGAACGCGCGGCTTCCTCCAGCTGCAGGTTCATCGATTCGGCCGCCGCCGCATAGGTCGCGATGGCGCGTGGCAGCGAGAAGTACAGGTAGGCGAGGAACAGGCCGAGCAGGCCGTACGCAAAGGTGATGCGTTCACCCACCAGCGCGTCGGACAGGTCGGCCACCAGGCCCTGCCGGCCGCCCAGCAGGATCACGAAGAAGCCGATGATCACGCCGGGAAAGGACAACGGCAGCGTGAGCAGCGACAGCAGCACGCGCTTGCCGACGAAGTCGCGCCGCGCGAGGTAGACGCCGACCGCGCCGCCGAGGACCAGCGTGGCCAGTGTCACGCCCAGCGACAGCAGCACCGTGTTGAGCATGCTCTGGAGGTAGCGGCTGTCGGTGAGCACGGCGAAGTAGGTGGCCCAGCCCTTGTCCGCCGGCAGCGCCAGCAGGCGCAGCACCGGCAGCAGCCAGAACATCAGGAAGAAGGCGGCGGCCGGCGCTGCGCAGCCGAGCAGCAGCCAGCGCTGGCCGGACTTCAACGCACGTCCTTCAGGTAGCTGTCGGAGAAGGCGCGCTGCGCGGCGGCCATGCGGCCGTAGTCGACCGTCTTGGCGCGCTTGTACTCGGCGGCGGGCAGGAACTGGGCCTCGACGTCCTTGGGCATCGCGCCGGCACGCACCGGGCGCAGATAGGCCTTGGCCCAGATCGCCTGGCCTTCGTCGGACAGCACGAAGTCGAGCACCTTCTTGGCATCGGCCGCGTGCGGCGCGTTGGCCACCATGCTCATCACGTAGGGCACGACGACGGTGCCTTCGGTCGGGATCACGAAGGCGACGTTGGCCTTGTCCTTGTACTTGGCGCGGTAGGCGTTGAAGTCGTAGTCCAGCAGGATCGCGATCTCGCCGGACAGCACGCGCGCGTACGAGGTCTGCTTGGGCACGATAGGTTCGTTCTTCTGCAGCGCCTTGAAGTAGTCGATGGCCGGGCCGAAGTTGTCAAGGGTGCCACCGCGCGCTTCATTGACCGCCACCGCGCCGACGTAGCCGACGAAGGCCGAGGCCGGGTCGAGGTAGCCGATCAGGCCCTTGTACTCGGGCTTGAGCAGGTCGGCCCACGACTTCGGGATCGGCTTGCCCTTGAGTGCGTCGACGTTCACCATGAAGCCGAGCGTGCCGGAGTGGATCGTGAACCAATGACCGGCCGGGTCCTTCAGGCCGTCGGGGATGTCCTTCCAGTTGGCGGGCTGGTAAGGGGCGACCACGCCGTCCTTCTGCGCCTGGATGGCGAAGGTGACGCCGAGGTAGGTCATGTCGGCGACCGGGCTGGCTTTCTCGGCGATGAGCTGGGCCAGCGACTGGCCGGAGTTCTTGTTGTCCGGCGGCACGGTGACGCCGGTCTTGGCCTTGATGGCGCGCAGTTGCGTGCCCCAGTCGGCCCATTCGGTCGGGCAGTTGTAGCAGATGGCAGTCTGCGCCATCGTGGCGCTGGCAGCGGCGAGGCCGACGGCCAGCACGCCGAGGCGGGCGATGCGTTTCAGGGTGAGGGACATGGAAAAAGCTCCTGGGTTGGAAGAGATCGTTGGGGGAAGGGGGAATCAGGTGGGCGCCGCCGCACACGACTCGCCTTCGCGGAAGGCGTGCGGCAGCAGCAGGCTGGCGTCGGCACGGGGCACGACGCCGTCGGCCAGCGCCTTGAGCAGCAGCTCGACGCTGTGGCGGCCGATGTCGTGGTTGGGCTGCATCACGGTGCTCAGCGCCGGCGTCAGGTCCTGGCCGAGCGCGATGCCGTCGAAGCCGACCACGGCCAGGTCCTGCGGCACGCGCAGGCCGTCGAGCGACGCGGCGCGGATGCTGCGGATGGCCAGCAGGTCGTTCGAGCAGAACAGGGCGGTGGGCCGCGGCGTCTCCGCAAGGTAGTGGCGAAGGGCGTCGACCGCGGTCTCGACGAAGGGCACCTCCAGCACCGGCGGCGCCGTCAGGCCGGCCGCGTCCATGCCCTGCAGGTAGCCACGGTAGCGCTGCTGCGCACGGTCGGACGCCGCCATGGTGCCGGTCACCATCGCGATGCGTCGATGGCCGAGCCGCACCAGCCGCGCCACCACGTCGGCCGAGGCGCCTTCGCTGTCGACCGAGACGCAGGGGTGCAACCCGTGCTTGTTGTAGGCCAGCACGTAGGGCACGGCGTTGGCCCGCAGGCGTTCGAGCGCCTGCGACGTCGTCGGGTTCGACACCACCAGGATCATCCCGTCGACGTTGCCGGCGAGCAGCTGGTTCACGGCGCGCTCTTCCTCTGCGAGCTGGTAGTCGGTGGTCACTGGGACGATCGCATAGCCACCGGCCGCCGCCGTCTGGGCGATGCCCTGCAGGCATTCGGCGAAGGTCGGGTTCAGCAGCGTGGGCAGCACGACCCCGAGCACGCGGCTGCGCTGGGTGCGCAGCGTGCGCGCGCTGGCGTTGGCGACATAGCCCAGCTCGGCGGCAACGCGTTCGACCAGCGCGCGGGTGGCCGGCGCCACCTTGTCGGGGAAGTTGAACGCGCGCGACACCGTGGCGACGGAGACGCCGGCGCGTCGGGCAACGATCTGGATGTTCATCGAGGGCATCGGGGCGGTTTCATGTAATCGATTACATTGGACCGCGTCAGTGTGACGCCCTGATGACCAAGAAAAAACCGCGTTAACCCTGGGAGGGCAACGCGGCTGTCGGTTCGGCGGAAGGCCGGGGCGCTACTTGCCGCGCCGCACGCGCCGGATCTCGTCGAGGATCAGGCAGATCGCGCCGATGGTGATGGCACTGTCGGCCACGTTGAAGGCCGGGAAGTGGCTGCTGCCCAGGTGGAAGTCGAGGAAGTCGACCACGTAGCCATGCATCATCCGGTCGACCACGTTACCGATGGCGCCGCCCAGGATGCAGGCCATCGCGAAGCTGAACAGCTTCTGGCCAGGGTGCGACTTCAGCATCCAGACGATGAACACCGCCGCGCCCACGCCGATGCCGGTGAACAGCCAGCGCTGCCAGCCCGAGTGGTCCGCCAGGAACGAGAAGGCCGCGCCGGTGTTGTGAGCCCGCACGATGTTGAAGAAGCCGGTGACGTAGGTCGCGTCGCCGAGCCGGTAGTAGCCGAGGATCAGCGTCTTGGTGAACTGGTCAAGGATGAACAGCACCAGCGACAGGCCGAGCCAGGGCCAGATGCCGGCGCCGGACGACGACAGCTTGCGGGTGGAGGCAGTGCGGGCCATTACGCGATGCTCCGCGCTTCGCCCGCGCCGTAGAGGTTGCTGGTGCAGCGGCCGCAGATCGTCGGGTGCGCCGGGTCGTGGCCGACATCGGCACGGTAGTGCCAGCAGCGTTCGCACTTGGTGTCGGTGCTGGGCTGAACGGTCGTGGCCAGCGCGTCGCCGGCCACCAGCGCGATGGCCGACGTGATGAGCACGAACTTGAGGTCGTCGCCCAGCGACGCGAGCAGCGCATGGTCGTCCGGCGTGGCCGTCAGAACCACGTTGGCCTGCAGCGACGCGCCGACCTGGCCGGCTGCGCGCAACGCCTCGATGTCCTTGTTGACCACGTCGCGCAACTCGCGGATGCGCGACCACTTGGCCAGCAGCGCCGCATCCGGCGTGCCCAGGTCGCTGTAGGTCTGCGTGAAGATCGAGTCACCCGGCTGGCCCGTGCCCACCAGCTTCCACGCCTCTTCGGCCGTGAAGCTGAGGAAAGGCGCCATCCAGCGCAGCATTGCCTGGGTGATGTGCCAGAGCGCGGTCTGCGCGCTGCGTCGCGCGTGGGAGCCGGGCGCGGTCGTGTAGAGCCGGTCCTTGAGCACATCGAGGTAGAAGCCACCGAGGTCTTCCGAGCAGTAGAGCTGCAGCTTGGCCACCACCGGATGGAACTCGTACACCTCGTAGTGGGCCAGGATCTCGGCCTGGAACTGCGCCGCGCGGCTGAGCGCGAAGCGGTCGATCTCGAGCATCTGTGCAAGCGGGACGGCATCCTTGGCGATGTCGAAGTCGCTGGTGTTCGCCAGCAGGAAGCGCAGCGTGTTGCGGATGCGGCGGTAGGCGTCGACCACGCGCGCGAGGATCTTGTCGTCGCCCGCGATGTCGCCCGAGTAATCGCTCGCGGCCACCCACAGGCGGATGATTTCGGCGCCGAGCTTCTTGCTGACCTCCTGCGGGTCGATGCCGTTGCCCAGCGACTTGCTCATCTTGCGGCCCTGGCTGTCGACCGTGAAGCCGTGCGTCAGCAGGCCGCGGTAGGGCGCACGGCCTTCGAGCGCCGAGGCCAGCAGCAGCGACGAGTGGAACCAGCCGCGGTGCTGGTCATGACCTTCGAGGTACAGGTCGGCTTCAGGGCCGGCGTCGTGGTGCACCGTGGGGTGCGTGCCGCGCAGCACGTGCCAGAAGGTCGAGCCCGAGTCGAACCACACCTCCAGGATGTCGGTGCTCTTGGTGTAGTTCGGCGCGTCTTCGGCGCCGAGGATCTCCTCGACGGTCACGCGGCTCCAGGCCTCGATCCCGCCCGCTTCCACGATGTCGGCGGCCTGGTCGAGGATCTCCATCGTGCGCGGGTGCAGCTCGCCCGAATCCTTGTGCAGGAAGAAGGGGATCGGCACGCCCCAGCTGCGCTGGCGCGAGATGCACCAGTCGGGCCGACCGGCGATCATGTCGTGCAGGCGTGCCTTGCCGTTTTCCGGATAGAAGCTCGTCTGTTCGATGGCGGCCAGCGCGGTCTGGCGCAGCGTCAGCGGCGCCTTGTCCTTGGTGAACACGCCTTCGCCCTCGTCCATGCGGATGAACCACTGCGCCGCAGCGCGGTAGATCACCGGCGTCTTGTGGCGCCAGCAGTGCGGGTAGCTGTGGGTGATTGTTTCGGTCGTCAGCAGCCGGCCCGCATCGCGCAGCGCTTCGATGACGACCGGCGCGGCCTTCCAGATGTGCTGGCCGCCGAACAGGGGCAGTTCGGCCGCGTACGTGCCGTTGCCCTGCACCGGGTTCAAAATGTCGTCGTAGGCGACGCCGTGGGCCACGCAGGAGTTGAAGTCTTCCACGCCGTAGGCCGGCGACGAGTGCACCAGCCCGGTACCGTCGGTGGCGGTCGCGTAGTCGGCCAGGTAGACGGGCGACAGGCGGCGGTAGCCGTAGACGCCCTGGGCGTCCTTCACGTCGTAGAGCGGATGCTCGAATTCCAGCCCGCCGAGCTTCTCGCCCTTGACCACGGCCAGCACGCGGCCGTCCAGTGCGTAGCGGTTCATGCACATCTCGACCAGCGACTCCGCCAGCACCAGCAGGCCGCGCTCGGTGTCGACCAGTGCGTAGTCGAGCTCGGGGTTCAGGTTCAGCGCCTGGTTGGCCGGCAGCGTCCAGGCGGTGGTGGTCCAGATGACGGCGAACGCATCCTTGGTCAGCAGCGGCAAGCCGAAGGCGGCAGCAAGCAGCGCTGGATCGTGCGCCTTGAAGGCCACGTCGAGGGTCTGCGACTTCTTGTCGGCGTACTCGATCTCGAACTCGGCCAACGACGAGCCACAGTCGAAGCACCAATACACGGGCTTCAGGCCGCGGTAGACGAAGCCGCGTTCGATCACGCGCTTGAACGCGCGCAGCTCGCCCGCTTCGTTGGCGAAGTCCATGGTCTTGTACGGATGGTCCCATTCGCCCAGTACGCCCAGGCGCTTGAAGTCGGCCATCTGCTGGGCGATCTGCTCGGTCGCGAACGCGCGGCTCTTGGCCTGCATGTCATCGCGGCTGAGGTTGCGGCCATGCTTTTTCTCGATGGCGTTCTCGATCGGCAGGCCGTGACAGTCCCAGCCGGGCACGTACAACGCGTCGAAGCCCTTGAGCTGGCGCGCCTTGGTGATCATGTCCTTGAGGATCTTGTTGACCGCATGACCCATGTGGATCTGGCCGTTGGCGTAGGGTGGCCCGTCATGCAGGATGAACTTGGGCGCACCCCGGCGGGCGTCGCGCAGGCGCTGGTAGCGGCCTTCGTCTTCCCATTCCTTGACCCATCCTGCCTCGCGCTTGGCCATGTCGCCGCGCATTGGAAAGGGGGTGTCGGGCAGGTTCAGGGTGGCGCGGTAATCGGTGCCGCCGTCGGTCTTGTTGTCAGCCATGGGAGTTCCGGATATCTGCGCTGCCTTGCAGCGCGAAGAATCGAAGTATGCGTGCGGCGCCGATCATGGCGACGCGGGACGCGAGAAGTGGCGAAGGAGCGGGATCGGCTTCCCGCCCTAAATTCGGTCGCGCGTGGTCTGACGTTGTGTTTCGGCGTGGGTGGAGGAGGCAAAGAAGGCACGTGCGTCGGCGCCATCCTTGGCGATGCCCGCGGTCAGGGCTTCGAGGCTGGTGTAGCGCAATTCGTCATGCAGTTTGTGCAGAAGTTCCACGTGGACGATTTTACCGTAGGCCCCTTCCTTGCCGAGTTCGGCGGGCCAATCGAGGCAATGCGTCTCCAGCAGCACGCGCCCGCCATTGACGTCATTGGCATCGAGTGAAGGGCGCACGCCCAGGTTGGCAACGCCCTGCAGCGGGTGGGCCGCCAGGCCATGCACCAGCACGGCAAAGATGCCGCTGGCGGCCGGTTTCCAGTGCTTGAAGCGCAGGTTGAGCGTGCGGAAACCGTCGTCGCGTCCGGGCGCGGAAGCCCCCAGCGCACGCCCCAGCTTGCGGCCGTGCACCACGTGGCCGGAGATGGCATAGGGCCTGCCGAGCAGGGTGTGGGCATCGGCCATGCGGCCCTCGGCAAGGGCGTCGCGCACCGCCGAACTGGACACGCGCAGGCCGCGCACCTCGTAGCTGTTCATGCGCGCCACGTCGAAACCGTGCTGCACACCGGCCTGGTCGAGCATGGCGTAGTCGCCTGCGCGCCGGGCGCCGAAGCGGAAGTCGTCACCGACGAGCACGTACCGCGCGCCCAGCCCTTCGAGGAGCACGTCGCGAATGAATTCTTCCGGCGTCTGTGCGGCCAGCCGCGCATCGAAGGGCAGCACCACCGTCTGCGCCACGCCGGCCGCGGCGAGTTCGCCGAGCTTGTCGCGCAGCGTGCCGATGCGCGCTGGCGCGAGCTCGGGCCGTTTGCTGGCCGCGGCGAAGTAGTCGCGCGGATGCGGCTCGAAGGTCAGCACGCAACTGGGCAGCCCGCGCTGGCGCGCCTCGGTCTGCAGCAGCGCCAGCATGGCCTGATGGCCCCGGTGCACGCCGTCGAAATTGCCAATGGTCAGGGCGCAGGCCGGAGCCACGCCCGGATGTCTGAACCCGCGGAAAACCTGCATGGATGGATCTAATTTTGATAGCGCTTGAAGCCCGCACGGCGGGCATGACAGGCCAATCTGTCACAAAGCCGGTATATTGTGACGCACTGCGTCGATGCATGGGCCCGCCGGGCGCTTGCAGCGGCCCTGGTCTTTCCGAATTTCTTCCCTGTTGTGAGGAGGCGAGTGGTGAAGGTCTTGAAGCTGTCGGCCCAAGGGCTGCCCCAATCGTGGATATCGCTTGAACAGGCGGTCACCCATTACGCCGCTGACGAGGTGCGCTGGGAGGTGGGGGTGCAGGTCGCGCTGTTTCGCGGTGGCCACAACTCGGTCACAGGGCGTCAGTCGCAGATTGCTGTCAACAGCATCATCGGAACAAAGGGCGTGCCGCGCATCAACCCGTTCGCCCAGCGCCCCGGCCTGACCAACAGCAAGCTGTTCGCACGCGACCGCAACGTGTGTGCCTATTGCGGCGGGCGCTTCCACGACGACGAGCTCACCCGCGAGCACATCATCCCGTTCGCCCAGCGCGGCATCGACACGTGGATGAACGTGGTCACGGCCTGCAAGCCGTGCAACCACCGCAAGAGCAGCCGCACGCCCGAGCAGGCCAACATGCCGCTGCTCTACACGCCCTACGTGCCCACGCTCTGGGAAGATTTCATTCTGCGCAACCGTCGCATCCTGGCCGACCAGATGGAGTTCTTGATGGCGCACCTGCCGCAGAGCTCCAGGCTTTACACCTGAGTGGTCTTGAAGCCGGGGCCGGCGTCTTGCTGCGGCCCAGGACATGGCTCAATAGGTCAGTTCGAGCACGCTCACATGGCCCTGCGCCAGCGGCCATGTCTGGCCGACCACGCGTTCCGCGTTGAATTCGGCCGTGACCGCACGCGGTGCATCGCTTGGCAGTTTCAGCTTGGCGCTGGCAACCCCGGCACCTTGCGGTGGCACCCCGGCGGGCCGAGCGTTGCCGTCCAGGCGCAAGGTGTCGCGCTGCAGGTCGAAATAGCCACGCGGGCGCGTCATCAGAACCAGCGCCTGGGCATCGCGGTCGGCCGGCAGCACGCGCTCGGGGCGCATCTGTACCACTGCGCTGGAGCGCGGGAACGGGCTGCGGTAGATGTGGGTGGTGTCGTAGCCGGGGGCGGCAATGACGAACTCGTAGAACGTATCGGGTCGGGCGTTGAACGGGCCCCAGAGGCCTTCGGCGCCCATGGTTTGCGCCCAGGCGGCATTGCCGCGCCGCTGACCGGTGGACGGATCGACCGCAAACACGGTCAGCTGCGCACCTGGCAACGGCAGGTTGTTGGTGAAGTTGCCGCTCTTTGGATTCAGCGAGTCGGTCCCCAGGCCCGTCACGCGCCCGCTGAGCGTGACGCTGGACTCGGGGATGGGTTGCAGGGTGGCTGGTGCGGCCCCGGTCAGGAAGCGCCAGGCGGCATCGAAGGCGGCTGGTGAAAACGAGGTTTCACGGTGGTCGACGCGTGGCACCACCACGTTGCTGGCGCCCCGGAGCGCCGGGCCGTCGAAACCGACGTTCGTCGGCTTGCCCGGCATGCCGATCCAGACGGCGTCGGGCTGCGCGTACTTGTCGTTGCTGTCCGAGCGAACCGTGAGCCAGCGCACGCCGGGCGTGACCTCGTCGCCGTTCGGGCCCTTGGGCGCGTTGAGCTGGCGCAGGAACGGTGACCGGGCGGAGAACTCGCTGGCCTCGTTGAAGCCCGCGATGTTCCAGATGCCATGCGCCGGGTTGCCGCCCAGGATGACGTCGCTCACCCGCTGGTCGCCGCCCCCGTTCTGCACATAGTTGCGGATGGTGTTGCCGCCACGCGAGTTGCCGATCAGCACCACCTTGCGTGCGCCGGTGGCCTGCAGCACGCGCTCGACCTCGGCCTGCAGGAAGGCCAGCGACTCGGCAGTCGAACTCCGGCCTGCCTGGGCGACCGGATCGCTGTCGCGCGCAAGCGGCAGCGGCTGGTCGAATGCGAAGAGCCGGTCGCGCGGCCAGCCGTTCGACTCGAAGCGCCAGATCGTGGTCTGCCAGAGCGCGGCCGAATCCCCGTTGCCGTGCACGAACACGATGGGCGGGCGCTCGGTGAGCGACGGCCCGGTGGCGCAGGCGGCGAGCATGGCGGTGGAAAGACTCAGGGCGAGCAGGGTGCGGCGTTGGAGCATGGTCGGTGCAAGCTTCGTTCCAGATGTGGAAAACCCGTCGACGCGCGGGATCGTGCGCGCGTCGACGGGCTCGGTGGCAGTGGCGGTGACGCGCCGGATCAGGCGAAGACGCCGGCCGTGTCCTGCATGCGTGCCGAGACTTCGCCCAGGTGGTGCAGCGAATCGCCGAAGGTCATCTCCAGCTGCGTCAAGCGTTTGAAGTAGTGGCTCACGATGTATTCGTCCGTCACGCCGATGCCGCCGTGCAGCTGCACTGCCTGCTGGCCGACGAAGCGCATCGACACGCCGAGCTGGTACTTGGCGCGCGCCATCGCCTGCCGGCGTTCGGGCGCGGGCGCATTGAGCTTGAGGCTGGCGTAGTAGCTCATCGATCGCGCCAGTTCGAGCTGCATCTTCATGTCGGCCACGCGATGGCGCAGGGCCTGAAAGGTCGCGATGGTCACGCCGAACTGCTTGCGCGTGTTCATGTAGTCGACCGTGACCGCCAGCGTCTTGTCCATCACACCGACGGCTTCGGCCGCGACGGCGGCAATGCCGATGTCCACCGCGTGCTCGAGCGCGGTCAGGCCGTCGGGCGTGACGAGCGTGGCGGCGGCCTTGTCGAACACGACTTCGGCTGCACGGCTGCCGTCCTGCGTGCCATAGCCGCTGGCGGCCACGCCGTCGGCGCTGCGCTCGACCAGGAAGAGGGCGATCTGGCCGTCGACTTGCGCGGGCACCAGGAAGGCATCGGCTTCGTCGCCCGCCGCCACCAGGCTCTTGGTGCCGGAAACCGTCCAGTCGTCGCCATTTTTCGCGGCCCTCGCTTCGCACACGTCCAGCCGGTAGCGCGCCTTGCGCTCCTGATAAGCGAGCGACACCAGTGCCTGTCCGCCCGCAATGCGCGGCAACCAGCCTTCCTTCAGGTCGGCGCCTGCGTAGGCGCTGAGCACGCCACCAGCGATCAGCGTCTGCACGAAGGGTTCCAGCACGATGCCGCGCCCGAGCTCTTCCATGACGACCATCCCGGCCACTGGGCCCATGCCCAGGCCGCCGTCATCCTCGGCAATGTAGAGGCCTCCCAGCCCCAGTTCACCCAGCGCGTCCCAGGCTTCGCGCGAAAAGCCGCCGGCAGCTTCGGTGCGACGACGGCGTTCGAAGTCGTAGCTCTTGTCGACCCACTTGCGCACCGCATCGCGCAGCTGTTCCTGGTCGTCGGAAAAATTGAAGTCCATATGTGTGTCTCCTCAGCCCAGAACCGTTTGCGCCACGATGTTGCGTTGGACTTCGTTGGAGCCGCCGTAGATCGTGGTCTTGCGCATGTTGAAGAAGGTCGACGACAGCGGTGCGAGCGCCGGGTTGCCGCCTGGGAAGTTGCCCTGCCAGCCTGCAGCCATGGCTTCGCGCACCAGCGGCAACGAATAGGGGCCACCCGCGAGCATCATGAGTTCGCTGTAACGTTGCTGGATTTCGCTGCCCTTGATCTTGAGCAGGCCGGCGATATCCAGCGAGTTCTTGCCCGAGCTGGCGGCCGACAGCACGCGCAGCACCAGCATCTCGAGCGCGACCACGTCGACTTCGAGCCGGGCGATCTCGTCGCGGAAGCGGACGTCGTCCCACACGCCTTCGCTTCGGGCGATGCGCTTGAGGCGTTCGAGTTCGCGCTTGGCGCGGTTCACGTCGGCGATGTTGGTGCGCTCATGGCTCAACAGGTGCTTGGCGTAGGTCCAGCCCTTGTTTTCCTCGCCGATCAGGTTCTCGGCGGGCACTTCCACGTTGTCGAACCAGACCTCATTGACCTCGTGGCTGCCGTCGAGCAGCTTGATCGGGCGCACCGTGACACCGGGCGACTTCATGTCGAGCAGCAGGAAGCTGATGCCGGTCTGCGGCTTGCCCTCGTTGCTGGTGCGCACGAGGTTGAACATCCAGTCGCCGTACTGGCCGAGCGTGGTCCAGGTCTTCTGGCCGTTGACGATGTACTTGTCGCCCTGACGCTCGGCCTTGGTCTTCACCGATGCCAGGTCGGAGCCCGAGCCAGGTTCGCTGTAGCCCTGGCTCCACCACACCTCGCCGCTGGCGATGCCGGGGAGAAAGCGCTTTTGCTGCTCGGCGTTGCCGAAGGCCTGGATCACCGGGGCGACCATCACCGGGCCGAAGGGCACGATGCGTGGCGCACCCGCCAGCGCGGTTTCTTCCTCGAAGAGATGGCGCTGAATGGCGGTCCAGCCCGGGCCACCGAATTCGGTGGGCCAGCCGTAACCCAGCCAGCCTTTCTTGCCGAGGATTTTGGCCCAGCGCTGCATGTCGTCGCGCGTGAGCTCCAGGGCGTTGTGGACCTTATGGGAAATTTCCTGGGGAAGGTTGTCCTTGACCCAGGCGCGGATGTCCTCGCGGAACTTCTGTTCTTCGGGGGTGAAGCTCAAATCCATGCGTGCCTCGCTGTGTTGATCGATGCCGCATGCGCGGCCTGTCTCCGTGAACCATGTTTTTAGCACGGTCGTGCGGTAAATGCATGTCCGCGCGGCGACAAGCAGTACTTGCGCGGCGTGCGGAGATAATCCGGCGTCCCATGAAGAACATCGTGATATTGATTTCCGGCGAAGGCTCCAACATGGCGGCCATCGTGCGTAGTGCCCGACAGGAACGCTGGGCCGAGCGCTTCGGCGCGCGCGTGACGGCGGTCATCAGCAACAAGGCAGAAGCCGGTGGGCTGGTTTTTGCACAGGCCGAGGGCATCGCCACGGCGGTCGTATCGCACAAGGCGTTCGCCACGCGCGAATTGTTCGACACGGCGCTGGCCGAGGCGATCGACGCGCACGCGCCAGCGCTGGTGGTGCTCGCCGGCTTTATGCGCATCCTCACACCGGGTTTCGTTGCACGTTATGCCGGCCGGCTGCTGAACATCCATCCGTCGCTGTTGCCGGCCTTTCCGGGGCTGCACACGCACCAGCGCGCGATCGACGCCGGCTGCAAGGTGGCGGGCGTGACGGTTCATCAGGTCACGGCCGAACTCGACCACGGCCCGATCCTCGATCAGGCGGTGGTGCCGGTGCTCGCGGACGATACAGCGGCGGCACTGGCCGCACGCATCCTGACGCAGGAGCATCTGCTCTATCCGCGTGCCATTGGCGGCTGGCTGGCGGCGCAGGCGCGCGCGGCCGAGCCTGCGTTCAGTCCGTCCTGACGAAGCGGGGCTGGCGCACCCCTTCGAATTCGATGGTCTCGCCGAACATGGCGGCCGGCCGCACCCACAGGCCGCGCTGACCATAGAGCGCACGGTAGAGCGTCAGGGGCTCGAGTGTTTCGCTGTGGCGCACGGTGTCGATGACTTCGTATTCGCCCCCTTTGTAGTGGCGGTAGCGCCCGGGCGGCGTGGCGATGAGAGGGGGCAGGTCGGTGTCGTTCACCCTGCGGATTCTGCGCGATGTGCGGGGTGATGCGCATTGGAAAGTCCCTGGGGCGCTGCGGCTGAGACAATCGGGGCATGCACCCCAAAGCCCTGTTGGAGGCCACCGCCGATCTGGTGGGCCTTGTCCTGAAATTCGATCACCCGGCCGACCAGGTCGTTTCCCGTTTTTTCCGCGATCACCGCGAGTTCGGTCCGCGCGAGCGCGCCACCCTGGCAGAGACGGTCTACACCGTGCTGCGCAAGAAGCTGTTGTTCGATCACCTGTCGCCCTCGGGCACCGGCTCCAAGGAGCGCCGCATGGCGATCCTGGGCTTCCACGGCCCACGCGATTTCCTCAAGAGCGCGCTCAACGACGTGGAAAAGCGCTGGCTCGACAACTGCGACGCCGTCCAGGAGAGCGATCTGCTGGAACGCCACCGCCACAACCTGCCCGAATGGCTGGTCGCGCCGTTGAAGGCGCAATTGGGCGACGAATTCTGGCCGCTGGTCGCCAGCCTGCAGCAGCCGGCGCCTTTGGACCTGCGTGTGAACATGCTTCACGACAAACGCGCCGACGTGCAGAAGGAACTGGCCAAGGCAGCGCTCAAGGCGGTGCCCACGCCGTTCTCGCCCTGGGGCCTGCGCATCGAAGGCAAACCGGCGCTGACCAAGCTCGACGCCTTCGCGCGCGGTGCCATCGAGGTGCAGGACGAGGGCTCGCAGTTGCTCGCCCTGCTGCTCGACGCCAAGCGCGGTGAGATGGTGGTGGATTTCTGCGCAGGCGCGGGCGGCAAGACGCTGGCCATAGGTGCAACCATGCGCAACACCGGGCGCCTCTACGCCTTCGACACCTCCGCCCACCGCCTGGATGCGCTCAAGCCACGACTGGCGCGCAGCAAGCTGTCGAACGTGCATCCTGCGGCCATTGCGCACGAGCGCGACGAGCGCATCAAGCGCCTGGCTGGCAAGATCGACCGGGTGCTGGTCGATGCACCCTGCTCGGGTCTGGGCACGTTGCGCCGCAATCCTGACCTGAAATGGCGCCAGTCGGCCAAGGCCGTGGAAGAACTGACCGCCAAGCAGACGGCCATCCTGCAAAGCGCGGCGCGCCTGGTGAAATCGGGCGGCCGTCTGGTTTACGCCACATGCAGCGTGCTGCCAGAGGAAAACGAGGCAATCGCCGAGGCTTTTTCTGCCGCCAACCCTGATTTCGTCCTTCAGGATGCGGCCGACCTGCTCGACGGCCTGAAGGTCGACGCTGCGCAGACGCTTTGCGCGGGTGGCGAAAGCGCGCGGCGCTATCTGCGGCTCTGGCCGCACCGGCATGCAACCGACGGTTTCTTTGCCGCCGTATGGAACCGGAAGTAGGGCACGCACTCCAAACAACAGGTAAACGCCTGATGTGACAAAGGTTTGGCACACTTTTTGTGGCCCAGCCTTTAAAATCGATGCTTACCTGAAAAGCTACACCGTCGTGTGGCAATGGAGTACTGAATTCAATGATGCTTCCTGACTCTGCCGTCCTGGACGCGGCCATCACCTGGCTTGGACACGGCTTGTGGGATCTCGCCTGGTGGGAGGTGGTGCTGTACACGCTCGTCACCACGCACATCACGATCGCTGCGGTCACGATCTTTCTGCACCGCACGCAAACGCACCGGGCGATGGACCTGGGCCCGATCCCGTCGCATTTCTTCCGTTTCTGGCTGTGGCTCGGCACCGGCATGGTGACCAAGGAGTGGGTCGCCATCCACCGCAAGCACCACGCCAAGTGCGAGACGGTCGACGATCCGCACAGCCCGCAGGTCAAGGGCATCGACGAAGTCCTGTGGCGCGGCGCCGAGCTGTACCGCAAGGAGTCGAAGAATCAGGAAACGATGGACCGTTACGGTCACGGCACGCCTGACGACTGGATCGAACGCCATCTCTACACCCGCTACAGCTGGCAGGGCGTGGGTCTCATGTTGATCATCAACCTTGCGCTGTTCGGCGCGCTGGGCATGGCGGTGTGGGCGGTCCAGATGCTCTGGATCCCGATCACCGCGGCGGGCATCATCAACGGCATCGGCCATTACTGGGGTTATCGCAACTTCGAGGCTGCGGACGCGAGCCGCAACATCTCGCCATGGGGGCTGATCATCGGCGGCGAAGAGCTGCACAACAACCACCACACGTACCCGACATCGGCCAAGTTTTCGGTCAAGAAGTACGAGTTCGACATCGGCTGGGTCTATATCCAGGCGATGCAGAAAATCGGTTGGGCCAAGGTCAAGAAAGTGCCGCCGAAGATGCTGATGGGCGACGTGCAGCCCGTGGCGAACGAAAAGACGCTGGAGGCCGTGATCGCCAACCGGTACGAGGTGATGGCTGGCTATGCGCGAGAAATGCGCCGCACCACCAAGCTGGAGTTGGCGCAACTGAAGGCCAAGGGCGCCGACATGTCGGTGCTCAAGGCGGCCAAGCGCTGGCTGCATCGCGACGATGACAAAGTGCCTGCTTCGGCGCGCACGCAGTTGGTGCAGGCGCGCGAGGCCCACCCGGTGCTCGACAAGATGGTCACGATGCGTGAGGAATTGCGCCAGCTTTGGCTGAACACCTCGCACTCGCGTGAGCAGCTGGCCGCCGACTTGGCCGCCTGGTGCCACCGTGCGGAAGCCAGCGGCATTGCCGGCCTGCGCGAGTTCTCGACACGCCTGCGCGCCGCACGGGCCTGAGATCTGCCTTCACCGAAAAGCCGGCCTCTGCGCCGGCTTTTTTGCGTCCGCCGGGTGTGCAGGGCATATGCCCAGACAACAAAAAACCCGCTGGATCGCAGCGGGTTTTTTGTGGGGCAGGCTGAATTACTTCAGCTTGATTTCCTTGTACTCGACGTGCTTGCGCGCCTTCGGGTCGAACTTCATGATCGACATCTTTTCAGGCATCGTCTTCTTGTTCTTGCTGGTGGTGTAGAAGTGGCCGGTACCCGCAGTGGATTCCAGCTTGATCTTTTCGCGTCCGCCTTTGCTCGTTGCCATGATGGTGTTCCTTAAGCTTGGCCGCGTGCGCGCAGGTCTGCGAGCACGGCGTCGATGCCGTTCTTGTCGATCAGGCGCAGTGCAGCGCTCGAAACCCGCAGGCGAACCCAACGGTTTTCAGTTTCGACCCAGAAACGACGGTATTGCAGGTTCGGCAGGAACCGGCGCTTGGTTTTGTTGTTGGCGTGGGAAACATTGTTTCCGACCATCGGGCCCTTGCCCGTGACTTGACATACGCGTGCCATGTGAACACTCTTTCTTGAACAGCTGGCACCCCGCGAACTCCGGCTGTGCCGGAGCAGTGCAACAACGCAGCAAAGCGGTTGTTGCGAAGGGTGTTTTGCAGCTTGACCTCGCCATGAACAGGTGGCGGTAACCCGGCTTGCCGGCCATCAGCCCATGAGCTGATTTCGGCAAAGCCTCGGATTATAGCGCGTAAGACACTGGCGGTGAAGCGTCCATTTACAGCGTGCCGTCCTGTTCCAGGAAACGCTGCGCATCGAGTGCCGCCATGCAGCCGGTGCCGGCGCTGGTGATCGCTTGGCGATAGACGTGATCCTGCACGTCTCCTGCGGCAAAAACGCCCGGCACGCTCGTCATGGTTGCGAAACCCAGCAGGCCCGAGCGCGTGACGATGTAGCCGTCCTTCATCTGCAGTTGGCCTTCGAAGATATCGGTGTTCGGATGGTGGCCGATGGCGATGAAGCAGCCTTTCAGGTCAATCTGCTCGGTTTCACCCGTCAGCGTGCTTTTCAGCCGGATGCCGGTCACGCCACTGTTGTCGCCCAGCACTTCGTCGAGCGTGTTGTGGACCTTGAGCACGATCTTGCCTTCGGCGGCCTTCTCGTTGAGTTTGTCCACAAGGATCGGTTCGGCCTTGAACTTGTCGCGGCGGTGAACCAGCGTAACCTTGCTGGCGATGTTCGACAGGTACAGCGCTTCTTCGACGGCGGTGTTGCCGCCGCCGATCACGCACACCTCCTGCTCGCGGTAGAAAAAACCGTCGCAGGTCGCACAGCCCGACACGCCGCGGCCCATGAACTTTTGCTCGGAATCGAGGCCCAGGTACTTGGCGGAGGCGCCGGTGGCGATCACCAGCGCGTCGCAGGTGTAGGTGCCACTGTCGCCGGTGAGTGTGAACGGGCGCTGGCTGAAGTCGACCTTGTTGATGTGGTCGAACACGATCTGCGTCTTGAAGCGTTCCGCATGTTCCAGGAAGCGCTGCATCAGCTCGGGGCCCTGAACGCCGTGGATGTCGGCCGGCCAGTTGTCGACTTCGGTGGTCGTCATGAGCTGGCCGCCCTGGGCAATGCCCGTGATCAAGAGCGGCTGGAGATTGGCACGAGCCGCGTAGATGGCGGCCGTGTAGCCTGCGGGACCCGACCCGAGGATCAGGACTTTGGCGTGCTGGGTGGGAGAAGACATGATTAAAGCCTAGGAGGTACATGCGCTCAGCGTGTACATTTTGCGATGAATATAGGTGAGTATCACCGTTCGGCATCCGAGGAGCGGTGGGTGTATTCAATGCACGCGATTGTAAGAATGCATTGGTTTCTCATGTTCGTAGGTAGGGGATGAATAAAAATGTCGATGTTGTCAAACTTGGAGCTCCTGAGGCGAGTGCCTCTTTTTTCCGCGCTTACGCCCAGCCAGTCGGCGAGCATTGCGGATGCGATCGTCAAGCGGCGGTTCAAGCGCGGTGAAATGGTGGTCGAGCAGGGCAAGAAGACTGATGCCCTGTTCATCATCCTGACCGGGCGCGCCCGTGTCACGAGCGCCGACAGCCGGGGGCGGGAAGTCATCCTGGCCACGCTCCAGCCGGGCGATTACATTGGCGAGATGAGCCTGATCGACGACGAGCCGCATTCGGCCACCGTGCGCACCGAAATCCAGACTGACGTGCTCATGCTGAACCGGGCTGCGTTCTCGCGCTGCCTGCCCGAAAACTCTTCGATGGCCTACAACGTCATGCGCGGGCTGGTCCAGCGTCTGCGCCATGCCGACCGCAAGATCGAGTCGTTGGCGCTCATGGACGTGTACGGGCGCGTGGCGCGCTCGCTGATCGAATTCGCCGTCGACGACGGGCTGGGAAATCTGAAGATCCGCGACAAGATATCGCGGCAGGACCTTGCCAAGATGGTGGGCGCCTCGCGCGAAATGGTCAGCCGGGTGATGAAAGACCTGGAGGAACGTGGATTTGTCCACACGCAGGCCGACGGCTCCATGCTGGTCAAGGAGCGGTTGTCGTCGCTGACCTAGAATGACCGATTGACGGATGCGCGGCTTGATGCGTGCGCCTTCCTGCGTGGTCAGCACGCCGCGCGCAGGTGGATGGCGTGGCCGCGCGCTCTCGTTTTTCCGTTGTCGTCTTCGGCCTCGACGCGTGCGTCCGCGAGCGGAGTGCTTTGCCTTTCAATGACTTATTCGCTGAACACACTCCAGTCCTCTTCTTCCACTGACGCGCAGCCCGTGCGTCTGCGCGCCATGCGCTTCGCGCACGAAATCACCTTGATGGTCGGGTTCGTCGTGCTGCTGTTCTGGCTGCTTGCCATGCTGAGCTTCACGCCCTCCGATGCGGCATGGTCGACGTCCGGTACGGGCGGTGAGGTCAAGAACTGGGGCGGACGCATCGGTGCCTGGATTGCCGACGGCAGTTATTTCCTGGGTGGCTATTCGATCTGGTGGTGCCTGGCCGCCGGACTGCGTGTCTGGCTGTCGTCGCTGGCCGGCTGGCTGCGCGGGGGCGAGGCCCCATCGGCGGCCACCCCCCTGGGACAGCCGACACGCGGCCGCTTCAATCGCAGCCGCATTGCGTTTTGGGCCGGACTGGTGTTGCTTTTGTGCGCCAGCGCCATGCTGGAGTGGTCTCGCCTCTATCGCCTGGAGTTCCGCCTGCCCGGGCACGGCGGCGGCGTCCTCGGCTATTTCGTGGGTCCGCTGAGTGTGAAGTGGCTGGGCTTCACGGGCTCGGCGCTGATCGCCATCGCCGGCGGTGTGATCGGCTCGGCACTGGTGTTCCGTTTCTCCTGGAGCGTGATTGCCGAGCGCATCGGTTCGCGTGTCTATTCGCTGTTCGAGCTGCGCCGCGAAAAGCGCGAAATCGCCCAAGACCTCGCCATGGGGCGTCAGGCTGCCCGTGAGCGCGAAGAACTGATCGATGGCGACTTGCCCGCGCCGCCGGTTCGCGCCGCGGCCGCGAAGCCGCCCAAGGCCGCCAAGGGTGTGGCCGCCGCGTTCGAGAGGCAGGAGCCGCGGGAGCCGTCAGGTTTCGGTGACGAGCCGATGCAGGCAGAACCACCTCCCAAGCGCCGAGTGCCGTCGCC
The DNA here is from genome assembly GCF_030811835.1 of Variovorax ginsengisoli. Taxonomy (GTDB): domain Bacteria; phylum Pseudomonadota; class Gammaproteobacteria; order Burkholderiales; family Burkholderiaceae_C; genus Variovorax; species Variovorax ginsengisoli_C. The sequence continues at coordinate 28,135 of NZ_JAUSRO010000008.1, read as the reverse complement.
ACCTGTGCAGATCGAACCCGGGATGACCGAGGTGCCCCGCAGCGAGCGCGTGGTCAAGGAGCGTCAGAACCCGCTTTTCCGCGAGCTTCCCGACAGCAAGCTGCCGCAGGTCGATCTGCTCGATGCAGCCCAGGTGCAGCAGGAAACCGTGTCCAGCGACACGCTGGAGATGACCTCTCGCATGATCGAGAAGAAGCTCAAGGACTTCGGCGTCCAGGTGCGTGTCGTGCTGGCCTCGCCAGGCCCCGTGATCACGCGCTACGAGATCGAGCCGGCCACCGGCGTGAAAGGCTCGCAGATTCTGGGTCTGGCCAAGGACCTGGCGCGGTCGCTGTCGCTGGTGTCGATCCGCGTGGTCGAGACGATTCCCGGCAAGAACTACATGGCGCTCGAACTGCCGAACGCCAAGCGCCAGTCGATCAAGCTGAGCGAAATCCTCGGCTCGCAGGTCTACCACGAGGCCCGGTCGATGCTGACCATGGGCCTGGGCAAGGACATCATCGGCAATCCGGTCGTGGCCGACCTGGCGAAGATGCCGCACGTGCTGGTGGCCGGTACCACCGGTTCGGGCAAGTCGGTGGGCATCAACGCGATGATCCTGAGCCTGCTCTACAAGGCCGAGGCGCGCGACGTGCGGCTTCTGATGATCGATCCGAAGATGCTGGAAATGTCGGTGTACGAAGGCATTCCGCACTTGCTGGCGCCTGTGGTCACCGACATGCGCCAGGCGGCGCACGGACTGACCTGGTGCGTGGCCGAGATGGAGCGGCGCTACAAGCTGATGAGCAAGCTGGGCGTGCGCAACCTGGCCGGCTACAACGCCAAGATCGACGAGGCCAAGTCGCGCGAGGAGTTCATCTACAACCCCTTCAGCCTGACGCCGGACGATCCGGAGCCACTGCGCCGCGAACCCCACATCGTGGTCATCATCGACGAGCTGGCCGACCTGATGATGGTGGTCGGCAAGAAGATCGAGGAGCTGATCGCCCGCCTCGCGCAGAAGGCGCGCGCAGCAGGCATCCACCTGATCCTGGCCACCCAGCGCCCGAGCGTGGACGTCATCACCGGTCTGATCAAGGCCAACATCCCGACGCGCATCGCCTTTTCGGTCGGCTCCAAGATCGACAGCCGCACCATCCTCGACCAGATGGGTGCCGAGGCGCTGTTGGGCATGGGCGACATGCTGTACATGGCCAGCGGTACCGGCCTGCCCATCCGCGTGCATGGCGCTTTCGTGAGCGACGAGGAAGTGCATCGCGTGGTGGCCTACCTCAAGACACAAGGGGAGCCGGACTACATCGAAGGGGTGCTCGAAGGCGGAACTGTGGACGACGACGGTGGTCTCATGGGTGAGGGTGGTGGTGATGCGGAAAAAGACCCGATGTACGACCAGGCGGTCGAGGTCGTGCTCAAGAACCGCAAAGCCAGCATTTCGCTGGTGCAGCGCCACCTGAAGATCGGCTACAACCGCGCTGCGCGGCTGGTCGAGGACATGGAAAAAGCCGGCCTGGTCAGCGCAATGAGCGGTGCGGGCCAGCGAGAGATCCTCGTGCCCGCGCGCTCTGAATGATGATGGGAATCGAAGGAATGTTGAAAAAGATGGTTGCTGCCACGCTTCTTGCGGTCGCGGGGGGGGCCTGGGCGGGCGGCATGGAAAGCCTTGAAACCTTCGTGAAGACGGTGAAGTCCGGTCGGGCCGACTTCACGCAGATGGTGACGGCGCCGGCGCGCGACGGCGAAGCGCCGCGTGTCAAGACGTCCACCGGCACGTTCGAATTCCAGCGGCCGGGCAAGTTCAAGTTCGACTACAAGAAGCCCTTTGCGCAAAGCATCGTGGCCGACGGCCAGAGCCTGTGGCTCTACGACGCCGACCTCAATCAGGTCACGCAGCGGCCGCAGGCGCAAGCGCTGGGCTCGACGCCCGCCGCCTTGATTGCCTCGGCTGCGGACCTGGGTGCGCTCAAGCGTGATTTCACGCTCGAGTCGGCGCCCGAGCGCGATGGCCTGCAGTGGGTCAAGGCCATACCCAAGTCCAAGGACGGGCAGTTGCAGAGCGTGCAGGTCGGCTTCCAGGGCGATGCGTTGTCGGCCTTGGAAATCCTCGACAGCTTCGGGCAGCGCTCGGTGCTGAAATTCAACAAGGTCGAGGTGAATCCGGCGCTGGGCGCGAGCACCTTCGCCTTCAAGGCACCTGCCGGCGCCGACGTCGTCAAGCAATAACCAGGACATTGCGGCGTGCGCCGCAGCGCACCATCGATGGCTGATCTTTTCCAGGCGGCACCTGCCGCGCCGCTTGCCGAGGCACTGCGCCCGGCCAGCCTCGACGAGGTGATCGGCCAGAGCCATCTCATTGGGCCGGGCCGGCCATTGCGCCTGGCGTTCGAATCCGGCAAGCCGCATTCGATGATCCTGTGGGGTCCGCCCGGCGTGGGCAAGACGACGCTGGCGCGGCTCACGGCGAGCGCGTTCGGCTACGAGTTCATCGCGCTGTCGGCGGTGTTCTCCGGCGTCAAGGAGATTCGCGCCTCCATGGAACAGGCCGAACACAATCTGGCGCTCGGCCGCAAGACCATCCTTTTCGTCGACGAAATCCACCGGTTCAACAAGAGTCAGCAGGACGGCCTGCTTCCCTTCGTCGAATCCGGCCTCGTGACCTTCGTCGGCGCCACTACCGAGAACCCGTCCTTCGAGGTGAATTCGGCGTTGCTCTCGCGCGCCCAGGTCTATGTGCTGCAGGGCCTGACGGACGAAGAACTCAAGCAACTGGTGGCACGCGCCCAGGCCAAGGTGCTCACCCACCTGCGGCTCGACGATGCTGCCGCCGACACGTTGGTCGGCTATGCCGACGGCGACGCGCGAAGGCTGCTCAACCTGCTGGAGCAGACCGATACGGCGGCACGGGCCTCCAAGACCGACGTGGTCGATGCCGATTTTCTGCAGAAGGCGCTGACGCTCAACGCGCGTCGGTTCGACAAAGGCGGCGACAACTTCTACGACCAGATTTCTGCGCTGCACAAATCCGTGCGCGGCTCGAACCCCGACGCGTCGCTCTACTGGTTGAGCCGCATGCTCGACGGCGGCGCCGACGCCAAGTACCTGGCGCGGCGCATCGTGCGCATGGCGTGGGAAGACATCGGTCTGGCCGATCCGCGCGCGATGCAGATCGCCAACGATGCGGCCGCCACCTTCGAGCGTCTCGGCTCGCCCGAGGGCGACCTCGCGCTCGCGCAGGCGGTGATCTACCTGGCGGTGGCCCCCAAGAGCAATGCCGGCTACATGGCCTACAACGAGGCCAAGGCATTCATCAAGAAAGACAAGTCGCGCGAGGTGCCGGTGCATCTGCGCAATGCGCCGACCCGGCTCATGAAGGAGCTGGGCCATGGCAAGGCCTACCGCTATGCGCACGACGAACCCGAGGCGTACGCGGCGGGCGAGAGCTATCTGCCCGAAGGCATGCCCGAGCCCGGCTGGTACCGACCGGTACCGCGGGGCCTGGAGGCGAAGATCGCCGACAAGCTCGCGCACCTGCGCCAGCTCGACGAGGACGCGCGACGCGACTGACGGCCTGCAGGCCGCCGGCGCCGTGGCGGCGATCACGCGGCGCATGGCCTTAAGCCGATCCGGCATGGACCGAGCGGGTAAACCCCGTGCGTGCACCACGCTGGGGATGCCATCCCATGACTACAATCCCGCCCACAATTCCCCGCGGCGCCACATGCTGGCGGGTTTTTTGCTAGATGACCCCAAGGTGCCAATCCGGTGCACCTGGGCGCGGAAAGCACCCCGCGAGGGTGTAATCACATAGGGATTCTCGTTATGGAAATATTGCTGCAGCAGATCATCAACGGTCTGGTTCTCGGCAGCATGTATGCCTTGATAGCCTTGGGCTATACCATGGTGTACGGCATCATCAACCTCATCAATTTTGCGCACGGTGAAGTGCTGATGGTCGGCGCGCTGACCAGCTGGACGATCATCGGGCTCATGCAGGAATCGATGCCCGGCACGCCCGGCTGGCTGATCCTGTTGATCGCGCTGATCATTGCCTGCGTGGTGGCCGCCACGCTGAACTTCGTGATCGAGAAGGTCGCCTATCGGCCGCTGCGCAACAGCCCCAAGCTGGCACCGCTCATCACGGCCATCGGCATGTCGATCCTGCTGCAGACGCTGGCCATGATCATCTGGCGGCCGACCAACAAGGCCTACCCGACATTGCTGCCCAGCGAATCGATCGTGGTGGCGGGCGCGTCCATCTCACCCACGCAGATCATGATCCTGGTGGTCACAGCGATCTCGCTGGCGATCCTCACTTGGCTGGTGAACTACACCAAGCTGGGCCGTGCGATGCGGGCCACAGCAGAGAATCCGCGGGTCGCATCGCTCATGGGCATCCGGCCCGACATGGTGATCTCCGCGACCTTCATCATCGGCGCCGTGCTGGCCGCCATTGCAGGCGTCATGTACGCCTCGAACTACGGCATCGCCCAGCACGCGATGGGCTTTGGCCCGGGCCTGAAGGCCTTCACCGCCGCGGTGTTCGGCGGCATCGGCAACCTCGCCGGCGCGGTCGTCGGTGGGTTGCTGCTCGGCCTGATCGAGGCCATTGGCGCCGGTTATCTCGGCACCGTCACTGGTGGCGTGCTGGGCAGTCAGCACAGCGACATCTTCGCCTTCGTCATCCTGATCCTGACGCTCACCGTGCGGCCTTCCGGCCTGCTCGGCGAACGTGTGGCAGACCGCGCCTGAGGAGCCACACACCATGAAGAGCAAGAATCTCATCGTCTTCCTGATCGCCGCCGTGCTGCTGCTGGCACTGCCGCTGGTGCTGCAGACCCAGGGCAATGCCTGGGTGCGCATCGTCGACATCGCGCTGCTGTACGTGCTGCTGGCCCTGGGCCTGAACATCGTGGTCGGTTATGCCGGCCTGCTGGATCTGGGCTACGTCGCCTTCTTCGCGATCGGGGCGTACCTGTACGCATTGCTGGGTTCGCCCCACCTGACCGAAACCTTTCCGGCCATCAAGGCCATGTTCCCGAACGGGCTGCATGCGCCGCTGCTGATCGTGATTCCGCTGGCCTTCGTACTGGCGGGCATCTTCGGCGTGTTGCTGGGCGCGCCCACGTTGCGCCTGCGAGGCGATTACCTGGCCATCGTGACGCTGGGTTTCGGCGAAATCATCCGCGTGTTCCTGAATACGCTCGACCACCCGGTGAACATCACCAACGGTCCGAAGGGTCTGGACGCCATCGACTCCGTGCATTTCTGGGGCCTGAATCTCGGGCGGCCGCTCAAACTGGGCGACTACACCATCTCCTCGGTGTCCCTCTACTACTACCTGTTTCTCGCGCTGGTGATCGTGACCGTCATCGTGTCGCATCGCCTGCAGCTGTCGCGTGTGGGCCGTGCCTGGATGGCCATCCGCGAAGACGAAATCGCAGCCAAGGCGATGGGCATCAACACCCGCAACATGAAGCTGCTCGCCTTCGGCATGGGCGCGAGCTTCGGCGGCGTCTCCGGCGCCATGTTCGCTGCTTTCCAGAGCTTCGTGTCGCCCGAGTCCTTCAGCCTGATGGAGTCGGTGATGATCGTCGCGATGGTGGTGCTGGGCGGCATCGGCCACCTGCCGGGCGTGATCCTGGGTGCGGTGCTGCTGGCTGCATTGCCCGAAGTGCTGCGCTATGTGGCGGGCCCGCTGCAGTCGATGACCGACGGCCGGCTCGATGCGTCCATCCTGCGCCAGCTGTTCATTGCGCTGGCCATGATCGTGATCATGCTGGTGCGCCCGCGCGGCCTGTGGCCGTCGCCCGAGCACGGCAAATCGCTCCAGCGCAAGGGCGGTGCCACGCCGGGCAAGCCGCTCGATGCGCCTGGCGTGGACAGCCCCGCCGATGAAGTCCCTGGCGCTGCTTCGCGCCCGATGTCGATCAACCCGTGAGCGAAGCGAGCACAGCCATGACAGACACCATTCTCGAGGTCCGGGGGATCTCCAAGCGCTTCGGCGGCCTGCAGGCCCTCTCGGACGTCGGCATCAAGATCCAGCGCGGCCAGGTCTATGGCCTGATCGGGCCGAACGGCGCGGGCAAGACCACTTTCTTCAACGTCATCACCGGGCTCTACACACCCGACAGCGGCACCTTCGAGCTGGCGGGCAAGCCTTACCAGCCGACGGCGGTGCACGAGGTGGCCAAGGCAGGCATTGCGCGCACCTTCCAGAACATCCGTCTTTTCGCCGACATGACGGCGCTGGAGAACGTGATGGTCGGGCGCCATGTGCGCACGCATTCGGGCGTGATCGGTGCGATCCTGCGCACGGGCAGCTTCAAGGCTGAGGAGGCCGCAATTGCCCAACGTGCGCACGAACTGCTCGAATATGTGGGCATCGCGAAGTTCGCCGACTACAAGGCGCGCACGCTCAGCTACGGCGACCAGCGCCGCCTGGAAATCGCACGTGCCCTGGCCACCGACCCGCAACTGATCGCACTCGACGAACCTGCCGCCGGCATGAACGCGACCGAGAAGGTGATGCTGCGCGAGCTCATCAGCCAGATCCGCAAGGACAACCGCACCATCCTGCTGATCGAACACGACGTGAAGCTCGTGATGGGCCTGTGTGACCGCCTCACGGTGCTCGACTACGGCAAGCAGATCGCCGAGGGCACGCCGGCCGAGGTTCAGAAAAATGAGAAGGTGATCGAGGCTTACCTCGGTACCGGAGGACACTGAGATGAGCGAAACGATCACTGCCACGGCACCAGCATCCACCGGCACGACCGGCAAGACCCTGCTCAAGGTCAGCGGCCTGAAGGTCGCCTACGGCGGCATCCAGGCCGTCAAGGGGGTCGACTTCGAGGTGCGCGAGGGCGAACTGGTGTCGCTCATCGGTTCCAACGGCGCCGGCAAGACGACCACGATGAAGGCCATCACCGGCACGCTGCCTTTCGTCGACGGCGACATCCAGTTCCTAGGCCGGAGCATCAAGGGGCGCGGCGCTTGGGACCTGGTGGGCGAAGGCCTGGTGATGGTGCCCGAGGGCCGCGGTGTCTTCACGCGCATGACCATCACCGAGAACCTGCAGATCGGCGCCTACATCCGCAACGACAAGGGCGGCATCGCGGCGGACATCGAGCGCATGTTCACCATCTTCCCGCGCCTGAAGGAACGCAAGGACCAGCTCGCCGGCACCATGTCCGGCGGCGAGCAGCAGATGCTCGCCATGGGCCGCGCGCTGATGGCGCAGCCCAAGGTGCTGCTGCTCGACGAGCCCTCGATGGGCCTGTCGCCGATCATGGTCGACAAGATCTTCGAAGTGGTGAAGACCGTGTACGACCAGGGTGTGACCGTGATGCTCGTCGAGCAGAACGCCAGCCGCGCGCTGCAGATCGCTGACCGCGGCTACGTGATGGAGTCGGGGCTGATCACCATGAGCGGCGACGCCAAGATCATGCTGAACGACCCGAAGGTCCGCGCAGCCTATCTCGGGGAATAGTCGTTCGTCCAGGGATGCCGCGGAACCGGCTTTGCCGGGCCGCCGGCATCGCCCCCTGAAAGGGGGTTGGCGAAGCGACACGAAGTGCGCGAAGACTGGGGGTCAGTCCACTTTCGCTCCGGTCGCCTTCACCACCTTCTCGTACTTCGCCAGCTCGCTCTTCATGAACGCGCCGAACTGCTCGGGCGTGTTCGACACCGGTTCTGCCAGCAGGGTGGCAAAGCGCGTCTTCGTCTCCGGCGCGTTCAGTGCCGCGACGAAGGCCTGGTTCAGCTTGGCGACCACGTCGTGCGGCGTGCCGGCGGGTGCGACCAGGCCCCACCAGGTGTCGATGGCGAAGCCCTTGAGCGTGTCTGCCACGGCCGGTACGCCGGGCAGGGCGCTGCTGGGCTGTGCGGTCGTCACGGCGATGGCCTTGAGCTTGCCCGAGCGGATGTTCGGCGCCGCGGTGGCGAGGTTGTCGAAGTTGAAGTCGACCTGGCCCGATAGCAACGCAAGCTGGGCCGGGTTGCCGCCGTTGTAGGGGATATGCACGGCGAAGATGCCGGCCTGCTGCTTGAACATCTCACCGGCCAAGTGCCCAGCGCTGCCGTTGCCGCCGCTGCCATAGTTCAGCTTGCCGGGGTTGGCCTTGGCGTAGGCGATGAGCTCGGGCAGCGTGTGGATCTTCAGGCGCTGCGCGGCCTCGGCGTTCATCACCAGCACATTCGGCACGCGGACCATCTGCGTGATGGGTGCGAAGTCGGTGGCTGCGTTGAAGGGCATCTTGCTGTAGAGCCACGGGTTGACCGCGTTGGTGGCGGTCGCTGCGATGCCGATCGTGAGCCCGTCCGGCGCGGCCTTGGCCACGGCGTCGGCACCGATGTTGCCGCCTGCCCCCGGCTTGTTGTCGATGATCACCGTGCCCAGCGAATCCTTGACCCGCTCGGCCACGATGCGCGCCGTGACGTCGATCGGGCCGCCCGCGGCGTAGGGAACGATCAGGCGGATGGGGCGCTGCTGCGCCCACGCGGGCGCCGTGCCGAGGGTGGCGAGCGTGACGGCGGTGGCCATCGCAGCCAGGAGGAAGTGTCTCGTCTTCATTGTTGTAGGCCGTTGCCGGCGTGGCTGAAAAAAGAAAGGGTACTCAGGGCTGGGCCTTGTCGGCCTCTGTGGTGAAGGGATCCGCGTAGAACTCGTCTTCGGACAGGCCGGCTTCAGCCACGTAGTCGCGCTTGGCTGAATCGACCACGATCGGCGCGCCACAGGCATACACCTGGTGGCCCGACAGGTCGGGGAAGTCCTCGAGCACGGCCCGATGGACGAAGCCGGTGCGGCCGGTCCATTGGTCTTCAGGCATGGCGTTGGAGACCACGGGCACGAAGTGCAGGTTCGGCATGCTGGCCATCTGCGCGCGCACCCAATCGGCCATGTACAGGTCTTCGGGCCGGCGTCCGCCCCAGTACAGCGTGGCCGGCCGGTCTACGCCCAAGAACTTCATGTGCTCGATCAGGGCCTTGATCGGCGCGAAGCCGGTGCCCGAGGCCAGCAGCACGATCGGTTTGTCCGAGTCTTCGCGCAGGAAGAAGCTGCCAAAAGGGCCTTCGATGCGAAGGATTTCCTTTTCCTTCATGGCGCCGAACACGTGGTCGGTGAACTTGCCACCCGGCAGATGGCGAATGTGCAGTTCGATGCCCGTGCCCGGTTCGCTCAGCGTGTGCGGCGCATTGGCCATGGAGTAGCTGCGGCGCGCGCCGTCGCGCAGGATGAATTCCACGTACTGGCCGGCATGGAACTGCAGCGGCTCGCCCGCCGGCAGTTGCAGGCGCAGCATGACCACATCGTGCGACAGGCGGGTCAGGGTCTGCACGCGCGAGGGCATCTTGCGGATCGGTAGCGCACCGGCCTCGGTGACCTGGCGCGACTCCAGCATCACGTCGCTCCTGGCGTGCGCGCAGCAGGTGAGCACCAGACCGCTGAGTTCTTCCTCGGCACTCAGCGCCTTGCTCTGGTGCGGGCCGTGCGTGACCTCACCGGCGAGCTTGCGGCATTTGCAGGAGCCACAGGCCCCGTCCTTGCAGCCATAGGGCAGGCCGATGCCCTGGCGGATCGCAGCGGCGAGAATGGTTTCGTCGCCCTGCACCACAAAATGGCGCCCACTGGGCTCGACGGTGATCTGGAAGGCTGCTTCGTGGAGCACTGCACTGGTCATGGGTATTCTTGGAACGGATCGCGACGGGTCGCGACGCAACGAACGGAAAGATCGGATTTTGCCTTCAATCAACAACCCTCTTGGCGCGCGGCCCGCGCGCTTCCGGCGCCAGCGTCTGCTGATCGTCGGCTGCGGCGACGTCGGCATGCGCGCCGTGCGGGCGCTGCAGGGGCGATTGCAGGTGATCGCGCTGACCTCGTCGCCTGCGCGTGTGCCGGCGCTGCGGGCGGCGGGCACCATCCCGCTGGTGGCCGATCTCGACCAACCTGCCGCGCTGCGTCGGCTGGCTGGACTGGCCACCCGTGTGCTGCACCTCGCACCGCCCGCACGGGTGGAGGAGGGGCCAGGATGGGCGCGCGACGTGCGCACCGCCGCGTTGCTGCGCGCGCTGCGGCTGCGCACGCTGCCCAAGGCGCTGGTCTATGGATCTACCAGCGGCGTGTATGGCGACTGCGTCGGCGCGCTGATCGATGAAACACGTGCCGTGCATCCGCACACGCCGCGCGCGCATCGCCGCGTAGACGCCGAACGGCACGTGCGGCTGTTCGGTCGCGCGGGCGTCGCGACACGCATCCTGCGTATTCCGGGCATCTACGCCCCCGACCGTGAAGGCGGTACGCCGCGTGCGCGTCTGCTCAAGGGGACTCCCGTCCTGCGCAGCGAAGACGACGTCTACACCAACCACATCCATGCCGACGATCTCGCTCGCATCTGCGTGGCCGCGCTCTGGCGCGGCGGACCGCAGCGGGTGTTCCATGCCAGCGACGACACCCAACTCAAGATGGGCGACTACATGGACCTGGCGGCCGATCTGTATGCGCTGGCGCGGCCGCCGCGCATTGCGCGGGATGCTGCGCAGGCTGCGCTGCCGGTGTCCCTGCTGAGTTTCATGGGCGAGTCGCGGCGCCTCAACAATACACGCCTCAAGCAAGAGTTGCGCGTGCGGCTCTGCCATCCGACCGTGGCAAGCGGCCTGCGTGCCGCTGGCTGACGGCTTTCCTCTCCTTGTCCACGCCATCCCATGCCCACTTCACAACTGTCCGTTTATTTCTTCCTGCAGGTGGCAACCATCATCGTGGCCTGCCAGCTCTTCGGCCGGCTGGCCCAGAAGCTGGGCCAGCCGCAGGTCGTCGGCGAAATGATCGCAGGCGTGGCGCTCGGCCCTTCGCTGTTCGGCCTGCTCGCCCCGGAATTGCAGCGCGCGCTATTCCCCAAGGAAACGTTGGGCATGCTCTACGTGGCCGGGCAACTGGGCGTGGGCATGTACATGTTCCTGGTGGGCACCGAATTCCGCAGCGACCACTTCCGCAGCCGCTTTCGCAGCGCCGTGTCGGTGTCGGCGGCTGGCATCGTGGTGCCTTTCGTGCTGGCCTTTGCACTGATTCCGTGGCTGCACACTGTGCCGGGGCTTTTCTCCGAGCGGGCCAAGCCGCTGGAGGCCTCGCTGTTTCTCGGCGCGGCGATTGCGATCACGGCATTTCCGATGCTCGCGCGCATCATCCATGAGCGCGGCCTGTCGGGCAGCTCGCTCGGCACACTGGCGCTCACCGCTGGCGCGGTCGACGATGCGGCAGCCTGGTGCATCCTGGCCATCGTGCTCGCGAGCTTCGGCGGCACCTGGGACAGTGCCTATGCCGCTATCGGTGGCGGCATCGCCTACGCGTTGTTCATGGTGTTCATCGGCTCCCGGCTGCTGCGTGGCCTGGGCCGCCATGTGCGCCCCGACGCGCCGCTGAGCGCTTCCATGCTGGCGCTGGTGCTGGTGCTGTTCGCGTTGAGTGGGTTCGCCATGGATGCCATCGGTATCCACGCCGTGTTCGGCGGCTTCCTGCTGGGCGCCGTCTTGCCACGCGGTGCGCTCACGCAAAAGCTGCGTGAGCAGCTGCAGCCCTTCGTGGTCGTCTTCCTGCTGCCGATGTTTTTCACCTACTCGGGCTTGAACACCCGACTGGGCGTACTTTTCGAGCCCGGCATCCTGCTGGCGGCCGTGGCGATCATCGCCGCCTCCTTTGGCGGCAAGGGCATTGCCTGCTGGGCTGCAGCGCGCCTGACGGGTGAGAACAACCGCGACGCGCTGGCCATTGGCTCGCTCATGAATGCGCGTGGTCTGATGGAGCTGATCATCATCAACATCGGCCTGCAGGCCGGTGTGATCGAGCCGGGCCTGTTCTCCATCCTGGTCCTGATGGCGATCGTGACCACGCTCATGGCCACGCCTCTTTTCAACTGGGCCATGCGCCGGCGCGTACCGGCCGTGGCGAAGCGCGAACACCCGGCGGCAAAAGCGCAAGGTTTGTGACAACAAGCACGCGACAATAGGGGCTGGAACTTTCAGCCACGTCTCAAGCATGTCCATGCCACTCTTGTCGCCATCCACCGATTTGGATGCCATGTTCGAACTGGCGCCGGTGTCGCTCTGGCTGGAGGACTACAGCCAGCTTCATGCGCTGTTCGCCCGGTGGCGCAACGAAGGCATCGAAGACCTGCGTTCGCACCTGGAGGCCGATGCGACCCGCGTACAGGCCTGCATGGCCTGCTTCCAGGTGCTGCGCGTCAACCAGGCCACGCTCGACCTGCTGGGCGCGTCCAGTCAGGCTGTGCTGGTGGCCAACCTGGAGTGCGTGTTTCGAGACGACATGACGCGCACAGCCATTCATGAGTTGTGCCTGCTGTGGCAAGGCCAGCTGTCTTTTGCCACCCAGACCGTGAACTACACGCTCGATGGGCGCAGGCTGGACGTCGAAGTGCGCGTGCGCGTGCTCCCCGGCCACGAGGCGGCGTGGGACCGCGTGATGGTGTCCGTCGACGACATCACGGCCCGGGTGGCCGCCGAGCGGCGGCGCGCGGAAAGCGAGCGCTACGCGCGCGGCCTGTTCGAACACTCGCCCGTCTCGCTGTGGGTGGAGGATTTTTCTTCGATCAAGCGCCTGCTCGACGATCTGCGCGAGCGCGGCATCACCGACTTCGCCACCTTCATCAAGGTGCACCCGGAATTCGTCACGCGCTGCATGCAGGAGATCCGTGTGCTCGATGTCAACCGGGAAACGCTGCACATGTTCGGCGCCACCGACAAGAAGATGCTCATGCAGAACATTCCGCGCGTGTTCCGCGACGAGATGCGCGAGTCCTTTGCCGAGCAACTGCTCGATCTGTGGAACGGCAAGCTGCTGCAGCAGCGCGAGGTGATCAACTATTCGCTGACCGGCGACCCGATTCACATCCACATGCAGTTCTCGGTGCTCACGGACCGGTCGGCCCATTGGGACCTGGTGGTGGTGTCGCTGATGGACATCACCGCACGCAAGAAGGCCGAGGCATACCTCGAATACCTCGGCAAGCACGACGTGCTCACGCAACTGAACAACCGGACCTTCTACACGGAGGAGCTCAATCGCCTGTCGCGCAAGGGGCCGTGGCCCGTGTCCGTCCTGGCCATCGACCTCAACGGCATGAAGGAGGTCAACGATGACAGCGGCCACGCGGCCGGCGACGGGCTGCTGCGGCGGGTGGGAGAGGTGCTCAGCAAGGCAGTCGACCCGCCCTCGTGGCCTGCCCGCATCGGCGGCGATGAGTTCGCCGTGCTGATGCCGGCAACCGATGAGCGTGGGGCCCTTGCCGCGCGCGAACGCGTGCTGTCGCTGCTGGACCTGAACAACCAGTTCTATGCGGGCCATTCGGGTCTGACGCTGAGCCTGGCCATCGGCATTGCGACCTGCCATGCTGGCGACTCGCTCGATGCTGCGTTGCTGCGCGCCGACAAGGCGATGTACGCGGACAAAGCCTGCCACTATCGCGAAATCAAAGGCACGGCGCGATGAGTGCCTTCCTTCGTCCATCGACCCTGTTTGGGTGAACCCTGCTGCTCGCCCGCCATTGAGGCGGTGACGCGCGCTCCGCCTCTCCACCGATTCTTCCTCCCCATGTCTTCCCGCATCGTCGCTGGCCATTTGAAGATTTGTGATGGCCAGATCCTATGGGCCGACGAGGATGCGCACCATCTGCTGGCGTATGCCCCCGGTACGCTGGCCGACATGCCGTTCAGCGACGTGTACGAACCCTCAGCCGACGCCCAGGCGCTGTCTGGCGATGCGATGCCGGCGCCAGTGCGGGGCGTGATCGAGCATCTGGGCGTCACGCTGATCGGGCAGAACGGCCAGGCCCAGCGCGTGGACATGCGCGGTGAGCGCATGGAAGACCGCTGCATCCTCTGGACCTTCGTACTCGCCTCGCGCGGTTTGCGTGGCGAACGCCTGGAAGTGTTGTCGCGCCGCGATGCGCTCACGCGGCTGCCCAACCGCATTCCGTCGACCGACGAACTGGCGTCGATGATGCAACTGGAGCCCGGCGGCGACAAAAGCCGCCTGCTCGCCGTGTGCTACCTGGACATCGACCGTCTTCGCGACATCAACGACCGCTTCGGCCCGGCGGGCGGCGATACCGTGCTGCGCGAAATGGCGCGCCGGATCAAGACGGCCGTCCCGCCCGATGCGGTGATCGCCCGCGTGGGCGGCGATGAGTTCGCACTGGTGATGTCGTTCGCGAGCCGTACGCAGTGCGACGAGTTCCTGCGGCAACTGCTCGCGCGGCTCACGCACCCGTACCGCCTGCTCGACCGCCAGGCCCGCCTGCGGCTGAGCGTGGGCGTGTCGCTCATGCCCTGGGGTGAACAGCCGACCGAGGTGATGCTTCAGCACGCCCAGCATGCCGTGTTCCTGGCCAAACGTCCGGGCGGCAACCATGTGCATTACTTCGATGCAGGGCAGGTCCGTGACGAACAGCTCGACCGCCAGACTCTCGCGCTGATCAAGGACGGGCTGGGACGCGATGAATTTTTCCTGGCGTACCAGCCCAAGGTCGACATGCGCTGCGGCCGGGTGATCGGATTCGAGGCGCTCATTCGCTGGCAGCATTCCGAGCGGGGCCTGTTGCAGCCGTCGGAGTTCGTGCATCTGATCGAAGACCACGAGCTGGTCGAGGACCTCGGCGACTGGGCCATCGGCGAAGCCATCCGGCAGGCCGCGGAATGGTTCGACCAGGGGGTGCGCACTTCGGTGAGCGTCAACATCAGTCCGCGGCACATGCTGCGGCCCGACTTCGTGCAACGGCTTGAGCACCATCTCGCCCGTTATCCGGAACTGCCCATCGGCGTGCTCGAACTGGAAATCCTCGAGACCACGGCCATCAAGGATTTCGTTGCCGTGGCGCAGTTCATCGGCGCGTGCACGCAAATGGGCGTGCCGGTCACTATGGACGATTTCGGCACTGGCTACTCGTCGCTGTCGTACCTGCGGCGCCTGCCATTGACTGCGCTCAAGCTCGACCAATCCTTTGTCAACGGCATGCTCGACGATGCGGAAGATCGCGCCATCGTCGAAGGCATCCTGCTGCTCGCACGCGCGCTCGGCCGCACGATGATCGCCGAGGGAGTGGAGTCCGTGGCGCATGGCCACGCGCTGCTGGCACTGGGCTGCACCCTTGGGCAGGGGTACGGCATTGCCAAGCCCTTGTCGGCGGCCGAGGTCCCCGAATGGATCGCCGGTTTCGAGCGGGCGCCGCCCTGGGGCCGTGCGGCCGATTGCGCCTGAAGGGCGGCGCTCCGGCTGCAGCAGGCTACAACAGCGGCGTATAGGGTGAAGTGACCGGCGCGAGCGTGCCGCCCGTGCCGGCACCCGGTGCCGAGAACGAATTGCCTGGCACCCCGAACATGTAGCGCAGGTACAGGCCGCCGGTGACCTGCCGGTAGTTCTGCGCGTTGTTCAGGCCGACAGAACCGCCCAGATACAGCTGCGGCGCCAACTGGTACTCCAGCACACCGGCAAAGTTGTAAGCGAAGCCCGTGTGGGTGGTGCCCGTGTACACGCCGGTGAACGTGCCGCTGGTCAGCCCCAGCGAGGTCGCCGAGGTATTGGCGGCCACTGCGTTGGCCTGGCGCGCCGCGTCGGTCGGGAAGTACGACGCATCGTCCTGCTTGAACGACTGCAGACCCAGCGAGGCGTTCACGCGCCACGCCAGGCGGTTGCTGCGTCCTTGCCAGTCGATCGGGAAGGCCACGCTCACATAGCGCTGCGGGCTGAAGTAGCCGCCGTGCCCGTAGGTGAAGTAGCTCAGGTTCTTGTCGTACCCCATCAAGCCGATGTTCAGGCCGGCCGTGAGGCTGGAGCCCGCATTGCGCAGGATGTGCATGTAGAGCCCGCCGCCACCTTCGGCGCGCGTGTTGTCGGCCACGTTCAGCCCCGTGATCGAGCTGTACGAGCCATAGCCGTAGATGCCATAGGTGCCGTCGTCATGCGTCAGGTCGAGCCTGCCGCCGGTGGCGACGATGCCGCCCCACTTGTCGCCCGTGCGCCGGTCCTCGGTGCCCGCAAAGGAAAGCAGGCTGTCGGTCACGGGCTTGCGCGACAGGTCGGCCTTGAGGGACAGGCTGTCGGTCAGCGCACCGGTGTAGCCCACATTGCCGATCACGTTGGTTTCCTGGAAGCCCAGCGGCGTGGTGCCGATGCTGGCATTGAGGTTCTTGCCCTCGTAGCCCACACTCAGGCCGATGCCGCTCGCGCTTTGCGATTCCGGCGCGCGCACGCTGCCCAGCGACTGGTTGAGCGCGGCCTGCGGTCCGCCGCCGAAGCGGCTGGTGGTGGCGTAGTCCGAAGCCATGGAGCCGGCATCGAGCACCGTGGGCGTGGCACTCACCACCAGCTTGCCGCTGCCCACGGGAATGCGGGCCTGGATGGGAATCTGGAGGTCCGACAGTTTGCTCAACCCACCTTCGCCCGCACGGTTGCGATAGACGGTACCTGCGGTGACCACGGTACTGCGCTCGGCCTGCAGTTCCTGCAGCTCGGACAGCAGCGGATTGGCCGGTGCGCCGAGGTTGCTGAGCGGCGGCGTCGTCCAGCCCGGATCGTTGGCCAGGCTGCTGCCAGGCCGCGGGTACTGGCTGGGCACG
Source organism: Variovorax ginsengisoli (assembly GCF_030811835.1). GTDB lineage: Bacteria > Pseudomonadota > Gammaproteobacteria > Burkholderiales > Burkholderiaceae_C > Variovorax > Variovorax ginsengisoli_C. The sequence goes on along the minus strand of NZ_JAUSRO010000008.1, from coordinate 11,515 downwards.
GGCAGCGCCTCGGCGGTCTGTACCGGATAGCCGCCATAGATCGGGGCCTGCGATGGCTGCTGCATGGTCGCCGGCGGCGGCTGCCAGTTGCCGGCGGCGTTGGCCGTCGGCGCAGCAGCCGTGGCGTTCGCGCGCATGTTGCCGGCCGCGATGTTGCGCTGCGTGGTGCGCGAAGCGGTGGTGGCCGAGCGCTTGCCGGCCGCCGTGTTCGATGTCGCGGCCGGCGCACTAGAGGCGCCAGATGCCCACGGCATGCCCGCAGTGGACGCGGGCGCCGCTGCAGTCGCTGCGGGCATCTGCATGCTCACTGGCACGGCAGCCTGCGCTGCGGCGGGATTGTTGCCCCGCATTCCGGCAAAGGGCGAGACTGGCACGCCAGGCATGGCCGCCTGCGAGGACGCGGACGTCTGCGACAGGCCGAACGGGGAGGCGGAGGTTTGCGCACCGCCGGTCATGCCCGCGAACGGGTTGCCGCTTGGCATGCCGCCGCCGGTGCCGCGTGCACCAGCGGTGCCCAGCCCGCCGGCCGCGCGGTTGTCGGCTGCGACGGCCGCGCGCAGGTACTGTTCGGCGCGGCCGTTGTCGCCAGCGGCGCGGTACATGCGTCCGGCCGCGGCCAATACGCGTGATTGCTCGGGCGCCTGCTTGAGCGCGGCCATGACGTAGTTCTCGGCGTTGCCGTAGTCCTTGATCGCCGTGGCGCTAGAGGAGGCCGCCAGCAGCGTGTCGAGATCGGTCGGCGTGCGCTGCAGGATGCGCTGGTAGAGCGCCAGCGCCTGCTGGTCGTCGCGCGCAGCGCTGTACAGGCGGGCGAGGGCAGCCATGACCTGCGTGTCGTTGGGCCGTTCCGCCAACAGCGGCGCCATGGCGTTGTAGGCCGCCTCCAGGTTGCCGGCCTCGCGCAGCGCATCGGTCTGGCGCAGGCTGTACGACACGCGCAGGTTGTCGAAGTCCGCGCGCTGTGCCGGCGTCATGTTGGTGGCCTGCAGGTTGCGCAGCAGGGCCGCCAGCTCGATGTCCTGGTTCGTCTTCACCAGAATGGAGGCGTACAGCAGCCGGTCGCCGATGGGCGGGTTCGGGCTGCGGGCGAGCAGCTGGCGGCTCATGGCCAAGGCACGCGGTGCGTCGCCGATTTCGGCATAGGCGCTCGCAAGCTGGCCCCAGAGTTCGGCTGGAATGTCGTTGCCCAACGAGCTCTCGGCCTGGGCCAGCAGGCCGCGCGCGGCACCGGCCTGGCCCGAGCGCGCCAGGGCCTGGGCCTGCTGCGCCTGGCCTTGAACGAAGAGCTTGCGCTGCAACTGCGTCATGTCGCGCGTGCGCGTGTTCGGCGGAATGCGTTCGAGGTACTGCAGGCCGGAAATCGGGTCACCCGCGTCGGAGGCGAGCAGGGCGCTCGCATACAGCGCGTCGGGCATGTCCGGCTGCGACATCAGCAGGCCGTCCATGACGCCGCGCGCCTGGGCAGTCAGGCCCTGGCGCCGGTAGATGTTGGCCAGGTCCAGGCGGATCCACGGGCTGTCCGGCGCGGTCAGCATGGCGTCCTCCAGCGTGCGTTGGGCGCCGGCCGGGTCGCCGGCCTCGTTCTGCTGGCGTGCCTGGGCACGGGCCTGGTCGACGCGCACGTTCTGCAGGCCACCGATCTGGGCGGCCTGCTCGGGCGTGAGCCGCTGGGCCAGCGCCAGCGCTTCGTTGGCGCGCCCCTGCTGGGTGTAGACGTTGATGAGGCCACGAATGGCCTGCGGGTCGCCCGGCTTGGCCTCGAGCACGCGGGTGTAGCCCTGCTCGGCCTGCGGCAGTTCGCCGTTGGCCAGGCGGACATCGGCCAGGGCGGTCTGGCCGACCGGTTCCTTTGCGTCGATGCGCACCGCGCGTTCGAGCAGCGACTGCGCGCCACCGAGATCGTTGCGCTGGCGCGCCGCGGTGGCCTGGCCGATCAGGTTCCAGTAGGTGGCGCTCTGCAGCGCCTGGTTCCACTTGCGCCCACCGGTGCGCGAGGCCTGCTCGAGGTATTCCTGGGCCTGCGCGAAGCGCTCCTGGCGCAGCCGGATGAGGCCGAGACCGCCGAGTGCCTCGCTGTCGCCGGGCAGCAGGCGCAGTGCCTGCTGGAAGCGTGCTTCGGCCGTGGTCTGGTCGCCGCGGTCGAGCGCCTTGAAGCCTTCGCTCAGCGGCTGTGCGGAAGGCGAGGCCGGCGTGGCCGCGGTCTTGGTTTCAGTGAGGCTTTCCAGGCGTGCCGAGACGGCGGCGTCGGGCGCCGTGCTCAGGAACTCCTGGTAGAGCGGTGCATCCGGCGCACGTGCATCGAGCCAGATCAGCGCCTGGCGCCAGCTGGCGCGTGCTGCCGTGCCGACGCCCGCCTGCTTGGACAGCGCCGAGAGGCTGCGGATGCCGTCGCGGCGCGTGGGCTCGCGGTAGGTCTGCAGCTGCGCCAGGGCCAGGCGCACGTTCAGGTTGTCCGGCTTGTCCTTGGCCAGCTGTTCTAGGCCCTTGCGGCCCTCATCCCAGCCCGTGGGCGTGCCACCGAGCAGTTGGTAGTACTCGAGCGCGAGGTTGTCCGGTGGCGGGTTGTTGCCGATGACGCTGCGGTAGAGCTGCAGGGCTTCTGCCGCGCGGCCGGCCTGCGCCGCGGCGCGCGCGCGCTGCAGGTCGCTGGTCGGCACGCCGCCTTGCTGGGCCTGCTGCTGCAGGCGCACCGCGCGAGGGTCGTTCGGGTGTGCGGCGCGCAGGCGGTTGATCCAGGTGCGTGCCGGTTCGGCATTGCCGCGGCCGAGCTCGATCTGTGCCATGCCGTACAGCGCATCGGCGGACTGCGGGTCGACGCGCAGCAGCTTGCGCCAGCTCTCTTCCGCGAGGTCGGCGCGACCCATGTTCTGCCAATAGTTGCCTTGCTCGATGAGCGCAGCGCTGGCGTCGGCCTGCGCATGCAGCGCGCCGCTGGCAAACAGGCTGCCGATCAGGCCGATCGAGGCGATCAGTTGGCTCGCGGTGGAACGGGTGCGCACCGTCGCCCTGAAGCTGCGTGCACGAAGGCTCACGCGGGTCGGTCGGACGGACATAGGAGTCTCCAGGAAGTTTGCAGTTGGCCGGTCTTGCTGAAAGCGTAGCGACCTTCGTACCAACCCAGGCCAAAAAGAATGAGCATGCGCTCGTAATAGGGAAGCGGCAGCACGCTGCCGGTTTTTCCGTCACCCATGCGATTGCGGATGCGGGTGAGCTGCACCTCGGCCAGGTTGCCAAGACCTTGGGCCTTCAGGTAAGGCAGCAGCGCGCCGGCAAAGCCCACGCCACCGGTGCCACGGGGCGCACCGGTAGCGGTGTCGACATATTCGGGCACCATCGTTTGCGCCTCGATGGCGCGGCGCGGACCATACAGCGATTTGAGCAACAGGCTGCGCGTCGGGTCCTGCGGGTGCAGCATGCCGGCCCAGAGGTAGACGCGGATCGCATCGTAACTGCCGACGGCACCCTTCTGTGGATCGGCCACGAAGCTCTTGCTGTCCGAAGACCAGGCGCACCAGTCGGGCGCGTAGCCCTGTGGCGTGACCGCGCCGAACATGCGCATGGCGTTCTGGATGATCTCGTTCCAGGGACCGCTGGGGTCTTCTTCGTGAAAACGGCGAAGCAGCTGGATCGGTACGTAGCTCGGGTTCAGGCGCCAGTTCGGCCCGCGTGCCACCGAGCGCGGCCAGGGCATCAGCATCTGGCCGAGGCCGTCGAGCTTGATCACTTCGTCGCGCGCCACCATCGCCATCATCGTGCGGCCGAGCCGCTGGTACGACGGTTCCTTCCACAGTCGCGCAGCCTCGATCAGCGTGTAGGCGATCCACACGTCGGAGTCGGACGCCGAGTTGTCGTCGAGCACGCCCCAGCCGCCTTCATTGTTGCGTCCCCATTGCCAGGCAGGCAAGCGCTTGGCCATGTCGCCGCCGGCGAGATTCTTGTGGGTCCACTGCAGCACGCGGTTGAAGGTATTGCGGTCGTTGTGCACCAGCGAGAAGAACAGCCCGTACGACTGACCTTCGGAGGTGGACTGCTGCTGCGGCGTGTCGAAATCGACCACGCGCCCATCCACCTGGATGTGGCGCGCTGCAAAGGCCTGCCAGTCGCTGGTGTTCACGCAACTGCCCGATTGCGGTCCAGGTTGCGACGCCTGTTGTGACTGCGCGCGTGCGGGCAAGGCGGCGGCAAGCGACGCCAGCGCCATGCCTTGCAGCAGCCGTCGTCGTCGGGATGCGAACGGGTGCGGGTCGTCTTGTTCGGAAAAATTCATGGAGAAGGTGAGGGGCGCGGTCTAGCGCAAGCGGGCGCGTGCGCGCAGCTTCAGGCTGGCGTAGGCGGCGGCTGCACCAAGCAGTGCCAGCGCAAGCACCAGGCCGATCAGGATGACCGGGCTGCGTGACAGGTTCCACTGCAGCCAGGCAAAGGGGGGAAGGCGGCCCACGTAGTAGGTGTCGCCGCTCAGGAGACTGTTGACCTGCGAGCCGCGCACCAGCGTCATGCTGCCCTGGATGCGCTTGATGAGATCGGGCGTCATCAGCGCGTTCACCAGCGCGGGCTGCGACTGGGGGGTGCTCACCATCGCCACCACGCTGCGCTGCGCGCGCAGCGGCGACTCGAAGCCGGCGATGGCAGCGTCCGAGCCGTCGTCGGCAATCGAGAACTGCGTGGCCGACGGCAAGTCTTCCCGCTTGCGGGTGCCGGTGACCAGGTTGAGCGTGTCGTCGATCCAGCTGCCGATGCGGAACTGCTGCGCGGCGCTGTTGCGCTTGAGCGGCATCTGCGCGGCCCACTGCGTGAACAGCGGCTGATTCTGCAGGCTGCCGATCACCAGCAGATCCTTGTCGCTGAGCTCGTTCGCGTTGGACGCACGGCCCACCGTCACGCGCAGCACGGGATAACCCGTGGCGTTGCCCAGCTGGCCCATGGCCGCCAGGTAGGTCTCGGTGTCGGTGCGCTCAGGCTGGTCTGGCAGGATCACCGCCGTGTCGGCCAGGTCGGCCAGCCGGGTGAACGGGAAGCCGCTGTTCGCAAACGCGGCCAGCTCCGGCATGGCGATGTAGTGCGGGAACTTGGACACGTCGATGGTCGATGTCGGGTCGATGCCCCCGCGTACGTTGTCCAGCAACGGCTTGCAGTTGCTGGCTGCCGGCTCGAAGTAGTAGTGCATCTGCAGCTGGGCGCGCGAGCCCATGGCCAGCGTGGGCAGCAGCACCTCCTTGCGTTCGGCCACTGTGCCGTCGGGCAGCAGCTTGGCGGTCATCGGGTTCCACCAGTGGTCGCCGGTCGGGAAGCCGGGGCGCAACGGTAGCGAGCCGATGAAGGTGTCGTTGACGTTCAGGTTGAGCGTGGACTGGTCGGCCTGCACGCGCGGTGTGTAGCGGTACTGAAGGTCGAGCGGTACGCCACGGCTGCGCCAGGTGAACAGGTCGGGCGGCAGCTGCATGTTCACGCGGATCACGTTCGGCGTGTAGCCTGCGACCGTGAACTCCGCCGCCTGCGCGAGCTCGCCCAGTTGCACCGGACGGTCGCTCGACAGCCAGCGCGGTGCGTCGTAGGGCTTGCGCGGCGCCGGTTGCTCGTACTCGGGAATGGCGGCGTTCGCGCCGGTGAGCGCGCGATTGTTCAGCGCCATCGTCGAGGCCGCCGTGCGCAGCTCGGCCGGGTTGCGGCCCATCACCAGCAGCAGCTTGGCATTGGGGTCCTGCGGGTGATCGACCATGGCCAGCGCCGGCCCCTGGATGGGGGGCAGCGTCAGGCCATTGATGACCGATTCGGGCATGGCGAAGACCACGGCATTGCCCATCGGCAGATCGCCGTTGCTCACAGGAAAGGTCGCGCCGCGGTAGCCGGCCAGTGCGCCGAACCACGACGACAGGATGCCTGCGGCCTCCAGCGTGGCATTGGCGTTGGCATTGCCGAACACGAAAGGCAGGTTCAGACGGCGCACGTCGCGCCGGTCGAAGAAGGGTTGCGGCATGACCGCCAGGTCGTTGACGATCTTTAGCGGCGAGACGTTCAGGCGCAGCGTGGTCGACGCGTCCACCGTGGCCCACAGGCTGGTGTGCACCGGGTCTTCGCATTCCCGGGTGTAGTGGCCGATCAGCTCGACGTCGATGCGGTTGAACTCGGTGATCAGGCGGCGGTCGATCGGGATTTCCACCGACAGCGGCTTGCCCGCATCCGCACGCGCGGCCGGCAGTGTGCTGATGAGCACGTTGTTCACGCTCACCTTGAGGTGCGACAGCTCCGGAATCAGCGCAGGCGAATACGCGTAGTTCAGACGCAGCGAAGCACCCGTGATGAGCTCGTCGGCCCGCACGCTGAATGGAATGCCCACAGTGCCATTGATGCCGCGCAGCTTGATGGCGTAGTCGATGCCCAGCTGTGTGAGGTTGAGTTCGCGCACATTGCCCACCGGCGCGGCGGGCACGGCCAGCGCCGGCAGGGCGGGTGCGCCCGGCGCAGGCGCCGCCGTCGCGCGCGTCTGGGCCCAGGCCAGTGGGGCCAGGCCGCCGGTCCATGCCATCAGGGCGAGCGCCACAGCCGTGGTCAGTTTCGTGTTGCGGTAAATCATGGTTGTGAAGTCGGAAGCTGGCCGGATCAAGATGAACGAATCGATGGGCAGTGGGTGGATCAGGACGGTTTCTTGGCCGTGGCCGGTTCTGCGCCGCCACCTGTCAGCCGTCGCAGCTTGCGTCCGCTCGCGTGGTAGTAGTGGGCGAACATCTGGCGGAAACCCACCATGCTGATGCTGGCGATGTGCCCGATCACCTTGTGCGCGGCCACGCGGGGATGGTTGCCCCAGCGTGCCGCCCAGATGTCGGCGCGGGCCGTCGTGCATTGCACCAGCGCACGCTCCTGCGCAAAGCTCAGTGGCTCGAACTGCACGCCGATGCGCTTGCCGCGGCTGAAGCGCACGGTCGCCGGGAAGCGCGACTCGACCTCGCCGCGGAACAGCGCCACCTCCAGCGGTGCGCCGTCCTCGGCGCTCAGGTCGGCCGGCAGGTCGATGCCCAGGCCGCTGCTGGAGAAGTCATAGGTGTGGCAGCGCAGCGAGTGGCCGTCCGGGAAGTGCAGGGCGGCCGGAATGCGCAGCGCGATGCGGTGCGCGCCACGCAGCTGGCGCGACTCATTGGCTGCCGCCACGCAGGCACCCAGGATCACCAGGTTGTAGAAGGTCCACGCCAGATTCAGCCAGACGGTGGCAATGTTGTCCGGGTCGACCCAGGTCAGGCGCCAGAGGCCGGCCACCACGCCCACGAAATTGAGCGCCAGCAGGAAGAGGCTGGCCTTGGCGATGGACGTGTCGAAGTATTCCTTCTGGATCAGGCCGCCCTTGGCCGTCACGTTGAAGCTGCCCAGCTTGGGGTTGATGAGCGCCACCAACGTCGGGCGGAAGATGTACCAGGCCAGCACGGCTTCGTACACCTCGTTCCAGAACAGGTAGCGAAAGCGCCCCTGGATGCGGCTGTTGGTCAGGTTGGCGTGGAAGATGTGCGGCAACGCGTACGCGAAGATCATCGACGCCGACGCATGGATCACGCTCGCGCCGAACAGCAGGTAGGCCAACGGCGCCGTCAGGTAGATCAGGCGCGGCAGGCCGTACAGGAAGTGCAGCATCGCGTTGACGTAGCACAGCCGCTGCGGCCACTTCAGGCCGCGGCCGAACATCGGGTTGTCGATGCGGAAGATCTGCGCCATGCCGCGCGCCCAGCGAATGCGTTGACCCACGTGGCCCGACAGGCTTTCGGTGGCCAGGCCGGCAGCCTGCGGCAGCGCCAGGTAGGCGGTGTTGTAGCCCAGGCGGTGCAGCTTGAGCGCGGTGTGGGCGTCTTCGGTCACGGTTTCGACCGCGATGCCGCCGACTTCCTCGACCATCGTGCGGCGCAGCACGGCACACGAGCCGCAGAAGAAGGTGGCGTTCCACAGGTCGTTGCCGTCCTGGATCAGACCGTAGAACAGCTCGCCTTCATTGGGCACGGTGCCGAAGGTGTCGAGGTTCTTCTCGAACGGGTCGGCCGAGAAGAAATAGTGGGGCAGCTGGACCATGGCCAGCTTCGGGTCGTGGCCAAACCAGCCCATGGCGATCTGCAGGAAGGAGCGCGTTGGAATGTGGTCGCAGTCGAAGATCGCGACGAACTCGGCAGTGGTGTTCTTCAGTGCGGCATTGATGTTGCCGGCCTTGGCGTGGCGGTTGTTGTCGCGCGTGACGTGTGCCACACCCACTTGCTGGCAGAACTCACGGAATTCGGCGCGGCGGCCGTCGTCCAGCACGTGGATCTTGATCTTGTCCTGCGGCCAGTCGATCGACTGGGCGGCCAGCACAGTCGAGCGCACCACCGACAGGGCCTCGTTGTAGGTGGGGATGAACACGTCGACCGTCGGCCAGGTCGACGAATCTTCCGGCAGCGGAATCGGCTTGCGCTCGAGCGGCCAGGCGGTCTGCACATAGCCCAGCAGCAGCACCACGAAAGCGTAGATTTCAGCGACGAGCAGGCCCAGGCCGAGCAGCAGGTCCAGCGGGTTGTCCATGAACATCGTCTCGGTCACGCGCCAGTACATGTAGCGCGAGGACACGATCACCGACAGGAAAATCATCGCCAGGCTGGCGTAACGGCCCTTCGCACGGTTGATCACCAGCGCCAGGACAAACACGCCGATCGACAGGGTCAACTGCTGCTGAAGCGTCATCGGCGTGACGACCAGCGCGCCGAGCACGAGCAGGGTGACGATCCACGCGATCGCGCGCAAGGGTTGGCGTTCGAACAGCGCCAGTCCCTGGCTGGAACGCCCGGTTCGGTGAGGAGAGGTTTTCTTCATGAGGACGTGCTCGGACGTTCAGTGGCGGCGGAGATGTTCAATGAGGGCGCCAGCGCGAAGGCTCGGCGATGGCGAGGCGCTCGACCAGACGGTCGGCACATTCGGAGATGTCCTGCGCGGCCTGCGAATGAGGCGCGTAGGAGCGCACAGTCAGCGCCGAGGCCAGTGCTTCGCTCACGGCCTGGTCCTGGTGGATGGCGCCGAGCAACCGGCTGCCCAGATCCTGGCGCAGCCGTTCAAGCACGTCGCGACTCAGGCGCTTGCCTGGGTCGATCTGGTTGACCAGATAACCGCTCCCCAGAAAATCACTGCGCTGAGTGCCGTACTTGGCGATCACGCGATCGATGATGGGCATCGTGGCAAAGGAGCCCGCGTCGGGCAGCACTGTCACCACGTCGAAGTGGGCGACCCTCAATGTCTGCTGCAGATAGACCGACGGGCCTGGCGGCGTGTCGATCAGCACCAGCGTCTCCTCGGGCATGCCGAAGGAGGCGAGCAGTTGACCCAGCCAGTTTGGGTAGGACGCCAGGTACTGCTCGATCTCGAACTGGCGCTCGTCGTCAATGGCACCGAAAGGCAGCAGCAGGACGCCGCTGCGTGCGGGCTGGATGACCTTCATCCAGGCGTGTTCGCCTGAGATGGCCTGCGCCAGGCCCGTCTCGCAGGCCTGCACATCGGCGCAAAGATGAAATCGCAACGCGTTCTGCGGATCGAGATCGATCGCCAGCACCTGATGGCCTGCCTCGGCCAGCGTGGTGCACAGGTTGGCGGTGACGGTGGTCTTGCCTACCCCTCCCTTGGCTGCTATGACGGCAACGATCCGCATCGTCAGGACGGCCGGCGCCAGCGCGACAGCAGGGTGTGGCCTGCTTCTGCGGGAGCGGCCGTCTCGGCGGCGAGGCGAGCGAAGAGGACATCCAGGGGGCGCGTTGCAGGGGCCGTGACCGGTGTGGCCGGCACGCTGGCTGGCTCGGGCACGGCGACGGGTGCGGCCATGGGGGGCATTGCCGTTGCAAAAACGGAGGCTGGCACAGGAGCCGGTGCGGCAGCACGCGGCACCACCAGTGCAGGCGGTGCGGCCGGAGGAGGCGCAAGTGGAGGTGGCGCTGGCGCGATCACCGGCGTTTCGGCCGAATGGCCACCCGGCAACAGGCGCCACGGCGACTCCTGATCGGCTGGCGTATGGTCGAATTCACGGTAGCCTTTGGCGTCGCCGCCGAACTTCTTGAAAAGACCGGCGATGTCTTCGCCCTGCTCGTCGTCCTCTTTCATGGGTGGACCCTGCTCAATCTCAATACGATCTGTGATGCTGCCGACGTGATGGCGGGCTCCTCGGCACGCACGCGGAGCACCGACGGAATCCCTTGCGCTGCGAACCAAACCTGGTAGGCGCCTTCGAAGAATCCGGAGATCCATTCCGACGACGCGGGGCCGAAGGCCACGGCCAGCGGGCTGCAGGCGTGGATGATTTCGAGAAAGTCCTCTTCCTCGCGCAGGCTGCTGAAACCCCATGCGATGGATGCCCAGCGGGCGTTGAATTCCGCCTGCAGTTCCTGCAGCGAGTCACATCGCGCAAGGGGCATCGCCTGAGCCATGTGGCTGCCGATACGCTTGAACAACGCCCTGATTTCTTCGGACGGCAAGCCGGCGCTCAATTCGAGCGCCAACCCCCTGTTGAACTCCAGCCACTGGGGCGAGCATGCATTGCGTTCGTAATAGCCGAGAAGTGAGTCAGTCGAAGTCATAGATTCCACGCTTTACCAATTGTCACGGACGTGGCGATCACTGACAACGTTTGTTAAGAAACATCCAAAGAGTGCTGTCGCATGACAACGATCAACCCTTCGAGTTGTCAAATTCTGTGAATTTATGCCGGATTTGGCACTTTTTTCTGGAAGGGATTTGTAACGCTGTCAGAGGATTATTGTGGGTGAATGCACCCCGCTTGATACGTCCCGCTTCATGCGCCTTGTGCCGTCGACGGGGACGCACGGCTAAAGGTCTGTCGTCGGCTTTTGCGAACCGTGATTGCGGCGAACTGCGCACCGCCGTTCAAGAACCACCGTAGGCCTGTGCGTCGATTTTGGGCTGGAACAAGCGTTCCATTCGGTCGCAAGCGCCGCCTTCGAGGCGCTCACCGGGCTTGAGGGTCGCTTGTTCTTTCCAGCAGAGTTCCATGGCCGCACGCTTGTTGGCATCGCGGTCCGCGATTCGGAGCCCACCGTCGCGCAAGCTCAGGACACCGTACAGGGCGACCAGCACCAGCACGCTCACCCCGACAACGAGCCACAGCCAACGGCGGCGAGGGGTGGGCGCGGTCGTGTTGGTGGACGGTGCTGCAGCCATGAAAGGTTCTCTGGAAGGACATTGATCGGGCGCTGGCGATTTTGCGCTGACGCGCAAGGGCGGGCAATGTGAATTGCTTAACCCGGCCAGCGGTCGGCGGCCTGCCGCCGCACCCAGCTTCAACATTCCTCCAAAGTTGGCATCGACCATCGGCGCCTTGTGCCCCGAACAGGCCGGCCCCGCTGCCGGTCGATTAGTCAAATGAACCGTATTTTTCGTCGCTCCGACGTCGCTGGTCTGGCCGCGACTGCCGTGATGGTGGTCGCCAGTGCCCTGGCCGCGACGGCCGCCTGGGCCGTGGAGCCCTTCACCGTGCGCGACATCCGGGTCGAAGGCCTGCAACGCGTGGAGG
>NZ_JAUSRO010000007.1 GCF_030811835.1 Variovorax ginsengisoli | reverse complement strand
CAGCGGTCAGCGTGGTCTTGCCATGGTCGACGTGACCGATCGTGCCCACGTTCACGTGGGGCTTGGTGCGGGTGAACTTACCTTTTGCCATTTTTTCGACTCCGAAAAATAACTAGATCAACATTCTCAAATGGGGTTGCACGCGAACGCGTGCAACCCCAAAACTGGTGCCCTTTGCGGGAATCGGACCCGCGACCTCTCCCTTACCAAGGGAGTGCTCTACCACTGAGCCAAAAGGGCGTTGTTCTCAACGTACCTGCATAACCTGCAACCAACACAAAACGAACAGCTGGAGCGGGAGACGGGAATCGAACCCGCGTCATTAGCTTGGAAGGCTAGGGTTCTACCATTGAACTACTCCCGCATCGTGACATTCCGCCACACGGCGAAACACCTCTAGCGTGCGCATTCAGGCGCTCTGCAACTCACTCGTTCTTCGCTGGTGGAGAGGGCTGGATTCGAACCAGCGTACTCGTAAGAGGGCAGATTTACAGTCTGCTGCCATTAACCACTCGGCCACCTCTCCGGCGAACCGCGGAATATAGCACGTTTCAAATCGTTCGTCGAACGCTTCATCTCGCACACATTTCAGCGGAGACTGCGAATATACCAGATTGCAAAGCCGTTTCAGGCGGATTCCTGCGTTTCCCGCCAACGTTTTGCTTCGCCGAAGTGCCCGCACCCGATGAACGGCAGCGGTGGACGCAACGCCGACAGAGGCGAAGGATGGTTGGCCACCAGCACCTTGTGACGGTTCATGTCGATGAGCGCGCGCTTGCTCTGCGCGTGCGCACCCCAGAGCATGAACAACACCGGCCGCTCGCCGTCGGCGACGTGGCGGATCACCGCGTCGGTGAGCACTTCCCAGCCGCGACCGGCGTGGCTGGCGGCCTGCCCCTCCTCCACGGTCAGGCAGGTGTTGAGCAGGAGCACGCCATGCGTCGCCCATTTCGCAAGACTGCCGCCCGGGTTGGGAAATGCGGGCGGCGGCACGCCCAGATCGCGCTGCAGTTCCTTGAAGATGTTGCGCAGCGATGGCGGCAAGGCCACGCCCGGCGCCACCGAAAACGCCAAACCCTCTGCCTGGCCGCGACCATGGTAGGGGTCCTGGCCCAGGATCACCACGCGCACCGACGCAGGCGGCGTGAGTTCGAGCGCGCGCAACGGCTGCGGCGGAAAGATCACCGCACCCGCTTCGAGCCGCTCGCGCAGAAAGGCCTGCAGCTTGCGGCCGGTCGGCCCCTCGAAGAACGCATCCACCAGCGGTTGCCATCCTGGCGCCACCGGCCAGTCGGCAGGATGGCTGCTCGTCAGTTGGGTCATGGCAGGCGCCCTCGCTCAGCGGAACAGGTCCGCCAGCGCCTCGCCGGGTTCGTCGGCACGCATGAAGGCTTCGCCCACCAGAAAGGCCTGCACGCCCGCCGCACGCAAACGCGCCACGTCGTCGCGCGTCGCGATGCCCGACTCGGTCACCAGCAAGCGGTCGGCCGGCAGGCCGGGCAACAGGTCGATGGTGGTCTGCACCGACACCTCGAAGGTACGCAGGTTGCGGTTGTTGACACCCACCAGCGGCGTCCTGAGCTTGAGTGCACGATCGAGTTCGCCAGCGTCATGCACTTCGACCAGCACAGCCATGCCCAGGTCCAGCGCAATCGCTTCGAAGTCCTTCATCTGTGCATCGTCGAGACAGGCCGCAATCAGCAGCACAGCGTCGGCACCCATCGCGCGCGCCTCGTAGACCTGGTAGGGATCGACCAGGAAGTCCTTGCGCAGCACCGGCAGGTCGCAGGAGGCGCGCGCCTGCTTGAGCGCATCGACGCTGCCCTGGAAGAACTGCCTGTCCGTGAGCACCGACAGGCAGGCGGCATTCACCGTGCCATCACCCTCGGCATAACTCTGCGCGATGTCCGCGGGAATGAAGTCGGCACGCAGCACGCCCTTGCTCGGGCTGGCCTTTTTGACCTCGGCGATCACCGCCGCCTGGCCTGCAGCGGCCTTGGCACGCAGTGCGCCCACGAAATCGCGGGTGAGCACACGGCTCTCGGCGTCGAAGCGCACCGATTCCAGTGAACTCTTTCGGCGCGCAGCTGCCACTTCTTCGTGCTTGACGGCAACGATCTTCTTGAGGATGTCTGACATGTCGGATCTCTGGGTCTGTGCTTCAGGCGGCTGCGGTGGCAGCGACGAATTCGTTGAGCTTGGCCTTGGCCGCGCCATCGACAATAGCCTGGCGTGCGCGCGCCACGCCCGTGGCGATCGAGTCGACCACATTGGCAGCATAAAGCGCCGCGGCGGCGTTGAGCACCACGATGTCGGTGGGCGCGCCGCCCTGGCCGTCCAGCACGCCCAGGAGCATTGCCTTCGACGCCTCGGGCGTCTCCACGCGCAGCGCGCGGTTGCTCGACATCGCGAAGCCGAAATCCTCTGGATGCAGTTCGTACTCGCGGATCTCGCCGTTTCGCAGTTCGCCCACCATGGTGGATGCGCCCAGCGAAATCTCGTCCATGCCGTCGCGGCCGTACACCACCACCGCATGTTCGGCGCCCAGACGCTGCAGCGCGCGCACCTGGATGCCCACGAGGTCGGGATGGAACACGCCCATCAGGATGTTCGGCGCCCCGGCCGGGTTCGTCAGCGGCCCGAGGATGTTGAAGATGGTCTTGATGCCCAGTTCCTTGCGCACCGGGGCGACGTTCTTCATCGCCGGATGGTGGTTGGGCGCGAACATGAAGCCGATGCCGACATCGGCGATGCACTTGGCGATCTGCTCGGGCGTCAGGTTGATGTTGACGCCCAGGGACTCCAACACGTCGGCGCTGCCCGACTTGCTGCTCACGCTGCGTCCGCCATGCTTGCTGACCTTGGCGCCGGCCGCGGCCGCGACGAACATCGAGCACGTCGAGATGTTGAAGGTGTGCGAGCCGTCTCCGCCGGTGCCCACGATGTCGACCAGGTGCGTGGTGTCGGCCACCTGCACCTTGGTGGACACCTCGCGCATCACCTGCGCGGCGGCGGTGATCTCGCCGATGGTCTCCTTCTTCACGCGCAGGCCGGTGATCAGCGCGGCCATCATCACCGGAGAGCACTCGCCGCTCATGATGAGCCGCACGATGTGCAGCATCTCGTCGTGGAACACTTCGCGGTGCTCGATGGTGCGCTGAAGCGCTTCCTGGGGGGTGATGGGCATGGTGTCTCCCGTGTCAGTGTGTGGGCGAAGAAAGCGGGTTGTCGGACAGCGCGAGCTTGATGCCGAAGCCGATGAACATGGCGCCGGCCACGCGGTCGAGCATGCGCATCCACTGGCGCACGGTCCCGCGGCGTGCCAGCCAGCCGGCCGCCACGGCCCAGCCGGTGTTGACCGGGATCGCGTTGAGGTTGAACAGCAGGCCCAGCAGCACGAAGGCCAGCGCCTTGTTGCCGGAGTCCGGCGCAATGAACTGCGGCACGAAGGCCAGGAAGAACAGCGCGACCTTGGGGTTGAGCACGTTCGTCCAGAAGCCGCCCATGAAGACCGCCTTCAGCCCGCGCGGTACGTGGGCCGCCGCGGCGGCATCGGTCGCCACCGCGGGCGTTGACTTGGCGAACAGCATGCGCGCGCCCAGGTACAGCAGGTAGCCCGCGCCGAGGTATTTGAGGACCGTGAAGGCTTGCGTCGAGGCGGCCAGCAAGGTGCCCACGCCCACCGCGGCCGCCACGATGTGCACGAAGCAGCCGGCGGTGATGCCCAAACCCGCCACGATGCCCGCGCGCACGCCCGAGCGCAGCGCGTTGCTCACGATGTAGAGCACGTCGGGGCCGGGCGTCAGGTTGAGCAGCCAGCCGGCGAGGATGAAGGCCAGGAGGTGCGCGGTGTCCGGCATGCGCGAGGCCCTCAGTGCGCGAAGAACTCGCGGATGGCAACCAGCGCGCGATCGATGCCGCCCGCGTCCACGTCGAGGTGCGTGACGAAGCGCAGCCGGTACAGGCCCGTCGCCAGGATGCCGCGTGCGTTCAGGTGCGCCAGCAGCTCGGTGGCGCGCGATGCCGCAGCGCCTTCGAGGTCGACGAAGACGATGTTGGTGTGCGGCGCCTCGACGCGCAGGCCCTCGATGCCGGACAGGCCGGCCGCGAGGCGCTGCGCCAGCGCATGATCGCTGGCGAGCCGGTCGATGTGGTGGTCGAGCGCATGCGACGCGGCCGCGGCCAACAGCCCGGCCTGGCGCATGCCGCCGCCCGCCATCTTGCGGATGCGGTGCGCCCGTGCGATCAGCTCGCGCGAGCCGCACAGCGCCGAGCCGACCGGCGCGCCCAGGCCCTTGCTGAAACACACCGATGCGCTGTCGAAGCACTGCGCGATGTGGCGCGCCTCGGTGCGCACGTCAGTGCCCAGCGCCGCGGCCTGGGCCGTGGCCGCGTTGAAGAGGCGCGCGCCGTCGAGATGCCGCTGCAGCCCGCGCGACTTGGCCAGGTCGGTGGCCGCCTGCACGTAACCGAAGGGCAGCAGCTTGCCACCCAGCGTGTTCTCCAGCGCCAGCAGCCGGGTGCGCGCGAAGTGCGCATCATCGGGCTTGATGGACGCTTCGATCTGGGCGAGCGGCAGCGTGCCGTCCGGCGCGTGGTCGAGCGGCTGCGGCTGCACGCTGCCGAAGACCGCGGCGCCGCCGCCTTCCCAGCGGTAGCAGTGCGCCTGCTGGCCGACGATGTACTCGTCGCCGCGACCGCAATGCGCGAGGATTGCGCAAAGGTTGCTCTGCGTGCCGGTAGGCATGAAGAGCGCGGCCTCGAAGCCGAGCATCGCGGCGATCTTCTCCTGCAGCGCGTTGACGCTCGGGTCGGTGCCGAACACGTCGTCACCCAGGGGCGCTTCGGCCATGGCGGCACGCATGGCGGGCGTGGGCTGGGTGACGGTATCACTGCGCAGGTCGACGGGGCGGGTGTGAGGCATGGCGTCAGTCCAGGAAGTTCTTGAGCATGGCGTGGCCGTGTTCGGTGAGGATCGACTCGGGGTGGAACTGCACGCCCTCGATGCGAACGTCGTGCGCGAAGCCGGTGTGGCGCACGCCCATGATCTCGCGGTCGTAGGTCCAGGCCGTCACGGCCAGTTCCTCGGGGCAACTCTCGCGCTCGATCGCCAGCGAGTGGTAGCGATTGACGTTGAACTTCTCGGGCAGGCCTGCGAACACGCCTTCGCGCGTCGTGGTGATCTCGCTCACCTTGCCATGCATGAGTTGCTGCGCACGAATGATCCTGCCGCCGAAGGCCGCACCGATCGCCTGGTGGCCCAGGCACACGCCCAGGATGGGCAGCCGGCCAGCGAACTCGCGGATCGCGTCGACCGAAACGCCCGCCTCGGCAGGCGAACACGGGCCCGGCGAGATCACCAGCCGCGCGGTGCCCGCCGCAATGCGCTCGCCGATCTGCGCAAGCGTGATCTCGTCGTTGCGCTGCACCTCGACCTCGGCACCCAGCTCGCCGAAGTACTGGACGATGTTGTAGGTGAAGCTGTCGTAGTTGTCGATCATCAGAAGTTTCATGGCTTGCTCACGATCCGGTGCACGCCCTTGACGACAGGGAACACGTTGAAGTTGATGAGGAGCCCCAGCTTGAGGCCCGACACGCGCAGCGCGGCCATCACCTGGGCGCGGTGCAGGTCGTTCAGCACGTCGACCGCACGCAGCTCGACGATGACCGACTGTTCCACGATGAAGCCGGCGCGGTAGACCTCGCCGAGGGGTCGGCTCTTGTAGCTCGCGCCCAACGACACGTCGCGCGCAAAGCCGATCTCGCGCTCGGCGAGCTCGATGGCCAGGGCCGATGCATAGGCGCCTTCCAGCAGCCCCGTGCCCAGCACGCGCTGCACCTCGACCGCCGCACCGATGATCTCGTGCGAGAAGTCGTTCACGCTTTCGTGGACGCTCATTCCAGCCCCTCCTCGACCAGTTCGGCCGCGCGCAGCAACGCACGCGCCTTGGCCTCGGTTTCCTTCCATTCCAGCTCGGGTACCGAATCGGCCACCACGCCGGCGGCGGCCTGCACATGCAGCATCTGGTCCTTGATGACACCGGTTCGAATGGTGATGGCCACGTCCATGTCGCCCGCGTAGCTGATGTAGCCGCAGGCGCCGCCGTACAGGCCGCGCTTGGTCGGCTCCAGCTGGTCGATGAGTTCCATGGCGTGCACCTTGGGCGCCCCGGTCAGCGTGCCGGCCGGGAAGGTGGCCTTGAGCACGTCGATGGCGGTCATGCCGTCCTTGAGCGTGCCCTCGACGTTGCTCACGATGTGCATCACGTGGCTGTAGCGCTCCACCGCAAAGGCCTCGGTCACCTTCACCGTGCCGGTCTTGGCGATGCGGCCGATGTCGTTGCGCGCCAGGTCGATCAGCATCACGTGCTCGGCTCGCTCCTTCGGATCGTTGATGAGCTCGACTTCGGCCGCCTTGTCGAGATCGGGCGATGCACCGCGCGGACGCGTGCCCGCCAGCGGGCGGATGGTCACCTTCTGCTCGCCATCGGCCATGCTTTCCTGGCGCACCAGGATCTCGGGCGAGGCCGCCACCACGTGGAAGTCGCCCAGGTGGTAATAGAACATGTAGGGTGACGGGTTGAGCGAGCGCAGCGCCCGGTACAGCGACAGCGGCGACTCGGTGTAGCGCTTGCTGATGCGCTGGCCAATCTGCACCTGCATGAAGTCGCCGCCGGCGATCAGCTCCTTGGCGCGCTCGACGGCCGCCAGGTAGTCGGCCTTGGCGAAGGACCGCTCGGCCGGATGCGGCTGCGAGGGCTTGACCTGCGGCGCGCTCACCGAGTACTTCAACTGGTCGCGCAGCTCACGCAGCCGGCGCTTGGCGTTCGTGTAAGCCTCGGGCTGCGCCTGATCGGCATAGACGATCAGGTACAGCTTGCCCGACAGGTTGTCAATGACCGCGAGTTCCTCGCACTGCAGCAGCATGATGTCGGGGCAGCCGAGCGTGTCGGGCGGGCAGCTGTTCTCCAGTTTCTTCTCGATGTAGCGGACTGCGTCGTAGCCGAAGTAGCCCGCCAGGCCGCCGCAAAAGCGCGGCAGGCCGGGCCGCAGCGCCACCTTGAAGCGCTTTTGGTAGGCCGCGATGAAGTCCAGCGGATTGCCCTCGGCCGTTTCCACCACGCGGCCGTCGGTCACCACCTCGGTGCGGGCGGCTGCGCCGAAGCCACTTGCACGTATCAACGTGCGTGCGGGCAGTCCGATGAAGCTGTAGCGGCCGAAGCGCTCGCCGCCAACGACGGATTCGAGCAGGAAGCTGTACTTGCCGCCGTCCTTGGTGTGCGCCAGCTTGAGGTACAGCGACAACGGGGTCTCGAGGTCGGCGAAGGCCTCGACCATCAGCGGAATGCGGTTGTAGCCCTGGGCGCTGAGGCTCTTGAATTCGAGTTCGGTGATCACGGGATTCTCTCCGTCTGCCGGCCGGCGCGGAGCGGCCGGGCGGCGGGTTCATTCAGGGTGGTCCGAGAGGACCGCGGGCGCACGGCGGCGCCGTGCTGTCAAACAGGCTGCGACGATGAGCGACGCCAGAGCCAGGCTCCCCGACGGCCTTGCCCTGTCTGAATGATGTAGTGAACGAACATGTGTCCGCGAGTGTAGCAGCGGCTCAGCGGGATGCTGCAATCTCGGCCAGCGAATCGACCACGCCATCGGCGTCCACACCGTGCACCGGCTCGCCGTGGTTGTAGCCATAGCTCACGAGCAGCACTGGGCAGCCGGCCGCCCGGGCAGCGCGCGCGTCGTTGCTGGAGTCGCCGATCATCAGCGTGCGTGCAGGCGCCGTCCCCAACGCCTCGCAGGTCTTGTGCAGCGGCAGCGGATCGGGCTTCTTGCGCTCGAATGAATCACCGCCGAAGACCTGGGTGAAAAAACCGTCCAACCCCTTGGACGCGAGCAACGGGCGGGCAAAGCCGATCGGCTTGTTCGTCAGGCAGGCCAGATGCAGGCCCGCGGCGCGCAGTGCCTGCAGTCCGTCGTGCACTCCCGGGTACACGGCGGCGTACTGGCCGTTCACCGCCAGGTAATGGTGCTGGTAGCGCGACCAGGCCCTTGCGTACAGCGCGTCGGCCTGCGTGAGCGGTGCCGCATCGACGGGCCGCACATGGTGCAGCACCGACAGGATCAGGTGCTCGGAGCCCTTGCCCACCATCGTCTCGATCTGCCGCGCATCGATGGCAGGCAGCGCGAGGTCGACCAGCATGCGGTTGAGCGCCACCGCGAAATCGCCGAGCGTGTCGACCAGGGTACCGTCGAGGTCGACGATCGCAGCGTCGAAGGAAGATGGGTTGAAAACGAAGGAGTTCACGGCGCGCGCGGAGGTCAATGAGGGCCTCGATTCTGCCGCGCGGCGAAAAAACCACGCTGCACGGCAGTCCGGCGCAAATGCTGGTGACCGGCGCGCGAAGGGCGCTAGAGTGGATTCATTCCCCAATGCGCCAAGGTGCAGCATGCCGAACGTCTTTCGCTGGTGGCTGGTTCCGAGTCTTGCAAGCGCGCTCGCCGCGCTCCTGCTCGTCAACGCGGTGCGGACGCCGCAGCACGAGGGGCCGCTGCTCGTGCTGGGCATCCTGGCGTCACTGCCGTGGTCGCTCGCGCTCATGGCGCTCGACCTGGCGCCCGGCTTTGCCGAACGTGCAGGTATCGTGGTCGGCGCCGGGCTGCTGATCAACACCGGCCTGCTCTGGGCCCTGTGCGCCCTGTGGCGCGCGCGCCGGCGCAAACGGGCTGGCTGACCAGCCTAGGGTGGAAACGGCTGGCGTCAGGTCGGAGAGACCCGCACGCGGTCACCGCCAGCGGCCTTCGCCACGTACATGGCAGCGTCCGCGCTGCGCAGCAACTGATCGGCCTCCTGGCCGGAGGTGGGGTACAGCGCAACGCCAATGGAGGCGCCCAGCTGCAGTCCATGGCCTTCGATCCGCATGGGCTCGCGCACGGCGGCGAGAAAGCGCTGTGCCAGCGCCACCGCCTGGGTGACGTCGGCCATGCCAGACTGGAGCACGGCGAATTCATCGCCGCCCATCCGCCCGATCACGTCGCGCGCGCCCGCGGCCTGGCGCATGCGCAGCGCAATCAGCGCCAGCACCTGGTCGCCGATGGCGTGGCCCAGGCGGTCGTTGATCGGCTTGAAGTTGTCGAGGTCGATGAAATGCACGGCAAAGGCGTCGCCAGAGCGCGCCTGGGTCGCCTGCGTCAGTTGCTCGACGAAGAACGACCGGTTGGCCAGACCGGTGAGCCCGTCGTGGCGCGCAAGATGGCGGATGCGTTCCTCGTTGCGGCGCCGCTCGCTGATGTCCTGGTACGTGCGCACCATGCCCCCGCCCTGAATGGGCACGCTCTGGATCTCGATGATCCGTCCATCGGCGCGGCGACGGTCGTAGAGCTGTGGCTCGCTCATGCTGCCGGTCCGCATCATCTGGAGCAGGTCCGGCGGCACCTCGTCGAACTCGCCCTGCGCGCACTGGTAGGCAAACACCTCGCTCACATGCGGCCGCGAGGCCATCAGGGCCTTGGGCAGTCCGAGCAACTCCATCGCGCGGCGGTTGCACACTTCGACGATGCCGTCGGCGTTGACCATCGCCAAGCCTTGCTCCATGCGGTCGAGCGTGGCTTCGAGCAGCGCCGACTTCTGCTGCAATTGCCTCTCGCTTTCGCGCGCGCGCTGCTCGGCTTCGCGCAGATGGTGCTGCTGGCGCTTGAGCATCGTGATGTCGACGTGCGCAAAGAAACCCTGGCCGTCGGGGCTGTGCTGGGCGATGACGCGCACCCAGCGGTCGTCGGGCAAGGGCAGCTCGAAGGGTGCTCCCGCAAAGCGCAGGTGTTCGGCAAAGAGGTCCAGGCCACGCTCGAAGAGCGCCTGCGCTTCGTTCTGTCCAGCGGTGTGGCTGGCTGTGGTCTGCGCCCACGCCTGCCGGTACACATCCTCGAAACGCAGGCCCGTAGCAGCCGCTTCGCTGTCGAAACCGTACATCGCGACGAAGGGCTGGTTGGCCCAGACGATGCGGTCACGCAGGTCCGTCATCATGATGCCATCGGCCACATGCTCGAACAGCCTCAGGCCGGACAGAGCGCCTTCACTGGAGCCGGGCAGCCGCAGGGTGTCCTCCTCCGAGCCCGCCAGCTGCACATCGCCGGACCGCCACAGCCGCACGCTCCCGATGCCAGGCAAGCGCGCAGCCGATACCCGAACCCGCATGCCGCGGTGATCGAAGCTGTAAGGATGCTGCTGCTCGGCATGCCGCCGCAAGCCTTCTTCGATGTAACGGTCGATCGAGCCCAGTTCTTCGGCATCGAGCCGCGCAAGATAGAAACGGCGCAGGTTGGCCGCGTAGGGCTCACCCACATGGATATGCCCTGCGTGCTCAGGAAAGAAATGCAGGAAGGTGCGGTTCCACAGCAGCGCCGCGGCATCGTCGTTGAAGACGCACACCCCCACGCCCAGTGAGTCCAGCGCCTGGGACATCGTGCGCATTGCGCACAGGTCGGGCGTTGCCATCAACGCTTTCACTGCCTGTGGCGGCGCCGTGGTCGGCAAAACGGGGTTGGATGTCATGGCGATGGCGTTCGTGCGCGCTCCTGTGCCGATTCTGCCGCGAGTCCCAGGCGTACGTAAAAATTTGTTCCCCCCTTTTCGGCCCGGTGTCCTGCCCGCGCTGCACGCGCAAGGCAAGTATTTAGGCCGCAACCGCGTCGACGTTGGGGCGCTCCCAATGCCGGTGCTTCGCGATGGCCCCGACGAACTGCTGCGCGATCTGTTGCGCCGCAGTCGCATCGCCCATGTTGGTCACCGGCGTGGGGGCCATCACCACACCCACCGGCGGGCTGCTCTCAGGATCGATTCCCAGACCCTTGAGCAATTGCACGCCCTCACCGACCACACAGATCGCCTTGCAGTGCTTGAACGCCTCGTGCACGAAATGCACCGCATCGCCCATTTGGAGCATCGCCTCCACCCCATCCTTGCCGGCAGGCACCAGCACGGCGTCGAACATCACCGACGGCGTGTTGTTGAAGGTAACGTCAACTTCGATCTGGCGCTTGGAGGCGCTTGCGACGGCACCCAGGCGCGGACCCACCACCTTGCACTGGGCGCCCGCCGCCTCGATGGCTTCGCGAATTGGCTTGAGCGACGCGGAGTCGACGCCATCGGCCACCAGGATCGCCACCTTGCGGGTCTTGACCGAGCCGTCACCGGAATCCACCATGCGCAGTGCGGGCGATTCTTCTACCTCCACCGCCATGCGGTGATCCCGAAAGCCAGGGCGTCCGGCCGCCGCCTTGGCGTCCGGCGCGCCGATGCCCAGCGGCTCGGCCACACGCCGCGCAAGCTTCTCGTCGACGTGCGCCAGGTTGTCGACCATGCGCTGGCGGATGGCCGGCACTTCGAGCTTGGACAGCTCAAAGCGGAAGGCGGCGATGATGTGCTCCTTTTCCGGCGCACTCTGGCTGTTGTAGAACAGACGGGCCTGCGTGAAATGATCATCGAACGACGGGCTGCGCCGGCGCACCTTGGGCGGTGACAGGTCTTCGGGATACGACTGAAAGCCGCCGCTTGCACCGTCGACCCGGTATTCGGTGCCGTTGCCCAGCGTGTTGGGCTCATAGGCCACTTGCCCGCGCGAGATGGTCTGGCGGTGCATGCCGTCGCGCTGGAAGTTGTGGAAGGGACACACCGCCTTGTTGATCGGCAGCTCATGAAAATTGGCGCCACCCAATCGTGAAATTTGCGTGTCCGTATAGGAAAACAGACGGCCCTGGAGCAGCGGATCGTTCGAGAAATCGATGCCCGGCACCACGTGGCCGGGGTGGAAGGCCACCTGCTCGGTTTCAGCAAAGAAATTATCGGGATTGCGGTCGAGCACCAGCTTGCCGATCTTCTGCACCGGCACCAGCTCCTCAGGAATCAATTTGGTCGGGTCGAGCAGGTCGAACCCGTAGGCATGTTCCTTGTCCTGCGGAATCATCTGGACGCCCAGCTCCCATTCAGGAAAGTCGCCGGCCTCAATGGCTTCCCACAGATCGCGACGGTGGAAATCAGGGTCCTTGCCCGCGATTTTCTGCGCCTCGTCCCACGCCAGGCCATGCACGCCCAGCTTGGGTTTCCAGTGGAACTTGACGAAATGGCTCTCGCCCCGACTGTTGACGAAACGGAACGTGTGGACGCCGAATCCTTCCATCATGCGCAGGCTGCGCGGAATGCCGCGGTCGCTCATGGCCCACATCAGCATGTGGGTAGTCTCGGGCATCAGCGAAGCGAAGTCCCAAAACGTGTCGTGCGCGCTCGCGGCCTGCGGCATTTCGTGGTGCGGCTCGGGTTTGACGGCATGGATGAGGTCGGGGAACTTCATCGCGTCCTGGATGAAGAACACCGGAATGTTGTTGCCGACAAGGTCATAGTTGCCCTCGCGCGTGTAGAACTTGACCGCGAAGCCGCGTGCATCGCGCACCGTATCGGCCGATCCGCGCGAACCAGCAACGGTCGAAAAGCGCACGAAAACGGGCGTCTTGACCGTCGGATCCTGAAGAAAGTCGGCGCAGGTGAACTGCGACATCGACTTGTACACCTGGAAGTAGCCATGGGCGGCCGAACCGCGGGCGTGCACCGCACGCTCCGGAATGCGCTCGTGGTCGAAATGGGTGATCTTCTCGCGAAGAATGAAGTCCTCGAGGAGCGTGGGTCCACGCACACCCGCCTTCAGCGAGTTGTGGTTGTCCGGTATCTGAAGGCCCTGGTTGGTGGTCAGCTGCGTGGACGCATCTTCGGCGTAGAGCGCCAATTGCGCCTGTTTGGGACTGGCACCATCGGCTGCCTTGGGGCGACGGCCTGCGGCGGCCTTGTTACGTGGCGTCATGACTGTCTTTCATTGGGAAGCGAGCGAAACGAAGCGAACGGCGCCACGCGACGCCAGGAAGGCACGATGGCCAGTGAGGCGTCAATGCATCTCGGCGTCGAGAAACATATCGAGCGCATTGACGAGTGCGACCAGCCCGATGGAGCCCGCTACCGCGGCCACCACCCAGATGAGCGCATCGTTCATCCACGCTCCATTGAGCGAGCCAAACAGAGAAGACAGTTCCATGAGAGTGATTGCGTCCTTGGCGCGACAGTTCGACTGAGAAACCCCATCGCTGCAGCACATGCAGCCTGATGGATTGCTGACCAGCGTAAACAGCAAAGGCCGGGCGCACCGTAGTGGCCGCTCGCTGCACGCCGTCGGCGCAGCGAGGGCACTTCGGTAGGACCGCGCCGACGCATCTGCCTTGACCTACGCGGATTTGCGCGCAACGGATGATCCGGGTGGGCAAGGACCTCGATAGGATGGGTCAACCCGAGCCGGCACTGAAACTGCTTTGCATTCTTTGCCTTCGTTTGCCCATCGTCTTCCATCTCTCTTCTGCAAAGCGCCCTCATGCTCATCAAAATCGGTTTCGACATCGAACTGGGCGTGACTGCGCCCACGGCCCTGGTGTACATGCTCCAGGTCCATCCTTCGCGTGCTGGCGACATCGTCCAGGGTGAGAACATCACCATCAGCCCGCCGCTCGTGACGCACCATTACCAGGACGCGTTCGACAATCACTGCGCGCGGGTGCAGGTACCTTACGGTGTGAGCAGCGTGCGCTTGCGCAATGAGGCGGTGGTCTACGACAGCGGCTGGCAGGACCCGATCGACTATGGCGCCATCGCCCACGCACCGGCCGACCTGCCGGTCGCCACGCTGCCCTTCTTGCTACCCAGCCGCTACTGCGAAGTCGACAGCGAATTGCTCGCCTTTGCCTGGAACCAGTTTGGCAACGTGGCGCCGGGCTGGCACCGTGTGCAGGCGATCTGCGACTGGGTCCACAACCATCTGCGCTTCGATTACCAGCGCGCGCGTGCCACCCGCACCGCGCTGGAAGGCTATCGCGAAGGCGTGGGCGTCTGCCGCGACTTCACCCACCTGGCCGTCACCCTGTGCCGGTGCATGAACATCCCGGCCCGGTATGTGACTGGCTATCTCGGCGACATTGGCATTCCGCCCGTGCCTTATCCGATGGATTTCAGCGCCTGGTTCGAGGTCTACCTGGGCGACCGCTGGCACACCTTTGATGCGCGCCACAACACGCCACGCATCGGCCGCATCGTCATCGCGCGCGGTCGCGATGCCGCTGACGTGCCGATCACCATGGTGTTCGGCCCCAACACGCTGCAGCGCTTCGAGGTGACGACCGACGAGGTCTTCGCCTGACCTTGCGTCGCTGCACCACGGGGTGCAGCTACAGGACGCGGTCGCTTTCCACGGCGAAATAAAACCATTCGGTGCCGACGAGCGCCTGCGCATTCGGGAACACGATGAAGCCGTCGCGCTCGGCGCGCAGCAGGGTCCCGTCGTTGCGCAGGCCGATGGGTTCGCCCTGCGCGACCGCATCGAAGGTGGCCCAGTCGCGCACGAACTGGTCGCCCTCGTCGAGCCGGTCCGTCACGCTCACCAGCCGCAACAGGGTGGGCTGAACCGGTGGCCGGGCTCCCACCGGCACCTCCACCAGGCCCAGCAGACGCAGTGCCGACAGGATGGCCTGCTCGGCCACGGCGGGTGCTGCCGGGTCCTGATGCTGGCCGCATTCGAGCGTGACGCCATAACCGCCGCAGCTGCGCATGTACTCGTTGGTCCCCCAGCCGAATGCCAGCGCCGCGTCGTCGGGCGGGGCACCACCCGCGCGTTGCGCAAGGCCGGCGGCGTAAATGTCAAGCCAGCCCTCGACCACGCGCGGTGTCCCGATGTGCAGCGCGAGCCGGCCCTCTTCGGCACCCCTTGAAAAAGGTTCGAGCAGGCCGCTGTTGTCACGCGGACCGATCATCGAAAAGGCCTCACCCGCACTCTGGAACGAATGCAGGTCGAGCAATACATCGTGCGCCGCGAGCAACGGGCACAGCAGGTTGGTCAGGCGTGCCTCGTAGTCGGCCGGGTGGTCCGAGGGCTGGAACAGCCGGTTGAGGTTGCGCTCTCCCTCCCGGCTGCCGCGCCGGCGGGCCAGCGGATTGGCCACGGGCACCAGTGTGAGGCGGCCGCGCAGCAATTGCAGCCCGCCGGTATCCAATTGCGCGCGCACGCGTTCGATGCCCTCGGTACCGCAAGTCTCGTCGCCATGCACTCCACCGAGGACAATCAGCCGCGGCCCAGGCACGGTGGAGGCGAACGCGTGGACACGCAGGGTTTCGTCGCAAGGCAGCGGGATCAGGTCAGGGAAAGTGGGCATCGCTGCGCATCCTACAGCCGTCGGCTGGCTGCGCCTACCGAGCCCGCGCCGTCGTGGTGGCACAAGGGTTGGACAAAACTCCAAGCCATTGAAGGATCACGCCCATGACCGCACCATCGACCCCCGCCACGCCCCAGAACGATGGCGACGACGGAAAAACCGCCGTGCAGCAAGGCCGCGACACGGCACCCCGCCTGCCCCATGAACACGACCAGTCCTCGGAGAGCCAGGACACGACCGACGGCAAGCCGACACGGGAAGGCAAGCAGGCGCTCAAGGACCTGCAAAGCGGTCAAGTCGACACCGACCGCGGCCCGGTGACCGACCGCGTCTACAACGACAAGGTGAAGAAGTAAGCCTCAGGCCGGCCCAACGCCTGCGATCTGGCTGCGCATCTGGCTGATCACACCGGCATAGTCCGGCGCGTTGAAGATCGCGCTGCCCGCCACGAACGTGTCGGCGCCAGCGGCGGCCACGCGTGCGATGTTGTCGATCTTGATTCCGCCGTCGACCTCCAGACGGATGTCGCGGCCAGACTGCTCGATGCGCTTGCGTGCCTGCTCGATCTTGCGCAGTGCGGAATCTATGAAGCTCTGGCCACCGAAGCCCGGGTTCACGCTCATGATCAGGATCAGGTCGATGTCGTCGATGGCCCAGTCCAGCGCCTCCAGGCCCAGGCCCGGATTGAACACCAGCCCAGCCTTGCAACCCGCGGCCTTGATGGCCTGAATGCTGCGGTTGACGTGCGGCGACGCGTCCGGATGGAAGCTGATGAAGTCGGCGCCCGCTTCGGCAAACGATGCCGCCAGCGCGTCGACCGGCTGCACCATCAGGTGCACGTCGATCGGCACCGCCACGCCCGCCGCCGTCTTGGCATGCGGCTTGAGGGCCTTGCAGATCATCGGACCGAAGGTCAGGTTGGGCACGTAATGGTTGTCCATCACGTCGAAATGGATCCAGTCGGCGCCGGCGGCGATCACGTCGGCCACTTCATCGCCGAGGCGCGCGAAGTCGGCGGAAAGAATCGAGGGCGCAATGCGGTAGGTGGGGCTCGTCATGGAAAGCAATTGTCGCAGCGCAGGGCGAGGTACCATCACGGCCATGTCCGTCAGCCCCATGAGCGTGCAGGTCGAACCGCGCTACCTCCCCGACCAGTCCTCACCCGAGGACCGGATATTCACCTTCGCCTACACCATCACGGTGACCAACACCGGTGCCACGAGCGCCCAGTTGATCGCGCGCCACTGGCTGATCAACGACGCCTCCGGTCACGCGCAGGAGGTCAAGGGCCTGGGCGTGATCGGCCAGCAGCCGCTGCTCGCCCCCGGTGAATCGTTCCGTTACACCAGCGGTTGCCGGCTCCAGGCGCCCAGTGGCACCATGCACGGCAGTTTTTTCGTGGTGGACGAGCACGGTGCGCGTTTTGACGTTCCCGTGCCCATGTTCGTGCTGGAAGCCGATGGTGACGGCGCCCGTCGCGTCCTTCACTGAGTCTTTTCTTTTTTTTCCCCTCTCATGGCCGCTGCGCGCGATCTGTCGAGTCTGCTCGCCCGCCTCGACCCGACGGCGGATGCGGCGCTGCGCCACATCTGGCTGATCGATCTGTTCGACTGGATTCGTGGCGACCGCAAGTCACCTCACGCAGCCGCCGGCCGCGTGGGGCTGCTGCTCGACGCCATCGAGGCGCGCCCGGAGCTGCGCGAACGTCTGCGCGTCTGGTGGATCGTCTCCACGCGCGAGGTCGACCTGACCACGTTGCTGGCGGACTACGGCTTCGCACCCGACAACGCCTTTCTGAGCGAACTGTCCGACCGCATCCGCAGGAAACTGCTGCCCGGCACGCCCGAGACCACCGACGCGTCCGAGTTGTTTCGCATGGCCCTGCCCAGCAGCTTCGACGCGCGCTGGATCACGCTGCTCGAGGCGCCCACGCTGGAGCGTATCGGCAGCCTGCTGGCCGACGAAACGGTGGCCGGCGTCCCGCGCTGGCGCCACACCGTGATGGACGCCGTGACCTATTGCAGCAGCCAGATCGTGGCCGCCGGTTTTTCCCCGGAGTTGCGCCTGCGCATGAGCGACCCGCTGCGCCAGACGCGCCCGTTCCACCCGCTGATGACCGAGCTGGACCAGTTGCGCGAAGAGGTGTTGCGCGTGCCGTGCGACGAAGCCGCGCTGCAGGCCGCCTTCGTGGTCTTCCGCGACCGGCTCGACGCCTGCCGGGTGGCGGCCTCGTCGGTGTATACCCATCTGGAAGACCACGGCATTTCGGTGGGCCTGGTGTTCCGGCTGCGCCAGCTGCGCGAGCGCGTGCTGCGCATCCGTGAACTGCTGGACTGCCTTCTGTCGCCCAGCCCGGCACCGAGCGTCGGGCGTTTGATCGGGCGCCTGGTGACGGCGGGCAGCGAGCGCGGCAGCATCCGCGCGCTGATCGCCTCCAACTCGTCGATGGTCGCGGCCAAGGTGACCGAACGCAGTGCCGAGGCAGGCGAGCACTACATCACGCGCGACCGACGCGCGTATGGCCGCATGGTCAAGAAGGCCGCAGGCGGTGGCGCGCTCACGGCCCTCACCGTGCTCAGCAAGTTCGCCATCCTGGCGATCGGGCTGTCGGCCTTCTGGAGTGGGCTGGCCGCCGGCCTCATGTATGCGGTGAGCTTCCTGGCGATCCAGCTGCTGCACCTCACACTGGCCACCAAGCAGCCGGCGATGACCGCGCCGGCCATGGCCGCCAAGCTGCGCGACCTGAAGGAAGACGACGCAATCGACGCCTTCGTCGACGAAGTCACGCACCTGGTGCGCTCGCAGGTGGCTGCGGTGATGGGCAACGTGCTGGTGGTGGTGCCGGTGGTGATCGCGCTGAGCCTGCTGATCGGGCGCGCCTTCGGCCACCCGGCCATCGACCGCATCCATGCCCTGGCGGTGCTCGATTCGCTCTCGCTGGCGGGGCCGACTGCCATCTACGCGGCCTTCACCGGGGTGCTGCTGTTCACCGCCAGCATCATCGCCGGCTGGACCGAAAATGCCTTCGTGCTGCACCGGCTCGATTCCGCCATGCGCTACAACCCGCGCATCGGCGCCGTGCTCGGCGCCGCGCGCGCACGGCGTTGGGCCGACTTCATGCGCACCCACATCTCGGGCTTTGCGAGCAACATCTCGCTGGGCCTGATGCTCGGGCTGGTGCCGGCGTTCGCCGCCTTCTTCGGCCTGGGCCTGGATGTGCGCCATGTCACGCTGTCGGCGGGCCAGGTCGCGGCGGCGATCGCCTCGCTCGGACTGCCGGTGCTCCAGCAACCTGCGTTATGGTGGGCGGCAGCGGCGATCCCGGTGATCGGCGTGTTCAACGTCGGCGTGAGCTTCTATTGCGCGTTCCGTGTGGCGCTGCGTGCGCACAGCGTCAATCGCACCGACCGTGCGCGCATCCGCGCGGCCATCTGGTTGCGCTGGCGCAGCCATCCGGTGCGGTTCTTCGTCCCTGCATGAACTTTCACATTCACTGATGTCCTTTCTTTCCTCCGATCTGTATGGCTTCTGGGCCGAGTGGCTGCGGCCCTCGGCAGGCCTGCCGACCGTGCTGTGGTCGCTGCTGCTGGCGGTGGCCGCCGCTGCCGGCCACCTGGTCCAGCGCTACCTGGGCATGCCGAAGGTGGTGGGCTATTCGCTGGTCGGCACCGTCGTCGGTTTCGCCGGGTTCGAGGGCGCGATCTGGCCGCTGCAGGGCATCAGCCTGTTCCTGCTGGAGCTGGGCGTGGCCATTGTGCTGTTCGAGGCGGGCGGTCGCCTGCCGTTGCGCTGGTTCCGCCACAACCCGCAGGTGCTGCTGCAAAGCCTGCTCGAAGCGGCGCTGACCTACTTCGGCGTGTTCTGGACGCTGCACTGGATGGGTGTGCCCGACCCGGTGTCCAACCCGATCGCGCTGATCGCCATCGTCGCCTCACCCGCCGTGCTCAGCCGCGTGATCCAGGACACCCGCGCCTCCGGCCCGGTGACCGAACGCGCGATGACGCTGGCCACGCTCAACACCTTCTACGCGCTGGCGCTGGGCTACGCGCAGGCCGGGCTGATCGAGCGCGCACCCGCCGGGCTCATGGACAAGCTCTATCCGATCGGCGTGGTGCTCGGCATGTCCTTCGTGGTGGGCGGCATCATGGCGCTGGCGCTGCGCTCGGCGTTGCGCGTGATGAGCCCGAGCAGCGAGAACACGTCCATCCTGCTGCTGGCGATCATCGCCGCCGGTGCCGCGCTCGCCGCGCATTTCGGTGGCTCGGCGCCGCTGGCCGCGCTCATCGGCGGCATCCTGCTCAAACAGCTCAACCCCAAGCCCTGGGCCTGGCCGCGGCAGCTGGGCACGGCCGCGTCACTGCTGACCATGCTGATGTTCGTGCTGGTGTCCATCGTCGCGGCGCAGGCCGACTGGAGCCTGCCGGTGGCCAGCGTGGTGGTGGCCGTGATCGCCGTGCGCACCGTCGCCAAGATGGCCGGTGTGGCCATCGCCAACCCAGGCAGCGGCGCGAGCTGGCGGCAGGCGTTCTGGGTCGGCTGCGCAATGTCGCCTCTGTCGAGCATCGCGCTGCTGATCGCATCGAATTTCGTGACGGCCTCGCCGCTGCTGGGTGCGATGATCACGCAGGTCGCGCTGCCCGCCATCCTGGTGATGGAGATGCTCGGCGCGGTGCTCGCCACCGTGGCCATCCATGCCAGCGGCGAAAGTTCCAAACCCTGGACGCCCGAGGCGTTCGGCCGCAAGGAGGACAGCACCCGATGAGCAGCATCCCCGCCGCCGGCCCCATGAGCGCCCTGCCGAAGTTGCCGCAGGACCGCACCGTGCAGCTCGAGCCGTTCAACCGCTCCGAGGCCCTGTCGCTCGGCGTAGAGCTCGAACTGCAGCTCGTCAACACGCACGACTACGACCTCGCCCCCTATGCCGAGGACATGCTGCGCCTGATGGCCCAGACGCCGCTGCCGGGGAGCGTGGTGCCCGAGATGACCTCGAGCATGATCGAGATCTCCACCGACATCTGCCATTCGGCGCAGGACGTCATCGACCAGCTCAGCCCGATCCGCGAGGCGCTCATCCGCAACGCCGACAAGCTCAATATCGCGGTGGTCGGCGGCGGCACGCACGCCTTCCAGCAGTGGCACGAGCGCCGCATCTACGACAAGCCGCGCTTTCGCGAACTCTCCGAGCTGTACGGCTACCTGAGCAAACAGTTCACCATCTTCGGCCAGCACGTGCACATCGGCTGCCCCGACGCCGACGCCGCGCTGCTGATGCTGCACCGCATGTCGCGCTACATCCCGCACTTCATTGCGCTGTCGGCGTCCTCGCCCTTCGTGCAGGGGCAGGACACGCAGTTCGACTCGGCCCGGCTGAATTCGGTGTTCGCCTTCCCCCTGTCGGGCCGCGCGCCCTTCACGCTGAGCTGGAAGGAGTTCGAGGCCTACTTCGCCAAGATGACGCGCACGGGCGTCGTGCGCAGCATGAAGGACTTCTACTGGGACATCCGGCCCAAGCCCGAGTTCGGCACCATCGAGATCCGCGTGTTCGACACGCCGCTGACGGTCGAGCGCGCCGCCGCGCTGGCCGGCTACGTGCAATCGCTGGGCGCCTGGTTCCTGCAGGAACAGCCCTTCATGCCGACCGAGGACGACTACCTGGTCTACACCTACAACCGCTTCCAGGCCTGCCGCTTCGGGCTGGACGCGGCGTACGTCGACCCGGCCACGGGCGAGCACATGCCGCTGCGCGAGCACATCCTCATGACCATGACGCGCATCGAGCTGCAGAGCGAGGCCATGAACGCATCGACCGCCATCGCGCAGTTGCGCACCGACGTCGAGGCCAGCCAGAACGACGCGCGCTGGCTGCGCGAGCGCCAGGGCAAGGAGCGGATGCTGGCCGAGGTGGTGCGCCAGGCGGCGCTGCGTTTCCGCGGCGCGGCCTGACAACAGTCCGGCACACACGGCCATGGGCGAATTCGACCTGATCGCGCACTATTTCAAGCGCCCGGCGCGCCGCTCGCCGCTGGGCGTGGGCGACGACTGCGCGCTGCTCGCGCCGGCCGCGGGCATGCAACTGGCCGTGTCCAGCGACATGCTGGTCGAGGGCCGGCATTTCCTGTCGACGGTGGACACGGCGCGGCTCGGCCACAAGGCGCTGGCCGTCAACCTGAGCGACCTGGCCGCCTGCGGCGCAAAACCGCTGGCCTTCACGCTGGCGCTGGCGCTGCCGGCGGTCGACGAGGCCTGGCTGGCGGGCTTCTCTCGCGGCATGTTCGCACTGGCCGAGGCGCACGACTGCGAGCTGGTCGGCGGCGACACCACGCGCGGGCCGCTCAATATCTGCATCACCGTGTTCGGCGAAGTGCCCGCGGGCGCGGCGCTGCTGCGCTCGGGCGCCCGGCCCGGCGACGAGCTCTGGGTGAGCGGCACGCTGGGCGACGCACGGCTCGCGCTCGAGGTGTTCCGCGGCACGCTCGACCTGCCGGCCGAGCTCTTCGCGATGGCGCGCATGCGCATGGAACAGCCGACGCCGCGCGTCGCGCTGGGCCTGGCGCTGCGTGGCATCGCGAGCGCGGCGGCCGACGTGAGCGACGGCCTGCTGGGCGACCTCGGTCACATCCTGCGCGCGAGCGGCGTGGGCGCGACGGTCGACGCCGACGCCGCCACCGGCTGCATCGATCTCCTGGCGCATCCCGTAGCCGCCAGCGCGGACTTGCCGCTGGCGCTGCTGCGCACCTGTGCCCTCTCGGGCGGCGACGACTACGAACTGGTCTTCACCGCGCCTGCGGCCGCGCATGCGTCGGTGCTGCAGGCCGGGCGCGACGCGCAGACCCGTGTACGCTGCATCGGCCGCATCGACGCCACGCCGGGGCTGCGCATCGTCGACGCGCAGGGCGCGCCGCTCGACCAGCATTTTTCTTCTTTCGATCATTTCAGCGCCTAGGCGCCCTCCTTCCGTGTCGCCACCCCTGCCCTCCGTCCTGCGCCCCAGCGCACGTTTCATGCTCTCCCATCCAGCCCACCTGATCGCGCTGGGCTTCGGTTCCGGCCTGCCCCGGTGGGCGCCAGGCACGGTGGGCACGCTGTGGGCCTGGGTCGCCTTCGTGGTGATGCAGCTGTGGCTGGCGCCGGCCACCATCGGCTGGGTGATCCTGGTCTCACTGCCCGTGGGCTGGTGGGCCTGCAGCGTGACCGCGCGGCACATGAACGTGGCCGACCCCGGTGCCGTCGTGTGGGACGAAGTGGTGGCGTTCTGGATCGTGCTGTGGCTCATTGCGCCTGCCGGCCTCTGGGGCCAGGCCATCGCCTTCGCGCTGTTCCGCTTCTTCGATGCCGCCAAGCCGGGGCCGGTGGCCTGGGCCGACGCGCTCTTCAAGCAACGCGACGCAACGCCGGCCACCATGCGCTGGAGCGCGGCCGGCTTTGGCATCATCTTCGACGACCTGGTCGCCGCTTTCTGTACCCTTCTGGTGATCGCGCTGTGGCGCGCATGGTGACAACGATGACATCCTTCGCTCAAGAGTCCGCCGCCGATCCCACCGCCGAGATCGCCGCGCTGACGGTGCGCCTGGCCGGCCTGCTGCTGCAGCGGCACTGGATGCTCGCCACGGCCGAGAGCTGCACCGGCGGCCTCATCGCCGGGGCATGCACCGACCTGTCGGGCTCCAGCGCCTGGTTCGAGCGCGGCTTCGTGACGTACTCCAACGAGGCCAAGACCGAACTGCTGGGCGTGAGCGCGGCGTGGATCGACACGCACGGCGCGGTCAGCGAACCGGTGGCGCGCGCCATGGCCGAAGGCGCCGTGGCGCGCTCGCATGCGCAGGTGTCGCTGGCGGTGACCGGCGTGGCGGGCCCCACGGGCGGCACACCGGACAAGCCCGTGGGCACGGTCTGGTTCGGCTGGTCGGTCGGCGGCGAGGTCCGCACCGAACGCCGGCGCTTCGAGGGCGACCGGGCCGCGGTGCGCGCCGCCACGGTGCTGCACGCGCTGCAAACCCTGGTGCTGCGCCTGCAGCATTGAACAAACGACCGACCGAGAAAGTGACGCCATGAGCACCAACGAGCAAACCATCCGGCGCTTCTACGAAGCCTTCGCCCGGCTCGACGCCGCCACCATGGCCACCTGCTACGCGCCCGACGCGGTGTTCGAGGACGAGGTCTTCCAGCTGCGCGGCGCGCGCGAGATCGGCGGCATGTGGACGATGTTGTGCGCCGGGACGCAGGCCAAGGGCGCGCACGTCTGGAAGCTCACGCACAGCGGCGTGCACGCCGACGGTGCCAACGGCCAGGCGCACTGGGACGCCCACTATCTGTTCAGCGCGACCGGCCGCATCGTGGACAACGCGGTCGACGCGCGCTTCACCTTCACGCGCGATGGTCTGATCGCCACGCACCGCGACCGTTTCAGCTTCTGGGGCTGGGCGCGCCAGGCACTGGGCCTGCCAGGCCTGCTGCTGGGCTGGTCACCGAGCCTGCGGCGAAAGGTCAAGCAAACCGCCGCCAGCAACCTGGCGGCTTTCCTGACAAAAAACCCCTGAACAGAAAGGCACCCTCATGGCCGACATCACGCTGACGCAAAACGTTGCCAGCCACCGCTACGAAGCCCACGTCGACGGTCAACTCGCAGGCTACTGCGAATACAACCTGCTGACCGACGCCATCATGTTCACGCACACCGAGGTGCTGGAAGCTTTCGAAGGCCAGGGCGTCGGCTCGGCCATCGCCCGGCATGTGCTGGACGCGGCGCGCAGCGAGGGCAAGCACGTGATTCCCGTCTGCCAGTTCATCGCCGGCTACATCCGCAAACACCGCGACTACGCGGACCTGGTGCGGCCGGACATTCAGAGGGCGTTCAAGATCTGAGCGCTCCCAACGCCACGCGCAATGAAGGAGTTTCCGCATGAAAGTTTTGATGGTCCTCACGTCCCACGACCAACTGGGCACCACCGGCAAGAAAACCGGTTTCTGGCTGGAGGAATTTGCGGCTCCCTATTTCGCGTTCGTCGATGCCGGCGCCGAGGTCACGCTCGCATCGCCACGTGGCGGCCAGCCGCCCCTGGACCCCAAGAGCGACGAGCCCGAGAGCCAGACCGACGACACGGCACGCGTTCGCGCCGACAAGGGCGCACAGGCCGCATTGGCCTCCACGCACGTGCTCTCGACCATGGAGCCGCTCGACCATGACGCGGTGTTCTACGTCGGTGGCCATGGCCCCCTCTGGGACCTGGCGGAAGACCCCGCCTCGATTGCGCTGATCGAAAAGATGCATGCGGCCGGCAAGGTGGTGGCCGCCGTCTGTCACGGTCCCGGCGTGTTGCGTCGTGCCAGGGGCAGCGACAGCCAGCCGCTGGTTGCGGGCAAGAAGGTCACGGGCTTTACCAACGGCGAAGAGGCCGCGGTGCAGCTCACGGACATCGTCCCGTTCCTGGTGGAAGACGAACTCCGGCGCCTGGGTGGCGACTACAGCAAGAAGGCCGACTGGCAGCCCTATGCCGTGGTCGACGGCAAGCTCGTCACCGGGCAGAACCCGGCCAGTTCGGTGCGCGTGGCCCAGGAAGTGCTCAAGCTCCTGGCTTGACGCCCTGCCGGGGCCTGCCTGGCTTGCCTAATACGGCGGCGCCTGGCGCGCGCGCTGCGCACGCGCCGCCTCCGTCCACCAGGCCAGATCGTCGGCAAAGCGGCCAAAGGCGCGGTCCAGCGACTCGCCCGCCTTGCCTGTCGGCTGGCCCTGTTCGTCCAATGTCTGCGAGATCGGACCGACCGCGAGGGCGCTGGAAATGACGACCATGCCCATCTCCGACAGAATCGAATGCCAGGCAGTACCGGCGCGCACGCCGGAGAAGCGGCCTGCCGAATAGCTGGCGATGGCCGCGGGCCGCCAGAACCACTCCTCCAGGAAATGGTCGGTCAGGTTCTTCAACCCCGGCTGCACGCCCCAGTTGTATTCGCCGGCCACGAAGACAAAGGCATCTGCCGTACGGATCTTCTCGGCCAACGCCTCCATGGCAGCGGGCGCCGTACCCTTCGGATATTCCTTGTACATGCGGTCGAGAAGGGGCAGGTCGACCGCCTTCGCGTCGATCAACTCGGCCTCGGCGCCCTTGGCCTTCAAGCCAGCGACCACGTAGTCGGCCAGCCGGATGCCCATGCGGTCGGAGCGGTAGGAGCCGTAGAACACCAGTACCTTGTCGGTCATCGTCAGGCTCCGTGGCACTTCTTGTACTTCTTGCCGCTGCCGCAGGGGCACGGGTCGTTGCGGCCCGGCGTGGCCTCCTTGCGGTAGGTTTCCACGCGTGGGCCCATGCTCTTCCAGAGCTGGCGCAGGTCGTAGACGGCCCAGATCGCTTCGCCGAAATCGTCCAGCCGCTGCTGGCTCAGGCTGGGCGGGCCGTCTTCGCTGAACATCGAGATTTCCGGCTTGCCGGTGTCGTCTTCCGTCAGTGCGACGATCGAGCTCAGGGCCTCATCGAGCATCTGCGCGGCTTCCTTGTCGCGTGGCGCAGCCCAGTCCTCGGGCCAGTTTTCCACCGCGTACATGAAGCCCAGCGCCCAGATCTGCGCAAAGGAAGGGATCGCCTCGCCGGCCACTTCCTGGCGCTCGTCCTCGGGCAGTGAGGCGATGGCGCCGCGCGTGTCGAGCACCTCGGGCTGGTAGCTGCGGTCGTCGTCGAGTGCCTTCACGTCGGCGTCGAGCGCCTGCTCGATTTCCTTCCAGCGGCGCTTCCAGTGCCACACGAACTCCATACGCTGGGCGGGCACGAAGCTGTCACCCAGCAGCACCGGCCAGTATTCGGCGGGCGGCACCGGACGGCGCGAGCAGATGACGGCGGCCATGAAGCCTTCGCAGAATTCCCACTGGGGAATTTCGTCGTCGTGCTCGCGCATGGCGTCGAGCTCGCTGTCGAGCAGGTCGAATTCTTCGGGGCCGAGCGGCGCATCGGCGGCGTCCGGGCGGGCCTCGGCGGCACCTTCGTGATTCTCGGGCGGCTCGGACGCGGGGGGGGTGTCGGGGAGGTTCGTCATGGGTGATCTTGAATCAAGCCCTCTATGATGCAGCACAGTCTCTGGAGACCGACTATTTCAGCACCGACGACCCCTTTTTTTCCTGTTCGCTTCACCGCGCTCGCGCTGTGCGTGCTTGCATTGGCGGTATGCCTGGGCGCCGTCTTTGCCGCACCGCAGAGCGGGCTCGCGTGGACCGGCCTGGCCATCTTCGCCGTGCTGTGCGCCATCGGCGCGCACGACCTGCAGCAGGAAAAGCACGCCATCCTGCGCAACTATCCGGTCATCGGGCACCTGCGTTTCCTGCTGGAGTACATCCGCCCGGAGCTGCGCCAATACTTCATCGAGAGCGACAGCGAGGCGGCGCCGTTCTCGCGCGCACAGCGTTCGCTGGTCTACCAGCGCGCCAAGGGCGAACCCGACAACCGCCCGTTCGGCACCCAACTGGACGTGAGCACGGCCGGCTACGAATGGATCAACCATTCGATGCAGCCGACCAAGCTGGTCGACCACGACTTCCGCATCACGATCGGCCAAGCCACCTGCGCCCAGCCTTATTCGGCGAGTGTGTTCAACATTTCGGCCATGAGCTTCGGTGCGTTGTCGGCCAACGCGATTCTGGCACTCAACCAGGGCGCCAAGCTCGGTGGCTTTGCCCACGATACCGGCGAAGGCTCGATCTCGCAGCACCATCGCGTGCACGGCGGCGACCTGATCTGGGAGATCGGTTCGGGCTACTTCGGCTGCCGCAACGACGATGGTTCGTTCAGCGAGGAACGCTTCATCGCCAACGCCGGTGACCCGCAGGTCCGCATGATCGAGCTCAAGCTTAGCCAGGGCGCCAAGCCGGGCCATGGGGGCGTGCTGCCCGGGCCCAAGGTCACGGCGGAGATTTCGGCGGCGCGCGGCGTGCCGGTGGGTGTCGACTGCATCTCACCGGCCTCGCACAGCGCGTTCTCGACGCCGGTGGGCATGATGCATTTCATCGCACGGCTGCGCGAACTTTCGGGCGGCAAGCCGACCGGTTTCAAGTTCTGCCTGGGGCACCCCTGGGAATGGTTCGCCATCGTCAAGGCGATGCAGGAGACCGGCATCACGCCCGACTTCATCGTGGTCGACGGCGCCGAGGGCGGCACGGGTGCCGCGCCGGTCGAGTTCATCGACCACGTGGGCGCGCCGCTGCAGGAAGGCCTGCTGCTGGTGCACAACACGCTCATCGGCGTCGGCCTGCGCGACCGCATCAAGATCGGCTGCGCGGGCAAGGTGATCACCGCCTTCGACCTGGCGCGCATGATGGCGCTGGGCGCCGACTGGTGCAACGCGGGACGCGGCTTCATGATGGCGCTGGGCTGCCTACAGGCGCAGACCTGCCACACCGGCCACTGCCCGACCGGCGTTGCGACGCAGGACCCGCGCCGCCAGCAGGCATTGGTGGTGCCGGACAAGGCCGAGCGCGTACGCAACTTCCACCGCAGCACGCTGCATGCGCTGCAGGAACTGGTGCAGGCCGCTGGGCTCGCCCATCCGCAGCAGATCACCGCGCACCACATCGTGCGGCGCATCTCCGACACCGAGGTGCGGCTCTTGAGCAACCTGGTGCTGCAGGTTGCGCCGGGTGCGCTGCTCGGCGCACTCGACGACCAGCACACGGTGTTCCGCAACTACTGGCCATTGGCAAGCGCGCAGAGCTTTCAACCAGTGGTGCCGGCGCTCGACGGAATGGCGCTGGCGGCATGAGTTCGGCCAAACGATCCCATCCCCGAGGAACCGCGGCGGCGATCGCCTCCCCAGAGGCGCAGGGCGCCACGGCCGACCGCTACGCCGACTTCCTTCGCACCCAGTTGCCACAGCAGGCCGACCCGATCGCGCGGCATCGCCTGGGTGACGAACGCGTGTGGCTCAAGAAAGCCGGCCCGCGGCACGGCAGGCTGCGCTACCACCTGCTCGCGGCCATTGCGGGCCTGCTGCGGCTCGACGTGCTCAAGCCCGTGCCCAATCCGGGTGGCGACGCCGCCATCGCCATCGAAGCGCGGCGGCTGCGCGCGCTCGGCGCACTCGGCCTGCGCGTGCCCGCCGTGCTGGCCGAGCAG
Source organism: Variovorax ginsengisoli (assembly GCF_030811835.1). Taxonomy (GTDB): domain Bacteria; phylum Pseudomonadota; class Gammaproteobacteria; order Burkholderiales; family Burkholderiaceae_C; genus Variovorax; species Variovorax ginsengisoli_C. The sequence goes on along the minus strand of NZ_JAUSRO010000007.1, from coordinate 296,704 downwards.
GCCGACGGCCTGCTGATCTCCGACCTGGGCGAAAGCGGCAGCGGCGCCGTCGTGCTGCGCGAACGGCTCGACCAGGCCGCGGCCGACGAACCGACTGCGCTGCTGGCGGTCTGGCGCGAAGGCCTGGAGGCGATCGCGGTCGCCCACGCGCGCGGTGCCTACCTGAGCCAGGCCTTCGACCGCAACCTGATGCGCTGCCCCGACGGGGTGGTCGGCTACATCGACTTCGAAGACGATCCCGGCGAAACCCTGAGCGTGGCCGAATGCCAGGTGCGCGACTGGCTCAGCTACCTGCATTCGACGGCGGTGCTGGTCCGCGCCGCCTCCCCCCAGGCTGCGGGTGCACTGTGGCACGCAGCGCTGGCACACGCCGACCTCGAGGTGCGCGAGCGCATCGGTCTGGCGGCGCAGCGCATGCGCTGGCTGCGCCATTTGCCAGCGAGCAGGCGCTGGGGGCGCGACACGCAGCGCGTGCGGGCGGCTGCACTGCTGCTGGGGCGCTGGCATGGGAAACAAGGTCGGTAATCCGGTCGAATGTTCACTGCCGACGACCGTCAACCCACTCGCCCCTAGACCAGCTCGGCCCCCAACCCCGCCAGCCGCTTGCGCATCGCGCGCACGGCACCGTCCTTGCTGAACAGCCGCGCGCCGTGGGCCACCGCGAGGTCGATGTAGATCTGGTCGTCCGGGTCCTTGCAGCGGATGCTGGCACCGGGTGCAGGCGCGACGATGCGCACGTGGCGGTCGAAGGCGCCGAGCACGTCGGCATCCGCGAGTCGATAGAACGCCAGGCGCGGCGCGATCTTCGGATAGCCCAGCACCCGCGCGAGTTCAGCGCGCATCGCGTCGGTCGCGAGCCACTCGACGTCGCCCGCCTCGAGCGCGGCGCGCAGCGGCTTCGCGGCGGCATCGTCGAACACGAACAGGTCCAACACGATGTTCGTGTCGATGACGACGCGGCGGCTCATGGCTTCAACGGGTCAAGGCTTCACGGCTGCTTGGTGCGTGCCGAGCCCGCCACCATGTCGAAGCGGAACAGGCGGCACTCGATCGGGCCGTTCCACATCGGCACGCGGCGCGACTCCTTCAGGCGCATGCGCTTGGGCAGTTGCAGGTCGGGCGTCAGCACCCAGGCGGTCCAGCCGGCATAGTTTTTCTTCCAGTGGCTGGCCAGTTGAGGGAAAAACGCGTTGCCCTCCTCGCCCGAGCCGGCTTCCGTCTGGGCCGACTCGCGCGCGCCGAAACGCGCCGTGCCGGCCACACCGGCCACCTCGATACGCTCGCCGTAGGGCGGGTTCAACACGATCACGCCGCCAGCGGCCGGCGGCATGCGCTGCAGCGCATCGCCGCCGCGGAACTCGATGTGCGCAGCCACGCCGGCCCGCTCGGCATTGCGCTCGGCGAAATCGACCATGCGGTGCGCGACGTCGGAGCCGTAGATGACGGGCGCCGCAGCCGCTGCCGGCGCGGGCATTGCGTCGTTCTGCAGCGCCTCCCACACGTGCGGCTGGAAAGGCAGCAGCTTCTCGAAGCCGAAGCGGCGCAGCGCGCCGGCTGGAATGCGGGCGGCAATCTGTGCCGCTTCGATGGCGATGGTGCCGCTGCCACAGCACGGGTCGTACAGCGGCTGGTCGGAGACGGCGCCGGTTTCCGGGTTCCACCAGCCGCTGGCCGCCAGCATGGCGGCGGCCAGGGTTTCCTTGAGCGGCGCGTCGCCCTTGTCCTGGCGCCAGCCGCGCTTGAAGAGCGGCTCGCCCGAGGTGTCGATGTAGAGGGTGCAGCTGTCGGTCGTCAGGTGGGCGAACACGCGGCAGTCGGGCCACTGGGTCTCGATGCTCGGGCGCACGCCACCCGCCTTGGCGCGAAAGCGGTCGGCAATGGCGTCCTTGATGCGCAGCGTGGCGAAGTTCAGGCTCTGCAGCGGGCTGTGCTGCGCGGTCGTCTCGATCTTGAAGGTCTGCCTTGGCGTGAACCAGATTTCCCAGGCCACACCGCTGGCGATGGCGTAGAGGTCGTTTTCGCTGCGGTAGGGCGCATGCGCGAGTTCGACGAGCACGCGCTGGGCCAGCCGGCAATGCAGGTTGAGCTTCATGGCGTCGCGCCAGGAGCCGCGCACGAACACGCCGCCGCGGGACGCCATCAGGTCGTCGCCCGCCAGGCCGGTCAGGCCGTGCACTTCCTGGGCGAGGAAGTCCTCGACGCCGGCGGCACAGGGAAGAAAGAGTTTCAGTTGGTTCATGTTCAGTGGTCCGTCCGCCGCGCGTGCGTGCGCCCGGCTCAGAGCGCCTTGCGCAGATTGGCTGGTGCGATGCGCAGCGCCTCGCGGTACTTGGCCACGGTGCGGCGCGCGCACTCGATGCCCTGTTCCTTGAGCATGTCCGATATCTGGCTGTCCGACAGCGGCTTCTTGACGCTCTCGGAACTCACGAACTGCTTGATCAGCGCGCGCACCGCGGTGCTCGACGCGTTGCCGCCGGTCTCGGTGCCCAGCGCTGAACCGAAGAAGTACTTGAGCTCGACCGTGCCGTAGGGCGTGGCCATGTACTTGGCTGTGGTGACGCGGCTGATGGTGGACTCGTGCAGGCCGAGTTCGTCGGCGATCTCGCGCAGCACCAGTGGGCGCATGGCCAGTTCGCCATGCACGAAATAGCTTTTCTGGCGCTCCACGATCGCGTTGGACACGCGCAGGATGGTGTCGAAACGCTGCTGGATGTTCTTGATGAACCAGCGCGCCTCCTGCAGCCGCTGGCTCAGCGCCTGGCTGCCCTCCCCCTTGTGCGACTTGAGCGCGCCGGCATAGATGTCGTGCACGCGCAGACGCGGCATCACGTCGGGGTTGAGCATCACGCGGAACTTGACGTTCGTGCCGCGACCGGTGCGCGTGACGATCACGTCGGGCACGACGATGTTGCGCTCGACGTCGACGAAACGCCGCCCCGGCTTGGGCTCGAGCGTGGCGATGAGCTGCAGTGCGCTGCGCACGCCGTCCTCGTTGCTGCGCGTGAGGGTGGCCAGGCGCTTGAAGTCGCGCCGCGCGAGCAGCTCCATGGGCTGCTTGCAGATGGCGATGGCGGTCTTGCGGATCTGCACGGCCTCGTCGGATTCACCCGGTTCGGCCAGCGCGCGCAACTGAATGGTCAGGCACTCGCCCAGGTCGCGCGCGCCCACACCCACCGGCTCCAGGCTCTGCAGCAGGCCGAGCGCCACCTGGAAGTGGTGCATCAGGTCGTCGAACTGCTCGTTGTCGCCGCCCGCCAGTCCCGTGGCGAGTTCGGCCAGCGTGTCTTCCAGATAGCCGTCGTCGTTGAGCGACTCGATCAAAAAGCGCAGCGCCGCGCGGTCGTTTTCGTTGAGCCGCAGGCCCAGCGCCTGGCGATGCAGGAAGGACTGCAGTGTTTCCTGGCTGCGCGCGAGTTCGGTGGCGTCGGCACGTTCGTCGTCGCCCAGGTTGTTGGTGCGCGCGGGTGCATCGCTGCCCCATTCGCTGTCGTCAGGCGCCATGTCGACCGTGCCATCGCCTTCCCAGTCGGGCTGGGCCTCGGTGACCTCGGGCGTGGCGGCCTCCGACTCGCTCGTGCTGGTCGAAGAACTGCTCGAATCGGCCGGCGCCGACGCCGAAGCGGTGGCGAAGTCGTCGTCGCGCGGCGGCGCGGCGTCGGATGCGTCCAGGCCGAACTCCTCGCGCGCCGCCTCTTCGGCGGTGCGTTCGAGAAACGGGTTCTCGTCGAGCATCTGCTCGACTTCCTGGCTCAGCTCGAGCGTGGACAACTGCAGCAGACGGATCGACTGCTGCAGTTGCGGCGTGAGCGCGAGATGCTGCGAAACCCGCAGTGAGAGACCTTGCTTCACAGGCGTGCCTCCCCGGCAGAGCGCTGCGAGCGACGGCCTCCACGAAGACGCCGTCCTTCTGCTGCGGACAGGATCATCGAACGCAACGCCATCACATTCTGAAGTTTTCGCCGAGGTACACGCGTCGCACCTCGGCGTTGTCGACGATCTCCGAAGGCGTGCCTTGTGCCAGCACCTGCCCGTCGCTGATGATGAACGCGTGATCGCAGATGCCCAGCGTTTCACGCACGTTGTGGTCGGTGATCAGCACGCCAATACCCCGCCCTTTGAGAAAACTGATGATCCGCTGGATTTCGATCACCGCGATGGGGTCGATGCCTGCAAACGGCTCGTCCAGCAGGATGAAGCGCGGCTGTGTGGCCAGAGCGCGTGCAATCTCGACGCGGCGGCGTTCGCCGCCCGACAGTGCCAGCGCGGGCGAGGCGCGCAGGTGGTCGACGCGCAGGTCGCCCAGCAGCTCGGCCAGGCGTTCGTCGATGCGCTTGGCCGACAGCGTCGCGTTGCCGCCCTTGCCATCGGGCTCGGTCTGCAGCTCCAGCACGGCGCGCACGTTCTCCTCGACCGTGAGCTTGCGAAAGATCGACGCTTCCTGCGGCAGGTAGCTCAGGCCCATGCGGGCGCGGCGGTGGATCGGCATGTGGGCGATCGGCTCACCGTCGATGGTGATCTCGCCCGCGTCGGCACGCACCAGGCCGACGATCATGTAGAACGAGGTGGTCTTGCCCGCGCCATTGGGGCCGAGCAGTCCGACAACTTCGCCCTTCTGCACTTCGAGCGAGACGTTCTTGACCACCTTGCGGCTGCCATAGCTCTTCTGCAGGCCGCGCACGACAAGCCGGCTGCCGGTGCCTGCAGCATCGGGCGTGGCGCGCAAGGACGCGGCGGTGGGGGTGGCGATGTCGCTCACTGGCGAGACTCTCCGCTGCCGCCCAGGGTGGTGGTCGAACGCAGGCTGCGCCCAGCTGCGGATGCGGGCGCTGCAGGTGGCGTGGCCGCTGGCGCGTTGGACGTCGTGCCGGCCGCACGGGGCGTGAGTACGGCGCGCACCCGGCTGCCACGTTCGCCCGTCGCCACGCTGGCGCCGGGCGGCAGCGGCGCGCCGTTGACGGTGAAAGTGTCGTTGCTCTGGTCGTAGACGATCAGCGCACCAGTGGTTTCGTCGTTCGGCGTGGCGCCGATCAGGCGGCGCATCACCGCGCGCCGGATGAACTTCACGTTGTCGGCGCGGCTGTCGTATTCGATGACTTCCGATTCGCCTTCGGTCCATTCATCGGTACCGCTGTCACGCTTTTGCTTGTAATAGGCGAGCTTGCCCGGTGCGGCAGTGACCACGCCGTACTGATAGCCCTCGGGGTCCTGGCGCACGTCGATGCGCGCACCCCGGATGATGATCGTGCCCTTGGTCACGACCACGTTGCCCGTGAACACGCTGGTCTGCTTGAGGTCGTCGTAACGCAGCGCATCGGCCTCGATGTTCATGGGCTTGCTGCGGTCGGCCTTCTCGGCCTGCGCAGCCGGCACGACGCCAGCGAGCACCAGCGCGCACAGGGCGACGCGGGCAACGAGGGAGAAAGAGAAGGAGGAGCTTGTCATAAAGGCACGAAACTTGCTGATTCATTGTATGCGGATGCGCGTGCCCACAGACGCTACAGTGCCGCATGAACGAAAAAGCCCGCCAAGGCGGGCCTCACGGTCGGCTGGACCCCTGAAAGCTCAGGCCTTGCGCGCTTCGCCGATCAGGAAATCACACACCTGGAGGGCGCGGTCGAGTGTGCCGGCAGTGTCACCGTCCACATACCAGCGACCCGCCACGCCCAGCGCCGGCACACCGGCGACCTGGAAATCGGTGGTCAGCTGCGTGGCGCGCTTGGCCTTGCCGACCACGCTGAACGACTTGAACAGCTCGCCGAATTTCTTGGCATCCAGGCCAGGCTGCTTGCCGGCCCAGGCCAGCACCGCGTCGTCGCCGAACAGGCGCTGGCGCTCGCCATGGATAGCCTGGAAGATCTTGAGTTGGAACTCGTCGACCTTGCCCATGGCTTCGAGCGTGTAGTAGAGGCGCTGCTTGGTTTCCACGTCGTTGCCGACGAAGGGCACCGGAATGCGCTTGAACACCACGTTGGCAGGCAGTTGCTTGACCCAGGCTTCGAGGCGCGGCTCGAAGGCGGCGCAGTGCGGACAGTTGTATGAAAAGAACTCGACCACCTCGACCTTGTCGGCCGGCGAATCGACCGGCAGGCGCTTGCCGAGCGCGATGTAGTCGGTGCCTGCCTTGGGCACGCGAGCCTGGGCATGCAGCGAGCCAGCCAGGGGGAGCAGACCGAGCGAAGCGGCGGTCAGCGAAAAGTCACGACGGTTCATTGAAAAGTTTTCTCCTGTTGCGCTGAGAGCCGCGCAGGGGCTGTGGAGTTCCGCAGCACGGTGTCAGCGCTGCACGCGCACCAGCGCGGATTCGAGGCCGTTGCCGTCCATGCGGTCCTTCAGGCGGTCGGCGTCTTCCTTCTTGTTGAAAGGACCCGCACGCACGCGGTAGACGGTGCGCCCGGCCTGCTCGCGCTCGGTCACGCGCGCCTCGATGCCCATCAGCGACAGCTTGGCACGCTGCGCGTCGGCATCCTCGGTCGTGCGGAAGGCGCCCGCCTGCACGAAATACATGAAGGCGTCCGGCGAGGCTGCGGCCGTGCCGCCGTCGTTGGCGCGGGCACGGGCCAGGTCGCCGAGCGGATCGCTCGATGCACCCGCGTCCGGGGTGCGGGCGGTGCGCGGAGCGGCTGGCGTGGCGGGGGTTGCAGGGGTGGCGCTTGTGCTGGGTGCTACCACGACAGGTACCGGCCCGCTTTGAGTCGGCGGATTGCCTGCCACGGCAGGCGACGTCGGCGTGGGGGGTGCTGCCGGTACGGCGACCGCGGGCGCGCGGGGTTTGCCGGCCAGCGGGCCGTTCGGGTCCCAGTCGCGGTTCTTGCGTGCCTCTGCCTCGTCCTGCTCGGCACCGCCACGCTGGGTCTTGGTCATGAAGGGGATCGGCACCTTGGTCACATAGACCGCAATGCCGAGGGCCACGCCCAGGCCGAGCACGATGCCGATGATCAGGCCGATGGCCGTGTTGCCGCGTTGTCGTTGTTTCATGGTCAGAGAAGAAATCACATCTTGCTGGGCGCACTCACGCCGAGCATCGCGAGGCCATTGTGCAGCACCTGGGCCGTGGCGGCGACGAGCGCCAGACGCGCCAGTTTGACCGCTTCGTCCTCGACCAGGATGCGTTCGGCATCGTAGTAACTGTGGTAACTGGCAGCAAGCTCGCGCAGATAGAAGGTGACGTCGTGCGGCGCGAAGTCCTGCGCTGCGGCGGTGAGCATGGCCGGGAAACGGGCCAGCAGCAGCATGAGCGCCTGCGCGGGTCCGCTTTCCAGGGCCGTGAGGTCGACCGTCTTCAGCTGGCCGCGCTCGCCGCCCCAGGCCGCCAGCACCGAGCAGATGCGCGCATGCGCGTACTGCACGTAGTAGACCGGGTTGTCGTTGTTCTTCGCGACCGCCAGGTCGACGTCGAAGGTGTATTCGGTGTCGGGCTTGCGGCTGAGCAGGAAGAAACGGACCGCGTCGGTGCTGGTCCACTCGATCAGGTCGCGCAGCGTGACGTAGCTGCCGGCGCGCTTGCTGATCTTCACCTCTTCACCACCCTTGACCACCCGCACCATGGTGTGGAGCACGTAGTCGGGGTAGCCGGCGGGGATGCCGACGCCAGCGGCCTGCAGGCCGGCGCGCACGCGGGCGATGGTGCCGTGGTGGTCGGTGCCCTGGATGTTCACCACCTTGTGAAAGCCGCGCTCCCACTTGGCGATGTGGTACGCCACGTCAGGCACGAAATAGGTGTACGTGCCGTCCTGCTTGCGCATGACGCGGTCCTTGTCGTCGCCGTAGTCGGTCGACTTGAGCCACAGCGCGCCGTCCTGCTCGTAGGTCTTGCCGGCGTCGACCAGCTTCTGCACCGTCGCCGCCACACGGCCGCTGGTGTACAGGCTCGACTCCAGGTAGTAATTGTCGAACTTCACCTGGAACGCCTTCAGGTCCAGGTCCTGCTCGCGGCGCAGGTAGGCCACGGCGAACTGGCGGATCGAGTCGATGTCGTCCATGTCGCCGCTGGCGGTGAATTCGCGGTCGTCGGCGCTGACGGTCTTCTTCGCCTTGAAGTCTTCGGCGATGTCGGCGATGTAGTCGCCGTTGTACGCCGCCGCCTTCTCGCCGCTCGGCCACTCGGTATCGCCCGGCTTGAAGCCCTTCAGGCGCAGTTGCGTGCTGCTGGCCAGTGTCTGGATCTGCACGCCGGCGTCGTTGTAATAGAACTCGCGATAGACGTCCGCACCCTGGGCGGCCAGCAGGTTGCAGATGGCGTCGCCCAACGCCGCCTGCCGGCCGTGGCCGACGTGCAGTGGGCCGGTCGGGTTGGCCGAGACGAATTCGACCAGCACCCGCGCACCGTGGGGCGCCTGGCGGCCGAAAGCCTCGCCGGCTTCCAGCACCTCGCGCACGATCTGCTGCTTGGCTGCGGTCTTCAGGCGGATGTTCAGGAAGCCGGGGCCGGCGATTTCGATCGCCTCGACCCATTGTGTGAAAGCCGGCGTGGCGCGCAGCGCGGCACTGACGTCTTCGGCCAGTTCGCGCGGCTTGCGCCCGAGCGGCTTGGCCAACTGCATGGCGGCGGTGCTGGCGAAATCGCCATGGGCGGCCACCTTGGGGGATTCGAACGCGGCTTTGCCGCCGGCGCCGGGAGAGAAGGATTCGAGCGTGGTCGCGAGGGCCGCGAGCAACTCTTGTTTGACCAATAGCATCGCGGGATTTTACCGGCGGCAAACCCGAAGCGGCCGGAGGCGGTCATCCGCGCTGCGGGTTGGCCCGTTGTCAGAGGGGCCTCGCACAGGCGGGGCCGCCTTTCGCCACCACGTTCGCCCACCACGTTTTAAGGACACTCCACCATGAACAAGCTCCTGACCCTGCTCGCACTGGGTGCCTGCCTTTCCTTCGGCGCTGCCCAGGCCCAGGACAAGGCGCCAGTGCCCAAGGCGCCTACCGCCCAGCAGAACAAGATGGGTACCTGCAACAAGGATGCGGGCGCAAAAAAGGGCGACGACCGCAAGGCCTTCATGAAGGAATGCCTGTCGGCCGCGCCCGCCAAGCCGATCACTCAGCAGGAGAAGATGAAGAACTGCAACGCCGAAGCCAAGACGAAGGCGCTGTCGGGCGACCCGCGCAAGGCCTTCATGAAGGAATGCCTGAGCAGCAAGGCCTGACCCGCCGCCAGGCCTGCGGCTTCACCGGCCGAAGCCGCGGGCCAGGAACACCGCGACCAGAGGGATCACGGCGAGCAGGTGCGCCTGCACCATCACCAGCTTGCGGGTCTTGCGCACATCCGCCTCGGGGGGCAACGCGCCGGTCGCGCGCAGCGTCTTGCGCCAGCGCAGGTAGGTCAGGGTCGGGAAGATCGACATCACCCCGATGACGATGAACAGGGTGAGCTTCACGTGCAGCAGCGGGTTGGTCCAATACCACGCCGTGCCCTTGACGCCCCAGACCGTGCGCGCGATGCCGGTGGCCAGCACCATGAGCGCGGCAATGCCGTAGACCATGTCGACCTTGGCGAGCCGCTCGACCACGGCGGCGTTGAGCCATTCCACGCGGCACAGCGCGGCTTCGCTGGCGATGAACACGACCATCGTGAGGATGGCCAGCAGATGGAGATAGGCCAGGATCGCTTCGAGCGTCATCGGGAGGTTTCCTTTCGGTGGGGGCGCGCGACGATTGTGCCGCTCCAGAATTCCGGACGCCCGTACTCGGCCTTGAGGAAGTCCAGCCACAGGCGCACGCGCAGTGGCAGATGCTTCCTCTGCGGGAACACCGCGTAGATCCCGTTGGGCGGCGAGGCGAAGTCGTCGAGCACCGGCACCAGCAGGCCAGCCTCGATTTCCGCCTCCACCTCCCACATGCTGCGCCAGGCAATGCCATGGCCGGCCAGGCACCAATCGTGCAGCACCTGGCCGTCGGTGCAGTCGAGCGGGCCGTGCGGCTTCAGGTGAATGACCTCCGGCTCGCCGCCGCCCTGCGCCGGTGGTACGCGAAAGGCCCAGCCACGGGTCTGCGAGGCGTCGCTCGACAGCGTGAGACAGGCAAAACGCTGCAGATCGCCCGGGTGGCGCGGCGTGCCGTAGCGGCGCAGGAAGGCCGGCGTGGCCACACAGCGGCGACGATTGTCGGCCAGGCGCAGGCTCACCAGCGAAGAATCGGGCAGATCACCTACGCGCACCGCGCAGTCGAAGTTCTCGCCGGCCATGTCGACCACGCGGTCGCTCAGGTTGAGCGAGATCGTCACTTCCGGGTGCAGCGCGTGAAAGCGCGGCACCAGCGGCGCCACGTGGCGCCGACCGAAGCCGGCGGGTGCGGTCACACGCAGGTGCCCGCTGGCCTTGACGCCGCCCGCGCTCACGCTGGCCTCGGCGTTGGCGAACTCCACCAGCAGCCGTTGGCAGTCTTCCAGAAAGGCGCTGCCTTCGTGCGTGAGCGTGAGGCGCCGGGTGCTGCGCAGCAGCAGCTTGACGCCCAGGCGCTCTTCCAGCGCATCGATGCGCCGACCCATGACCGCCGGCGCCACCCCCTCGGCCTTGGCTGCCGCCGTGAGGCTGCCGCGCGCGGCGATCGAGACAAAGGATTCGAGCTGGGTGAGGCGGTCCATGACGGGAGATTACCCGCTGCGGGGCCCATCGTCCGCACGGACGCAGCCAGGGCACTCCCTGCAGCCGCCCGACAATTTCGATACACTATAGTTTCGAAACTACACGGTTCACTAAATCCGATGAACGCCCCTCCCGTCACACCCTCGCCCGGCCGCCCCCGCGATGCCACGCTGGATGCGAACATCCTGCGCGCAGCCATGGAGTTGCTCGGCGACAGCGGCCTGAACGCGGTCACGATGGATGCGGTGGCGCATCGCGCTGGTGCGGGCAAGGCTTCGCTGTACCGCCGCTGGCGCTCCAAGGACGAGCTGCTGGCCGACGCGCTCGCGCTGTACTCCCCGGTGGACGTCGAGATCGACACCGGCAGCCTGCGCGAAGACCTGGTAAAGGTGTACGAGGTGTACTACGGCATCGGCAACCACCTGATGCAGGCCGCCATCCAGGAAATGCTGGGCAACGTGCGAATGCACCACGCATGGACCGAAAAGGTCGCTCCACAGCGACTCGCGGTGCGGCGCGCAACGCTGGTCACCATGTTCGAACGCGCGGCTGCGCGCGGTGAGATCCGCATGCCGGCCGACCTGCACCTGATCCTCGACGTGGTGCCGGCACTGGTGCTTTACCGCTTCAACATGCGCAGCCAGAAGGTCACGCGCGCCTCGATCGCCAAGGTCATCGACACGCTGGTGCTGCCGCTCGTCGCCGCGCCTGACACCGGGGAACGGCCATGAGCGGCACCGCGAGCGAGCCCGCGCGCGCGGCCGCGACCGACGCCCCGATGCCACCGGCACCGACGCCTGCCCCGGCCACTGCCGCGCCACCGGCCGAGCCCTACGACCTGCGCGCGGGCCTGGCCTTCATGGCGATCTCGGTGCTGCTGGGCATCACGCAGGGCCTCGGCGTGAACCTGGTCAACTCGAACCTGAGCGGCATCCAGGGGGCGCTGGGCGCGACGCCCACAGAGATCAGCTGGCTCACCTCCGCCTACTACGCGACCAACATTTCGGCCACGCTGCTGCTGACCAAGGTGCGCTACCAGTACGGCCTGCGCTGGTTCGCGGACATCGCCATCGGCATTTACCTGCTGCTGGCGGTGGCGCATCTGTTCACCCAGAACCTCGGCTCGGCCGTGCTGGTGCGCGCTGCGCTAGGCCTGGCCGCAGCGCCCATCAGCAGCCTGACCGTGCTCTACATGATGCAGGCCTTTCCACCGGCCAAGACCGTGGTGGGCGTGCTGCTGGGCTTTGCGGCGCTGCAGATCGGCGCGCCGATGTCGCGCGTGATTTCCGAAGACCTGCTGCAGATCGGACAGTGGAGAGGTCTGAACGTAGTGGACGCCGCGCTGGCCATGTTGTGTTTTGCCGCCATCAACGTCGCGCGGCTGCGCCCGATGCCCACGCAGAAGATGTTCGCCAAGGGCGACAGCATCGTGTTCGGGCTCTATGCCTGCGCGCTCGCGCTGTTCAGCGTGGTGCTCACGCAAGGGCGCCTGCACTGGTGGACCGACACGCCCTGGCTGGGTGTGTGCCTGGCCGGGGGGGTGCTGTGCCTCGGGCTCTACGTGGCCATCGAACTGCAACGCGACAAGCCGCTGCTCGACCTGCACTGGCTCGTCAGCCCCTTCATGCTGCGCTTCATGGCCGCAACGCTGCTGTTCCGGGTGGTGCTGTCGGAGCAGACGGTGGGCGCCGTCGGACTCATGAACACGCTGGGCTTCACCAACGACCAGATGCACCTGCTGTTCACCTGTGCCACGCTCGGTACGCTGGCCGGCTTCGTGGCCGCCATGGCGGCATTGCCTTCGCGGCGCTTCGACGTGCTGGGCGACATCGCGCTGGTGCTGATCATGGTGGCCGCGTGGATGGACGGCGACGCGACGGTGCTCACCCGGCCGCACGATCTGTACCTGTCGCAGACACTGCTGGCCGCGGCCAGCGCGATGTTCCTGGCCTCCGCGCTGCTGCAGGGCTTCGGCCATGTGATCGCCGGCGGCATGAAGAACCTGGTGAGCTTCATTGCCGTGTTCAGCGGCGGCCAGGCGCTGGCCGGCCTGATCGGCCAGGCCTGGCTGGCCACGCTGGTGGTCGACCGCCAGAGGCTGCACTATGGCCAGCTGGTCGAGCACCTGCAGCTGTCGGACCCGCAGGTCGCACAGCGCCTGGCGCAGCTCGGCGGCGCGTACGCGTCGAGCCTGAACGACAACAGCGCGCGTGCGACCCAGGCGCTCACGCTGCTGGGCCAGCAGGTCACGCAGCAGTCGTATGTGATGGCCTACAACGACCTCTTCCACACCGTAGCGCTGGTGTCCACGCTCGGCTTCTTCGTGTTCGCAGGCGTCAAGACGCATCGCTGGCATCGCGCACGGCGCGCCACCACCGGCGTGGCCGACGCCGCGGCCCAGCCGTCCTCCCCCTGATTCCTCCATCGATTTCTCCCACGAGCTTCCCATGTCCTTCCTCTCCAAGACCCTTCGCGCCCGCAGCACATGGGTCGTGCTGATCGCCACCCTGCTCTGCGTGGGCCTGGTGCTCTATGCCTGGCGCCTGCCGCCGTTTCGCACCGGCACCGAAACCACCGAGAACGCCTACGTGCGTGGCATGGTGACCATCGTCGCGCCCAAGGTCGATGGCTACGTGGCCGAGGTGACCGTGCAGGACTACATGGCCGTCAAGGCGGGCGACGTGCTGGTCAAGCTCGACGACCGCATTTACCGCCAGCGTCTGGAGCAGGCGCGCAGCGCGCTTGCCGCTCAGGAGGCCAATCTGGCCAACACAGCCCAGGCGCGGGCCGCGCGCGAGGCCGCCATCGGCAGCTCGCAGGCCCAGATCGCCAGCGCCCAGGCCCAGTTGATGAACGCCCGCGCCCAGCTCGCGCGCGCCCAGGCCGACATGCGCCGCGCCACGCCACTGGCCCAGGACGGTTCGCTGTCGCAGCGTGAGCGCGACCAGACCGAAGCCGCGCTGCACCAGGCCGAGGCAACGGTCAAGCAAGCCGAGGCAGCCGCGCTGCAGACGCAGGCCGGCAAGGCCGTGGCAACGCAGGACCTGCGCACCGTGGTGGTCAACCGCGACGCGGTTGGCGCGGCCGTGGAGTCGGCGCGCGCGGCCGTCCGGCTCGCGCAGATCGACCTCGACAACACGCAGATCCGCGCACCCCGCGACGGCCACGTGGGCGAGGTCGGCGTGAAACTGGGCCAATACGTCACGCCAGGCACGCAGTTGATGGCGGTGGTGCCCGCGCAGATCTGGATCGTCGCTAACTTCAAGGAGGCGCAGACCGCACGCATGGCACCGGGCCAGCCCGCACGATTCCATGTCGATGCGCTCGCCGATGCACAGCTCACGGGGCATGTCGAACGGCTGTCGCCGGCCACCGGCTCGGAATTCAGTGTGATCAAGCAGGACAACGCCACCGGCAACTTCACCAAGATCCCGCAACGCCTAGCGGTGCGCATCGCCATCGATGCCGACCAGCCGCTCGCCCAGCGGCTGCGCCCGGGCATGTCGGTGGTGGTGAAGGTGGACACCGACGTTCGCGCCGAAGGCAGCCGGCCATGAACGCACTGCACTCCGGTCGCCGGGCGCTGGCGCTGGCCGCGCTGTCGTTGCTGTTGCAGGCCTGCAGCAGCACGCCGCCTGCGGCGCCCTCGCTGGCGGCACCAGTCCCGGCGGCCTGGCAAGGCACGCGCGATGCCAGTGCCGGCGCCGCGCTCGAGGCCGGCTGGTGGCACGCTTTCGGCGATCCGGTGCTCGACCGCCTGGTCGACCAGGCGCTGGCGCACAACGCCGACCTGCGCACGGCCGCGGCCCGTGTGGCCGAGGCCCGGGCGCTGGCCGACGTGCAGCGCGCGGCAGCGCTGCCGACGCTCGACGCCGGGCTGGGTGCCAGCCGCAGCCGCAGCATCAGCGCGGCCACCGGCAAGCCTTATCTGTCGACCGTCGGGCAGCCGCAGTTCCAGGCGGCGTACGAGGTCGATCTGTGGGGCCGGCTGAGCGCGCTCGACCAGGCGGCCACCGCGCAACTGCAGGCCAGCGAGGCCGCGCGCGACAGCGCAGCGCTCAGCGTGGCGGCGTCGACCGCCTCGGGCTACATCACGCTGCGGGCGCTCGACGCGCGGCTCGACGTGGCGCGCCAGACCCTGGAGGCGCGCGAAGCAGCGCTCAAGCTGGCCCGGTCGCGCCAGGCGCGTGGCTACACCTCGGCCCTGGAAACGCAGCAGAGCGAGGCCGAGTACCGCGCCACCGCCGCGGCCATTCCACAGCTGCAGCTGGCCCAGCGGCGCCAGGAACACGCGCTGGCACTGCTCGCCGGCAGCGCACCCGGCGAGGTCCCGCGCGGCAAGACGCTGGCCGAACTCCAACTGCTGGCGCTGCCCGCGACCGGCCTGCCTTCGGAACTGCTGCGGCGCCGGCCCGACATTGCAGGCGCGGAGGCGCAACTGGCAGCCACTGATGCACAGCTCGCCGCAGCCCGCGCGCAGCTGCTGCCGTCGCTGCGGCTGTCGGCGTCGCTCGGCAGCATCACGTCGACGGCGCTCACTGGCGATCCATTCAAGCTGTGGAGCCTAGGCGGCAGCGTCCTGGCGCCGATCTTCGACGGCGGGCGCCTTCGCGCGCAGGTCGAGGCGACCGATGCGCGGCGCGCACAGGCCCTGGCCAGCTACGAGAAGACCGTGCTGACGGCCTTCGGCGAGGTCGAGGACCAGCTGGCCGCCGTCGATGAACTCGGCCAGCAGACGGTGCAGGTCGAGGCGCAGAGCACCGCGCTGCAGGAAACGCTGCGCATTGCTCGCAACCGCTACCGCGAAGGCTATGCGTCGTACCTGGACGAACTCGACGCGCAGCGCAACCTGTTCAGCGCCCAGCAGACGGCGCTGCAGTTGCAGGCCGATGCGCTCAACGCGCGCGTGGCGCTCTACCGCGCGCTCGGCGGCGGCTGGGTCAGCTCCCCGCCGTGACCTTGCGCGCCTTGAGCGCGGCGATGTCGGCGCCGGTGTAGCCCACTTCTTGCAGCAACGCGTCGGTGTGTTCGCCCAACAGCGGCGGCTGCAGCCGGATGCCCAGGCGCTCGCCATCGAGCGTGAAGGGCATCAGCGGCACCTTGGACATGGCGCCGTCGTTCATGCGCACGGGCGCCAGGCCGCCGGTGGCGTTCAGGTGCGGGTCGTCGAAGAGGTCCTGCGGCTTGACGATGGGTGCGAATGGCAACTCGTTCTGCTCGAACACCGCGCTGAGCTCGGAGGCGCTGCGATCGGCCAGGTGTGAGCGCAGGATCGGCATCATCCACTCGCGCGCCAGCACACGGTCGTTGTTGGTCGCCAGGCGCGGGTCGGCCAGCATCTCTCCCAGGCCGAAGGCCTTGCAGAAGATGGCCCACTGCTTGTCGCTGACCGCCGCCAGGAAGATCTGCTCGCCGTCCTTGACCGTGAACACGTCGTACACGCCCCAGGCCGAAATGCGGCTGGGCATCGGATCGGCCGCGCGGCCGGTGGCGGCGAACTGCATCATGTGCTGGGCCACCAGCAGGATGTTGTTCTCGAAGAGGGCCGACTGCACCTCGCTGCCTCGGCCCGTGAGATCGCGCTGGCGCAGCGCGGCCATGGCGCCGATGGCACCGAACATGCCGCCCATGATGTCGTTCACGCTGGTGCCCGCGCGCAACGGGTCGCCGGCGCGGCCGGTCATGTAGGCCAGGCCGCCCATCATCTGCACCACCTCGTCCAGGGCGGTGCGATGGTCGTAAGGGCCGGGCAGGAAGCCCTTGTGGCTCACGTAGATCAGCCGTGGATTCAGCGTCTTCAATGCGTCGTAGTCCAGGCCCAGCTTCTTCATGGTGCCGGGCTTGAAGTTCTCGCTGACGATGTCGGCGGTGGCGATCAGGCGCAGCGCCGCCTCCACGCCTTCAGGCTGCTTCAGGTCGAGCGCGATGCTCTTCTTGTTGCGGTTGAAGGTCGGGAAGAAGCCGGCGCCCGAGCCCAGCAGGCGGCGCGTGTTGTCGCCCTCGATCGGCTCGACCTTGATGACTTCGGCGCCCAGGTCGCCCAGCAGCATGCCGCAGGTCGGGCCCATGACCATGTGGGTGAATTCGACGACGCGGATGCCCGCGTAAGGCAAGGGTGCAGACTGCATTGCAGGGGTGGAATCAGGCACGGAGGTATTCCTGTGAGAAATTCTTGGGGAGCCCGGCTTCCGGCGTCATGCCGTAGACCGGCTCGCCAGGCAGGCCCGCGACCAGTGGCGCGCGGGCGGCGATGAGGCGTTCGAGGTCGATGCCGGTGCGCACACCCATCGCCTCGAACATGAAGACCAGGTCTTCGGTGACGACGTTGCCCGACGCGCCCGGCGCGTAGGGGCAGCCACCCAACCCACCGAGCGAGGCGTCGAAGGTTGTCACACCCTCGTCGTAGGCCGCCAGGCAGTTGGCCAGGCCAAGGCCGCGTGTGTTGTGCATGTGTGCGGCGCCGGCACGGTCGCCGAGTTCGGCACGCAGGCGCCGGAACAGCCGCCGCACCTGCGCCGGGTTGGCATAGCCCACGGTGTCGGACAGCCCGACTTCGTCGGCACCTGCCTGCGCGCACTGCACGGCCAGGCGGATGACTTCGTCTTCGGGCACAGTGCCCTGCAGCGTGCAGCCGAAGGCGGTGGAGATGCCGGCTTCCAGGCGCACCTGCGGCGCGGTGTCGCGGCGCAGGTCGGCGATGGCGCGCACCTCCTCGACCATTTCCTGTGGCGTCTTGCGCACGTTGGCCAGCGAATGCGCGGGGCTGGCGGACACGGGCATCGTGAGCTTGTGCACGCCCGCAGCGAGCGCGGCCTCGGCGCCGCGGCGGTTGGGCACCAGCGCCATGACGGTCAGCCCGGGCAGCGTGACGGCGTGCCGAACGACCTCGGCCGCGTCCGCCATCTGCGGCAGCAGGCGCGCGGGCACGAAGGAGGCGACTTCGATCTCGCGCAGGCCGGCCGCGTGCAGCGCGTCGATCCAGCGCAGCTTGTCGGCCGTGGGCATCGTGGCGCGCACGGACTGCAAGCCGTCGCGGGGACCGACCTCGCTCAGGAGGATCTCGGTGGGGAGCATGAAGAGGTCTCCGGATAGGGCCGCAGCGCTGGCGGCCGGGACAAGGGGTTGGCTCTGAATGGGTTGGCTCTGAACTATATGCCGCGTGTCGCAGGGCGCCGATCGCCGGGCTTTTGGAAACCCTCGGAAACCACGCATCGAGTAAAGCTAAAAAATCACCCTTCGCTCGAATTACCATCATTTATGTCATCAATCAAACCCGCGATCGCCTGTGAATGCACAGCCCGTCATCCCCTAAAGTAGGGGCACGGCGTGCACCCGCACCCACTCTTCCCCCATTTCCAGAGGTTCATCCATGACCGAACGCACCACCGTCCACGGCCTCCAGGTCGCCAACGAACTCCACGCCTTCATCGAGGGCCAGGTCCTGCCTGCCACCGGCATCGACAGCGCCACCTTCTGGAAGGGATTCGACGCGATCGTGGCCGACCTGTCGCCCAAGAACATCGCCCTGCTGGCCGAGCGTGACCGCATCCAGACCGAGATGGACGCTTGGCACAAGGCCAACCCCGGCCCTATCGCGCAGATGCCGGCCTACCGCGCCTTCCTCGAGAAAATCGGCTACCTGCTGCCTCAACCGGCCGATGTGACCACCACCACGGCCAACGTCGACGCCGAGCTGGCCCTGCAGGCCGGCCCACAGCTGGTGGTGCCGATCCTGAACGCGCGCTATGCGCTGAACGCGGCCAACGCGCGCTGGGGTTCGCTGTACGACGCGCTCTACGGCACCGACGCGATCGCCGAGACCGACGGCGCCGAGAAACTGGGCCCCGGGGGCAAGGGCTATAACCCGATCCGCGGTGCCAAGGTCATCGAGTTCGCGCGCGACGTGCTCGACCAGGCTGCACCGCTGGCCAACGGCTCGCACAAGGTGGCCACCGCCTACAGCGTGAAGGACGGCCAGCTGGTCGTTGCGCTGCAGAGCGGCAGCACGGCGCTCGCCGACCCGACCCAGTTCGTGGGCTACCAGGGCGATGCAGCGGCGCCGTCGTCGGTGCTGCTGCGCCACAACGGCATCCACATCGACATCCAGATCGACCGCAGCACCGTCATCGGCAAGACCGATCCGGCCGGCGTCAGCGACGTGGTGATGGAGGCGGCGCTCTCCACCATCCTCGACCTGGAAGACTCGGTGGCCGTGGTCGATGCGGCCGACAAGGTGCTGGCGTACAGCAACTGGCTGGGCATCCAGCAGGGCACGCTGACCGAGGAAGTCGCCAAGGGCGGCAAGACCTTCACGCGCGGCCTGAACCCCGACCGCGAATACACCAGTGCCAACGGCCAGCCGCTCAAGCTGCACGGCCGCTCGCTCATGTTCCTGCGCAACGTGGGCCACCTGATGACCAATCCGGCCATCCTGTACAGCAACGGCCTGGAGATTCCCGAAGGCATCCTCGACGCGGTGGTGACCACAGCCATTGCCACCATCGACCTGAAGCGCAAGGGCAACTCGCGCACCGGCAGCATCTACATCGTCAAGCCCAAGATGCACGGCCCCGCCGAGGTCGCCTTTGCGAGCGAACTGTTCGGCCGCGTCGAGCAGATGCTCGGCCTGCCTGCGGACACGGTCAAGCTCGGCATCATGGACGAGGAGCGCCGCACCAGCGTGAACCTGAAGGCCTGCATCGCCGCCGCCGCCAGCCGCGTGGCGTTCATCAACACCGGCTTTCTCGACCGCACCGGCGACGAGATGCACACTGCCATGCATGCCGGCGCCATGCTGCGCAAGGGCGACATCAAGGGCACCAAGTGGATCGCCGCGTACGAGAAGAACAACGTGCTGGTCGGCCTCGCGTGCGGCCTGCGCGGCAAGGCGCAGATCGGCAAGGGCATGTGGGCCATGCCTGACCTGATGGCCGACATGCTCAAGCAGAAGATCGCCCACCCCAAGGCCGGAGCCAACACCGCCTGGGTGCCCTCGCCCACTGCAGCCACGCTGCATGCCCTGCACTACCACCAGGTCAACGTGGCCGAAGTGCAGAAGGAACTGGAGAAGATCGACGCCAACGCCGAGCGCGACAACATCCTGAACGACCTGCTGCAGGTGCCCGTGGCGCCCACGCCGGAATGGAGCGATGCCGACAAGCAGCAGGAACTCGACAACAACGTGCAGGGCATCCTCGGCTACGTGGTGCGCTGGATCGACCAAGGCGTCGGCTGCTCCAAGGTGCCCGACATCCACAATGTCGGCCTGATGGAAGACCGCGCCACGCTGCGCATCTCGAGCCAGCACATCGCCAACTGGCTGCTGCACGGCGTGGTCACGAAAGAGCAGGTCAACGCCACTTTCGAGCGCATGGCGGCCGTCGTCGACAAGCAGAACGAAGGCGATGCGCTCTACCAGCCGATGGCAGGCCACTTCAAGACCTCGGCCGCCTACATGGCCGCGCAGGACTTGGTGTTCAAGGGCCTGGAGCAGCCGAGCGGCTACACGGAGCCGCTGTTGCATGCATGGAGGCTGAAGGTCAAGAGCCAGGCCTGAGGCCTCGCCCGGTCCGGTAGCCGCGCGTGCTTGGCGCAGAGGCCGGCGTGCCGTCCTGCATCCGTGCGTCCCATGGCTTGCCTGGCATGGTGCGTGGCGCCTACACGGTGCGACGTTCACGGCCGACTCGGCATGGGCGGGCGCCCTCTACCTTCGGAACTGGTCGGCACACCAGCCGCCCGACAAGAAGACAACCTACTTCCGAAGGAATGCCCCCATGAAGAACAGCACACGCCTCCTCGCCATCCTGGCGCTTGGAACCGCCAGCGCAGCCTTTGCGCAGGGCAACCCACCCACCACCGCGGTCCCCAACCCCGCCACCGGTGCCGGCCAGCAAAGCCCGACTCCGACAGGCGGGCCCATGGGCACCACCGGTACGCCGACTGCACAGCCCGGCATGCAGACGCCGCCGCCACCACCTGCGGCCGGCATGCCACCTCCCCCACGCGCTGACATGCCGCCGCCGCCGCCCCGTGAACGGACGCCGATGCGACCGGCACGCGCTGATCGCAACTGATCCAGCGCCCCCCAAAAGACCGGGACGTACCTTGCGGTATGTCCCGGTTTTTCGTTGATGGCGCCGCCTGAAAGAACGCAGCCCAGGCCATGCACCTGAATCCGACAGGAACCGCGCCGCGTATCCCATGCAGGCGCTCAGGCGCTCCCGCACTGTTGGCGGTTCCACAGAGACGTGTTTCACACACACAACCATTCCAGGAGTCATCCATGAAGAAACTCATGATTGCAGTCGGCGTTTCGGTTCTGCTCAGCGCATGTGCAGGCGGCATGAGCGGCAGTGGCAGCAGCGCCATGCCAGCTGGCGGCATGTCGGACATGTCTTCCAATCCGATGGTCGGCGGCGCCGCGATGTACCCGACGAAGGACATCGTCGACAACGCCGTCAATTCCAAGGACCACACCACGCTGGTGGCTGCGGTCAAGGCAGCAGGCCTGGTCGACACGCTCAAGAGCCCGGGCCCGTTCACCGTGTTCGCACCGACCAACGACGCGTTCGCGATGCTGCCTGCCGGCACCGTCGACACCTTGCTCAAGCCCGAGAACAAGCCCACGCTGACCAAGGTGCTCACCTACCACGTGGTGCCAGGCAGGCTCGATGCCGCGGCGCTGACCAACCTCATCGCCGCCGGTGGGGGGCGTGCCTCGCTCAAGACGGCCAGCGGCGATACGCTGATCGCAACCATGAGCGGCGGCAAGGTGTACGTGACCGACGCCAAGGGCGGCACGGCCATGGTGACGATCGCCAACGTGTACCAGTCGAACGGCGTGATCCACGTCGTCAACAAGGTGCTGCTGCCGGGCTGATGCCTTCCGGGCATGGCTGCACGAGAATGCAGCCATGCCTGAAAGCAGCCTGCCATCCGACACCACACGCTGCCCGCTGTGCGGGCAGGCCAACGTGTGTGCCGCGGAGGCCGAGCACATCACCGGCGTGCCGCAGGAACCCTGCTGGTGCCTGTCGGTGCCCTTCGACGACGCGCTGCTGTCCCGCCTGCCGCCCCAGTCCGTGGGCGTGGCATGCATCTGTGCGCGATGCGCGGCTGGCTGAAGACCGATATCCTCGAGGGCCTTCGTGGCTGGCCGTCGATGGCCGGGCCCTTCACCGTCTTTTGCCCCATCCCGCGAGCGCCATGAATCCGTCCTCTCCGACCGTCTCCCTGCGCGAGCGCTATGGCGAGCGTTACCGATGGCTGCTGCTCCTGTCGGTGATGGTGGGCACCATGGCGTCGATCATGTCCTCGACGATCGTGAACGTGGCCATTCCCGGCATGAGCCACCATTTCTCGTTGGGCCAGGACCGCGCGCAGTGGGTGAGCTCGGGCTTCATGGTCGCCATGACCGTGTCCATGCTGACCACGCCCTGGCTGCTCGCACGCCATGGCTACCGGCGCACGTACGTCGGCACGATGGTGCTGCTGCTGGCAGGCGGTATTGCCGGCGGGCTGGCCAACGACTTCTCGCTGGTGCTGATCGCACGGGTGGCCGAAGGCCTTGCCGCGGGCGTGGTGCAGCCGATCCCGGCCATCATCATCCTGCGCGCGTTCGAGCCGCACGAGCAGGGCCGTGCCAGCGGCATCTTCGGCATGGGCGTGGTGCTGGCGCCTGCCATCGGGCCAAGCATTGGCGGCGTGCTGGTCGACCTGTTCGGCTGGCGCTCCATCTTCTTCATGGTGGTGCCGTTCTGCCTGGCGTCGATCTGGCTGGCCTACAAGTTCGTGCCGGTGACCGCCCCTGGCGGCGCGGCCGCCGAACGCGGCCAGGGGCTCGACTGGCGCGGACTGATCATCGGCACCGTCGGCACGCTGTGCCTGCTCAACGGGCTGGTCGAGTTGCGGGGCGATGCCCCCTTGCAGGCCCTGGTGCTGCTCGCCGGTGCCGCCACGTCGCTGGCCCTGTTCGTTTGGTGGCAGAAACGGCGCGTGGTCCAGGGTGACGCGCCGCTCATGAACATGGGGCTCTTCAACTACCGGCAGTTCACCATGGGCAGCGCGGTGGCCTTCATCTACGGTACCGCTTTGTTCGGCTCGACCTATCTGCTGCCGGTCTACATGCAGGTGGCGCTGAGCCTGTCACCGTCGCACGTGGGCACGATCATGCTGCCCGCGGGCATCGTGCTGGCTTTCACCATCGCTGGCGTGGGCCGGCTGGCGGACCGCCATCCGACCCGATGGCTGGTGAGCATCGGGCTGGCGTTGCTGGCGATTTCGTTCGCGCTGATGGTCATGCTCGACCTGGGCAGCACGCTGTGGCTGCTGGTCGCCTTCGCGATCATCGGACGCGTCGGCCTGGGCTTCATCCTGCCTTCGCTCAACCTGGGCGCCATGCGCCCGCTGGCCAAGCCGCTGATCCCACAGGGCGCGAGCGCCATCAGCTTCCTGCGGATGCTCGGAGGGGCGGCGGGCGTGAGCCTGTGCGCCATCATGCTTGAATGGCGGCTGGCTGCGCATGGCGATTCGCTGGCCAACACGGCATCGAGCGCAGCACGCATCGCGGCCTTCGACGAGGTGTTCCTGATGCTGGCGGCACTGTGCGCGCTGGCCATCTTCGCAGCGTGGCAACTGCGCGAGCCGACCGCGCCGCACGATCCGCCTGCCTGACGACCGTCGTCGCGGCACCAGGTGCGCACGTCGTGCCGCTTGCGGTCTTTGCGGTCTAATAGGCGCATGTGCCAGCTGCTTGGAATGAACTGCAACACGCCGACGGATGTGACCTTCAGCTTCACGGGCTTCGCGCAGCGCGGCGGTCGCACCGATCACCATGCCGACGGCTGGGGCATCGCCTTCTTCGAGGACCGCGGCCTGCGCCACTTCGTCGACCATCTGCCGGCCTGCGAGTCGCCGGTGGCCGAGCTGATCCGCCGCTACCCGATCAAGAGCCGCAACGTCATCTCGCACATCCGCAAGGCCACCCAGGGCGCCGTCAACCTGCAGAACTGCCACCCCTTCGTGCGCGAGCTGTGGGGCCGCTACTGGGTGTTCGCGCACAACGGCGACCTGAAGGATTTCCGGCCGCGGCTGCACGGCAACTTCCATCCGGTGGGCAGCACCGACAGCGAGCACGCCTTCTGCTGGGTCATGCAGGAACTGGCCAAGTCGCATGCCGACGTGCCCAGCGTCGCCGAACTCACGCTGACGCTGCGCGAACTGGCGCCGCAGCTCGCGAAGCACGGCACCTTCAACTTCATGCTGTCGAACGGCCAGGCGCTCTGGGCGCATGCGTCGACGAACCTCTGGTACATCGAGCGCCAGCATCCGTTCGCGCTGGCGAAGCTGGCCGACGAGGACGTGCAGATGGACTTCTCGCAGCACACCACGCTCGACGACCGCGTCGCCGTGATCGTGACCGCGCCGCTGACCACCAACGAGCAATGGACGTCGTTCGCGGCGGGCGAACTCGTTGTCTTCCAGGACGGCCGCCGGGCCGGCTGAGACTCGCCAGCGGTCGCGCGGAAACAACGCGCATCCGCTCTTTTGAAGGGGCAAGCGCGCGCCAGAAATTAACAAAGATAATAATAATGGTTCTCATTTGAAAACTGAATAAGAGGGAACCGTTCATGTCCTCCACCCGCTTTCCGCTGCGGCCCGTTACCCTGGCCGCGGCGCTTGCGCTGCACGCGCTGTCGGCTTCTGCGCAAACCTCCCCCGCAGGCACGGCCGGCACCCTGTCCACCGTGACAGTGGAAGCCAGCGCCGATGCGTCGGCAGAGGGGTTGACCAAGCCTTACGCGGGTGGGCAGGTGGCGCGGGGCGGGCGGGTGGGCATCCTGGGCAACCAGGACCCGATGAGCTCCCCCTTCAGCGTGACAAGCTTCACCAACGAGCTCATCCAGAACCAGCAGGCGCGCAGCGTCGGCGACGTGTTGCAGAACGATCCGTCGGTGCGCGTGGCGCGCGGCTTCGGGAATTTCCAGGAGTCGTATTTCATCCGCGGCTTCATCCTGGGCTCCGACAGCATTGCCTACAACGGCCTGTACAGCCTGCTGCCACGGCAATACATCTCATCGGAGCTGTTCGAGCGCGTCGAAGTGCTGCACGGCGCGAGCGCCTTCCTGACCGGCGCAACGCCGGGCGGCGACGGCATCGGCGGAACGGTCAACCTGCTGCCCAAGCGCGCAGGCAACGAGCCGCTGTCGCAGGTCACCGTGGGCACGGCCAGCGGCTCGCAGCTCTACACCGCGGTCGACCTGGCGCGCCGCTTCGGCCCCGACCAGAGCCTGGGCGTGCGCGTCAATGCGGCGCACCGGGACGGCGGCACCGGCGTCGACAACGAAGACGTCAAGCTCGACGTGGCCTCTGTCGGCCTCGACTGGCGCAGCCGCAACGCCCGCCTGTCAGCCGACATCGGCCACCAGGAACACCGCCTCCAGCAGACGCGCACCAACGTCACGCTGAGCGGGGTGACGTCGGTGCCCTCGGCGCCGGACGCGTCCACCAACTGGGCGCAGCCCGGCAGCTATTCCAACGAGCGCGACACCTTCGGCACCGTACGCGGCGAGTACGACATCACGGACGACGTGACCGCCTGGTTTGCCGCCGGCGCCCGTCGTGGCAACGAAGCGAACTCGCTGGCCAACCTCACCGTCAGCAATGCCACCACCGGCGCGGGCACGACCTACCGTTTCGACAACACGGCCGTCGAAACCGTCAAGACGGGCGAGTTCGGCGTGCGGGGCAAGCTGCGCACCGGCCCGGTGTCGCACGCCCTGGTCGCCTCATACTCGTACTTCGGCTCCGAGCGCAAGAACGCCTACACCTTCGACTTCGCCAACACCCAGGCGACCAACCTTTACGACCCGGTTCTGACGACCGTACCGGCGTTCAGCGCGGGCGCCTTCAGCGGCAACGAGCTGGACTCGCCGGGCCTCACCTCGAAGAAGCGCCTGTCGAGCTACGCCATCGGCGACACCCTGGGCTTCGTGGACGACACCGTGCTCGTCACGCTCGGCGCGCGCCACCAGCAACTCGTGGTGAACGGTTACGACTACGGCACCGGCAACCTGAGCAGCGCCTACGACAAGAGCCGCACCAGCCCGGCCGCCGGCATCGTCTTCAAGGCGACGAAGGCGCTGTCGGCGTATGCGAACTACGTCGAGAGCCTGTCCCCCGGCGACACTGCGCCCGCTGTCTCGGGCACCACGCCGGTTGCGAACAGCGGCGAGATCCTCGCTCCGTACGTTGCAAAGCAGAAGGAAGTCGGCCTGAAGTACGACGGCGGACGCCTGGGCGCCAGCGCCGCGGTGTTCTCCGTCGACAAGCCGCGCGCCTTCTTCGACACGGTCACCCGGAACTACAGCGCGACGGGCAAGGACCGCCACCAGGGCCTCGAACTCAACGTCTTCGGCGAACCGGCGAAGGGCCTGCGCCTGCTCGGCGGCGCGACCTTCCTGGACGCCAAGCAGGAGAGCACCGGCAGTTCGACGACCGACGGCAAGCGCGTCATCGGCGTGCCCAAGCGCCAAGGCAGCTTCGGTGTCGAATGGGATGTCCCGATGGTGCGTGGCCTGTCGCTCGACGCCCGCGTGACGGCCACCGGCAGCAGCTATGCCGATGCCACCAACACGCTCAGGGTCGCCGGCTGGAGCCGGCTGGACATCGGGGCGCGCTACGTGACGGAGATCTCCGGCAAGCTGGTCACCTTCCGCGGTCGCATCGACAACGCGACCGACCGCAACTACTGGGCGTCCGTCGGCGGCTACCCGAATTCAGGTTACCTGGTGCTGGGCAACCCGCGCACCTTCAGCCTGACCGCTTCGATCGATTTCTGATCGACGAACGCCGACGCGCGCGCACCCGAAGGGACCTCACGGTCCCTTTTTCAATTCCGCTTCCAGCGCATCGATGAACATCGCCGGCACGTCGAAGCCGGTCTGCTCGGTGATCTCCTGGAAGCAGGTCGGGCTGGTGACGTTGATCTCGGTGACGCTGTCGCCGATCACGTCGAGGCCGATCAGCAGCAGGCCGCGCGGCGCGAGCGCCCGGCCGACGGTCTCGGCGATCTCGCGGTTGCGCGCCGTCAGCGGCTGGGCCACGCCCTTGCCGCCGGCCGCGAGGTTGCCGCGCACCTCGGTGCCCTGCGGGATGCGCGCCAGCACGAAGGGCGCCGGCTCGCCGCCGATGATCAGAATGCGCTTGTCGCCGTCGACGATCTGCGGCACGAAGCGCTGCACCATGATGGTTTCGGCACCGTCCTTGTTGAGCGTCTCGATGATGGAGCCGAGGTTCATCGCGTCCTGCTTGACGCGGAAGATGCCCATGCCACCCATGCCGTCGAGCGGCTTGAGGATGATGTCGCCGTGCTCGGCGTGGAAGTCGCGCACCGCGCTCGCGCTGCGCGTGACCAGCGTCGGCGTGACGAACTGCGGAAACTCCATGATCGCGAGCTTTTCCGGGTGGTCGCGCAGCGCCCGTGGCTTGTTGACCACGCGCGCGCCCTCGCGCTCGGCCTGCTCGAGCAGGTGCGTGGCGTAGATGTACTCGGCGTCGAAGGGCGGGTCCTTGCGCATCAGCACGACGTCGAAGTCCTTGAGCGCCTTCGACGCCTCGATGTCGACGTGGTACCAGGTCTTCGCGTCGCCCGTCAGCGTGATCTGCTGCACGTTGGCCGTGACCATGCCGCCCGACTTCCACGTCAGGTCCTGCGGCAGGCAGGCCGCGATGCGATGGCCGCGGCGCTGCGCCTCGCGCATCATCGAGAAGGTCGTGTCCTTGTAGATCTTGAACTGGTCGAGCGGGTCGGCGACGAAGAGGATGTTCATGACGGGGTCTTTCCAGCAATCGGGAATGAGGCATCGGCATCAGCAGGCCGATGGCCTGCCGGTTGGACCGGCTTCGATGAAAGCTTGATCTTGCAGGCAGGCGCGATGTCCTTGCCCATGGAGGCTTTCTTGCGGCCAAGCTGCTGCACCAGGAGCGCGAGCGCACCGGCCACCACGCCCCAGAACGCCGAGCCGATGCCCACGAGCGTGACGCCCGACAGGGTCACGAGAAAGGTGATGAGCGCCGCCTCGCGGTGCGACTCGTCGCGCACCGCTGCGGCCAGCCCGCCGCCGATGGTCCCCAGCAAGGCCAGGCCGGCAATGGCGGCCACCAGTTCCTTCGGAAACGCGGTCAGCAGGCCGGTCACCGCCGCGCCGAACAGGCCGATGAGCACGTAGATCGCGCCGCAGCTCACGGCAGCCGTATAGCGGCGCGCAGGATCCTCATGGGCCTCGCGGCCCATGCAGATGGCCGCCGTGATCGCGCTGAGGTTGAGCGCATAGCCGCCAAAGGGCGCGAGCACCAGTGTGGCCAGGCCAGTCAGGGTGATGAGCCTGGACACTGGCAGGTCGTAGCCCGACGCACGGATGGCCGCCACGCCGGGCAGGTTCTGAGAGGCCATCGTCACGACGAACAGCGGAAGTGCCAGGCTCACCGCCGCCTGCCAGGTGAACACGGGCCAGGTGAACACCGGCACCGCGAGCGAAAAGTGCACCGCGCTCCATGCCAGTTGCCCGCGCGACGCCGCAAAGGCGATGGCCACGACCAGCGTCAGCGGCACCGCATAGCGCGGCAGCAGACGTTTGCCTACGAGGTAGGTGACCAGCATCAGCAGCACCAGCGGCAACGCCGTCTGCGCCGCGACGAAGGCCTGGAGCCCGAAGCGCGCCAGCACGCCGGCCAGCAGCGCCGAGGCGATCGCCATGGGGATGCGGTTCATCACACGCTCGAACGCGCCAGTGGCACCCGCCAGAACGATCAGCAGCGCGCACACGATGAAGGCACCGACCGCCTCGGCCATGCCGTAACCCGCACCGGCGACCGCAAGCACGGCGGCGCCCGGCGTGCTCCACGCGATCATCACCGGCTTGCGCAGCCACAGCGAGGGAAGCGCCGATGCCAAGCCCATGCCCAGCCCCAGCGCCCACATCCAGGAACTGATCATGGCCGGCGTGGCGCCAAAGGACTGCGCCGCCTGGAACACGATGGCCACCGAGCTGGTAAAGCCCACCAACACCGCCACGAAACCGGCGGTCACGGCCGAAAGGCTCAGGTCTTTGAAAAAACGCATCCGCCGATTGTGCCGCGACCGCCCATGCGCCCTGCCACGGACGGACCGCCCTGCTAGCGGCCAGCGGAAATGCGCGGGAAGCCCAGGCGGTCGAGAAACGCGCCGACCTGCGGCTGCCACACCTCGGGAAACGCGGTGAAGAGCTTGTGGCCATCGTCCCCTTGGGGCGGGAACTGCACGAACTCGCCGTTGCCGCCGGCCTGGCGGAATGTCTGGAACCAGCCGCGCGGATAGGTCGGGCCGAAGTACTGGTCGTTCTCGGCATAAAGCCAGAGCGTGGGCAGGCGCGCAAGGCGGCCGTATTCCATGAACAGTTGCCCCATCGCCTGGGGCGAACACGGATGCTGCGCCTGGGTGATCGGATTGCCGCCACCACCGCCGGCGAAGTTGATGGTGGCGACCAGTCCTGCAGGCGGATGCGCCGCAGCCGCAATCGCCACCGCGCCGCCGAAGGACTGGCCGACGATGACGGCGCGCGTGCCGTCCACACCGGGCCGCTCGCGCACCGCGTTGAGCACCGCCAGCGTCTGCGCGAGCGCGGCCTCGTAGGCGGGCGCATAGCGTCGCGTGGCACAGGCTCCGCTGTCTTCCACGTCTTCACCACCGCTCACGCCGTAGCCGATGCGCGTCGGCACCGCCACGATGAATCCACGCTCGGCAAAGAAACCGGCCGCCACGTGGTAGCGTGCCCGACCGAATGCAGCGCGGTCGGCCGCCGCGGGCGCACGGCCGTGGTTGAGCACCAGCACGGGTGCTGGCCGCGGGTTGGCATCGTCCCAGAACAGCGTGACGCGGATGGGCTGCGCCACACGGCGGCCCGCGGCAGTGGTCACCTGCACCGGTACGTCCATCTGTGCCTCGCGCAAACGGGCTTCGGCGGGCATGCCGACGATCAGCAAGAAGAGGGCGAATGCCCGGTAGACGAAGGTCCTCATGCGCGGCTCCAGCCCTGTGCGAGACAAAGCCGCGAGCCTACATCGTCACATAGCGCCCCGGCTTGTGGTTGACCGCCAGGAAAACACTCATCACCACCGCCGCCAACACGGAGTACAGCACGCGCTGCGGCTCGATCACGAGGAAGGCAACCGCCACGATGCTGCAGTCGATGCACATCTGCACTTTGCCGGCGCGCCAGCCGTGCTTTTCCTGCATGTAGAGCGACACGATGGTCGCACCGCCCAGGCTGCCACGGTGCCGGGCAAGGAAGAGGCAGCCCGCCCCCAGCAACAGCCCGCCGAGCACCGCGGCGTAGGCCGGATGCAGACGGTCGATCGCAAAGAGCGCAGGCGACCACTCCGTCATGGCCGACAGCAGCGTGATCGCGATGAAGGTCTTGAAGGTGAACTCACGCCCCATGCGCACCCAGGCGAACCAGTAGAACGGTAGGTTCACCACGAAAAAGAGCTTGCCGAAGCTCAAGCCGGTGGCGTAGTGCAGCAAAAAGGCGATGCCGGCAGCGCCGCCGGTCAGGAGGCCGACCTGGTTGAACAGGATGAGCGCCAACGACACGAACAGGGTGCCGGTGAAGATCGCCTGGGCGTCTTCGAAGCGGCTGTGACGCAGGCGGGGCATGGCGGTGGCGGTCTGGGTCATGGACGGATGAGCGGGCGGCGGGAATGCACCCGGGTTATGTGAAGACTGCAAGCACGAAGCTTGCCGGATTGGCGCGACACCCGGAAGTCGGCGCGCGAAAATGGTTCAGCATCCTGCATCACCGTCCCTGCAACCTCTTTGCGCCGTCGCTCCCCATGAACGCTCGCTGGCCCCATCTGCTCCCCCACCACAACCGGTTCGACTACCGGCCGATCACGCGGCGCCCCGACCACCTGTGGCCGAACGGCGCGCGGCTGGCGGTCTACCTCGGCTTCAACCTGGAGCATTTCGCCTTCGGCGATGGCCTGGGTGCGCGCATCGGACCGGCGTCGCCCGAACCGGACGTGCTCAACCACGGCTGGCGCGAGTACGGCAACCGTGTGGGCGCGTGGCGCTGCCTCGAACTCTTCGACACGCTCGGCCTGCCCACCGGCGCGCTGGTCAACACCGCCCTCTACGACCACTGTCCGGAACTGATGCGCGCCGTTGCTGCGCGCGGCGATGAACTCATCGGGCATGGCCACAGCAACGCCGAGCGCCAGGGCGACTACGCCGAGGCCGGGGAGCGCGAACTGCTGCTGCGTTGCGCCGCACGCATCACCGCCGAATGCGGCACGGCGCCCACGGGCTGGCTGTCGCCGTGGATTTCCGAAAGCGTGCTGACGCCCGATCTGCTGGCCGAAACCGGCTACCGCTACACCCTGAACTGGTGCCACGACGACCAACCCACGCGCATGAGGACACGCGACGGCCGTGGCCTGTGGGCGGTGCCGTACCCGCAGGAACTCAACGACATCCCCATGATCGTCGCGCGCCAGATGGATGCCAAGGACTTCGCGACCCTGGTGATCGACAACTTCGACGAGATGCGCGAGCAGGCGCGCACACAGCCGCTGGTGATGGGCGTGGCGCTGCATCCCTACATCGTCGGCCAACCCTACCGGCTGCGCCATCTGCGGCGCGCGCTGGAACACCTGGCGCGCGCGCGGGATGCGGGCGAGATCTGGTTCACCACGCCGGGCGCGATCTGCGCGCACATGGAAGCGCTGGCGGCGCAACAGCCGGGGGTGTTCGGCTGAACACGGGCCCGCGCCGCCGCGTTATTCGATGGCCAGGCGCGGGAACGACTTGACCAGATCGTCCAGCGCCTTGAGCTGCGACAGGAAGGGTTCGAGCAGGTCCAGCGGCAAGGCGCTCGGGCCATCGCACTTGGCGTGGGCTGGATCGGGATGCGCCTCCAGGAACAGGCCGGCCAGGCCGACGGCCAACCCCGCACGTGCCAGATCGGCCACCTGCGAGCGCCGGCCGCCCGAGGCCGCGCCCATCGCATCGCGCTGCTGCAGCGCATGCGTGACGTCGAAGATGATCGGCAGGTCGTCGCAGACCTTCTTCATCACGCCGAACCCGAGCATGTCAACCACGAGGTTGTCGTAGCCAAAGCAGGTGCCGCGGTCGCACAGGATCAGCTGCTCGTTGCCCGCTTCCTGGAATTTCTCCACGATGTTGAGCATCTGCGTCGGGCTCAGGAACTGCGGCTTCTTGATGTTGATGACACGGCCGGTCTTGGCCAGCGCCACCACCAGATCGGTCTGGCGCGCCAGAAAGGCGGGCAGTTGCAGCACGTCGACCACCTCGGCCACCAGCGGCGCCTGCCAGGGTTCGTGCACGTCGGTGATCAGCGGCACGCCGAATTCCTTCTTGACCGCCTCGAAGATGCGCAAGCCTTCCTCCAGCCCCGGGCCGCGGTAGGAATGGATCGACGACCGGTTGGCCTTGTCGAAGCTGGCCTTGAAGACGTAGGGAATGCCCAGCTTCTGGGTGACGCGGACGTATTCGGCCGCGCTGCGCAGGGCGAGATCCTTCGACTCGAGCACGTTGATGCCGCCGAAAAGAACGAAAGGCCCGGCATTGCCGACTGAAATCTGGGCGATGGAGACAGTACGCATGATGTACCTCGATGGGTTGAATGGGATTCGCCACGGGGGCGGAGGCGCCTGCGCCGGATCAGATCTCTATCTTGGAACCCAGTTCCACCACCGCATTGTTCGGCAGGCTCAGGAAGCCCGCCGCACCGCTCGCGTTGTGGTGCATCTGCGCAAACAGCTTTTCGCGCCAGGGCGCCATGCCGCTGCCCAGCGTCGGGATGACGACGTCGCGAGACAGGAAATAACTGGTGGTCATCGGCTCCAGCTGACAGCCGCGCATGCGCGCGCCCTCGAGCGCGCGGGGAAGGTCCACGTCGTTCTTGAAGCCGTAGTGCACGATCACCTGCCAGCAATGGCGCCCGAGCGGTTCCATCTCGATGCGCTTGTTCATGGGAATCCAGGGCACCTCGTGGCTGCGCACGGTGACGAACAGATTCTGCTCGTGCAGCACCTTGTTGTGCTTGAGGTTGTGCAGCAACGCATTGGGCACGTTGCCAGGCTCGGCCGTGAGGAACACCGCCGTGCCGTCCACGCGCGCAGGCGGATTCACGAACACGGCATCGAGGAAGCTGCGCAGGTCGAGCGCATCGGCGCGCTGCACTTCGCCCATCAGCCGGCGACCCTCCTTCCAGGTGATCATCAGCGTGAAGATGCCCCCGCCGATCAGCAACGGAAACCAGCCGCCATCGGGCAGCTTGAGCAGGTTCGATGCGAAGAAGGCGAAGTCGATCACGAAGAAGGCCGACGTGGCACCGATGCACAGGGCCAGCGGCAGCTTCCAGGCGTAGCGGATCACGAAGAAGGTGAGCACGGTGGTGATCAGCATGTCGGTGGTCACCGCAATGCCGTAGGCCGCCGCCAGGTTGCTCGACGAACGGAACATCACCACCGCCAGCACGATGGCGACGAACAGGCCCCAGTTGACGAACGGAATGTAGATCTGCCCGGTCGCGCGCACGCTCGTGTGCTCGATGTTCAGCCGCGGCAGGTAGCCCAGCTGGATGACCTGGCGCGTCACGCTGAAAGCACCGGTGATAAGTGCCTGCGAAGCGATCACGGTGGCCAGCGTAGCCAGCAGCACCAGCGGAATCAGCGCCCATTCCGGCGCCATCATGAAGAACGGGTTTTTCACCGCCGCGGGGTTTTCCAGCAGCAAGGCGCCCTGGCCGAAGTAATTGAGCGTGAGGGCAGGCATCACCACCGAGAACCACGCGAGGCGGATCGGACCTTTGCCGAAATGGCCGAGGTCCGCATAGAGCGCCTCCGCGCCTGTCACGCACAGCACAGTGGCGCCGAGCACGATGAAACTGGTCATCGGGTTGTCCCAGATGAACTTGAGCGCGTAGTACGGGTTGAGCGCCTTCAGGATTTCCGGGTGCGTGACGATCTGCGACACGCCCAGCACGGCCAGGACGAGGAACCAGACCAGCGTGACCGGCCCGAAGAACTTGCCGATGCCTGCCGTGCCACGCTTTTGCACGGCGAAGAGACAGAACAGCACCACCAGCGTGATCGGAATGACGTAGTGCGTGAAATGCGGCGACACCACCTCCAGCCCCTCGACCGCCGAGAGCACGGAGATGGCCGGTGTGATGACCCCGTCGCCGTAGAAGAGCGAGGTGCCGAAGATGCCCACGATCAACAGCACGCTGCGCAGCCGCGGCCGGTCGGCCACGGCGGTCGACGCCAGCGCCAGCATCGCCACCAGGCCACCCTCGCCCTCGTTGTCGGCGCGCAACACCAGCACGACGTACTTGAGCGACACGATGATCGTCAACGTCCAGAAGAACATCGACAGGATGCCGTACACGTTCTCGATGGTGAACGGCACGTGGCCGTGACCGAAGACTTCCTTGGTTGCGTAGAGGACACTGGTGCCGATGTCGCCGTAGACGACACCAATGGCACCGATGATCAGGGCCGCGGAGGATGATTTGGGGGCTGACACGAGGTCGTGAGAGGGCGCCGGCGACTCGCACCGCCTGGCCATGCCATCACTGGATGCGCGCGACCCCGCCCTCTTTTTCCGTTTTTGCTGTGGGACGCGTATTCTGCCCGTGACGCGTGACGCCGCAAAGCGCCCGCCGGTCCGGGCTGCGGGTTACTCGTAGACCTCGGCGTCGGGGTCGGTGGCTTCCAGTTCGTAGCTGGCCGCGACCATGGCCAGCCGGCCGATCACCCCGTACATATAGAAGCGGTTGGGCGCGCTCGCGCCTGGCTTGGCGCCATGCTGCGGCAGGTGGGCGCTGTCGGAGAAGGCCAGCGGCACGAAGCTCGCGCCCGGCGACTTCAGGCTTTCGTCGCTGCTGCGCTCGGCATGCACGCGGTAGAAGCCACCCACCACATAGCGGTCCATCATGTAGACCACCGGCTCGGCGACGCCGTCGTGCACGCGCTCGTTGGTCAACACGCCCTCCTGGATCACCACTTCATCGGCGCCCACGCCCTGCGCGGCCCCGCCTGCCTTGGCGCGCGACTTGCGCGTCAGCGCCTCGACCTCCTTGACGTCGCGCACCGTGATCGCCGGCATGCTGTTGCTGCCGGTGTCGGACTTGACGACGACGAAGGGCTTCTCGTTGATGCCGTACTCCTTGTACTTGCGCCGCACCTTCGTGAGCATTGCGTCGACATGGCTCGTGAGCACGTCGATGCCGCGGCCATCAGCCACGTTCACGCCCTCGGCGCGGGTGGACATCGGGTTGATCAACCAGGGGTCGATGCCCAGCAACTTGCCGAAGCGCTTGGAAAGCTCTTCGTAGCTGCGCAGGTGGTTGCTCTTGCGCCGCACCGACCAGCCTGCATGCACGGGGGGCAGCAGGTACTGCTCGTGCAGGTCCTCCAGAATGCCGGGCGTGCCGGCCGCCAGGTCGTTGTTCAGCAGGATCGTGCAGGGGTCGAAATTCTTGATGCCCAGGCGGCGCTTGGTGCGCACCACAGGCTCCAGCGTCACGGTGTCACCGTTGGGCAGTTCGATCTTCTTGGGCGACTTGATCGCCGGGTCGATCGAGCCCACGCGCACGTTGAGCCCGGCCATGTGGAAGATGCGCACCAGCTGGGCAATGTTCGCCAGGTAGAAGGTGTTGGTCGAATGGTTCTGCGGAATGACGAGCAGATTGCGCGCCTCCGGACAGATTTTCTCGATCGCCGCCTGGGCGGCCTGCACCGCCAGCGGCAGCATCTGCTGCGTCAGGTTGTTCCAGCCGCCGGGAAACAGGTTGGTGTGCACCGGTGCCAGCTTGAAGCCGGCATTGCGGATGTCCACAGCGGTGTAGAACGGGGGCGTGTGCTCCATCCATTCGAGCCGAAACCAGCGCTCGATGGCAGGGGTCGAGTCGAGGATGCGCTGCTCGAGTTCGTTGATCGGGCCGGTCAGGGCGGTGACGAGATGGGGGACCATGCGGCGGCCTTGTTGTGCGCGTTCAGCGGAGAGGTAGAGTGGGATTGTAGGATTTGGGGCCACTCACCCAGATGACAAGCCGTCAGCTGCGCGTCTCGCCCTGTCCTAACACGACATATTTGAGCGAAGTCAGGCCTTCGATGCCCACCGGACCGCGCGCATGGAATTTGTCGGTGCTGATGCCGATTTCGGCACCCAGGCCGAATTCGAAACCGTCGGCGAACCGGGTGCTCGCATTCACCATCACGCTGGCCGAGTCGACCTCGCGCAGGAAACGCTGCGCGTTCAAGTGGTCGCGCGTGATGATGGCGTCGGTGTGGTGGCTCGAATAGCGGTTGATGTGCGCAATGGCCTCGTCCACGCCCTCGACCACCTTGATGCTGATGACCGCGGCCAGGTACTCCTCCGACCAGTCGGCTTCCACGGCGTCGGTCACATCCATCTCGGGATGCAGCGCCGCCTCGGCGCGCAGGATGCGCGCGGCCACCGGGTCGCAGCGCATCTGCACGCCCTTGGCGCCGAACACCGCGCCGATCTCGGGCAGGAAGGCATCGGCGATCGACGCGGCCACCAGCAGGCCTTCGGCCGCGTTGCAGGGGCTGTATTTCTGTGTCTTGGCGTTGTCGACCACACGCACCGCCATCTCCAGCGGCGCCGTGTCGTCGACATAGACGTGGCAATTGCCATCCAGGTGCTTGATGACCGGCACCTTGGCCTCGCGGCTGATGCGCTCGATCAGGCCCTTGCCGCCGCGCGGAATGATCACGTCGACGAATGCCGGCATGGCGATCAACTGGCCCACGGCCTCACGGTCGGTGGTCTGCACCAGCTGCACCGCATCGACCGGCAGGCCCGCTTCGGCCAGCGATTCGCTCACCAGCTGCGCCAGCGCCTTGTTGGACTCGATGGCTTCCGAGCCGCCGCGCAGGATGGCCGCGTTGCCGCTCTTGATGGCCAGGCTGGCGGCCTCGATGGTCACGTTGGGACGGCTTTCGTAGATCATGCCGAACACGCCGATCGGCACGCGCATCTGGCCCACGCGGATGCCGCTGGGCTGCTGCTTCATGCCGATGATCTCGCCGATCACGTCCGGCATGGCCGCCAATTGCTCGCAACCGAGCGCAACGGTGTCGATCGTCTTTTGCGAGAGCTTGAGGCGGTCGACCAGCGGCGCTGCCAGGCCAGCGGCCGTGGCGCGTGCAACGTCGCGTTCGTTGGCTTGCGCAAGCGGCGCACCGGCTTCGCGCAGGCGGCGGGCCAGCGCCTTGAGTGCCGTGTTCTTGGTGGCCGCATCGGCCCGGGCCATCAGGGCGGACGCCGCCTTGGCCTGCAGGCCCAGCGCCTGCATGTACTCAGTGATGTTGAACGCGTTCATGGGTTTATTTTCCCACTCTTGCGCACCATGCAGTCGACCCAGTGGGCAACAGTGCGTTTCCGGCCCCGCGCGATCAGCCGCGTGGCCCGGGTGCCGGCGCCGTCATGCAGGCGCGGCAGAGCATCAGTGCCAGACGCTGCAGCGCGGGCCAGCCACCAACGGGCCAGTCGGGCTGTTTCAGTCCCTTGACGATACCGTCGACCCGATGCGCGGCGCGCAGCAGGCGCGCCAGCAGGGCATCGTCCAGGCGCGGCAGCACGCGCTCGAAGGCACGCTCGCGCGGCCCCCAGATGCGGTTTTCGCGCAGTGCCATGGGCAACGGACGCCCTTGCGCCATGGCGTCCTTCACGCGCTTGAGCGCGCGGATGTCCTCGGCAATCGTGTAGTGCACCAGCACTTCGGCCTCACCCTCGGCCTGCAGGCCATCGAGCATGCGCGCCACGCGCTGCGGATTGCCGGCGAGCACGGCCTCCGACAGCTTGAAGACGTCGTAGCGCGCCACGTTGTTGACGGCCGCCTCGACCTGCTGCCAGTCGAGCTCACCCTCGGGGTGCAGCAGCGCGAGCTTCTGGATCTCCTGGTGGGCAGCCAACAGGTTGCCTTCCACCCGGTCCGCGAAGAACTGCAGCGTGCGCTGCCCCTCTTCGCCTGCCTTCACACGCTGGCCCTGCAACGACAGGCGCTGCGCGATCCACTGCGGCAACGCGCCGCGCTCGACCGGGTCGACCTGCACGCTCACGCCATGGCTCTCGAGCGCCGAGAACCACGCGCCCGACCGGGTCGCCTTGTCCAGCCGCGGAAGCAGCACCAGCGTCAGCGTGCTGTCGTTGCCCGCCGCCGCTTCGGCCAGTTGCTGCAGCGCCACGCTGCCGTCCTTGCCCGGCTTGCCGGAAGGCACTCGAATTTCGACGATCTGCTTGTCGGCAAACAGGCTCAGCGAGCCGCCGGCGGCCCGCACCGCGCCCCAGTCGAAATGCGCGCCGGCCACCGTGTACGAACTGCGTTCGGTATAGCCTTGCGTGCGTGCCGCTGCGCGCACCGCATCGGCGGCCTCCTGCGCGAGCAGGGGTTCGTCGCCGTGGATCACGTAGAGCGGCCGCACGCCCTTGGCCAGGTGTGCCGCCAGCTGCGCAGCCGCCAGTTGCATCCTCAGAGTTCCTTGACCGCCGCAAGGCGCCGCAGTATCTGCTGGGCGATGTCGGTCTGCATGTCGCGGTAGAGCAGCTCGATCTCGGCGTCCTTGGCGAGCGCGTTGGTCTCGTTGTAGGTCACGTCCCGGCGCTGCTGGATCTCGGAGGTCAGCAGCTCCTTGCCGGCCGGCGTGCGCAACCGGAAGCGGATGGTCAGCCGGACGTTGAGTTCGCGCACCTCGCCGGCCGAATTGGTCGACACCACGACACGGTCGCGGGTCTCGCCCAGGATGTCGAGCACCGCTTCGGCCGTGGCGGCCTGTGCTTCGGGCACGATGGTCACCGTGCCGGCCGCGGCCATGTTGCGCCGCACATAGGCGGCCATGGCCGAGCGCCCGGGCACCGCCAGCGACTTGAATGCGAAGACCGGCGCCTTGCGCAGCTCGAAGCCACAGCCGGCCAGGCCCAGCAAGGTCACCGCCGCAGCAGCAGCAGCAGCGAGGAAACTGCGACGCGGCAGCGTGCCCGGGCGCGAAGTCACATGCGTCATGCTCATACCACCACGTTGACCAACCGGCCGGGCACCACGATCACGCGCTTGGGCGCCGCGCCCGGTGCGAAGGCGACGAAATCGTCGCAGGACAGCGCCATGGCTTCGATTTCGTCCTTCGATGCGCCGGCCGGCACGCGCAAGGCACCGCGCAGCTTGCCATTGACCTGAAGCATCAGCTCGATCTCTTCCTGCACCAGTGCGCCAGCGTCGACCACGGGCCACGGCGCATCCAGCAGCTCGCCGTGCAACTTGGCATAGCCCAGCCGTTGCCAGAGTTCGTGCGCAATGTGCGGCGTGGCCGGGTACATGCAGCGCAGCAGGATGCCCA
This sequence comes from Variovorax ginsengisoli, assembly GCF_030811835.1. Lineage (GTDB taxonomy): Bacteria > Pseudomonadota > Gammaproteobacteria > Burkholderiales > Burkholderiaceae_C > Variovorax > Variovorax ginsengisoli_C. The sequence goes on along the minus strand of NZ_JAUSRO010000007.1, from coordinate 257,711 downwards.
GGCCTTCGCGCAGCGCGCTGCGGTCGCCGGCGCTGCCGTCGGGCTTGAAGCCTTCGAGCGCGTTGAGCAGCTTCATGGCGCCAGAGACGACCGTGTTGTATTGCATGCGCTGGTAGTCGTAGTCGATCTGGCGCAGCACGGTGTGCACCTCGCGGCGCAGCGCCTTGGCACCCTTGCCGAATTCACCCTTGCCCTCGGCCGGCGATGCGTCGGCGGCCTGCGCCACGCCGAAGTTCCAGACCCGGCGCAGGAAGCGGTAGCTGCCTTCGACAGCCGCGTCATTCCACTCCAGCGTGGCTTCGGGCGGCGCGGTGAACATGGTGTACAGGCGTGCAGTGTCGGCGCCGTACTTCTCGATGAGGTCCTGCGGGTCGACGCCGTTGCGCTCGCTCTTGCCCATCTTGCCGACGCCGCCATACTCGACGGCCGAACCGTCGGCCAGCGTCCCGCCCGTGATGCGCCCCTGCGCGTCGAGCACGGGCGTCACCTCGAGCGGCGGGAAGTAGTCCTTGCCTCCCTTGTCGCCACGCCGGTAATAGATGTGATTGAGCACCATGCCTTGCGTGAGCAGCTTGCTGAAAGGTTCATCGACCTTCACCAGGCCCAGGTCGCGCATGACCTTGGTCCAGAAGCGCGCGTACAGCAAGTGCAGGATGGCATGTTCGATGCCGCCGATGTACTGGTCCATCGGCATCCAGTACTGCGCGCCCTCGCCGACCATGGCCTGGTCGTTCTTCGGGTCGCAATAGCGCATGAAGTACCAGGACGAATCGACGAAAGTGTCCATCGTGTCGGTCTCGCGCCGTGCGGGCTTGCCGCAGACCGGACAGACCACGCCGGCATGAAAGCCCTCGTGCTTGATCAGCGGATTGCCTGAGCCGTCGGGCACGCAGTCGGTCGGCAGCACGACCGGCAGGTCGGCCTCGGGCACCGGCACCGCGCCGTGTTCATCGCAATGGATGATCGGGATCGGCGTACCCCAGTAGCGCTGGCGGCTCACGCCCCAGTCGCGCAGGCGCCAGGTGGTCTGCAGTTCGCCCAGGCCCTTCTGGCCCAGCGCATGCGCCACGGCGGCCACGGCCTCTTTGTGGCCCATGCCGCTGAAATTGTCGGAATTGATCGTCACGCCACGGCTCTTGTCGCCGTACCAGTCCTGCCACTTGTGATAGTCGAAGTGCGGCTCGTCGTCGACCAGCACCACCTGAACGATCGGGATGCCGTACTTGTTGGCAAAGGCGAAGTCGCGCTCGTCATGCGCAGGCACGCCCATGACGGCGCCATCCCCGTAGTTGATGAGCACATAGTTGCCGACCCACACCGGCACATCTTCCTCGGTGATCGGGTGCCGGACCGTCAGGCCGGTGGGTACGCCCTTCTTTTCCTGCGTGGCGAGCTCGGCTTCGGTAGTGCCGCCGTTCCTGCATTCCTCGACGAAGGCGGCGACCTTCGGGTCGGTCCTGGCGGCGTGCGTGGCCAGCGGATGCTCGGGCGCCACGGCACAGAAGGTCACGCCCATGATGGTGTCGGCGCGCGTCGTGAAGACGTACATGCGGCCGTCCTGGATCGCCTGGCCGTCATCGCCACGGATATCGTGCGTGAAGGCGAAGCGCACACCCTCGCTCTTGCCGATCCAGTTCTCCTGCATCAGCCGCACGCGCTCGGGCCAACCCGGCAGCTTGTGCTGGGTGTGTTCGAGCAGTTCTTCGGCGTAGTCGCTGATTTTCAGGTAATAACCCGGGATCTCGCGGCGTTCGACCGTGGCGCCGGTGCGCCAGCCCTTGCCGTCGATCACCTGCTCGTTGGCCAGCACGGTCTGGTCGACCGGGTCCCAGTTGACGACCTGGGTCTTGCGGTAGGCGATGCCTTTTTCCAGCATCTTCAGGAACAGCCACTGGTTCCACTTGTAGTAGGCCGGGTCGCAGGTGGCCACCTCGCGGCTCCAGTCGATCGCCAGGCCCATGGCTTGCAGCTGGCCCTTCATGTAGGCGATGTTTTCGTACGTCCACTTGGCCGGCGGCACGCCGTTCTTCAGCGCCGCATTCTCGGCCGGCAGGCCGAAGGCGTCCCAGCCCATGGGCATGAGCACGTTGTAGCCCGACATGCGCAGATAGCGCGTGAGCATGTCGTTGATGGTGTAGTTGCGCACATGGCCCATGTGCAGCTTGCCGCTGGGGTAAGGCAGCATCGAGCAGGCGTAGTACTTCTTCTTTGGATCGCCCTGAGCGTCGCGCGCATCTTCGGTGACGCGGTAGGCATCGGCAGCCGTCCAGTGGGCCTGGGCGGCGGACTCGACGTCGGCGGGTTTGTAGCTGGGATTCATGAGGCTTGGGTACAGGCCCGGCGCTGGGGCGGCCGGGGAAGCCGGATTATCGCGGCTCTGGCGCGCAGGCGATGGAAGACGTGTGGAGACCATTGAAAAACCGCTTCAATATGGTATAAATCATTTACCCTATTCATTCATCATCATGACCGTTTCCCAGACCCCCGCCGACCCTGTTTCCACCTCTGCAGCCGACACGACGGCCGCCCCCTCTACGCCAGCAAGCGCACCGGCCGCGCACGATGCCATGACGCCGCCCGCATCTGCCCCGGCACCGGCCACGGCCAAACCGCGCACGGCCAAGAAACCAGCCCACAAAGCGCCGGTGACGCCACCGGCACCAACGCCGGCCAAGATGCCTGAAAAAGCGAGTGCGAAGGCCGCGGTCAAAGCACCCGTCAAGACACCCGTCAAGACCGTGGTCAAAGCGCCCGTGAAAACAAAGGCGGTGGAAACGGCCGTCCAGAAGGCCGCCCAAACGCCCGTCAAGGCCAAGCCGCCCGTCGAGCCTGCGGGCAAGAAAGCGGCCAAGAAGATCGACAAGACGGTCAAGCTCAAGGAAAAACTGGTGCGAGACAGCTTCACCATGCCGCAGAAGGACTTCGGCCTGATTGCGGTGCTCAAGGACCGCGCCCTGGGCTTCAAGCGCCCCACCAAGAAGAGCGAACTGTTGCGCGCCGGCCTGCAGGTGCTGGCCACCCTGCCCGCACCGGCGCTGCTTGCGGCACTCGACGCGCTGGTCCCGCTGAAGGCCGGCCGGCCCAAACGCGCCGACTGACAGCCCCCTTCGACCCACCTGAGGACCGCGCCCGCCGACAAAGCGGGTGCGCGGGCGCTTGGCCCGCTTTTCGCATGCCACAATCATTCCAAGCATTGAGGCACGCATGGACAGCAAGGACTGGCAAGGCGGCGCGGGGATCGGCCTGATCGACGCGCACCGCTTCCCGGAAGACAACGCGAAAGGCATCGGCAGGCAGCCCTGCGCCGGGCCTCGGCCGTCCCACGCCGGGCGGCGCTCGCTCCGCGCTGCCGCAGAGGGGCACCATGCTGCCTGAGGCAGACATCCGTGCCCTGATGCGCGCCGAACATGGCGACCCCTTTGCCGTGCTCGGCCCCCATCGCACCGCCGACGGATTGCGCGTCAGCGCCCTGCTGCCCGGCGCGCGCGAAGTCGCAGTGGTGCATGCCGGCTCGGGCGACCCGCTGGCGCTGCTCACGCGCGAGGGCAACTCCGACGTCTTCGCCGGCTTGGTGCCCGCCGCGCCCGCCACGCTGGGCTACCGCTTCCACGTGCGCTGGGCGCACCACAGCGCCGAGCTCGAAGACCCCTACCGTTTTGGGCCGGTGCTCGGCGACACCGACCTCTGGCTGCTTGCCGAAGGTACCCATCTGCGTCCGTGGGAACGACTGGGAGCGCATTTGCGCGAAATCGACGGCGTGCGCGGCGTCGCGTTTGCCGTCTGGGCACCGAACGCGCGCCGCGTGTCGGTGGTGGGCGACTTCAACCAGTGGGATGGCCGGCGCCATGCGATGCGGCTGCGCCGCGAGGCCGGCATCTGGGAGATTTTCGCGCCCCACGTGAGCACGGGCGACGCCTACCAGTTCGAGATCCTGTCGGCGCAGGGCGAAGTGCTGCGCAAGGCCGATCCCTTCGCGTTCTCGGCCCGCCGACGGCCAGACACCGCCTGCGTGGTGCAGCCGCTGCCTGCTGCCGTCAAGATGCCGGCGGGCCGCGCGGAAGCCAACGCGCGCGGCGCACCCATGAGCATCTACGAGGTGCACCTGGGTTCCTGGCGCCGCAAGAACGGCAACGAATGGCTGGACTACCGCGAGCTGGCGGCCACGCTCGTGCCCTATGCCCGCGACATGGGTTTCACCCACCTCGAACTGCTGCCGGTCAGCGAACACCCCTTCGATGGCTCCTGGGGCTACCAGCCGGTGGGGCTGTATGCGCCCACCGCGCGCTTCGGCACGCCGGGCGACTTTCGCTTCTTCGTGGAGGCCGCGCATGCGGCCGGCCTGGGCGTCATCCTCGACTGGGTGCCCGCCCACTTTCCGACCGATGCGCACGGCCTGGGCCGCTTCGACGGCACTGCGCTGTATGAATATGCCGATCCGCGCGAAGGCTTCCACAACGACTGGAAAACGCTGATCTTCAACTACGCGCGCAACGAAGTGCGCAACTACCTGGTGGGCAACGCGCTTTACTGGCTGGAGCGCTACGGCATCGACGGCCTGCGCGTCGACGCGGTGGCCTCGATGCTCTACCGCGACTACAGCCGGGCACCGGGGGAATGGGTGCCCAACGCCGAGGGCGGCCGCGAAAACTTCGAGGCCATCGATTTCCTGCGGCGCATGAACCACGTGGTGGGCGTCGAGCGCCCCGGCGCGGTGACGATCGCCGAGGAATCGACCAGCTTCCCGGGAGTCACCCGACCACCCGGGCACGGTGGCCTGGGCTTCCATTACAAATGGAACATGGGCTGGATGAACGACACGCTGGCCTATGCCGGCATCGACCCGCTGCACCGCAGCCACCATCACCGCCAGGTCACCTTCGGGCTGATGTACGCGCACACCGAGAACTTCGTGCTGCCCTTCTCGCATGACGAGGTGGTGCACGGCAAGGGATCGATGTTCGCGCGCATGCCGGGCGACGTCTGGCAGCAATTCGCCGGGCTGCGCAACCTTTACGGCTACCAGTGGGCCTACCCGGGCAAGAAGCTGCTTTTCATGGGCGGCGAGTTCGCACAGGTGGCCGAATGGAACGCCGAGCGCAGCCTCGACTGGCACCTGCTCACCCACGACGGCTCGCACCAGGGCATGCGGCGGCTGGTGCGCGACCTCAACAACGTGTACCGGCATTTCCCCGCGCTGCACCAGCTCGACTGCGAACCCGAAGGCTTCCAGTGGCTCGTGCACGACGACGTGGAGCAGTCGGTCTTCGCTTTCATCCGGCGCGCACGCGATGGCGCCTTCGTCATCGCGGTGTGCAACTTCACACCCATGGTGCGGCACGCCTACCGGCTGGGCGTGCCGACACCCGGCAGCTACAAAGAGATCATGAATACGGACAACATCGTCTACGGCGGCAGCGGCGTGGAAAACGGCCTGCTCGACAGCGACGCCACGCCCTGGCACGGCATGCCCGAGTCCCTGGTGATGACGGTTCCGCCGCTGGCCACCGTGATGTGGGTGCTGGCCGAATGCTGAGCCACGGCCTCCCGTTCCCGCTGGGTGCCACGGCCGAGCGGGCCGGCGTCAACTTCGCGCTCGCCGCGCCAAACGCCACCGGCGTCGAGCTCTGCCTGTTCGACGACAGCGGCCGGCAGGAGACCCGGCGGCTCGCGCTGCCTGCCTGCACCGACGGCGTCTGGCACGGCCGGCTGGCCGATGCGCAGCCGGGCTCGGTGTATGGCTACCGCGTCCACGGCCCCTGGGCACCGCACGAGGGCCATCGCTTCAACCCGGCCAAGGTGCTGCTCGACCCGTATGCGCGCGAGATCGTCGGGCGCTACGATGGCAGCGATCTCTACCTGGGCCACGTGCCCGGTCGGCCCGCCGACTGCGACCCGCGCGACAACGCGGCCGTGGCGCTCAAGGCCCGCGTGGCGCCGCCACCACCACCGCCGCAGCGCACCGCCACCGCAGCCGCCCGCCCACGCATTGCCGCCGGCGAACGCGTGCTCTACGAACTGCACGTGCGTGGCCAGACCCGCCGCCATCCGGAAGTGCCCGCCGAACTGCAGGGCAGCTACGCCGGCCTGGCCGAGCCGGCGGTGCTCGACCACCTGCAGCGCCTGGGCGTGACCACGCTCAGCCTGATGCCGGTGCAGCACCGCGCCGACGAGGAACGCCTGCTGCACATGGGCCTGAGCAACTACTGGGGCTACACCACCATCGGCTGGTTTGCGCCCGAGGTGCGCTACTGGAGCGGCCGGCCGGGCACCACGCCCGCCAGCGAATTCCGCGCGCTGGCCGATGCGGTGCATGCGCGTGGCATGGAGCTGGTGATCGACGTGGTCTACAACCACAGCGCCGAGACCGACGAACTCGGCCCCACGCTCTCGCTGCGCGGCATCGACAACGCGCTCTATTACCACCTGCGCCCCGACGACCGCGCGCACTATGAAAACTGGACCGGCTGCGGCAACTGCCTGAACTTCGCCGAGCCGCGCGTGCTGCAGCTCGCCATGGACAGCCTCAGGCACTGGGTCACCGAACTGGGCGTCGACGGCTTCCGCTTCGACCTCGCTCCCGTCCTGGCACGGCGCGCAGGCGGCGACTTCGAACCGCGTGCGCCCTTCCTGGCCGCGATCGCGCAGGACCCGGTGCTCTCGCGCACCCTGCTGATCGCCGAACCCTGGGACATCGGACCGGGCGGCTACCAACTGGGCGCGTTCCCGCCCGGCTGGCTCGAATGGAACGACCGCTACCGCGACACGCAACGCGGCTTCTGGCTGCGCCAGGGTCGCGAGGGCGCCGTGGGGCTCGGCGAATTCGCACACCGCTTCACCGCCTCCAGCGGCGAGTTCGCCCATGGCGGCCGCGCACCGACGGCCAGCGTCAACTTCATCACCGCGCACGATGGCTTCACGCTGCGCGACCTGGTGAGCTATGAGGAACGCCACAACGCCGCCAATGGCGAGGACAACCGCGACGGCAGCAGCCGCAACCTCAGCCGCAATGGCGGTGTCGAGGGCGAGACCGACGACCCGGCGGTGCGGGCCGGGCGCGCCGGCCTGCAGCGCACGCTGCTCGCGGTGCTGCTGCTCTCGCAAGGCACCCCCATGCTCCTGGCCGGCGACGAGATCGGCCATACCCAGCAGGGCAACAACAACGCCTACTGCCAGGACAACGAGCTCACCTGGCTCGACTGGACACAGGCCGACCTGGCGCTGTCGGACTTCGTCACGCGCGTGCTGGCGCTGCGCAGCGAGGCAGCACCGCTGCGCAGCACCCGCTGGTGGCCGGCCACGCCTGCCGACGACAGCCCCGCCCTGCGCTGGCTCACCCCCGAAGGCAGCGCGATGACGCCGCCGGACTGGAGCCGCAGCGACCGCCTCGCCCTGGCGCTGCTGTTCGACGCGCCCCGGACCTCGGCATCCGGCGCGCGCTGGCTGGTGCTGCTCAATGCCGGGCCGCAGGCCGTGTCGTTCTCGCTGCCGCCCGGACGCTGGGAAGGCCGGCTGACCAGCGATGCCGGTGCGCACGTGCACACGCGCGCACTGGCGGCCACTGAAATCCTTGCGCCCGCTACCCTCTGGCTGGCCAAAATGGAACCTGAAGCAGCCTTGGACGCCGCATTGGCAAACGCCCCGTCCGTCATCCCAGGTGCTACGCTGGGCTGACTGGGCCATCGCGACCGAATCCGACACCATCCCGAACCACCGCCCGCCCAGGAGACACGCATGACCTCGCCCACACCCACGCCCACGCCCCAGCCGCTGCAGGCCCACCAGTTGGTTCGCCGCACCATCGCCCTCGTGCTCGCGGGCGGGCGCGGCTCGCGCTTGAAGCAACTGACCGACCGGCGCGCCAAGCCGGCCGTCTACTTCGGCGGGAAGTTCCGCATCATCGATTTCGCGCTGTCGAACTGCCTGAATTCGGGCATCCGCCGCATGGCGGTGGTCACGCAGTACAAATCGCATTCGCTCATGCGCCACCTGCAGCGCGGCTGGAGCTTCCTGCGCGCCGAACTCAACGAGATGGTCGACGTGCTGCCGGCCCAGCAGCGCGTGGGCGACGAGCACTGGTACCGCGGCACCGCCGATGCGGTGTTCCAGAACCTGGACATCATCCAGACGCGCTCGACCCGCCATGACTACGTGGTCGTGCTGGCGGGTGACCACATCTACAAGATGGACTACTCCATCATGGTCAAGGACCATGCGGAAAGCGGCATGGGCTGCACGGTCGGCTGCATCGAGGTCCCGCGCGACGAAGCCAAGGCCTTCGGGGTGATGGCGATCGACGGGAACCGGCGGATCACCGACTTTCTCGAAAAACCGGCCGACCCGCCCGCCATGCCCGGCCATCCCGACCTCGCGCTTGCCAGCATGGGCATCTACGTGTTCGACTCCAAGTACCTGTACCAACTGCTGGAGGAAGACAACGCCAACCCCGATTCCACGCACGACTTCGGCAAGGACATCATTCCGCGTGCCGTGGCCCAGGGCCGTGCGCTGGCGCATCCGTTCGGCATGTCCTGCGTCACGCGTGCCGCACGCGGCCCGGACTCGAAGGCCTACTGGCGCGACGTGGGCACGATTGATGCATTCTGGGCTGCCAACCTCGATCTGGCGTCCATCACCCCCGAGCTCGACATCTATGACACGAACTGGCCCATCTGGACCTACCAGCGGCAGCTGCCGCCAGCCAAGTTCGTGCTGGACCACGACGGCAAGCACGGCATGACGGTCAACACCATCGTCTCGGGTGGCTGCATCGTCTCGGGCTCCAAGGTGAGCAACTCCGTGCTGTTCTCCGGCGTGCGGATTCACTCGTTCTGCGACATCAGCGAAGCCGTGCTGCTGCCCGACGTCGAGGTGGGCCGTGGCGCGCGCCTGAGCAAGGTGGTGGTGGACCGCGGCTGCGTGATTCCTGAAGGCATGGTGGTGGGCGAAGACGCCGAGGCCGACGCGGCGCGCTTCGAGCGCACCGAGACCGGCGTGGTGCTCGTCACCCGCGAAATGCTGCAACTGCTGGCTGCCTGAACCGATCGATGCGCATCCTCCAGGTCAGTGCCGAACTCTTTCCGCTTCTGAAGACCGGCGGGCTGGCCGACGTGGCCGGCGCCCTGCCGGCCGCGCTCGCCGCCGCCGGGCAGGACGTGCGCGTGCTGCTGCCGGGCTTCCCGGCGCTGCTTAACGGGCTCGGTGTGACCGACGAGGTCGCCGTGTTCCATGCGCCCTGGGGCGAACGTGCCGTGCTGCGCCGCGGCGCCGTGGGCACCGGCGCTGCAGCCGTTCCTGCCTACGTGATCGAGGCGCCCGCGCTCTACGACCGCCCCGGCAATCCCTACGAAAACGCCCACCGCCAGCCCTACGACGACAACCACCGCCGCTTCGCGCTGCTTGGCTGGGCCGGCGCGTTGCTGGCCCGCGGCCTGGACCCGGCGTGGCGACCCGAAGTGGTGCACGCCCACGACTGGCATGCCGCGCTGGCCCCCGCGTACATGGCCTTTGCGCCTGCCGACGGCAGGCCGCGTGCACGCAGCGTGTACACCGTGCACAACCTGGCCTACCAGGGTCTGTTCGCACCCTGGCACTTCGTCGGCCTCGGCCTGCCGGGCGAAGCCTTCCAGATGAACGGGCTCGAATACTACGGCCAGGTCTCGTTCATGAAGGCCGGCCTCTACTTCGCCGACCGGCTGACCACCGTGAGCCCAACCTATGCGCAGGAGATCCAGACCCCCGCGCAGGGCTGCGGCCTGGACGGCCTGCTGCGCGGACGCAGCAACGTGCTCACCGGCATCCTGAACGGCGTCGACGCCGCCGTCTGGGACCCGGCCCACGACGCCCTGCTGCCGCAGACCTTCGACACCGATCGCATGGCGGGCAAGGCGCGCTGCAAGGCCGCGCTGCAGCAGGCGCTCGGCCTCGCCGTCGCACCCGAAGCGCCGCTCTTCGTGCTGGTCAGCCGGCTGACCGAACAAAAGGGCCTGCACCGGGTGCTCGAGGGGCTCGATGCCTTGCTGGCCCAGGGTGGCCAGCTCGCGCTGCTGGGCAGCGGCGACGGCTGGCTCGAAGACGCCTTTCGCCAGCGCGCGGCCGCTGCGCCCGAGGCCGTCAGCGCCACCATCGGTTACGACGAAGGGTTGGCGCATCGCCTTTTCGGGGGCGGTGACGTGACCCTGGTGCCGTCGATGTACGAGCCCTGCGGCCTCACCCAAATGTACGGCCTGCGCTATGGCGCGCCGCCCCTGGTGCACCGGGTGGGCGGCCTGGCCGACACCGTGGTCGACAGCACGCTGGAAGACATGGCCGCAGGTCGCGCCACCGGCTTCGTGTTCGAGCCGTTCGCGCAGGACGCGTTCGAGCGCGCGCTCAGCCGCGCCTTTGCGCTCTACCGCCGCCCGGCTGACTGGCAGCGTGTGCGCGCCACGGGCATGCTGCGGCCGAGCGACTGGCAGGTTGCGGCGCAGCAGTACCTGCAGGTCTACCAGAACGCCGTCGCCTGACGGCGCTCACATCCCCACAACCATCACCTGTCCGAAACCATGACGATCGAAGACTTTGCCTACGACCATCCCGATCGCGACGTTGCGGCCTTCAAGCGCGCGGTCGCCAACAAGCTGATCTACGCGGTCGGCAAGGACCCCGTGGCGGCCAGCCCTGACGACTGGCTCAATGCGACCGCCCTGGCCGTGCGCGACCAGCTGGTCGAGCGCTGGATGACAACCACCCGCGCGAACTATGCGCAGGACTTGAAGCGCGTCTACTACCTCTCGATGGAGTTCCTGATCGGGCGCACGTTCACCAACGCCCTGCTCGCCGTCGACCTGTACAGCACCGTGCAGCAGGCCCTGGCCGACTTCGGCGTCGACATGTCCGCGCTGGCCGAGCGCGAGCCCGATGCCGCACTGGGCAACGGCGGCCTGGGCCGGCTGGCCGCCTGCTTCCTCGATTCGATGGCCACGCTGGGCGTGCCGGGCATGGGCTACGGCATCCGCTACGAATACGGCATGTTCCGCCAGCAGATCGTCAATGGACAGCAGGTCGAAACGCCCGACTACTGGCTCACGCGCGGCAACCCCTGGGAGTTCCAGCGGCCCGAAGTGAACTACCGCGTGCGCTTCGGCGGCCACGTGCAAAAGCGCGAAGGCCCGCAGGCGCCCTACGGCGCGGCCGACTGGGTCGACACGCACGACGTGCTGGCGGTGGCCTACGACACCATCATTCCCGGCTACGGCACGCAGGCCACCAACACGTTGCGCCTGTGGTCGGCGCGCGCCACGGAGGAAATCGACCTCTCGGCCTTCAACCGCGGCAACTACATGCAGGCGGTCGAGAGCAAGAACCACTCCGAGAACGTCTCGCGCGTGCTCTATCCCGACGACTCCACGCCGTCCGGACGCGAACTTCGGCTGCATCAGGAATATTTCTTCTGCAGCGCCAGCGTGCAGGACCTGCTGCGCCGCTACCTGCGCAACCACACCACCTTCGACCAGCTCGCCGACAAGGTCAGCATCCACCTGAACGACACCCACCCGGTGCTGGCGGTGCCCGAGCTGATGCGCCTGCTGCTCGACCAGCACGGCCTCGACTGGGACACCGCCTGGGGCCTGACCCAGAAAGTGTTCAGCTACACCAACCACACGCTCATGCACGAGGCGCTGGAGACCTGGCCCGTGGAGATGATGGGACGCATCCTGCCGCGCCACCTGCAGATCATCTACGACATGAACGCCAAGTTCCTGGCCACCGTGACCGAGAAGGCCGGCAATGACGTGGAGTTGCTGCGCCGCCTGTCGCTGGTCGACGAGGCCGGTGGACGGCGCGTGCGCATGGCCTACGTGGCGGTGCTGGCAAGCCACTCGATCAACGGCGTGTCGGGCCTGCATTCGGAACTCATGAAGCAGTCGATCTTTGCGGACTTCGCGAAGATCTTCCCTGAACGCTTCAACAACAAGACCAACGGCGTGACGCCGCGGCGCTGGCTGGCCCAGGCCAACCCGCCGCTGGCCGCGCTGCTCGACCAGCGCATCGGCCGCGGCTGGCGACGCGACCTCATGCAGCTCGAAGCGCTGCGCCCGATGGCGCAGCAACCGCCCTTCGTGCGCGCCTTCCGCCACGCCAAGCGCGAGAACAAGCTGCGCCTGGCCAACTGGGTCGAGCAGAACATGGGCGTGGTGATCGACACCGACGCCATGTTCGACGTCCAGGTCAAGCGCATCCACGAATACAAGCGGCAGTTGCTCAACGTGCTGCACGTCATCTCGCGCTACCAGCGCATCGTCGCGGCCCACGAGGCGGGCGAGGCGATCGACCTGGTGCCGCGCGTGGTGGTGTTCGCTGGCAAGGCGGCCTCCGCTTACCACATGGCCAAGCTGGTGATCCGCCTGATCAACGACGTGGCAAGCGTGGTCAACGCCGACGCCCGCGCAGGCAAGCTGCTGAAGGTCGTGTTCCTGCCCAACTACAGCGTGAGCCTGGCCGAGATCATCATGCCGGCGGCCGACCTGAGCGAGCAGATTTCCACGGCCGGCACGGAAGCATCGGGCACCGGCAACATGAAGTTCGCGCTCAACGGCGCGCTGACCATCGGCACGCTCGATGGCGCCAATGTCGAAATGAAGGAGAACGTCGGCGACGACAACATCTTCATCTTCGGCCACACCACGCCGGAAGTTGCCGACATCCGCGCGCATGGCTACGAGCCGCGCCGCTACTACGACGCCAACCCGCAGTTGCAGCGCGTGCTCGACGCGATCCGCGACGGCGCGTTCTCGCCGGGTGAGCCCGCGCGCTACCAGAGCATCTTCGACACCCTGGTGAATTGGGGAGACCAATACCTGCTGCTGGCCGACTACGAAAGCTATGTGGACACGCAGGCCAAGGTGGATGCGCTGTACCGGGACAGCGACGCCTGGACGCGCAAGGCGATCCTCAACGTGGCGGGCATGGGCGCGTTCTCGTCGGACCGCACCATCGCCGAGTACGCGCACACCATCTGGCATACCAAGCCGGTGATGTTGGGCTGACCCCCAGGCTTCGCGCACTTCGTGTCGCTTCGCCTTCCCCCTTTCAGGGGGCAGTACCAGCGGACCGGCAGAGCCGGTTCCGCGGTACTTCACGAAAGGGTTCAGCGCGACGTGGGCGGAGGCGCCAGTTCCGCCTCGGTCACGAACCCGATTCGGGTCAATCCCGCCTTGTTCGCAATGCCCATCAGCGCCACCACCTGACCGTAGGGCACGGTCCGGTCTGCGCGCAGCTGGACTTCGGTTTCCCGGTTGCTCGCTGCGGTCTGCGCAAGGCGAAGCGCCAGCTCTGCATTGTCGACAGGCTGGTCGTCGAGGAACACCTTGCCTGCCGCGTCGACCACCAGGCTGACGAATTTCGGTGTAGCCAGCGGGCGGCCGGCGTCGGTCTGCGGCAGGTCGAGGCGGATCGAACTCGCCATCAATGGCGCGGTGATGATGAAGATCACCAGCAGCACCAGCATCACGTCGACCAGCGGGGTCACGTTGATGTCGGACAGCGGCCGCTGCCCGCCTGCGCCGGTCGCGCGTCCGCCGCCGGAAGCGGGCACGCCGAGCGAGGTGCGACCGAAGGCCATGCGCGCCTTTTCCTCAGGTCTGCAGCGGCGTCGCCGCGACCGGCATCGGTCGCGCTGGCGGCAGTGGCGCGGCGGCTTGTGGCTCGCCGAACAGGCCGAGCAGATCGTGCGCAAAACCTTCGAGCTCCGCCTCGATGCGGCCGATGGCGCGGCCGAAGACGTTGTAGGCCAGCACAGCCGGAATCGCCACGGCCAGGCCGAAGGCGGTCATGACCAGCGCCTCGCCCACGGGCCCGGCCACCCGGTCGATGGTGAAGCCACCGGCCTGTCCGGCGATGCCCGCCAGCGCCTGGTGAATGCCCCAGACGGTGCCCAGGAGCCCGACGAAGGGGGCCGTGGCGCCGACGGTCGCCAGCAGGATCTGCCCACCCTGGAGGCGTCGCAGCGCCCCGTGCAGGGCGTCGCGCAGCGCGCGCGTCAGGCGCTGGGAACGGTCGCCGGAGGTGCCGAGCGTGGTGTTCGCCGTGTCGGTGGCCATGCGTTGCAGCGCGGCGACCGCCGGGCTGACCAGTTGCACGCGATCGAACGCCGCCAGCTTCTGCTCGGCCGCCGCGAGCGAGGGCGACTGCCAGAACGCGGCGATGCTGCGCAGCACGTCGCGCGTGCCACCGCGCAGCAACCAGGCCTTCCACAGGATCACCACCCAGCTCGCCACCGACATGAGCAGCAGCAGGGCCGCCACGCTACGGCTCACGCCGTCACCGTGCATGAGGAGGGCCAGGACGCTCATGGCAGCAGCCGGGTCAGCGCAGGCCCAGCACGTCGAACATGTCGAACAGGCCCGCGCGCTGCGTCCCGAGGAATCGCGCCGCACGCAGGCTGCCCTGCGCGTAGGTCGTGCGGCTGGCCGACTTGTGCGTGATCTCGATGCGTTCGCCCGTACCGGCGAAGAGCACCGTGTGGTCGCCCACGATGTCGCCGCCGCGAATGGACGAGAAGCCGATGGTCGACGGGTCGCGCTCGCCGGTGATGCCTTCACGCGAATAGACCGCGCACGCCTTCAGATCGCGCCCCAGCGCGTCGGCAATGACCTCGCCCATCTTGAGCGCCGTGCCCGAGGGCGCGTCGATCTTGTGACGGTGGTGCGCCTCGATGATCTCGATGTCGTAGCCGTTCGACAGCGCCTGGGCCGCCATTTCCAGCAGCTTGAAGGTGACGTTCACGCCCACGCTCATGTTGGGCGCCATGACGATGGCGATGTCGCGCGCGATCTCGGCGATCTGGGCCTTCTGTGCGTCGGTGAACCCGGTGGTGCCGATGACCGCCTGCACACCCAGTTCGCGGCAAACCACCAGATGGGCCAGCGTACCTTCGGGCCGCGTGAAGTCGATCAACACCTGCGCGTTCTGCAAGCCCACGCGCAGGTCGCTGGCGATGCGCACCCCACTGGCCGTCCCCAGAAAGGCGGCTGCGTCGCTCCCGATGGAGTCGGCCTCGGCCCGGTCGAGCGCACCCGCGAGCACGCAGTCGTCAGCCTGCTGCACGGCTTCAATCAGCATGCGACCCATCCGGCCGGAAGCACCCGCAATGGCCACACGGCGCGGGGAAGAAGGGTGGGAGGAGGAAGAGGAAACGTCAGTCACGCGGGTTCAGCCTTTTGGGAGGGTCGGTCTGTTTGCCCTGGGCGCGAGATCGCCGAGGGCGCAAAGTGCGAGCACAGCATGGCCGCCGGCATGCCGGCGGTACCCGTCAACGTTTGGATTCGAGCGGTGGGTAGCTGGCGGGCAGGGGCGCGTTGGCATCCGGGCCGGCCGGCTGCGCCGTCTTGCCTGGCGTGAATTTCTTGAGCTGGTCTTCCGAGGCTTCGAGCTGCGGCACCTTGCCCAGCCGCTTGCGCGTGTCCAGCGTGGCCACGAAGTCCTGCTCGCTGGGCATCTTGTCGCCTTCGAAGCGTTCGAGCAATTCGCCCTTGAAGAACAAGGTCAGGCGCCGCTGCTGTGGCTCCACGCCCTGGCGCCGGATGGTGAACACGTAGTCCCAGCGGTCGTTGTGGAACACGTCGGTCAGCAGCGACGTGCCAAGGATCTCGCGCACCTGCTGGCGCGACATGCCGGGCTTGAGCGCTTCGACCTGCTCGCTGGAGACGAAATTGCCTTGCACCACTTCGACCTTGTAAGGCGTCACGGCGGCCAGCGCATCGCGCGAGCGTTCAGTCACGCTCCCGCAGGCGGTCAGGCCCAGGATGGCGGCGCTGGCAGCCGCCAGCAACCACAAACGGCTTCGGGAATTGGCAAGCATGGGCAAGAAGGGTAGCGATATGATCAACCCATTGTAGCGGCTGGCCCCTGCGGGGCTGATCCCGAGGCTGGCGCAGGAATTACCATGGCCAATATCGACGAACTCAAGAGCACCGGCCTGAAGGCCACGTTGCCCCGACTGAAGATCCTCGAGATCTTCCAGACCGGCACCCAGCGGCACATGACGGCCGAGGACGTCTTCCGCGTCCTGCTCAACGAACACTCCGACATCGGCCTGGCCACGGTGTACCGTGTGCTCACACAATTCGAGCAGGCGGGCATCCTCGAACGCAGCCATTTCGAGAGCGGCAAGGCGGTGTACGAGCTCAACGAAGGCACGCACCACGACCACCTCATCTGCACTTCTTGCGGCCGGGTGGAAGAGTTCTACGACGCCGAAATCGAACGCCGCCAGCAGATGATCGCCAAGGACAAGGGCTGGATCCTGCAGGACCACGCCATGTCGCTGTACGGACTCTGCGGCAGCTGCGCCACCAAGCGCTGAGGTTCCAGCGCCAGCCTTGAAGCGCGGGCCGGAGTCCTCAAAACTCCTTCGCCGCGTTTTCCATCGCCTTGTGGTGGCGCGCGACGAAGTCGGCATAGGTGTCGATGCCGCGCAGTTGCAGGATCGAGTTGCGCACGGCGGCCTCGACCAGCACGGCGATGTTGCGCCCTGCCACCACCTGGATGATGACCTTGCGCACCGGAATGCCCAGCACGTCCTGCGTGAGCGGTGCGGCGGGCATGCGCTCGTAGTCGCGCTCGAAACTGTCGCGCCGTACCAGGTGCACGATCAGCTTCAGGCGCATCTTGCGGCGCACCGCCGTCTCCCCGAAGATCGCGCGGATGTCGAGCAGGCCGATGCCGCGCACCTCCAGCAGGTTCTGCAGCAGTTCGGGGCACTTGCCCTCGATGGTGTTCTGGTTGATGCGAAACAGGTCGACCGCATCGTCGGCCACCAGGCCGTTGCCACGCGAGATCAGCTCCAGGCCCAGCTCGCTCTTGCCCAGCCCTGATTCGCCGGTGATCATCACGCCCAGTCCCAGGATGTCCATGAAAACGCCGTGCATGGACGTGCGCTCGGCGAAATGCTTGGACAGATAGGCGCGCAGCAGGTCGATCACGAAGGCCGACGAATCGCGCGTGGCGAACAGCGGCAGTTGGGCACGCTCGCAGATGGCCAGCAGTTCGTCGGGGGCCGCTTGGCCGTCGGCCAGCACCAGCATGGGCGGCTCGAGTGTCACGATGCGCGCGATGCGCCGCGCGCAGTCTTCCGGGGTACCACGCGTCAGGTAGGCGACCTCGCGCGCGCCGAGGATCTGCACGCGGTAGGGGTGGATGTAATTCAGGTAACCGACCAGGTCCGCTGCGGACTGCGCGCCGCGGATGACTTCAGGGTCGAACTGACGCTCCGAAGCACCCAGGCCCGCCAACCATTCCCAGCGCAGCGAGCCGCGGAATTCCTCGAACATCGCATCGGCGCTGATGACGGTAGGTTTCATGGGCTGATCTTCAGGCGTGACGCTGTTTCATGCCGCGCGCAGCGCGGAATTGGTGGGCGGCCGGGGCCCCAGAGGCGCGCTTGAACAAGTGCGGACGCTGCTGCCCCACGAAGCGGGCACGCGTGGGCTGCATCAAGCGATCTGCGCGGACTGCCAGCCGGCGAGCAGCGCATGCAGCGCCGTGGCGTCGGTGCTCGACTTGATCTGCTCGCGCAGGCTGGCATCGCTGAGCAGTTCGGCGATTTCCGAGAGGATCTCCAGATGCTTCTGCGTGGCAGCCTCAGGCACGAGCAGGAAGATCAGGAGCACCACAGGTTGCTCGTCGGGCGCGTCGAAGCCGATCGAATTCGCCAGCTGAAACACCGCCGCCATCGGCGACTTCAGCCCTTTGATCCGGCCGTGCGGAATGCCCACGCCATGGCCCAGACCGGTGGAACCCAGGCGCTCGCGCGCGAACAGGCTGTCGGTGATGAGCGCGCGGCTGAGCCCGTGGAGGTTTTCGAACAGCAGGCCGGCTTCTTCGAAAGCACGCTTCTTGCTAGTGACGTCAACGCTCACAAGCACTTGAGCGGGTGGCAGGATGGACGCGAGGCGGTTCATGGTGGGTGCAGAGCGGGAGCGATTATGCACCCTTGCTGAAAAAAGCGAAGGGCCACCCGAAGGTGGCCCGCAAGAGGAGTTGCCCCGATGGAGCTGGATCTGCTACATCAGGCGCTTGGGCGCCGAGTGATGGTGATCCTGCAGACGGTCTTTGTGGCGCACGACCTGCCGATCCAGCTTGTCGACGAGATCATCGACGGCGGCGTAGAGATCAGCGTGGCTCGACTCGGCAAACATGTCGCTTCCCTTGACATGAATGTTGCACTCGGCACGTTGCCGGCGCTCCTTCTCCTTCTGCTTTTCCACCGTGAGGATCACCTTCACATCGACCACCTGGTCGAAATGGCGGGTGATTCGGTCCAACTTGCTCGTCACGTAGCTGCGCAGTGCGGGAGACACGTCGAGATGATGACCACTGATCGTCAGATTCATAAATGACCTCCAGGAATTGACGGTTGGGAAATGACCGAAGTACCGGAATGGCACGACGGCCGACGGAAAACAGTGTGGGCGGATAGAAGAGGTAAAGCGAAGAGAAGGAGGGCGCGGGGGAAGAGGAAGACAGGAGGCGTTGGGCGTGTCGTTCAAGCCACTATGCCCAAGCCGTCACATCAATGCAATCCCCCGCGTGTAAGGATGTGAACCCACATCCCCCATTCGTCCTGCCGACTCTCGAATTGATAGCAGCAGGAGCATGCAGTGCCGCGCTTGCGGCGTCACATGCCATCGCAGTTTTTTTGGGCGCACAACCCCTTTTGAAAAAGGGCCAAACGGGCCAAACGCAGACGCTTATTTCCAGCTCGCCCGCATGCGGCTGAGCAAGTCGATGGTGGCCGCTGGCGGTGGCACGGCAGGCGCACGCGGCGGCGGGGGCGGCCACGTCACCTGTTCGAAGCGATGGACATCCGACGCGGGAATGAAGCGCGTGCGTCCGGCATAGAGGTGGCGATCGCCGCGCGCAGCCTGCTGGGTGACATAGAACCGCTGCGGCACCAGGAGATGCAGATGGTCCCGCGCACGCGTCATGGCGACATAAAGCAACCGGCGCTCCTCCTCCAGCGCATGGGCGCCGTGCGCCACGTCGGCCGGCAGACAGCCATCGACCACATTGAGCACATGCACGGACGTCCACTCCTGCCCCTTGGCGGAGTGGATCGTGGAGAGAATCAGGTAATCCTCGTCGAGCAGCGGCGGGCCCGGACGGTCGCTGGTGGCCTCGGGCGGATCGAGCGTCAGCTCGGTGAGAAAACGCTCGCGGGAACCGTAGCCTGCGGCCAGGCGGGCCAACTGCTCGACGTCGCCGCGGCGCAGGTCCGCGTCATCGTGCAGCCGCTCCAGGTGAGGCAGATACCAGCGCAAGACGAGGTCCATGTCGGCCGGCCAGGCCAGCGCCGGCTGGCGCAGCGCCTCGTAGCTCTGCGCGAAACGCGCCCACTCGACCTGGGCCGTCGCGGGCGGCACGAAGTCACGGACCGCAGCCTGGGGATCGGCGGCCTGGTCCATGGCATCGAGCAGGCGGGTGGCCGTGGCCGGCCCGATGCCGGGAATCAACTGAGTCACACGGAAACCTGCCATGCGCCCCCGCGGATTCTGGGCAAAACGAAGCACCGCCAGCATGTCCTTCACATGGGACGCCTCAAGAAACTTCAGGCCGCCATATTTCACGAACGGAATGTTGCGGCGCGCGAGTTCGAGTTCCAGCGGCGCGCTGTGCGTCGACGTGCGAAACAGCACCGCCTGCGATTTCAACGCCAACCCTCCCTCCCGGTGGGCCAGCACCCGGTCGGCCACCCAGCAGGCCTGATGCGCCTCGTCCGGGACCAGCACCAGTTGCGGCCGCCCAGCCGAGGGCCTGTCGGTCCAGAGCGTCTTTGCATGACGCTCGGCCGACGCGGCGATCACCGCATTGGACACATCGAGGATGGGTGGGGTCGAACGGTAGTTGCGTTCCAGCGTGACCACACGCGCGCTGACCGGCACGGGGCCTGCTGGCGTGGCTTGCGCGAACTGGCCCGGAAAATCGAGGATGTTGCGCACCGTTGCACCCCGAAACGAGTAAATCGACTGTGCATCGTCACCGACCACCGCCAGCCCACGGCCGTCTGGCTTGAGCGCCAGCAGGATCGCCGACTGCAGACGGTTCGTGTCCTGGTACTCGTCGACCAGCACATGGTCGAAACGCTCGCCGACCGCCCTCCCCAGCACAGGGTCCGCCACCATTTCGGCCCAGTAGAGCAGCAGATCGTCGTAGTCGAGCACCTGTTGCTGCTGTTTGGCATCCACATAGGCGCCAAAGAGGCGCTTGAGTTCAGGCTCCCATTCGCCGCACCAGGGAAAGGCCTCGCCCACCACCTCGGCCAGGCTGGCGCGCGTGTTCACGACCCGCGAATAGATCGACAGGCACGTCCCTTTCTGCGGAAAACGCCGGTTGCTGGAAGACAGGCCGAGCTGATGGCGCACCAGTCCCATGAGGTCTTCGGCATCGCCGCGGTCATGGATGGTGAAGTTCTCCTGCAGCCCGATCTGCGTGGCGTACTGGCGCAACAGCCTCGCGCCGATCCCGTGAAAGGTGCCCGCCCACGGAAGCTCGGGCGGGGAGCCTGACTTCAACCCGAGCACGCGGGCCAGCACGTGGCCCGCACGACGCGACATCTCCTGCGCAGCACGCCGGGAAAATGTCAGCAGCAGGAGACGCTGCGGATCGGCGCCCTGGGCAATCAGGTGCGCCACGCGGTGCGCCAGCGTGGCGGTCTTGCCGGAGCCTGCGCCTGCGATCACCAGCAGCGGCCGGTGGTCGTCAGCGAGCAAGCCGACGCCGTGCTCCACGGCGGCGCGCTGTTGGTCGTTGAGCGTGGCCAACGCTGCGGCCAGGCGCTCGGCCTGACCGTTCGCAGCAGGGGCAGCAAGGGTGGACATCGACAGCAACTGTACTGTATGTCCATCCATGGTGCGAGGGGAAACGGACATGGTGCAGTGCCATAATCGGGCATCGCTGCAACCCGGAGATTTCGCTTGGAAAACTGCCCGTCTCTGCAGCTTTCAACTCCTGCTGCCTGATGCCGCTGGCGAGGGATTTGAAAGCGCAACCCATCCCCCGCCCCACCGCCGCCATCTGTCATCTCAGGGAGTGAGCCCATGCTCAACATCTTCACGCTCGCCAACGGGCGCCTCGTTCAGGAAGAAATCGAGGCCCTCGAAGAGCTTTCGCAGTTCCAGCCCATCTGGGTCGACCTCGAATCGCCCACGGTCGAGGAAAAACGCTGGATCAAGCAGTATTACGGTCTGTCCATCCCCGAAGACGCGATGGACGAAGACATCGAGGAATCGGCGCGTTTCTACGAAGAAGACAACGGCGAACTGCACATTCGCAGCGACTTCTTGATCGATGACGACGAGGACCCGCGCTCGGTGCGCGTTGCCTTCATCCTGAACCAGCACAACAGCGAACTGCGCAGCCGCGGCGTGCTGTTCTCGATCCACGACGAGGACGTGCCCGTGTTCCGCCTGCTGCGCATGCGTGCGCGCCGCGCTCCGGGGCTGATCGAGGACGCCAAGGAAGTGCTGCTCAAGCTGTTCGACGCCGACGCAGAGTACTCGGCCGACACGCTGGAGAACATCTACGACGAGCTGGAGATCGCCGGCAAGAAAGTGCTTGAAGGCAACGTCAGCGACGAGCTGGCCGGCGAGGTGCTGGGCGCCATCGCGCGCCAGGAAGACTTGAACGGACGCATCCGCCGCAACGTGATGGACACGCGCCGCGCCGTCAGCTTCATGATGCGCAGCCGCATGCTCAACGCCGACCAGTTCGAAGAGGCGCGCCAGATCCTGCGCGACATCGAATCGCTGGACAACCACACGGCCTTCCTGTTCGACAAGATCAACTTCCTGATGGATGCAACCGTCGGTTTCATCAACATCAACCAGAACAAGACCATCAAGATCTTCTCGGTGGCCAGCGTGGCCCTGTTGCCGCCGACGCTGATCGCCAGCGTCTATGGCATGAACTTCAAGTTCATGCCCGAGCTGGAATGGAAGTACGGCTACATCTGTGCGATCGCGCTGATGGTGGCGAGTGCGGTCGGGCCCATGCTTTACTTCCGTCGCCGCGGCTGGTTGAAGTAGGCTCTCCCCCAGGCTGCGCGCACTTCGTGTCGCTTCGCCTTCCCCCTTCCGGGGGCGATACCGGCGGCCCGGCGAAGCCGGTTCCGCGGTATCCGTGACTCTCCCCCAGGCTACGCGCACTTCGTGTCGCTTCGCCTTCCCCCTTCCGGGGGCGATACCGGCGGCCCGGCGAAGCCGGTTCCGCGGTATCTCTGGACTGGGACGCTGTCGAACGACGGGTTTATTGCTTTGGCAGATCGCGCAGCAGGGCGTTGACGATGGCGGCCGATGACGGGCTCGCCACGGCGTGGACGAACTGCAGGAAATCACCGTGCGCGGCGTCGTCTGCCCGATCGGAGATGGTGCGCACGGCGGCGAAGGGAATGCCGAAGTCATGGCATACCTGGGCGAAGGCGGCGCCTTCCATTTCCACCGCGAGCGCATCGGGCAGTTCGGCCTGCAGTGCACGCGCCTCGGCCGTGGTGGACACAAAACGATCGCCGCTGACCAGCAAACCCTGATGCACGCGCGCCTGGGGCAGCGCCTCTCCCGCCGCCCTGCAAAGCGCAGCTGCCAGCCCAGGATCGGCCGCGAACCGGCTCATGCCGTAGAGCGGCACCTCGTGACGCGGGAAAATCGGTGCGGCGTCCATGTCGTGCTGCAGGAATTCGCGGGCCACGACCACGTGGCCGACCTCCACGCCCGGCCCCAGCCCGCCCGCCACGCCGGTGAAGACGACCCGGCCCACGGCAAAACGCTCGGCCAATACGGCCGCGGTCGTGGCCGCCGCGACCTTGCCGATGCGCGAGAGGACGGCAACGACCTCATGGCCGTGCAGATGGCCCCGCCAGAACGCCCGGCCGGCGACCATGACCCGGTGCTCGTCGGGCAGCAAGGCCAGCACGGCCGACAGTTCCTCGTGCATCGCCGAGACGATGGCGATCGGGCCTGCGGCGCGCATCGCAGTTTCTACTTCTTCGCGTCGCGCAACTCGCGCCGCAGGATCTTGCCCACCGGCGTCTTGGGCATGTCGGTGCGGAAATCGATGATGCGCGGACGCTTGTAGCCCGTGAGGTTCTCGCGGCAGAACTCGCGCACCTGTTCCTCGGTGAGCGACGGGTCCTTCTTCACGATCACCAGCTTGACGGCCTCGCCGGTCTTGTCGTCGGGCACGCCGACCGCTGCGCATTCGAGCACGCCCGGCATCATCGCGACCACGTCCTCGATCTCGTTGGGATAGACGTTGAAGCCCGAGACCAGGATCATGTCCTTCTTCCGGTCGACGATCTTGAAGTAGCCGCGCTCATCGACGATGCCGACGTCGCCCGACTTGAACCAGCCATCGGCCGTCATGACCTTGGCCGTCTCGTCGGGCCGCTGCCAGTAACCCGCCATGACCTGAGGTCCCTTGATGACGATTTCACCCGCCTGCCCAGGGGGAGTGTCGCGGCCTTCGTCGTCGATCAGCTTGATGGACGTGCTCGGCAGCGGCAGGCCGATGGTGCCGGTATAGGCCTTGCTGTCGATCGGGTTGCACGACACCGACGGCGAAGTCTCCGACAGGCCGTAGCCTTCGCAGATCGGGCAACCGGTCTTCTCCAGCCAAAGCTTGGCCACGGCAGCCTGCACGGCCATGCCACCGCCCAGCGAGACCTGGAGGTGCTTCCAGTCGACCGTGCCGAAATCGGGATGGTTCGCCAGCCCGTTGAACAGCGTGTTCACGGCCGGGAAACTGTGGAAGGTGTGCCTGGACAGTTCCTTGAGCGTGGCGGCGAGATCGCGCGGATTCGGGATCAGAATCACTTTGCCGCCTGAGCGCAGCCCGAGCATCATGTTCACCGTGAACGCGAAGATGTGATACAGCGGCAGCGCGCAGACGCTGGTCGGTTGCTCGCCGGCCGGCACCCGGGCCATGGCCGGCGCGTTCCATGCTTCGGACTGCAGCACATTGGCGATCACGTTGCGATGCAGCAGCACCGCCCCTTTGGAGACGCCGGTGGTGCCGCCCGTGTACTGCAGCACCGCCACGTCGTCAGGTCCGATGGCGACCGGCTGCAAGGTGGCCGCGCCGCCCTGCGCCAGCGCCGCGTTGAATCGCACGGCGCCCGGCAGGCTGTAGGCGGGCACCAGCTTCTTGAGCTTGCGCACCACGTAGTTGACCAGGGTGCCCTTGAACAGGCCCAGGCGGTCGCCCATTGCGGCGAGCACGACGTGCTTGAGCGGCGTCGACGCGATGCAGTGCTGCAGCGTGGCGCCGAAGTTCTCCATGATCACGATCACCTTGGCACCGCAGTCCTGCAGCTGATGCTCGAGTTCGCGCGGCGTGTAGAGCGGGTTGACGTTGACCAGGATCAGCCCGGCGCGCAGGATGCCGGCGACGGCAATCGGGTACTGTGGGCAGTTGGGCATCATCACGGCGACGCGGTCGCCCTTGGTCAACCCGAGGCTCTGCAGGTAGGCTGCGAAGGCACGGCTGAGCGTGTCGACCTCGGCATAGCCAACGTCGCGGCCCATGAAACTGTACGCGGTGCGGTCGGCGTAGCTCGAGAAGCTCTCCTCCATCAGCGCGACCAGCGACGCGTAGCGCGAAGGGTCGATGTCGGCGGGCACACCCACGGGATAGCTGTCGAGCCAGGGACGGTCACTCATTGTTTGTCTCTCTCCAAAAAACGGAGCGCCTCATGCAGAGGCGCTCGCGGCCAAAGAACGGGAATGCACCATCCTATTCGATGGCCTTGCCCATGTCCTCGACCACCTTCTTCGCATCGCCGAAAACCATCATCGTCTTGTCCATGTAGAAGAGCTCGTTGTCCAGCCCCGCGTAGCCCGCCGCCATCGAGCGCTTGTTCACGATCACCGTCTTGGCCTTGTAGGCCTCCAGAATCGGCATGCCATAGATCGGGCTGCC
This sequence comes from Variovorax ginsengisoli, assembly GCF_030811835.1. Lineage (GTDB taxonomy): Bacteria > Pseudomonadota > Gammaproteobacteria > Burkholderiales > Burkholderiaceae_C > Variovorax > Variovorax ginsengisoli_C. The sequence continues at coordinate 232,763 of NZ_JAUSRO010000007.1, read as the reverse complement.
CTTGGTGTGCGCCGCGGGGTTCACCACGTCGTTGGCGCCCAGGATGATGGCGACGTCGACCTGGCCGAATTCGCCGTTGATGTCTTCCATCTCGAACACCTGGTCGTAGGGCACTTCGGCCTCGGCCAGCAGCACGTTCATGTGGCCCGGCATGCGGCCGGCCACCGGATGGATGGCGTACTTCACCGTGATGCCCTTGTCCGTGAGCTTCTGGGCGAGTTCCTTGACCGCGTGCTGCGCCCGCGCCACCGCCAGGCCGTAGCCGGGCACGATCACCACCGTCTCGGCATTGCCCAGCACGAAGGCTGCGTCGTCGGCGCTGCCGGTCTTCACGCTGCGCTGCACCGCGCTCCCGGCGGCGGCGGCCGTCGCATCGCCACCGAAGCCGCCCAGGATCACGTTGAAGAACGAGCGGTTCATCGCCTTGCACATGATGTAGCTCAGGATCGCGCCCGAGCTGCCCACCAGCGAGCCGGCAATGATCAGCATCGCGTTGTTCAGGCTGAAGCCGATGCCCGCGGCCGCCCAGCCCGAGTAGCTGTTGAGCATCGACACCACCACCGGCATGTCGGCACCGCCGATCGGGATGATGAGCAGCACACCCAGCGCGAAACCCAACGCGATCACCAGCACGATGTCCAGCCAGCTCTGCGAATGCCAGAAGCCGAAGATGAAGAACGCCGCTGCCAGGCCAAGCACCGCGTTGAGCGCATGCTGGCCCTTGAACTGCACCGGCGCGCCCTGGAACAGACGGAACTTGTATTTGCCCGAGAGCTTGCCAAACGCGATGATCGAGCCGGTGAAGGTGACCGCACCGATGAAGGCACCCAGCGCCAGCTCGATGCGGTTGCCACCCGGAATCGGCTCGCCGTGCGCCGCGATGGCAAAGGCCCACGGCTCGGCCACGGCCGCCACCGCGATGAACACAGCAGCCAGGCCGATCATGCTGTGCATGAAGGCGACCAGCTCGGGCATCTTGGTCATTTCGACACGCTTGGCAGCGAGGGTGCCGCCGGTGCCGCCCACCAGCAGGCCGAGCAGCACCCAACCCATGCCGATGGCCTTGCCGCCGGAGAGCTCGACGATCAGCGCCGCCGTCGTGAGCACGGCGATGAGCATGCCCGCCATGCCGAAGGCGTTGCCGCGGATCGAGGTGGTCGGATGGCTCAGGCCCTTCAAGGCCTGAATGAAGCAGACCGAAGCCACCAGGTACAGCAGCGTGACGACGTTCATGCTCATTTGGAGACCTCCGTGCTGCGCACTGCGGTGCGAGCCTGCGCGGGGCGACCCGGCGCGGCGCTCATGCTGCATCTCCCCTGGCGCCGTCTGCCTTGGCGGGCGCGGCCTTGCGCTCCTTCTTGCGGAACATCTCCAGCATGCGCCGGGTGACCAGAAAGCCGCCGAAGACGTTGACCGCAGCCAGCGCCACGGCCAGCACGCCCATGGTCCGGCCCAGCGTGGTTTCGGTGAGTGCGGCAGCCAGCATGGCCCCCACGATCACGATGGCGGAAATGGCATTGGTCACGGCCATCAGCGGCGTGTGCAGCGCGGGCGTGACGGTCCAGACCACGTGGTAGCCCACGTAGATGGCCAGCACGAAGATGATCAGGTTGATGACGGTGTGGGAGACGGGATCCATGGCTTACTTCCTTGTGACCAGGCCGTCCTGCGTCATGCGGCAGGCGGCAACGATGTCGTCCTCGAGGTCGATCTTCAGACCGCCCTCCTTGGTGACGATGAGCTTGAGAAAGTCGAGCACATTGCGCGCATAGAGCGCCGAGGCGTCGGCTGCCACACGCGCCGGCAGGTTGGTCTCGCCCACGATCGTCACGCCATGCCGGACCACGGTGCGATCGGGCTCCGACAGCGGGCAGTTGCCGCCGACGCCACCCGGGCCCTTGCCCGCGGCGATGTCGACGATCACCGAGCCGGGCTTCATCGACTTGACCATGTCTTCGGTCACCAGCGTGGGTGCGGCGCGCCCCGGAATGAGCGCGGTGCTGATCACCACGTCGGCCAGCGCGACGCGCTTGGCCACCTCGACCTGCTGGCGCGCCAGCCAGCTCGCGGGCATCGGCTTGGCATAGCCGCCCACGCCCTGCGCGGCGTCCCTTTCCTCGTCGGTGTCGTAGGACACCTCGATGAACTTGCCGCCCAGCGACTCGACCTGCTCCTTGACGCTCGGGCGCACGTCGCTCGCCTCGATGACCGCGCCCAGGCGCTTGGCCGTCGCAATGGCCTGCAAACCCGCCACGCCGACGCCGAGCACCACCACGCGCGCCGCCTTGACCGTGCCGGCCGCCGTCATGAGCATCGGGAAAAAACGCTGATACAGGTCTGCGGCGATCATGACCGCCTTGTAGCCCGCGATGTTGGCCTGCGAACTCAGCACATCCATGCTCTGGGCACGGGTGGTGCGCGGCGCGGCTTCCAGCGCGAAGGCCGTGAGACCGGCGCTGGCCAGCCGCTGCAGGCCAGTTGCATCGAAAGGATTGAGCATGCCGACGACCACGGTGCCGGGCTGCATCAATGCGGCCTCGTTGTCGAAAGGCGTGCGCACTTTCAACACGATCTGCGCCGCACAGGCGCCCTGCAGGTCGGTGATGTGTGCGCCAGCGGCTTCATAGGCCGCATCGGTCAGGCTCGCGGCCAGGCCGGCACCGGACTGGACCCGCACCTCATGGCCCTGTGCCACGAGCTTCTTGACCGTCTCGGCCGTTGCGGCCACGCGGGTTTCGCCCACGGTGGTCTCGGCAGGCACGCCTATCAGCATAAAACTCTCCTCGGGACTGCAGTCGTTCTTGGATGTGTCGCGGCAGCTTAACTGAAGGCCCCAGGTTTGCACTTCGGGTCTCACCCGCAGTGGATACCGCCAACGTCACCTTCCGGACACGGACGCCGACGGCAACGGGCGTCCCGGATTCACAGTTGATAACGGTGTTGTTGCGGTTGTGTGACCTAGTTAACAGTCGCACTCACCGCCTCGCGCGACAAGCCTTTTTTTTTGTCGACGGATATCTAAACTGACGTCACACATAGATAAATAAAGCGAGTCTGGGAGGACTATGCGCATTGCTGCATTGGACGATGAGCCGAGTCGGCTGGAATTGATCCGGCACGCCATGGACCACCTTGGCCATGAGTTTCACCCCTTTCAGGAAAGCCGGCCGCTGCTGCGCGAATTGCGCGACCAGAACTACGACTTGCTGATCCTCGACTGGTCGCTGCCCGACCGGTATGGCCTCGCGATCCTGCGTTGGCTGCGCAAGGCGCTCCACAGCCGCATGCCGGTGCTGTTCATTGCCGATTGCTGCACGGAAGAGGACATCGTCGAGGGCCTGAGCGCTGGTGCCGACGAGTTCGTGGGCAAGCCGGTTCGCGCGGGCGAATTGGCAGCCCGCGTCCTTGCGCTGCTCAGACGCGCCTACCCGGCACAGCACGAGACCGAACTGGTGTTCGGGGTGTACCGCTTCTCGCCCCAAGTCTGTGCGCTCGAGCTCCGCGGACAGCCCATCGATCTCAAGCATCGGGAATACGAGCTTGCCATGTTCCTGTTCCAGAACATGGGACGCCTGTTGTCTCGTGAGCGCCTGCGCGAGGCGGTATGGGGCAATAAGCCGGCCAAGCCTTCGCGCTCCCTCGACACGCACATCTCTCGGCTGCGCTCCAAGCTCGATCTGTGCCCCGCCAACGGCTTCCTGTTGTCGGCAATCTACGGGCTCGGCTACCGGCTGGAATCGATGGACGACGACCTGATGCGCATCTGGCAGTTCTCAGGGGTCCAGCGCACCGTGTGAGCACACGGGCCCGCGTCAGCGCTACAGTCAGGACCATGACACGCTGGAAACCGCATGTGACCGTCGCCGCCATCATCGAGCGCGACGGCCGCTTCCTGCTGATCGAGGAGGAAACCTCCGACGGCCTGCGCCTGAACACGCCGGCAGGCCACCTCGATCCGGGCGAATCGCCGGCCGAGGGCTGCGCACGCGAGGCGCTGGAGGAGACGGCCCATCACTTCACGCCCACTGCGTTGATTGGCGTGTACATGACGCGATTCCAGCGGCCCCGCAGCCCACCGGCAGAACAGGACGTGACCTACCTTCGCTTTGCCTTCAGCGGCACGCTGGGTGCGCACGAGGCCGGCCGTGCGCTGGACACGGGCATCGTACGCACGCTGTGGATGACGCCCGATGAAGTGCGCGACAGCGTGGCGCGGCATCGCAGCCCGCTGGTGCTCAAGTGCATCGAAGACCACCTCGCAGGCGCGCGCCACCCGCTGTCGATGATCCATCTCGACGTCTCGGTGTCGCAGCCGGCAGGGCCACCGTCGGCCTGAGCCTGCGGCTGGCCGGTCTTCAAGACTTCAAGCCGCGGGTGTCGCGCTCGCGATGACCCCGCCGCCCAGGCAGACCTCACCGTCGTACAGCACCGCCGACTGGCCGGGGGTGACGGCCCATTGCGCGTTGGCAAAGGACAGCCGGAACGCAGCGCCCGCGCCCGCCGACAGAATGCACGGCGCATCGACCTGCCGGTAGCGCGACTTGGCGCCGTAGGCGCCCGGTGCTGGCGCCTCGCCGGCGGTCCAGCTCACGTCGTCGGCTTCAAGTTCCGCCGACAGCAGCCACGGATGGTCGTGCCCCTGCACCACCCACAGCGTGTTGGTCGCCATCTCCTTGCGCGCCACGAACCACGGCGAATGGTCGCCCGCGCCCCGCTGCGCGCCGCGCGCCTTCACGCCGCCGATGCCCAGGCCCTGACGCTGGCCGAGCGTGTAGAAACTCAGACCCTGGTGCTCGCCCAGCGTGCGGCCACGCTCGTCCTTGATCGGGCCGGGTTCCTTGGAGATGTAGCGGTTGAGGAACTCGCGGAACGGCCGCTCACCGATGAAGCAGATGCCGGTCGAGTCCTTCTTCTTCGCATTCGGCAGGCCGATCTCGTCGGCGATGCGGCGCACCTCGGTCTTGTGCAGCTCGCCGACCGGAAACAGCGTCTTCGACAGCTGTGCCTGGTTCAGGCGGTGCAGGAAGTAGCTCTGGTCCTTGGCGGGGTCCAGTCCCTTGAGCAGCTCGTGCCGCTGCGCGCCCTCGTTCAAGCGCACCCGGGCATAGTGACCGGTGGCGATCTTCTCGGCGCCCAGGCGCATCGCATGGTCGAGGAAGGCCTTGAACTTGATCTCGGCGTTGCACAGCACGTCGGGGTTGGGCGTGCGGCCAGCCTGGTATTCGCGCAGGAACTCGGCGAAGACGCGGTCCTTGTAGTCGGCCGCGAAGTTGACGTGCTCGATCTCGATGCCCAGCACGTCAGCCACGCTGGCCGCGTCGATGAAATCGATGTTCGAGCTGCAGTACTCACTGTCGTCGTCGTCTTCCCAGTTCTTCATGAAGATGCCGACCACCTCGTGGCCCTGCTGTTTCAACAGGTGCGCGGTCACGGCGGAATCGACACCGCCGCTCAAGCCCACCACGATGCGCTGTTTTGCCATAGGGGCGCTATTGTCCCCGCACTGGCCATCCGGCGCCCGGCTACGGGCAATGCGGGATGCCGCAGGCGCGGCGCTGCGGCCACAATCGGCTGCCATGTCCGCGCCGCGCATCCCGCCCATCCAGAACCTGCTCGCTTTCGAGGCGCTCGCGCGCCTGCGCAGCGTGACCCAGGCCGCCGAGGAACTGAACGTGACGCCCAGTGCGGTCAGCCACCGCATCCGGCAACTGGAAGCGCTGCTCGGCTTCAAGGCCTTCGCACGCGGCGACTTCAGCCTGAGCAGCGACGGCAGCGCCTACCTGGCGCGCGTGCGCGAGGCGCTCGCCGCGCTGCAGCAGGTGCCCGGACGCGGTGCCACCACACCCAGTCCGGCGGCCACCCGCCTGCGCCTGGCTGTCACACCCACCTTCTCGCGCCAGCTGCTGCTGCCGCGCCTGGCGCTCTTTCGGCACGCCTACCCGGACATCGAACTCACGCTGCAGCTCGGGCTGCCCACGCACCATGCGCCACTGGAAGACGCGGACATCGAACTGCGTTTCGGCAATGCGCCCTTTGCCGATCGCGAATCGATGCACCTGCTGTCCGACGAGGTCTGTCCCGTTTGCAGCCCCGACTACCTGCGGGAACTCGGCCCGCTGGATGGCTTCGCCACCGACGCGGCGGTGGCGCGCGCCCACCTGATCCGCTCGCCGCTGGAGCCTTGGCGCACGTGGTTCCAGGCCTGCGGCATCGGCCTGCCCGAGCCAAGCGCGGGCACTCAATTCGACGATCTGGGCCTGGTGCTCGACGCCGCCGTCGCCGGTTTCGGCGTGGCCCTGATGCGCCTGAAACTGGGCCATGCGTGGCTCGACAGCGGCCGCCTGGTGCGCCTGTCGCGCGACAGCGTGAAATCGCCCTACGACTACTTCCTGTGCTGGAAGCCCGGCACGCTGGAGCGCTGGGAATGCGCGGCCTTCGTCGACTGGGTGCGCCACGCCCTGCGGGACTGACCCGCGCAGCGGCCAGTCCGGGCACGCGCATGAAAAAGCTTCACGCGCCCTGGCAACAGATTTCATGCCCGCTGCACAGGGATCGCCCGCAGAATCCATTCCCATGACCGTCATCACCACCATCGAGGACCTGCGCGTCCTGGCCGAAAAGCGCGTGCCGCGCATGTTCTACGACTACGCCGACTCCGGCTCATGGACCGAGAGCACCTACCGCGCCAACAGCGACGACTTCAAGAAGATCAAGCTGCGCCAGCGCGTGGCGGTGAACATGGAAGGCCGCTCGCTGGCCACCACGATGGTGGGCCAGGCGGTGAAGATGCCGGTGTCCATCGCCCCGGTGGGCCTGACCGGCATGCAGCACGCCGACGGCGAGATCCACGCCGCGCGCGCGGCCGAGAAGTTCGGCATCCCGTTCACGCTCTCGACCATGAGCATCTGCTCGATCGAGGACATTGCGGCGAACACCACGGCGCCCTTCTGGTTCCAGCTCTACATGATGCGCGACCGCGAATCGATGGCCCGCATGATCGAGCGCGCCCGCGCCGCCAAGTGCAGCGCGCTGGTGCTCACGCTCGACCTGCAGGTGATCGGCCAGCGCCACAAGGACCTGAAGAACGGCCTGACCGCGCCGCCGCGGCCGACCATCCGGAATCTCCTCAACCTCGCCACCAAGCCTGGCTGGTGCATGGGCATGCTCGGCACGAAGCGCCACACCTTCGGCAACCTGGTCGGCCACGTCAAGGGCGTGAGCGACATGAAGTCGCTGTCAGCCTGGACCAACGAGCAGTTCGACCCGACGCTGTCGTGGGCCGACATCGCGTGGGTAAAACAGCAATGGGGCGGCAAGCTGATCCTCAAAGGGATCATGGTGGAAGAAGACGCGCGGCTGGCGGTCGATGTGGGCGCCGACGCCATCGTCGTGAGCAACCACGGCGGCCGCCAGCTCGACGGCGCGCCGTCGAGCATCGAGGCGCTGCCGCCGATCGTCGATGCGGTGGGCGACAAGCTCGAAGTCTGGATGGACGGCGGCATCCGCAGCGGCCAGGACGTGCTCAAGGCCTGGGCGCTCGGCGCCCGCGGCACCATGATCGGCCGGGCGATGGCCTACGGCCTGGGTGCGATGGGCGAAGCCGGCGTGACCAAAGCGCTGCAGCTCATCCACAAGGAACTGGACGTGACCATGGCCTTCTGCGGGCACACGGACATCCGGAATGTCGACAAACGGATCCTGCTGCCGGGGACGTTTCCGGCCTGATGGGTCTCGTTCGCTGGCGCTTTCAGAACGTGTGCGCAGCGGCCGATACCGCAGCACGCAGACCGAGCAGGTAGCTGTCGACGCCAAATCCGCAAATCTGTCCCTTCACGATCTCCGCGAACACCGAGTGATGGCGGAATGCCTCTCGCGCATGGATGTTCGACATGTGCAGTTCGACGACCGGCACCGTCAGGATGGCCAACGCATCGCGGATGCCGTAGCTGTAATGCGTCCAGGCGCCGGCGTTGATGAGCACGGCATCCACGCCATCGACGAAGCCTTGGTGGATGCGCTCGCACATCGCGCCTTCGCAATTGGTCTGGAAGCTTTCGACCTCGGCGCCGAGTTCCTTGCCGAGCGCCTGCAATTGCGCGTCGATCTCGGCCAAGGTCACCGTGCCGTATTGCTTCGGGTCGCGCTTGCCGAACATGTTGTGGTTGATGCCATGCAACATGAGGATTTCCATGGTGTTGTCTGCCTCTCGCTGCGTCAGACCAGGGGGATGGTCATGCGGTCGATGACGGCACGCGTGTCGGGCCGCACGCCGCGCCACCACAGGAAGGCTTCGGCCGCCTGTTCCACGAGCATGCCGACGCCGTCGGCCAGCTTCGGCACTCCGGCGTTCTGCGCCAAGCGCAGAAAGGGCGTCAACCCCTTGCCATAGGCGAGCTCGTAGGCCAGTCGCGCGCCCTGCAGCGTCTCGGCGGGCAGAGGCGGCAGCTCCCCCTTGAGGCTGGCCGACGTGCCATTGATGACGATGTCGAATCGCTCTCCGGCCAGATCGTCGTAGCCACAGCCCTGCATGTCGCCGTGCCCGGCGAACTGCCTTGCAAGGTCGATGGCCTTTGTCTCCGTGCGGTTCGCCACGACCACCAACTTCGGTTGTTGCGCCAGAAAGGGCAGCAGTGCGCCGCGCACCGCGCCGCCAGCGCCGATCACCAGCATGCGCGAGCCCTTGAGCAAGAAGCCCAGGTTGCGCTGGATGTCGTTGGTCAAACCGACGCCGTCGAAATTGTCCGCCATGATGCGGTCGCCCTCGAACTTGAGCGCATTGGTGGCCCCGGCGAGCTCGGCGCGTTCGAGCCGTTCGGTGGCCAGCGCGTAGGCCTGCAGCTTGAAGGGGGCCGTGACGTTCATGCCTCGCCCGCCTGCCTTGCGGAAGGCGTGCACGTCGTCGGAAAAACGGTCGAGCGAGCCCTCGATGGCCTGGTAATCGATGTCCTGCCCGGTCGCTTCGGCGAAGCTGCCGTGGATCATCGGCGACTTCGTGTGTCCTATCGGATTGCCGATCACGGCGTACTTGTCGGTCATCACGTCTCCTTACTTGCTGTAGAGCACGCCGTCGGCCTGCATGTCGGCGATCTGCGCGGCGTCGAAGCCGAGGCTCGCCGCGATTTCCGCGTTGTGCTCGCCCAGTTCCGGCGCCACCTGCGCGATCGAGGTGTCGCACCCCGACATGCGGAAGGGCAAGTTCGGCAGGCTGATTTTTCCGAGCACCGGGTGGTCCTGCTCGATCACCATGCCGCGCGCGCGAATCTGAGGATCGGCCAGCACCTCGTCGATGCGTTGAACCTTGGCCGCAGGCACATCGATGCCGTCCAGCATCTTCAGCACCTGGGCAACCGGCTGCGCTGCAACCCACGGCTTCACCACCCCGAGGATCTCCGTGCGATGGGCATTGCGCCCGGCCGAAGCGTGGAACCGCGTGTCGCCGCCGAAGCCTGCAGGGCCCCCATTGTTTTCGACCAGCGCGGCAAATCGCTTCCACGCGTCGTCCACCTGTGCGGCGATGACAAGGTCACCGTCCTGTGCGCGGAACACGCCGTAGAGCGTGGAATTGGGCATGTCGTGCCCGGTCTGCACCGGCACTTCCTGTCCGTTGGACAGCGTGTAGCACTGCACCGCGTACTCGTGCATCGACACCAGCGTGTCGTACAGCGCCATGTCGATGTGCTGCCCGCGGCCAGACTTCACGCGTCCCAGCAGGGCTGCATTGATCGCGGCGACCGCATGGATGCCGGTGTACATGTCGCCCAGCGAGATGCGCAGGAGCGGCGGCGCCTCACCCGGGTTGCCGACCATCTGCATGATGCCGCTCTTGGCCTCGGCGATGAGACCGAAGCCGGCGCGGTGCGAGTCGGGGCCGGTGTGGCCGTAGGCCGAGATCGAGCAGTACACGAGTCCGGGGTTGGTTTCGGCGAGTTCGGCATAGCCCAGGCCGAGCTTGTCGAGCGCGCCGGGGCGGTAGTTCTCGACGAACACGTCGGCGCTGTCGACCAGCTTCTTCATCAATGCGCGGCCGCGCGGGTCCTTCGTGTTGACGCTGAGCCCTTTCTTGCCCATGTTCTGCTGCAGGAAATAGCCGCTGTGTTCGCCCACAAACCACGCATGCTGACGCCCCGCATCGCCCGTGCCGGGGCGCTCGACCTTGATGACTTCCGCACCGAGTGCGGCGAGGCAGCGCCCGACATAGGGTCCGGCCAGGAAGTGGCTGTAGTCGATGACGCGGAAGCCGGCCAGCGGCAGCGCTTGTTTCGGTGACGTGCTCATGATGGCTTCCTCGGCACCATCACGCGGTGCTCGCCCTGTTGCACAACCTCGTCACGCTGGTTGATGAGCTCGGACGGCAGCACGAGGATGCCCCAGCCGGGCTTGCTCTTCGATTCGCGCTTGCTGCCGACGTGGAACTTCACACGCACCGTGTCGCCGAGCTTGATGGGGGCGACGAAGCGCCATTCCCAGCCAAGCGACATGCCCGGCATGAAGCGCATGTCGCTTTTCGTCTTGAGTCCGTCGGCCACCGACAGACCGAACAACCCGTGCGCCACGCGGGTGCCGAACGGTGTGGTGCGTGCATAGGCTTCGTCCGTGTGAACGGGGGTGTGGTCGCCGGTGAGGTCGGCATAGGCCATCACGCGGGCCTCCGTCACTTCGTAGGGCGGGCTGATGCATTCCTGGCCGACGACGGCGTCGTCCCAGTATTGGTCTTCAATGGTCAAGGTGGTCATGGGGTGTCTCTCTTTGGATGAAGTGGGTGGCGGCTCTTCACGGCTCTTCAGGCGCGAGGATCGATGGCCAGAGCGCGCGCCACGGCGCCCTCGCTGGCCTGGATGAATTCGACGGCCAGGCCGTCCGGCAGGCGCAGCCAGTTGCGGCCCTGGGGCATTTCGGTCACGCCGAAAGCCTGTGCCGCGGCCAGAGCGGCCTCGAGGTCTTCGCACATCACGCCGAGGTGGCCGAGGCGACCCTCAGGCCCTGCGTGGTCCGGCTTGGCCATGAACTGCATGCCGCCGAGGGTCCAGTACTGGACCGGCTCTTCGAGCGTGCCCTGTACCTCGCGCATCGTCATACCGCAGACGTCGTGGAAGAACCTGATGTGCCAATGGATGTCCTTCACCCAGATGGCGACGTGTTCCACATAGGCGCGCGGCGTGCTCATTTCGCCTCCAGCCGGCGTTCGATGCCCTTGATGGCGGCCACCAGCGTCTGGTTCACCGGCGTCGGCACGTTGTGCGCGAGCCCGGCGCGCACCACCGAGCCGTTGATGAAATCGATCTCGGTGATGGAACCCTTCTCCAGGCTCTGCAGCATGGAGGTCTTGAACTCGTAGGGCAGGCCTTCGGCGGCCATCACCCAGGCATCGCGCGCCGCCTTGATCGACAGCTTCACGCCGATCGCCTGTGCGACGGCCATCGCTTCAGTCACGGCCGCGATGGCCGTGGCCTCGATCTCGGGCACCGCGTAGAGGCTGCCGTACACCTGGCCCGTGATGCCGCTCAGCGCCCCGGTCGAGACGTTGATGAGCAGCTTGTCCCACATCACGCCCAAAATGTTGTCGCTGACTTCGCAAGGCAGCCCGGCACGATCGAACTCGGCCGCGATGGCCCTGGCGCGTTCGCTCACGTGGCCGTCGAGTTCGCCGATCACCGTGCGCTTGCCACGCGTGCCGGCAATGATGTGGCCCGGACCGAGCAACACGCCGCCAACGTAGGTCTTGCCGGCCAGCACATGCCCACGGCCAGCGACGTCAGCCAGGATCTCCTCGTGGCCCATGCCGTTCTGCAGCGACATCAGCGCGGTGTCAGGGCCGATGATCGGCAAGGCGCCTTCGATGGCCGAGCGGGTGTGGAACGACTTGACCAGCACGATCACCAGGTCGGCTGGCGCCAGCCCCTCCACGCTGGTCGATGCGCGCACCTTGACGCGGCGTTCCAAGTCGCCGTACTTCATGAGGAGGCCGTCGCGGTTGATGGCGTCGACGTGCGCCTGAAACGGATCAATGAGCGTGACGTCCGACCCGCCCGCCGCAAGGGTGCCGCCGATGGCACAGCCGAGGGCGCCGGCGCCCAGGAAATAGATTTTCATAGCCTGTCTCTCGAAGGTGTGTCCCGAAGGAATGCCTTGACGATAGGTGTCGATGAACATCTCGTCCATGACATAGGGTGAATGGTCTACATTCCGTTTTGACATGAATGCCGACGACGACAACCTCGATGCGAGCGCGGGCTTGCTCAGCCTCAAGCTGCTGCGCCTGTTCGACCTGATCTACACCACGCAGAGCGTGACGCGTGCGGCCGAGCAGCTCGGTCAGAGCCAGCCAACCGTGAGCAACTGGCTGGGCCGGCTGCGCAAGCAGCTTGGCGACGAGCTGTTCGTGCGGACTGCGGCAGGCATGCAGCCGACGCCGCGCGCGGAAGAACTGATCGTTCCGGCGCGCGAGGCACTCGCGGCGTTGCGTCGTGTGGCCGCGCCATCCGAAGCGTTCGACCCGTCGAGCTCCACGCGGCGCTTCCGTATCTGCATGACAGATGCGAGCCACATCACGCTGCTGCCGCAACTGCTCGCGCACGTCCGCGCCGTCGGGCCCGGCATCCGCCTGGAGGCTGCACGCATCGATGGGCAAACTGGACAGGCGCTGCAAACGGGCCAAGCCGACCTTGCGATTGGACTGGTGCCATGGCTCGAGTCAGGCTTCTATCAACAGGTGCTGTTTCCGCAAGACTGGGTGTGCCTGGTCAATGCCCGACACCCGAGAATTACCGCAAAAGGCATGGGCCTGCGCGACTTCAAGGCCGAAGCACACATCGGCATCGTCGGCGGGACGGGTGTTCAGTTGTTGGAGGCGGCGCTGCTGCGGCAACGCGTCAAACGGCGCATTTTGCTGGAGCTACCCGGCTTCCTGGGACTGGCTGCGATCGTGTCGACCACCGACCTCGTGGCCACCGTGCCGCGCCAGATCGGCGAGACACTGGCCCGCACCAACGGGCTCGCTGTCTTTGATTGCCCTGTGCCTGTGCCCCCCTTCACCGTCAAGCAGCACTGGCATACCCGCTACAACCAGGAGCCGGCGAATCGCTGGTTGCGTGGCTTGTGTGAGCGGCTTTTTGCCAAGAAATTGAACGCGCGTAAATAGAGAATCGAGCCTGTCGAAGACCCCGCTGAATTCAACGCAAAGCGGGTTCAGACTTCGCTCCCCTGTTCAGAGCCGACCATTCGTCAATGCGGCAGAATCTCGACGAGCCACTTTCCATGCCCGCCACGGCTGCCAGACGGTCGGCCCTTTGGAGACAGCGCGTGAACAGACTCCGCACCGCCGCGACCTGTGCCTTTGCCCTCATCGCAATGGCCAGCGCACAGGCCCAAACCGCCAACCCGGCACCGTCGGAAACTCCAGCCACCGCCACGGTATTCACACGCGCACGCGTCGTATCCTTGCACGTGGAGATCGATGACAAGTCCTATGTCCGGCTGAAGCTTCTGCCACGCGCGAAGATCCCATTCATGACACAGACGTTCAGGGTCAAGGATCGCTCGCTGCTGGACGGCGTTGCCGAGGGTGCGTGGGTCAAGTTCACCTCGCGCCACGTCGATTCAGAGAATGTCCTGACGGAGATTCACGTGGTGCCCGAATGCGTGCGCTTCCAGCGATGCGACTGACGCGGCCCATCGCTGTGCGCGTGGGTGGCAGCCTCCCAAAAAGACGTGCGATGAAATCGGCTCGCGCGCTCGAAACCTCTAGGGCGTGCACCCCTTTGAGACGACGGACACAGCATTCGACCAAATCACCCGCCACTTCGTCGCGCCCCTGGCGCAAGAAAGCTACAACGTCGTCCGTCACGCCACCTTGAGCGACGCCACGATCTCGTAAGACCGCAGCCGCGCCGCATGGTCGTGCACCTGCGAGGTGATCATCAGTTCGTCGGCGCCGGTGCGCTCGATGAAGGCGGCCAGACCGGCGCGCACCGTCTCGGGCGAGCCCACGGCCGAGCAGGACAGCACCGAGTCGAGCAGCGCGCGCTCCGACGGGCCGACGTTGGCGTAGTAATCCTTCACCGGCGGTGGCAACCGGCCCGGGCGGCCACTGCGCAGGTTCACGAAGGCCTGCTGCCACGAGCTGGCGCGAAAGACCGCTTCCTCGTCGGTTTCGGCCGCAAAGGCATTGAAGCCCAGCATCACGTACGGCTTGGCAAGTTGGGCAGAGGGCTTGAAGGTCTCGCGGTAGATGCGAATGGCCTGCATCATCTGCTGTGGCGCGAAGTGCGACGCGAAGGCGTAAGGCAGGCCGAGGTGCGCCGCCAGTTGCGCGCCGAAGGTGCTGGAGCCGAGGATCCAGACCGGCACCTCGAGCCCGCGGCCTGGCACGGCCATCACTGGCTGGCGCGGCGACTTGCTCATGAAATCCATCAGCTCGACCACGTCCTGCGGGAACTGGTCGGAGTCAGACTCGAGGTTGCGCCGCAGCGCCTGTGCGGTGCGCTGGTCGGAGCCCGGCGCGCGGCCCAGGCCAAGGTCGATGCGGCCGGGGTAGAGCGATTCGAGCGTGCCGAACTGCTCGGCGATCACCAGCGGCGAATGGTTGGGCAACATCACGCCGCCCGCGCCGATGCGGATGGTCGAGGTGCCTGCGCCGACGTAGGCCAGCAGCACCGCGGTCGCCGCACTGGCGATGCCCGGCATGCCGTGGTGCTCGGCCAGCCAGTAGCGGCGGTAGCCGAACTTTTCGCCGTGCTGCGCGAGCGCCAGCGAGTTTTTGAACGACTGCGCGGCATCGCTGCCTTCGCAGATCGGGGACAGGTCGAGGATGGAGAACGCGGTCATGATGGCCCCATGATCGCGCGATCGGGTCATCCTTGCTTGCGCAGGCTAATCCCCGGTCTGGTAGACCGTGTCGACCGTCGCGAAGTCGCGCCCCTGTTGCTCGATGCGCACTTCGAACGGCACGCTGTCACCGGGTGCGATCGCCGTCAGGTTGTCCACCGACTTGAAGCCGGTGAGCTGGCCCTGGCGGTCGCGAAGGCTCACCCACACACGCGGCTTGCGAACGATGCCCGTCCCGGGGTTCTTCACGCTGCCCTTGACCGTGACCGCCTTGTAGACAAAGCGCTGGCTGAAGTTGAGCAGCACGCTCCCCAGCTCGGCCTTGGTGCCCTCCACCCGCACTTCCAGTGGCACGCGCGGCCCCGGCAGCGCGGCCTTGCGCAGCGGCTTCCACTCGACACGCGTCTGCGTGATGCGGTCGGCGCGGCGCGGGTCCACCTGCACCGGAAAGCGCTCGCCGGGGTACAGGTAGGCCAGGCCGTCGAGACGCGTGGTGCCGTCGAGTTCGTTCCCGTCGAAGCGCGAGATCACTGCTGACGGCGTGACGGCGATCACGTCCTTGCTGCGGTTCACCAGCTCGGTCATGTAGGTGCGCTGGCGGATCGTGTTGAGGCCCGGAATAAGCGGCAGCAGCTCGAGCTGCGCCAGGTCGAAGCGCTCGCTGTCGTCGGCCAGCAGGTCCTCCGTGCTCATCCGCAGGTCGGGATTGAAGGCTTCGGGGCCACTGGCCGTGCGAACGGTGCGTTGCGCGCTGCGCACCGCTGCACGCGAGCCGTCCCCCGCCGTCACGCTGTAACCGATGCGGTAGTCCCATGCCGCGACCGGCACCGACGATCCGCCGAAGCGGACCAGGCGCACTTCCGTCGACGAACGCTCGCCCGGCTTGAGCTCGGAGGCCTGCGCATAGCCCTGGCCGAAGCCGATCACCGCGCCGCGGTCGTCGTAGAGCGTGACCAGGACCTGCGCGCCAGCGATCGTCACGCCTTCGCGCGTGTTGACCAGTCGCCCGACCAGGCGAAGATCGTTGGGCCCCTGCTGCACCAGCCGCACGCGGGAGAAGGCCAACGACGGTCCTTCCACGCTGCCGCGGGGCTCGGAGAGACGCTTGACTGTCAATTCCTGGCGCGTCACGCGGCCCTCACCGCGGGGCAGGTCGAGCAGCACGGCTGCCGACTCGCCAGGCATGAGCAGATCGACCGGCAGGGTCTCGCTGTCGCTGCCCAGCTTGGTCTCGCCGTCGTAGAAGGTCGCTTCCAGGCCGGGCCGCTCCAGCACCTTGCCGGTTTCATTGCGTGCCACGACCAGCAGCTTGGCGCTTTGCGAACCGCCCGTCAGCACTTCGCGCACATCGACGAGCTTGAGCAGGTCGACCGGGATCGGCTTGTCGACGATGGCCATCGGACTGGGGCGGTTCCCCCGACGGTTTCCGACGAAGCTGCTCAACGCGAGCGTGAGGATCACGAAGCACGCGATGCCGCCCAGCACGAGGGCTGCTGTGCGAATGGCCTGCTTCTGGCGCGCACCCTGCTCCGCATTCAGGCGTTGGGCCGCCGCGTCCTTGACCTGGTCGAGCACGCGATCGAGTCGGTCCGAGACGTCGTCCTCCACCACGGAGACCGAGCCGCAGTGCGCACAGACGTACTGATTGAGACCCGTGCGTTGCAGCATGCCGCTGCCGCATTCGGCGCATTTCAGGGTTTGGAGGTTGATGGTCATGGATGACGCTGGCAAGTGTTCATTCGTTGGGCCAGTGGCCGATGGCCTGCTGGGCGCGTCGTCATGGCTGCCGGCGCTTGCCGAACCAGCGGCCGAGCGCGTGCGCGGCCTTGCCGAGCGGCGTGGCGACAGGTGCGAGCAGGCGGTATTCCGCCTGCAGTTCGCTGCGCTGGGCGTCGGTCAATGCGGTGGGCGGCAGCGCCAACAGCGCCTGCAGCATCTCGGCCTGGCGCGCCACCTGTCCGGTCTTGCCGTAGGTGCGCGCCATGCCGATGCGCACCTTGACGCATTGCGCTGCGATGGCCACGTCGGTTTCCTCGCCGCAGGCCTGCAACAGCGCCTGGCTGCAGGCCAGGGCCTCGTCGTAGCGGCCGGCGCTGCGCAGACGAAAACTCCGGTTGGCCGCCGACTTGGCGCCTTCGAGCCGGATGGCGGCCTCCCGCGCATTCAGGCAGGTGTCCATCACGTGCTGGTAGATCGCCAACGCCGTTTTGAGGTCGGTGTCGGAAAGCGTCAGTGCCTTGCAGTACCGCGCGCTGGCCACGCGCTGGCGCAGGTAAGGCACACTGGAATCACGCCAGCGCGCGATGATCAGGTCGTAGGTCTGCAGTTCTTCCTCGCGTCGGCCCAGCGCGTCGAGCTGTACCGCACGGTTCGACATGGCGAGCGCCACGTCCTCCTCGGCCGAGGTCGACAGCTCGTCGCCATAGCGTGCGATGACCTCGTCGTTCACCGCCAGCGCCGCCTCCCTCTGGGACAGTCGCGACAGGCTGTAGGCCTTGCGCACCATGGCGTCCAGGCACTGGCGCCGCAATTCGGGGTGCAGCGACTCAACGTGCGCACCGAGCACCTCGTCATAGCAGGCGATGGCTTCGCGTTCCTTGCCCGCGACGGACAGCACGCGACCGCGCTCGATGGTCGCCTGAATGGCGTCGCGCTGGGCCAGCGACAGGTCTTCGCAGTGGTCGCCGTAGCTCACCGCCACACCTTGGCGCTGCAGCCGGTTCAGGCAGGTCAGGCGGCTGGCCCCCGCCCGAGCCAGCGTGTCCCGCATCTCGGCGCTGGTGGCATGGGCAAAGCGCGCGACCAGCGCGTCGTACAACGGCAGCGCCTCGGCATCGCGGTCCAGCAGCATCATCAGCACATAGGCCTGATTGAGATAGGCGCTGGCCGTGATGGTCTCGATCGACGCACTGGTATCGGCGGCAAAGCGTTGCAGGTAATCGGCATAGGTGTCGATGGCCCGCTGGAAGTGCAGGTGTTCCCGCCAGTCCACTGCCAGCGCGTACAGCGCGTGGGCCACGATCGCCCGGATGTCCGGCGACGCATCGGCGGCGAACCGCCGGGTCAGTGCCTCGACCGCCTCGGCCCGCTGCAGCTCGGCAGGCGTGACTTCCACGGCGATGGCAGCGCCCGTCTCGTCCTTGCCACTCTGCTGCGGATGCGCGGGGGGTGCCTGGTCTTTCCAGAGATCGACGCGCAGGTCCATGGCAAGCGCCACGGCCTTGCGCAAGTCGGCGTCGGCATCTGCATCGGCGCCGAGATCGGGCGCAATGGCATCGAGCACCGCCAGCGCACCGGCGAAATCCCGGGTGCCGCGCAGCAACCGCGCATGCTCGATGCGGCCCTCGATCACCTGGCGCTGGACCGACGGGTCGTGCGATGCGCCATGGCGTGCGTCCAACGCGATCAGCGCGGCCCGTGCCTCCTCCGTGCGGCCGAGCACGCGCAGGCACCACGCCTGCAGGCGCCGCGCGCGTGCCAGCGGCGGCTGCAGGCGCTCGGCCTGCGCGCTGGCGAAACGGTCCAGGAGCCGGCTGCAGCCGGACAGCGTCTGCCTCGGATCGTCGAGCGCGAGCAAGCGGTCGAGCATGGCCAGCACCACCTGCTGCTGAACCTGCGCGTCGGGATGGTCGGCATAGCGGGCCCATTGCTGCTCGGTCAACGCATCGGCCATCGCATGGTCGTCGTTATCTGTGTCAGCGTCGCGCTCAAGGGCACGTTCGCGCAGCACGCCGGCTTTCAGTCGCAGCGCCTGGTTCACGCAGCGCAATACGACCGTGTCGGTGCTGTGTTCATGGGCGTGCAGCAGCGCATCGCACGCATCGATGACCCGCGCGTCGGCATCGATGCCGTCCATGTCGCCGTCGCCCTCCAGCCGGATGCGCTGCAGTTCGTAGGCCTGGTCCATGTGCGCGAGTGCGAGCGTCTGGCGCACGCCGGAATGTTGCGCATCCGCGAAGCTGTCGATCAGCGCCTGGAGCGCAACGCGGGCTTCGTCGGTGCGCCCGCGTTCCTGCAGAAGACGCGCCTTGGCGTGCAGCGCGTCGGCAGCCTGCTCCTGCAGTGCCGGATCGGGCGTGGATTGCAGATCGGCATGCAGCGAGGTGTAGGCCGCCAATGCGTCCTCGTCGTGATCGAGCCGGGACAGCAGGCGGGCCTGCCAGGCGCGCGTGCGCGCCACGACCAGCCGGATGGCAGGCGCCTCGTCGCCGCCGAAGCGCTCGATCAGGCGCTGGCAATGCCGCACCATGTCCACCCGCGCAAAGACTGCGCCCAGGCTGGCACGCAGCCGGGCCTCTTCGAGGCCGGCGCTGGCGACCCATTGCCGCAACGCGGGTCGCTGGGCATCGCCAAAGCGCTGCTGAACGTCCTGCAGCAACGCGAGTGCGGCATCGTGGTGGCCACTGCCGCCCAGCGCCATGGCCTTTTCGCACATCGCTCGCGCGATCCAGGGCCATGCCGCAGGCGCTGCGACCTCCATCACGGGATCGATGGGATTGCGGGGACGGGGCTCGAAATGCGCACACAACGCGTCCGCCACCGCCACGACGTCGTCGGGACGATCCAGTGCGCCCAGCGCATCGATCTGCGACAACCAGGCCGACGCCAGATGCTCCTGCAGTTCCAGCGACGCACCAGCACCCGCGCCGGTCAATGGCAGCAACCGTTCCACAACGGCCTGGCCCTCGGCGAGTACCGCCTCGGCGCGCGTCGCGTCGAGGGGAGGTGGCGCCGCGGTCACACGGATGCCCGCGAGAGGCCGCCGCGGCGCTTCGTGCGGCCGCGTTCCTTGTGCTGACGAGCTGTCTCCATGATCCCATGCTCCAAAGCAAGCCGTGCAACGGCGACCCCGCGCATTCTTGCAGCAGCGGCAGGCTTGGCTTGTCAGCCAGTCGCGCTTTCTGCGCGCAGGACAAGGGGGCGCCGCGCCCAAAAAAAACGGGCGCGTCCGTGAAGACGAGCCCGTGGGAGACCGACGCGGCCTGATGGATCAGAACGGAATATCGTCGTCCATGTCGTCGAAGCCCGACGACGATTTGGCCGGGGCGGGCGCAGGGCGCGCAGCGGGTGCGCGCGGCGCGGCCGGGGCGGCCGCACGGGGTGCATAGCCACCGCCACCGCCGCCTTCGTTGCGGCCACCGCCGTAACCACCGCCGCCACCTTGCGAATAGCCGCCATCGTCGTCACCGCCGCCCGACGACGGGCCGCCCATGCCCTGGCGGCTGCCCAGCATCTGCATCTGGTCGACGCGGATGTCGGTCGCGTACTTTTCCACGCCGTCCTTGTCGTTGTACTTGCGGGTGCGGATCTGGCCTTCGACGTAGATCTGCGAGCCCTTGCGCAGGTACTGCGCAGCGATTTCGGCCAGCCGGCCGTTGAACACGAGGCGGTGCCATTCGGTGGCTTCGCGCATTTCGCCGCTCTGCTTGTCTTTCCACTTGTCGGTGGTGGCCAGGGTCGCATTGCAGACCTGGTCGCCG
Source organism: Variovorax ginsengisoli (assembly GCF_030811835.1). GTDB lineage: Bacteria > Pseudomonadota > Gammaproteobacteria > Burkholderiales > Burkholderiaceae_C > Variovorax > Variovorax ginsengisoli_C. Next base: position 212,460 of record NZ_JAUSRO010000007.1, on the reverse strand, counting down.
CTCGGGAAGGTGCGTGTTTCGGGATCACGGCCGAGATTGCCGACGAGGATGACTTTGTTGACCGATGCCATGTGCACTGCCCCTGATGAAGGATGAAAGGAGAAGGAAACCGGCGATTATCCATGCTCGGCCCCTCGCCTGCGGCCTGCCGATGCCGCAGCGCGCCAGTCGGCGTGAAGGAAGCGTCAGAATCCGTCACAGGATGAATCACGAGCCCAATTTCTTCGATAACCTGCGCGCCGAGCTCTCCAGCTGGCGCCTGTGGATGGACCGGGCGATCGTGCTGGGCTATGCCGTGGCGGCCGGGCTGTTCGTGGTCGGCTTCACCATTGCGGCCGAGTGGGCTTTCGGGCTGTTCGAGCGGCTGCATCACACAGCGCCCTGGGCGATCCTGCTGTGGACACCCGCCGTGACGGCCGGCATCGTCTGGGTGACCCGGCGCTGGTTCCCCGGTGCGGCCGGCTCGGGAATCCCGCAGATCAAGGCGGCACTCGACCCGGCGCTGCCGCCCGAGCAACGCGGCCTCTTCGCCTCGCTGCGGCTGACGGTCGCCAAGATCGGATTGGGCGTCGCCGGCTTTGCGGCCGGGCTTTCGATCGGCCGCGAGGGGCCGTCGGTGCAGGTGGCCGCCGGCGTGATGCAGCATGCGCGGCGCTGGCTGTCGCCCCAGAGCACCATCGACACCCGCGCCTTGCTGGTGGCGGGCGGGGCGGCCGGCATCGCCGCGGCCTTCAACGCCCCGCTGGCCGGCGTGGTGTTCGCCATCGAGGAGCTGTCGGGACGGCTGGAGGCACGCGCGAGTGGCGTGATCATCACCGGCATCGTGCTGGCGGGCCTGGTGGCGGTGTCGGCCTTCGGCAACCTCAGCTACTTCGGGATCATCCGCGTGCCGCAGCTCGGCTGGCGCCTGCTGGGTCCGGGGATGGCCGTGGCCCTGGTCAGCGGCGCGGCGGGCGGGCTTTTCGCGCGGCTCATGATCGCCTCGCTCACCGGCGCGCCCGAGCGCCTGAACCGGTGGCGGGCACGGGCGCCGGTGCGTTTTGCCGCCGCGGGCGGCTTGCTGGTGGCGGTGATCGGGCTGGTGACGGGCGGCGTCACCTTCGGCGCCGGTTCGGAGGCCGTCAAGCAGATGCTGGCGGGCCACGACGAGCTGACACCGCTCTACACGCTGCTCAAATTCATCGCTACCTGGATCACGGCCTGGTGCGGCGTGCCGGGTGGCATCTTCGCCCCTTCGCTGTCGATCGGCGCGGGCATCGGCGACGGCATTGCGCAGCTCGCCGGTGCCGACCTCGGGCCGGCCCTCATCGCCATGGGCATGGCGGGTTTCCTGGCCGCCGTGACGCAGGCGCCGCTGACGGCGTTCATCATCGTGATGGAGATGGTCGACGGCCATTCGATGGTGCTCAGCCTGATGGCATGCGCCATGCTCGCGAGCCTGGTCTCGCGCATGATCAGCCGGCCACTGTACGAGACGCTGGCCGAGCACATGCTGCGCGGCGCCATCGGCACGCCCGGGCCGGGCACGGCGGCAAAGGATCCACCCGTCGAGCGCTGAAATCCGCGGGGGTCTATCATGTCCGGTTGCCTAGAAAACGGACTCCCCGCCAGTGAACGCCACCCCCGATGACGCCTACCTCGGTGCCATGCTCGCGCAGCAACGCATCAGCATCCGCGGCGCTCGCACGCACAACCTGAAGAATGTCGACCTCGACATCCCGCGCAACAAGCTGGTAGTGATCACCGGCCTGTCGGGCTCGGGGAAGTCGAGCCTGGCTTTCGACACGCTGTACGCCGAAGGCCAGCGCCGCTATGTCGAAAGCCTGTCGGCCTATGCGCGGCAGTTCCTGCAGCTCATGGACAAGCCCGACGTCGACGTGATCGAGGGCCTGTCGCCGGCCATCAGCATCGAGCAGAAGGCGACCAGCCACAACCCGCGCTCCACCGTGGGCACCGTCACCGAAATCCACGACTACCTGCGCCTGCTGTATGCGCGCGCCGGCACGCCCTACTGCCCCGACCATCACCTGCCGCTGCAGGCGCAGACCGTCTCGCAGATGGTGGATACGGTGCTCGCGCTGCCCGGCGAGCCCCGGCTGATGATCCTGGCGCCGGTGGCGCGCGAGAAAAAAGGCGAGTTCCTCGAACTCTTCGCCGAGATGCAGGCGGCGGGCTACGTGCGCTTTCGGGTGGACGGCGAGACCTACGAATACAACGACCTGCCCAAGCTCAAGAAGACCGAGAAGCACGACATCGACGTGGTGATCGACCGGCTGCGCGCGCGCGCCGACATGCAGCAGCGCCTGGCCGAGAGCTTCGAAGCCGCGCTGCGCCTGGCCGATGGCCGCGCCATCGCCGTCGAGATGGACGCGCCGGCCGCAGACACAGCCAGCGTGCCCCGCACGGCAGCGCGCGAACATCTCTTCAACGCCAAGTTCGCCTGCCCCGTCTGCCACTACTCCCTGGCCGAACTCGAACCGCGCCTGTTCTCGTTCAACTCGCCCGTGGGCGCCTGCCCGAGCTGCGACGGCCTGGGCCACCGCGAGTTCTTCGACCCGGCGCGCGTGGTCGCCTTCCCCTCGCTGTCGCTGGCCAGCGGTGCCATCAAGGGTTGGGACCGCCGCAACGGCTACTACTTCAGCATGCTGGAGAGCGTGGCCCGGCACTACAAGTTCGATGTCGACACCCCCTTCGAGAGCTTGCCCGAGGCCGTGCGCCATGCGGTGCTGCAGGGCTCGGGCGAGGAAGACATCAAGTTCAGCTACACGATGGAGAGCGGCCAGCAGGCGGGCAAGAAGCTCACGCGCAAGCATCCGTTCGAAGGCATCATCCCGAACATGGCGCGGCGCTACCGCGAGACCGACTCCACGATGGTGCGCGACGAACTCGCGCGCTTTCGCAACATGCAGCCCTGCCCCGACTGCGGCGGCACCCGCCTCAAGCGCGAGGCGCGCAACGTGTTCCTGGTCGACGAATCCGGCCCCGAGCCGCAGCGCATGGCGATCTTCGAGATCAGCCACGTCACGCTGCGCGACAGCCTGGCCTGGTTCAAGACGCTCAAGTTGCGCGGTGCCAAGGCCGACATCGCCGACAAGGTGGTGCGCGAGATCGGCCTGCGGCTGCAGTTCCTCAACGACGTCGGCCTGAACTACCTGAGCCTGGACCGCAGCGCCGAGACGCTGTCGGGCGGCGAGTCGCAGCGCATCCGCCTGGCCTCGCAGATCGGCTCGGGGCTGACCGGCGTGATGTACGTGCTCGACGAGCCGAGCATCGGCCTGCACCAGCGCGACAACGACCGGCTCATCGGCACGCTCAAGCACCTGCGCAACATCGGCAACAGCGTGATCGTGGTCGAGCACGACGAAGACATGATCGCTGCCGCCGACCATGTGATCGACATGGGCCCCGGCGCCGGCGTGCACGGCGGCCGCGTGATGGCCGAAGGCACCTACGAAGAGGTCAAGGCCAACCCGAACTCGCTGACGGGGCAGTACCTGTCGGGCGTGAAGAAGATCGAGGTGCCCAAGCACCGCACGGCCTGGCTGCCGGTGGTGGCCAAGCCGGCCTTCAACGAAGGCAAGAAGGCCTCGCGCTTTCCGCAGAGCCCCGCGGCCGAACGCCGCGCCGCGCGCGAGGCGGCGCACCTGGCCACGCAGACCGACCTGCAGGAAATCCGCGTGGTCGGCGCGAGCGGCAACAACCTGAAGAACGTGAGCGTCGCCTTCCCGGTCGGCCTCTTGACCTGCGTGACCGGCGTATCGGGCTCGGGCAAGTCGACGCTGGTGAACGACACGCTCTACAGCGCCGTCGCGCGCACGCTGTACCGCGCGCACGACGAGCCGGCCGAGCACGATGCCATCGAAGGGATCGAGTACTTCGACAAGGTCATCAACGTCGACCAGAGCCCCATCGGCCGCACGCCGCGCAGCAACCCGGCCACCTACACCGGCCTGTTCACGCCCATCCGCGAGCTGATGGCCGAGACCAACACCGCGCGCGAACGCGGCTACGGGCCGGGCCGCTTCAGCTTCAACGTGGCCGGCGGCCGCTGCGAGGCCTGCCAGGGCGACGGCGTGGTGAAGGTCGAGATGCACTTCCTGCCCGACGTCTACGTGCCCTGCGAGGTCTGCCACGGCCAGCGCTACAACCGCGAGACGCTCGAGGTCCAGTACAAGGGCAAGAACATCGCGCAGATCCTCGAGATGACGGTCGAGACGGCGCACGAGTTCCTGAAGGCGGTACCGACCATCGAGCGCAAGCTGCACACGCTGCTCGACGTGGGCCTCTCCTACATCAAGCTGGGCCAGGCCGCGACGACGCTCTCGGGCGGCGAGGCGCAACGCGTGAAGCTCGCCCTGGAGCTGAGCAAGCGCGACACCGGCCGCACGCTGTACATCCTCGACGAGCCGACCACCGGCCTGCACTTCGCCGACATCGAGCTGCTGCTGCGGGTGCTGCACCAGCTGCGCGACGCGGGCAACACCATCGTCGTGATCGAACACAACCTCGACGTCATCAAGACCGCCGACTGGCTGATCGACATGGGGCCGGAGGGCGGCGCCGGCGGGGGCATGGTGGTGGGCGAAGGGACGCCGGAAGACATCGCGGCGAACGAGGCGAGTCATACGGGGAAGTACCTCAAGCGGCTGCTCTAGCCGCCCTTCGCGGCAGTGCGCCGCGGCTCACACCGCGCTGACCAACGCCCTCCCAGCAAAGAAGGCCGCGAGGTTGTCCTCCACCCGCTGCGCCATGGCCGCGCGCGTCTCGTGCGTATTGCTGGCCAGGTGCGGCAGCAGCACGACGTTGTCGAGCGCGAACAGCGCCTCGGGCACCTTGGGTTCGTCCTCGAACACGTCGAGGCCGGCGCCGGCGATGCGGCCGTCCTGCAGCGCGTCGACCAGGGCCTGCTCGTCGACCACCGTGCCGCGCGAGATGTTGACGAGGTAGCCCGTCGGCCCAAGCGCATCGAGGATCTCGCGCGACACCAGGCCGCGCGTCTCGGCGCCGCCCGCGCTCGCAACGACCAGGAAGTCGGCCCACTCGGCGAGCGCCTTCAGCGACTCCGCATAGACATGGTCGGCATCGGCGAGCGGCTTGCGGTTGTGATAGCGCACGTCCATGTCGAAGCCCGATGCGCGGCGCGCGATGACGCGGCCGATGCGCCCCATGCCGAGGATGCCGAGCTTCTTGCCCGACACCTTGGTCGCGAGCGGGAACTGGCCGTGCAGCCAGTCGCCACGCCGCACGAAGCGGTCCGCCGTGCTGAAGCGGCGCGCCACGTCCATAACCAACGCAAAGGCGGTGTCGGCCACGCAGTCGTTGAGCACGTCGGGCGTGTAGCCGACGGCGATGCCGCGGGCGCGTGCGGCATCGAGGTCGATGGCGTCGAGGCCGACGCCGAAGCTGGAGATGACCTTGAGGTTCGGCAGGGCCGCGATCAACGCGGCATCGGCGCCGAAGCGGGCAGAGGTCGCGACGCCGACAAAGTCGGGCCCATGCGCCGCGAGAAAGGCATTCGGGTCGGGTTCCTTGTGCAGCAGGTGCACGTCGTAGGTGGCGGCAAGGCGGGCTTCGAGTGCGGGCAGCAGCGGGCCCATCTGGAGGAGACGTTGAGGCATGAGGAGATTCGAGTCGTAGAGAAAAGGAGGAATGCGCGGCTCACTCGGCCTGGATGCCCGCGTCCTTGGCGACCTTCGACCACTTCACCATCTCAGTGCCGATGAAGTCGCCGAACTGCTGCGGTGTACCGCTGCCGGGCTCGATGCCGTTGTCCTGCAGCGTCTTGCGCACATCGGGCATCGCGAGGATCCTGTTGACCTCGGCGTTGAGCTTGGCGACCGTGGCCTTGGGCGTGCCCGCGGGCGCCAGCAGGCCGCCCCAGGTGCTGGTCTCGTAACCGGCCACGCCGGCTTCCTGCATGGTCGGCACGTCGGGCAGCACCGAGGAGCGCTTGGCCGTCGTCACGGCCAGCGCGCGCAGGCGGTCGGCCTTGATCTGCACGTTGGCGGCGGCGACGGTGTCGAACATGAGCGAGGTGCGCCCGCTGATGAGGTCAGGGTGCGCCAGCGTGCTGCCCTTGTACGGGATGTGCGTCATGTCGAGGCCGGCCATCGACTTGAACAGTTCGCCCGAAAAATGCGGCGCGCCACCGTTGCCGCTCGACGCGAAGCTCAGCTTGCCCGGGTTGGCCTTGCCGTAGGCGATGAGTTCCTTCACCGATTTCACCGGCAGCGTGGGCGAGACGATCAGCACCAGCGGCACCACGTGCGTCAGCGCCACCGGCTCGAAGCTCTTGACGGTGTCGAAGGGCAGCTTCTTCACCATGCTCGGGTTGATCGCGTGGCTGCTGGCCACCAGCACCAGCATGTGGCCGTCGGGCGGGCTCTTGGCGACCAGGTCGGTGCCGATGATGCCGGTGGCGCCCGCGCGGTTGTCGATGACCACAGGCTGGCCCCAGGCCTCGGTGAGCTTCTGGCCGATGAGGCGCGCCGCCAGGTCGATCGCGCCACCGGGCGAGGCCGGCACGACGATGGTGATCTGCTTGCTCGGGTAGGTCTGGGCCTGTGCCTGCGCGGGCAGCACGGTGGCCACCGCCAGTGCGCACGCCAGCTGAAGTGCTCGAAGTGGAGACGCCATGGTCAAACTCCCTTTTCCTTGCGCCAGCCGTCGAAGGCGGCACGGGTTTCTGCGTTGGGGGGATAGGTGCCGGCCAGCCGTGCGCCGCCTTCGATGCGTTCGAGGATGAAGGCCTCCATCTTTTCCTGCTCGACCGCGTCGCGCGCCACCTCGTCGGCCAGGTGCTGCGGAATGACCACCACGCCTTCGTCGTCACCCACCATCACGTCGCCCGGGTACACCGGCACGCCGCCGCAGCCGATCGGCACGTTGAGGTCGATGGCGTGGTGATGGATCAGGTTGAGCGGCGCGCTTCCGCCGGCGCAGTACACCGGGAAGTCCATCTGCGAGATCGGGCCGCTGTCGCGCACCGGGCCGTCGGACACCAGGCCCGCCGCACCGCGCACCTTGAGCCGCGTCGTGAGGATCTGGCCACCGGAAGCCACCCGCGTCTCGCCGCGGCAGTCGATCACCAGCACATGGCCGGGCGGCACGCTCTCGATGCCCTTGCGCTGCGGATGGTTCGGGTCGTCGAAGGCGCCGATCTGGTCGATGTCCTCGCGCGCCGGGATGTTGCGCATGGTGAAGGCCGGGCCGACCAGGTTGCCGCTGCTGGGCGTCGTCAGGCGACGGACCTGCTGCAGGTAGACATTGCGAAAGCCCCGCTTGAAGAGCTGCGTGCAGAGCGTGGCGACGCTCACGTGGCGCAGGCGTTCGCGGGTGTCGTCGGGGAGCGGTGTGGGGGAGGTCATTTCAATTCCGGCCTGTGTTGAGTAATGGGCTGTGCGTGAAATACCGCGGAACCGGCTATGCCGGGCCGCTGGTATTGCCCCCTGAAAGGGGGTTGGCGAAGCGACACGAAGTGCGCGAAGACTGGGGGTCAGTCAACTGACGCGCCGGATTTGCGGACGAGTTCGCCCCAGCGCGGGATCTCTTTCTGCATCAGCGCGGCGAGATCGGCCGGCGAGCCCGCCACCACCTCCATGCCGAGCTGGTTGGTGAGCTTGTCCTTCACCTCGGGCGCCAGAAGGATCTTGTGGATCTCCGACGCCAGCCGCTGCGCGATGGGTGCAGGCAGGTTCTTCGGCGCATAAACCGCCTGCCACGACGCCATCTCGAAGCCCTTCACGCCGGCTTCCTGCATCGTCGGCAGCTCGGGCGCCAGTGCCATGCGCTTGGCGGTGGTCACGGCCAGCAGCTTGAGCTTGCCGGCCTGCACCAGTGGCAGCGCGGCCGTGATCTGGTCGAACATGAAGGTGACCTGGCCCGACGACACGTCGAGCATCGCGGGCGGCGTGCCCTTGTACGGGATGTGCGTGAGCTTCACGCCGATCATGTCGGCCAGCATCTCGCCCGCGAGGTGCGTCGACGTGCCGGCGCCTGATGAGGCGAAGGTGCGCCGCGCCGGGTCCTTCTTCAGCAGCGCAATCAGATCGGCCACCGAGTTGACGCCGAGCGCCGGGTCGACGATGAGCACATTGGGCAGGAAGGCCACGAGCGCGATCGGGTCGAAGTCCTTCACCGGGTCGTACGGCAGGTTCTTGTACAGGCTCGCGTTGATGGCATGCGTGCTGATGGTGCCGCCGAAGAGCGTGTAGCCGTCGGGCTTGGCCTTGGCGACATAGCCTGCGCCCACCGCGCCCGCCGCACCGGGCCGGTTGTCCACGATGACAGGCTGGCCGAGCGCGTCGCCGAGCTTCTGCGCGATGACGCGGCCGATGACATCGGTCGAGCCGCCGGGCGTGAAGGGCACGACGTAGGTGATCGGCTTGCTCGGCCATTTGTCCTGCGCGAGCGCACTGTGTGCGCCGAGAAGGGCGCTGGGCGCCATCAGCGATGCGCCGGCGAGCAACAGGCTGCGGCGTTGCGTGAAGTCGGTGTGCTTCATCAGTCGACCCTCACGCCGCCGGCCTTGATGACCTGGCCATAACGCAGCTTATCCACATCGATGGTCTTCTGCAGTTCGGCCGGCGTGCTGCCGCGCGGCGTCGCGCCCTGCCCGATCAGCGCCTTGCGCATGTCTTCGGTCGCCACGATGTCCTTCACGTCGGCGCTGATCCGGTCGACCAGCGCCTGCGGTGTGCCGGCCGGCGCCAGCAGCGCCACCCACGACCCCGACTCGGCGTTGGGCACGCCCAGTTCGGCCAGCGTCGGCACGTCGGGCATGGCGGGCGAGCGCTGCGCGCTGGTCACGGCCAGGGCGCGCAGCTTGCCGGTCTTGACGTAGCCAGAGGTTTCGAGGATCGACGCGAAGAGCATGTCGACATGGCCGGCCATCAGGTCGGACATGGCCGGGCCGCCGCCCTTGTAGGGCACATGCACGAACTTCACGCCGGTGGCCTGCTGGAAGATCTCGGCCGTGAGGTGCGGCGAACCACCGCTGCCCGAGCTGGCGTAGGTGTACTTCTCCGGCGCTGCCTTGGCGAGCGCGATCAGTTCCTTGGGCGTCTTCGCCGGCAGGCTCGGGTTGACGACGAAGGCGAAGGGCAGCTCTGCGAACAGCGAGATCGGCGCGAAGGCTTTGTCGGCGTCGTAGGTGAGCTTGTAGAGCGACGGGTTGATCGATTGCGTGCCGACGTTGCCGATCAGCAGCGTGTAGCCGTCGGGCTTGGCCTTGGCGACCAGCTCCGCACCGACCACGCCGCCTGCGCCGGTGCGGTTGTCGACCACCACCGTCTGGCCCCATTTCTGGCCCAGCCGCACGGCGAGCAGGCGCCCCGCGATGTCGGTGCCGCCGCCGGGCGCGAAGGGCACCACGACGGTCACGGGCCGCGTCGGCCAGGCAGGCGCCGGCGCGTTCTGCGCGGCCGCGGCGAACGGCAGCGACGCCAGGGCGAGCTGCGTGATCCGCAGCGTCAGTCGGCCGAAGGTTCGGCGTTTGAGCTTGTCTGTCTCCATGTTTTTTTCCTTGTGTCTCTCGTTCTTCAGTGGATCTCGGGTTCGCCCTGCCCGGCGCCTTCCGCGTAGTCGGGCGCGAGGAAGTCGAAGTCGCAGCCGGTGTCGGCCTGCTGCACGTGCTTCAAGAACATGACGCCGTAGCCACGGCTGAACTTCGGGATGGGCTTCTGCCAGTCGGCGCGGCGCTTGGCGATCTCTTCATCGCTCACCGCCATGTCGATCCGGCGCGCCTCGATATCGAGCGTGACCAGGTCGCCGTCGCGCACCAGCGCCAGCGGGCCGCCGACGTGTGACTCGGGCGTGACGTGCAGCACGCAGGCGCCGTAGCTGGTGCCGCTCATGCGCGCGTCGCTGATGCGCACCATGTCGCGCACGCCTTCCTTGAGCAGCTTCTGCGGGATCGGCAGCTGGCCCCACTCGGGCATGCCGGGCGCGCCCTGCGGGCCGGCGCTCTGCAGCACGATCACGCTGTCCTTCGTGACCACGAGGTCGGGCGAATCGATGCGCGCGGCCAGGTCGTCGTAGTTCCTGAAGACCACGGCCGGCCCGGTGTGCTTGCGCAGGTGCTGCTCCATGGCCGCAGGCTTGATGACCGCACCCGATGGCGCGAGGTTGCCGTGCAGCACGGCCAGGCCGCCGCTTTCGAGCATCGGCTCGCCACGCGGGCGGATCACGTCGGCGTTGTAACTCTTGGCATCGGCGATGTTCTCGCCCAGCGTGAGGCCGTTGCAGGTGCGCTGGCTGCCGTCGATGAGCGGGCCCATCTCGCGCAGGAAGGCGCGCAGGCCGCCGGCGTAATAGAAGTCCTCCATCAGGTACTTGCCGCCGGGCCGCAGGTTGGCGATGACCGGCGTGCTGCGCGCGAGTTCGTCGAAGCGGGCGAGGTCGAGCTGAACGCCCGCGCGGCGTGCCATCGCGATCAGGTGGACGATGGCGTTGGTCGAGCCGCCCAGGCCAAGCACCGCGGTGACCGCGTTGTCGAAGGAGGCCGGTGTGAGGATGTCGAGCGGCTTCAAGTCTTCCCAGACCATGTCGACGATGCGCTTGCCGGTGTGCGTCGCCATCATGGCGTGGCGCGAATCAACCGCGGGAATCGACGACGCGCCCGGCAGCGTGAGGCCCAGGACCTCGGCCGCGCTGGTCATGGTGCTGGCGGTGCCCATGGTCATGCAGGTGCCGGCCGAGCGGGCGATGCCGTCTTCGACCTCCTGCCAGTCGTCTTCGGTGATGTTGCCGGCGCGCAGCTCGGCCCAGTACTTCCAGGTGTCGGAGCCCGAGCCCAGCACGCTGCCCTTGTAGTCGCCGCGCAGCATAGGGCCGGCGGGCACGAAGATGGTCGGCAGGTTCATTGCCAGCGCCCCCATCACCAGGCCCGGCGTGGTCTTGTCGCAGCCGCCCATCAGCACCACGCCGTCGGCCGGGTAGGAGCGGATCAGCTCCTCGGCCTCCATCGCGAGCAGGTTGCGGTAGAGCATCGTGGTGGGCTTCTGGAAGGCCTCGCCCAGGCTCATCGCCGGGATTTCCACCGGGAATCCTCCCCCCTGCCACACGCCGCGCTTGACCTCTTCCACGCGCTGCTTGAAGTGCGTGTGGCAGGAGTTCATGTCGCTCCAGGTGTTGAGGATGGCGATGACCGGCTTGCCCAGGTAGTCGTCACGGCTGAAGCCCATCTGCGCGGTGCGCGAGCGGTGACCGAAGCTGCGCAGGTCCTTCACGCCGTACCAGCGGTGGGAACGGAGGTCTTCGGGCTGCTTGCGGCGGGGGGTGGGCGCGGGGGCGTCGGTCATCGGGTTCTTGGCGGATGGCGATCGGCTGGTCGGACGCAAATGTTAGCGCTGTCATTCCGATCAATAGTCAGGGTTTACCTTGGTACGAGCCACCGCTACATCAGAAGAATGTTTTCGCTGTCAGCTCCGCCGCACTTCGCCGCCGGGCCCTCTGCCACGCGGCGGCGCAGGGTCAGACGCTGTCGCGCTCGATCAGCGAAAAGCCGAGGTCGATGACCTTCTGTACGACTTCGACACCCTGCGCGCGCTCGACGATGAAGCGCGCCGCCTGGTGCCCGATGGCGGTGCCGTCGATGCGCACCGTGGTGATGGCCGGATGCGCATGCTGCGCGAACGCCAGGTCGCCGAAGCCCATCACGCCGACGTCGCCCGGCACCCGCAGGCCGCGCGCGTGCGCCTCGGTGATCACGCCGTGGGCCAGTGCGTCGGAGCTGCACACCAGCACGTCGGTCTGCGGCGCATCGGCCAGCAGGGCCGCAAGGGCGACGCGACCGCTGCCCAGCGTGGTGGGCGCCGCCACGGTGTGCACCGCCACCGAACGCACACCCAGGCCGGCCATCGCCTCGGTGAAGCTGGCGCAGCGCAGCCGGGCGCGCTGGTCGTCGCCGGTGACGACCGCGGGGTGGCGGTAGCCCTTGCCATGCAGGAAGTGCGCGATGGCGGCACCGACCTTCTCGTGCGAGAAGCCCACCAGCATGTCGACCGGCGTGGGCGTGAGGTCCCAGGTCTCGACCACGGGAATGCCCGAGGCAAGCAGGCGGCGGCGCCCTTCGGCCGAATGCATGATGCCGGTCAGCACGATGCCGTCGGGCCGACGGCCGACGATGGCGTCGATCAGCGCGTCTTCGCGCGAGTGGTGGTAGCCGCTCTGCCCCAGCATCAACTGGTAGCCGGCCTCGTCGAGCGCCTCGGTCAGCGCCTGGATGGTTTCGAGGAACACCGGCCCGGCGATGGTCGGCACCAGCGCCGCGACCAGCCGGCTGCGGTTCGACGCCAGGCCACCGGCCAGTCGGTTGGGCACGTAGCCGGTGCGCTCGACCGCCGCGCGCACCTTCTCGCGCGTCTCGGGCGACACCAGGTCGGGCGTGTTGAGCGCACGCGAGACGGTGATGGTCGACACGCCCGCCAGCTTCGACACGTCGCTGAGCGTGATGCCGCCGCTGCCGCGTCGCGCCGCACGGGTGGAAACTGGGGGTGGGCTCACGTTCGGGTGTGGCGGGTTGAGGCGTTCAAGACTGTGGGCGATCGGCGTCGGATTATCGGCCCGGCGTGACGGCGGAATCCTCAGGATTCCCTGCCCCAGCGCCGATTTGCAGGCTCTATAGACTGTCCCGCGCGGGTGCCCGGCTCGCGTCTCCACGCCACACGACGAACCCAGGAGCCCGAACCCATGCAACTGCTGCCGCCCGAGCCACCGACCACCGGTGCGAAACCGCGCGACTACGTCATCGCGTTCGCTGCCGTCATGGCGGCGCTGGGGCTGCGCTTCCTGATGAACCCGCTGCTGGGTCAGCAGGGGCCGTACCTCATCCTGTCACTGGCCATCGTGGTGGCCGCGTTCTACGGCGGCTTCGGGCCGGCGCTGTTTGCAACGGTGCTGAGCGTTTCCATCGGCACCTATTTCTTCATCGGCAGCGGCCTCGGAAAGGACTTTTTCCAGCCCCAGAACGTCAGCCGGACCGTGCTGTTCCTGCTCATCGGGCTGAGCATCGCGGTCATCGGCGGCCGATTGCGCACGTCGCGCCACGACCTGGCAGAAAGCGTGCGGCAGTTGCGCGCCAGCAACCGCGCCAAGGACAACGCGATGGCCACGCTGGGCCACGAGATCCGCAACCCGTTGGCGGCACTGCATACGGCGCAGGAAGTCCTGCGGCGCGCCCCCGACGACCCGAAGCGCGTGGTGTGGGCCAACGAACTCATCGGGCGGCAGGTGCAGCAGATGAAGCGCATGGCAGATGACCTGGTCGACCTGTCGGGCGTCATGCGCGGCGAGTTCCAGATCGACCAGCAGCCGGTCGACTTGCGCAAGGTACTGGCGCAATCGCTGGAGCAGAGCGGGCCGCTCATCACGAAGAAAGGCCATCGGCTGCACGACGACGTGGGCACGGCGCCCGTGACGGTGGTCGGCGACGCGACGCGCCTGGTGCAGGTGTTCGCCAACCTGCTGAACAATGCCGCCAAGTACACCGACCCCGGCGGCGACGTGACGCTGGCGTTGCGCACCAACGCCGCACGCCAGGTGGCGGTCAGCGTGCGCGACAACGGCATCGGCATGCAACCCGGCGCGATCGACGAGCTGTTCGAGCCCTTCGTGCAGGCGCCGGGTGCCGCGTCCAATGCAGAGGGTGGCCTGGGGCTGGGCCTGGCGATCGTGAAGAAGATCGTCGAGCGCCATGGCGGCAGCGTGTCGGCCATGAGCACCGGGCTCGGCCAGGGCAGCACGGTCACAGTGCTGCTGCCGCTGGCGCCGGGCGAGCACTGAGCGGCAGCGGCTGGGCGCCAGATTGATGCGCACCGCCGGAGTGCGACCGGCCCGCCACGCACCACAACGAAATCCGGCTGGCGGCCACTGGCCCCAAACGCAGCGCGCCGCTGGCACTTACCGGGCGCGGGGCTTGCCTGCACAGTCGACATCAGCGCGGCATCGCTTCGGTGCCGCATCCCCGATGTCGATCTCAGGAGCCTCCATGAAATTCATCCCTTGTCTGTCGATGGCCTTCGCGGCCTGCGTGTTGAGCGGTGCAGCCGCCGCGCAAACCAAGGAAGTGACCTTCGCCCACCAGGACATGCTGGTGCCGCTGCGCCTGGTCATGGAGTCCGGCGAGGTCGAGAAGGCCACCGGCTACAAGATCAACTGGCGCATGTTCGCGGGCGGCGGCGACGTGATCCGCGCCATGGCCTCGGGCGACGTGCAGATGGGCGAAGCCGGCTCCAGCCCGCTGACCGCCGCGGCCAGCCAGGGTCAGGACATCCAGCTGTTCTGGATCTCGGCCGACATCGCCGACGCCGAGGCGCTGGTCGCGCGCAACGGCAGCAACATCACAAGCCTGAAGGACCTGAAGGGCAAGAAGGTGGCAACGCCTTTCGTCTCGACCGCGCACTACCAGCTGATGGCCGCGATGAAGATGGACGGCGTGGCCGGCCGCGACGTCAACGTGATGAACATGCGCCCGCCCGAGATCGCCGCCGCCTGGGAGCGCGGCGACATCGACGCCACCTTCATCTGGGACCCGGTGCTGTCGAAGGTCAAGACCAGCGGCAAGGTGATCGCCACGTCCGGCAGCATCGGCAAGAAGGGCGCGCCGACCTTCGAGGGCATCATCGTCAACAAGCAATGGGCGGCCGCCAACGAGCCCTTCATGGTCGCTTTCGTGAAGGCGCTGAACCGCGCCAACGAGGAGTACAAGGCCTCGGGCAAAAGCTGGACGGTCGACTCGCCGCAGACCAAGGCAATGGCCAAGTGGACCAAGGCCAACCCGGCCGACGTCGGCCCGGCCATGGCGCTGTACACCTTCCCCACGATGGCCGAGCAGGTGTCGCCCACCTGGCTGGGCGGCGGGGCGGCCAAGGCCATGGCCAACACCGCGGCCTTCCTGAAGGAACAGGGCCGCGTGCAGGAGGTCAAGCCCGACTACAGCGCGTTCGTGACGACCACGTACGTGCAGAAGGCAATGGGGAAGTAGGCCCATGCCCACGCTCGACATCCGCGACCTCGAGGTCCACTACGCCGTCAAGGGCGGCTCGCTGCAGGCGCTGGCGCCTGTGAACCTGACGATGCACGACGGCGACTTCGTCGTCGCGCTCGGTGCTTCGGGCTGCGGCAAGAGCACGCTGCTCAACTGCATCGCCGGCTTCCTGCCGCCATCGAGCGGGGAGATCCTGCTCGGCGGCCAGCCCGTGACCGGCCCCGGCGCCGACCGCGGTGTGGTCTTCCAGAAGCATGCGCTGATGCCGTGGCTCAACGTGCGCGACAACGTCGCACTGGGCCTGCGCCTGGCCGGCATGGACAAGCCCGCGCGCGACGCCATCGCCGAACAGAAGCTCGCGCTGGTCGGCCTCGAGAAGTACGCCAACCGCGCGGTGTACGAACTGTCGGGCGGCATGCAGCAGCGCGTGGGCATCGCCCGGGCACTCGCCAGCGACCCGGCCGTGCTGCTCATGGACGAACCCATGGGTGCGCTCGACGCCTTCACGCGCGAGACGGTGCAGGAGATCCTGCTGCATGCCTGGCAACAGTCGAACAAGATGGTCTTCTTCATCACGCACTCGGTCGAGGAGGCGCTGTTCCTCGGCACCCGGCTGATCGTGATGAGCCCCAGCCCCGGACGCATCTCGCATGTCTACGACGACGTGCCCTTCTCGCGCCAGTTCCTCGCGCACGGCGACGCCCGCAAGGTCAAGTCGGAGCCGGCCTTCATTCGGATGCGCGAGGAAGTGCTCGCCATCATCCACCACCGCGAGGCCGCCCATGCCTGAACTCGCCATCGACGCCCCGTCCGCTGCCGTGCCGACCGCCCCCATCTCCCCTGCAGCGCCCATCAAGACGGCCAGCGCCGCCAAGCCCAAGACCACGCGCTTCAAGGTGCCCGGCGAAGGCAACAGCGCGGGCATCAGCGTGATCACCGTGGCGGTGCTCATCGCCGTGTGGTTCGCCGTGACCAACCTCGGCTGGGTCAAGCCGATCTTCCTGCCCACGCCGCAGGCCGTGTTCCAGCAGTTCTACGAATACCTCACCGGCCAAGCCAACGACAAGCCGCTGTGGCAGCACTTCCTCGCGAGCATGCTGCGCGTGTTCTCGGCCTTCGTGCTGGCCTGCGTGACGGCGATTCCCATCGGCATCGCGATGGGCATGTCGCGCACGGTGCGCGGCATCTTCGACCCACCGCTGGAGTTCTACCGGCCGCTGCCGCCCTTGGCCTACCTGCCGCTGATCATCATCTGGTTCGGCATCGACGAAGTGCCCAAGGTGCTGCTGATCTTCCTGAGCTGCTTCGCACCGCTGGCGCTCGCCGCGCGCTCGGGCATGCGCAGCGCGTCGCAGGAGCAGATCAACGCCGCGTATTCGATGGGCGCGACCTACCTGCAGGTGATCCGCCACGTGATCCTGCCCTCGGCCATGCCCGACATCCTGATCGGCATGCGCATCGCCATCGGCTTCGGCTGGACCACGCTGGTCGCCGCCGAGATGGTCGCCGCCAACGTCGGCCTGGGCCAGATGGTGCTGAACGCATCGAACTTCCTGCGCACCGACATCGTGATCATGGGCATCGTCGTGATCGGGGTGGTGGCGTACCTGTTCGACCTGTTGATGCGGTGGGTCGAACGCAAGGTGGTGCCATGGAAGGGGCGGATGTAGCCCCAAGCCGGCCGCGGACGATCAGGAACGATCAGGAACCGGTCTTGCGTCCGACCACCAGCGCCACGATGGCGGCGCCGGCCGCCACGATCAGCGCGTCTTCGATCAAACCGCTGCGGGTCTGGCCGATCCGCGCCATCGCGCGCTTTCGGCCGGCCAGCGTCAGGTAGGCCAAGGGTACGGCTGTGGCCACCGCAGCGGCGGCGCCCGCCTCTTCGCGTCCACGGGGCGCCAACGCAGCGCCTGCGATGCCCGCGCTCATGACCCGCGCGAGCAGCCCGAGAAACACTGTGCGGTCAGGGGCGGACTTCATCTTGTCGCCGAACAACTCGCCCACCCCCATCGCCAGGCCTCCCCACTTGAACAGCGGGCGATCGAGCAGCACGAGGTGCCCCGGCGTACGGCGGTCCAACAGCCGGGCGGCGGCGAGGCTGGCCATCGGTGTCATGGATCTCGCGCTGGCGACCGCACCGATCAGGACGGAAGGAATCAATCCGCGAAATTTCATAGGGCCCTTTCAAGAACAATTGATCGGGTCATCGTGTGGCGCCGCGCAGCCTGCGACTGGCGGCGAAACATTGGACTGGGTGTAGGACGCGGACGCTGCGCTGGCGCCGCGCCAGCGTTCAGCCAAGGGGCGCGTGGCAGACCGCCTCGACGTTGTAGCCGTCCGGGTCCAGCACGAAGCAGGCGTAGTAGTGCGGGTGGTAGACCAGCCGCAGTCCCGGCGCGCCGTTGTCCGTGCCGCCAGCGGCCAGTGCGGCGCGATGGAACGCATCCACGCTCTCGCGGCTGTGTGCGCGAAAGGCGATGTGGATTCGAGGGGCGAGTGGCGTGCCTTCGATAAGCCAGAACTCCCCGGCCGGATCATCGAACGGCCCAGGCGTTGCCTTGCCGTAGCCGACGGCATCGCCCAGGTCGCGCCGCGGCACATGACCCAGGGTGGCCAGCACGGGTTCGTAGAAGCGCTTGCTGCGCGACAGGTCCGAGACCTGGAGGCCGGTGTGGTCGATCATGACGGCAGTATCTCGCCGACCATCAGCCGATGTCCATCCGGTGTGGCAACCGCGAACTCGCGCATGCCCCAGTCGCGGTCGATGGGCGGGCGCAGCACGATGGCGCCGCGCTGCGCCCCACTCCGCGTGCAGGGCATGGGCATATTCGACGTGCTACTTCCGACCACCAAAAATAGACACCACAGCCGACTGGTCATCTGCTGGTTTGCCAACCGTTTGAGTTTGCAGTTTCGTCGCTCTCAGCGTCGCTAGTTCTACGACATCCGCAGAGGTGCTGAAATAGTTTTCACGTAGACCGCATAGTTTCTCTACGTCACCAGCAGAGAGTCCGAGATAGCGCGGAATGCCTTCCGTGGGCAACACGCCAGAGCTGATAAGGAGCTCGATCGTCCGTCGCAGCAAGCGAGGCCCCTCAGGCGTCCATTTTTCATCGCCAGGCTCCGCCTTCGAGCCCCATCTAGCAGAGCGGCGTTTAAAGAGTGCAAGCTTTTCATCATCGCTGAGCAAGCCGAGTGCATGTAAGCGCATCATCATCGCCGCTACAGAGGCTCCCCAACGCTGCTTAAGAATGAGTAGGTTGTCCAAGCTAGGAGGAACTCGAACCTCCTTCACGAATGTCGTCGCAGGCATCAGCAGCGCTCCCGCAAATCGATGCGCCTGCTTCTCCATTTGGTTATAGCGATCACGCTCACTCGCTCTGGGAATATGCCTATGCAAAACAAGATGGCCAATCTCATGGGCCAAATCGAAACGGCTGCGGAAGGCATTCGCTTTGTCAGCGGAGAGCAGAACCATCGGGTGTCCGACCACAGAACTCCAACTCGATAGGCCTTCAATCGCCGAGATCTCAGTTTCCTCACGAACGATGATGATGCCTGCGCTCTCTGCGGCCAAGGAAAGATCTTGAATCGGTCCAAGGCCAAGTTTCCAACGCGTTCGACACTCTTCCGCGGCAGCCTCGATGTCGCCATCACCAATCTGCTCGGGGTCTTGGAACGCACGTTCCGGCAAGTTGATCTGTGGATAGTCCACATGCTCAGCGAGCAAGAACGCGATCTCCTGGGCCCATTCAGTACGCGCCTCAAGCTTTGCACGAGCAGCCTTCAATGCTGATGCATTGCTTCGATAGAGAGGCGGCGAGACCGATGGCAACATGTCACGGGTCAGCCATTCCGTCTGAACATTGAGAACCGAAGCAAGCCGTTCAAACGTCTCGGCCTCGGGAGCTTGGTCCCCCTTACACCACTTGGTAACGGTTGAGGCTGCTACGCCAACAAGAGTTGCAAGCTGTCCTTTAGTGAGACGCCGAGCGCTGAGTACTTGTTCAAGCCGCGCCGGTTGGAGTTCATTTATTCCCTTGGTCATTGTCAGTTTGCTTCTTAGGCTTGCCCTTAAGTTTTGGCATCGCCTTGTCCAGTTGAGTCAGCGTATCAATCTCGTCATAGAGTTTGATGAAATCGTCCGTAGACTTGATGTAAAGCCAGGACTTCATGTCGGGTGCTGGAAGCGCGACCATCACCCCAGTCAACTGCGCGATTCCGTTGTCATCGATGCCATCCATCACCCCCAGAATGAAGATCGTGCCTTCGGCGACTTCTCGGGGCTGCGCAAACAAATCTGCCTGCACATACTTTCTCTTGATGCTGTCGTTGAGTTCCGCCAGCTTGGCGCGCGTCGCGCTGCGTCGCAAATTGATCCACTTATGCCCGGGAACGTTCAATCTCACGACACTGAATATGCCCAGGCGGCCAACAACAAGTCGTGTCCCGCACAGCGGCGTGGGATCTCCTCCGTGCGCTTCGAGTGCCTCATGGAACGTTTCATTGATAAAGAAGTGCTTGTTTTGCCCAGCAATCGAAGGCTTGTGACCCGGCGCAAAGCCAGCTGAGTGCTGGCGCCCCTGATGGTCCCCAGCGTAGTAGGCATCCTCGCACGCCATCAGCGCGTCACGAGGAACGTTCTTAACGATAAGCTGCTCCAGCTCCTTCTTGCCCAACTCAGATTGACCAGACATCTTCATCCCTCTTCGTTTCGAGTGAAGGGAATATACACTCAAAAAGTTTCGTGTGCGAGGTTTTTTACTAGAATCCCCTCACCGCCTCCCTTAACGCCCGAATCCCCGCCTCGATCTGCCCCACATCGATCGACGACAGCCTCAACCTGAAGTACGGACAAGGCCTCGGCGGCTGTGCGAAGAACACATCACCGGGTTCGATCAGCACCCCATGCTCGCGCGCCCGCACAGCCAACGCACCGCCATCCAGCCAATCAGGCGTCTTCACCCACAGCGACGCGCCGCCCTGCGCGGGCGTGCATTCGAATTCGGGGATGTGCTCGGCCAGCGCCTTCATGGCGGCGTCCATGCGCTGGCGCAGCACCTGGTTGACGCGGCGCGCGTGAGAGTCGTGGTGGCCGAGGGAGAGGAACAGCGCATACGCGTGCTGCAGGAAGGCGCTGGGGTGCCGCACCATGGCGTGGCGCAGCACGCGCAGTTCGCTCACCAGTTCCTTCGGCGCCACGATGTAGCCGAGCCGCAGCGCGGGCGACAGGCTCTTGCTGAGTGAGCCGATGTAGATCACGCGGCCGGTCTTGTCCAGGCTCTTGAGGGCCGGCGTGGGTTCGCCGGCGTAGAGGTTCTCGGCCTCGTAGTCGTCTTCGATGACGACGAAGTCCTGCAGCGCGGCCTTGCGCAGCAGCCACTGGCGGCGCTCCAGGCTCAGCGTGTGCGTGGTCGGGCTCTGGTGCGACGGGGTGACGAACATGTAGTCGAGCGCGGGCAGCGACTCGACCACCAGCCCCTCTTCGTCGACCGGCACGCCGATGATCTGCGACGTGCGCAGCGAGAAGGTGTTGCGCGCATGCGGGTAGCCGGGCTCTTCGAAGCCCACGCGCGTGTGGCGGTCGAACAGGGCTTCGGCAATGAGGTAGCAGGCATGTTGCGCGCCGACGGTGACGAGGATCTCTTCCGGTCGCGCGAACACGCCGCGCTTGGGCAGCAGGCGGGTGCGGATCTGCTCGACCAGGTCGGGCACGTCGTCGGTCTCGAAGTCGGGCGTCCAGTTGGGCAGCTGCGAGCGCGCCAGGCTGCGCACGCAGCATTCGCGGAAGTCTTCGGTGGGAAACAGCTGCGCGTCATGCGTGCCGTAGACGAACGGGTACGGCACTTCGCGCCAGCGGTCGGGCTTCGACAGCGTGGGCTGGTCGGTCAGCGAGCGCAGCACGCGCGTGCCCCATTGCATGGGCATGCCGCTCGCGGCGCCTTCGCGGCTGAAGGGGTCGACGATGCGCCCGGGGTCGGCGATGGTGGCGGGGCGTGCGCCGTGGCTCACGAACACACCCGAGCGCGGGCGCGATTCGAGGTAGGCCTCGTCCACCAGCTGCTGGTACACGGCAGTGACGGTGTTGCGGCTCAGGCCCAGCGCCTGCGCGAGGTCGCGCGACGACGGCAGCGCGGCACCGGGGGCCAGGCGGCCGTCGAGGATGACCTGTACCACCTTGAGCCGCAGCCGCGCCTGCAGGGGCAGGCCGGTGCTGTCGTCGAGCATGAAGAGCTGCGCCCACAGCGGGCTGGGCGCGGGCGGCAGCGCGCTCATGGCGCGGACCGCTCGGCGCAGCGGCACGCACCTGAAGAGGGCGCATGGCCGTCGATGGTGCATGCGGTGATGGGTCTGGCTTTCACGATGGGTACGGACTGGCTCTATGGGTCGGAAGAGGCGGAGCTTAACCTTTGGCCACCCGCACACAGACGCAGTTTGTGTGCCGTTGCCGACACCGATCAGACCCCTGCCGAGGACACCGCTTGACCACCGCCACCGCCGCCGACCCCGCAGTCACCACCGACATGCTCGCCGCGTTTTCCGACGCATGGAACCGCCACGACCTGCCCGCGCTGATGTCCTTCATGCACGCCGATTGCGTGTTCGACACCGCCGCCGGCCCCGACACCTTCGGTACGCGCCACACGGGGCACGAGGCCGTGGCCGTGGCCTTCGCGTCGGCGTGGAAGAACTTCCCCGACGCGCAATGGCGCAACGGCCGGCACCTGGTGATGGGCGACCGCGGCATGTCCGAATGGACCTTCACCGGCACCGCACTCGACGGCACGCGCAGCGAGTCCGACGGGGTCGACCTGTTCACCTTCAAGGACGGGAAGATCCTCGTGAAGAACGTGTTCCGCAAGGCCCGCCCCGCGCTGCCGCCGCTCTGACCCGGACACCGCCATGAGCATCACCACACCCCGCGAACTCTTCGCGCCCTACGACCCGGCCTATGACCCGCTGGTGTCCGACGGGCCCGGCCGCAACCGCGACTACGCACCGACCTACTGGGCCGCCACCGCCGGCCCCGCGCCCGACGACGACGGCCCGGTGGCGGGCGACATCGATGCCGACGTGGTCATCATCGGCTCGGGCTTCACCGGCCTGGCGACGGCGCTGTTCCTCGCAGAAGAGCATGGCATCAAGGCCGTGGTGCTCGAAGCCAACCGCGTCGCCTGGGGCTGCACCAGCCGCAACGGCGGACAGGGGCAGAACGCGAGCGGGCGGCTCTACCGCTCGCAGTGGATCGAGCGCTGGGGCCTGGCCACGGCCAAGCGGCTCGACGCCGAGATCCGCTACGGCTTCCAGACCTTCAAGGACCTGGTCGCCACGGCCGACTGCGACCCGCAGCCCGGCGGTCACCTCTACATCGCGCACCGCGCCAAGAAGATGGCCTTCCTCGAGAACGAGACGCGCGTGATGCGCGACCACTTCGGCTACGACGCCCGCATGCTCAGCGCCGACGAGGTGCGCAGCCGCTACTGCGACGACCGTGACGCGCACGGCGCCATGCACGAGCCCGAGGGCATCTGCGTGCATCCGCTCAAGCTAGCCTACAGCTACATGAAGCGCGCGCGTGCAGGCGGCGCGCGCGTGCACCCGTCGAGCCCGGTGATCGGATGGGAGACGAAGAACGGCGTGCACCACCTGAAGACGCCCGGCGGCAGGGTGCGTGCCCGTGCGGTCGGCATCGCAACCGGCGCGTACACCGCGCCCGGCCTGCACCCGACGCTGAAGAACCGCGTGTTCCCGGTGCTGTCGAACTCGATCGTCACGCGGCCACTGACCGACGCGGAGCTGAAGGCGACCAACTTCCTCACGCACGAAGCCATCACCGACACACGCACCCTGCGCTTCTATTACCGCCTGCTGCCCGACCGGCGCGTGCAGATCGGCAGCCGCAGCGCCATCACCGGCGCCGACGCGCACCGAGACGCGCACTACCGGCTGCTGGTCGACGGCCTCGAGCGCAAGTTTCCTGCGCTCAAGGGCATCCAGATCGACTACTCGTGGTGGGGCTGGGTCGACGTGGCCCACGACATGATGCCGCGCATCGTGCAGCCCGATGCGAAGCAGAGCGTGTTCTATGCATTGGGCTATGGCGGCAACGGCGTGTCGTTCTCGGCGCATGCGGGGCGGCGACTGGCGCAGCGCATCGCGGGCCACGACAACGACCCGGTGTTCGACCTGCCGATCTACGACAGTCCGCTGCAGTTCCCGGCCCAGGGTGAATGGGCGGCGCCGTTCCGCCGCATGGGCCAGCGCATGTTGTACCGCTGGTACGCACTGCGCGACGAAGTGCTCTGACCCTGGACCCATCGATCGGTCCGATCTGGCTCCATCGCGCAGGCCGCAATGGAACGCATCTTGCGCAACCACTTGAACTTCAGGAGTACCCGTGATCCCCAGCAACGCCACCCTCACCCGCCGTGCGCTCGGCGCCGCCGCATCGCTCGCCGTCCTGCTCGGCACCTTGCCCCTGGTCGCGTACGCACAGGAGATCAAGAAGGGCGGCACGCTCGTGATCGGCTCGACGCAGGCACCCCGCCACCTCAACGGCGCCGTGCAGTCGGGCCTGGCGACGGCCCTGCCGTCGACGCAGCTCTTCGCGAGCCCGCTGCGCTTTGACGACAAGTGGAACCCGCAGCCCTACCTGGCCGAGTCGTGGAAGCTCGCCGACGACGGCAAGTCGCTGACGCTGCACCTGCGCAAGGACGCGGTGTTCCATGACGGCAAGCCGATCACATCGGCGGACGTCGCTTTCTCGATCATGGCGATCAAGGCGAACCACCCCTTCACCACGATGATGGGGCCGGTGGAGAAGGTCGAGACGCCCGACCCTTACACCGCCATCATCCGCATGAGCGTGCCGCACCCCGCCATCGTGCTGGCGATGTCGCCAGCGCTGTGCCCCATCCTTCCCAAGCACATCTACGGTGACGGCAAAGACCTGAAGACGCACCCGCGCAACTCCGTGGACGTGGTGGGTTCCGGCCCCTTCAAGCTCGTCGAGTTCAAGCCCGGCCAGCGCATCGTGATGGAGAAGTTCGACAAGTTCTTCCTGCCGGGCAAGCCCTACCTCGACAAGCTCATCCTCACGCTCGCACCCGACACCACCAGCCTGATGCTCGGCCTGGAGCGTGGCGACATCCACATGTTCCCGTACGAGACCACGTCGGTGAACCTGCGCCGCCTAAAGACCAACCCGAAGATCGACCTGACCGACAAGGGCTACGAGGGCATCGGCGCCATCAACTGGCTGGCCTTCAACCTCGAACGCAAACCTTTGTCGGACGTGAAGGTGCGCAAGGCCATCGCCACGGCCATCGACAAGAACTTCGTGACCAAGGCGCTGATGGGCGGCTTCGCCGCGCCGGCCGACGGCCCGATCGTGCCGAGCAGCCCCTTCGCGGTGCCCGACCTGGTGAAATACCCGTTCGACCTCAAGAAGGCCGCCGCGATGCTCGACGAGGCCGGCTACAAGGCCAACGCCGACGGCGAGCGCTTCAAGCTCACCATCGACTACATCCCCGGGCAGGACGAGCAGCAGAAGAACGTGGCCGAGTACCTGCGCTCGCAGCTCAAGAAGGTGGGCATCACGCTCGACGTGCGCGCCTCGGCCGACTTCCCGACCTGGGCCAAGCGCATCGCCGCGCACGACTTCGACATGACGATGGACACGGTCTTCAACTGGGGCGACCCGGTGATCGGCGTGCACCGCACCTACCTGTCGACCAACATCAAACCGGTGGTGTGGACCAACACGCAGTCGTACGCCAACCCGAAGGTCGACGAACTGCTGAACCAGGCGGGCTCGCTGCTCGACCCGGTCAAGCGCAAGGCCTACTACGCGACCTTCGAGAAGATCGTGACGGACGACGTGCCGATCGTCTACCTGAACCTGGTGCCGTACCACACGGCCACCGTCAAGCGCGTGGCCAACGTGCCGGTGTCGATCTGGGGCCCGGCGTCGCCGCTCGACGAGGTCTACCTCAAGTAGGCGCGCACCATGAATGTCTTGCGCTTCATCGCCCAGCGCCTGCTGCAGGCCTTCCTGCTGATCGCGGCGGTGGTGGTCCTCAACTTCGTGCTGGTGCACGCCGCGCCGGGCGACCCGGTGGAGACCATCGCCGGCGCCAGCGGCGGCATGTCCGAAGAACTCAAGGCCGAACTGCGCGCGAGCCACGGGCTGGACAAGCCGCTGCCGGTGCAGCTGGGCGTGTACCTGGCGCGCGTGGCGCAGCTCGACCTGGGCTACTCGTACTTCTTCAACCTGCCGGTGTCGGGGCTGATCGCCGAGCGCATTCCGCCCACGCTGCTGCTGGTGGTGTGCTCGGTGCTGTGGGCCTTCCTGGCCGGCACGGCGCTCGGCGTGCTGGCCGCACGCAAGCCCAACGGCTGGCTGTCTCAGGCCATCACGGTGCTGTCGATGGTGGGCTTCGCGGCGCCGGTGTTCTGGAGCGGAATGATGCTGGTGATCGTCTTCGCGGCGGCCATCCCGATCTTCCCGATCTCCGACATGCGCTCGGTCGATGCGTCCGGTGGCGGCTGGCGCGACGTGCTCGACGTGGCGCATCACCTGGTGCTGCCCTCGGTCACGCTGGGCCTCGTGTACCTCGCGCAGTACAGCCGGCTTGCACGCGCCAGCATGCTCGAAGTGCTGGGCGCCGACTTCATCCGCACGGCGCGCGCCAAGGGCCTGGCCGAGCGCTTCGTGCTCTACAAGCACGCGCTGCGCAACGCGGTGCTGCCGGTGATCACGGTGCTGGGCCTGCAGTTCGGCAACGTCATGGCCGGCGCGATCCTGGTCGAGACGGTGTTCAACTGGCCCGGCCTGGGCCGCCTCGCCTTCGAGGCCGTGCTGCGCCGCGACTACCCGACGGTGCTCGGCGTGCTGCTGTTCTCGTCGGTCGTGGTGCTGGTGATGAACCAGCTCACCGACCTCGCCTACCGCCTGGTCGACCCCCGCATCAAGAGCCGCTGAACATGTCCGCCATTCTTCCCGTGGCCGCTGCGGTGCCCGTCAAGGCGCCCTCGCCCTTCCTTGAAGCGCTGCGCATGTTCGCGCGCAACCCCTCGGCCGTGGCCGGGCTGGCGATGCTCACGGCTATCGTCCTGCTGTCGGTGTTCGGGCCCATGCTCTACGTGGCCGATCCGTTCGAGATACGCGCCGCACCACTCACGCCCCCCTTCGACGCCGAGTCCTGGTTCGGTACCGACTACCTGGGCCGCGACGTGATGACCGCGCTGCTCTACGGCGGCCGGGCCACGCTGCTGGTGGGTGCCACCGCGGCGCTGCTGTCGGTGCTCATCGGCATCACTGTCGGCGCCTTCGCGGGCTACTACGGCGGCAAGGTCGACGGGGCGTTGATGCGCGTGACCGAGTTCTTCCAGGTGCTGCCGGCATTGCTTTTCGCGATGGTCGTGGTCACGCTCTTCTCGCCCTCGCTGGTCACCGTCACGCTGTCGATCGGGCTGGTGAGCTGGCCGGGCACGGCGCGGCTCGCGCGTGGCGAATTCATGCGCTACCGCGACATGGAATTCGTGCGGGCCGAGCGCTCCATCGGTGCGGGCCACGCCCGCATCATCTGGAAGGTGATCCTGCCGAACGCCTTCGCGCCGCTGATCGTGTCGGCCACGCTGGCGGTGGGCTCGGCCATCCTGTTCGAGGCGGGCCTGTCCTTCCTCGGCCTGGGCGACCCGAACCAGATGAGCTGGGGAATGATGATCGGCTCGAGCCGGCAGTACGTGCTGTCATGCTGGTGGGCAGTGGCTTTTCCCGGTGCCGCGATCTTCCTCACGGTGCTCGCGGTCAGTCTGATCGGCGACGGCCTGAACGATGCGCTGAATCCGAAGTTGAGGGAACGCTAGCAATGAAGCACACCCCCAGTCTTCGCGCACTTCGTGTCGCTTCGCCAACCCCCTTGCAGGGGGCAACACCTGCGGCCCGGCGAAGCCGGTTCCGCGGTGTTCCACGAAAAACGGGATCACGCGCATGACGACCTCTCTGCTGAAAGTCGAAAACCTGCAGGTCGAGTTCAAGACCCGGCGCGGCCAGGCGCTGGTGCTCAACGGCGTCGACTTCGAACTCAAGGCCGGCGAAACGCTGTGCGTGGTCGGCGAGTCGGGTTGCGGCAAGAGCATGACGGCGCTGGCGCTGCTCGGGCTCATCCCCATGCCGCCGGGCCGCGTGAAGGACGGCCGCATCCTGTTCCAGGGCGAAGACCTGCTCAAGGCCGCACCCGAGCGCATGCGCGCGGTGCGGGGCAACCGCATCTCGATGATCTTCCAGGAGCCGATGACGTCGCTGAACCCGGTGTTCACCGTGGGCGACCAGATCGGCGAATCGCTGCGGCTGCACCGCGGACTCGACAAGCTCGCTGCACGCGAACGCGCCATCGACATGCTGCGCCAGGTCGGCATCCCGGCGCCGGAGCGGCGCATCGACGAGTACCCGCACCAGCTCTCGGGCGGCATGCGACAGCGCGTGATGATCGCCATCGCGCTGGCTTGCGAGCCCGACATCCTGATCGCCGATGAACCCACCACCGCGCTCGACGTGACGGTGCAGGCGCAGATCTTCGACCTGCTGCGCGCATTGCAGCGCGACAAGGGCACGGCCATCGTGCTCATCACGCATGACATGGGCGCCGTCGCCGAGATGGCCGACCGCGTGATCGTGATGTACGCCGGCCGCGTGATCGAGCAGGGCACGACCGACGAGGTGATCGCCGACCCGCAGCACCCCTACACGCGCGGGCTGATCGCCTGCCTGCCCGAACTCGGCAGCAGCCAGCACGGCGAGCGCGTGGCACTGCAGGAGATCGCTGGCGTGGTGCCGTCGATCTGGGAGCTGGGCAGTGGCTGCGCTTTCCGCGAGCGCTGCCCGCATGCGCACGCGCGCTGCGCCAAGGTGCCGCCGCTGGTCAGCGCGCACGGAGGGCCGCACGCCGCCGCGTGCTGGCTGCTCGAGGAATCCGCCACGCAGGAGGTGCTTGCCGCATGAGCCCGACGCTTGTTACCGCCGTCGCCGACTCGTCGGCACCCACGTCGCCGCCAACGCCGTCGCCGGTGCTGCTGACCGTCACTGACCTCAAGGTGCACTTCCCGCGCCCCAGTGCGGGGCTGTTCAAGGCGCCCGAGGTGGTGAAAGCGGTCGACGGTGTGTCCTTCGAAGTGCGCCGCGGCACCACGCTGGCGGTGGTCGGCGAGTCGGGTTCCGGCAAGACCACGACCGCGCTCGCGGTGATGCGGCTCGCGCCCATCACCGAGGGCAGCGTGCGGCTGGGCACCACGGACCTGAGCCTGCTGGGCGACGACGCGATGCGCGAAGCACGACGCCGCCTGCAGATCATCTTTCAGGACCCGTACTCGTCGCTCAACCCGCGCCAGCGCGTGGGCGACGCGGTGCGCGCGCCGCTCGACCTGATGAAGATCGGCACGGCGGACGAACGCGCCAGGCGCGTGGACGAGCTCTTCACCGCCGTGGGCCTGCGGCCCGAACAGAAGAACCTGTTCCCGCACCAGTTCTCCGGTGGCCAGCGCCAGCGCATCAACATCGCACGGGCGCTGGCGACCAACCCTGAACTGGTGGTGTGCGACGAGCCGGTCTCGGCGCTGGACATCGCGATCCGCGCGCAGATCCTGAACCTGCTGGTCAAGCTGCAGCGCGAGCTCGGTCTGACCTACCTCTTCATCTCGCACGACATGGCCGTGGTCGAGCACATCTGCGATGAGATCGCGGTGATGTACCTCGGCCAGATCGTCGAGCGCGCGCCGCGCAAGGCCTTCTTCGCGCGGCCGCTGCACCCCTACAGCGTGGCGCTGATGTCGGCCGTGCCCGATGTGCGGGGGGGCCGGGCGCGCGCGGCGCAGCGCATCCAGCTCAGCGGTGACCCACCCAGCCCCATCTCGCCGCCGCCGGGCTGCCGCTTCGCCGGCCGCTGCCCGGTGGCCGAGCCGGCCTGCGCCGAGGCGCTGCCGCCGCTGGTGCAGGTCGAGGCCGACCACTGGGTGCGCTGCCGACGCGTCCAGGTGATGGACGGCAAGGCCATGGCACCGCTCGAACTGCCCGTGATCCCACAGGCGCTGCCGCTGGCCGCCTGAGCCTTCATTGACCCAACCTTCTGCTTCCATGACCGACATCACCGTCTTCCAGGCCCGCAAGATCCTCACCATGAACCCGATGCAGCCGGAGGCGACGCACGTCGCGGTGCGCGACGGCAAGGTGCTGGCCGTGGGCGACCTCGCACGCATGCAGGCCTGGGGCGACTTCACGCTCGACACGCGCTTTGCCGACAACGTGCTGATGCCCGGCCTGGTCGAAGGCCACTCGCACCTGATGGCCGGCGGGCTGTGGCAATTTCCGTTCGTCGGCTTCCATGCGCGCACCGCGCCCGACGGCAAGGTCTGGAGCGGCTGCGTCGACTTCGAGGCCGTGATCGAGCGCCTCTGCGCCATCGAGGCCACCATGACCGACCCGGCCGCGCCGCTGCTGGCCTGGGGCTTCGACCCGATCTTCTTCGGCCGCGAGCGCATGACGGTGCACCACTTGGACCGCGTGTCGACCACGCGCGCCGTCGTCATCCTGCATGCGAGCCAGCACCTGATGAACGTGAACAGCGCGGCGCTGGCGCAGGCCGGCATCACACGCGACACCGAGATCGAAGGCATCGCGCGCTTCGACGATGGCGAGCCGAGCGGCGAGTTGCAGGAGTTCGCGGCGATGTTCCCCATCACACGGCTCACCGGCAACATCTTTCGCGTGGCGGGCTCGACCCCGTCGGCCTTGCGCATGTTTGGCCAGATGGCGCAGCACGCCGGCGTGACCACCGCGACCGACCTTGTCAACGACCTGTCGGACTTCAACCACGCCGCGCTCGCCGAAGTCACGGCCGAGCCCGATTTCCCGGTGCGGCTGGTGCCGGCCTACATCAGCATGGTCGAGTCGTCGAGCATCGACGCCGGCATCGCGCGCATCCGAGAGCGCCAGGCCGCCGGCAACGACAAGCTGCACTACGGCCTGGTGAAGATCGTGGTCGACGGGTCGATCCAGGGCTTCACCGCGCGCGTGCGCTGGCCCGGCTACTTCAACGGTGCGCCCAACGGCATCTGGATCCTGCCGCCGGCCCAATTGAAGGCGTCGATTGCCCAGTTCCACGCGGCCGGCTTCCAGCTGCACATCCACACCAACGGCGACGAGGCGACCGAGCTGGCCCTCGATGCCATCGAAGCGGCATTGGAAGCGCATCCGCGCGCCGACCACCGCCACACGCTGCAGCATTGCCAGATGGCCGACGCGGCACAGTTCGCGCGCATGGCGCGGCTGGGCATGTGCGTGAACCTGTTCGCCAACCACCTCTACTACTGGGGCGACGCGCACCGCGAACTGACCATGGGCCCCGACCGCGCGATGCGCATGGATGCCTGCGGCACCGCGCTGGCCGCCGGCGTGCCACTGGCCATCCATTCCGATGCGCCGATCACACCGCTCGGTCCAATCTTCACGGCGTGGTGCGCGGTCAACCGGCTCACGTCCACCGGCCACCAGTTGGGCCAGTCCGAATGCATCTCGGTGGCCGACGCGCTGCGCGCCATCACCCTGGGCGCCGCCTTCACGCTGGCGCTGGACCACTTGGTCGGTTCGATCGAAATCGGCAAGTACGCCGACTTCTGCGTGCTGGGCGATGACCCATTGGCCGTTGCGCCCGAGGCGCTGAAGGACGTGCAGGTGCTCGGCACAGTCATCGGCGGGCGCGCGGTGCCGCTGCCGAAGGCGGCATGAGCCCACACGAAGCCCACGCGCATTCACACGGTGGGCGCATCCCGCTGACGGTGATCGGTGGCTTTCTCGGCACCGGCAAGACGACGCTGCTCAACCGCCTGCTCGAGAACAACGATGGCCGCCGGCTGGCGGTGCTGGTCAACGACTTCGGCGCGATCAACGTCGACGCCGCACTGGTCGCTTCGCGCGGTGTCGACACGATGAGCCTGCAGAACGGCTGCGTGTGCTGCCAGATCGGCGGCGACCTGACAGACGCGCTGATCCGCGTGATCGGCAGCGTGCCGCG
Source organism: Variovorax ginsengisoli (assembly GCF_030811835.1). Taxonomy (GTDB): domain Bacteria; phylum Pseudomonadota; class Gammaproteobacteria; order Burkholderiales; family Burkholderiaceae_C; genus Variovorax; species Variovorax ginsengisoli_C. The sequence continues at coordinate 181,401 of NZ_JAUSRO010000007.1, read as the reverse complement.
GCCCGACGCGATCGTGATTGAGGCCAGCGGCGTGTCGGACCCGTGGCGCATCGCGCAGGTCGGCCTGGCCGACCCGGCGCTCGCACTCGACGGCGTGGTAGTGCTGGTCGACGTCGCCTCGGTACGCGAGCAGGCCGACGACCCGCTGCTGGCCGACACTGTGCGCCGCCAGTTGCAGGCGGCGGATCTGCTGGTGCTGAACCAGTGCGACCGCGTCGACGATGCCTCGCTCGCGGCACTGCGCGTGTGGCTCGATGCAGAAGTGCCCGGCACACCGCGCCACGAGACGCGCTTTGCCGAGGTACCGGCCGCGTTGCTCGGCGCGCCGCTGGCGTCAAGCGGTCATGGCAACCGCTGCGCCCCAGGCTGCACACATGACCATGACCACGCGCCGCATCACGGCGATGTCTTCGCCACCTGGTCGGTCACCGACGACGCGATCTACCGCGCGGATGCGTTGCGCGACCTGCTGCGCGCCATGCCCGCGGGCGTGCTGCGGCTCAAGGGCGTGGTGCGCACCGACCGGCTTGGCTGGGCGGTGCTGCAGTTCGCCGGCCGGCACGGCTCGCTGCGCGCCTGGTCGCCGCAGGACGCGGCACCCGATGCGAATGCCGACAGCGCGCTGGTCGCCATCGGTGCCCACGGCCGCCTGGCAGCGCAGGCGCTTGAAGCGGCGCTGAAGGCCGCACACTCCATCCCTCCCTCGCCGGCCGCCCCGCGCCGGCACGAAAGCCCTGCATGAAAGCCGCCTCGCTCCAGAGCCCTCTGATGGGCCTCGATCTCCTCGCCGCGCTCGGCGTGGTGGTGATCTGGGGCCTCAACTTCGTCGCGATGAAGTTCTCGCTGCGCGACTTCACGCCCTTCCAGCTCGGCACCTTCCGCTATGTGTTCGCGGTGCTGCCCCTGCTGCTCTTCATCAGGAAGCCGGCGCTGTCGTGGCGTTGGCTGCTGCCGGCCGGGCTGGCGCAGCTCGGGCAGTTCGGCCTGCTGTTCGTGGCATTGCAGGTGGGCATGACGGCGGCGCTGGCCTCGGTGCTGATGCAGACGCAGGTGTTCTTCACCACGTTGCTGGGCATCATCCTGCTGCACGAGCGGCTCAGCGGGCCGCTGCGCGCAGGGCTGGTGCTGGCTGCGGCGGGGCTGGCCTGTTTCGCGGTGAACCTTGGCGGCGCCAGCGGAGGCATCACCCTGCTGAGCCTGCTGCTGAACCTGGGCGCGGCGTCAATGTGGGCGGTGTCGAACATCATCGTGCGCCGTGCGCAGCAATCGCAGCCGGGCTACGACCCGCTGGGCTTCGTGGTGTGGATGTCGCTGGTGCCCATCCTGCCGTTCGCGGTGATGGCCTGGTTCTTCGAGCCCGCCGCCACGCGCTGGCAATGGACGCACGCGAGCTTCGGCGCCTGGGCCGGCGTGGCCTACCTGGGCTGGTTCGCCACCGTCGCGGCCTATGCGATGTGGACCTGGCTGCTCAAGCGCCATGCGGCCAACCGGGTGGCGCCCTTCAGCCTGGGCGTCCCGGTGATCGGCCTGGCCGCGGGCATGCTCGCGCTGGGCGAGACCGTGTCAGGCTGGCAATGGGCCGGCAGCGCGTGCGTGGTGATGGCGCTGGCGGTGGTGATGTTCGGCGGGCGCTGGCGCCGGGGCTGACGGCGCCGGGGCGCGCCAACAGCCAGGCACACCAGACACCCGACGCCCCACTCCGTAGCAGGTATTCAGGCTGGCACTGTTCGTGCAAGCCCGATTGACACCAGATGCTTCAGGCATAAAGTATTTACTTGTGAATGAAGTGGCCCGCACAATGCCGGGGCCGCATGCATCGAAGTGGTGCCCATCTTACCTACCGGAGTCTTCCCAATGCGCTCGAAGTCCACCCAGCCGCCCGTCGCGACCGCCCTGTCCCGCACGCTGCGCTCCCTGATGCTCGCGTCCGCCTTCGGCATCGCCGGTACGGCCTTCGCCGATCCCGTGAAGGTGGGGCTGGCGCTCGACATCTCCGGCCCCTTCGCCGCCCTGGGCGCCGAGGCGCGTGACGGCTTCGCGCTGGGCATCAAGCAGCTGGGCGGCAAGCTCGGTGGCCAGCCGGTGGAGTTCGTCCAGGCCGACATGGGCGGCAGCCCGGACCAGGCCAAGCAGCTGGTCGACCGGATGATCCAGCGCGACAAGATCGACCTGTTCTCGGGCCCGATCGGCTCGAACATCGCCCTGGCCGTCGGCCCGACGCTGTTCGCCGCCAAGGTGCCGTACCTGTCGTCGAATGCCGGGCCCAGCCAGTTCGCCGGCGCGCAATGCAGCCCATATTTCTTCGGCACCGCCTACCAGAACGACCAGTTCCATGAGGCGGCCGGCAAGTTTGCACAGGACCGCGGCTTCAAGAAGATGGTGTTGATCGCCCCCAACTATCCGGCAGGCAAGGACGCACTGGGCGGCGTCAAGCGCCAGTTCAAGGGCCAGGTGGCCGACGAGCTCTATACCAAGCTCGGCCAGATCGACTACGCCGCCGAACTCGCGCAGATCCGCGCGGCCAAGCCCGACTCGATCTACTTCTTCCTGCCCGGTGCGATGGGCATCAACTTCATCAAGCAGTTCGTGGGCGCGGGCCTGTCCAAGGACATCACGCTGGTCACCAGCGGCTTCTCGGCCGACGAGGACGTGATCGGCGCGGTGGGCGAGCCGATGCTGGGCCTGTTCAACACCTCGCATTGGGCGCACGACCTGGACAACGCCGCCAACAAGTCCTTCGTCGACGCCTTCAAGAAGGAATACAACGGACGTTACCCGTCGGTGTACGCCGCGCAGGCCTACGACGTGATCCTGGCGATGGACGCCGCCGTGAAGCAGGCCGGCGGCAACGCGCAGAACCGCGAGGCCGTCATCGCCGCACTGAAGAAGGCCAACTACGCATCGACGCGCGGCAGCTTCAAGTACGCGAACAACCATTACCCCATCGAGAACTTCTACCTGCGCGTGATCGGCAAGGACGCGCAGGGCAAGATCACGAACAAGCTGATCAACACCATCCTGACGAACTATGGCGACTCGTACGCCGTCAACTGCAAGATGAGCTGAGGCGGCGCGTGCGCGCCGGCTGACCCCCTCTTCACTCCACGGGCTTCATGACTTCCATCCTCATCCTCGAGCAGTTGCTCAACGGCCTGGGCTACGGCCTGATGCTGTTCCTGCTGGCCGCGGGCCTGACGCTGGTGTTCGGCATCATGGACGTGCTGAACCTGGCGCACGGCTCGCTGTTCATGGCGGGCGCCTACGTGGCGGCCGAGGCGCACACGCGCAGCGGATCGTTCGTGGCGGCGATCGTGCTGGCGGTGGCGGTCACGGTGATCGTGGCGGCCTTGCTGGAAGTGCTGCTGATGCGCCAGCTCTACAAGCGCGACCACCTCGCGCAGGTGCTGGCAACCTTCGGCGTGATCCTGGTAGCCGACGACCTGGTGAAGATGATCTGGGGCCCGTCGCCCGTGATGGCTCCGACGCCCGCCGCGCTCAGCGGTCCGGTCGAGCTGGTACCGGGCCTGCCCTACCCTGCCTATCGGCTGGTGATCCTCGGCGCGGGCGTGCTGGTCGCGCTGGCGCTCTACCTGCTGGTCAACCACACGCGCGTGGGCATGCGCGTGCGCGCCGGAGCCTCCGACCGGCCGATGGCCGAACTCATGGGTGTGCGCGTGGGCCGCATCTTCAACGGCGTGTTCCTTTTGGGCGCGGCGCTCGCGGCCCTGGCCGGCGCCCTGATGGGTCCGATCGTTGCCGTGCAGGTCGGCATGGGCGAGCAGATCCTCATTCCCGCGCTGGTGGTGCTGGTGATCGGCGGCATCGGCTCGGTGCGCGGCGCCTTCATCGCGGCGCTGCTGGTGGGGCTGGTCGACACCATCGGCCGCGCCTTCATGCCGATGCTGCTGCGCGCCACGCTGCCGCCGTCCACGGCGGCCGACCTCGGCCCGCTGTTCGCGGAGGTGGCGATGTACGCGCTCATGGTGGCCGTCCTGATCTTCCGGCCTTCGGGTCTTTTTGCAGCCCGCGCATGAACACACCTTCTCCTACCGGTGCGGCACGTCCCCCCCGGGGCCGGCCGGCGGCAGCCGCCTGGACTGTCGTGCTTCTCGTGGCGCTCGCCGCATTCCCGCTGATCGCGCCGCTGTTCGGCATGGAGTTCTACATCGGCTTCGTGCGGCGTGTGCTGATCGTTGCGCTGGCCGCGGCCAGCCTGAACTTCATCCTGGGCTTCGGCGGCATGGTCGCGCTCGGACATGCAGGCTTCATCGGTGTGGGCGCCTACACGGTGGTCGCCCTGTCCGACGCCGGCTTTGCATCGGCCTGGCTGCTGTGGCCGGCCGCGGCCGTGGTCGCCGGCCTCGTGGCCGCGCTGATCGGCACGGTGGCACTGCGCACGCGCGGCGTTTACTTCATCATGACCACGCTGGCCTTCGCCCAGATGCTGTACTTCGTGGCGGTGTCCTTGCGCAATTACGGCGGCGACGACGGCTATACGCTGCCCGCACGGCCCACGCTGGGCCTGGGCATCGACCTGGGCAACGAGACCCACTTCTACTGGCTGGTGCTGGCGCTGGTGGCGTTGCTGCTGGCGTGGATGCAGCGCGCCACGCGCTCGCGCTTCGGCCATGCGCTCATGGGCATCCGCGACAACGAGGTCCGCATGCGTGCGCTCGGCTATCCGGTGTTCCGTATCCAGCTGGCGGCCTTCGCCATCGCAGGCGCCATCGCCGGCCTGGCCGGTGCCCTGCTGGCAGGCGGCAACGGTTTCATCAGCCCCGGCGCCATGCACTGGACGCAGTCGGCCACGCTGGTGGTGATGGTGGTCATCGGCGGGCTCGGGCGCAGCTGGGGCGGTCCGGTGGGCGCGGCCGTGTGGCTCGTGCTGGAGGAAGTGCTCAAGCAGTACACCGACCACTGGCACCTGCCGCTCGGCCTGCTGCTGATCGCCGTGGCGCTGTGGGCGCCCAAGGGCCTGGCCGCGCTGTCGCGCGGAAAGAAGAAGGTGGCCGCATCATGAGCCTGTTTCGCATCGAAGGCCTCGTCAAGCGCTTCGGCGGCCTGCTAGCGACCGATCACGTCGACCTCACGGTCGAGCAAGGCGAAGTGCATGCCCTGATCGGCCCCAACGGCGCGGGCAAGACCACGCTGGTCAACCTGATCTCCGGCCTGCTGCCGCCCGACGCAGGCCGGTTGCTGATCGACGAGCGCGACATCACCGCACTGCCGGCGCACCAGCGCGTGGGCGCCGGGCTGTCGCGCTGCTTTCAGGTCACGCGCGTGTTCGCCCGCGAAACCGTGCACGACAACCTGATGCTGGCGGTGCAGGCGCACGCCGGCAGCAGCATGCGTTTTCTGGCAGCGCGCTCGGGCGAACGCGCGCTGGTCGAACAGGCCGAGGCGCTGGCCGAGCGCGTGGGCCTGTCGGCCGAACGCGACCGCATCGCCGGCACGCTGCCGCACGGCGCCCAACGTGCGCTCGACGTGGCCCTGGCGCTGGCGGCCAAGCCCCGCCTGCTGCTGCTGGACGAGCCCATGGCAGGCATGGGGCCGGACGAATCGGCGCGCATGGTCGCGCTCATCGCATCGCTGCGCAGCGAAATGGCGATCCTGCTCATCGAACACGACATGGACGCCGTCTTCCGGCTGGCCAACCGCCTGACGGTGCTGGTGCAGGGCCGCGTGCTCATGACCGGCACGGCCGACGAGGTGCGCGGCCATCCGGACGTGCAGGCGGTCTATCTGGGAACCGAAGCGGAAGGCCATTCATGACGACGACGACCACCTCCGCCACCCCCACCGCCACGCTGCTGGAGGCCAACGGCATCGAGGCCGGCTACGGCGCGAGCCAGGTGCTCTTCGGTATCGATATCGACATCCGTGCGGGCGAGGTACTCGCCCTGCTCGGGCGCAACGGCATGGGCAAGAGCACCCTGCTGAAAGTGCTGACCGGCACGCTCAAGCCCTTGCGCGGCAACGTGCGGTTCGCCGGCGCGGAGATCGGCGGTGCGCGGCCCGATGCCATCGCGCGCCGCGGCGTGGCGATCGTGCCCGAAGGCCGCCATGTGTTCCCGAACCTGAGCGTCGACGAACACCTGCGCGCCTTCGCAAGGCCGCGCGCCGACGCGCCGCAGCAGGCGCCACGCTGGACCGTCGACGCGCTCTACGGCCTCTTCCCGCGGCTGGGCGAGCGCCGCAACAACGCGGGCAACCAGCTGTCGGGTGGCGAGCAGCAGATGCTGGCGATCGCCCGCGCGCTGTCGACGCATCCGCGCCTGATGATCCTGGACGAGGCAACCGAAGGCCTGGCGCCGGTCATCCGCGAAGAGATCTGGCGCTGCCTGGCCACGCTCAAGGCCGAGGGCGAAGCGATCCTGGTGGTCGACAAGTACGTGCAGCGCCTGCTGCCGCTGGCCGATCGCCACCTGATCCTGGAACGCGGCCGCGTGGTGTGGCAGGGCGATTCCGCCGCGCTGGACGCCGACCGTACGCTGTGGACGCGCTACCTGGGCGTCTGAGCACGCCCGGGCGGGCTCGTCTAGCCGCGCACGCGCAGCATGCCTTCCTGCGCGGTCGACGCGACGAGCCGGCCGTCGCGCGTGAAGAAGCTGCCACGGCACAGCGCGCGCGCACCGCCCGCGCTCGGCGAATCCATGCTGTAGAGCAGCCAGTCGTCCAGGCGGAAATCGCGATGGAACCACATCGCATGGTCCAGGCTCGCCGCGCGCACGTTGCCGCGCAGAAAGCTCAGGCCGTGCGGCAGCATGGCCGCACGCAGCAACCCGTGGTCCGAGGCATAGGCCAGCAGCGCGCGGTGCAGCAAGGGCTCGTCGGGCAGCGGCGCGACCGCACGCACCCACAGCTGGTGATGCGCCGGCCGGATCGCCGGATGCAGCGGATCGAGCGGGTCGACCTGCCGGAACTCGATGCCATGGCCCTGCTGGCCCTTGACCTGCCACGGCGCAGGCAACCGATCGCCCAGCGCGATGCGCTGCTGCAGCTCGCTGACCAGCCCGTCCGGGCCGGGCACGGCGGGCATCGCGTCCTGGTGCTCGATGCCGTCGGCCGCCGTCTGGAACGACGCCGACATTTCGAAGATGGTGCGCCCCTGCTGGCGCGCGACCACGTGCCGCGTGGTGAAACTGCGGCCGTCGCGCACGCGGTCGACCGCGTACGCGATGGGCGCATGCTCGCCGGGCAGCAGGAAGTAGGCATGCATCGAATGCACCGGCCGGTCGGCCTCGACCGTGCGGCTGGCGGCCATCAGGGCCTGGCCGAGCACCTGGCCGCCGAAGACGGCGGGTGTGCCGAGGTCCTCGCTCTGCGCCATGAAGCAGTCCTCACCCGATGGCACGAGGTCCATCAGGCCGACGAGCTCGGCGACAAGGCGGGCTTGCTCGGCCTCGGGCGGTTCGGAGAAGTCGTGAAATTCGGTCATCGGGTCGTCGGTGCAGCGCGGCACGCTGGAAGGTGCGACAGATGTTAAGCGCTGCGCCGCGCGCCGGCCAATTGGCTGGAAAATAGCGCGCCCCTCCGATCATTCCACGACCCAAACCACCCCATGTCGTCCATCACCCTGCGCTTCCTCGCCGAACCCAGCACCGTCAATTTCGGTGGCAAGGTCCACGGCGGCACCGTCATGAAATGGATCGACGAGGCGGGCTACGCCTGCGCAACGAGCTGGTCCAAGCGCTACTGCGTGACCGTCTTCATCGGCAGCATCCGCTTTCACCGCCCGATCATGATCGGCGACCTGGTGGAGGTCGAGGCACGCCTGGCCTACACCGGCAGCACCAGCATGAACATTTCGGTGGAAGTGCGCAGCGGTGACATGAAGGGCGGCGCCATGCAGAAGACGACCGAATGCCTGATCGTCTTCGTCTCGGTCGACTCGCATGGCCGCCCGATGCCGGTGGCCGGGTTCGTGCCCGGCACGCCCGCCGAAGTGGCGCTGGCCGAACGCGCCAAGCAGCACCTGGACGCGAGCCGCGCGGCAGGCGTGTCGCTCTGAACGCGCGCGGGTTCAGCCCCGCACGGTGCCGCTGACCTCGCCCAGCCCGATGCGCACCGCGCCCTCGCGTTCGCAGTAGCCGCGCAGCGTCAGCGTGTCGCCGTCTTCCAGGAAGGTGCGGCGCTCACCATTGGGCAGCACGATCGGCTGCTTGCCGCCAGCGGAAAGCTCCATCAGCGAGCCCGCTTCACTGGCGCCGGGACCCGACAGCGTGCCCGAGCCCAGCAGGTCGCCCGGCTGCAGGTTGCAGCCGTTGACAGTGTGGTGCGCCACCAGCTGGCCGGGCGTCCAGTAGGCCGCCCGGGTGGTGTTGGTGCTCGACAGCCGGGTCGGCGCCTCGCCTGCCAGGCGCATCTTTTCGGTCTGCAGCAGCACTTCGAGCGTGATCGAGAAAGCGCCTTGTGCGCGGTTGTCCGGCGAATCGAGGTAGGGCAAAGGCTGCGGGTCTCCAGCCGGGCGCTCGAAGGCGGCTCGGAATGGCGCCAACGCCTCCAGCGTGACCAGCCAGGGCGATACGCTGCTGGCGAAGTTCTTCGAGAGGAACGGCCCGAGTGGCTGGTATTCCCAGCCCTGGATGTCGCGCGCCGACCAGTCGTTGAAGAGCGTCACGCCAAAGAGATGCTGTTCGGCCTGCGCGATGGCAATGGGCATGCCCTGCGCGTTGCCCTGACCGATGAACCAGCCGAGTTCGAGTTCGTAGTCGAGCCGCCGGCACGGACCGAACGAAGGCACCTCGGCGTCGGGCGCCTTGGTCTGGCCCTGCGGGCGCTTGAAATCCTGGCCGCTCGCGATGATGGAGGAGGCACGTCCGTGGTAGCCGATCGGCACCCACTTGTAGTTGGGCAGCAGCGGGTTGTCCGGGCGAAACTGCTTGCCCACCGTGGTGGCGTGATGCACGCTGGTATAGAAGTCCGTGTAGTCCCCGATGCGGCAGGGCACGGTCAGTTCCACCGACGACTGTGCGCACAGTGCCTGCGACCAGGCGGCCTGCTGCGTGCTGCCTTCGCGCAGCCCTTCGGACAGACGGGCGCGCAGTGCCTGGCGCTCGGCCACCGTGGCCGCCATCAGCACATTCATGTCGTCGGTGTCGACGATGCCCGCGGCCTTCAGGTCGAGCACCTGGTCGCCGATGGCAACGCCGATGCGAAACGCATCCTGGCTGCCCGCCGGGCGAAAACGGCCGAACGGCAGGTTCTGCACGGGAAAGTCGCAACCGGCGACGTTGGCACTGGCAACCCAGCTGCGCAGCTTCGGATCGTGGGTGGCGTTGAGGATGGTCATGGTTGGAATTGGTCCTTGAGGCCGGCCCAGCAGTCGGCGTAGTTCAGGTCGAGCGTGGGACTTTGCAGCGCCCAGGCCGTGGGAATGAAACGGTAGCGGCTCTCGAACATGAAGGCCAGCGTGTGGTCGAGCTTGCGCGGCTCCAGCGTGCCGTGGCTCGCCTTGTCGAAGGCCTCTTCGTCCGGGCCGTGCGGCACCATCAGGTTGTGCAGGCTCGCGCCGCCGGGCTTGAAGCCGCCGGGCTTGGCGTCGTACTCGCCGTACACCAGGCCCATGAACTCGCTCATCAGGTTGCGGTGGTACCACGGCGGACGGAAGGTGTCTTCCATCACCAGCCAGCGCGGAGGGAAGATCACGAAGTCGCAGTTGGCCGTGCCGGGCGTGTCGCTCGGCGACGTCAGCACGGTGAAGATCGACGGATCCGGATGGTCGAAGCTGATCGAGCCGATCGTCATGAAGTTCGCGGTGTCGTACTTCACCGGCGCCAGGTTGCCGTGCCAGGCGACCACGTTGAAGGGCGAATGCCGCATTGGCGCGCGCCAGAAGCTGCCGCCGAATTTCTTGACGAGCTCGTAGCCCGTATCGGCGCCGCTGGCGTCGGCCTCGAAGGCCGCCACCGGTGCCTGGAAGTCGCGCGGGTTGGCCAGGCCGTTGGAGCCGATCGGCCCGAGTTCGGGCAAGCGGAACTGGGCACCGTAGTTCTCGCAGACGTAGCCGCGCGACGGGCCTGCGCCGGCGTCGGAATCAGGCAGGCCGACCTTGAACACCACACCGCGCGGTATCACCGCGATTTCGCCAGGCTTGACTTCGAGCACGCCCATTTCGGTCGTCAGCCGCAGGCGCCCCTGCTGCGGCACGAGCAGCAGCTCGCCGTCGGCATTGACGAAGGCGCGACGCTCCATCGACCGGTTGGCCAGGTAGAGGTGCGCGGCCACGCCGCTCTGCGCCTCGGCATCGCCATTGGCCGCCAGCGTGCGCATGCCGTCGATGAAGTCCGCATCCACGCCCTCCAGCGGCATGGGATGCCAGCGCAGCGGCTCGGGCGGCAGCGCGACCGTGCGGTCGGCACCGGTCTGCCAATGCGGCTGGGCCATGGCCTGGTAGCGGCCCGACACCACCGAAGGCTGCCGGCGATAGAGCCAGCTGCGGCGGTTCTCGTGGCGCGGTGCGGTGAAGGCGGTGCCCGAGATCAACTCGGGATAGAGGTCGAAGGGCGCGCGCTGCGGGCTGTTGCGGCCCTGCGGCAGCGCGCCGGGCACGGCCTCGGTGGCGTGTTCGTTGCCGAAGCCGCTCAGGTAGCGCAGCGCAGTGGGGGTTTCTGGGGTCATGGGTTTGTCTCCGGTGACGTGATGTTATTCGTCTAAATCGAATCGATTTGCAAATGGCGAATGACGGGAGTGTATGCCTGCCGGCCGTTCATGTCTAATCCCCCTTCATCCAATGAAAGGCAGGACGCTGGCATGGCCCTCGACCACGACCGCACGCAGCGCGGCATCCAGAGCATCGAAGTGGGCGGCCAGTTGCTGCGCGCGCTGGTCCACCACGGCCGTCCGATGGCGCTGAAAGACCTGGCACGCGAGGCCGACATGACGCCGGCCAAGGCCCACCCGTACATGGTGAGCTTCGGCCGGCTCGGCCTGATCGAGCAGGACGGCGCGAGCGGTCACTACCGGCTGGGGCCGCTGGCCTTGCAGCTCGGGCTCATCGGCCTGCAGCAGTCGGACCCGGTGCGCATCGCCACGCCGCTGATCGCAGCGCTGGCCCGCAGCACGGGCCAGACGATGGCATTGGCGGTCTGGGGCGCGCGCGGCGCGACCATCGTGCACGTGGCCGAATCGCCGGCGCCCGTGCATGTGAGCCTGCGCCACGGCACGGTGTTTTCGCTGGCGCACACCGCCTCGGGCCGGCTGTTCGGCGCCTATCTGGAGGCGGCGACGGTGCGCGCCCTGCTCGATGAGGAACGTTCACGCGACAGGCTGCGCAAGGGCGCGCCCCAGGCCGAACCCGGCATTCCGGCGGCACGGCCCCTGCCCTCCTGGAAAGATTTCGAGGCGCAGCTGGCCGAGGTGCGTGCCCATGGCATGAGCCGTTCGGAGAGCGAGGTGCTGCCGGGCGTGAACGCCATGGCCGCGCCGGTGTTCGACCACACGGGCACGCTCGTGCTGGCGCTGACCGCCATCGGCTCGGCCGGCCTCTTCGATGCCCGCTGGGACGGCCCGATGGCGCGCGCACTCAGGGCCTGCGCCGACGAGGTGTCGCAGCGCCTGGGCGCGCCGCCGAAGACGGTCTGAGTGTCGGGGTGCCCGCTCAGGACTTGGCTGCTTCGAGCGCGTCGCGCGTGCGCGTGGCCTCGCGCCGCGCCGCTTCCACGAAGTCGTCACCGGCCGATGCGTAGCAGATGGCACGCGACGAACTGACGACGATCGGCGCGTCCTCGCGCCAGCCCGCGCGCACGGTCGCGACCGCGTCGCCGCCCTGCGTGCCGACGCCCGGGATCAGCAGGGGCACGGTGGGTGCGAGCGCGCGCACGCGCTCGATCTCGGCCGGGTAGGTGGCGCCCACCACCAGGCCGAGCTGGCCGTTGAGGTTCCAGGGGCCCTGGGCCAGACGCGCGACGTGCTCGTAGAGCAGCGGTTCGCCAGGCACCGAGGCCAGGCGCTGGTTCTGCAGGTCGTCGCCGCCCGGATTGCTGGTGCGGCACAGCAGGAACGCACCCTTGCCGTGGTATTTGAGGTACGGCTGCACCGAGTCGAAGCCCATGAAAGGCGACAGCGTGACCGCATCGGCGCCGTAACGCTCGAAGGCTTCGATCGCATACTGCTCGGCGGTCGAGCCGATGTCACCGCGCTTGGCGTCCAGGATCACGGGCACCTGCGGCGCCACGCGGCGGATGTGGGCAATCAGCTGTTCGAGCTGGCCTTCGGCCCGGTGCGCGGCGAAGTAGGCGATCTGCGGCTTGAAGGCGATGGCCAGTTCGGCCGTGGCATCGACGATGTGGGCGCAGAAGTCGTAGATCTTGCTTGCATCATTGCGGTAGCGGGCGGGAAACCGGGTCGGTTCCGGGTCGAGGCCCACGCACAGCAGCGAGCGGTTCTGCCGCTCGGCGGCGCGCAATTGGTCGATGAAAGTCATGGGCGCCGATTTTAGGCGCCGGCCCGATCGAAGAGCTCCGCCGCCAGGCACAGGTCGGCCCAGGCGCGCCCCTTGTCGGCGGGCGTGCGCACCAGGTAGGCCGGATGGTAGGTGGCGACCACCGGCACGTCGCCCAGCGCCGCTGCACGGCCGGCCCGGCCACGCAGCTTGCCCAGCGGTTCACCGCTCTGCAGCAGGCTCTGCGCGGCCAGCGGCCCCATCGCCAGCACGACGCGCGGCGCCAGTGCGGCGGCCTGCGCCATGAAATGGTCGTCGAAGGATTGCAGACCCTGCGCACCGGTCGACGCCACGCCGCGATGGGTCCGCACCAGATGCACCGGCGTCGGGCCCGCATGCAGTTGCAGCGCGCGCAGCATGTTCTCGAGCAGCCGGCCCGCATCGCCCGAAAACGGCGCGCCATGGCGGCCGTCGGCCTCCGGCGGCATGTCGGCCACCACCAGCCAGCCGCCAGTGGCGTTGTCGGCGCCGTGCAGCAGCTGTGGCGCATCGACGAGCACCGCAGGGCCGCGCGCGGCGGCTGGCGCAGCGGCAGGTGGCCCAGAGGCGGGCGGCACAGGCGACGGGATCTGCGCGACCGAGGGTCGCGCTGGCGCGGCTGGCCGTGGTGCCGGTGCCGGTGCGCGTGCCGGCGCATCGAGCGCCTCGTCGTCGAATCGCGCCGGCACGTCCTGCGCGTTGTCTTCCACGGTCGGTGCTGCGACGTCCTCGGCCGGAGGTGTCACCACCACCGGCGCCGGTGCACGCACCGGCCACCAGACCTTGACGCCCATTTCGTCGAGCATGGCGCGCTGGCGCGCATCGAGGTTCAGGGTGGCGTCGGTCATGGCAGGACGCCTGCAGCGCCGTTCAAAGGGTTCGGGGAGTTCAGCAGCAGGCTCATGACCACGGCGTCTTCGCGCTGGCCGCCGTGCGCCGGGTAGTAGTTCTTGCGCACGCCCACGCGGCGAAAGCCCTGGCGTTCGTACACGGCCAGCGCGCGCTCGTTGCTCTTGCGCACTTCGAGCCAGAGCCACTGCACGCCCTGGCCGCGCGACCAGCCCGCCAGCGCGTCGAACAGCATCGGCGCCCAGCCCTGGCGCTGGAAGGCCGGTGCCACGGCGAAGTTGAGCAGGTGCACCTCGTCGACGCCCTTCATGGCCACGAAGTAGCCGATGAGCGTGTCGCCGCCCAGCAGCAGCTGGCAGCGGTAGCCCGCGGCCATCGAGTCGATGAAGTTGGCGCGGGTCCAGGGATGGGAATACGCCTGCGCCTCGACCGCGCACAGCACGTCGAGCCGCTCGACGGTGAGGGTTTCGAGGCGGACTTCTTCGGGTTCAAGAACGGCGCTCATGGTCGTCGGCAGTGGCAGGGGTTGCAGCGGTGACGGCAGCAGCAGCCTTGAGTGCCGCACGCTCGTCGGTGGTCTGCGCCACTTTATCGCGTACGTACAGCGGCCAGGCGTCGGCCGGCGCCACGTCGTGGCCAGCGGCCAGCAGCGCGGGCGCCAGGCGCAGCATGGCCTCGGCGGTCGGCAAGACTTCGTGGCGTGCCGACCCTGCAGGAAGCCGCGTGCCGTAGGCCGCAAAGGCGTTGCCTGCCAGCGCCCAACCCGCGGGCACGTCGAGCGCTTCAGGCGCCAGCAGCTCGGACTTGACCGCCATGGCACCCTCGGGGGCTTCGAAGTCGCAGCGCGCGGCGTAGACCTGGTCCATGCGCGCGTCGAGCACGGCCACCACCTGGCGCACGCCAAAGCGATGCCGCGCCTCGTCGGCCACCGCGGCCAGCGTGTCGACGGGCAGCAGCCGCAGCCCGGCACCGAAGGCCAGGCCCTGCGCCACCGCGCAGGCGGTGCGCAGGCCGGTGAAGGAGCCCGGACCGCGGCCGAAGGCGATGGCGTCCAGCATGCCCAGCGTCAGGCCGGCCTCGCGCAGCATCTGCTGGATCAAGGGGATGAGCGTGGTCGACGACTGGGCACCGCCGGCGCCGCTGTGGCTGAGCACGCGGTCGCCGTGGCGGACCGCAACGGACAGCACGTCGGTGCTGGTATCGAAGGCAAGAAGGCGTTCAGGCATCGCAACGCCTCGCAGTAACGGGAACAGGAACAAGAGAAGCCGACGCCGCGCCGCGCACGCCGAACAGGATGCCGGCGGTCACGAGCAGCAGGCCGACCAGCAGGCTCCACGACAGCGGCTCGTCCAGGAAGACCACCGCGCCCAGCGCCGACAGGCCGGGCACCAGCGCCGTGATCATGGTCGAACGCACCGGGCCGAAGTGCTGGATCATCTTGGTGAAGGCGATGCCGGAGATCACCACCGACCCCACGCCCTGAAAGACCATCTGGAACGCGATCTCGCGCCACGGGGCCGTGCCCAGGTGGCTGGCCACCCAGCCGCCGGCCGCCAGCAGCGCATAGACCGGCACGAACGTGAGGAAGGCGAAGGCCGTGATGGCGATGGTCGCGCGCACCGCGTCCAGCTTGTGGTGGCGGGCCACCACGCTGTAGCAGGCCCAGCAGAAGGCCGCGCTCATGAACATCAGGTCGCCCTTCCAGACATCGCCGCCGTCGAAGGCGTTGAGCAGGCTGCGCCCGCCCACGGCCAGGTCGCCCGCCACGATGAAGGCCAGGCCGATGGCGCGCGCACGGGTGATGCGGTCGCGCAGCACCCAGGCGGCCAGCAGCGTGGTCCACAACGGCAGGCTGCCGGGCATCAGCACCGAGGCGTGCGCCGCGGGTGCATGGAAGAAGCCGCTGTAGGCCAGCATGGCATAGCCGACCCCGCCGAACGCGCCCGCCACCAGGGTCACACGCAGGGACAGGGGCGAAAGACCGAAGAGCGAGCCGACCGCCCGGCCGGGGTTCGACCGGCGTTCGCGGCGCATCAGCCACAGGCCCCAAGGCAGCAGCACCAGGCTGGCGCCGCAGATGCGGGCAACACCCAGATCGAGCGGGCGCAGCGAATGCGAAGCCGACGCGCGCGAGACCACGATGAACGCCGTCCACACGGCCACCGTGATCACGGCAGCCAGCAGACCCACGGTGCGCGGCGACAGCCGCGGCAAGCCCGGACGCAGCGGCGGGCGCGGGGAGGGTCGTTCGGCTGCTGGCATCCCGCCATTATCGAGGGCACCCGGATAATTGCCCGATGCCTCGTGTTTCGCCCTGCGCTCCGCGCCCTCTCTGCCTGTCCGCCCTCCGGGCGCCCCTCGCCGCCCTGCTCACGCTGGTGCTCGCCAGCGGCGCCGCCCTCGCCCAGAACCTGCCGCCAACTGTCGATGCCGCGCTCGCCCGCGCCAAGGTGCCGCGCGACGCGGTCTCGATGCTCGTGGTCGACGTCGACGCCCTGCAGCCGCCACGCGTCGCCTGGCGCCAGCAGGTGCCGATGAACCCGGCCTCCGTCATGAAGCTGGTGACCACTTATGCCGCGCTCGACATCCTCGGCCCGGCCTTCAGCTGGCGCACCCCCGTCTTCGTCGACGGGCCAGTGCGCAACGGCGTGCTCGAGGGCAACCTGTACATCCAGGGCCAGGGCGACCCGAAGCTGGTGATGGAGCGCGCCTGGCTGCTGCTGCGCCGCGTGCAGGGCCTGGGCATCCGCCGCATCACGGGTGACATCGTGCTCGACCGCAGCGCCTTCGACACGCCCGAGGTCGACGCCTCGGCCTTCGACGGTGAAGGCCTGCGCCCGTACAACGTAGCACCCGATGCGCTGCTGGTCAACTTCAAGTCGGTCGCCATGACCTTCATCCCCAACCGCGCCGCGCAGGTCGCGCAGGTGGCGTTCGACCCGCCGCTGGCTGGCGTGGCCATGCAGCCGACCGTGCCGCTTTCCGCGGGCGAATGCGGCGACTGGACGGCCACGCTGCTGCCCGAGGTGGCCGACCCGACGCGCCTGGCCTTTGCCGGCAGCTACCCCGCGGCCTGCGGCGAGAAAACCTGGGCCGTCGCCTATGCCGATCCGCGCACCTTCGGCGCCCGCGCGGTCGCGGGCCTGTGGAGCGAACTGGGCAACCAGCTGCAGGGCCAGGTGCGCGACGGCCGGGTGCCGGCCGACCTCAAGCCGCTGTTCGAAGCCAGCTCGCCCCCGCTGGCCGAGGTGGTGCGCGACATCAACAAGTTCAGCAACAACGTGATGGCGCAACAGCTCTTTCTCACGCTGGGCCTGCAGCAGAAGAAGCGCGGCACGCTGGAGGCATCGCGCACGACCATGCGCCAGTGGTGGAACGACCGCATCGGCACCGGCGAGGGCCAGCCGGTTTTCGACAACGGCTCGGGCCTGTCGCGCGACGAACGCGTCACGGCGGCCGAGCTCGCCAAGATGCTGCAGGTTGCCTGGCGCTCGCCGGTCATGTCGGAACTGATGTCCTCGCTGCCCGCGGCCGGCGTGGACGGCACCATGCGCCGGCGCGCGCCGCGTGCGGGCGCGGCGCACCTGAAGACCGGCACGCTGCGCGACGCGTCGGCGCTGGCCGGCTTCGTCGACGGCGCCAGCGGCCGGCGCTACGTGCTGGTGGCCATCGCCAACGACGGCAACGCCGCGGCCGCCCGGCCCGCCTTCGACGCGCTGGTGAACTGGGCCGTGCAGGACAACTGAAAACGCGCTGGCCGCCTGTCGCGCAAGAGACGCCTTGCGATCGGGCTTTCCCTGTCTCGCGCGGCCTGCGCCGGGCCTCTAGGATGGCGAGCGCCCAAAGCGCGCCCATGCCAGCCATAACACCCCGGAGACACCCCATGAAGCGTTTGCATCTGATGACGGCCATTGCATCGGCCACCTTGCTGGCGAGTTGCGGAGGCGGTAGCGACGATGCGCCTCGCACCGGCGCCCTGGTGGAACCCGCCACCACCGTGGCCACGCTCACCGCCGCGCAGATCGACGCCGGCACGGCCGCCAGCGGCCTGCAGCCGATCAGCGGCAAGGCGCGCTGCGACGTGAACGTGGTCGCGCTCAACTACACCACGCAAGGCCCCAAGGGCGAAGCCACCAATGCGTCGGGCGTGCTGCTGATGCCCACAGGCACCTGCAGCACCGCCGCCGCCCCGCTGGTGGCCTATGCCAAGGGCACGGACGTGCAGAAGCCACGCACACTGGCCAACCCGCAGGACAGCGAAACCTTCCTGCTGGCCGCCATGTACGCCGCCCAGGGCTACGCGGTGGTCGCGACCGACTACCTCGGCTATGCCAAGTCGGCCTTCCCGTACCACCCTTACCTGCATGCCGATTCCGAGGCGCGCTCGGTGATCGACTCGGTGCGCGCCGCGCGCATCGCGGTGGCCACCCAGGGTGGCACGCTGTCGGGCAAGGTCATGTTCACTGGCTACTCGCAGGGCGGCCATTCGTCGATGGCCGCACAGCGCGCCGCCGAAAGCGACTTCAGCACCGAGATCAACGTGGTGGCCGGCGCGCACCTGGCCGGCCCCTACAACCTTTCGGGGTCGTTCCGCAGCAGCACGGCCATCGCGGGCTACCAGTTCTTCGTGCCCTTCATCGTCACCTCGTGGAACAAGGTCTACGGCAACATCTATGCGAACACCAGCACGGTCTTCAAGGCGCCCTATGCGGCGGGCATCGAGAACCTGCTGCCGAACCCCACGCTCAACTACACCACGCTGGTGACGACGGGCGCCTTGCCGGGCGCCAACGGCGAAACGCCGGCCCAGGCACGCGACGCACTGTTCCAGGCCACCTTCCTGGCGGACGTGCAGACCAACGACACCAACGGCCTGTATGTCGATGCCAAGCGCAACGACCTGTTCGGCTGGAGCCCGCGCGCGGCCACGCTGCTGTGCGGCGGTGCGGGCGACCCGACCGTGCCGCCCGCGATGCATCTAGTGCCGATGAAGGCCGACTTCGATGCGCGTGGTGTGAAGACGGTGACCACGGTGGACGTCGATGCCCAGGTGCAGGCGGCCTTCGGCCCGGGCGGCAAGGCGCCGACCGATCCGACGTCGGCCGCCTTCGCGACCTACTACGGCAGCTACCACGGCACCTACGAGCCGCCGTTCTGCCACGCCCGCGCCCGTGCGCTGTTCGATACGGTGAGGTAGTCGGCCGGTAGGCTTGGATCAGGCCGCTGCGCGATCCAGGCGGTCGCGCACGCCTTCCCATTCCGGGGTGTCGGGCGGCGTTTCGACCCAGATCAGCTTGGCACCGGCGGCGTCGAACTCGCGCAGCACCGCGAACAGCTGCTGCGCCGCGGTGGGCGCATCGTCGGGCATGCGCCGCGCCAGCACGCGCTGCGAACGGATCTTGAGCGGCGTGCGCGTCCACAGCGCGATGTGCGCGGCCTGCGCGCCCAGCACGTCGAGCGCCGCCTGCAGGCCGGCCGCATCCATCAGCCGCAGCCTGGCGTCGGGCGCGTAGTGCGAGGCCAATGTGCCGGAGGCGCGCGGGTCGGGCGCCGCCAGCTCTTCCTTGCTGCGCAGGCGTTCGCCGCAGGCAGCCTCGATCTGCGCGCGCGTGATGGCGCCAGGGCGCAGCAGCACCGGCACGCCGCGGCTGCAGTCGACGATGGTCGACTCGATCCCCACGTCGCAGGCGCCGCCGTCGATCACCAGCAGGTCGTCGCCGAATTCGGCCTGCACATGCTGCGCCGTGGTCGGGCTCACCCGGCCGAAGCGGTTGGCACTCGGGCCGGCGAGCCCGGCCACGCCCTGCGCGGCACAGGCCGCCAGCAGCGCCTGCGCGACCGGATGGGCCGGGCAACGCACGCCCACCGTGTCCTGCCCGCCCGCCGCGGCGGTCGCCACACCCGGCTGGCGCGTGAGGATCAGCGTGAGCGGCCCGGGCCAGAAGGCCATCACGAGCTTTTCGGCGAAAGCTGGCAACGGCTGGGCGAAGCGCGAGAGTGCCTGGGTGCCGCGAGCGCCCTGCGCGATGTGGACGATCAGCGGATGGTCGCTCGGCCGGCCCTTGGCGCGGAAGATGCCTGCCACCGCCTCGTCGCTGGACGCATCGGCGCCCAGGCCATAGACCGTCTCGGTCGGAAACGCCACCAATCCGCCCGCGCGCAGCACGCGCGCGGCCTCATCGAGGGCATCGGGCAGGCGGCCGTCGCGGAGCATGGCCGTCACGCGTTCAGCGGCAAGGCCACGCCCAGCAGCGCGGCGGCGGCATCGGCCGTCTGGCGCACCGCTTCGAGCGTGGGGCCGGTCACGTTCAGGTGGCCCATCTTGCGGCCACGCCGCGCGTCGGTCTTGCCATAGAGGTGCAGGTGGGTGCCCGGCAGCGCGAGCACCTCGGCCCAGCGCGGCGCGACGGCTTCGTTGCCGGCAGCAAACCAGAGGTCGCCCAGCAGGTTGAGCATGATGCAGGGGCTGTGCTGGCGCGGCGCGGTCAGCGGCAGGCCGGCGAGCGTGCGCACCTGCAGCTCGAACTGGGACACGTCGCAGGCATCCATCGACCAATGGCCGCTGTTGTGCGGACGCGGCGCCATTTCGTTGACGACCAGGCGGCCGTCGGCCAGCACGAAGAATTCGACGCACAGCACGCCGACATAGGCCAGGCCGTCTGCGATGGCGCGGGCCGCCTGGATGGCGCGCGTCGCCACGGCCTCCGGCAGGCTGTCTGCGTGGACCTCCGTCACGGCCAGGATGCCGTTGCGGTGCAGGTTGCGCTGGGGTGTCAGGTGGACCATGGCGCCGTCCTGGCCGCGCGCCACGATCACCGAGCATTCGAAGTCCAGCGGCATCAGTTGTTCAAGCACGCAGGGCACGCCGCCGCTCGCGTCCCAGGCCTGGGCGAGTTCGGCGCGTGTGGCCACGCGCTGCTGGCCCTTGCCGTCGTAGCCCAGGCGCGCGGTCTTGAGGATGCCGGGCAGCAGGTCGTCGGCCACGGCCGCGAGGTGGTGGGCGTTCTCGATGACCGCATAGGGTGCGCATTCGACGCCGCAGCGCACGAAATGCGCCTTTTCGCGGATGCGGTCCTGCGCGATCGCCACCGCGGGCGCGCCAGGCGACACCGGCCGCAGCACGGCCAGGTGCTCCAGCGATGGGGCCGGCACGTTCTCGAATTCGGTGGTCACGGCGTCGGCCAGGGCAGCCAGGCGGGTCAGGCCGTCGGCAGCGTCGTAGTCGGCATGCACGTGGTGATGGCTCACACGGCCCGCCGGGCTGTCGGCGTCGGGGTCGAGCACGGCCGTGAAGTAGCCCATGCTCTGGGCAGCGTGCACGAACATGCGGCCCAGCTGGCCGCCACCGAGCACGCCGAGCGTGGCGCCGGGCAGCAGGGGCGCGAGGGTGCCGGTGTTGCCGCTCACAGCGCGCCTCCGCCCTGTGGCGTGAAGACCGAAGCCGTGGCAGGCGCGCCGGGCGTCGCCGCGCTGTCGGGCGGTGGCAGCGTCATCGCGGTGGCCACCGCCGTCTGGCGCGCGCGGAATTCGTCGAGCTGCGCGCGCAAGGCGGGGTTGCCCACCGCCAGCATCGCGACGGCGAACAGTGCGGCATTGGCGGCGCCGGCCGTGCCGATGGCGAAGGTGGCGACCGGCACCCCCTTGGGCATCTGCACGATGCTGTAGAGCGAATCGACGCCCTGCAGATGGCGGCTGGCGACCGGCACGCCGAGCACCGGCACGGTGGTCTTGGCGGCCAGCATGCCCGGCAGGTGCGCTGCGCCACCGGCGCCCGCGATGATGGCACTGAGGCCGCGCGGCGCGGCGCTTTCGGCGTAGGCAAACAATTCGTCGGGCATGCGATGGGCCGAGACCACGCGGGCCTCGTGGCCGATGCCGAATTGCTGGAGAATCTCGACCGCGTGACGCATCGTCTCCCAATCGGAGTTCGAGCCCATCACCACACCGACCTGAATTGTTTGGTTCATGGTTCCAATTTTACGTTTCACCCTCACCTTCCCCCGATGATCGACATCACCCTCGAAAATTTTCAGTCCGAACTGGTCGAAGGCTCGGCCACCACGCCGGTGCTGCTGGACATCTGGGCCGAATGGTGCGGACCCTGCAAGCAGCTCGGCCCGGTGCTCGAACAGCTCGAGACCGAGTACGCCGGCCGCTTCACGCTGGCCAAGCTCGACGCCGACAAGGTGCCGCAGATCTCCACGCAGCTCTCGCAGATGTTCGGGGTGCGCAGCATCCCCTTCTGCGTGATGTTCGTGGGCGGCCAGCCGGTCGACGGCTTCGTCGGTGCCATTCCGGCCGACAAGATTCGCGAGTTCCTCGACAAGCATGTGCCTGCCGCCGAAGAGCTGGAAGCAGCGGCTGAAGAAGAAGCCGCGCTGGAAGCGCTGGCCGAAGGCGACACCGACGGCGCACTCGAAAAGCTGCAGAACGCCGTGGCGACCGACCCGGCCAACGATGACGCACGCTTCGACCTGGTCAAGCTGCTGCTGCAACTCGGGCGCATCGACGAGGCCAAGGTCGCCTTCGCGCCGGTCATCGCCCGCACGTCGCTGGTGCGCCGCTTCGACGCCCTGCAGCGCTGGATGGACGCCATCGACTTCGCCGCGCCCGTGGTCGGCGAGGTGCCCACGCTGGCCGAGGCCGACGCGAAGATTGCCGCGACCAAGCGCGACTTCGACGCGCGCTTCGCTCGCGCCCAGCTGCTCATGGCCGACCAGCGCTGGACCGACGCCATGGACGAGCTGCTCGAAATCCTCATGCGCGACAAGGCCTGGAGCGACGACCTCGCCCGCAAGACCTACATCGCCATCCTGGAGCTGATCGAGCCGCCCAAGGTCAAAGTGGCCGACGGCCAGATTCCGCCGGACGACCCGACGGTGGCCACGTACCGCCGGCGCCTGAGCTCGGTCGTGCTGAGCTGAGCCCAACCACAGCGTCGTCTGACGCGTTGCGTTTGCATCGAATGTACGCATAGCGTATATTCGATCGCATGAACACGCCGCAACAGAGCTTTCTCCGCGACGCCATGCGGCGTCTGAACCTCACGCGAGAGGCTTTCGCCCAGCGCATCGGCGTGAGCCGGCGTGCGCTCGATACCTGGCTGCTGCCTGATGGTTCTCAGGAATCGCGCGGCATGCCCGACATCGCGCAGCGCTTCATCACCGAAATCCTGGCACAGCAGCAGGCCGGTACAGCATCTACGCAAAGCGTACATTCCACGGACTTGCGCGACCGCATTTTGTTCGAAGGCCGTCCGCAGCTGCTCACCGTCGACCAATTCTCACGCGACTCTGTCGAAGCGCTGTTTCGGGTGGCCGATGTGATGCAGCCCATCGCGCGGCGCCAGAAGATCTGCCGCGTGCTCGAAGGCGCCGTGCTCGGCAACCTGTTCTTCGAGGCCAGCACTCGCACGCGCGTGAGCTTCGGCGCGGCCTTCTGCCGCCTGGGCGGCTCGGTCTGCGACACCACCGGCTTCACCTTTTCGTCCATGGCCAAGGGCGAGTCGATCTACGACACCAGCCGCGTGATGAGCGGGTATGTCGACGCGATGGTGGTGCGCCATCCCGAGCAGGGTTCGGTGGCGGAATTCGCGCGCGCCACGAACATTCCGGTGATCAATGGCGGCGATGGCGCGGGCGAGCATCCGAGCCAGGCACTGCTCGACCTGTACACCATCCAGCGCGAGTTCTCGCGGCTCGGCCGCATCGTCGACGGGGCGCACGTCGCCTTCGTCGGCGACCTGAAGTACGGCCGCACGGTGCATTCGCTGGTCAAGCTGCTGGCGCTCTACCGCGGCATGAAGTTCACGCTGATCGCACCTGCGGCGCTCGAGCTGCCCGCCTACCTGGTCGAGCATATTGCCCGAGGCGGTCATGTGGTGGTGCAGACCGCCTCGCTCGCCGAGGGCCTGCAGGGCGCCGACGTGGTGTATGCCACGCGCATCCAGAAGGAGCGCTTTGCCGCCGAAGAGTCCTTCGAGGGCTACACGCCCGACTTCCAGATCCACCAGGCGCTGGTCAACGCGCACTGCAGCCCCCACACGCTGGTCATGCATCCGTTGCCGCGCGACGGCCGCCCGGGGGCCAATGACCTGAGCACCGACCTCAACCACGATCCACGGCTGGCCATCTTCCGCCAGACCGACAACGGCATTCCGGTGCGCATGGCGCTGTTCGCGGTGCTGATGGGCGTCGAGCGCCAGGTAGCGCATTCCCTGCGCGACGCGGGCTGGCGCGCGCCGGCCATGCTGGGCCCGGACGACGCGGCCTTCGACGCGCTCGACGGCTGACGCCGCCGCATCGGGCATCTGCGCATTACCATGTCGCCCACGCAGCTTTTCGACTTTCCCGCCCCTCCGACCGAAGGACACCGACCATGCGCCAACCCGCCCGCCTTGCCGCGTCTGCCATCGTGCTGGCCGCCACGACCCTGCTCGCCGCCTGCGCGGCCAGCGTGAGCCTTGACGAACCGATCGAGGGACGGGACTGGCGGCTGACCCGCGTGGGCACGCAGCCGGTGGCGCTGGGCGGTGATCCGCAGCGCGATGCGCAGGTGCGTTTCGACGGCGCGCGCGTGAGCGGCTTCAGTGGCTGCAACCAGCTCACGGGCGACTACGAGCGCAGCGGCAACCGGCTGAAGATCGGACCGCTGGCCGCCACGCGCATGGCCTGCACCGACCCCACGCGCAACGCGATGGAAAGCAGCTTCGTGGGCGCGCTGCAGGGCACGGCCAGCTACAGCCTGCTGGGCCGGCAACTGTCGCTCAATGACAGCGCCGGGCGAACGCTCGCCGTGCTCGATTCGGGCCGCTGAGCAAGATGCCTGCTCAGTGACCCGCGCGTTCAGCCCGTGAGGCGTTCGAGCGCTTCGCGGTACTTGGCG
Organism: Variovorax ginsengisoli; assembly: GCF_030811835.1. Lineage (GTDB taxonomy): Bacteria > Pseudomonadota > Gammaproteobacteria > Burkholderiales > Burkholderiaceae_C > Variovorax > Variovorax ginsengisoli_C. Next base: position 157,247 of record NZ_JAUSRO010000007.1, on the reverse strand, counting down.
GCGGTCTTCTCGATGACCTCGGCCGGCAGGCGTGGCGCGGGCGGCGTCTTGTCCCAGGGCTTGCCGTTGACCTTGGTCGCCTCCAGCCAGTCGCGCACGAACTGCTTGTCGTAGCTCGGCGGATTCGCGCCCGTGCGCAGCGCTTCCTCGTAGCCTTCGATGGGCCAGTAGCGCGAGCTGTCGGGCGTGAGCACTTCGTCCATCAGCACCAGCGTGCCATCTTCGTCCAGGCCGAACTCGAACTTGGTGTCGGCAATGATCATTCCGCGGGCCAGCGCAATCTGCGCGGCCGCCTCGTAGATGGCAATGCTGATGTCGCGGATCTGCTGGGCGAGCAGCGGACCGACCACGGCCACCACCTGGTCGTAGCTGATGTTCTCGTCATGCTCGCCGGCCGCCGCCTTGGCCGCGGGCGTGAAGATCGGACGCGGCAGCTTGCTCGCGTTGGTCAGGCCCGGCGGCAGCGGCACGCCGCACACAGCCTGGTTCTCCTGGTACTCCTTCCAGCCGCTGCCGGCGAGGTAGCCGCGCACCACGGCCTCGACCGGAATGGGTTTCAGGCGCTTGACCAGCATCGAACGGTCCTTGACCTGCCCGACCTCGGCCGGCGTGACCACGCTCTCGGGCGCATCGCCGGTCAGGTGGTTGGGACACAGGTGGCCCAGGCGCTCGAACCACCACAGCGCCATCTGCGTGAGGATCACGCCCTTGCCGGGGATCGGCTCGCCCATGATCACGTCGAAGGCGCTCAGGCGGTCGCTCGCCACCATCAGGATGCGGTCGTCGCCGACGGCATAGTTGTCGCGCACCTTGCCGCGCGCGAGCAGGGGCAGGCTTTCAATGGAAGATGTGTGGACGGTCGTCATGACAAAAGCAATCGAATAAAACGGACGGCGGGAAGGCCGATTGTGCTCGCACAAAAAAGCCACCGCATGCGGTGGCCTCGTGAAGCGGGGCGAAAAACCCCGGATGAACGCCGTCGATCAGGTGATCGAGGCCTGGTAGATCGACTCGATCGCCTTGTCCAGCGCCGCGTTGAATTCGGCGTCGGACTGCTGGGCGCTCAGGCCTTCGGTCAGCGCGCGGCTGAAGCTGGCGATGATGCCGGGGTTGCGCGCCAGGTGCACGTTGGCCTCGTCGCGGGGGTAGCCACCGGACAGGGCCACGACGCGCACGACCTTCGGATGCGCCACGAGTTCACCGAAGAAACCTTCGACGGTCGGCAACGTGAGCTTGAGCATGACCTTGGCATCGGCAGGCAGTGCGTCCAGGCGCTGCAGGAAACCGGCCTTCAGCAGCGCTTCGGCTTCCTTCTTGTCGGCCGCGCCGATCGACACTTCGGGCTCCAGGATGGGCATCAGGCCGGCGGCGAGAATCTGCTGGCCCACGGCGAACTGCTGGTCGAGCACCGCGGCGATGCCCTTTTCGTTGGCGGCATTGACCACCGAGCGCATCTTCGTGCCGAAGATGCCCTTTCCCACGGCGCGCTGGAGCAGGGCGTCGAGTTCAGGCATCGCCTTCATGAGTTGCACGCCATCGGCTTCGTCGGCCAGGCCCTTGTCGACCTTCAGGAAAGGCACGACCTGTTTCTTGTCCCAGAGGTAGGTGGCCGCATCGATACCGTCGATCTGACGGTCCATCGTGGCCTCGAACAGGATGGCGCCCAGCACGCGCTTGCCGTCGAAGGCAGGGCTGGTGACGATGCGGCTGCGCATCGCGTGCACGAGGTCGAACATCTCGGCATCGTTGCTGTAGGCACTGGCTTCGACGCCATACAGCTTGAGTGCCTTGGGCGTGCTGCCACCACTCTGGTCGAGTGCAGCGATGAAGCCTTTGCCGCTGGAGACTTTGTTCAGTTGTTCCTGATTCACTGTGTCGCTCTCTCATTCTTGGCCGTGGGCACGGCACTGGGGGATGGGTGGGAAGGGTGGGAAAGGGAATCGTCAAAGATTGTATCGGTGGTGTCCGGCGCCAGTCCAACGAACGACAGGATGGGGGGCAGCACCGGCCCGCCGATCCAGCGGATCGGCTTGGCCATGGCGCCGATCAGCGTGACGTGGCTCAGGTTGTCGAATTCCCGGGTCTGCACCTTCACGCCGGCCGCGCGCAGCAGCCGCGCCATCTGCTGGGTGTTGCGCACCGGGTCGACCAGGTTGTCCTTGCTTGCGGCCATGAGCAGCGCGGGCGGCGAGCCGGCTGTCGCATGCTCGATGGGCTGCGAATCCTGCGGCGTGCGCGGCCAGTTGAAAGCCACCTGCGCCTCCGGATTGCCGATCGGCAGGAAGTCGTAGGGGCCGGCCAGGCCGATCCAGCCGGCGAGCTGCTTCGGGCTGGCGCCCACGTCGCCGAGCCAGCGCGCATCGAGCGCCAGCATCGCCGCGTTGTAGGCACCCGAGCTGTGGCCCATCACATAGACGCGCTGCGGGTCCGCGCCCAGGCGCGCCGCGTTGTCCAGCCCCCACCTCATCGCCTGCGCGCTGTCCTGGACGAACACGGGATAGGTCGCCTGCGGCGACAGCCGGTAGTCGGGCACCACCACCACGGCACCGCGCGCGGCCAGCGCTTCGCCGACGAACTTGTAGCTGGCACGGTCGCCATGGCTCCAGGTGCCGCCGTAGAAGAACACGATCAGCGGCCGCCGGCCAGCGGGCGGCGCCGTCTGCGCCAGTGGCTGGTAGACGTCCAGCTGCTGACGGGGCTCGGCGCCATAGGCGATGCCGGTCTGCACTGTGAAGGTGTTGTCGGGCGTCAGTCGATTGACCAGCTTGACGGGCGAACACGCCGACAGCAGGGTGACCGCTGCGGCCAGGGCGACCACGGCCAGTATGGGCCGGGACGCACGGGGAAAGAAGGGAATGGTCATGGACTCAGTACGCAAGCCGGGCAGCGCCGGTTTCGGACAATCCAAAACGCCAGCGCGCCGACCCGGCGCGGGCGGATGCTGGCCGCCCGCGCAGCGGCAGCCGGTAGGACGCGGCTGCCAATGCGTGCAGGCGGCGACTGAACCGTCGTTCGCGGCTCAAGTCGCCTGGCAGATCTTCAGCATGTTGGTGCCGCCGGGTGCGCCCATCGGTTCGCCGCAGGTGATGGCATAGACGTCGCCGCTCTGGACGATGCCGCGCTTCTTCAGGTGCGCCTCGGCATGCTCGAGCGCCGTGTCGCGGTCGGTGTGCGAGTCCATCAGGAGCGGGCGCACGTTGCGGTACAGCGCCATCTTGCGCTGCGTGGCCAGGCGCGAGGTGAGCGCGTACACGGGAATGTGCGCCGAGTGGCGGCTCATCCACAACGGCGTCGAGCCCGATTCGGTCAGCGCGACGATCGCCTTGGCGCCCAGGTGGTGCGCGGTGAACAACGCGCCCATGGCAATGGCCTGGTCGATGCGGGCGTAGGTATGGCCGCTGAAATCGGTGTCGCGCGCGGTGTCCTCGGCCTGCTCGGCAGCCTCGCAGATGCGGCTCATCTCCTGCACGGTCTCCAGCGGGTAGCGGCCCGACGCCGTCTCGGCACTCAGCATGACGGCGTCTGTGCCGTCGAGCACCGCATTGGCCACGTCGCTCACCTCGGCGCGGGTGGGCACGGGGTTTGTGATCATCGACTCCATCATCTGCGTGGCGGTGATGGCGACCTTGTCCATCTCGCGCGCCATGCGGATCATGCGTTTTTGCAGCGCAGGCACGGCCGCATTGCCGACTTCGACCGCCAGGTCGCCGCGCGCGACCATGATGCCGTCGCTCGCACGCAGGATCTCTTCGAGCTTGGGAATGGCCTCGGCCCGCTCGATCTTGGCGATCATCCCCGGCCGGTGGCCGAACTCGGCGGCCGCCACGTTGCACAGCTGGCGCGCCATTTCCATGTCGGTCGCGTTCTTCGGAAAGCTCACGGCCACGTAATCGGCCTGGAAGCTCATCGCCGTCTTGATGTCCTCCATGTCCTTGGCCGTGAGCGCCGGTGCGGTCAGGCCGCCGCCCTGCTTGTTGATGCCCTTGTTGTTGGACAGTTCGCCGCCCAGCACCACGGTGGTCATGACGGCCTCGCCCTTGACGGCGTCGACCTTCAGCACGATCAGCCCGTCGTTGAGCAGCAGGCGGTCGCCGGCCTTCACGTCGCGGGGCAGGTCCTTGTAGTCGAGGCCCACTGCGTCGACCGTGCCCGGCTCGGTGCGCGACGCGTCGAGCACGAACTTCGCGCCCGGCTCCAGCCAGACCTTGCCGTCGGCGAACTTGCCCACCCGGATTTTGGGACCTTGCAGGTCGGCCATGATCGCGACTTCGCGGCCGGTCTTGCGTGCGGCTTCCCGCACCATGGCCGCCCGCGCGATGTGGTCCTGCGCCGTGCCGTGGCTGAAGTTCAGCCGGACCACGCTGACCTTGCTCAGGATCATCTGCTCGAGCAATTCGGGCGTGTTCGAGGCCGGGCCGAGGGTGGCGACGATCTTGGTGGCGTGGCGCGGAATACGGACGGTGTCCATGCATTTCTCCTTGTATTTGGCTTTTGGCACAATTCTCACATGCGGGTGCTGCGTCATCCGACACGCAAAAGCTTGCGCAGACAACTTGCGGACGTTTGATCCCGGTCAGAACTCCCTCCCGATGATGACGGTACGGTGCTGCTCCTGCGCCGTAGTTCTTCCTTTTTCGCCCTTTTTTTATGCAGACTTCCCTCGAACCTGTCGATCTCACGCCCCTGGCACCGGAAGTACCCCTTCCGCACCGCAAGGTCATCCGCTCCTGGCTGCTGCCGCTGGCCGAGCGCAGCACCTGGCGCGCCCTGGTGCTGCTGGCGATCGACTACGCCCTGTTCTTCGGCCTGATGACGGCGGTGGTCATGCTCGAATCGGGCTGGCTCAAGCTGCTGTGCGGCCTGGCGGCGGGCTTCGTCATCGGCCGGCTGTTCATCATCGGCCACGACGGCTGCCACCAGAGCCTGACGCCGCACCGCCGGCTCAACAAATGGCTCGGGCGCATCGCCTTCCTGCCCTCGCTGACGCCTTACAGCCTCTGGGACATGGGGCACAACGTCGTGCACCACGGCTTCACCAACCTCAAGGGCGTCGACTTCGTCTGGGCACCGCTCACCCAAGCCGAGTACGAGGCGCTCTCGCCCTCGCGGCGCCTCATGGAGCGCCTCTACCGCAGCGGCTGGGCGCCGGGCGTCTACTACATGGTGGAGATCTGGTGGCGCCGCATGGTCGCTCGTGACCGCACCACCAATGCCGAACGCCCGGTGTTTTCGCGCGACTGCTGGCTGGTGTGCAGCTTTGCCGCCGTGTGGTTCGCCACGCTGGTGGCCGCGGCGCTGGCGACCGACCAGTCGGTGGCGATGCTGGTGGGCACGGCCTTCGTGGTGCCGCTGCTGTTCTGGTTCGCCATGATCGGCTTCGTGGTGTACGTCCACCACACGCACGTCAAGGTGTCCTGGCATGACGATCGCGCGGCATGGCAGCGTGCCCAGCCTTTCGTGTCGACCACCGTGCACCTGACTTTTCCGTTTCGCATCGGCTCGCTGCTGCACCACATCATGGAGCACACGGCGCACCACGTGGACATGAGCATTCCGCTCTACAAGCTCAAGGCTGCGCAGGCGCGCATCGAGGAAATGCTGCCCACGCGCATCGTGGTGCAGCGCTTCTCGTGGCGCTGGTATTTCAGCACCGCACGCCGCTGCAAGCTCTACGACTTCACGCGTCGCTGCTGGACCGACTTCAAGGGCCACGCGACCAGCGAGCCGCGCCCCCTGCCGGTGTAAGTCAGCTCGCGCGCCGGGAAAGGATCTCGAAGGCCGGCAGCGTCTTGCCTTCGAGGATTTCCAGGAAGGCGCCGCCGCCGGTCGAGATGTAGCCGACATCCTTCTCGATGCCGTACTTGGCGATGGCCGCCAGCGTGTCACCGCCGCCGGCGATCGAGAAGGCCTTGCTCTGGGCGATGGCGCGGGCGATGGCTTCGGTGCCGTGCGAGAAGGCCTCGAACTCGAACACGCCGACCGGGCCGTTCCACACGATGGTGCCCGCTTCGCGCAGCTGCGCGGCCAACATCTCGGCAGTCTTGGGGCCGATGTCGAGGATAAGGTCGTCCTCGGCCACCGCGTCGGCGGCCTTGACGGTGGCGGCCGCATCAGCCGCGAAGGTCTTGGCCGTGACCACGTCGACCGGGATCGGCACCGCCGCGCCGCGCGCGCGCATCGCCTCGATCACCGCCTTGGCCTGGTCCAGCAGGTCGGGCTCGGCCAGCGACTTGCCGATCGACAGGCCCGAAGCCAGCATGAAGGTGTTGGCGATGCCGCCGCCCACGATGAGCTGGTCGACCTTCTCGGCCAGCGCCTTGAGAATGGTGAGCTTGGTGCTGACCTTGGAGCCGGCGACGATCGCCACCAGCGGCCGCGCGGGGTGTGCCAGCGCCTTGGTGATGGCGTCGATCTCGGCGGCCAGCAGCGGGCCGGCCGAGGCGATCTTCGCGAACTGGGCGATGCCGTAGGTGGTGGCTTCGGCGCGGTGCGCGGTGCCGAAGGCGTCGTTCACGTAGATGTCGCAGAGCGCGGCCATTTTCTTGGCAAGCGCTTCGTCGTTCTTTTTCTCGCCCTTGTTGACGCGGCAGTTCTCCAGCAGCACGACCTGGCCGGGCGCCACGTCGACGCCGTCGACCCAGTTGGCCACCAGCGGCACCGGGCGGCCGAGCAACTCGGCCAGGCGCTCGGCCACCGGTGCCAGCGAGTCCTCGGGCTTGAAGGCGCCCTCGGTCGGGCGGCCGAGGTGGGACGTGACCATCACCGCCGCACCGGCGTCGAGCGCGGCCTGGATGCAGGGCACCGAGGCGCGCACGCGCGTGTCTTCGGTGATGCGGCCGGCGTCGTCCTGCGGCACGTTGAGGTCGGCACGGATGAACACGCGCTGGCCGGCGACTTTGCCTTGGGCACAGAGATCGGAGAAACGGATGACGTTCATGGGAAGAAGGCTCGGAGTTGAAAAATCTGCAATTCCGACGATTCTAGGAGCCATGCACGCCCGCGCGGCGTCTCCTGTGCTTCGTTACCAGCCCAGGCCCAGGTGCAGCGGCAGATAGACCGCCATGCCGACCACCATGGTGCCCAGCACGCCGCGGCGCCAGAAGAACCAGGCCGCGCCGGCCACCGCAGCGTAAAGCCGCGCGTCCTGCCAGGTGGCCACCAGGTGCCCCTGCGTCATCACGATCTCGGGGATGACCACGGCCGAGAGCGCCGCCACGGGCGCGTAGTGCAGCGCGCGATGGGCCCAGTCGGGCAGGCCCCAGGGCCGGTCGAGGATGAAGAAGAAGCAGCGCGTGAGTACGGTCACGCAGGCCAGCCCGACGATGATCGCGAGCGTCCAGAAGTCGGTGCTGCCGTCGCCCAGCTTCATCGGTCGTCCTCCGCGCTGGCGTCGAGGCCGAACTGCTTTTCCATCCAGAAGCACAGCAGCACGGCCACGCCGATGCCGGTGACGATGTTGAGCTTCAGGGGCAGCGCATAGGCGGCCACCGCCGTTGCGCCGGCAATGAGTGCGGCGACCACGCGCAGGCGCGAGGTCGCCATCGAGCACAGGATGCCCAGCAGGCTCAGCACACCGGCGAAGCCCAGGCCCCAGGCCTGCGGGATGAAGTTGGCCAGCGCAATGCCCAGCAGGCTCATGCTCATCCAGGCGCACCAGGTGACGAAGTAGCCGCCCGTCAGGAAGGCCTCCTGTGCGGCCTCCTCGCGCGCACCCTGCGGCGGTTGCGCATAGCGCGCCGTGAACACCGCGTAGCTCAGGTCGGCCGTGAGGTAGCCGTGCGTGAGACGACGCCAGCGCGGCATGTGCATGAGGTAGGGCCGCAGGTGCAGGCTGAAGACGACAAAGCGCAGGTTCACGCAGAAACCCGTGGCCAGCACGACCCAGGCCGGCGCACCGGCCACCAGCAGCGGAATCGACGCCAGCTGCGAGCTGCCCGCATACACCAGCAACGTCATGGCGACCGACTCGACCACGCTCATGCCCGACTTGAGCATGGCCACGCCGGTCATCAGGCCCCACGCGCCGATGCCCACGGCCATCGGCGCCATCACGCGCATGCCGTCGAGAAATTCGGGCTGGCGCCGGACCGATCGAAAGAAGAACATCAGCCGAAGACCTGCCCGACCTTCACGTCGAAACCGCGCAGGAAGTCGGCCGCCGCCAGGCGCTTGCCGCCCGCGCGCTGGAGTTCGGTGAGCACGATCACGCCATCGCCGGTGGCCACGTGGATGCCGGCCGGACCGACCGCCAGCACGGTGCCCGGCGCCTCGCCCGCAGGGCCGGCACCGCCAACGGCATCGGGCTGCCGGTGTGCCGCCCAGAACTTGACGGTTTCCCCATCCAGCGCGCTGCTGGCGCCCGGAAACGGGTCGAACGCGCGCACCCGACGCACCAGCGTCGCGGCGTCCTGGGTCCAGTCGATCTGCGCCTCGTGCTTCTCGACCTTGTGCGCATAGGTCACGCCCTCGACGGGCTGCGGCGTGCGCTGCAGCGTGCCGGCCGCGGCCCGCGCCAGTGCATCGACGATCATCCGGCCACCGAGCCCGGCCAGGCGGTCGTGCAGGCGGGCCGTGCTGTCGTCGCCGATCGCGATGGCCTCGCGCAGCAGCATGTCGCCGGTGTCCAGACCGGCATCCATCTGCATGATGGTGACGCCGGTTTCGGTGTCGCCCGCCTCGATCGCGCGGTGGATCGGCGCGGCGCCCCGCCAGCGCGGCAGCAGGCTCGCGTGGATGTTCAGGCAGCCCCGGCGCGGGGTGTCGAGCACCCACTGCGGCAGGATCAGGCCGTAGGCGGCCACGATCAGCACGTCCATGTCGGCGGCCAGGATCGCCGTGCGGCCGACCTCGGCCTCGTCGGGATACTTGCCGTCCAGCCGCAGGCTGCGTGGCTGCGCCACCGACCAGCCGTGCGCCAGCGCACACTGCTTGACCGGCGAGGCCTGCAGCTTCATGCCACGGCCGGCGGGCCGGTCGGGCTGGGTCAGCACGAGCACGATCTCGTGCCCGGCGGCCTGCAAGGCTTCGAGCGCCACGCGCGCGAACTCGGGCGTGCCCGCAAATCCGACCCGCATGCGCGTCACAGCGGAAGCCGTTCGAGCTGGAGGTCGTCGCCGGTGTGATACCGCACGACCCGACCACTGCGGTCGACGTAGATGTAGAGCAGGCGGCGGGCGTTCATCGCCTTGTAGCGCCAGGTCCAGACCTTGCCGTCGAAAGACGAGACTTCGGTGATCTCGAAGGGCCGGCCGTAGCTGCGCAGCACGTCGACTTCGGTCCACGCGCCCGGCAATATCGTGCGATCGAACAGACGCTCGTCGAGCTCCTGGCGCACTTCGCGCACACGGCCCGACGCGTCGAGATCGACGTTGTTGACTTCGTAACCCGCAGGTGCCCGCGAATACTGCAGGCGTTCACCCTGGGCACCCAGCGAATAGATCGCCGTCGGCGTGCCCAGTTGCTGCAGCGCCTGCGCGCGCGTGCTGCCGGGCGCCAGCCGCGTCGGCTCGCTCGCGCAGCCGGCCAGGGCCAGCACGGTGACCATCAGGACCGCACCGGCCGTCGTGCAAGGCAGCCTCAACGTCGGCCTTCGTCGCGTTCGTCGGCACGCTGCTGCTTGAGCAGCTTGCTCTTGATGCGGTTGCGCTTGAGCGGCGACAGGTATTCGACGAAGACCTTGCCCAGCAGGTGATCGAGCTCGTGCTGCACGCAGACGGCCAGCAGGCCTTCGGCCTCCAGCGTCCGCGGCTCGCCCTCGGCATCGAGCGCGGTCACGCGCACCGCGGTGGAACGCTCCACGCCGTCGTAGATGCCGGGCACGGACAGACAGCCTTCCTCGTTGAGGACCTTTTCGTCGCTGGCCCAGACGATCTCGGGATTGATGAGCACGAGCGGCTGGTTGCGCTCTTCGGACACGTCGATGACCACCAGCCGCTCATGCACGTCGACCTGGGTCGCTGCCAGGCCGATGCCGTTGGCGTCGTACATGGTCTCCAGCATGTCGGCGACCAGCGCCTTGATCCGCGCGTCCACGCCCTGCACGGGCTTGGCGACCGTGTGAAGGCGTTTGTCGGGAAAACTCAGGATGGTTCTTTTGGCCATGACGGGCAGTGAGGGTAAATCTTCTGCCATTTTCGCCAATTCCTGGACACCCTGCCGCCCACCTGCACCATGAGCGTGCCCGTTCAAGGGATTCGCCCTTAAATTCGCCGCCAATTGTAAGAATTTGGAGGCCAATGAATTCCGTTTCGCGTTGCTTTCAGCGCCAGGACCGCTCACGAAACGGCCGGTGGACCGGCTTGCTGGTGGCATTGGCGGTCGTGGGTCCCGGTCCGATCCGGGCCCAGGACACACCCCTTGTTCTCGTCGATCCACAGGCGGTCGTCGGCGCCGCACGCATCGTCGCGGGGCCCGAAGGCCGCGCGCTGCTCACCCGTGGCGACCTTGCCTACGCACAAGGCAGCGCGCAAACGCCGTTGTCCACCGCCAGCGAGGCCCCGAGACAATTCCGCGTGCTGCGCCGCGCAGACATGGACCTGCACAACCCAGCAGCAGGCACGCCGTTCGGCGAGGAAGTGCGGCTCGTCGGCACCGCACGGCTGCGGCGGGCCGAATCGGCGCCCCCGACCGACATCGACGGTCGGGCCCAGCGACAGGCCCGGCCCGCGGTGATCGAGATCGTGACTGCGCGCGAGGAAGTGCGCGTGGGGGACTTGCTGGTGCCCCTGCCCTGAATCACGGGGCCATCCCCTTCTCTTCTGCTTCTCTTCTGCTTCTCTCTCTTTCCCCATCCCCCGAGCCACGCCCCATGGAACGCGACGAACTCTCCGATTGGCTGCGCCTGCAACTCACGCCGGGTGTCGGCGACCTCAGCGCGCGCAGGCTGCTTGCGGCCTTCGGCTTGCCCGGCGAGGTGTTCGGCCAGCCCGAGCATCGGCTGCGCGAGCACCTCACGCCGGCCCAGACACGCGCCGTGCAGCAACGGCCCGACGGGTTCGACGCGCAACTCGCACGCACCTGGCAGTGGCTGCAGGGCAGCGAAGCCGATGGCGCCGTGCGGCGCATCGTGACCTGGGACGACCCGACCTACCCCTCGCTGCTGCTGCAAACCGAAGACCCGCCCCCGATGCTCTACGTGCTCGGCCCGGCGGCCTTCGACACGCGCGATCTCGGCCGGAGCATCGCGATCGTCGGCAGCCGCAATCCGACCCCGCAGGGCACCGACAACGCCCGGGCCTTCGGCCGCGCCCTGGTCGAAGCGGGCATTCCGGTGATCTCGGGCCTGGCGCTGGGGGTCGACGGTGCGGCGCATCTTGGCGCGCTCGAAGGCGCCGGCGACCGCGCGATGCTCGCGACCGTGGCGGTGGTCGGCACCGGCCTGGACCGCGTGTATCCGGCTCGCCACCGTGCACTCGCTCACCGCATCAGCGCGCAGGGGCTCATCGTGAGCGAGTTCCCGCTGGGCACGCCGCCGCTGCACCAGAACTTCCCCAAGCGCAACCGCATCATTGCCGGCATGTCGCGCGGCACGCTGGTCGTCGAAGCTGCACTGCTGTCAGGCTCGCTCATCACGGCGCGCTTGGCCATCGAACAGGGACGCGAGGTGTTCGCGATTCCCGGCTCGATCCATTCGCCGCAGTCCCGGGGCTGCCATGCGCTGATCCGCCAGGGAGCCAAGCTGGTGGAAACAGTCCATGATGTGCAGGAGGAATTGCCCATGACCGCCCTGCCCGACGACACGCCAGAGTTGCCTTTTGCAGGCACTGCGCACGACCCCGACGCTGCCAGCCTGCTGGCAGCGCTCGGGCACGACCCGGTCGGCCTCGACGCCTTGTGCGCCCGCACCGGCTTCAGTGCAGCAGACCTGCAGGGCAAGCTGCTGGAACTGGAACTCGACGGCCATGTCGCCCGCCTGCCAGGCGGATTGTTTCAACGCGTGGCGCGCGCCTGAGGCGCATCGTGGGCTATATTGGCTCCATGTTCGAAGTGCTCGTATTCGTCTACGAAAATTACTGGCGTGGTGACGCATGCCCCGAACCCGAGCAACTGGGCCGCAAGCTCAGCGCGCACGGCTTCGACGCGGAGGAAATCCGCGATGCGTTGCAGTGGCTCGACGGCCTCAGCCTGGCCACCCAGGGCTTGCCCCTGATGCGGACGCCGGGCCTGGACGATGCCAGCGTCACCATCGGCGAGCGCACGCAGGCCGGCACGGCACTGCCGCAGTCCGCCGATGCGATGCGCGTTTACTCCGCGGCCGAGCAGGACCACCTGGGCGCCGAGTGCATCGGCTTCATCCGCTTTCTGGAACTTTCGGACGTGCTGCCCTGCGGCATGCGCGAAATCGTGATCGACCGCGCCATGGCGACGGCAGGCGGCCCGATGGCCCTGGAAGAACTCAAGATCATCGTGCTGATGGTGCACTGGAGCACCGGTTCCGAGCCCGATGCCCTCGTGCTGGACGAACTCTGCGACGACGGCCGGGACCGCGTGGCGCACTAACGCAATTCACGCTCCCCACAAACAAAAAGGCGCACTCTGCAGTGCGCCTTTTTTCGATGTCTGGCAGGCCGTGCGTTAGATCAGACCACCGCGCCGCTGTTCGGATCTTCCGGATCGCCTTCGCGCTTGACCGGTGCCTTGATCAGGTCTTCGCGCTTGATCCCGAGCCACATGGCGATGGCCGCGGCCACGAAGCACGACGAGTAGATGCCAAAGCAGATGCCGATGGTCAGCGCCAACGCAAAGTAATGCAGCGTCGGCCCGCCGAAGAAGAACATCGACAGCACCACCAGCTGTGTGGAGCCGTGGGTGATGATGGTTCGGCTGATGGTCGAGGTGATCGCGTTGTCGATCGTCTCGACCGTGGTCATCTTGCGGTAGCGCCGGAAGTTCTCGCGGATGCGGTCGAAGATCACGACCGACTCGTTGACCGAATAGCCCAGCACCGCCAGCACCGCCGCCAGCACCGCCAGCGAGAACTCCCACTGGAAGAAGGCGAAGAAGCCCAGGATGATCACCACGTCGTGCAGGTTGGCCAGCACGGTCGACAGGGCGAACTTCCACTCGAAGCGGAACGCCAGGTAGATCATGATGCCCACCACCACCATGCCCAGCGCCTTCAGGCCGTTGGTGGTGAGCTCCTCGCCGACCTGGGGACCGACGAACTCGTTGCCGCGCAGCGTGGCCGTCGGATCCTGGGCCTTGAGCGCGTCCATGACCTGGGCGCTCTGCTGGGCCGAGGTCTGGCCCTTCTGCACCGGCAGGCGGATCTGCACATCGCGCGAGGTGCCGTAGTTCTGCACCTGCACATCGGCGTAGCCCATCTTGCCGATGGTCTCGCGGACCTTGCCGACGTCGACCGACTGCTGGTAGGCGACTTCCATCACGGTGCCGCCGGTGAATTCGACCGACAGGTGAAGGCCCCGGTGGAACAGGAAGAACACCGCCAGCGCAAAGGTCGCGAAGGAGATGATGTTCAGCACCTTGGCATGGCGCATGAACGGGATGGTCTTGTGGATGCGGAAGAATTCCATGGCGCGCTCCTTAGTTCGCTTCGACGACTGCGTTGCCGTCCGTCTTGGGGCGCCAGACCGTGCCGATGGACACCGACTTGAGCTTCTTCTTGCCGCCGTACCAGAAGTTCACCAGGCCGCGCGAGAAGAACACGGCCGAGAACATGGAGGTGACGATGCCGATGCAGTGCACCACCGCGAAGCCACGCACCGGACCGGAACCGAAGGCCAGCAACGCGATGCCCGCAATCAGCGTGGTCACGTTCGAGTCGAGAATGGTGCCCCAGGCCCGGTCGTAGCCAGCGTGGATGGCGGCCTGCGGCGAGGCGCCGTTGCGCAGTTCTTCGCGCACGCGCTCGTTGATGAGCACGTTGGAGTCGATCGCCACGCCGATGGCCAGCGCCATGGCGGCAATGCCCGGCAGCGTGAGGGTGGCCTGCAGCATCGAGAGAATGGCCACCAGCAGCATCAGGTTCACCGCCAGCGCGATCGACGAGAACACGCCGAACAGCGCGTAGTAGGCGCACATGAACACCATGATGGCGATGAAGCCATACATCACGCTCTTGAAGCCCTTGTTGATGTTGTCGGCACCCAGGCTCGGGCCGATGGTGCGCTCCTGAATGATTTCCATGGGCGCGGCCAGCGAGCCGGCGCGCAGCAGCAGTGCGAGGTCGTTGGCTTCCACCACGGTCATCGAGCCGGAGATCTGGAAGCGGTTGCCCAGCTCGCCATTGATCGACGGTGCCGTGAGCACTTCGCCCTTGCCCTTTTCGAAGATCAACATCGCCATGCGCTTGCGGTAGTTGTCGCGGCTCACGTCGCGCATGATGCGGCCGCCCTTGGCGTCCATCGTCAGGTCGACCTTGGGCTGCTGCGTCTGCGAATCGAAGCCCGGTTGCGCGTCGGTCAGGTTCTCGCCGGTGACGAGCACCTGCTTCTTGACGATCACGGCGCGGCCGTTGCGGTCCATGAAACGCTCCGAGCCAAAGGGCACCGGGCCCGTGCCCGATTCGGCGGCATGGCCCTCGGCGCTTTCGTCGACCAGGCGCATCTCGAGCGTCGCGGTGCGGCCCAGGATGTCCTTGGCCTTGGCCGTGTCCTGCACGCCGGGCAGCTGCACGACGATGCGGTCGATGCCCTGCTGCTGGATCACCGGCTCGGCCACGCCGAGTTCGTTGATCCGGTTGTGCAGCGTGGTGATGTTCTGCTTGAGCGCCGCGTCCTGCAGGCGGCGTGCCGCCTCGGGCTTGATGCTCGCCGTCAGCTTGAAGTTGGTGCCGTCCTGGCTGTCGACGGTGCTCAGGTCCTGGAACTGGTCGCGCACCACGTCCTTGGCGGCTGCGAGACTGGCCGCATCGCGGAAGGTCACCTCCAGCGTCTGGCCGTTGCGGTTGACCGCGCTGCCGCGGATGCCCTTGTCACGGAAGGCCGTGCGCAAGTCGCCCGCAAAGGATTCGGCACGCTTGTCGATGGCGCCCTTCATGTCGACCTGCAGCAGGAAGTCGACGCCGCCGCGCAGGTCGAGACCGAGGTACATCGGCGAGGCATGCAGCGCGGTGAGCCACGCTGGCGAGCGCGAGGTCAGGTTGAGCGCGACCACATAGCTGGGGTCGCTGCCGTCGGGCACCAGGGCGCGCTGCAGCGCATCGCGCGCCTTGAGCTGGTCGTCGGTGCTGGTGAAGCGCGCGCGCACCGAGGTGGCGTCGAGCGTGAGCATGTCCGGCACCAGGCCGGCGGCCTTGAGGGCCTCTTCGACGCGTGCCTGGGTGGACGCGTCGACCTTGACGGTCGCCTTGCTCGCCGACACCTGCACTGCAGGCGCTTCGCCGAAGAAATTGGGCAGGGCATAGATGAGCCCCACGAGCAGCACGACCACGAGGATTACGTACTTCCAGACCGGATATCGGTTCATCTTTCAGCCTTGAAACGCATAGCGCCTTAATTCGTAGGCTGCCGTGGAACCGGCTTCGCCGGGCCACTGGCAGCGCCCCCGGTCGGGGTGGGCGAAGCGGACACGAAGTGCCGCGCAGCCTGGGGGCGAGTGCTAATTACTTGATCGCGCCCTTGGGCAGGACCTGGACGACGGAGCTGCGTTGCACCTTGACTTCGACGCCATTGGCGATTTCGAGGCCCAGGTACTGGTCACCGATCGAGGTGATCTTGCCGAGCATGCCGCCGGAGGTGGCGACTTCGTCACCCTTGGCCAGCGCCTCGATCATGGCGCGCGCTTCTTTCTGGCGCTTCATCTGGGGGCGGATCATCACGAAGTAGAGCACCACGAACATCAGCACCAGCGGGAGCATGCTGCCCAGCGAGGACAACATGTCGCCGCCACCGGCTGCGGGTGCGGTCTGGGCGAAAGCAGAGGAAATGAACAAGGAAGTCTCCAGCAGAAGAGAGAAAACAGGGATTGCGGTGCGTGGCATTCACGCGCCGCCTGCGCGACCGCAGGATGCGGCCGATCGGCGCGGGCGAGGCCGCGCACAGCACCCGGCATTGTAGGGCGCGGCTCGACACGCGGCAGCGCCTAACCCGGCGCACCGGCCGGGACATTGGACTCAGAGCCCCGTCACCCGCTGCACCGCCGCGAAATAAAGCCGATAAGGCAGCACGCGCAGCAGCTTCATCCACCAGGTGAAGCGCTTCGGAAAATGGATCTCGAAGTCCCCCGCCGCCCAGCCGGCGAGCATGTCGGCCGCGGCCTCGGCCGGCTGGATGAGCGCGGGCATCCTGAACTCGTTCTGCGCCGTCAGTGGCGTCTCGACGAAGCCCGGCTGGACCACGCTCACGCCGATGCCGCGCCGGTGCAGGTCGGCGTACAGCACCTCGGCCAGGTTGGTGAGCGCGGCCTTGGTCGGCCCATAGGCCAGGCTCTGCGGCAACCCGCGAAAGCCCGCCACGCTCGCCGTGAGCGCCACGTGGCCGGCACCGCGCGCCACGAAGTCAGGCAGAACGACGGCCAGCACATGCAGCGCTCCCACGTAGTTCACCTGCTGGTGCGCCACCATCACGTCCAGCGCGAAGGCGTCCGCACGCAGCGCCTGGTAGGTGCCCGCACAGTAAAGCACGAAGTCGACCGGCCCCTGTGCAACGAGCGCCGCGTGGGCTTGGCGCACGGCGTCCGCGTCGGTGACGTCCAGCGGCAGCACGGTGGCCAGCGCCGGATGGCGGGCCGCCAGCGCGTCGAGCGGCGCGCGCTGGCGCGCCGACATCGTCACGCGCGCACCCTGCGCCAGCAGCGCCACGGCGGTGGCATGTCCGATGCCCGAGGAGGCGCCGACGATCCAGACCCGCTTGTCGCGCCAGTCGGCGATCGGCGGGTTGTAGGGCGCGAGCAGCCTCATGGCTTGGTGAAGGAGAGCGTGACCTCACCCACGCGCACGCCGAACTTGCTCATCTCGGCACGATTGAGCATGACCTTGCCATCGACCAGGTACATCCAGTCGTCCATCTGCACCTCGTAGACGTTGTCGTCGACCGGCTGCCTGAGCGTGTAGGTCCAGTGGAAGGCATTGCCGCGCTGCTCGCCGCGGGCCACGCCCACGACGTCGTCGGCCGTGCCGGTAAAGCGGCCGTCGGGCAGCGCCTGGAGCTTCCAGACACGGCGTCCGGTGCTGCCGTCGCTGTAGGTGAAGGCTTCGTCGAGCACGCCCTCGTCGCCGTTCCAGCTGCAGTTCATCACCACCGTGAAGCGTTTGACCACCTTGCCCGCGCGGTTCTGGAACATGCCGTGCGCCTGCAACCGGCCGTTGAAATAAGACTGCAGCGACAGCACCGGACGTTCGGCCGCGTAGTCGGCCGGCTGGGGCGCCGCGCAGCCGATCAGCACAGTGGCGGTCGCCAGCATCAACGTGGCAAGACCGAGACGGAATTTCATGAGAGGGCTTTCGGGAGATCGGAAGAATCAGGAGAAGGGGAATGGAAAGAAGAGGAAGGACGGATCACCAGCGCCCAGAGCGCCGCAGCGGCCATCAGCTTGAGCATGCAGGGCAGGAGGCAATAGGCAAGCGTCAGTGCACCGAGCGCACCGGCGTCGCGCACACCCGGCGCATAGCCGGCCAGCCCGAGCAGCGGCAACGCCAGGCCGGCGGCCAGCGCGAGATTGAGCTTGGTCGCGAAATTCCACCAGCCGAAGTACGCGCCTGCCGCATCCTGGTCGCGCGCATCGGCGATCACGCCCGCCAGCAGCGCGCCGGGCACCACGAGGTCGGTGCCCAGGGCGATGCCCGACAGCGCGCAAACCGCGAGAAACGGCCACGCATCGCCCGCGCCCATGACGCCGGCCCAGGCGAAGACCGCCATCGACAGCACCATGCCGGCCAGCCAGGTGCGCGCCAGGCCCCAGCGCGATACCGCGCGCAGCCACAGCGGAATCGATGCGGCTGCGCAGACGAAATAGAGGCCGAGGAAGGCCGGCTCCATGCCGGCCGGCGCCTGCAGGCGGTCTTGCACGAAGAAAAGCACCAGCGTGGCAGGAATGGCGCTGGCGATGCCATTGAGCACGAACACCAGCAGCAGGCGACGGAAGGCCGGGCGACGCAGCGGCAGCCGCAGGTCGCGCCCGTGCGCCGCTGCCCGCGCGCCGGGCGCTGGATCCGCCGCGCTCGGCATGGCCTTTGGCGCCGGACGCGGCGCACGGGTCCAGGCGAACCAGCCAGCGGCCAGCGCCAGCACGAACAGGACCACCATCGGCCCCAGCCCGGCGAGCGTGGGCACGGCCGATGCCAGCACCACGCCGGCCAGGCCGAGCGACTCGCGCCAACCGACGATGCGGCTGCGCTGGAGGGCGTCGCCGCCGAGCATGGCACCCCAGGACTGGTGCGCGATGCCGAGCGCGCTGTAGCCCAGGTAGGTGATGGCCAGCAGCGCGGCCGTGGTCGCCAGCAGCATGCTTTCGCGCGCCGGGTCGACCAGCCATTCGGGGAAGAAGAGCAGCGCGAAACCCATCGCGAGCACAGCCGCCGCCGCTGCACCGGCGTTGAGCACCGCCCGCGGCGACCGCGCGAAGAGCCGGTCGCTCAGGCGCCCGAGCCATGGGTCGACCACCGCGTCGAACAGGCGCACGGCCAGCAGCACGGCGCCCAGCGCGGTGAGCGACACGCCGTAGGCACGCGCGTAGTGGTTGGGCAGCAGCACGTAGAGCGGCAGCGCGACAAAGGCCAGCGGCAGGCCGAGCAGGCCATAGCGCAGCCCGTCCAGGCGGCTGAAGTGGGGAGCCGTGCTCATCTGGTGATTCGATCGACGCGCGAGGCCGTGTGGCTCAGCGCGCTGCCAGCGGTGCCAGCAGTGCGTCGCGCATGGCGGGCTCGGACGTCTGGGCACCCAGCCAGATGGCAAAGAAACGCTCGGCGAATGCCGCGTCGCGCACCTCGCCCACGGGCGCGCCGTTGTGGAAAAAGCGTGCCCCGCTGCCGGGCGCATGCACGCCCACCAGGCGGTCGCCCTTCTTCACATCGGGAAAAGTCGCCTGCATGGCCTGCAGCCAGCGTGCCGCCTGTGCAGACGGGATGGGCGCCGAGCGCCGCATTTCATCCAGCGAACGCTGGGCGATGTCCGCGCCGTCGAAGTCCCGCAGGTAGTTCAGTTCGAGCGCGAACGGGCGCTGGGCCCAGCGGTCGGGCGAAAAGCCATCCGTGATCCAGAGCGTGACGTCGTACACCTGGAAGCCCCACACCGTCAGCCGGGTGGTCGCCACGCGTTGGGCGCCTGGGAGTGCGCTGCGCCAGGCGGACGCGTCGGCAGCAGCGCCGGACGCCGGTGCCGGTGTGACCGGTTGCGCAGGCGCCAGGCCGGTCGCCGCACAGAGCGTCACGAGCCCGAACACGCGCGCAGCGGTGGCCCGGGTCGGGGCAACGGCGGCGCGCATCAGCGCTTGCGCAGCGTGTACTGCACCACGTCGATGTTGCCCTGCGCGAAGGCCGCTTCGCAGTAGGCGAGGTAGAACTCCCATATCCGCATGAACCTTTCATCGAAGCCAAGCTGCAGGATGCGATGACGTTCGCCCAGGAAGTCTTCGCGCCAGCGGCGAAGCGTCTCGGCATAGTCCGCACCGAAGCCGAATTCGTCGACCACCTCCAGCCCGGCCGCCTCGGCGGCGCGCCAGAACTCGCGCGGGCACGGCAGGCAGCCGCCCGGAAAGATGTACTGCTGGATGAAGTCGGTCGAGTCGATGTAGCGATCGAAGAGCGCATCGTCGATCACGATGCTCTGGACGCAGGCATGGCCGCCGGGCTTGAGCAGTCGGCTCACCGTGCTGAAATAGGCGGGCCAATATTCGCGGCCCACGGCCTCGACCATCTCGATGGAACAGATGGCGTCGAAAGGTGCATCCTGAATGTCGCGATAGTCCTGCAGCCGCAGGTCGACCTGAAGCCCGGCCGTGCGCTCCTGGGCGAACGCCAACTGTTCGGTCGACAGGGTGACGCCGGTCACATGCGCGCCGAAGTTTCGCGCGCCCATCTCCGCCAGCGCGCCCCAGCCGCAGCCGATCTCCAGCACCCGGTCTCCGGGCTGCACGTGCACCAGTTGCAGCGCACGCTCGACCTTGGCGTCCTGCGCGTCGCGCATCGGCTGGCTGAAGTTGCCATTGAACCAGGCCGACGAGTAGTTCATCGTCTCGTCGAGCCACAGCTTGTAGAACGCATTGCCCAGGTCGTAGTGCGCATGGATGTTGCGCGAGCTGCCTGCCTTGCTGTTGCGGTGCATCAGGTGCCGCACGCGGTACACCAGCCGGCCGAACCAGCTGCCGTAGACCACGTCCTCGATGGCGCGCCGGTTGGCGATGAACACCTTGAGCAGGTCCGTGAGATTGGGCGTGGTCCAGTCGCCGGCGATGTAGCTCTCGGCAAATCCGATGTCGCCCGACTTGAGCGCGGCCTTGCAAGGCGCCCAGTTGCGCAGCGTCATCGATGCGGTGGGGCCGCTGCCGGGCGCGGCACCGAAGTGCTGCACGGAGCCATCGGGCAGGCTCACGGTGAGCGAGCCATGGGCCAGGCGCTGCAGCAGACCGAGCACGGTGCGGGCGGCGGCCGGTGCGTCCCGGGGCACGGAAAAACGAGGGGCGGTGGTGATCGAGTTCATGGCTTCGGCGTCTGTCCGTGGGAGACGAAGCGGTCGGGCGGGACCGGCTTGGCGACAAAGGGCACGCGCCGCAGCCAGAGCTTGGCGGCCTGCCAGTGGATACGAACGATGACCCCGATGGTCATCGCCGGGTAGCGCCAGAGCGCGCGGCGCTTGCTGGCGGTGTCCAGGGGCACGAGCGTGCCGCTGACGCTGGTTTCCAGCAGCGGGCCGTCGGCGTCGTCGTGGTCGATGCGCACCACCGTGCGGGTGCGGTGCTCATCGACAAAGAAGCGAAAGCGGTACCCGCCCTCGATCCTGCAGAAAGGCGAAACGTGAAAGGCCTTGGTGGCGCGCAGTTCCATGCCGTAGACCGGATAGTCCAGCAGATAACAGTGGCGTTCGCCGAAGGTGTTGTTGACCTCGACCACGATGGCACGCAACGCCCCTTGGGCCGTGTGGCAATACCAGAAGCTCACCGGCTTGAAGGTGTAGCCGAGCACGCGCGGGTAACAGTGCAGCCACACCTCGCCCGTTGCATCGTGGATGCGGTGCGCAGCCAGAAGCGCGTCGAGCCAGCCGAGCGCCCCACCCTGCGCGGGGCCGCGGCCGTCGCCGTGGTCGGCATCATGAAAGGACAGCGCGCCCCAGCGATTGAGTGCGAGCGCCTGGCTGCCCTCGGCACGCAGCGCGCGCATCGGCAGCATCAGGAAATAGGTCGGATAGGTGAATGCATTGCGCGCCGGGCGCAGCCGGGTGTGGCGCACTTCGCCGAAACCCAGCAAGGCCACGGGCGGCTGCATGCGCGGCGCGGTATCCGGCTCGGCCGCCGCTTGCACGCCCGCGGGGGCTTGCGCCAGGCTGTCCACCGGCAAGGTCATGCCGCACGCCTTGCAACGCCGTCGCTGGCGGCGAGACGCTCGCGCACGCCGGCTGCAGCCGCCAAACCGGCCTTGAGCCCGTCCTCGTGGAAGCCATAGCCCATCCACGCACCGGCGAACCAGGTGTGCCGTTCGCCCTGCAGCGCACGCACGTCATCCTGGGCACGGATGGCCGCCAGGTCGAACACAGGATGGGCATAGTCGTATTCCGCCATGACCTGACTACGCGGAATCGGCCGAACCGGATTCAGCGAAACCACCACCGGCTGCGACCAGGGCAGCGGCTGCAGCTTGTTGAGCAGGTAGTGCAGGCAGACGCTCGCGCTGCCATCGGCAGTCGCTGCCCCCGCAGCCTCGTAGTTCCAGGCGGCCCAGGCGGACTGCCGTTGTGGCAGCACCGAAGCATCGGTGTGCAACACGGCCCGGTTGGACTGGAAGCGGATGGCGCCCAGCGTGGCCCGCTCGGCGGGCGAGGCGTCTGCCAGCAGCGCCAGGGACTGGTCGGAATGCGTGGCCAGCACGAGATGGTCGAAGCGCTCGGTGCCGCGATCGGTCGACACCAGCACGCCATGGGGCGCGCGGGTGACGCGCCGCACCGGCGTGGACAGGCGCGCGTCATCGAGCGTGGCAACGATCTTCTCCACATAGTGCCGGGAGCCGCCGCGCACCGTGCGCCATTGCGGTCGGTTGGCGATCTGGATCAGCCCGTGGTTATGGCAGAAGCGGATCATGGTGGCGACCGGAAATTCGAGCATCTGCTGCGTCGGGCAGCTCCAGATGCATCCCATCATGGGCAGGAAATACCAATCGCGGAACGCAGCGCCGAAGCGGTGCACGTCCAGGAATTCGCGCAGCGGCTGGGCCCACTGCTGCTCCGTGCCCTCCTGGGCGATGCGGGTGGTGAGCCTGTTGAAACGAAGCAGGTCGGCGAGCATGCCGATGAACCGGCCATCGAGCAGGTTGCGGCGCTGCGCGAACACGGTGGACAGATTGTTGCCGCTCCATTCGAGCCGACCGCCGCCGCCGCGCGGAGCCTGCACCGAAAAAGACATGTCGGAAGCCGCCGTGTCCACGCCCAGCTCGGCCAGCAGCCCGATCAACTCGGGATAGGTACGGTCGTTGTAGACCAGGAAGCCGGTGTCCACGCCGTAGCGGACAGGCGTGGCGTCGATGGCCGACGTGGCGAGCGTGATGTCGACCGTGTGTGCGTGTCCGCCGAAGTAATCGCCTGCTTCGAAAAGCGTGACCTGCGCCTGGTGGCGCAGTGCATAGGCCGCCGACAAACCGGCGATGCCGGCGCCGACCACCGCCACCCTGGACGGCCCGGCGAAAGCGCCGCTCACGACTGAACTCCGGTGCGCTGCAAGCTCGGCAGCGCCTGGAAACACGAAGACAAAAATGTTGCGAGGCGCCCCGACGCGAAGGAGGGAGGGAGGGAGGAGGAGGAGAAGAATCGCCTCGGGATTGCATCCAGGCGACGGGCGCCTGGAAGACCTCGCAACATGAAAACCATGACCGGACCTTCTGCGTCCGGTCCGTTTAGGAGCCCAGCCCGCTCAGCCGGGTTCCCTGCCCTCAGGTAAACATTTGTATCTGAGCGATGCGCAGAAAGGGCAGGAATGGCGATGGATGGACGCATCGGTCAATATTAATACCGATTCGTATTTTTGTGAACTGCACAGTATTTATTTTTGTCCGAGTTGCGCCTCGATCGCGCGGACGAAGGCCTTGTCGTCGGGCGCAGTCAGGCTGGACCAGGCCGCCACCACCTTGCCATCGCGGCCGATCAGGTACTTGTAGAAGTTCCATTTGGGCGTGGTGCCCGAGACCTGGGCCAGTTGCTTGAACAGCGGGCTGGCGTCGTCACCCCGTACCGACGATTTGGCGAACATCGGGAATTTGACGCCGAACGTGCTCTCGCAAAAATCGGCAATCTCCTTGTTCGAGCCGCTTTCCTGGGAAAAGTCGTTCGAAGGAAATCCCAGAACCACCAGGCCGCGGGATCGATATTTGCCGTCGAGCGCCTCCAGGCCCTTGTATTGCGGCGTAAACCCACAGAAGCTCGCTGTATTGACGATCAACACCACCCGGCCTGTGTACTGACACAGGTTCTGGGGTTTTTCGTCTTGCAGCCGGGCGAAGGTGTGTTGCAGGATGGATGGACACGCCCTGGTCGTGGCCTGTGGATCGGTAGCGCCGACCTGGGCCCGTGACAGGGGTGACTGCACGATCAGCCATGCGGCGACCATGGCGCAAAACAAGGGGGTTCTTCCGATCAACTGCATCTTTTGCATGAGGGTCTCCAGCCAAACGCACATTTGCACAAAACAGTGTGCGTATTCACATCATCGCGTGCTTGTCATGAGCGCGTACCACGTGCCGAATAAAATCGCTTCGGTACAAGAAGAAAGAAGACCTCGATGCTCTATCCCGAACTTTTCAGGCAACTCGAATCGGTCCGCTGGGACATGGACAAGGACATTCCTTGGCAGTCCTTCGACGGCACCAGGCTGTCCGACGAACAGGCGCAGACCATCAAGATGAACGCCATCACCGAGTGGGCGGCGCTGCCGGCCACCGAGATGTTCCTGCGCGACAACCGCCACGACAGCGACTTCTCGGCCTTCATGTCGATCTGGTTCTTCGAGGAACAGAAGCATTCGCTGGTGCTCATGGAATACCTCAAGCGCTTCAGCCCGCAGCACGCGCCAACCGAGCAGGAACTGCACGACATCCGCTTCGACTTCGACCCCGCACCACCGCTGGAAACGCTGATGCTGCATTTCTGCGGCGAAATCCGCCTGAATCACTGGTACCGCCGCGCCGCCGAGTGGCACACCGAGCCGGTCATCAAGCACATCTACACCACGCTCAGCCAGGACGAGGCGCGCCACGGCGGCGCCTACCTGCGCTATATGAAGCGGGCGCTGGAGAAATTCGGCGATGAGGCGCGTGCGGCCTTCACCAAGGTCGGCGTGCTGATGGCCAGCGCGCGCCGCACGGCCCAGGCGCTGCACCCGACCAACCTGCATGTGAGCAAGGCGCTGTTTCCCAACGACACGATCCAGAGCCGCATGCCCGACCCCGACTGGCTCGAGCACTGGCTCGACAACCAGATCAAGTTCGACGCGGCATGGGAAACCAAGGTCGGCGAACGCATCCTGCACAACCTGAGCCTGCTGATGAACCGCAGCTTCAAGACGGTGCAGGAACTCAACCGCTACCGCAAGGAAGTCAGCGCCACCGTGACGCCGAAAACAGTCTACCAGGGCGCCTGACGCGGCCGGCTCGGTCGACCAGCAGGGTTTAACGGCGCTCGACGATCATCGGCGCCAGCGCCAGCGTGCTGCGGATCTGCTCGGCCGTCTGGCGTGCGGTGTCGCGCGAACCATAGGGGCCCGTCTGCAGCCGGTGCGTCCCGCGCTCGCTGAACACATTGAGCGTGGGCGCAATGGCCGGCAGGCTGCGGGCCACCTGCCGCTGGAAGTTCACCGCGCTGTCGCGCTGGCTGAAGGCGCCCAACTGCACCCAGAAACCGGGTGCCGCCGCCGTGCTGTCGCCGGACGATGCCGGCGGCACGTAAGGCCCGGCCACCGACGTGTCGGTGGGTGAGGCGACCGATGGGGAGGCCGACGGTGGCAGCGAGGACAGGGGCGGCAGCTCGGTGACCTGGGCACGCGGCGCACTCACGACCGGGGTCGTCATCGCCAGGGGCACCGCCACGCTTTGCGGTGCCTGCGCCACCTGCGTGGCCGACGGGGACGCCGCGGCATAGGCCGTACCGCCTTCACGCCGCCACGCGCCGGTGCGGATGTCCTCGTTGGTGATGCGCTCGATCTCCACGGGCGCCACGCCGCGCAGCAGGTCGAGCTTGAGCGCGGCCGCATAACTCAGGTCGATCACGCGATCGTCATGGAAAGGACCGCGGTCGTTCACCCGCACGATCACCTCGCGCCCGTTGGCGGGGTTGCGCACGCGCACGTAGCTCGGCAACGGCAGCGTCTTGTGTGCGGCCGTCATCGCATACATGTCGTAGGGCTCGCCGCTGGCCGTCGACTGGCTGTGGAACTGCGTGCCGTACCACGATGCGAGACCGGTCTCGCGCCACGGCCGGTCGTCGGTGATGGGCACGTAGGAGCGGCCCAGCACCGTGTAGGGCTTGCTGGTGCCGCCGCTGCGGATCGGCTCGACCCGCGGCTCGGCATCGGGCACCTGGCTCAGGCCGGCCGGCGGGTTGGCCGGAGCGCCGTCGCGACCGCCCCGCGGACCGCTGGCACAACCTGCCAGGATCGCCAGTGCTGCGCACGCCAGCAGCAGGCGCTCGCTGCGCTGCGGCCCGCTGCAACGCAGTGGACTCATGCGAACACCGCCTGCCACAGCGCCAGCATGGCACCGCGCTCGGTCGCAAGGCCCGGCAACGGCACCTGGGTGGGGGCTTCGTTCAGTCGGGCCCGATGCTGCACGCGCCGCAGTTCGCGGTAGGCCGCGGCCGCATCGCGACCGACACCCGGAGGCAGCAGGCCGGCGGCCTCCGCACGCAGCAGCAGTGCGATATTGCCGGCGTTGGGAATCAGTTCGGGATGCGCGCCCGCGGCCGACAGCACCAGGTACTGCACCGCGAATTCGGCATCGACCATGCCGCCGGGGCTGTGCTTGACGTCGAAGAAGCCGGCCTTGACCGGGCGTGCCGCGCGCACCTTCTCGCGCATGGCGACGATCTGCGCGCGCAGTCCGGCCGGATAGCGCGGCGAGACGATCACGGCCTCGCGCACACCGTCGAAGCGGGCCTCCAGCGAGGCAGCCGCGCTCGCCATGCCAATGAAGCGCGCGCGCGTCATGGCCTGGTGCTCCCAGGTCCATGCGGTATTGCTGCCGCGGCCGAGCTGGTATTTTTCGTAGGCCGCGAAGCTGGTGGTGAGCATGCCGGAGTTGCCATTGGGCCGCAGCGCCGTGTCGATCTCGAACAGGTCACCCTCGCGCGTCTTGACCGACAGCCAGTTGATGAGCTTGCGCACATAGGCCGCATACACGTCACCGGCGTTC
This sequence comes from Variovorax ginsengisoli, assembly GCF_030811835.1. Lineage (GTDB taxonomy): Bacteria > Pseudomonadota > Gammaproteobacteria > Burkholderiales > Burkholderiaceae_C > Variovorax > Variovorax ginsengisoli_C. The sequence continues at coordinate 130,750 of NZ_JAUSRO010000007.1, read as the reverse complement.
TCGTCGTCGTCTTCGTAGACGAACACGATGTCCAGGTCGCTGCCGTAGCCCAGCTCCTTGCCGCCGAGCTTGCCGTAGCCAATGATGGCGAACTGCGGCTGCTCGCGATGGCGATTGCGCACATGCGGCCAGCACCAGCGCGCCGTCACCCGCAGCACGGCATCGGCCAGCGCGCTCAGGTCATCGGCCACCTGCTCGACGGTGATGCGCCCTTCCACGTCGCGCGCCAGCGTACGGAACACCTCGGCATGGTGCGCGTGGCGCAGCAGGTTGAGCAGGCGCTCCTCGTCGTCTTCGCCGGTGCGGCGCAGCGAGACCAGGCGCTCGTCGAGCTCGCGCTCGAATTCCGCCGCCACGAAGCGGCCCGACAGCATCTCGTCGCTCGCCAGTTCGTCGATCACGCCCGGATGCTGCAGCAGGTAGCGCGCGGGCCACTTGGCCGCGCCCAGCAGGCGCAGCAGGCGCTCCTGGATCGCGGGGCGTTCGACCAGCAGCGCGAGATAGCTCTCGCGGCGCATCAGCGGCTCGATCCAGTCGGCCCAGCGCAGCGCCGCCTCGATACGGCGCGCGGTCTGGCCTTCGGCCTCGTCGTCCGGCTCACCCAAACCGCCGACAGGAGGGCGCACTACCGGCAGCGCACCCGGCTCGGTGTCGAGCGCAGGCGTCTGGATCCAGCGACCGGTGCGGCGCACCAGCTGATTCAGCCGCGCGCGGGTTTCGTCGCGCAGCGCCAGCACACGCGGATCGTCGCACCACGACGTGACGCGTGTGGCAAAGGCCGGTGGCAGTTCAGCCAGCAGGTCGACCAGCTCGATGGGCACCGCCGTCTTGCCGCCGCCCTGGCAGCGGGTGCAGGGCTTGGCGCCGCCGAGCAGCTTGTCGAATTCCTGCGCGACGAGTTCGCGGTGCGTGTCGAGCTGGGCGAGAAAGGCGCAGCAATCGGCGTAGCCCATCGACTGCGCGATCCAGCGCACGTCATCGTCATGAACGGGCAGCGCGTGGGTCTGCTGGTCGTCCAGGTACTGGATGCGATGCTCGACCCGGCGCAGGAACTCGTAGGCCGCGGCCATCGCATCGGCTGTTTCCTGGGGCATGAGGCCGGCGCGCGCCAGCCGCTGCAGCGCGTCGAGCGTGGGCCGTGTGCGCAGTTCGGGAAACTGGCCGCCGCGCACCACCTGCAGCAACTGCACGGTGAATTCGATTTCGCGGATGCCGCCGCGCGACAGCTTGACGTCGTTGGCGCGCTCGGGCCGCCCCGCACTGCGGCGCGTGGCCTGCTCACGGATCTGCCGGTGCAGCACGCGCAGCGCGTCGAACACCGTGTAGTCGAGGTAGCGGCGAAACACGAAAGGCAGCACCACGCCACGAAGGGCCTGGGCCGAGCCGTCGGCCACCACCGCGGCAGGCGCCACCACGCGGCTCTTCATCCATGCGAAGCGTTCCCACTCGCGGCCCTGCAGCTGCAGGTAGTCTTCCAACGCATCGAGCGACACCACGCTCGGGCCGGAGTTGCCGTTGGGCCGCAACGCAAGGTCGACACGAAAGACGAAGCCGTGCTCCGTGGTGTCGCCCACCAGCGCATAGATGCGCTTGACCACGCGTCCGAAGAATTCCTGGTTGGACAGGCGGGCACGGCCAGACGCGTCGCCCGCGGTCTCGCCGTCCTGGTCGTACAGGTAGATCAGGTCGATGTCGCTGGACACATTGAGCTCGCGCGCACCGAGCTTGCCCATGCCCACGATCCAGAGCTGCGCGCGCTGGCCGTCGGCCGTGCGCGGCGCGCCATGCACGGCTTCGAGTTCCTCGAAAGCGGCGCGGCAGGCTTCGTCGAGCGCGAACTCCGCGAGCTGCGTGCATGCGGCGGTGACCACCGACAGCGGCGCCTGCCGGTCGCAGTCGAGCGTGACGAGCCGTTCCATGACGAGCTGGCGCACCGTGCGCAGCGCATCGCCCACGCTCTGGCCCCGCGAACGCAACACTTCGTAAGCCTGTGCCATCTGCGGGCGCAATGGCTCGCCGGCCGGCAGCAAGGCCAGATCGGCCGCGTAACGCCTGCGCAGGCGCTGTACGAAGCGGGAATAGGCGGACAGCGGCAGCGGCACCTCGTTCGATGACAAGTGCTCTGGATGCGCGAGGGCATCGGTGCCGGCAGTGCCGGTGTGAATGCTGGCGGTCATAATTCCTGACACAGCACGATCCTTAATGAACGACACGGCGTCCCCCCCTTCACGTCTGCTCCACATCACCGCTGTCGCGGCGCGCTGGCTGCTGGGTCTGCTGATCGGCGCGTGGCTGCTGTTCGCGCTGTCAGTGGTTGTCCTACACGGCTGGATTGTGCCGCGAATCGGCGACTACCGCAGTGCGCTGGAACGACAAGCCTCCAAGGCCATCGGGGTACCCGTTCGCATCGGGTCCATCACCGCGCGATCGGGCCAGATCTTCCCAACCTTCGAGTTGCGCGACGTCGTGCTGGAAGACCCGCAGCACCGCGAGGCGTTGCGACTGGCACGCATTGTGGCCAGCGTTTCCCCGCGCTCGGTGTGGCGCCTGAGCTTCGAGCAGCTCTACATCGAGAACCCCCAGGTCGACGTGCGTCTGGACAAGGCGGGGCGCTTTCACGTGGCCGGGCTCGACCTGTCCAGCGGGGCCAGTGCGGAGACCCGCGGCACCGACTGGTTTTTTGCACAACGCGAGTTCGTGATTCAGGGCGGTACCGTGCGCTGGACCGACGAGCGGCGCGATGCCGAACCCCTGCTGCTGACCGATGTACGCTTCGTCGCGCGCAACGGCGCACGCAGCCATGCCATGCGGCTGGACGCCACGCCACCCGCGGGCTGGGGTGAGCGCTTCACGCTGCGCGGGCGTTTTCGCCAGCCCCTGCTGTCGGTGCGCACCGGCAACTGGCAGCGCTGGGACGGCCAGCTCTACGCCGACCTGCCCTACATCGACGTGCGCCGCCTGGGCCGCTATGTGACGCTGGATGGCCGGATCCGCGAAGGCAACGGCGCGGTGCGCGCCTGGGCCGATGTGAGGGACGGACGGATCGCGGGCGGGACGGCCGACCTGGCGCTCGCCCGCGTCGACACCTCGCTGGCCGCCGGGCTCGAGCCGCTGGTGCTGCGCGACGTGACCGGCCGTGTGGCCAGCGGCATGAAGGACCAGACCTTCGAATTCTCGACCACCAACCTGCAGTTCACCACCGGCGACGACCTGCGCTGGCCCGGCGGCAACTTCTGGTTCCAGCACACGCCCGCACAGGGCCGCACACCCGAACACGGCGCGCTGCGTGCAGACAGGCTCGACCTGGCCGCGCTGGCGCTGATTGCGGACCGCCTGCCGCTGGGCAGCGCCACGCACGACGTGCTCGACGCCTACGCGCCACGCGGCGTGGTCGACCACATCGATGCCAGCTGGCAAGGCGCGCTCGGCGCACCCGAGCGCTACCAGGCCCGCGGCCGGGTCAGCGGCCTGAGCATCGCCTCTCAACCTGCGGCGGCACCCACCACCGCCAAGGCCGCCGCGGCGGTTGGTGTGCCCGGCCTGCGCGGTGCGACGATCGACTTCGACGCCAGTCAGGCCGGTGGCAGCGCCACCCTGTCCATTGCCAAGGGAATGCTGGATTTCCCTGGCGTGTTCGAGCAACCCAGCATCCCGATCGACCAGTTGGCCGCGCAACTGCAATGGAAGCTGGACAACGGCAAGGCGCAACTGCAGGTCAAGGACCTGCGCTTTGCCAATGCCGATGCCGAAGGGCATGCGCGGGCCACCTGGCGCACCAGCGACCCGGCCACTTCGCACGGCCGCGGACGCTTGCCGGGCGTGCTCGACCTGCAGGGCCAGTTGACACGCGCCGACGGCACCCGCGTGTTCCGCTACCTGCCGCTGGAAATCCCCAAGGACACGCGCGACTACGTGCGCGACGCGGTGACGCGTGGCACCGCCAGCACCGTCGACTTCCGCGTGCGCGGCGACCTGCACGACATGCCCTTCACCGACCCGCGCGACGGCGAATTCCGCATTGCCGCCAAGGTGGCCGACGTGCGCTATGCCTACGTGCCGCATGGGGTCGCCGGCAAGTCCGCGACCGGCACGCCGGCCTGGCCCCCGCTGACGAACGTGTCGGGCGAGCTGGTGTTCGAACGCGCCGGCATGACGGTACGCAATGCCCGTGCACGCCTGGCCGGCGCGCCCAACATCGAGATCACGCAGGCAGACGTCGGCATCGCCGACATGGCGCATCCTGCCGCGCTGCTCAAGGTCGACGCGCAGGCGCGCGGGCCGATTGCCGAGCTGCTGGCCGCCGGTGCGCCACTGGCCGGCGACGCCGCCACGCACTTGGCGCAGGTGCGCGCCAGCGGCAACGCGGCCTACCGCCTCAAGCTCGACCTGCCGCTCGACGCCGTGGAAAAAACCCGGGTGCAGGCCAGCATCGTGCTGGCCGACAACGACCTGCAGCTCATGCCCACCGCACCGCCGCTGACACAGGTGCGCGGCACGGTCAGCCTGACCGAAAACGGCTTCTCGCTGTCCAGCGTTCAAGCCCGCCTGGCGGGCGGCGAGGTGCGCGTCGAAGGCCGGGGGCTGTATGCAGGCAACGACCTGAACCTGAAGGCCCAGGGCACCGTGACCGCCGATGGCCTGCGCGGCCTGCGCGAGGTCGACTGGCTCGCGCGCATCGGCCAGAAGGCCCGCGGCAGCGCCAGCTATGCGGCGGCACTGTCGATGCGCGAAGGCGTGCCCGAGTTCTCGCTCAACAGCAGCCTCATCGGCATGGCCGTCGACCTGCCCGTCCCCCTGGCCAAGACCGCCGACGAGACGATGCCGCTGAAGCTCGAGAAGAAGCTGCTGCTGCACGAGGCACGGGCGGGCAGCGCACCGCCGATGCAGCAAGACCAGATCTCGCTGGAGCTGGGTACAGGCCTCTCGGCGCTTTACGTGCGCGACATCTCGGGCCGCGAACCGCGCGTGCTGCGTGGCGCGATCGCCCTGGGCACCGACGCCCAGGCCGTGCCGCCCGAGCGCGGCGTGATGGCCAACATCCATCTGGCGCGCCTGGACATCCCGCAGTGGAAGGCGCTTTTCGGCGAGGCCACCGGTAGCCCGGTCCAGCCCGGCGCGGCACAGAGCGACAACGCGGCCGACCCGCAGGCCTACCTGCCCACGCTGCTGGCCGTGCGTGCCAACCAACTCGACATTGGCGGGCGCACGCTGCACCAGGTGGTGCTCGGCGGCTCGCGCGAAGGCACCCTCTGGCGCACCAACATCGACGCCAACGAGCTCAGCGGCTATGCCGAATACCGCCAGGCGCAGGACGGGCGCGTGTTCGCACGGCTGGCGCGGCTGCGCATCGAACGCAGCGAGGCGACCGAGGTGGAGTCGCTGCTCGACGAGCAGCCCGGCACGCTGCCGGCACTCGACGTGGTGATCGACGATTTCCAGCTCTTCGGCAAGCAGCTCGGCCGCGTGGAGATCGACGCGGTGAACCGCGGCGGCACGGGCCGCGAATGGCGGCTCAACAAGCTGGCCTTCACCATGCCCGAGGCACGCTTCACGGCGACGGGCACCTGGGCGACCGCGCCGGGCGCATCGAATGCCGCCAGCGCCACTGGCCGGCGCAGCGACCAGCGCCGCACCGCGATGGCCTTCCAGCTGGAGATTGCCGATGCCGGTGCGCTGCTCACGCGCTTTGGCATGGCCGACGTGCTGCGCCGGGGCCGCGGCCGGCTCGACGGCGAAGTGCAGTGGCAAGGCTCGCCCTTCACCATCGACTACCCGAGCCTGGACGGCCAACTCAAGCTGGACGTGGGCGCGGGCCAGTTCCTCAAGGCCGATCCCGGCCTGGCCAAACTGCTGGGCGTGCTGAACCTGCAAGCCCTGCCGCGCCGGCTCACGCTGGACTTCCGCGACCTTTTCAGCGAGGGCTTCGCCTTCGACTTCATCCGCGGCGATGTCCAGGTCCGCCAGGGCACGGCCAGCACCAACAACCTGCAGATGAAGGGCGTGAATGCCGCCGCGCTGATGGACGGCTCGGCCGACATCGCCCATGAGACGCAGAACCTGCGCGTGGTCGTGATTCCGGAGATCAACGCCGGCACCGCCGCGCTGGTGGCCACCGCCATCAACCCGCTGGTGGGCCTGGGCACCTTTCTCGCACAGGCGCTGTTGAGCAAGCCGTTGACGGCCGCCACCACGCAGGAGTTCCAGATCGAAGGCACCTGGGCCGACCCGAAAATCACCAAGGTGCCGCGTGCGGCCCGCGAAGGCACTGACAAGGAGACCCTGCCATGAAGACCGCCGCCATCCAGATGGTGTCCGCGCTGAGCCGCGAGGCCAACCTGGCCCGCGCGCGCGTGTTGCTCGCCGAGGCCGCCGCCGCGGGCGCCGAGCTGGCCGTGCTGCCCGAGTACTTCTGCCTCATGGGCGCGCGCGACACCGACAAGCTTTCGCTGCGCGAGACACCCGGCGCGGGTGCCGTGCAGGACTTCCTGGCCGAGGCGGCGCGCGAGTTCGGCCTGTGGATCGTCGGCGGCACGCTGCCGCTGGCGAGCCCCGAAGACGACGCGCACGTCTTCAACACCTCGCTGGCCTATGCGCCCGATGGCCGCTGCGTGGCGCGCTACGACAAGATCCACCTCTTCATCTTCGACAACGGCCGCGAGCACTACAACGAACGCCGCGTGATCACGCCCGGCACCGAACCCGTCGTCTTTGCGCTGCCTTCGCGCGACGGCCATTGCTGGCAGATCGGCCTGTCGGTCTGCTATGACCTGCGCTTTCCGGAGCTCTACCGTGCGCTCTCGCAACGCGGCGCCGAGCTGCTGCTGGTGCCCAGCGCCTTCACGCACACCACCGGTGCCGCACACTGGGAGGTGCTGCTGCGCGCCCGCGCCATCGAGAACCTGGCCTGGGTGGTGGCGCCCGCGCAGGGCGGCACGCACGAAAACGGCCGCCAGACCTGGGGCCAGTCGATGGTGGTCAACCCCTGGGGCACCGTGGTCGCGCAGCAGGCCAGCAACGAAGGTGTGGTGCTGTTCGACCTCGACGCGGCGCAGGTGGCGCACTGCCGCGCGCAGTTGCCGGCCCTTTCACACCAGGTGCTCCACACGGGACGCCCCCGGATGCCCTGACATGTGCCCCAACCCGTGCCCAAGATCGAAACCGAGACCGACCTGAAACTCGCTGCCCGCACGGCGCGCCGCCATGCGCTCTCGCAGGCCGTGCAGCGCCTGCTGCCCCCGTCGGTGCTGCAGGCCTTTGCACTGCTGCGGTCGGTGTGGCAGCGCTGGTTCCTCTGGCTGATCCTGGCCATGCTGGTGATGGGCCTGCTGGTCACCGTGGTCTGGCTGGCCGGCCGCCATGAGGCCGAACAGGTGCAGATCGCACTCGACCGCGACACCGCCGATGCAGCATCCGACCTGCGCGCCGGCCTGCTGCGCAACCAGCAGGCCTTGCAGGCGCTGCAGGCCGCCGGGCTCGACAGCGAACGCTGGACCAGCGACGTGACACCGCTCATGCGCGGCCACCGCGAATGGCTCCGCCTGGAATGGCGCGATGCGCAACTGCGCACCATGGCCGTCGCCGACACGCCCTACCGCATGCGCGTCTTCGACGAGAACACGCGTGGCATCGAGCAGGCCGACGTGTCGCTCGCCTGCGAACTGGCGCGCCAGACCGGCAGTGCCGCCTACTCGCCCAGCCACTACGTGCCGCGCCCCGAGAACGGTGGCCTGGAAGTGATGGAACTGTGCGTGCCCGCCGGCCGCAGCGGCTACCTGATCGCCACCTACGCACTGCGCGACGTGCTCACCGAACTGGTCGCCGCCACCTTGCGGCGGGGCCAGGAGGTCTCGCTGACCGAGCCCGACCGCACCCGCCTGGCCTCCGTGGGCACGGCGCGCCGGACGGGCAGCCGGGTGTTCACCTCGGAGCAGCCGGTCGATCTCACCGGTGCGCCCATGGTGCTGCGCGTGGACGGCTGGCGCTCGGCGCCCGACGTCTTTCCCAACATGCTCACCGGCCTGGTCACCGCCATGTCGATCGCGCTGGTGTCGGTGCTGGTGCTGCTGGCGCGCGACACCCGGCGGCGCCTGCGCGCCGAGCGCGAACTCGCCGACACGCTGGCCTTTCGCAAGGCGATGGAAGACTCGGTGGTCACCGGCCTGCGCGCGCGCGACCTGCAGGGCCGCACCACCTACGTCAATCCGGCCTTCTGCGAGATGGTGGGCTTCAGTGCCGACGAACTGACCCGCATCGATGATGCCGTGCCCTATTGGCCCACCGAACTGGCGCACGAGTACCAGCGCCGCCAGACGCTGCGCCTGGCCGGCGGCATGCCGCCGCGCGAGGGTTTCGAATCGGTCTTCATGCGCCGCGACGGCACGCGCATTCCAGTGCTGATCTTCGAGGCACCGCTGATCAATGCACAAGGCACGCAGACCGGATGGATGAGCGCCTTCATCGACATCAGCGAGCAGCGCCGCATCGAAGAGCTGTCGCGCGCCAGCCAGGAACGGCTGCAGGCCAGTGCGCGGCTGGCCACCGTCGGCGAAATGGCCTCGCTGCTGAGCCACGAGCTGACCCAGCCGCTGGCCGCCATCGCCAGCTATGCGAGCGGCTCGCTCAACCTGCTGCACGGCAGTGGCGGGGGCGACCTGCACGGCGACCGCGCGGACATCGAGATGGCGGTGCGCCGCATCGCCGAGCAGGCCGACCGCGCCGGCCAGGTGATCCGCAGCGTGCACGACTTCGTGCGCCGGCGCGACCGCACACGCGAAGCGGTGTCGCCGCAGGCGCTGGTCGATGCGGTGCTTCCACTGGTGCAGTTGCAGGCGCGCAAGCTCGGCGTACGCATCGACCTCGCCCTGGGCGAGACGCTGCCGCGAGTGATGTGCGACCGCACACTGGTCGAGCAGGTGCTGTTGAACCTCGCACGCAATGCCATGCAGGCCATGGACCTGCCCGACCTGCACACGCGCGTGCTGGTGCTGCGCGTGCGAGGCAGCGAGACCGACGGCCATGCCACCGCCAGCACGGCGGACGGTGCGCAGGATGCGCGGCGCTGGCTCGAGTTCTCCGTGGCCGATGTCGGCGGCGGCATCCCGCCCGACGTCGCGGCGCAACTCTTCACGCCCTTCTTCACCACGCGCTCGGACGGCATGGGCCTGGGCCTGAGCCTGTGTCGCACGGTCGTCGAGCAACACGGCGGGGTGCTGCTGTTCGAGCCCAACCGGCCTTGCGGCACCGTCTTTCGCTTCACGCTGCCTACCGCGTGAAAAGGGCGAGAATCCACGCCCTATGCAACCCCTCATCGATGGCCTGATCTTCATCGTCGACGACGATGCCAGCGTGCGCGAAGCACTGGCCTGGCTGCTGCGCTCGCGCCGCCTGGCCAGCGAACATTACGCGAGCGCCGAAACGTTCGAGTTGCGGCTGGCCGAGGAACCGATGCCCTTGCAACCGCACTGCCTGCTGCTGGACGTGCGCATGCCAGGTACCAGCGGGCTGGTGCTGTTCGACCGGCTGGCCGAGCGCGGGCTGATCGAGGAAATGCCGGTGATCTTCCTGACCGGCCACGCCGATGTGCCGACCGCTGTGGATGCGGTCAAGCGCGGTGCCTTCGACTTCTGCGAAAAGCCTTTTTCAGACAACGCACTGGTCGACCGCATCGAGCAGGCACTGGGGCAGTCGCTGCGCGCGATGCACCTGCGCCAGACACGGCACCTGCTGCGCCGACGCATCGCCGAACTCACCGATCGCGAGCGCGACGTGATGCGCCTGGTGGTCGAAGGACTGCCCAACAAGCTGATCGCCGATCAGCTGTCGATCAGCGTGCGCACGGTGGAAGTGCACCGTGCGCGCGTGTTCGACAAGATGGAAGTCCGGTCGGCCGTCGAACTGGCCAACCTGCTGCGCGCGCTCTGACGATCAGCCGCGCTCGCCGACGTAGATTTCGACGCGGCGGTTCTGCGCACGGCCGGCGTCGGTCGCATTGTTCGCAATCGGTTCGCGCGAACCGCGGCCTTCGATGCGGAAGGCAGTGGAAGGCACGCCACGGGCGATCAGGTAGTCGCGCGTGCTGGCCGCGCGGTCGACCGACAGCGGGTTGTTGATGGCGTCGGAACCGGTGTTGTCGGTGTGGCCGATGATGCGCACTTCGGCACGCGGATTGTTGCGCAGGCCATCGGCGAACTGGTTCAGGATGGGCGCGAAGTTCGACTTGATGGCCGAACGGCCGGTGTCGAACGACACGTCGCTCGGAATGGCCAGCTTGAGCTCGTTGTTGGCTGTTTGCGTCACGCCGATGCCCGTGCCCTGCGTGGCAGCTTCCATCTGGCGCTTCTGGTTTTCCATGCGCTGCGACCACAGGTAGCCGCCGAGTGCACCCACACCGGCGCCGATGGCGGCACCCGTGCCGACGCGGCCGCCCGTCACTGCACCGATCGCGGCCCCCCCGAGCGCGCCGGCACCTGCACCGATACCGGTGTTGCGCTGCGTGTCGCTCATGCCGGCGCAGCCAGTGAGCAGGACGGCGAGGGCGGCGGTGGAGAGAACGATTTTTTTCATGAGAGGCTCCTTGCGTATCGGTTGTGAACAGACTATCAAGGGCGGATTATCAGGGCGTGACACACAGGTTCAAGGTGGGAAACCCCGCGCCGAAAACCGGGGCGGACGGACCTCAAATTCAATCTTCCATTGGCAATAGGCGACTTTAAGCTATTGATTTGATAGCAATTGCCCTGCGACGCACGCCATGACGGGCCATTGGCCGACAGGCAAAGCGTGACATTTACCCGCGCGGTAGATCGTCTTCCTTTCGCGGCGCAGAGATTTCAGGGGCGGGTGGCAGCTCGTCGACTTCGCCGCCTTTGCGTCCGGAGAACATGGTCCACCACACAATCAACACCAGGACGGCAAGCGCAGCGAGCGCTTCAAGCAGAATCAGACCCATGACAAAAGGACTCCGGTGGCTGGTAGGGCTCGCGATCGTAGCAACGCTGGCCGGCTGCGGCGTGGCACCGCGCACACCCACCAGCCCCACACCCTCTCCCGCGATGCCGTCGACGGCGAACATTCCGGTCGCACCCGGCCCGCTGACCGGCTCGCTCACGCACCCCAAGAGCCGCTGGCAACCGGTCGACTGGTCGGAACTGCCGGGCTTTGCCGACGATCCTCTGCACGAGGGCTGGATCGCGATGATCGCCAACTGTGCGCGCCCGAACGCCGTGTTCGCGCCGCTGTGCCAGGACGTGCGTCGCCTGGCGATCGCCGACGACGCCACCCAGCGCCAATGGATGATCGATCGGCTGCAGCCCTACCGCGTCGAATCGCTCGCCGGCCAAAGCGACGGCCAGCTCACGAGCTATTACGAACCGGTGTACGAAGCCTCGCGCCGGCCCTCGGCGCAGTTCAACGTGCCGTTGTACGCCGCGCCGCCCGGCTTGGTGGCCCGCAGGCCCTGGTTCACGCGCCAGCAGATCGAGACATTGCCCGAAGCGCAGGCCGCCGTGCGCGGGCGCGAGATCGCCTGGATGGCCGATCCGGTCGACGCCATGATGCTGCACATCCAGGGCTCCGGGCGCCTACGCATCACCGAGCCCGACGGCAGCCAGCGCATCGTGCGGGTGGCTTTCGCGGGCACCAACGAGCAACCCTATCGCAGCATCCAGCAATGGCTCATCAGCCAGGGAGTGGGCCGGGTGAGCCGCTGGCCCGACGACACCAAGGCCTGGGTCGCCCAGAACCCGCAGCGCGTACAGCAGCTCATGTGGAGCAATCCGCGCTACGTGTTCTTCCGCGAAGAGGCGCTCAGCGAACTCGATGCGGCGTTCGGTCCGCGTGGCGCGCAGGGCGTGCCACTGACGGCCGGGCGCTCGATCGCGGTCGACCGCGACAGCATTCCCTACGGCACACCGGTCTGGCTGGCATCGCCAGGCCCGACGGTGCAGTTGCAAAAGCTCGTGGTGGCGCAGGACACCGGCAGTGCCATTCTGGGCGCGGTACGCGCCGACTACTTCGCTGGCACGGGCCAGGAGGCGGGCAGGCTCGCGGCCACGGTCAATCAGCCGCTGCGGCTGTGGGCACTCTGGCCGAAATGAGCGGCTGAGCCGCGCGCCGGCAGGGGCGAATGGGCAGGAGAGAGAGCGGACGGCGTCATGAAACCGTCACGGGGGCGACCTATGTTCGCACCTGACTGGAAGCTGAACAAAGGCTTTCGGCGCTTACCCACGACCCTGGAAAAAACAACATGACAGATTCCATCGCTCGCACGACTTCGCGTCGTCTGGCGCTCAAGCTCTTCGGCGCCCCTCTGCTGCCCCTGGGCGGCAGCGCCCTCCTCGCCGCCTGCGGTGGCGGCAACGACGGGGTCGCCGCAGCGGCTCCCACACCTGCCCCTGCGCCTGCCCCCGCGCCGGCGGTTGCACGCAACTACGTGTCGGCGACCTTCAACGGCATGGCCGCGCCGACGCTGAGCACACCGGCCGCCATGGCGACCACGACCGTGGGTTCCACGCTCACCATCGGCTACGACGACGGCAGCAGCACCACCTTCGAGCTCGCCTACCAGCCCTTCTTCGTGACTGGCGACCTGGTGCCCGACGGCAAGGGTGGCCAGGTGGTCTCGGGCGGCTACTACGACGCCTACAACCAGCCGATCGTCGACGCGTCCGTGGCCGGCAAGGCGCGCCAGTTCTTCTCGGACTCGCCCGACGGCACCTCGCTGTTGGCGCTGTCCAACCCCAGCGTTGCGGGCGTCAAGGGCCATACTGTTTTCGCGGTGGTGCAGTTCGAATACACCACGCGCGACCAGGCCGGCAACAGCACGTACGGCACGCTGCCTTCGCCGATCGCCGTGCTCACGCTCGACCAGGACCCGGCCACCGGCAAGCTGAGCCTGGTGAAGTACCACAACGTCGACATGTCGGCAGCGCACGGCCTGTGGATCACCTGCGGTGCCAGCCTGTCGCCCTGGAACACGCACCTGTCGAGCGAAGAGTACGAGCCTGATGCCGCCTTCATCTCGACCAACGCGATGTTCAAGGCCTACAGCAAGAACGTGTTTGGCAGCGAGACCGTCGCCAACCCATACCACTACGGCCACCTGCCGGAAATCACGGTGAACCCGGACGGCACGGGCAGCGTGAAGAAGCACTACTGCATGGGCCGCATCTCGCACGAGCTGATCCAGGTGATGCCGGACAACCGCACCGCCATCATGGGCGACGACTACACCAACGGCGGCTTCTTCATGTTCGTCGCCGACAAGGAAAAGGACCTGTCGGCCGGCACGCTGTACGTGGCGCGCTACGACGCGGGCTATTCGATCGATCCGGCAGCGCCAGCCACCAAGATGAGCTGGATCAACCTGGGCCATGCGACCAGCGCCGAGATCGAGCGCCTGGCCAACACGCTCAAGGCGTCCGACATCATGAGCGTGGTCACGACCGACCCGAACGATGCCAGCTACACCAAGCTGTACGCCGACGGCGTGGCCAACTGGGTCAAGCTGCAGCCGGGCATGGAGAAAGCCGCCGCCTTCCTGGAAACCCATCGCTATGCCAACCTCAAGGGCGCCAGCATGGCGTTCACGAAGATGGAGGGCACCACGGTCAACATCAAGGACAAGGTCGCCTATTCCGCACTGCAGAACATCCAGGACTCGATGGTCAGCGGCGGCAAGGGCTGGAGCGCCGCCACGAACATCGCACTGCCCAAGAAGCTGGGCGCTGGCGGCGTCATGGCACACAACCTGGCCGGTGGCCAGAAGGACACCAGCGGTGCCGCGATCAACAGCGACTGGGTGCCCACGCAGACCCACGCCCTGCTGGTGGGTGAAGACATCGCGGCGGACGCGCTGGGCAACACCGCCAACCCGGACAAGATCGGCAACCCCGACAACCTGAAGTTCTCCGAGAAGATGCGCACCCTCTTCATCGGCGAAGACAGCAGCCAGCACGTCAACAACTTCCTGTGGGCGTACAACGTCGACACGAAAAAGCTGGCGCGCATCATGTCGATCCCGGCCGGTGGCGAATCGACCGGCCTGCATGCCGTCGATGAACTCAACGGCTGGACCTACATCATGAGCAACTTCCAGCATCCGGGCGACTGGGGCGGCATTCACGCGACCGTCAAGACGCAACTCGACCCGCTGGTGCGCGCCAACTACAAGGACCGCTTCGGCGCTGCCGTTGGCTACCTGACGGCCAATCCGGTCCAGTTCTCGATGGGCGCCAAGAAGAGCTGACCGGGCGCATCGCCCCTTGCAACCAACGGCCGCTGACAGCGGCCGTTTTTCTTTTCCGGCGACCCGTGTTCGCTCTGTGACAGGGTGATGACTGTCCTTACCTGACTGGAAGCTGACTTCGATCCGTCATATCGCGCTTTTAGCGTACGGCCCTGGATTTCCCCCTGTCCCGTACCCCACAGAAAGCACAGCAAGATGAACGCGAAGACCTCGAACGATGCGCCCCTGATCGACCCGGACGACATCGGCCACAACCCGACCTCGAATCCCGAATTCAACGACCTGATCGCGGCCCGCCTGAGCCGCCGCAAGCTCTTCGGCCTGGGCGTCGGCACAGCCGGCGCGGCCCTGCTCACGGCCTGCGGTGGCGGCAGCGACGACGCCGTGGCAGCCCCGGCGCCTGCGCCCGCGCCGGCCCCTGCGCCAGCCCCAGCGCCGGCCCCCGCCCCGGCAGCCGCCAAGCTCGGCTTCAATGCCGTGCCCAAGGGCCTGGCCGACGTCGTCGCCGTGCCCGCCGGCTACACCGCCAGCGTGCTCTACCGCCTGGGCGACCCGATCGCCACCGGCGTGACCGCCTATGCCAACGACGGCACCGACGCAGCCGCCAGCTACGACCGCCGCGCGGGCGACCACCACGACGGCATGACCTACTTCGGCATGGACGCCAGCGGCAAGTGGCTCCCCACCGCCGCCGACCGCGGCCTGCTGGTCATGAACCACGAAGCCATCACGCCGTCCTTCCTGCACCCCACCGGCCAGACCTCCACCGGCAGCGGCAACGCCCAGGTACGCACGGTGGCCGAAGAAGTCATGCGCGAGTTCTACCTGCACGGCGTGAGCGTCATCGAGATCAGCAAGAGCGCCGCCAAGTGGAGCTACAAGCAGGCATCGGGTTTCAACCGCCGCGTGCACACGCTCACCCCGATGACGCTGTCGGGCCCCGCGGCCAAATCGAACGCCATGAAGACCAAGTACTCCACCGATGGCAGCACGACGCGCGGCACGGTGAACAACTGCGCCAACGGCACCACGCCCTGGGGCACCTACCTCACCTGCGAGGAAAACTGGGCCGGCTACTTCCGCCGCATCACCGCCTCCGACAACGCCAACCGCAGCCCGCGCGAGCTCATCTCGCTCGCGCGCTACGGCGTAGCGGGCACCGGCCGTGAGCTCTGGGCCACCGTCACGCCTGACACCGCCGACAACGTGTACGGCCGCTGGAACGCCGAAGTGCTCGGCGCCGCAGCCGTCGACGACTACCGCAATGGCCCGAACACCTACGGCTGGGTCGTCGAGATCGACCCCTTCGACGCGCTGAGCACGCCGAAGAAGCGCACTGCGCTGGGCCGCTTCGGACACGAAGGCGCCTGCCTGGGCCCGGTCGTGGTCGGCAAGCCGCTGGTCTGGTACATGGGCGACGACTCGCGCAACGAATACGTCTACAAGTTCGTCTCCACGAAGAACTGGGACGCGGCCGACATCGGCGGTGGCATGGCCGCGGGCGACAAGTACATGGACGACGGCAAGCTCTACGTCGCCAAGTTCAACGCCGACGGCACCGGCCAGTGGCTGGCCATCGCGCTGGGCGCCAACGGCATCACCACCACGGCCACGCCTTACGCGTTTGCCGATGCGGCCGACGTGCTCGTCAACACCCGCCTGGCCGCCGACATCGCCGGTGCCACCAAGATGGACCGCCCCGAATGGACGGCGGTCAACCCGAAGACGGGCGAGGTGTACGTCACGCTGACCAACACCAACGCGGCCTCGCGCCCCATCGGTGCCACCGACGCGGCCAATCCGCGCTTCTACAACGACCCCAAGGGCAGCGCGGCCACGGCACAGCGCGGCAACCCGAACGGCCACATCGTGCGCTTTGCGGACGACAACGCCAATCCGGCCTCGCTGACCTTCAAGTGGGATGTGTACCTGTTCGGCGCGCGCTCGACCGCCTCGTCGGACATCAACCTGTCGCAGCTCTCGGCCGACAACGACTTCTCCAGCCCCGACGGTCTGTGGTTCAGCGAAGCCACACCCGGCCTGCTGTGGCTGGAGACCGACGACGGCGCCTACACCGACGTCACCAACTGCATGCTGCTGGCCGCGCTGCCCGGCAAGGTGGGCGACGGTGCCCGCAAGACCATCACCAACGTCGACGGTGCCACCTCGCGCGCCCAGGAAACCATCGTCGGCGCGGCGCCTGGCGCGGCCGGCCTGCGCCGCTTCCTGGTCGGCCCGAAGGAGTGCGAGATCACGGGCATTGCCGAATCCGGCGACGGCCGCGCGCTCTTCGTGAACATCCAGCACCCTGGCGAAGACACCCGCCCGACGTACACCGACCCGGCCAGCTTCGGCAGCCACTGGCCGGACGGCGGCAGCGCCCGCCCGCGTTCGGCGACCGTGGTGATCACCCGCAACGACGGCGGCCTGATCGGCCTGTAGAAAAAGCGACCTGCCCCGCGGCATGCGCTGCGGGGCATGCGCTAGAGTCCGGCGATGACCCCGTGCATCGCATGACCGCCCTGTTCCAGTCCCTCACGCCGGGCGCCCGGCTCTCCGACCGGGTGGCCGAAGCGCTCGAGGCCGAAATCCGTGCCGGCCGGCTGGCGGCCGGGCTCAAGCTGCCGACCGAGACCGCGCTGGCCGAGCAGTTCGCCGTCAGCCGCACGGTGATCCGCGAAGCCGTCTCGCGCTTGAAGTCGCTCGGCCTGGTCGATTCGCGCCAGGGCAGCGGCATGTTCGTGCGCGAGGCCGGCTTCGCACCGCTGAGCTTCGACATGCGCTATGCCGGCTCCAAGTCGGCCGTGGTGCAGATCGTCGAGGTGCGGCGTGCGCTGGAGGCCGAGGTCGCCGTGCTGGCGGCCCAGCGCCGGCAACCCGGGGACTTGGTGCAGATCCGCGCCGCCATCACCGCGCTGGCCGACGCGGTGGCGCGCGGCGGCGATGGCGTGGCCGAGGACGTGGCCTTCCATCGCGCCATTGCGGATGCGGCGCGCAACCCGTTCCTGATCGACACGCTGCGCTACCTGGGCCAGTTCCTGGTTGGCGCGACGCGTGTGACCCGAGCCAACGAGGCACGCCGGGTCGACTTCGCGCGCCAAGTGGCCGACGAGCACGCCCACATCGTGCGGGCGATCGAGGCGGGCGATCCGGTGCAGGCACGGCTGGCCGCCGCCGGGCACATGGACAACGCCATCCATCGCATCGAGCAGGCCGACCCGGCCTTCTGGCAGCAGGAAGGCGAGGCACTGGCACGCCCGCTGACCGGCGGACTGCCGCCCCTGCGCTGACGAACTCCGGGTAATCCCCAGTCCGTGAAATCACCTCTAATTTGTATGATGACCTGATAAATCAACATCGACGCAGAGTTCGGGGCGTCGCACATCAGGAGACGTCGTGATCCGCAGGAACTTCCTTGCGAGCGCTGTAGATGCCACCTTGGCACCGCTCGCCGCGCCCTCCCTCGCCCACATCCCCTACCGCCGCGCGGCCGCCGATGCGGTGCGCTGGAAGAAGGTCGCCGACTTCGCCCGCATCCGGCTCGACTGAGCCACTCCATCGAATCACAAGGAACCCGTATGACCACCTCGACCCTCGCCGGCCACCCGCCCGCGGAAAGCGAACTCGAGCGCCGCACCTATGCCAAGGTGTTCTGGCGCCTCGTGCCCTTCCTGATGCTCTGCTACGTGATCGCGTACCTCGACCGCGTGAACGTGGGCTTCGCCAAGCTGCAGATGGGCCAGGACCTGGGCTTTAGCGAAACCGTGTTCGGCCTGGGCGCCGGCATCTTCTTCCTCGGCTATTTCCTGTTCGAAGTGCCGAGCAACCTGCTGATGAGCAAGGTCGGCGCGCGCATCTGGATCGCGCGGATCATGATCACCTGGGGCCTGTTGTCGGCCTGCTTCATGTTCGTGAAGACGCCGACGAGCTTCTACATCCTGCGCTTCCTGCTGGGCGCGGCCGAGGCCGGCTTCTATCCGGGCGTGATCCTGTATCTGACCTACTGGTACCCGGCGCACCGGCGTGCCAAGATCATCGCGGTGTTCATGTCGGCCATTCCCGTCGCAGGCATCTTCGGCAACCCGCTGTCGGGCTGGATCATGGACGCGTTCCACGGCTCGTCCTCGCTCAGCGGCTGGCAGTGGATGTTCGTGATCGAGGCCGTGCCGGCGGTGCTGATCGGCGTGGCCGTGCTGTTCTACCTGGACAACGGCATCGCCAAGGCCAAGTGGCTGAATGCAGAAGAAAAGCAACTGCTGACGCGCGAGATCGAGGTCGACCAGCAGCACGGCAAGAAGGGGCCGCACACAGTGGCCGGCGTCTTCAGCGACCGCCGCATCTGGTGGATGGCCGCGATCTACTTCGCCTTCGTCATGGGCCAGTACGCGCTGACCTTCTGGCTGCCCACGCTGGTCAAGTCCACGGGCATCCAGGGCAACCTGAACATCGGCCTGCTCAGCGCCATCCCATTCATTTGCGCGATCGTCGCGATGAACCTGTTCGGCCGCAGCGCCGACCAACGGCGCGAGCGCCGCTGGCACCTGATCATTCCGGCGCTGATGGGCGCGGTCGGCTTCACGGTGGCGGCGTCCTACTCGCACAACACGGTCGTCTCGCTGGTGTTCCTCTCGCTGGCTGCCGCGGGCGTGCTTACCTGCGCGCCACTGTTCTGGTCGCTGCCCACCGCCTTTCTCTCAGGAACGGCGGCGGCGGCAGGCATCGCCGTGATCAACTCGGTGGGTAACCTGGCGGGTTTCGTCAGCCCCTACCTGATCGGTTACCTCAAAGACACGACCGGCAGCACGCAGATCGGCATGTACGTGCTGGCCGGCTCCCTGGTCATCGGTGCGCTGCTGGTGTGGTTCGTGCCCAAGCAGCTCGTGAACCGCTGACCTTTCTTCCCTTCTTCTTCAGGATGACTCTATGACCACCATCGGATTGATCGGCCTTGGCGCCATGGGCAGCGGCATGGCCCGCTCGCTGCGACGCGCCGGCCACGCGCTGCGCGTGTTCGACGTGCGGCCCGAAGCGGCCGCCGCCTTCGCCAGCGAGGGCGGCACCGCCTGCGCGTCGCCGGCCGCGCTGGCCGCGGGCTGCGACGTGGTGGTGTCGGTGGTCGTGAATGCGGCGCAGACCGAAGCCGTGCTGTTCGGCCCCGACGGTGCGGCCTCGGTCATGCCGCGCGGCAGCGTGTTCGTGATGTGCTCGACGGTCGACCCGAACTGGTCGATCGCGCTCGAAGCGCGCCTGGCCGAACTCGGCGTGCTCTACCTGGACGCACCGATCTCCGGCGGCGCGGCCAAGGCCGCCAGCGGCGAGATGACCATGATGACCGCCGGCACGCCTGCGGCTTATGCGAAGTGCGGCGACCTGCTCGACGCGATGGCCGCCAAGGTCTACCGCCTGGGCGACAAGGCGGGCGCGGGCAGTAAGGTCAAGATCATCAACCAGTTGCTCGCAGGCGTGCACATTGCCGCTGCCGCCGAAGCGATGGCGCTGGGGCTGCGCGAGGGCGTGGAGGCCAAGGCGCTGTACGAAGTCATCACGAACAGCGCGGGCAACAGCTGGATGTTCGAGAACCGCATGGCGCACGTGCTGGCGGCCGACTACACGCCGCTCTCGGCGGTGGACATCTTCGTGAAGGACCTGGGCCTGGTGCTCGACACCGCACGCGCCAGCAAATTCCCGCTGCCACTGGCCTCGACCGCGCACCAGATGTTCATGCAGGCCTCGACGGCCGGCTTCGCGCGCGAGGACGACAGCGCGGTCATCAAGATCTTCCCCGGCATCGAGCTGCCGAAGAAGGCCTGACCGCGCCCGACCGCGCCACACTTCAAAGCATCACCATGTCCCTGAACATCCTCATCACCGGCGGCTGCGGCTTCCTCGGCGCGCGGCTGGCACGCACGCTGCTCGCAGGCGGCCCGCTGGCGCTCGACGGCGCGGCGCCGCAGGCCATCGCGCAGATCACGCTGGCCGACCGCGTGCCGCCGCCGGCCGACCTGCAGGCCGATGCGCGCGTCCGCTTCGTCGGCGGCGACCTCAACGAACTGATCGACAACGCGCAACTGCCCGGTGCAGACATCGACCTCGTGTTCCACCTGGCCGCCGCCGTGAGCGGCGACTGCGAGGCCGACCTGGACCTTGGCCTGCGCAGCAACATCGACGCCACTCGCGCGTTGCTACAGGCCTTGCGCCGCAGCGGCCAGACGCCGGTCTTCGTGTTCTCCAGCTCGGTGGCGGTGTTCGGAAATTCCCCCGAACAGCCGCTGCCCGCCACCATCGAAGACACCACGTTGCCCACGCCGCAGAACAGCTACGGCATTCAGAAGTTCATCGGCGAGCAACTGGTCGCCGACTTCACCCGCAAGGGCTTCGTGCGTGGGCGCAACGTGCGGTTGATGACCGTGTCGGTGCGCCCGGGGCGGCCGAACGGCGCCGCTTCCAGCTTCCTGAGCGGCATGCTGCGCGAACCGCTGGCCGGCCAGCGCGCAGTCTGCCCGGTGCCGCCCGACACCGCCGTGGCGCTCGCATCGCCGGCCAACACCGTGGCTGGCTTGATCCGTGCAGCCACGGCGTCACCCACCCAATGGGGCGCACGCACGGCCGTCAACCTGCCAGCGCTGACCACGACCGTGCGCGAGATGGCGCAGGCGCTCGAACGCATCGCCGGCACGGCCGCCACCGACCTGATCGATTGGCAGCCCGACGCCGGCATCGCCGCCATCGTCACGAACTGGCCCAGCCGCATCCACGCCGCACGTGCCGAAGGCCTGGGCCTGTCGGCCGATGCGAGCTTCGATGCCATCCTGCGCGACTATGTGCGCGACAACCCGCAGGCCGTCACACTGCCTGTGAACCTGCCAATGAAGGCCTGAGCCCATGACCTCCCTTGCCCTCGGCTGCATCGCCGACGACTTCACCGGCGCGACCGATCTCGCCAACAACCTGGTGCGCGCCGGCGTGCGCGTGGTGCAGACCATCGGCGTGCCGAGCGCGCCACTGGCCGCCGATGTCGACGCCGTGGTAGTGGCGCTCAAGTCGCGCACCATCGCGCCGGCCGACGCCATCGCGCAGTCGCTCGATGCGTTGAAGTGGCTGCAGGCGCAAGGCGCGCAGCAGATCTACTTCAAGTACTGCTCGACCTTCGACAGCACGGCCGCCGGCAACATCGGCCCGGTCACCGAGGCGCTGATGGACGCGCTGGGCAGCGACTTCACCATCGCCACGCCGGCCTTCCCCGACAACAAGCGCACGGTGTTCAAGGGCTATCTCTTCGTCGGCGACGTGCTGCTCAACGAAAGCGGCATGCAGAACCATCCGCTCACGCCGATGACCGACGCGAACCTGGTGCGGGTGCTGCAGGCGCAGACGACGCGCAAGGTCGGCCTTATCGACCATACGGTGGTGGCGCGCGGCGCCGAGGCGGTGCGCGAGCGCATCGCGCAGTTGCGCGGCGAGGGTGTGGGCGTGGCAGTGGTCGATGCGGTCTCCAACGACGACCTGCTGCGCCTGGGTCCGGCGCTGGCGGCCATGCCGCTGGTGACGGCCGGCTCGGGGGTGGCGATCGGGCTGCCGGCCAACTTCGGCATCGCGCCGTCGTCGCAGGCGAGCGCACTCCCGGCCGCGGGCGGGCTGCAGGCCGTGGTGTCGGGCAGCTGCTCGATCGCGACCAACCGGCAGGTGATGGCCTTCATCCAGACCGGTCGCCCGGCGATGGCCATCGACCCCCTGCGCATCGCGGCGGGCGTAGACGTGACAGCCGAGGTGCTGGCCTGGGCCGAGCCGCTGCTGGCGGACGGCCCCGTGCTGGTCTACTCCACCGCAGAGACCCACGCCGTGAAGTCCGTGCAGGGACGCCTCGGTGTCGAGGAAGCCGGCGCGATGGTCGAGCGCACCATCGCCGCCATCGCCCGCGGCCTGGTCGCGCTCGGCGTTCGCCAGTTGGTCGTGGCCGGCGGCGAAACCTCGGGGGCCTGCGTGCAGGCGCTGGGCATCACGCAGATGCAGATCGGGCCGCAGATCGATCCCGGCGTGCCGTGGTGCCATGCGTTGGCCGAGGCAGCCGGTGGCGCGGGCGTGCACCTGACGCTGAAGTCCGGCAACTTCGGCGCCGACGACTTTTTCAGCAAGGCCTTCAAGGCGCTCGCATGACCGAGAACGACGCTCGCGACGAAATCTGCCGCGTCGGACGCAGCCTGTTCGAGCGCGGCTATGTGCATGCCACGGCCGGCAACATCAGCGTGCGGCTCGACGATGGCTTCCTCATCACGCCGACGGATGCCTGCCTGGGCTTTCTCGACCCGGCACGGTTGGCGCGCCTCGATGCGCAAGGCGTGCAGACAGGCGGCGACCGCGCCAGCAAGACCATCGCGTTGCACACCCGCATCTACGCGGCGGCGCGGCGCTTCGACCCAGCCACGGCCTGCGTCATCCACACGCACAGCACGCACTGCGTCGCGCTCACGCTGCAGCACGACCGCGATGAACTGCTGGGCGCGCTCACGCCCTATTTCGTGATGAAGGTCGGCCATGTGCCAGTGATTCCCTACCATCGCCCGGGTGCCACCGAAGCCGCCGAAGCCGTGGCTGCAGCCATTGCACGTCAGGGCGATGCCGGCACACCGATCCGCGCCGTGATGCTGTCGCGCCTGGGCCCGAACGTCTGGCACGACACGCCGGGCGCGGCCATGGCCGTGCTCGAAGAACTCGAGGAAACCGCGCGGCTTCGGCTGCTTGCCCCCCACGAACCCGCCCCCCTTGCCGACCACCAGATCGACGACCTGCGCCGCACCTTCGGCGCGCGCTGGTAAGCCATCCACCTCCAGAGAACACCATGCCCCGTTTTGCCGCCAACCTCTCCATGCTCTATCCGGAGCTGGCCTTTCTCGACCGCTTCGATGCCGCTGCCAAGGATGGCTTCGAAGGCGTCGAATACCTGTTTCCCTACGACTTCCCGGCCGCCGAGATCGCCGCACGCCTGCAGGCGAACGGCCTGCAGCAGGTGCTCTTCAATGCGCCACCCGGCCACTGGGAGGCCGGCGAACGCGGCCTGGCCTGCCTGCCTGGACGAGAGAACGAGTTTCGCGAGGGCATCGCGCGTGCGCTCGACTACGCGGCCGCACTCGACTGCCCGCGCGTGCATGTGATGGCGGGCCTGATGCCGTCGGGCCTGTCGCGCGAAATGCTGGAGGCGACCTACATCCACAACCTGCGCTGGGCGGCGGGCGAGGCACGCAAGACCGGTCGCGACCTGCTGATCGAGCCGATCAACACGCGCGACATGCCCGGCTTCTTCCTGAACCGCCAGGACCATGCGCATGCGATCGTCGCCGCCGTGGGCGAGCCCCATCTCAAGGTCCAGATGGACCTGTACCACTGCCAGATCGTCGAGGGCGACGTGGCGATGAAGGTGCGCGAGTACCTGCCCACGGGCCGCGTCGGCCACCTGCAGATCGCCGGCGTGCCGACGCGCAACGAACCCGACATGGGAGAGCTGTACCACCCCTACCTGTTCGGCGTGATCGACGAGGTGTCCGCCGCCTGCGGCTGGGACGGCTGGGTCGGCTGCGAATACCGCCCCGCGCGCGGCGCGGTGGTCAACGGCACCACCGACGGCCTGGGCTGGCTGCGCGCCCTGCGCGGCTGAGCCGCCTAGCGCTGCACCACGTAGCGCGTGACCCGCGGCGCGCCTTCGCCCAGGTGGAAGGCCAGGCGCCGCTCGCGCAGCGCGAGGTCGGCCGCCGTCGCGCGGTGGAAGCGCCGCAGGTGGCCCGTCCAGGACTCGTCGACGATCTGCTCCACGTAGCGGCCCGGCTCGGCGATGTCGTGCAGCAACTCCCAGCCGATCGCGCCCTCGCTCAGCCGCGAGCGGCGCGTCTGCTGCATCACCACGTGGAAGGCGGCCGCGCGCGCCGGGTCGATCAGGTACTCGACCGTGATCACCAGCCGGCCTTCGCCTGGTGCCGGATGTGCGGGCGCATCGGCCCAGCCGGGCTTGGCAGGGCTCACGTCGTCGTCGATGCCGCCGTCGACCACCAGGCGCAATGCGAGCAGCATCGTGATGGCGCCGCTGGCCGCAGCGAGCAGCAGGCTCAGCTGCAGCGTACCGACCGTGGCGATCTGCCCCCAGAGCGCGGCACCGAACGCGCTCGCGCCCATGATGGCCATCTGGTACATCGACATGCCGCGCGCGCGCACCCAGTCGGGCAAGGCCAACTGCGCCGACACCGCCAGCGAGTTCGCCACCGTGATCCATGCGGCGCCCGCCAGGCACATGGCGGGCACGGCAACCCACACGTTGGGCGCGACCGCCATCACTGCGGTGGAGAGCGACTGCAGCAAGGTGCCGCGCAGCACCAGCTGGTCGCGCTCGTAGCGCTGGCGCAGTCGCGGCAGGAACAGCACCGCCACGATTGCGCCCGCGCCCATGGCCGCCAGCAGCAGCGTGAAGGTGCCGGCATCGCCGCCATCGAGCCCGCGCGCGAGCAGGGGCAGCAGCGCGAGCAACGCAGTCGAATGCAGGAAGGCCAGCGACACACGGGCCAGCACCGCGCGCATGCGCTGCGACTGCCGCACGAACTGCATGCCCACACGCATGGCGCTGACCAGCCGTTCACGCCCCAGCGGATTGGGCGCGTGCGTGCGCCGCCAGCGCAGCACGATGAAACCCGAGGCCACCGATAGCACCGCGTTGAGCACGAAGACCCAGAGGCTACCGGCGCTCGCGATCAGCATGCCGGCGACCAGCGGGCCGATGATGCGCGAGGCGTTCATGGCAATGCCGTTGAGACCGAGCGCGGCCGGCAGTTGCGCGCGCGGCACCAGCTCGGGCACGATGGCCGAGAACACCGGCCAGCGCATGGCCAGCCCGATGCCGTTGAAGAAGGTCAGCGCCAGCAGCAGCGGCGCGGTCATCATGCCCAGCGCGACCGCCACACACAGCACGATGGCCACCCCCGCCAGCCAGAACTGCGTGGCCACCAGCCAGCGCCGGCGATCCAGGATGTCGGCGAGCGCACCGCTGGGCAGCCCCAGCAGGAACACCGGCAGCGTCGACGCCGTCTGCACCAGCGCCACCCAGATCGGCGAGGTGGTCAGCGACGTCATCATCCACGCCGCCGCCACGTCGTTCATCCACATGCAGATGTTGGCGATGAGCCAGGTGCTCCACAGCATGCGGAAGACGGGCAGCTTCAGCGGGGTCAGGGCGCCGATGCGCGCGGGCATGGGCGATCGCGTCGCGGGGTCTGTCTGTGGGGTCGTGATCGGCGGCATCGCGGCCTATTGTCCACGGACCGTTGCGCGGACCGCGCCGCAGGTCTGTCGATGGACAAATACGATGGCTCCTTCCGAACGCCATTTCTCCCATTTGTTGTCAAAAAAGCATGGCAGCGCTGTCATACGCAAAAACTAGGCTCTCCGTTTTACCTGTGTATTGATTCGATTCGCCATGTTCTATCGCACCTTGACCGCAGCTTCCGTGCTGGCGAGTCTCATCGGTCTGCCGGAAATCGCCAATGCAGCCTCTTCATGCGGAAGCGGTGGCACCCTCAGCGCCAATTCGAGCACCTGCCAGACGCTGACCGGGGGTGCCACGCTGACGGTCAACAGCGGCACCACGCTCACCAACAGCTCGACCAATGCCGTCACCGTCAGCTCGCAGACCTCGGGCGTGACGATCACGAACAACGGCACGATCAGCGACACGAAATCCGGCAGTCGCGCGATCGTGATCAACGGCGCCGCGCAGACCAACCTGAGCATCACCAACAACGGCACCATCACCGCCAGCGGCGACGACGCCATCCATGCAGGCTCATCGAGCACGCCCGTCACATCCGGCACCATCACCGTGGTGAACAACGGAACGATCTCCGCCACCGGTACCACCAGTTCCACCAACGGACAAGGCATCGATTTCGACAACACCAGCGGCACGGTTGTCATCAACATCACCAATTACGGCACGATCAGCGCCGCGGACTCCGATGCGATCCGGCCCGGCGCCAATGCCACCATTTACAACTACGGCACGATCCTGGGCTCTTCGGTGAACGGAGATACCGGCAATGACGGCATCGACTTCCAGTCCCATACCGGGGGCACCGTCTACAACTACGCCGGGGCCACCATCACCGGCGCGCGGCATGGCATCACCGGCTCGGAGGCGATCACTGTCTACAACGCCGGCACCATCACGGGCCTGCTGGGCTCGGGCATCAACATCGATTCGACCTCGGGCACCACCGTCATCACCAATGCAGCGACCGGCCTCATCGTGGGCAATGCCAGCGGTTCCACGGACGGGGATGCCATTGACGTGGATTACCTCGCCACCATCAACAATTACGGAACCATCGCCGCCTACGGCACTTCCACCGCGGGGCTGTCCGAAGCCATCACGATCGGCGGCGGCACGGTCAACAACTATGCCGGCGGCCTGATCTACAGCGTGCAGCGCGCCATCACGGTGGACGACAGCAACGAGGGCAATGCGTTCGGCGCGGTCAGCATCATGAACGCCGGCACCATCACGGGCGGCAACGGCGATGCGATCTACATCACGAGCGCCTACGACAACACGATCGACAATTCCGGCACGATCAACGGCAACATCACGATCACCAGTGCCAGCGGCATGACGGCCGGCAACAACTCCATCACCAACACCGGGACCATCAACGGCTCTGTCACCACGGGCAGCGGCAACGACACGTTCAACCTGTACACCGGCTCGACCGTGACCGGAACGATCGATGGTGGGGCCGGCAGCGACACCATCAATCTCCTGTCCACGACCAGCAGCGGCACCGGGACGCTGTCGAATGTCAGCAATGTCGAGTCGCTGAACGTGGAGTCAGGCACGTGGACCATCTCGGACACGCAGGCCTACTCAAGCGGGGTCTCGATCGACAGCGGCGCTGCGTTGATGGTCGACGGCTCGCTCGCCAGCTCTGCGGTCACGGTGAATGCCGGCGGCCTGCTGGGCGGCAACGGGACCGTGGGCAGCCTGTCGTTGCTCAGCGGATCGACGGTCTCACCGGGCCATTCGATCGGCACGCTGACGGTCGACGGCAACTACACGCAAGCCAGCGGCGCGACCTACAGCGTCGAGGTGAACCCCAACTCCAGCGCCTCTGACCTGATTGCCGTCTCCGGCACCGCCACGCTGGACAGCGGTTCCATCCTCGCGGTCAGCAAGAGCACGAGCGGCATCTACCGCATCGGCACCGTCTACACGGTACTCAGTGCGGCAGGCGGAGTGACCGGCAGCTACACCCTGACAGGTGACACGGCGGTGTCCGCCTTTTACGGGCTGACCAGCTACACCGATGCCACCCACGTGTATCTGGCGGTCAAGCAGGCCCACGCGTTCACCGCCGCCGCATCGACGACCAACCAATGGGCGGTCGCAAGCGGCCTGCAGAGCCTGGCCGAAGGCAACAGCCTGCGCGATGCCGTCGGCTATCTTTCGAGCTACTCGGCCGCCCGCTCGGCCTTCGAGCAACTGTCCGGCGCGACGCATGCATCCGTCCAAAGCATGCGGATGGAAGACAGCCTGCGCGTGCGCAGCGCGGTGCTCGATAGCGCGCGTGCCGGCGCAGTCGACGGCTGCGCCGAAGACCACGCCTCACTGAGCATCTCGTCCTGCACACCGAACGGGCGGCATGACTGGGTGCGCGTGCTGGGGACCGACGGGCACATGGCGGGCGATGGCAATGCAGCGGCCACGCAACGCTCGACCACGGGGCTTCTCGCAGGGACGGATGCACCGATCTCCGGCCGGATGCGCGCGGGCTTCATGCTGGGCTACGACAACGGAAAATTCAGCAGCCTCGGTGACACCGGGGGCATGAAGAACTACCACGCAGCGGTGTACGGCAGCAACAACTGGGGGGCCTGGGGCCTGCGCGTGGGTGCGGCCTATGGCGTCAGCGAGATCGACACGAAGCGCTCCATCGAGTTCAGCGGCTACAGCGATACGCTCACTGCCAACTACCGCGCCAACACGGCCCAGGCCTTCGGAGAATTCGGCTACGCCTGGGAGTCCGGCACAGGACCGCAGAAGACCACGGTCGAGCCGTTCGTCGGCCTGGCCCTGGTCAACGTCCATACCAATGCCTTCTCCGAAAGTGGCGGCGCGGCCGCGCTGACGGGAGCGGCAGAGAACGATCGCAATGCCTTTTCCACCGTGGGGGTGAACGTCGACCGGCCGATCTCGCTGGCCGGCCTCCAATTCCGTGTCGGCGGCGGCATCGGCTGGCAGCATGCGTGGGGGTCCGTGACCCCGGTCAGCTCGCTGAATTTCGCAGGCGGGAGCAGCTTTTCGGTGTCGGGCCTTCCCATTGCGCGTGATGAGGCGCTGGTCCATGTCGGCCTGAGCGCTGCGCTCTCCAAGAATGCCGTCGCCACCCTCGCCTATGCGGGACAGTTTGCGCATCACACCCGCAGCCAGGAACTGACTGCACGCGTCGCCCTGCAGTTCTAGCCTCGAGGCCCTCGGCCGCCCGCCAGCGCGCGCCTCACTTCGTCAGATGCCCCAGCGGCAGCGAATGGCTCGCCTTCACCTCCCCCAGCGAGAAGCTGGTGTGCAGGTCCTTCACGTTGGGCAGGTGCATCAGGCTGTTAAGGGCGAAGCGCGAGAAGGCATCGAGGTCTTCGGCGACCACCTGCAGCTCGAACATGCCGGTGCCGCTGATGTAGTGGCAGGCGATGACCTCGGGCAGCTTGCGGATCGCCTCCTCGATCTTCCGGGTGACCTCGCTGGTGGCGCGCTCGGTGTCCAGGCGCACGAAGGCGAGCACGCCCAGGCCGATCTTGCGGCGGTCGATCTCGGCGTAGTAGCCCTTGATGAAGCCGGACTCCTCCAGCGCCCGCACGCGGCGCCAGCAGGGCGCGGCCGACAGGCCCACGCGCTGGGCCAGTTCGGCATTGGTCAGGCGGCCATCGGTCTGGAGTTCTTTCAGGATGGCGAGGTCGAACTTATCAAGGCTTTCCATAAAGTGCGATTCTAAGAAAGGATCTTCCAGAAACTAGGGTTTCCCTGGCGATATCTGAAAGCACCTGTCCGACACCCGCCAATACACTTTCCGGAGCATCATGAGGGCTGAGAGTCCCTATCAGGGGCACCCCCGCCCAGCCAGGCCCACGAGGCCATGCCAAACCGGAGATCAGACGATGAACGCCCCCCTGCCCGAGCACATCCGCAAAGCCCTCGAGACGGTCACGCTCGACGACAAATACTCGCTCGACTACGGTCGCGCCTTCATGTCGGGCGTGCAGGCCCTCGTGAAGCTGCCGATGCTGCAGCGCCTGCGCGACCAGCACAACGGCAAGAACACCGCCGGCTTCATCAGCGGCTACCGCGGCTCGCCGCTCGGCGGCTACGACCAGGCGCTATGGAAAGCCAGCAAGTACCTCAAGGCGCAGAACATCGTGTTCCAGCCGGGCGTGAACGAAGAGCTGGCGGCCACCGCGCTCTGGGGCACGCAGCAGCTCGGCTTCTCGCCGCCGGGCACCAACAGGTTCGATGGCGTGTTCGGCATCTGGTACGGCAAGGGGCCGGGCGTGGACCGCTGCTCCGACGTGTTCAAGCACGCCAACATGGCGGGCACCACCGAATTCGGCGGCGTGATCGCGGTGGCGGGCGATGACCACATATCCAAGAGCTCGACGGCCGCGCACCAGAGCGACCACATCTTCAAGGCCTGCGGCACGCCGGTGTTCTTTCCGACCAACGTGCAGGAGATCCTCGACCTGGGCATCCACGCCTTCGCGATGAGCCGTTTTTCGGGCGTGTGGTCGGGCATGAAGACGATCCAGGAGATCGTCGAATCCAGCGCCACCGCGATGATCGACCCCGAGCGCGTCGACATTGTCATCCCCACCGATTTCGAGATGCCGCCCGGCGGCCTGCACATCCGCTGGCCCGACCACGCGCTGGAGCAGGAGGCACGGCTGATGCACTACAAGTGGTACGCGGCGCTCGCGTACATCCGCGCCAACAAGCTCAACCACAACGTCATCGAAGGCCCGAACGACCGCTTCGGCATCATGGCCAGCGGCAAGGCCTTCAACGACACGCGCCAGGCGCTGATCGACCTGGGCCTGGACGACGCGGCCTGCCGGCAGATCGGCATCCGGCTGCACAAGGTCGGCGTGGTGTGGCCGCTCGAGGCCCAGCTCACGCGCGACTTCGCGACCGGCCTGCAGGAGATCCTGGTGGTCGAGGAGAAGCGCCAGGTCATCGAGTACCAGCTGAAGGAAGAGC
The DNA here is from genome assembly GCF_030811835.1 of Variovorax ginsengisoli. Lineage (GTDB taxonomy): Bacteria > Pseudomonadota > Gammaproteobacteria > Burkholderiales > Burkholderiaceae_C > Variovorax > Variovorax ginsengisoli_C. The sequence continues at coordinate 100,232 of NZ_JAUSRO010000007.1, read as the reverse complement.
TCTACAACTGGCGCTCCGACGTGCGGCCGAACGTGGTCGGCAAATTCGACGAGGGCGTGGGTGCCAGTGCCGACGGGTACTCCGGCGGCGAATGGTCGATGCCCAACCCGACCTCGCACACGCTGCTGCGCGCCAACGCCGACCTCAACCCGGCGCTGATTGCCAAGGCCATCGCGCAACGCCTGCGCAAGACCGGCCTGCTCGACCAGGTCGGTGCGGACATGCGCGCGCGCATCGACGCGCAGCTCGCCATCCTCGAGGCCAAGGAGCGCTCGATGGATGTCATCAAGCTCGATGGGGTGCAGGGTGCCGACCGCCAGCCCTGGTTCTGTTCGGGCTGCCCGCACAACACCAGCACCGTGGTGCCCGAAGGCTCGCGCGCGATGGGCGGCATCGGCTGCCACTTCATGGCGACCTGGATGGACCGCAGCACCATCGGCTTCACGCAGATGGGCGGCGAGGGCGTGCCGTGGGTGGGGCAGCAGCCCTTCACCACCGACCAGCACATCTTCGCGAACCTGGGCGACGGCACCTACTTCCACAGCGGCCTGCTCGCCATTCGCCAGAGCATCGCGGCCGGCGTGAACATCACCTACAAGATCCTCTACAACGACGCGGTCGCGATGACCGGCGGCCAGCAGGTCGGCGAACGGCCCGAAGGCCACTCGGTGCTGCAGATCGCGCAGAGCCTGCAGGCCGAAGGCGCGGTGAAGGTCGTGATCGTCACCGACGAGCCGGAGAAGTACGAGGGCGTGAAGGTCGCGGGCGATCCTGAGGTGAAGCACCGCGACCTGCTCGACGACATCCAGCGCGAGTTCCGGGAGATCAAGGGCACCACCGCCATCATCTACGACCAGACCTGCGCCACCGAGAAGCGCCGCCGCCGCAAGCGGGGCACGGCGGTCGACCCGGCCAAGCGCGTCGTCATCAACGAGCTGGTGTGCGAAGGCTGCGGCGACTGCAGCGTGCAGAGCAACTGCCTCTCGGTCGAGCCGCTGGAGACAGAGTTCGGCCGCAAGCGCACCATTAACCAGAGCACCTGCAACAAGGACATGAGTTGCTTGAAGGGCTTCTGCCCGAGCTTCGTCACGGTCGAGGGCGGCGCGCTGAAAAAGAAATCGAAGGCCAAGGCCAACTCGCCTTTCGAGATGGGCGCGATGCCCGAGCCGGCTGTGCCGCAACTGACGCGCGACCAGGTGTGGGGCATCGTGGTCGCCGGTGTCGGCGGCACGGGCGTGATCACGATCGGCCAGCTGCTCGGCATGGCCGCGCACATCGAAGGCAAGGGCATCGTCACGCAGGACGCCGCCGGCCTGGCGCAGAAGGGCGGCGCGACATGGAGCCATGCGCTCATCGGCGACACGCAGGAGGCGATCCGCACGACGCGCGTGGGCACGGCCGCGGCCGACCTCATCCTCGCGGCCGACCCCCTGGTGGCGGTCAACGCCGAGACGCTGGCGCGCATGCGCGAAGGGCGTACGCACGTGGCGCTCAACAGCCACAGCACGCCGACGGCCGCTTTCGTGCGCAATGCCAACTGGGTGAACCCGCAGGACGACTGCGCGAACCAGATCGCGCGCATCGTCGGGCTGGACGGTCTTGGTAGCTTCGACGCCGATGCAGCTGCCGTTTCACTGATGGGCGACAGCCTCTACGCCAACCCGATGCTGCTGGGCTATGCCTGGCAGAAGGGCTGGGTGCCGTTGGACTATGCGTCGCTGATGCGTGCGATCGAGCTCAACAACGTCGCCATCGAGAACAACAAGACGGCCTTCGAATGGGGCCGTCGCGCGGCGCACGACCTGGCCTCGGTGCAGAAGCTGGTGTCGCCCGGCCAGGTAATCGCATTCAAGAAGCGCGAGACGGTCGACACGCTGGTGGCGCGTCGCGTGGAATTCCTCACCGGCTACCAGAACGCCGCCTATGCCGCGCAGTACCAGGCCTTCGTCGCCAGGGTGCAGCAGGCCGAGACGGCCGCCGTCGGCAAGACGACGATCACCGAATCGGTGGCGCGCTACCTGTTCAAGCTGATGGCGTACAAGGACGAGTACGAGGTGGCGCGCCTGCACTCCGACCGCTCGTTCCTGGATCGCGTCGAGGGCATGTTCGAAGGCGACTTCAAGCTCAACTACCACCTCGCCCCGCCGCTCATCGCCAAGAAGAACAGCAAGGGGCAGTTGCTCAAGCAGAAGTTCGGCCCCGGCATGTTGACGGGCTTCAAGCTGCTCGCCAGGCTCAAGGGCCTGCGCGGCACCACGCTGGACATCTTCGGCCGCAGCGAGGAGCGCAAGACGGAACGCGCGCTGATCGGCGAGTACCGCGCCAGCATCGAGGAGGTGATCGCCGGGCTGAACGCGGGCAACCACGACGCGGCGCTGGAGATCGCGAAGCTGCCGGAGCAGATCCGCGGCTATGGCCACGTGAAGGAGCGCAATCTGGCGGCGGCACGCACGCGCTGGACCGAATTGATGGCCAAGTGGCGCAACCCGACGGCAGAACGCGCGGCAGCCTGAGAGAGACTGTTCCAGAAACACCGCGGAACCGGCTTCGCCGGGCCACTGGTGTTGCCCCTCCCCCCGAAAGCAGGACTAAGGTCGGGTGTCCGCGAAGCTCGGCCGGAGCATCAGCTTGTCCATGAGCTTGACCAGCTTGGGATGCTCGGCACGCCACTCGATTTCCGGGAAGCGCAGGTCGATCCAGCCAAGCGCGCAGCCCACCGCGATGTCCGAAAGACTCAGGTGGATGCCGCTGCAGAAGGGTTTGTCGCCCAGCCCCTTGGCCATGGCGGCGATGCCGGCGACCACCTTGCCGCGCTGGCGGTCCATCCACGCCTGGCTGCGCTCGTCGTCGGCGCGGCCGGTCCAGGTGGCTTCCAGGCGCCAGAGCACGCCAGCGTCCATGACGCCATCGGCCAGCGCCTCCCAGGTCTTGACCTCGGCGCGCTCGCGGCCCTGCTGCGGAATCAGCTTGCCCACCGGCGACAGGGTGTCCAGGTATTCGACGATCACGCGGGAGTCGAACATCGCCTCACCGCCTTCCATCACCAGGCAAGGCACCTTGCCCAGCGGATTGGAGGTCGAGATTGCGGTGTCGGGCGCCCACACGTCTTCGACGATGAACTGATAGTCGAGCCGCTTCTCGGCCATGACCACGCGCACCTTGCGAACGTACGGGCTGGCTGCCGATCCGATCAATTTCATGCGATTTCTTCCTCTCCCTTCTGGGATCTCCGTTGTATCGATTGGATTCTAGGGGGAATGCAGTTGTTACGAGTGAGTCGGGCGCCGGTGCGCCGAACAGCCACCGCCTTCTTGCTGCGGCCACGACACCCGTCCCTGCCGCAGCCACCTAAAATCGGCGGCATGAGCTTCTCCACCGTTTCCGCCCTTTCCCCCCTCGACGGCCGCTATGCCGCCAAGCTGGCCGCGCTGCGCCCCCTGATGAGCGAGCAGGGCTACATGCACCGCCGCGTGCAGGTCGAGGTGGCCTGGTTCATCGCGCTATCGGACTGCGGTTTTGCCGAATTCAAGCCGCTGACCCCTGGCGCGCGCAAGTACCTGATGGGCCTGGTCGCCAACTTTTCGGAGGCCGACGCGGTCGCGATCAAGGAGATCGAGAAGACCACCAACCACGACGTGAAGGCCGTCGAGTACTGGATCAAGTCGAAGTTCGACGCCCGGCCCGAACTGCTGGCCGCGGCCGAGTTCGTGCACTTCGCCTGCACCAGCGAGGACATCAACAACACCAGCCATGCGCTGCAGATCCAGGCGGCACGCGACACGGTGATGCTGCCGGCGCTCGACGGCCTGATCGCCAAGCTGCGCGAGATGGCGCACCAGTTCGCCGAGGTGTCGATGCTCTCGCGCACGCACGGCCAAACCGCCAGCCCGACCACCGTGGGCAAGGAAATCGCCAACGTCGCGGTGCGCCTGGCCAAGGCCCGCGAGCAGATCGCCGCGGTGAAACTGCTGGGCAAGATGAATGGTGCGGTGGGCAACTACAACGCCCACATCGCGGCCTGGCCCGACTTCGACTGGGAGGCCTTCAGCCGCAAGGTCATCGAGACGCCGGCGCCGCTCGGCCTGGGCCTCACCTTCCAGCCCTACAGCATCCAGATCGAGCCGCACGACTACATGGCCGAGCTGTTCGACGCGGTGGCACGCGCCGACACCATCCTCATCGACTTCTCGCGCGACATCTGGGGCTACGTGAGCCTGGGCTACTTCAAGCAGCGCCTGAAGAAGGGCGAGATCGGCTCGTCGACCATGCCGCACAAGGTCAACCCGATCGACTTCGAGAACGCCGAGGGCAACCTGGGCCTGGCCAATGCGGTGCTGCGTCACCTGAGCGAGAAGCTGCCCATCAGCCGCTGGCAGCGCGACCTGACCGACAGCACCGTGCTGCGCAACATCGGCGTCGCGCTGGGCTATGCCACGCTGGCCTACGCCAGCCTCATGACCGGCCTGGGCAAGCTGGAGATCAACGAGGAAGCCATCGCCGACGACCTGGACGCGTCGTGGGAAGTGCTGGCCGAGCCGATCCAGACCGTCATGCGCCGCTTCGGCGTGCAGGGCGCCTACGAGCAACTCAAGGAAGTCACGCGCGGCAAGACAGTGACGGCCGAGGCGCTGCACGGCCTGATCCGCTCGCTGGAGATTCCCGAGGACGAAAAGGCGCGGCTGCTGGCCATGACGCCCGCCAGCTACATCGGCAAGGCGGCGGAACTGGCGAAGCGGGTCTGAGGCGGCGACAATCGCGGCATGAAGCCTTCCGATCTGCTCGTCCAGCACCGATCCGCCATCCGGCAGATCGCGCTTCGGCACGGCATGCGTTCGGTATCGGTGTTCGGCTCGGTGCTCAAGGGGCTCGACTCGGAGGGCAGCGATCTGGACCTGCTGGTCGAACCGACGCCGACGACGAGTACCTTCGACATCGGCGGTGTGCAGTTCGAAGTATCCGAATTGCTTGGCATCCCTGTAGACGTGCTTACCCCCGACGCTCTGCCAATGGCTTTCCGTTCGCGTGTCATGGCCGAGGCCGTGCGGCTGTGAGCGACCCGGCACGGATTCCGTTTTTTCTCGGTCACGTGGTCGAGTCAATCGACCGGATTCAAGGCTACGTTGCCGGACTGGACGAGTCCAAATTTCTCGACAATCACTTGGTGCAGGATGCGGTGGTTCGCAATCTTGAAGTGATCGGCGAGGCTTGCAACAACGTGCGCAAGCACGACCTGTCGTTCGTTGAAGCACACCCCGAGATCCCTTGGGGCAGCGTCATAGGCAATCGCAACTATCTCTCACACGGCTATTTCAACGTGAGCTACATCTCGGTGTGGAACACGGTGCAGCTTCATCTTCCCACGCTGCGCCGAGCGGTCGCTGCGCTGCTTACCTGATCGCATGGCCCTCAAATCCACCATCTTCAAGGCGAACCTCGCGGTCGCCGACATCGACCACAACTACTACGCCGACCACGCGCTCACGCTCGCTCGCCATCCGAGCGAGAACGACGAGCGGATGATGGTGCGGCTCATCGCGCTGGCGCTCAACGCCCACAAGCTGCAGAGCGTGTGCGACGGCGACGGCGTGCTGGGCTTCGGCGCGGGACTGTCGAACCCCGACGACCCCGACGTGTCGCTGCGCGACTTCACCGGCCGCACGCGCGTCTGGATCGAGGTCGGCCAGCCCGAGGACAAACCGCTCTCCAAAGCCTGCAGCAAGGCGGACGAGGTGCTGCTCTACTGCTTCAGCCATGCGGCCGGGATCTGGTGGAAGGGTATCGAGACCAAGCTCACGCGCTTGCAGAACCTGCAGGTGTGGCGCATCCCGAGCGAGACCTCGCAGGCAGTGGCCGCGCTGGCGCAGCGCAGCATGCAGCTCCAGGCGACCATCCAGGAAAACGCGCTGATGCTGGGCGACGGCAAGAACAGCATCGACATCGAGCTTCAGAAGCTCAAGTAACCGCCACGCGCCTTCGCGGAACACCGCGGAGCGGGCTCTGCCCGGCCGCTGGTGTTGCCCCCGGCAAAGGGGTAGGAGAAGCTAAACGACGTAGGCGCAGCCTTGGGGGCGGGCCCGGATCACGGCATCATCGCGCCGCACTGCCAGCACTGCTCGAAGCCACCCTCGACGAGTTCGCCGCAACTGCAATGCCAGCGGCGCTGCGGGCGATTCTGCAGCGCATGGAGCAGGCCCTGCGCCCGCTCGAACTGCGCCTCGTCCTCCACCCATATTTCCGGCAGGCACTGGTCGGGCGGCAGCTGGCCGACCGCTGCACCCAGGAATTCGCGCTGGATGGAGGCGGCCACGCCATCTTCTCGCAAAGCGTGCGCCCACAGCGTGGCAATGGCGAGATTGGGTGCCTGGGCGAGCCGGCGCATCGGTTCAGGCCGGCGCGTCGTCGTCGCCGGCCGCTGGTGCTGCATCGGCCCGTGGCACCGCTTCGCGGGCGCGCTCGGCATAGGTATTGAACCGCCAAGCCTTGTCTTCCATCGTGATGCGGCGCCAGGTGGCGCGCTTGGCCACGGGCGTCATCGCGGGCCAGTGCTGCACCTCCTCGAAGCTGCGCCCGCAGCCTTTGCATTCGTCGTCGCCCTGGCTGGTCGAGCAGATCGCGATGCAGGGCGTGTCTGGCGTGCTGTCGTACCAGCTGAGCCACGCGGCCCAGGCCTTGGCAGGGAAGCCGGCTTCGTCGACCTCGTCCTCGTGGTGATAGACCATGAGCGCGTACACCTCGGCCAGCGCGCGCAGCTCGGGCGCCAGCGTGATGCCGTCGGGCGACGGCTTCTTCGCGCGCCAATGATTGATGGCGGCCTCGATGTCGGTGATGTGGATGGCGGCCATGAAGGAAGCGAAAAACAGCGGGCTGGCATGATAGTCCGGCCAAATCCACTCGGAATGGAAGGACATCTGAACCGCTCTCAATAAGTGAGCGTCAAGTCCTTTGCAGACATGCGTTTCAGCGACTTTCCTCTTGAAGATCTGGGCAGGTGCGATTGCCAGCACACAGGCGCAATGCTCTAATCCGCGCACGAAGGGGAGTAGCTCCCGCCCGTTGCCCCGCGCAGCGGGTATCGACAGGTCGTCAATACGAAGCACAACAAATCTTCCGGCCTGTCGGGCCGCCTTAAAGGCGGCCGAGCAAGACCTTCGATTGGAACCTGCGCAGGTTTGATCGAAGCGATTGCACGTCCGGACCTTCCCCGGTCCTCTTACAGCCGCTTCGATCCGACCCGCCCGGAAAAAGCATCAAACGTACAGAGGACGCTATGGAAGCCTTTATGACCCCGGAATTCTGGGTCGCCGTCGGTCAGATCATCATGATCGACATTCTTTTGGGCGGTGACAACGCCGTCGTGATCGCACTGGCCTGCCGCAAGCTGCCGCCAGCACAACGTACCAAGGGCATCCTTTGGGGCACTGCGGGCGCCATCGTGCTGCGCGTGATCCTGATCTTCTTCGCGCTCACGCTGCTGGCGATCCCGTTCCTGAAAATGGTCGGTGCGCTGCTGCTGGTGTGGATCGGCGTGAAGCTGCTGGCGCCCGAGCATGACGACGCACACGGCAACATCGCCGGCAGCGACAAGCTGTGGGCCGCCGTCAAGACCGTGATCGTCGCCGACCTGGTGATGAGCGTGGACAACGTGATCGCCATTGCCGGTGCCGCGCAGGGTGCAGGCGATGGCCATCAGATGCCGCTCGTGATCTTCGGCCTGCTGGTGAGCATCCCGATCATCGTCTGGGGCAGCCAGCTGGTCATCAAGCTGATGGACCGCTTCCCGATGATCATCACGCTGGGCGGCATGCTGCTGGGCTGGATCGCCGGCACGATGCTGATCTCCGACCCGGCCGTGGTGCGTCTGGACGCCTGGACCTGGGTGCCCAAGATCCCGCAGACCGACACCGTGAAGTACGCCGCCGGCATCATCGGTGCGGTGCTGGTACTGCTGATCGGCAAGTGGATGGCCAGCCGCAATGCGGCCAAGGCCCACGCGCCGGTCTGAATCCCTGCCCGCACGCCGATCTCCCGCGAATGAATGTCTCTGCCACTCCAACTAACTGATAGGAGCACCTCATGGAAAAGATCATCCTGTACGTGGACGACGCCGCCTATGCGCGCGAATTCCTGGCCAAGGCGCCTGCGCCGGCAGCGACCGCACAGCGCCACTGGGTGTTGGTGGCGTGCGCACCGCGCATGACGGCGCGTATCAGCAAGTGGGTCAGCCACAGTGCACGCGTCAACTGGCGCGCCAAGTGGTTCTCCAAGGCGCAGGAACAGATGCTGCCGCTGCTGCAGCGCGAAGGCGACGCGGTCACGCCGGTGCTGGCCGAAGGTCCGCTGCTGGCAATGACCCAGCGCCTGCGCACCGAGCACGGCGCATCGACCCGCGTGGTCGACGCGCGTCGCCCGAAGATCGGCGTCGACATGGAGCCGGTGGCGCCCGACCAGAAGCCCGCCGGCCAGTCTGGCTGGGCATTGCCCGGCGCGGTCGCGAGCATGGGCGCGCTGCTCGTGCTGGCGAACGAACTGGCCGATTAAGCGCCCATCGTCAGTTGCAGCGGGCCGGGCACCCTGTCCAGGCCCGCTGCGGTATCCTGCGGCCATGCGACTACTCATCAAATGGCTGCTCAGCGCGCTGGCACTGCTGGCGGTCACCTACATCTACAGCGGTGTCCAGGTCAACAACTTCACGTCGGCGCTCATTGCGGCTGCCGTGATCGGGTTGCTCAACATGATCGTGCGACCCGTGCTGGTCGTGCTGACCCTGCCCGTGACGATCGTCACCCTGGGGCTTTTTCTCTTCGTGATCAATGCCCTCATGTTCTGGTCCGCCTCGGGGCTGCTCAACGGCTTTGCCGTGGCGGGCTTCACCGCAGCCTTGATCGGTTCGCTGCTGTACTCGCTGCTGCATCTCGTGATCGAGGCTGCGCTGGGCGGGTTGTTCAGGCGCTGACGCGCCCCCCCCCCGGAACGCCCCGGCACGCCCCGGCGGCGGGCGCTCACAGCGGCGGGTCCGCCTGCTGGTCCTTGAGCATTGCGTCCACCGCACGGGCGCGGGTGTCGATGATCGACGCTTCGTAGAAATCCACCGGTACGCCGCCAGCGCCGTTGCGTACGAGTTCCTGCGCGGCCTTGAAGCGGTCGCGTGCGCCCGCGTAGTCGAGCACGGCGACGTTGGCCTCGGCGTCCGCGCGCACCGCGCGCACCGTGTCGTTCTGCGCACCGTACAGCGCGCTCAACAGGCGCCAGGCACCGGCATCCCTGGGATGCACGGCGACCCAGTCGCGCAGCGGCGCAACCATCGGCGCCGGATTTCGCAGCGCCATGGCGACCTGGGCCGACAGGAACATCTCGGGCCGGTCCTTCGATTTCGCGTCGAGCAGGGCGGCCGCCTGCGGCGCGGCGCCTGATGCCAGGGCGATCTCGGCGCGCAGCAGGCGCGCCACGCGGCTGGCCGACGCATCGCCCGCGGTACGGGCAGCCAGGCGGTCGGCGAACAGGCGGGCCTGCACCAGGTCTTGCGTTTCGCGCGCAGCAAGCGCAGCCGCACAGAGTGCGCCCGCCTGCGCGGCCGGCGTGCTGCGTTCGAATTCACTCCCCGAGGCCGCACGCATCCATTGGCGCAACACGTCCACGCCTGGCCGGGAGAACACGCGGGCGCGCGCCGCCATCAACGCGTGGGTCATCTGGGGGCCCTTGGACGGCAGCGCACCGACGACACCGGGCGCTACAGGGGCGGCGCCTTCGGTCGCGCGGAACTGAAAACGGGCCTGCATGTCGGAGATGCGTTCGGTCGTCAGCGGATGGCTGCGCAGGTAGGGATAGGAGCCGTTGTCGTTGAGGCGCGAGGCGTACTGCAGCTTCTCGAACATCGCGGCAGCGCCCTGTGGCGCGAAGCCCGCCTGCGTCATCACGCCATAGCCGATGCGGTCGGCCTCGCGCTCCATGTCGCGCGAAAAGCTCAGCTGGTTCTGCATCGCCATCGCCTGGCTGCCCATGATCACGGCCTGGCCGGCGTCGCCGTTGCGGCTCTTGGCCGCGGCGATGATTCCCAGCACCATGGCCGCGAGGAGCAGCGGCATCTGGCGGCCCTGCCGGCTCATGATGCGGGAGATATGGCGCTGCGTGACGTGCGACAGTTCGTGGCCCAGCACGGTGGCGAGTTCATCCGGACTGTCGGTGACGGCGATCAGGCCCAGGTTCAGGCCGAGGTAGCCGCCGGGCAGCGCAAAGGCGTTGATATTGCGGTCGCGGCCCATCAGCAGCGTCCAGGCGAAACGCTCGTCCAGTTCGGGTGTGAGTTCGCCGCGCAGGCGTGCCGCGGCGAGCAGGCGGCTCCAGATGTCCTGCACGTAGGCCTCGAGCACCGGATCGTCGATGTAGTCGGGGTCGCGGTAAAGCTCCCGCGCGATCTGGTCGCCCAGCCGGCGCTCGGCCGCCGCGGTCATCTCGCCGCCGTCGCCCATGCCGGGCAGCAACTGGGCGCGTGCGGCCGGCGGCGCGAGCAGCTGGCATGCCACCAGCACCGCCACGCAGGCCGCGCGAAGCCCGGGAAACCGGGGAAACCCGGCAAGCCGCAGGCGGGCGCGGGAGTTCGAAAGTGCGTCGGGCATCGGGCGCGGCATTCCTCGTCAGTGGCTCGGCCTCTTATGATGCACGCTTCAGCGGAACGTTCACCATGTCCAAACTCACCCATTTTGACGGCCAGGGCCAGGCCCACATGGTCGATGTCGCTGCCAAGCAAGCCACCCATCGGGTGGCGGTGGCGACCGGACGCATCGAGATGCAGCCGGCCACGCTGGCGCTGATCGAGTCGGGCACCGCCAAGAAAGGCGACGTGCTCGGCATCGCACGCATCGCGGGCATCCAGGCCGCCAAGAAGACCAGCGACCTGATTCCGCTGTGCCATCCCCTCGCGCTCACGCGCGTGGCGGTGGCCTTCGCCGTGTCCGAGAACGGCCCGCCGCAGGTCAGCTGCACCGCCACCGTCGAAACCGTCGGCCCCACGGGCGTCGAAATGGAAGCGCTGGCCGCCGTGCAGATCGCCCTGCTCACCATCTACGACATGTGCAAGGCCGTCGACCGCGGCATGCGCATCACCGACGTGCGGGTGCTGGAGAAGCACGGCGGCAAGTCGGGCAGCTACGTGGCGGACTGACGCCGCCACTCGGCCAAATCACTCGTCCGCGGCGTCTGGCGGTTTTCCTGCCAGCCAGCGGATGTAGTCTTCCGGAAAGGCACGCTGCAGCCGCACGGCCTGCGCCATGGCCTCGTCGGTGCGCCCGAGCAGCACGGCGCTGTCGATGAGCTTGACGATCACCCGCGGTTCCGGCGAGAAATGAAGCGCGCGCAGGGCCTGCGCATGCACCTCGGCGGCATTGCGACGATCGACCAGGGTCAGCGACAGTTCCGCAAACTGCACCTGGCGCGCGAACAGCCAGGACGCTTGCAGCTTGCCGACCGTGCCGTCCCGCCAGACCGGCAGCCGGTCCTCGCGCGCGAGGTAGATCTGGCTGATGCGGACATAGTCCCAGCCGGCATACGCCACGCCCGCCAGCAGCAAGGCCGCCGCTGCGCCCACGGCGTTCGCCGCCACCCACCCGCGTCCGCGCGCCATGGCACCCGGCGCCTCGGCCGCTGCCGGCGCCCCCGGCCACAGCAGTCCCAGGCACAGCCCGAAGACGAGTTGAAACGGTCCATACCAGAGCGGGTACTCGAGCAGGCTGTGCAGCACGATCGCGCCGAGCACGCCCCAGGCCATGAGCCGCACCGGATCGCGCGCCCGCCACGGGGGCGCGGCCAGCACCAGCCACGTGAAGCCGCCGCAGATCGCCACCGCCGCCGGGATGCCCAGCTCGACGGCCAGGTGCAGCGGCAGGTTGTGCGCGTTGTCCAGAATCTCGACGAAGCGCGGACCGGCATACGGATGGCTGTAATGGGCGAAGCTCAGTTCGCCCCAGCCCCAGCCGCGCCAGGGATGCACCGCGATCAACTCCAGCACGTTGTGCCACAGCAGAAGCCGGCTGTGGCCCTCGGGTGCGCCATCGCGCAGGCGGCGCAGCATGTCCTCGACCTCGGGGCCGGCAAGCATCGGCAGCGCCCATGCCGCAATGAAATAAGCCGGGACCAAGGCCAGCAGCAGTCCGGGATGCGGCAAGCGAAACGCGTGCAGGGCCAAATCCGTACCCGGGGCGCCCGCATCGCGCAGGCAGGGTCGGTGTCGCTCGCGCCACGCGATGAAAGCCGCAACGCCGCTGATCAGCACCCACTGCAGCAGGCCGGTGCGCGAGGTCGAAGCCGCTGCGGCCAGCAGCAGCAAGAGCACGCCGGGCAGGCTGGCGATGCGCTGCCCTCGGGTCCAGCCGCCGTACAGCGTCAGCCCCGCGACCAGCGCCATGCCGATGAGCGTGGCGAACTGGTTGCGCTGGCGCAGGTTGCCGTAGGCCTGGCCGAGCTCGGGGGCCGTCGTCCAGGGCACCAGCACTGCGGCGTGGCCGTCGTACTGCAGCAGGCCCAGCACGGCACTCACGAGGCCCGCTGCGAGCAGACCCCAGGCGAGCGCAACGGGCGCGGGAGGCACCACCGGCTGCGCCGAGCGTGCCCCGCCCACCCATGCCGCGCCGACGCAGGCGGCAAGCGCCACCACGGCGACTGCCGCCACGGCACTGACCTTCAGGGCCACAGCCCCGGCAGGTGCCAGCGTGATCGACAGCGCGACCACGCCCAGCCACAGCGCTAGGCCCCGCGAGGGCCTCGCCGGGCCACAAGGCAGCGCCAGGAACGCCACGCAGGCCCAGGACGCGAACAGCTGCCAGGCATTGGCAGAGGGGCCCGCGACCAGCGGAAAGAGAAAGGGAAAAGCGACCAGCCCGGCGGCAACGGCAAGTGCGCGCGCAGCGGCTTGTCGGTCGGAGGTGGCCGCAGACGTCATGACGGGATTGTGCCGAACGGCAGGCCCCGCCACGACGCGGGATCAGCCGGCGGCAGGTGCCGTCTCAGGCTGCGTGGCGGGATTCGCCGTGCAGGTGGACGGTGCAAGCCGGGCCGCGACCGTCGTCGTGCAGGTCCAGACACCGGGCGTGTTCGCGGCGGTGTCTGCCGCACGCGACCAGGTGAGCGTCTGTCCGGTGATCTGGCCGTTGCCGCGGATCGTGCACTGCACGCTGGCCACACCCGTGGTGGCAGCGCTGATGGCGATGGCGCTGCAGCGGCTGGTCTGCGCGCCCGAAAGGCCTGCCGCCTCGGCGTTGGTGGCGGCACTGCCGGTCAGCGCGCTGGCCTGCTCGGCCGTGAGGCCCTGGCTCGCCCTTTCTTCAATCACCACCTTGGCGGGGGTGATCTCGGCCAGCGCCGCCGTCACCTGGGTGCGGGAGACATAGTCTTGGTACTTGGGCAGCGCCACGGCCGCCAGAATGCCGATGATCGCCACGACGATCATCAGTTCGATCAGGGTGAAGCCCTGCTGCACGACGCTGCGTGCATTGAAACCACGGTTCATTTTTTTCCTCCAGTTGATAACGCCGCCACGGTTCCTACCGGGCCGTGCGCCGGGGGTCGAAGCTAGCACATGGACGTGCCCTTCCAACGCAGTCGACCCCCAGCGGCAAGCAGAGGCCGCGTCCTGGCGTGATGGAATCGACGGCTGGGGCCGGCTTCGGGCAATCGGAGGCACGCCTTCGACTCAGACCTCCAGGATGTCGTTGGCCGACAGGCCCCGGATGTCGAATGTCCTGCCCTGGACGGCATCGCGCCGCGCCAGCGCGGCAATCTCGCTCATGATGGCCACCGTTTCTGCGGGCTTGGTGTGGGTGATGTAGATCGGATAGCAGCGCTCCGGTGCGATCCAGGCGAGCTCGCTGGCCAGGCTCGACGGCGACAGGTGGCTGCTGCGCAGCGCCAGCGCCTGCTCGCTGTCGCTGAAGGCCGTCTCGATCACGAGCGCGCCGACGTCCAGGGCGTTCAGGCGCCTCCACAGGAGAGGATTGCGTTCGGTGTCGCCGGTGAAGACCCAATGCGCGTGCGCCGTCGCACGCCGGACGGCAAAGCCGCAGGCCGGCACCGTGTGGCGCGCGGGCAGCACCTCGACGTGCTTGGGTGCGGGCCCGCCGAAAGCGATCGCCTGCCCGACGGTGATCGGATGCAGGCTCAGGAGCGGCGCCTCGGCGGTGGGAAGGCGCTCGAAATCCGGCCAGATCACATTGTTGAAAACGTGCGCGCGCAAGGCGTCGAGTGTTTCCTGCAGCGCATGCACGCGCAGCGCCCGGGTGCGGCGGCGGGCCACGGCGTCGATCATCAGCGGCAGCGCCACGATGTGGTCGAGGTGGGAGTGGGTGAGCAGCACGTCGTCGACAGCGGCCATCTCATCGAGCGTGAGGTCGCCAACGCCGGTCCCCGCGTCGACCAGCAGGGTGCCGTCGATCAGGAACGAGGTGGTGCGGCAATCCCGGGCGATGGCGCCGGAGCATCCGAGGACGCGAACCTGAAGGGTGTCTGTCATTTGGAGTCGAAGCGGGTCGCACAATCCCCGTCGGGATCGGGTGGATGCAAACCACCGGAGGCTACCCGTTGCCGGTACAGCGCGACAAGGACTTTGTTGACGTTCTGCTGTGTATCGAGCGACGCCAGAAGATCCTGCGCCTCGCTCCAGCGCTGGGCACGGCAGGCCGCGAGCAGCGCGTCCCATTGCGCCAGGCCGGCCGCCCACCTGGCCTCGCCGATTCGGCCCACGGGCGTGCAGATGGTCACGGCGCGCGCGCTGCCCCGCACGCGGACGGTGTCGAGGGCGTGCCACGCAAAGCCGGGCGCAGCGTGGCGCGTGGCCTCGCTTGCGACGATCTGCACACCATAGGTGCTGCCCAGTCCTTCGAGCCGCGCGGCCAGGTTCACCGCGTCGCCGACCACGGTGTAGCTGCGGCGCACGGCCGAACCCATGTCGCCCACGCTCATCACGCCCGTGTTCAGGCCGATGCCCACATCGATGCGCGGGCGCCCGGCCAGGCGCTGGGATTCATCGAACTCGCGCACGGCGGCAGCCATCTCGAAGGCTGCCTGCACGGCCAGCGCTGCATGGTCGGGTGTGTCGACCGGCGCCCCCCAGAAGGCCATCACGCAATCGCCCATGTACTTGTCCACGGTGCCGCGATGGCGGCTGATGATGGCCGTCAGGCGGCTGAACAGCGCGTTGAGCAGCGTCTGCAGTTCGGTGGGTGTGACCTGTTCGGACAGCGATGTGAAGCCACGCATGTCGCAGAACATGACCGTGAGCTCCTTGCTCTCGGCCCGCATGCTGTAGCGCCCGGGGCGCTTCATCATCTCGTCGACCAGTTGCGGCGGCACGTAGGAGCCGAAGAGCCGCGCCAGCCCCCGGCGAGCGCGCGTCTCCAGGAAGAAGCCCCAGCTCAGGTTCAGCACGAAGGCCAGCGCCGTCATCAACAGCACGGCCGACAGAGGCAGCACCAGACCGCCACGCACATACAGCAAGACATTGACCACGACGAGCAGCGCCGCCGTGCCCACGCCCAGCAGCACGGCCTGGAACGCCGGCAGCGCCGACATGCCGAAGGCCAGCAGCAACCCGGCGAACAGCATCTGCACCAGGTCGTAGCCCGACGCATAGTCCGGCACCGACGCGAAGCGCCCGTCGAGCAGGCCGGAGACGACGTTCGCATGCACTTCGACCCCCGGGAAGATGCTGTCGACCGGCGTGGCGCGCAGGTCCTGGAGCCCGCGGGCCGTGGTGCCGACCAACACGATCTTGCCGCGCATGGCGCCCGGCGCCAGCTCGCCGCGCAGGATGGCCGCGGCCGTCACGTAGCGAAACGAACCGCCCTCGCCACCGCCCGGCCCGCGAAACGGCACCAGCACGCTGGCATTGCCATCGACCGGCACGCGCCGATGCGTGGTGCCCTGCCCGACCTGCAGCGCCGTCAGCGGCGCCGCACGCCCGACCACGCCGTGGCTCGCGAAGACCGGGGCGACGGCGTATGTGCCTCCGCTGGCCACCTGGTACACCGCCAGCGCGAACGACGCGTAATAGCCCGCTGGCGCTGCGGCCCCCTCGTACCGCGCGAGCAAGGGCACGGCGCGCACCACGCCATCGTCGTTGCGGCCGATGAGCACGTTGAGGAAGCCGCCATGGGGTGCGGCCTGGACCAGGGGGGCGATGTTTCCGCCAAAGCTGTTCCAGACCACCGCGGGCGGCGATGCGCCATCGAAGGCATCGGGCAGCAGCGCTGGCGCGGGCAATCGCCCATTGGCCAGCGCGTTGCGGGTACCGTTGAAGTAATAGCCAAGCACCACGGGCCGCCCGGTCAGCGTGCGCGCAAAAACACCATCATGGTCGAGTGCAGGCGCCAGGCGCTCGACCTCGGCGGCAAAACCCGGTTGCGCCCGCAGCCGGCCTTCGGCGAGCCGTCGCAGGTCCGACAGGCCCGAACTTTCGTCCGGCTCGGGAAACAGGATGTCGAAGCCGAGCACGGCGACCTGCTGGCGCACCAGCAGTTCGGTGCTCAGGCGCGCCAGCTTGTCGCGGCTCCAGGGCCATTGACCGAACTGCTGCAGGCTCGCGTCGTCGATGTCGACGATCACGATGCGCGAGTCCGGCGTGCCGGGCATGTGAGCGCGCAACCGCACGTCGTAGATGAAATTGTCCAGCCGCTCCACCACGGGCAGCTGCCAGACGCCAGCGGCCTGCAGCATGGCCACCACCATCGGCAGCAGCGTGAGCACGACGCGCGCCGCATGCCGGCGCACCAGCCTCAGGGCCATGGTGGGCCTGCAGCAGTGGCCGCCGGGTGTGTCATGGGCGCAGCCGCTGCGTCGCCGTTGAACGTGGGCCGCGCGTCGGTGTTCAGTGCGCGGCGCGGTGCGCGCGCACCTGCATCCAGCGGCCCGAAATCACCACGAAAGCCGCACCCAGTGCCGCCGCCACATAGTGCAGCCACGGGTTGTCCTCGACCACGTCCCGCAACGCCACGTCGCCCGCAATGGTCTCGCCACCGACCCAGCCGATCAGCGCAGCGCCCAGCATCACGATGATGGGGAAACGCTCCATGAGCTTGATCATCATCGTGCTGCCGAAGATCACCAGCGGAATGCTGATGGCCAGGCCCAGGATCAGCAGCATGTTGTTGCCTTGCGCGGCAGCCGCCACGGCGATCACGTTGTCCAGGCTCATCACCAGGTCGGCAATGAGGATGGTGCGCACGGCCGCGAACATGCTGCCGTACTCCTTGGACTCGCCCTCGCCGTCTTCCTCGTCGCTGAGCAACTGGAAACCGATGTACAGCAGCAGCAGGCCACCAACGATCTGCAGATAGGGCAACGCCAGCAGGCGTGCGGCCACCACGGTCAGCGCGATGCGCAGCACCACGGCCGCGCCCGACCCGATCAGCACAGCCTTCTTCTGCTGCGCCGGGGGCAAGGAACGGGCGGCCAGCGCGATCACGACCGCGTTGTCGCCCGAGAGAATGATGTTGATCCAGATGATCTTGACCAGACCGATCCAGAAGTCTGCCGTTTGCAGCATGTCCACTTGTCTTCTCCTTTGTTATTGATACACGGACAAAAGCGCTCGCAACCGAAGCTGCGAGCGCTTTGCCGTTTTTGGAGTGCTCAGTTCAGAAGGCGCGGGGCCTCAGATCAGAGCTTGGCCTTTAGCAGCTTCGCGAGTTCCGAGAAGTTGCGCGTCACGGTGAAGCCCGACTCTTCCATGATGGCGAGCTTGGCATCGGCCGTGTCGGCACCGCCCGAGATCAGCGCGCCGGCGTGGCCCATGCGCTTGCCCGGAGGTGCGGTCACGCCAGCGATGAAGCCGACCACCGGCTTCTTCATGTTGAGCTTGCACCAGCGTGCGGCGTCGGCTTCGTCCGGGCCGCCGATTTCGCCGATCATGATGACTGCGTCGGTGTCCGGATCGTCGTTGAAGGCCTTCATCACGTCGATGTGCTTCAGACCGTTGATCGGGTCGCCGCCGATGCCGACTGCCGACGATTGGCCCAGGCCGATTTCGGTGAGCTGTGCCACGGCTTCATAGGTCAGCGTGCCCGAGCGCGAGACCACGCCGATGCGACCCTTGCGGTGGATGTGGCCGGGCATGATGCCGATCTTGATTTCGTCGGGCGTAATCAGGCCGGGGCAGTTCGGGCCGAGCAGCAGCGTCTTCTTGCCGCCGGCGGCTTCCTTGGCCTTCATCTTGTTGCGCACTTCGAGCATGTCCTTGACCGGAATGCCTTCGGTGATGCAGATGGCCATGTCCAGGTCGGCTTCGACGGCTTCCCAGATGGCGGCAGCGGCGCCCGGAGGCGGCACGTAGATCACCGACACGGTCGCGCCGGTCTGCGATGCGGCTTCCTTGACGGAACCGAAGATTGGAATGCCGAAGATCGACTCGCCGGCCTTCTTCGGATTCACACCGGCGACGAAGGCGTTCTTGCCGTTCGCGTATTCCTGGCACTTTTCCGTGTGGAACTGACCGGTCTTGCCGGTGATGCCTTGCGTGATGACCTTGGTGTCTTTGTTGATGTAGATCGACATGACTTATTCCTTACTTGGCGACTGCCGCAACCACTTTTTGGGCCGCATCGGCCATCGTGTCGGCGCTGATGATCGGCAGGCCGGAATCGGCCAGCATCTTCTTGCCTTCGACTTCGTTCGTGCCCTTCATGCGCACGACCAGCGGCACGCTGAGGTTCACCGCCTTGCAGGCTGCGATCACGCCGGTGGCGATGGTGTCGCACTTCATGATGCCGCCGAAGATGTTGACCAGAATGCCCTTGACGTTCTTGTTCTTCAACATGATCTTGAAGGCTTCAGTCACCTTCTCGGGGGTGGCACCGCCGCCCACGTCCAGGAAGTTGGCCGGCTCGCCGCCGAACAGCTTGATGGTGTCCATGGTTGCCATCGCCAGGCCGGCGCCGTTGACCAGGCAGCCGATGTTGCCGTCCAGCGAGATGTAGGCCAGGTCGAACTTCGAGGCTTCGACTTCGGCCGCGTCTTCTTCGTCCAGGTCGCGCAGGGCGACGAGTTCGGGGTGGCGGAACAGTGCGTTCGGGTCGAAGTTGAACTTCGCGTCGAGCGCCATCACGTTGCCCTTGCTGTCACGGT
The DNA here is from genome assembly GCF_030811835.1 of Variovorax ginsengisoli. Taxonomy (GTDB): domain Bacteria; phylum Pseudomonadota; class Gammaproteobacteria; order Burkholderiales; family Burkholderiaceae_C; genus Variovorax; species Variovorax ginsengisoli_C. The sequence continues at coordinate 81,128 of NZ_JAUSRO010000007.1, read as the reverse complement.
TGAGCGGGTTGATCTCGACCAGCGAGGCGTCCGTCTCCATGTAGCAGGTGTAGAGCTTCTTGAGGATGTCGACGGTCTGCGCGGTCGAATCGGCCGGCATGCCGATGCCGTCGGCTATTTCCTTGGCTTGCGCGTCGGTCAGGCCGAGTTCGGGGTCGGCGTACACCGTGATGATCTTCTCGGGCGTGGAATGCGCCACTTCCTCGATGTCCATGCCGCCTTCGCTCGAGGCGATGAACGCGACCTTCTGCGTGGCGCGGTCGGTCACGGCGGACACGTAGTATTCCTTGTTGATGTCGGCGCCGTCTTCGATGTAGAGGCGACGGACCTTCTGGCCTTCGGGGCCGGTCTGGTGCGTGACGAGCTGCATGCCGAGGATTTCGCCGGCCAGCTTCTTCACGTCTTCGATGCTCTTGGCGACCTTGACGCCACCGCCCTTGCCGCGGCCACCCGCGTGAATCTGGGCCTTGACCACCCACACCGGGCCGCCAAGCTTCTGGGCGGCTTCGACCGCCTCCTGGACCGTGTAGGCCGCAATGCCGCGCGGCACGGGCACGCCGAACTTGGCAAGAATCTCCTTGCCTTGGTACTCGTGAATCTTCATGAGGTGTCTCTCGGAACGGGGGTTGAGAACGGAGTCTGAATTGGCTGTTGTCCGCAGGCCACGGCGCCTGGAACGGGCGGGGGCGGGGGACAACCGCAGACTGTATCATGGTGCGCCGCAACAAGCCCGACTTGGCAGCGCGGTCAATCCCTCGACTCTCGTGAGCACACCCACCATGGCCAAGGTTTTCATCGACGGCGAGGCTGGTACCACCGGCCTTCAGATCCGCGAACGTCTCGCAACGATGGCGAATATCGAGCTCGTGAGCATCGCGCCCGAGCTGCGCAAGGACGTCGCCGCCAAGCGCGAGCTGATGGCCGGCGTCGACCTCGTGGTGCTTTGCCTGCACGACGACGCGGCCATCGAGTCGGTCGCGCTGATCGACCAGTTGTCCGGCACCAAGCCGAAGATCATCGACGCCTCCACCGCGCACCGCACGAACCCGGCCTGGACCTTCGGCTTCCCGGAACTCGTCGAAGGCCACTGGCAGGCCGTGGCGCAGGCCGACCGCGTGGGCAATCCCGGCTGCTATGCCACCGGCGCCATCGCCATCCTGCGTCCGCTGATCGATGCGGGGCTGCTGCCGGCCGACTTCCCGGTCGCCCTGCCCTCGGTCAGCGGCTACTCGGGCGGCGGTCGCCCCATGATCGAAGCCTACGAAAAAGGCGAAGCTGCGCCCTTCGAGACCTACGCGCTGGGGCTCAAGCACAAGCACATCCCCGAGATCATGAAGTTCACCGGCCTCACACGCCGGCCGGTCTTCATCCCCTCGGTGGGCAACTTCAAGCAGGGCATGCTGGTGCAGCTGCCACTGCATCTGGACGACCTGCCCGGCAAGCCGAAGGCCAGCGACCTGCACGACGCACTGGCCGCGCACTATGCGCGCAGCAACACCCCCGACCGGTTCGTGTCGGTGCTGCCGCCGACCGAAGACGGCAAGCTGGAGCCTACCGCGCTCAACGACACCAACCAGCTCGAACTGCGCGTGTTCCCGAACGAGGACCATCGCCATGCGGTCGTCATCGCGCGCCTGGACAACCTGGGCAAGGGCGCCAGCGGCGCGGCGGTGCAGAACCTCAAGTTGATGCTCGGGATCTAGCGCAGCATAGCCGACATCGCCGAGCAGCAATTGAGCATGCGCACCGCATGCTCGACGCTCGGCGCCGCAAAGCGCAGTTCCACCGGCGCGACGCGCTCGAAGGTCGGCCACTGGCAGAACAGATCGGCCATGGCTGGCGTCTGGGTGCGCAGCGTCACGCGCAGCGGCGTGGGCCACACGAGCGCTTTGGCGGCCGCACGCGCGGCCATCGCTTCGACAACGCCCGCGCGGATCGCCGCACAGGACTGCGCGGGCGACAGCGAGATGCCGCTGGTCTGGCCCGTCGCGCGCTTGGTCTGCACGAAGGTCGCATGCGGGAACAGCGGACGGTTCTCGGTGATGAACAGGTCGTCGCCGCTGGCCATCAGCACCGGCGCGCCGTACTCGCCCGCAAGCGCGCCGTAAAGGCCGGCCTCGCTCATCGGCTGGCCATCGAACTCGATGCCTGCGAAGGCGAAGCTGTTGATGGTGTGCGCGAGGATGCCCGCGCCCTGCGCGCGTGCGTGGTAGCCGACCATGCAGACGCCGTCGATGCCCAGCTCCACGCCGGCCACCATGCTGAGGTAGCGCGGCTTGCCCTGGATCGCCTGCGCGCGCGGATCGAGCCCGTCGGGCAGCAGGTTGCGGAAGTCGCCATGCGAGTCGTTGACGTAGACCTCGGTCGCGCCGCCGTCGAAGGCACCGGCGATGGCGGCGTTGGCTTCGTCGGTCATCCAGCGACGGGCGCGTTCGTACTCGCCGTTGCCTGCGCGCGTCTGCTGCGGGTGGTAGACGCCGGCCACGCCTTCGATGTCGGTGGAGATCAAGATTTTCATGAGGGCTTGATGAGGGTGAGGGGAGCGAAGGCGTCGGTTGGCGCATCGCGCAGCAGGTCGGCCAGTGCGGGCCGCGCGTGGCCATCGCGGCCGACGAAGGCAGTTGCCCGCCACAGCGCGTGCAGGATGGCCTGCTCCACGCTGTCGGCCACCGCCTGGAACAGGCCGTCGAGCAGCGCGTCGTGCAGCATCGCCACGGCCGGCATCGGCTCGCCCGGCCGCTGCGGCAGCGTGTAGGCGGTCGAGAAGGCCAGCGCGATGTCACCGCTGCCGTGCCCGAAGACCGAGCCGGTGCGCGCGAGGCCCGCGCCCGCGCGCAACGATAACCGGCGCAACTGGCGCGCGTCGAGCGGCGCATCGGTTGCGATCAGGATGATGATCGAGCCCTTCTCGGGCTCGACGGGCACGCTGGGGCTCGGCGGATCGACCGCATGCCCCGCAATCACGAGGTTGTCGCGCACGCCATAGTTGGCCAGCACCAGCGCGCCGACGGTGTGCGCGCCGGCAAGCCGCGATGCGCTGCCGATGCCGCCCTTCAACCCGAAGCTCGTCATGCCGCGCCCCGCGCCGACCGAGCCCTGCGCGAAGTCGGCGCTTGCGGTCGACCAGGCGCGCTGGTAGTCGACCTCGCCGACCGCCATGCGCTGGAGGTCGTTGAGGAAACCGTCGTTGCACTCGAAGACCAGCGGGTTGACCGTGGGCAGGCCGCGGCCGCAATCGGGGTTGGCCGCCACGCACTGGCGGATCTGCGCCGCGGCGACCGCAGGCACCGCGAAGGTGTTGGTCAGTGCGATGGGCGTCTCCAGCACGCCCAGTTCCTCGACCTGCATCAGCCCCACGCTCTTGCCGAAGCCGTTGAGCACCGTGAAGCCGGCCGGCACACGCTGCAGGTATGGGTCGCCGCCATGCGGGCGCACTACGGTCACACCGGTGTGCACATCGCCTTCGTCGAGCGTCACATGCCCGACGGTGACACCCGCCACGTCGGTGATCGCATCACGCCGGCCCGAGGGCAGCCGGCCGATGCGTGGGACCGGGACCGCCATGTCTACAGCCGGTCGATCTTCGGATCGAGCGCGTCGCGCAGGCCGTCACCCAGCAGGTTGAAGGCCAGCACCGTGAAGAAGATCGCGAGCGACGGGAACAGCGCCACGTGCGGCGCGTTGACCATGTCGGCGCGCGCCTCGTTGAGCATCGCGCCCCATTCCGGCGTCGGCGGCTGCGCGCCCAGACCGAGGAAGGACAGGCTCGCCGCCGTGATGATCGAGGTGCCCAGCCGCATCGTGAAGTACACGACGATGGCCGAGATGGTGCCCGGCAGGATGTGCCGTAGAAGGATGGTGCGGTCGCTCGCACCGATGCTCTGCGTGGCCTCGATGTAGGTGAGGTTCTTGAGCACCAGCGTGTTGCCGCGCACCAGGCGCGCGAAGGCCGGCACGCTGAACACCGACACCGCGATCACCACGTTGATCATCCCGCTGCCGAGGATCGCCACCACGCCCAGCGCGAGCAGCACGCCCGGGAAGGCGAACAGCACGTCGGAGATGCGCATGACGATGCGGTCCCACCAGCCGCCGTAGTAGCCCGCCAGCAGGCCGAACACGGTGCCGATGATGGCACCCAGCACCACCGAGAAGAAGCCCGCGGCCAGTGAGATGCGCGTGCCCATCAGAATGCGGCTGAAGATGTCGCGACCCAGCGGGTCGACGCCGAACCAGTGCATGGCCGACGGGCCCTGGTTGATGCGGTCGTAGTCGAAGAAGTTCTCGGGATCGAAGGGCACGATCCACGGCGCAAGCACCGCGACCAGCACCAGCAGCACCACAAAGATCAGCGCGCCGAAGGCGACGTGCTGCATGCGGAACTTGCGCCAGAACTCACGCCAGGGCGTGCGCACCGTGTGGTCGGCGGCGACCGTGGAAGAAATCGTCATGGTCGGGGCTTCACTTGTAGCGGATGGTCGGGTTGATGAAGCCATACAGCACGTCGACCACGAGGTTGATCAGGATGAACTCGAGCGAGAAGAGCAGCACGAGCGTCTGGATGATGGGGTAGTCGCGCATCTCGATCGCGTCGACCAGCAGGCGGCCCAGCCCCGGCCAGTTGAAGACGGCCTCGACCACGATCGAGCCGCCCAGCAGGAAGCCGAACTGCAGGCCCATCATGGTGACGACAGGAATGAGCGCATTGCGCAGGCAGTGCTTGAGCACAACCCACTTCTCGCTCACGCCCTTGGCGCGCGCGGTGCGCACGAAGTCTTCCTGGATCACCTCGATGAACGACGAGCGCGTGAAGCGCGCCATCACGGCGGCCACCGCCGCGCCCAGCGTGAGCGAGGGCAGGATGTAGTGGCGCCACGAATCGGCACCGACGGTGGGCAGCCAGCCCAGTTGCACCGAGAACACCTGCATCAGCAGCATGCCCAGCGCAAACGCGGGAAAGGAGATGCCCGACACCGCCAGCGTCATGCCGATGCGGTCGGGCCATTGGTTGCGGTACACGGCGGAGACGATGCCGATCACCATGCCGAAGACCACCGCCCAGACCATGCTGGTGATGGTGAGGAGCAGCGTCGGCATGAAGCGCTCGGCGATCTCGGTGGACACCGGCCGCTTCGAACGCAGCGAGTGACCGAAGTCGCCCTGCACGATGTTCACGAAGAAGTTGAGGAACTGCTGGGGCATCGGCTTGTCGAGCCCCAGGTCCTGGCGGACCAGTTCGACCGTCTCGGGGCTGGCGTCAACGCCCGCCGCGAGCCGAGCCGGGTCGCCCGGCAGCATGTGGACGAACAGGAACACCAGCACCGCGACGATGAAGAGCGTCGGCAGCAGACCCAGCAGGCGCTTGAGGATGTAGGAAGTCATCGTCGCTGAACGGCTGCGTTGCGTCTACTTCAGCTCGACTTCGTCGAAGTTGAAGCTGCCGTCCGGGATCACGTAGAAACCGGCCAGGTTGCGCGCGCGCACCGACAGCAGTTGCTCCGTCACCAGGAAGGCCCAGGGTGCGTCCTTCCAGATGCGTTGCTGCACATCGGCATAGACCTTGGCCTTGGCGGCCGGGTCGGTGGTGACCAGTGCCTTCTTGATGCCGGCGTCGACTTCGTCGTTCTTGTAGTAGGCCGTGTTGAAGAGCTTCGGCGGGAACGATTCGGAGGCCAGCAGCGGACGCAGCGCCCAGTCGGCTTCACCGGTCGACGACGACCAGCCCACGTAGTACATGCGTACCGGAGCGGTGGCCGGGTCCTGCGCGCTCTCGACGCGTTCGACGCGCTGGCCGGCTTCGAGCGCCTGCACCTGCACCTTGATGCCGACCTGGCCCAGCTGCTGCTGCACGAACTGGATCACCTTCTGCGCGGTCGTGTAGTTGTAGGCCGACCAGAGGATGCTCTCGAAGCCGTTCGGGTAGCCGGCTTCCTTCAGCAGTTCCTTCGCCTTGGTCGGGTTGTAGGGCCACGGGCCCAGCTTGACCGCGCCGTCGACACCCTTGGGCAGCACGCCTTCGGCCGGGATCGCGTAGCCGGAGAAGGCCACCTTGACCAGCGCTTCCTTGTTGATCGCGTAGTTGATGGCTTCACGCACCTTCGGGTTGTCGAAGGGCTTTTGCTGCGTGTTGAACGAGATGTAGCGCTGGATGATCGACGGCGCCGCCGTGACTTCCAGGCTGGGCTTGCCCTGCAGCGTCTGCGCGGCTTCCGGCGGCATCGGGAAGGCGAAGTGCGCCTCGTTGGTCTGCATCATCGCGGCGCGGGTGTTGTTGTCCACCACAGGGCGCCAGGTGATCGTGTCGACCTTGGGGTAGCCCTTGCGCCAGTAGCCGTCGAACTTCGCGACCTTCAGGTAGTCGGTCGACTTCCACTCGACGAACTTGAAGGGGCCGGTGCCCACCGGGTTCTGCGCAATGCCCTTGCTGCCGAACTTGGCCAACGCGGCCGGCGAGATGATCACGGCCGACGGATGCGCCAGCGTATTCATGAACGGAGAGAAGGGCTCGGTGAGCGTGAACTTGACCGTGGTCGCGTCGACCGCTTCGGTCTTGGCGATGTTCTTGTAGAGGTTGTAGCGCTTGAGCTTGTTGTCGGGGTTGGTCACGCGGTCGAAGGTGGCCTTCACCGCTTCGGCGTTGAAGTCGGTGCCGTCATGGAACTTGACGCCGCTGCGCAGCTTGATCGTGTAGACCAGACCGTCCGGGCTGACGGTGTAGCCGGTGGCGAGCACCGGCACCATCTTCATGTCCTTGTCGAAGCCGTAGAGGCCTTGGTAGAAGGACTTGGCGACGGCCTGCGACAGCGTGTCGTTGGCGTCGTACGGGTCGGTCGTCGTGAAGTTCGACTGCACTGCGACAACCACATCCTTGGCGGCATGGGCGGACAGCGCGACGCCGGCCAGTGCCAGCGCGCCTGCGATTCGGGAAAGGCGTTGGGTGAACATGCGAAGACTCCTTTGAAGTCGTTGGGGTGGGGATGAAAGTGAAAGAACTGAAAGCGCGTCAGACGACCGGATGCCGCGCCACGAAGTGACCCGGGCCGACCTCGACCAGCGGCTGCACGTCGGGCTCGTAGCCCACCGGGTGCACCGGGCTCGGGATCTCGCCCTTCTGCAGCGTGCGGCCGATGTGGCGGCGCGTCGGGTCGGCCACCGGCACGGCGGCCATCAGGCGCTTGGTGTAGTCATGCTGCGGGTTCTCGAAGATGGCGCGGCGCGGGCCGATCTCGACGATCTGGCCGAGGTACATCACGGCGACGCGGTGGCTCACGCGCTCGACCACGGCCATGTCATGCGAGATGAAGAGAAAGGCCACGCCCAGTTCGCGCTGCAGGTCGAGCAGCAGGTTGACGATCTGCGCCTGGATCGACACGTCGAGCGCCGACACCGACTCGTCGGCCACCACGACCTTGGGGTTGAGCGCCAGCGCGCGCGCGATGGCGATGCGTTGCCGCTGGCCACCGGAGAACTCGTGCGGATAGCGCTGCGCATGGTCGGCCGGCAGGCCGACCTTCTCGAGCAGCCAGCGCACGCGCGCCTGCGCCTCGTCGCCGCTGGCGATGCCGTGCACCAGCAGCGGCTCCATGATCGAGTAGCCCACGGTCACGCGCGGGTCGAGCGAGGCGAACGGGTCCTGGAAGATGAACTGGATGTCGCGGCGCAAGGCCTGCACGTCTTTCTTCGGCAGCTCGAGGATGTTGCGGCCGTTGAATTCGATGACGCCGCGCTGGCTCTCGACCAGGCGCAGCAGCGAGCGGCCGGTGGTCGACTTGCCGCAGCCCGATTCACCGACCAGCGCCAGCGTCTCGCCCGCGTGCAGGTCGAAGCTCAGCTTCTCGACCGCATGCACGCGGCGCGTGACGCGGCCGAGGATGCCGCTGCGCAGATCGAAGCGCGTGACCAGGTCCTTCACGCGCAGGATGGGCGGCTGGCCGGCGCGCACGGTGTCCTGCGGCATGGCCGCCACCGGTGCCGCGTCCCCATCGACCCGCAGCAGCTCGAACTTGGCAGGCAGGTCGGTGCCGCGCATCGCGCCGAGCTGCGGCACGGCCGACAGCAGGGCGCGTGTGTACGGGTGGCGTGGATCGGCGAACACCTGCGTGGCGGTGTCGGCCTCGACCTTGTCGCCGCGGTACATCACAAGCACGCGGTCGGCCACTTCGGCCACCACGCCCATGTCGTGCGTGATGAAGAGCACGCCCATCTGCATCTCGGTCTGCAACTCGCGGATGAGCTGGAGAATCTGCGCCTGGATGGTCACGTCGAGCGCGGTGGTGGGCTCGTCGGCGATCAGCAGCGACGGCTTGCACGACAGCGCCATCGCGATCATCACGCGCTGCCGCATGCCGCCCGAGAGCTGGTGCGGGAAGCGGTCGAGCACGTTCTTCGCTTCGGGGATGCGCACCAGTTCGAGCATGCGCAGCGCCTCGGCACGCGCGGCGGCGCGGTCCTTGTTCTGGTGGATCGCGATGGCCTCGGCGATCTGGTCGCCGGCCGTGAACACCGGGTTCAGCGAGGTCATCGGCTCCTGGAAGATCATTGCGATGTCGGCGCCACGGATGCCGCGCATCGTGGCGTCGGGCGCGCGCGCCAGGTCGAGCACCTGGCCGTTGCGGCGGCGGAAGGCCATGCGGCCGTTGACGATCCGGCCGCCGCCGTATTCGACCAGCCGCATCAGCGCGAGCGAGGTGACCGACTTGCCCGAGCCCGATTCGCCCACGATGGCCAGCGTCTCGCCGCGCTCGACGTGAAACGAGAGGTTGCGCACCGCATCGACCACGCGCTCGGAGGTCGAGAAGCGGACGGTGAGGTCTTCGACCGCCAGCACTTGGCCGTCGGGCAGGGTCGGCGTGGAAGCGGCAGCAGCGCGCGCGTTGGGGGCGGTGAGAACGGCAGACATGGGCAACCCGATTCAGCGGTGAACGGCGGTGTGCGGCGCTTCGGCGCCGCGGGCATGGGCGCGGTACATGCCCTCGGTGTTGAAAGGCAGGCAGACATTGCCCAGCCGGTCGACCGCGATCAGTCCGCCCCGCCCGCCGATGGCGGGCAGCGTCTCGTGCACCATGGCATCGGCGGCCTGCTGCAGCGATGCGCCGGCGTAGCGCATGCGCGCGCAGATGTCGTAAGCCGCCACGGCGCGCATGAACATCTCGCCGCTGCCGGTGCAGGAAACAGCCGCGCTGCGGTCGTCGGCATAGGTGCCCGCGCCGATCAGCGGCGAATCGCCGATACGCCCGACGCGCTTGTTGGTCATGCCGCCGGTGGACGTAGCCGCCGCCAGATGGCCGTGCATGTCGAGCGCCACCGCGCCCACGGTGCCGAACTTGCTGCCTTCGACCAGCGGTGCGCCGTCGTGGTCGAGCGCCACGCGGTCGGCCGAACGCGCATGGCGCAGCTGCTGGCGCCGCGCCTCGGTGGAGAAGTACGACGGGTCGACCATCTCCAGCCCCTGCTCGCGCGCGAAGGCTTCGGCGCCCATACCGGCGAGCAGCACATGCGTGCCGTCCTGCATCACGGCACGGGCGGCGCGCACCGGACGGCGGATGTGGCTGACGCCGGCCACCGCGCCGGCGCGCAGGTCGGCGCCGTCCATCACGGCGGCGTCGAGCTCGTGGGTCTCGTCGTGGGTGAACACCGCGCCGTGGCCCGCGTTGAAGAGCGGGCAGTCCTCCAACATCTCCACGGCCAGCGTGACCGCGTCGAGTGCCTTGCCGCCGCCCAGCAGCAGCGCCTGTGCAGCGCTGACGATCGCGTGCAGCGCATCGTGGTAAGGCTGCGCGGCCAGGGAACCGGGAGGGACGGCGGCAATGGTGCCGGCGCCGCCGTGGATGGCGATCACGGGAATGACGTTCATGGTGTGTGTCAGGTGGCCGCCCGCGCAATGACCGCGCCGGCTTCGGATTCAGGGACAGGCGGTACAGGCGTTGGGGCCGCCACGGTTTCAGCGGTTGCCGCGGTGCGCAGGCCCTGCGCGCCGTGCAGCCAGGGCACCACCGACTCGACCACCTTGCCGGCGAGCTGGAAGGCGCCGGGCGTGCGCAGCGCGACGGCGCTGGAGAGCGCCTCGATCAGCGCCAGCACGCTGGTCTCGCAGTTGGGGCGGTAGCGGGTCTCGGCCTGCGCGTAGAGCACGACATCGGCCAGCGGCGCGAGCGGCGAGCTGGGGCGGTCGGTCAGCACCAGCACCGGCACGCCGTGGGCACGGGCAATGCCGGCGAGCGTCACGGTGTCGGTCAGATAGCGCGGAAAGCCGATCGCCACCAGCAGGTCGCCGGGCGTGCCGCGCGAGAGCGACCGCGCGCCATGTGTCGCACCGCTGACGGTCGGCAGCAGGCGCAAATCGGCGCAGTAGGCATCCAGGCCATGGTGCAGGAGGCCGGCCAGATGGGCGCTGGCACCGTATCCGGCGATGAACACGGTGCGCGCATCCAGGATGTACTGCACGGCGCGCTCGCAGGAACCGTAGTCCAGCGTGCGACGCGTGGCCTCGATGTTCCGATGGCTCTCTTCCAGCGCGGTGGCGAAAACCTCCGCCACGGTGGAAGGCTGCGCGAGATTGCCGCGCAGCTGCTCGACCGGCGCAATCAGCGGCTCGAAGCCGCGCACCAGCTCACCGCGAAAGCTCGCGTACCCCTCGAATCCCAACGCCCGGGCGAAGCGGTTGGCCGTGGCCACCGACACACCCGCCACTTCGGCCAGCTCGTCGATCGGCAGCGTAGCCACCTGCAGCGGGTGCGTGAGCACGTAGTCAGCCACCTGCCGGTGCGAACGCGTCAGGCGCGGCAACGCCTGCGCGATACGCTGCGCCACCGTGGTGCCAAGGGTCGAGGAAATCGAGGTCATGCCGTCGTGAATGCACGCTTCGTGGGCAAAAAAGTAAATTTGATTACAAATATACCGCCACAAAGAAAATTTTTGGTCATTTCTGATCGCGCAAGCAAATTTCAGACCACCTTTTCTGATCGCTGGAGCTCCGTGTCGTTCCGGGACTACGTGCCCAACCGGGAGACTTCACCAGAACGGGCATCACCCGCTTGACGACACTCGCTGTCCTGCGCACCTGTCGGCGTCGCTCAAGCGCCTTTCCTGGCGTTCCTCAAGCAGGAAGTCCGTCGGTTGCAGGCGGCGGCCTGAGTTGGCTTCCCGGCCGCTCAGGTCTGGCGAGCGCAGCCCGCAGCCTGCTGTACGCGACGCCCTCCCATTCAACGGGCTGCTGATTTTTCGCGCACAGGTAGTGGTGAGTGAAGACCGACAGGTAGGCGTCCAAGGTCTGCGCAGTGCGATGCTCGCCCGCCAGATCCATGCACAGTGCAGCCACCTCGCTGGTGCAGAAATGGTCGCCGCGGCCGGAGCGGCGCAGCTGGTATTGGGAGACCTGGTCGGGCTGCAGGCTGAGCACCGGCAAGGCGTCGAGGTACGGGCTTCTTCCGAACATCTTGCGGGCCTCGGCCCAGGTCCCGTCAAGCAGGATGAACAGCGGGCGCCTTCCGGTTCCTTCACCCCAGGGCGCTGGCGGAGGCACGGCATGCACCACCACCCGCTCGGGCGCCGCGTACTGCCCCGGGAACACCACGAAGGGCTGCCACTGCGGATCGCTCAGCAGGGCGAGCAGCGCAGGATCAGTCTCGGTGCGTGCCCAGCCAAAGGCAAAGGTGTCGGCCACCACATCGGCGATCAGCCAGCCAGTGTTGCTGGGCTTGAGCGGCTCCTTGTACGACATGAGCAGGCACACGCCGGCGCGCGTGTCCATGCTCGGGTGCAGGGCACACATGCAATGGCTCGGCGCCAGCCTGCAGCCCTCGCAACGCTCGCGTTTGAAGCCGCCATGGGCGAGAAAGGGATTGCCGCTGCGCGCAAGGCGTGCGGCGCGCAGCAAGGCGACGGCGTGAGGCATCCGGGGATTCTCGGGCAGCGCGCGATCCGGTAATCTGGGCGCAGGCCAGAAGACCTGGAAACGGAACCCTCTCGCACGCAATGACCTCCCCCTCAGCATGACCCTGCGGCGCCAATTTATCGAAGCAGGACTGATCATGCTGGCTTCGTCGACCTTGCTGGGTGCCTGCACCAAAGAAGACCCTCAGATGCAGGCACGCTGGACACAATGGCAATCCCGTTGGCGATGGATGCAAGGCATTGCCCGCCAACGCGGCTGGGAGGTGACACCGCTGCACACGGCGCCTGCGGCCACCGAAAGCCAGGTCGCCGCCGTCGAGCAGCGCCATCGCATGGCCATTCCGGCGCAGCTGCGCAGTGTGCTGACGCAGCTGTCTGCCGAGGTGGCCTTCGGCTGGCATGTGCCGTCCCATCTTCGGTCGATGGAAAAAGACGAAATGCCCAACATGAGCTTCAACCGCGATGCGGTGTGGAGCCTGGCGCATATCGACGATATGGCAATGCCGATCTTCCTGGAATGGAAAAAGGACCTGGCGGGCAAGGACCTGTCCGAAGCCCCCAACCGGCCGGACATGTGGGAGCATCAGTTCGCCTTCTACAACCTCGTCAATGGCGACTGGTTGACGATCGATGCGACCCAGCCCGACCCCGCGAAACAGCCGGTGCGCTACTTCTCGCACGAACTGGAGATGCTCCATGGCCTGGCGCTCGCGCCGGACTTCTTCACGTTCATCACGCAGATGTCGCAGCTCGGCCTTGCTGGCACCGAATGGGCTTCATGGATGCGCTTTGGCAATGGCGTGAAAGGCGATACGTTCTACCTCGACGCCGGCAGCGACGGCGCCAAGGGGTGGATCGCGTGGCTGGAGCGCGATCCGAAGAATGTCGGCCCCGATGAGCCACCGCTGGCGGTGGTGGAAAGAACGGGTGCGGATCGTGCGCTGCTCAGTGCAGCGCGCGCCAATTCGCTCACCGGCGTCGATGCAGCGCTGCGCGCCGGTGCCACCCCGGACTGCGTACCGAGCAGCGATTGGCTGCTGGACGAGACGGCAAGCGAGCAGGAGTTTTTCACAGCCATCACTTACGCCACACGCCACGACAACACAGCCATGATCGAGCGCCTGCTCCAGGCGGGTGCGACACTGAATACACGGCTGCTGCCGCTCAACGCAGCGGTCAAGGAAAGCGCGCTTGGCACCGTGCGCTGGCTCGTGGCGAACGGCGCACGCGTGAACGGCTGGAAGCACCAGCGCTATTGGCCGCTGCACGATCTGGTCGTCACGCGCGCAGAGATCGCCTCGATGACCCGCGAGCAGTACAGGCAACGACTGCTCAAGCGCTACAGCTTTGGCGATCTGTCGCGGCTCGACACATTGATCGATCAAGCCAAGGACGAACAGACCCGCCAGCGGTATCGGGATGCCAAGCGCGCCCTCGAGGCGTACGCCAAGGAGCCCCCCAAGGAACTCGACAAGCAGCTCAAGGCCCACATCAGCCAGGCGGACTACCTGAGCATGCTGGAGGCGTTGTTGAGTGCCGGCGCCGACCCGGACGCGCCCTGGGACAACGGCGTCACGATGCTCGGCTGGGGCGGTAGCGCCACGGCAAGGGTGCTGCTCGCACATGGCGCCAATCCGAATGTCCGCGACGCCCACGGTCGCATGCCGTTGCACTCGGCCAACACAGGCGACAAGGTGCGCGTGCTCGTTGCCGGCGGCGCCGAGGTCAATGCCCGGGCCCTCCCGCCGAACGGCGAGCAAGGGACGAAGTACACGCCGCTCCAGGCGGCGCTGCTGTCTCGCTCGCTCAGCGGCGACAGCGCCATCCTGGCCCTGCTCGAACTGGGTGCAGACGCGACTCTTGCCGATGGCAACGGACGTTCGACCCTGGCCTATTGCTCGCAAGAGGACGTCTTTCGGTTGATCATGGCCAAGGGGCTCGACCCGGTGGCGCTGGAGCCGGGCAGGCAGACGCTGCTGCACAACCTGACCCGCTATCACTGGCTACCGCGCCGGTCGTTTCCGCAGGAAGTCGCCTTTCTCGATTTCCTCCTCGGCTTGGGAATCGACATCAACGCCCGCGACGACCAAGGCCGCACCATGCTGCACTACGCCGCCGAGCGGGAGAGCGATGACGAGAGCGTGCCCAACTACGACATCGTCCTGGTCAGAGGTGCAGACAAGAACATCCAGGACAACGAGGGAAAGCGCCCGGTCGACCTGCTTGCAGGCTCGCTGAGAAAGGTGCGCACGCTGTTGCAGTGAGACGCACGGCAGACCTGCAAGGCCCGAGCCGGGCCCATCGGATCACGCTCGAGCCGGAGTGTCAGCCGAGCATGGTGCCCGTGTCCCGGTAGCGCAGGTGCCAGGACAGCGCCTTCTCCAGCACATGCGGCGTCTGCCCGCCACGCGTGGCGACGGCCTCTTCATAGTACGCGCGCAGCATGTCGCGGTAGGGCTGGGCCGTGCAGTTCTCGATGATGGCGTGCGCCCGCTCGCGCGGTGCCAGGCCGCGCAGGTCGGCCAGCCCGACTTCGGTGACCAGGATGTCCACGTCCTGCGGGATATGGTCCACGTGCGAGACCATCGGCACGATGCTCGACACCGCGCCGCCCTTGGCCACCGACTTGGTCGCGAAGATCGACAGGTAGGCGTTGCGCGCGAAGTCGCCCGAGCCACCGATGCCGTTCATCATGTGCGTGCCCAGCACGTGCGTCGAATTGACGTTGCCGTAGATGTCGGCCTCGAGCGCCGTGTTGAGCGCGATGATACCGAGCCGGCGGATGATCTCCGGGTGGTTGCTGACCTCCTGCGTGCGCAGCACCAGCCGGTCCTTGTACGCATCGAGGTTGCCGAAGACCTGCGCGGCGCGCGCCGGCGACAGCGTGATCGACGAGCCCGACGCGAAGTCGAGCTTGCCGGCATCGAACAGGTCGAAGGTCGAGTCCTGCAGCACCTCCGAATACATGCTCAGGTGCCGGAACGGCCCGGCGCCCAGCCCTGACATCACCGCATTGGCGACGGTGCCGATGCCCGCCTGCAGCGGCAGCAGCCGCTCGGTGAGCCGGCCCTGCGCGACCTCGCGCTCGAAGAATTCGACCAGATGCCCGGCGATGGCCGCCGTCTCGGCATCCGCAGGCAGCACGTTCGAGGTGCTGTCGGCCTTGTCGGTGATGACGATGGCGACGATCTTCTCCGGCGGGATCTCGATGGCGGTGGTGCCGATGCGGTCGTACGGCGTCATCAGCGGCATCGGCTCGCGCTGGGGGCGGTGCTTGGGAATGAAGATGTCGTGCAGGCCTTCCAGCGCCGCCGATTGCGTCATGTTGATCTCGACGATGACCTTGTCCGCCAGGATCGCGAAGCTCGCGCTGTTGCCGATGGAGGTGGTCGGCACGATGGCCCCGGTTTCGGTGATGGCCACCGCCTCGATCACCGCGATGTCGATGGGCGGTATCTGCCGGGTGCGCAGCAGTTCGACCGTCTCCGACAGGTGGTGGTCGATGAACATCACCTCGCCGCGGTTGATCGCGGCGCGCAGCGTCGGGTCGGCCTGGAAGGGCATGCGTCGCGCGATGGCGCCGGCCTCGGCCAGCGTGCGGTCGATGTCGCTGCCCAGCGAGGCACCCGTCATCAGCGTGATCTTCAGCGGCTCGCGCCGGGCGCGTTCGGCCAGGGCCAGCGGCACGGCCTTGGCATCGCCTGCGCGGGTGAAGCCGCTCATGCCGACGACCATGCCGTCGCGGATCCATCCGGCGGCGGCGTCCGCGCTGGTGACGCGGTTCAGCAATTCGGGCAGGCGGATGCGGCTTTCGTAGGACATGGCGGGCTCTCGTGGATGGGCAGGGGAAGGAAAAAACGCGGGGCTCATTGCAGCCGGTAGTCGACCGGCCGCAGCGGCGGCGGCGCGGGTGCGCCGACCGTCTCGAGCAGGTCGATTTCCAGCGTGCGGCAAATCGCCTCGAGCGGGAGGTCGTTGGGTTCGATGCCGAAAGGCTCCTCGATCTCGTCGCCCAGCGCGTCGAGGCCGAAGAAGGTGTACGCGATGATCAACGTCACGAAGGGCGTCATGAAGCCGATCGAGTCGATCAGACCGAAGGGCAACAGGTAGCAATACAGGTACGCGGTGCGATGCAGCAGCAACGTGTACGAGAAGGGGATGGGCGTACCGCGGATACGCTCGCACGCCGCGGCCGCGCCGCTCAGGGCGGACAGCGTCCCATCGATCGCCACCGCGACGCAGGGGTCGATGCGGCGGCCGCGCAGCGCCTCTTGCAGGTCATCGCCCATGCGCAGCATCAGGAAGTGCGGTCGGTTGGAGAAGGCGCGCATAGCCTGCCGTTCAGGTTCGCGCAGAAAGCGCTGCACGTCGGTCATCGGATCGCTGCCGCGCAGTTGATGCCGCAGCGCATGCGCGAAGGCCGCGGCGCGCAGGGTCATGCGCACGCGCAGGTCGTCCAGGCCACCTGAACCCGGGCCTTCCAGGCGCGCCGGCCCGTCGCCGTCGATCAGGCTCTGGCACTGCCGCGCCAGATTGCGCGAGCGCAGCACCACTTCGCCCCAGAGCTTGCGCGCCTCCCAGAATCGATCGTAGGCGGCACTGTTGCGAAAGCCCAGGAAAATAGCCAACGGGAGGCCAATGAGGGTGAAGGGCACGGTGCCGATCGGGATCTTGAACTGCCCCAGGTGGCCGTGGGCCAGGGTCACGAGGATGGCGACGATGAGGTTGACCAGCAGCGCGGGGCCGATGCGCCACAGGATCGAGCCGCGCCAGAGAAGAAACATCTTCAGCCCGGAAGGGCGATTCCGGACGATCATGGGAAGCGGGGTCGAGGAGGCATGGAGCGGGGGGCGGCGCTGAGCAGGACGGCAGCCACCATTGTCCTCCAAGGCGCCGCAGGGGGTGCCGAAGGGGGCGCAGCGGGGCGCGCTCAGCTGAACGCGTCAGGCTCCGTGGGGTCCATCCGCAGCACCTTCGCCACGACCGCGCCGGAAAAGCCACGCGCCATCAGGAAGCGCATCTGCCTGGCGCGCTCCTTCGCGTCCTGCGGCGGCACCTCGAAGCGGCGGCGCCACACCTCGAAGGCACGCGACGTTTCGCTTTCCCGAAGGCCGGCCACTGCTTGGGCAATGGCTTCAGGCGCAATCCCCTTGTGCTGGAGTTCTTGCCGCACCCTTGCCGCGCCCATGCGCGGCGCGCGCTGGTGCACCACCGACTGAACCACGCGCGCCTCGCTGATGAAGTCTTTCGCGGCGAGTTCGTCGAGCGCCGCGGCCAGGGTGCCGGGCACCTCCTCGTACTTCGCCAGCTTGCGTTCGAGCTCGGTGCGCGAATGCTCGCGCTGGCTCAGAAGCCGCAGTGCGCGGCCCTTGAGCGAGGGCGCGGCAAAACCCATTATTCCTTGGCTGCCAGCTTGGCCGCCTTGGCATCGGCCTTGGTCTTGGCGTCGCTCTCGGCCTTGGCTTCCGCCGAGCCGGCTTCGGCGGCGAGCAGCGGGATGCCCAGCGACTCGCGCACCTTGTTCTCGATTTCACGCGACAGCGTCGGGTTCTCGCGCAGGAATTCGCGTGCGTTGTCGCGGCCCTGCCCGATCTTCTCGCCGTTGTAGGCGTACCAGGCGCCCGACTTGTCGACGATCTTGGCGACCACGCCCATGTCGATGATCTCGCCCTCGCGGCTGATGCCCTCGCCGAACAGGATGTCGAACTCGGCGGTCTTGAACGGCGGCGACACCTTGTTCTTCACCACCTTGACCTTGGTCTCGTTGCCGATCGCCTCGTCGCCCTTCTTGATGGTGCCGATGCGGCGGATGTCCAGGCGCACCGAGGCGTAGAACTTGAGCGCATTGCCGCCGGTGGTGGTTTCGGGCGAACCGAACATCACGCCGATCTTCATGCGGATCTGGTTGATGAAGATGACCATGCAGTTGGTCTTCTTGATGGTGGCGGTGAGCTTGCGCAGCGCCTGGCTCATCAGGCGGGCCTGCAGGCCGGGCAGCGAATCGCCCATTTCGCCTTCGATTTCGGCCTTGGGCGTCAACGCGGCCACCGAGTCGACCACGATCAGGTCGACGGCGCCCGAGCGCACCAGCGAGTCGACGATTTCCAGAGCCTGCTCACCCGTGTCCGGCTGGCTGATCAGCAGGTCGGACAGGTTGACGCCGAGCTTCTGGGCGTACTGCACGTCGAGCGCGTGCTCGGCGTCGACGAAGGCGCAGGTGCCGGCCTGCTTCTGCATTTCGGCGATGACCTGCAGCGTGAGCGTGGTCTTGCCCGACGATTCCGGGCCGTAGATCTCGATGACGCGGCCGCGCGGCAGGCCGCCGACGCCCAATGCGATGTCCAGGCCCAACGAGCCGGTCGAGACGACCTGCACGTCTTCCAGCGCCTCGCCTTCGCCCAGCCGCATGATCGTGCCCTTGCCGAACTGCTTTTCGATTTGCGCGAGTGCGGCCTGCAGGGCCTTGGCTTTTTCGCTGCCTGCGACCGAGATGCTGGTGCCCTTGACGAGTGCGTCCATGAGAAAACTCCTTGAATATCAACGGTGGTGTGGGATGCCATCCTCGCTGCTTTTAACCACAGGCTGGATGCTTGAACAGTAGTGTAGCGATGGGTCTGATGAAGTAAACCCATTTTTTGGTCAGTTTGCTTTACTATTTGCACCATGACCGACATGCCCTTCGCCAGCGACCCCGACGCCTGGCGCCAGACCCATCTGGGTCGCCTCCTCGGCCATGCGATGCGGCGCTTCGACGAGCGGGTGCTCGCACTCATGGCGCACGACGCCGAAGTGCCGCTGGCGTTGTCCAACCTGGCTGCCCGCGCGCAGGTGAGCGCCGCGCACATCCACATCACGCGCCACCTGGCGCGCGGCGGCTCGCGGCTCACCGACATGGCCGAGCGTGCGGGCATGACGAAGCAGGCCATGGGCGCACTGGTCGACCAGTGCGAGGCCTGGGGCCTGGTCACGCGCGGGGCCGACCCGCACGATGCGCGGGCGCGCCGCGTGCTTTTCACCGCCGACGGCCTGGCCTGGCTCGACGCCTTCCGGCGCGCCGTGGCACAGGCCGAAGCCGAGTTCCGCGCCAGCGTGGGCAAGGACGTGGCAACGGTCGTGATGCTGGGGCTGGAGGCCTACGCGACCTGAGCCCCTGAGGCCGCCGCGCCCGCGCCGTCCTCGTACCAGCGGTCCTTGCCCAGCATCACACGGTGATGCCCGACGCCCGAAGGCATCATCGGAAAACAGTTTTCCTGGGCGACCACCTGCACGTCGAGGAAAAAGGGGCCGGGGTACGCCAGGCATTCGGCCAGCGCAGCGTCGAGTTCGCCCGGATCGGCCACGCGGCGCGCACCCCAGCCAAAGGCCCGGGCCAGCGCCACGAAGTCGGGCAGCGCCTCGTTCCAGCTGTGACTCAGGCGGTTGCCGTGGTTGAGCTCCTGCCATTGGCGCACCATGCCCATGTAGCCGTTGTTCGACAGCACCAGCTTGACGGGCGTGCGATGCTGCATGGCGGTCGACAGTTCCTGGATATTCATGAGCACCGAGGCGTCGCCGCTCACGCAGACGGTGAGCGCCTGCGGATGCGCCACCTGGGCACCGATGGCCGCCGGCAGACCGTAGCCCATGGTGCCGGCGCCGCCCGACGTGAGCCAGCGGCGCGGCCGTTCGAAGCGCAGGTACTGCGCGGCCCACATCTGGTGCTGCCCGACATCGGTCGAGACGATGGCGTCGCGTCCGTCGAGCTGGCGCTGCAGCGCCGTCATCAG
The DNA here is from genome assembly GCF_030811835.1 of Variovorax ginsengisoli. Lineage (GTDB taxonomy): Bacteria > Pseudomonadota > Gammaproteobacteria > Burkholderiales > Burkholderiaceae_C > Variovorax > Variovorax ginsengisoli_C. Next base: position 61,470 of record NZ_JAUSRO010000007.1, on the reverse strand, counting down.
TTGCTGCGGCAGGATGGCGTCGGCACGCGGCGCGAAGGCCAGGCAGCGCTCGGCACGCCAGCGCGCGATGCGCTGCCACCAGGGCGCCAGCCGCTCGGAGGCCCCGAGCGCATCGTCGGCATCACCGAGTTCGGGCAGCGCGAGCAGCGCATCGAGCACGGCGCCGCAATCGCCCACCATGGGCACGTCGACCTGCACCACGCGGTTGATGCTGCCAGGGTCGATGTCGATGTGGATCTTGCGTGCGTGCGGACAGAACTCGTCGAGCTTGCCGGTCACGCGGTCGTCGAAGCGCGCGCCCACGCAGACCACCAGGTCGGCTTCGTGCATGGCCAGGTTGGCCTCCAGCATGCCGTGCATCCCGAGCATGCCGAGGAACTGCGGGTCGCTGCCCGGAAAAGCGCCCAGGCCCATGAGCGTGAGCGTGACGGGTGCCTGCAGGCGGCGCGCGAGCTGCACAAAGGCCGCACAGGCGTGCGGTCCGGCATTGACCAGACCGCCGCCGCCGTAGAGCACCGGCCGGCGCGCGGTCGACAGCAGGTCGGCGGCGCGCTGCAACGTGTTGCGCGGGGGCAGCTTGCGCGCGCCGTTGAGCGTCTCACGCAGCGCACGACGCGGCGCGGCGGCGGCCACCCGTCCCAGCACGGCCAGCTGCACATCCTTGGGCACGTCGAGCAGCACCGGGCCGGGCCGGCCGGCGGCGGCGATCTCCAGGGCACGGCGCACGGCGTCCGGGATGTCGTCGGGGCGGCGCGGCTGGTGGTTCCACTTGGTCACGGAGCGCGACATGCCCAGCGCGTCGCTCTCCTGAAAGGCCTGCGTGCCGATGCCGGCGGTGGCGACCTGGCCGCTGATGCACAGCACCGGCACCGAATCGCTGATGGCGTCGAGCAGGCCGGTGATGGTGTTTCCCACGCCCGGCCCCGACGTGACGAGCACCACGCCGACGCGGCCGGTGCTGCGCGCATAGCCTTCTGCTGCGTGCACGGCGGCCTGTTCGTGGCGCACCAGCACGTGGCGCAGCCGAGGCTCACCGTGCAGCGCGTCGTAGAGCGGCAGCGCGGCGCCCCCGGGATAGCCGAACAGCGTGTCCACCCCGCATTCGACCAACGTGTCGAGCAGCGCCTGGGCGCCGTTGCGCAAGCGCGTCGGCGAGGCCACAGGGGGCAGCGAAAGTTCAGAAGGGGGTGCGGAAACTTGATTCATGCGGTGATTCTTCCGGTTCACGCGCAGAATTTGCTTCATTCTTTGGACTCATTTGCCCTTATTCATGAAAAACAATCGCCTCAAGTCGGAAGAACGCGAAGAATTTTTTGACAAGACCGACATGGCCATCCTGCGGCTGTTGCTGGCCGACTCGCGCCAGACGCTGCAGGACATCGGCAGCCAGGTCGGCCTGTCGCCCACCACCTGCTGGAGCCGCATCAAGAAGCTGGAGGCACAGGGCGTGATCAAGCGCTACACGGTCGACGTCGATGCCGACAAGCTGGGCTACCACGACTCGGTGATCGTGCAGCTCACACTGGAGAGCCACACCGACGAGACGCTCTACGAGTTCGGCCGCGTGCTCGCCACCATTCCCGAGGTGCAGGAGGCCTACCTGGTCTCGGGCGACTACGACTACTACATCCGCATCGCCGTGCGCGACACCCGCGACTACGAGCGCCTGCTGCGCGAGAAGCTCTACAAGATTCCTGGCATCCGCCACAGCCAATCGCACTTTGTTCTGCGCGTGCTCAAGGAAGCGAGCGTGCCACTGCTGTAGAAACGGCCTCACGCGCTGCGGGCCGTGCGCGTAATCCACAGGGCGCAAGACCGCACTTGATCCCTAGAATCCGCCCGACCTGACCGGTGCGGTCACGCCCCGGCACCCAAGGAGCAGCCATGAGAATCCTGATAGCCGAAGATGACCAGGTGCTCGCCGACGCACTGCTGCGCAGCCTGCGCACCTCGGGGGCGGCGGTCGATCGCGTGGCCACCGGATCGCAGGCCGATGCAGCGCTGATGATGAACAATGAGTTCGACCTGCTCATTCTCGATCTGGGCCTGCCCAACATGCACGGCCTGGAGATCCTGCGGCGCCTGCGCGCGCGCGGCTCCCAGCTGCCGGTGCTGGTGCTGACGGCAGCCGACAGCGTGGAAGAGCGCGTCAAGGGCCTGGACTATGGCGCCGACGATTACATGGCCAAGCCCTTCTCGCTGCAGGAGCTCGAAGCCCGCGTGCGCGCGCTCACGCGCCGCGGCATGGGCGCCACCAGCAACGCGATCAAGCACGGCCCGCTGGTCTACGACCAGGCTGGCCGCGTGGCCACGGTCGACGGCAAGATGGTCGAGCTGTCGGCGCGCGAACTCGGTCTGCTCGAAGTGCTGCTGCAGCGTGCCGGGCGGCTGGTGAGCAAGGACCAGCTGGTCGAGCGCCTGTGCGAATGGGGCGAGGAGGTCAGCATCAACGCGATCGAGGTCTACATCCACCGCCTGCGCAAGAAGATCGAGAAGGGCCCGGTGCGCATCGCCACCGTGCGCGGGCTGGGCTATTGCCTGGAAAAGATCCCGGGCTGAACGGCCTTGAAACTTTTCCAGCGCGCGCAGCGCTCCCTGTTCGGAGAGATCCTCGACTGGATGCTCACGCCGCTGCTGCTGCTGGTGCCGGTGAGCATCGGCGTGACGTGGCTGGTGGCTCAAGGCATTGCCAATGCGCCCTACGACCGGGCGCTCGAATACAACGTGCAGACACTGGCCCGGCTGGTCACGGTGCAGAACGGGCGCCTGCAGTTCCTGCTGCCGCAGCCCGCGCGCGAAATCCTTCGCGGCGACGAGTCCGACCGCGTTTACTACCAGGTGCTCGACGGCCAGGGCGCGTTGCTCAGCGGCGAGCGCGACGTGCCGCCGCCGCAGGCAGACGAGCCACCCGTGCCGGGCGTGGTCTACCTGCACGACGCGGCCATGCGCGGGCGCGCCGTGCGCGTCGCCACGCTGTGGGTGCCCTCCGACACGCCCGACGGCCGGCCCGCGCTGGTGCAGGTGGCCGAAACGCGCACCAAGCAGTCGATCCTGGCCACCGAGATCATCAAGGGCGTGCTGCTGCCGCAGTTCGCCATCCTCCCGCTGGCCGTGCTGCTGATCTGGCTGGCGCTGGTGCGCGGCATCAAGCCGTTGTCGGTGGTGGAGGCACGCATCCGCGAGCGCCGGCCCGACGACCTGAGCCCGCTCGACGAATCGACGGTGCCGCTGGAGGTGGCGCCGCTGGTGTCGTCGGTCAATGAACTGCTGCAGAAGCTGCACGACTCCATGGCCACACAGAAGCGCTTTCTCGCCGACGCCGCGCACCAGCTCAAGACGCCGCTGGCCGGGCTGCGCATGCAGGCCGACCTGGCCCAGCGGCAAGGCGCGAGCGCCGAGGACCTGAAGCAGTCGCTCAAGCAGATCGGCCGGGCCAGCGTGCGCGCCACGCACACCGTCAACCAGTTGCTGTCGCTCGCGCGGGCCGAGGGCAGCGGCACCAAGGTGGGCGTGGGCCGCCAGTCCTGCGACCTGGCGCGGCTGACCATGGAAGCGGTGCGCGAGGCGGTGCCGCGCGCCATCGAAAAGCGCATCGACCTGGGCTACGACGGCGCCCAGCCCGGCGCGCCCGGCACGCTGATGCACGGCAACCCGACGCTGCTCAAGGAGATGGTGCGCAACCTCGTGGACAACGCCATCAACTACACGCCCTCGACGCCCACGCACCCGGGGGTGATCACCGCGCGCCTGCTGGCCGACCCTTTCGGCCACATCGCCGTCCTGCAGGTGGAGGACAACGGTCCGGGCATTGCCGAGGCGGACCGCGAACTGGTGTTCGAGCCCTTCTATCGCGTGCTGGGTAACGAGGCCGATGGCTCCGGGCTGGGCCTGCCGATCGTGCGGGAGATCGCACGCCAGCACCACGCGACCGTCCAGCATGAGGATGCGCATCCGGGCCAGCACCCGCCGGGCTCGCGCTTCAGCGTGCGCTTCGATCTGGGGACGAATTAGGGCGTTGCGCCTTGGTGTGCGGATGTGTGCGGATGCGGACCGCTAGAACGCCATGCCGCTCGGCCGCACGCTCACCTCGGCGCTGGTGACTTCCTGCAGGCCCTCGGCCGTGCGCACGCGCAACTCGCCGCCCCAACCCACGCCCTCGCAATGGCCACGCGTGCCGTCGCTGAGTTGCACGTCGCGCCCACGCAGGGCATCGCGCGCGGCAAAGCGCTCGGCGAAAGGCGCAAAACCCCGCTCGGCGAAGGCCTGCACCGTAGCGATCAACGGCGGCACCACGTCGAGGAGCAACTGGCCAGGCGTCGCGTCCGGCCGCCATTCCTGGACCCAGGCCGGCGGCATGCGCAAGCCCTCGGCCTCGCGCGGACCGACGTTCACGCCGATGCCGATCACCACGTAGCGCTGCGCCGCATCGCCCAGCGGCACGGCCGTCTCGATCAGGATGCCGACGAGCTTGCGGTCGTCCACCCACAGGTCGTTGGGCCATTTCAGGCGCACACCGGCCGATGCGGTCGGATCGAGGCTTTCGGCCACGCTCACACCGACGGCCAGCGACAGGCCGGACCAGTCCTTCGGGGTCAGCGGCAGCCCGAGGGAAAAGGTCAACGAGGTCCGTTGCGCGGTGTCCTGGGTACTCTGCCAGGGGCGGCCCAGGCGGCCCCGGCCGGCGGTCTGGCGTTCGGCCACCAGCAACACGGGCTCGCAGCGGCCGGCGCGCGCACGGCGCATGAGTTCGGTGTTGGTCGAGTCGATCTCGGCGACCTGCTCGACGCCGAAACCCGGCAAGATCGGCGTGACAGCGGCTGTCAGCCCTGCTGCGAAGTCAGGGGCGGTACCCACGCTCAGACCCCTGGCGCCCGCACGGCCTTCTGTGGCTTTTCCGACTTGTTGGCCTTCTTCTCTGCCTTCTTCAACGCCTTGACCGCCTTGGCCTCCGCCTTCGCGGCCTTGCTTGCCTTCTTCTCGATGGCCTTCTTCTTGGCGCCCTTCTTCTTGCGTTTTTCCTTCTCCGGCTTGGGCGCGAGCAGCGTGCCGCGGCAGCTCGGGGCTCCGCACCAGCAAGGGAAGTCGTCCAGCAGTTCCTGGGTGTACGGCAGGTCGATCACCAGGCCGTAGTCGTAGTTGAGCTCTTCACCGGCGGCGATGTTGCGCAGCGCTTTGATGAAAATGCGGCCATCGACTTCGTCGGCCTCGCAGTTCGGCTCGCAGGCATGGTTGATCCACCGGGAGGCGTTGCCGCCCACCTTGCCATCGATCACATTCTTGTCATCGACATGGAAGTAGAAGGTGTGGTGGGGCTGTGCAGGATCGTGCGGATGGCGGCGCAGCGCTTCCTTCCAGTTGATGACCTCGCCCTTGTATTCGATGAGCGTTTCGCCCTCGGCGATGTCCTGTACGGCGAACACGCCCTTGCCATGGACGCCGGAGCGCCTGGTCTGGATGCGGCGGCCATGCGCCGAAGGGGTTTTTGAAGGCATCGCCGAAGTCTGATAGTTTGAATGTGCACACATGTGCGCGTGCGCGTACGCACGCGACAGTCGCCAAGTATAGAGAGAGCCCAGATGACAAAGACTTTGGTTATTGCAGAAAAGCCGTCGGTGGCGCAGGACATCGTCCGCGCGCTGACGCCGACCGCAGGCAAATTCGACAAGCACGACGACCACTTCGAGAACGAGCATTACGTCGTGACGAGCGCCGTCGGCCATCTGGTCGAGATCCAGGCCCCCGAGGAATTCGACGTGAAGCGCGGCAAATGGAGCTTCGCCAACCTGCCGGTGATTCCACCGCACTTCGACCTCAAGCCCGTGGACAAGACCAAGACGCGCCTGAACGCCGTGGTCAAGCAGGCCAAGCGCAAGGACGTGACCCAGCTCATCAACGCCTGCGACGCGGGCCGCGAGGGCGAACTGATCTTCCGCCTGATCGAGCAGTACGCCGGAGGCAAGACCCCGCTGAACAAGCCGGTCAAGCGCCTGTGGCTGCAGTCGATGACGCCGCAGGCGATCCGCGACGGCTTCGAGTCGCTGCGCACCGAAAAGCAGATGCAGGGCCTGGCCGACGCCGCGCGCTCGCGCTCCGAGGCCGACTGGCTGGTCGGCATCAACGGCACGCGCGCCATGACGGCGTTCAACTCGCGCGATGGCGGCTTCTTCCTCACCACCGTGGGCCGCGTGCAGACGCCCACGCTGTCGGTGGTGGTCGAACGCGAGGAACAGATCCGCAAGTTCGTCTCGCGCGACTACTGGGAAATCCACGGCACCTTCCAGGCCGAGGCCGGCCAATACCCGGGCAAGTGGTTCGACGCGAACTGGAAGAAGTCGACCGCGCCGACGCTGGCCAACGGCGAGCCCGATGCCGAGCAGCGCGCCGACCGCGTCTGGAACGAACGCGACGCCCGCGAAATCGCCGACGCCGCACGCGGCAAGCCGGCCACCGTCACCGAGGAAAGCAAGCCCACCACGCAGGCCTCGCCGATGCTGTTCGACCTGACCTCGCTGCAGCGGGAAGCCAATGGCCGCTTCGGTTTCTCGGCCAAGACCACGCTGGCGCTGGCGCAGAGCCTGTACGAACGCCACAAGGCGCTGACCTACCCGCGGACCGACTCGCGCGCGCTGCCCGAGGACTACCTGCCGGTCGTCAAGGACACGATGAAGATGCTCGCCACGAGCGGCATGAAGCACCTGGCACCCTTCGCGCAGCAAGCCGTCGACGGCAGCTACGTGAAGCCGAACAAGCGCATTTTCGACAACGCCAAGGTGTCGGATCACTTCGCCATCATCCCGACGCTGCAGGCGCCCAGCGGCCTGTCGGACGCCGAACAGAAGCTCTACGACTTCGTGGTGCGCCGCTTCATGTCTGTCTTCTTCCCGAGCGCCGAATACCAGGTGACCACCCGCATCAGCACGGTCGAACAGAACGGCAAGAAGTACCCCTTCCGCAGCGACGGCAAGGTGCTGGTCAAGCCGGGCTGGCTCGCCATCTACGGCAAGGAAGCCATCAACGACGACGACGAGAAGGATGGCAAGAACCTGGTCATCGTGAAGCCGGGCGAAACCGTGCAGGCGGTCGCCGTCGACACCAAGGGCCTGAAGACGCGCCCGCCTGCGCGCTACTCCGAAGCCACGCTGCTCGGCGCCATGGAAGGCGCGGGCAAGACCATCGACGACGACGAGCTGCGCGAAGCCATGCAGGAGAAGGGCCTGGGCACGCCCGCCACGCGCGCGGCGACCATTGAAGGCCTGATCGCCGAGAAGTACATGCTGCGCGAGGGCCGCGAGCTGATCCCGACGGCCAAGGCCTTCCAGCTCATGACGCTGCTGCGCGGGCTGGGCGTGGAAGAACTCTCCAAGGCCGAGCTGACCGGCGAATGGGAATACAAGCTCGCGCAGATGGAAAAGGGCGCGCTCAGCCGCGATGCCTTCATGCGCGAGATCGCCGCGATGACCGAACACATCGTGAAGAAGGCCAAGGAATACGACCGCGACACGGTCCCCGGCGACTATGCGACGCTGGCAGCGCCCTGCCCGAACTGCGGCGGCGTGGTCAAGGAAAACTACCGGCGCTACACCTGCACCGGCAAGCAGGGCCAGGAGGGTTGCGGCTTTTCCTTCGGCAAGTCGCCAGCCGGGCGCACCTTCGAGGTGGCCGAGGCCGAGCAGTTGCTGGCGAACAAGCACATCGGCCCGCTGGAAGGCTTCCGCTCCAAGGCGGGCTGGCCCTTCACCGCCGAGATCATCCTGAAGTTCGACGAGGAAGAAACGAAGAACTGGAAGCTGGAGTTCGACTTCGGCGACGACAAGAACGAGGAGAGCGGCGAGATCGTCGACTTCAGCGCGCTGGACACGGTGGGCCCCTGCCCGATCTGCGGGGCGCCAGTGTTCGACCACGGCAGCAACTATGTCTGCGAGAAGTCGGTGCCGACGACGGCCCAGCCGACACCCAGCTGCACCTTCAAGACCGGCAAGATCATCCTGCAGCAGCCGGTCGAGCGCGAGCAGATGGAAAAGCTGCTGGCCACCGGCAAGACCGACCTGCTCGACAAGTTCGTCAGCATGCGCACGCGCCGCGCCTTCAAGGCCTTCCTGATCTGGAACAAGGAGGAAGGCAAGGTGACCTTCGAGTTCGAGCCGCGCACAAGCAAGTTCCCACCGCGCAAGACCTTTGGCAAAGCGGCGCCTGCGGCAAAGAAAACGGCGGCTGCCAAGAAGGCACCGGCGGCAAAAAAGGCAGCCGCCAAGAAGGCCACTGCGCCCAAGGCGCCGCGCAAGACCGGCGCCGGGCTGACGCCGAGCGCTGCGCTGGCTGCGGTGATCGGCACCGAACCGGTGGCGCGCACGGAGGTGATCAAGAAGCTCTGGGACTACATCAAGGCCAACGGCCTGCAGGATGCAACCAACAAGCGCGCCATCAACGCCGACGCCAAGCTCAAGGCTGTGTTCGGCAAGGACCAGGTGACGATGTTCGAGCTCGCCGGCATCGTCGGCAAGCACCTGACGGCGGCGGCGGCCTGAGATCCGCCACCCCCTGCACCGTTGGGGGTGACCGCACGGCCCGCGGGGGTTGGTACATGTTCTTACGTGCGCCCCCGCCTGGCCCGCCTATAGTGGAACGACACTTTCGGAGTCCCAATTTGAAGTTCTTGAGCATCGTCCTGGTCGCACTGGCCTTCGTTTCGGCCTGCAGCGGCGTGCCGAACGCGGGCGATCACCGGGCGGACGACAACCGGGCCGGCGCCTCGCGCAGCGGGGTGGAGGTGTTCGGCACGATCGACGCCGGCGTCAGCCGGTACGAGAAGAAGTAACCGTCGCCACGGGCGGCGGCTGCAGTGCCGCCGTCGCTTCCACGGCCTGCTCGGCCATCGGCAGCAGCCAGTTGCGGAAGTGGCCCAGCGTGGCCAGTTGCCCGCGCCCCTCCGGGTAGCAGAACCAATAGCCGGTGTCGCCCCGGTACCCGCCTCCCGGCAGCGGCTCCTCGACCAGCCCCGAGCCGATCTCGTCCTGTACCAGGCAGCGCGGCACCAGCGCCACGCCCATGCCCACCATCACGGCGCGGATCATGGTCTGGAACTGGTCGAACTGCGGCCCGGCCAGCGGGTCGAGCCCGCGCACGCCGTGCGCCTCGCTCCACTGCAGCCACGATTGCGGCACGCTCACATGGCGCAGCAGCGTGCAACGCGCCAGGTCCTGCGGCGAGCGGATGGGCACTTCGGCCAGGCCCGTGCGGGGCGCGATCAACGCGACGTCCTGGCCGGCCAGGTAGTGCGAGCGCGCGCCCGGCCAGTGGCCATCGCCGAACAGGATGGAGCAGTCGAGCTCGGGCCGCTGGAAATCGTAGCCGTGCACGAAGGGCACGAAATGCAGGGTGATCTGCGGATGCACGCGCTGGAAGTCCGGCAGCCGCGGAATCAGCCACTTGGCGCCGAAGGTCGGCAAGGTCGACAGATGCAGGGCACCGCCACCGTCGCCGCTGGTGATGAGTTCGAGGGTGGCGGCTTCCAGTCTTGCGAGCACGGCGCGCACTGCCTTTTCGTAGCGTTCGCCCGCAGGCGTGAGGGTCAGGCGCTTGCGACTGCGCTCGAACAGCGGCACGCCGATCCAGCGTTCGAGTTCCTGCACCTGCTTGCTGACGGCGCCCTGGGTGAGGTGCAGCGCTTCGGCCGCGCGGGAGACGCCGCCGAAACGCGCGACGGTGGAAAAGGCGCGCAGCAGGTTGAGCGGCGGGTTCAGGCGGCGAAGCGACATTCAAAAGCACCCATCAAATCATTCCAATTTGGAATGTTATCAGGTATATCCTTTGCTTCATACAACGCAGCATTCCGCTCCATTTCCCATTTCTCGCTGGTAACAACTCATGCATCGTCGTCACCTTCTTTCCGCTCTTGTCGCCGCCAGCATCCTTCCTGGAATATCCTGGGCCCAAGGCCGGCCCATCCGCATGGTCGTGCCCTTCCCTCCAGGTGGCGCCACCGACATCACCGCGCGCGTGCTGTCCGAGCCGCTGGCGCAGATCCTCCAGCAGCCCGTGGTGGTCGACAACCGCGCCGGCGCGGGCGGCTCGATCGGCATGGCCGAGGTGGCACGCTCCGCACCGGACGGCCTGACCTTCGGCGTGGCCACGCTGTCCACCCACGGCGTGAACCCGGCCGTCTACCAGAAGCTGCCCTATGACCCGATCAAGGGTTTCGTGGCAGTGACGGAGCTGGTGAAGGCACCTGGGGTGATCGTCATCAACCCGAAGGAACTGCCGGTGGCCAACTTCGCCGAGCTGGTGAAGTACCTCAAGGCCAACCCGGGCAAGGTGTCTTACGCATCGCCCGGCAACGGCACCATCGGTCACATGTGGGGCGAGCTGTTCAAGAGCAGCACCGGAACCTCGATGGTGCACATCCCCTACCGTGGTGCAGGTCCGGCCGTGAACGACGTGCTGGCCGGCCAGGTGTCGGTGTACTTCGACCAGGTGGCATCGTCGCTGCCGTACGTGAAATCGGGCAAGCTGCGCGCGCTGGCCGTGTCGTGGCCCAGCCGCCTGGACGTGCTGCCGGACGTGCCGACCTATGCCGAACTCGGCTACCCGGCGAACAACGACCCGTCGTGGTTCGGCCTGGTCGCACCGGCCGGCACGCCCGCGCCGATCGTGCTGCGCATGCAGCAGGCGGTGGCCACCGCGCTGAAGGACCCCTCGGTGCGCGAGCGCCTGGCCCTGCAGGGACTCTACGGCTCGGGCAACACGCCGGCCGAGTTCGAGAAGCAGCTGGTCAGCGAGATCGAGAAAATGAAGAAGGTGGCTGCCTTCGCCCGCATCCGCCTGGACTGATATGCATGAGAAAGCGCCGATGCATCCCGTCCTGAAGCTGATCCAGACGCGTCCTCGCCACGCAGATGACGGGCTCGCCGCCGACGGCGAGCAGCGCCGCGTCACGTCCCTGCCGGGCACCACGCCACTGGTGCTCGATTCGCCGCACAGCGGCACGTTCTATCCGGCCGACTTTCGGCCGGTCTGCGACCTGCTCACGCTGCGACGCGCCGAGGACACGCACGTCGAAAAACTCTACGCCTTCGCGCCGGAGCTGGGCGTGGCCTGGGTGGAAGCGCATTTTCCGCGCAGCTACCTCGACGCCAACCGCGACACCACAGAGCTCGACACCACCCTGCTCGACGGCCCGTGGCACGGGCCGCTGGCGACCGACCCTCGGGTGCTGGCCAAGGTGCGCCTGGGCAAGGGCCTGATCTGGAAGCTCACCGACGAAGGCCTGCCGATCTACGACAGGCTGCTGGGCGTGGACGAGGTCGCCGCGCGGATCGCGCACTGCTGGGTGCCGTACCACGCGGCCGTGGCCGAGGCGATCGACGCAGCGCACGCGCGGCATGGCTACAGCATCCACATCAACTGCCATTCGATGCCGGCCATCGCCGGCAGCCATGCGACCGACTTTCCCGGACTGGCGCATGCGGATTTCGTGATCGGCGACCGCGACGGCACCACTGCCAGCCCGGCGCTGTCGCAGGCGCTCTGCGCGCACTTGCGCAGCCGAGGCTACAGCGTGGACTACAACCATCCGTACAAGGGTGTGGAACTGGTCCGCCGCCACGGCCATCCGGCGGCGAACCGCCACAGCATCCAGGTGGAGATCAACCGGCGCCTCTATATGGACGAGGCCACGCTCGCGCTCGACGAGGTCGGCGCCTTTGAACTGCAGGAGAGCCTGCGTTCGATGGTCGACCTGCTGCTGGCGACCGACCCGCGCTGAATCGCCCGGTGCACCGCCTGCGCACTCAAGTGCGCAGCAGCGCCTGGCGCAGCATGCGCGCTGCACGGTCGCGGATCTTGCCCGGCGTGCTGCGATGAGGCCGCGCCGGCTGCACGCGCGCGGCGGTGCAGGCGCCCAGGAAGTCGTGGAGGATGGCCGTGTCGTCCACCGTGCTGATCGTGCTGCCGGCGCGATGGAATTCGGGATGCCACTGCGTGGCCGCGATGTAGCTGCGCGGACCGCGCCCGTCGCTGCGCTGCACCCGGCGAATGGCCTCAGGCACACGGTCGGGATAGCTCCAGGCTTCGACCTCGAAGCCCGGCGCCAGGTCCTTGATGCCCTGGTGATGGATGCTGTTGACCCGCGCGTGCTGCACACCCGGGTACATCTGCGACAGCTTCGTGCCCTCGACCATCACGATGTCGTGGAAGTTCTGGTCGTAGCTGACCGGGTCGCGGTGTTGCAGCGCGTTCGGATGCTGCGTCGCGATGTCCTGGAACAGCGTGCCGCCGAAGGCCACGTTGATCAGCTGCAGACCGCGGCAGACACCGAAGATCGGCTTGCCGGCCTGCTCGAAGGCTTCCACCAGCGCCAGGTCGTAGAGATCGCGGATGCGGTCGCCGATCCACGCCTCGCGCAGCGGCTCTTCCCCATAGCTGCCGGGCCAGACGTCGACCCCGCCGTGCATCACCACGCCATCGAGCCATTCGGCGTAGTGCGAGAGGTTGGTGTCGCCGCGTGCCGTCTCGCCCGTCGGGCAAGGCACCATGACCACCATGGCGCCGGCCGACATGAGCCAGTGCGCGATCGATTGCTCGACGTACTGCAGCGTCTTGTTGGTGAACAGAGACCGGGCGGGGTCGGCGTGCTGGAAGCAGGCGGACAATCCAATCTTGAGGCGGCCGGCAACGGTGTGGGGCATGGCTTCTGGCGCAGTACGAAAAGAGAAATTCATTGTGCTACCGGCGGCCGAGGTCCGGGGGTCGGACGGCATGCCAAGTATGCTTTCCACAACGCCGCAAGACACCACCGAGAGGACAACACGATGAAGACCATCCAGGGGCCGGCCATCTTCCTGGCCCAGTTCGTCGGAGACAGCGCTCCATTCCATTCGCTCGACGCGATCGCCGGCTGGGCGGCGGGGCTGGGCTACAAAGGCGTCCAGATCCCCAGCTGGGACGCACGCCTGATCGACCTCCAGCTAGCCGCCGAAAGCGCCACCTACTGCGAGGAGATCCAGGGCACGCTCGCCCGGCACGGCCTGGAGATCACCGAGCTGTCGACCCACCTGCAGGGCCAGCTGGTGGCCGTGCACCCGGCCTACGACGCTGGTTTCGACGGCTTTGCGGCACCCGAAGTGCGCGGCAATCCGGTGGCGCGCCAGCAGTGGGCGGTCGAGCAACTCAAGCTCGCCGCCAGGGCGTCCGCACGGCTGGGCCTCAAGGCGCACGCCACCTTTTCCGGCGCGCTGGCCTGGCCGTACCTGTATTCGTGGCCGCCGCGTCCGCCGGGCCTGATCGAGGAAGCCTTCGACGAGCTGGCGCGCCGCTGGCTGCCGATCCTCAACGCCTTCGACGACGCGGGCGTGGACGTGGCCTACGAGGTCCATCCGGGCGAAGACCTGCACGACGGCGTGAGCTACGAGATGTTCCTCGACCGCGTGGGCCAGCATCCGCGCGCCTGCCTGCTCTACGACCCCAGCCATTTCCTGCTGCAGCAGCTCGACTACCTGGCCTACATCGACCACTTCCACGAGCGCATCAAGGTCTTCCACGTGAAGGACGCCGAGTTCAACCCGACCGGTAAGCAGGGCGTGTACGGCGGCTTCCAGCCGTGGATCCACCGTGCGGGCCGCTTCCGTTCGCTCGGCGACGGCCAGGTCGACTTCAAGGCCATCTTCTCCAAGATGGCGCAATACGACTTTCCCGGCTGGGCCGTGCTCGAGTGGGAGTGCTGCATCAAGCACCCCGAGGACGGCGCCCGCGAAGGCGCGAAGTTCATCGCCGACCACATCATCCACGTCGCCGACCGCGCCTTCGACGACTTCGCCGCAGGCAGCATCGACGCCGCCGCCAACCGAAAAATGCTGGGTATTGGCTAACAGGCAAAGCCCGCAGGGCAAGCCAAAACCCCAGAAACACCGCGGAACCGGCTCCGCCGGGCCGCCGGTGTTGCCCCCGATGGGGGTAGGAGCAGCGACACGAAGTGCGCAATCCTGGGGGAAAGCCTATAATCCAGGGTTCGTTTCGATATCACGACGAAGAATTTCGTCATATCGCCGGCTGGCCTGTGCATCTGCGGATCACCGGGCCACCTACTTTTCAAGCCAGCTCTCACAGTGTGTTGGAGCGCCAGACCGGGCGCCCATGAATGCCACCACTGCCTTCGTTCTTGTTGAAGCGAATAGCGCGTCTGCCGCGCCATTCAGGCCGGCTTACGCCAGTTTCATCAATAATTTTCATGGCGACCTGCCCACAGAGCGGGCGCCTCAAGGCTTTCAATGGACATCATTCAACACAGCATCGCAGTCGGCAAGTACCTGGTCTCGCCCCTTATCAAGAACCTGGACAACGGGCGCTTCGCAGCGTCCGTGTCGATCCGTTCGGGCCGCGGCAACGGCATGCACGACCGCGTGATGCGTTTCACCCCGTGCTTCGGCAGCCACGCCGCCGCCTCGCACTATGCGGTCAACGAAGGCCTGGGCTGGGTGCGCGAACGCACTGCGCCGAGCCTGCCGTCGACCCCCTGCGCAGCCTGAACGGGCGCACCGTTTTCTCATCCAATCACACGACAACCATTCAGAGGTAATTCATGGCCAAGGAAGAACTGATCGAAATGAACGGGGCGGTGACCGAAGTCCTGCCCGACTCGCGCTATCGCGTCACGCTGGACAACGGTCATCAGCTGATCGCCTACAGCGGCGGCAAGATGCGCAAGCACCACATCCGCATCCTGGCGGGTGACAAGGTGTCGCTGGAGCTTTCCCCCTACGACCTGACCAAGGGCCGCATCACGTTCCGCCATCTGGAACGCCGCGGACCGCCGCCGGTCTCGCCGAACAACTCGCAGCGCCGCTGATTGCCCACGTGACAGATTCCGCCCTCGGTTTCGGCACGCTGCCGCTCGCGCCGCAGACGCTCGCCAACCTCACGCAGCTCGGCTACACGCAGATGACGCCCATCCAGGCGGCCAGTCTGCCGGTGGCGCTGCTCGGCAAGGATCTGATCGCGCAGGCCAAGACCGGCAGCGGCAAGACCGCCGCCTTTACGCTGGCCCTGCTGGCCAATCTCAATGCGCGTCGTTTTGCGGTGCAGGCCATGGTGCTGTGCCCGACGCGCGAACTCGCCGACCAGGTCACCACCGAAATCCGCCGCCTGGCGCGCGCGGAAGAGAACGTGAAGGTCGTCACGCTGTGCGGCGGCGTCGCGCTGCGCGGGCAAACCGCCAGCCTCGAACATGGCGCCCACATCGTGGTGGGCACGCCCGGCCGCATCATGGACCACCTGGAGCGCGGCAACCTCGAACTCTCGGCGCTCAACACGCTGGTGCTCGACGAAGCCGACCGCATGCTGGACATGGGCTTCTTCGAGGACATCGTCACCGTGGCGCGCCAGTGCCCGGTCACGCGCCAGACCTTGCTGTTCTCGGCCACGTACCCCGAAGGCATCGCCAAGCTGAGCGCCCAGTTCATGAAGGCGCCGCAGCAGATCACGGTGCAGGCGCAGCACGAAGAGGGCAAGATCGTCCAGCACTGGTACCAGGTGACGAACAACGAGCGGCTGCACGTCGTCTCGCGCCTGCTCGACCACTTCCGCCCCCAGAGCACGCTGGCCTTCTGCAACACCAAGCAGCAATGCCGCGACCTGGTGGCGGTGCTGCAGGCGCAGGGCCTGAGCGCCATGGCGCTGTTCGGCGAGCTGGAACAACGCGAACGCGACCAGGTCCTGGTGCAGTTCGCCAACCGCAGCTGCTCCGTGCTGGTGGCCACCGACGTGGCCGCGCGCGGCCTGGACATCGCGCAGTTGGCGGCGGTGATCAACGTCGACGTGACGCCGGATTCGGAAGTGCACATCCACCGCATCGGCCGCACCGGCCGCGGCGACGCCGAAGGCATCGTGCTCAATCTCGCCAGCATGGACGAGATGGGCAGCGTCGGCAAGATCGAGCAGTTGCAGGGGCGTGAGTCGCAATGGCAGCCGCTGGACACACTCACCCCTGGCAGCGGCGAGCCGCTGCGCCCGCCCATGTCGACATTGCAGATCGTCGGCGGTCGCAAGGAAAAGATCCGCGCCGGCGATGTGCTCGGCGCGTTGACCGGCGAAGCCGGTTTCACCAAAGAGCAGGTCGGCAAGATCAATGTGAACGAATTCTCGACCTATGTGGCGGTTGACCGCCGCATCGCGCGGGAAGCCGCTCACAAGCTCTCCACCGGCCGCGTCAAGGGCAAGACCGTGAAGGTCCGGCTGCTCGACGATGTGGCCTAATCCACGTTTCGTACCTTTCACTTTTATCGAGCTTTTCATGCCCAAGAAAATTCGCACCGAGGCAGACCGCATTGCCACCCCCGCACCCGTGCCTGTCGCTGGCTACAACATTCCCCGCGCCGGTGGCGGCCAGAAGGTCAGCCTGGAACGCGGCACCGCGACCCGCAGCAAGAAGAACCCCGGCAAGCGCGCCAAGAAGGGCGGCTGAAGCACCGGGCGCCTGGCGCCTTGCTTGAAGAGAATCGAAAAAGCGCCCTGCGGGGCGCTTTTTTCATGGCGTTGACGACCCATCTCCGGTGCCTCACCTACACACAGGACCCGTCGGCACACGCACGATCGACGCCATGATCACCATCTACCACCTCAACAGCTCGCGTTCCGAACGCATCATCTGGCTGATGGAGGAGCTGGCACTGCCCTATGCGCTGCACACACTGCATCGTGGGCCCGATGCGCTGGCGCCACCGGAGCTCAAGGACATCCATCCGCTGGGCCGCGCGCCGGTCATCCGCGACGGCGACACGGTGCTGGCGGAGTCGGGGGCGATCGTCGAATACATCATCGCGCGCCACGGGGAGGGACGGCTGGCAGTGACGCCCTTCGAACCGGAGTTCGCGCGCTACCTGTACTGGCTGCATTACGCCGAAGGCAGCCTCATGCTGCAGCTTCTGCGCGAATCCACGCTGGAGCGACTGCTGCCCGAGCCCGACCACACTCCGGGCATGGCCCGCATCCGCGCGGCCACCTGGCAGCACCTGCAGTTCATCGACAACGCGCTGCAGACCTCGGCGTATTTCGCGGGGGACCGCTTCACCGCGGCCGACCTCATGATGGCGTTTCCCTTTACCACCCTGCGCCAGTTCCTGCCGCACCCGCCGGACCTGTCAGCCTACCCCGCGCTGGCGGCCTATCTGCAGCGCATCGAAACCCGTCCGGCTTACGAACGTGCCATGGCCGTGGCCGGGCCGCCCTGGAAGACCTGAGCGTACGCAGGGGGCGGCGAGGCAGTCGATGCGCGCGACGCCAGGGTGCCGTGGCGGCGTCCTACAGCACGGCCGCATCGGCATGCCTAGGATGTGCGCGCGGCACGAAGCGTGCGTCGCCGTCATGTGCGCGACATGCACGCCCTGTCGAATCCTCTTCATCCCACTGGAAGCCTGAATTGAAACTCAAAGCCAACTGCACCATGACCGTCAAGGCGGCCGAAGACTGCCCCACGATCGCCATGCTGCGGCCGCGCAGCGGCCAGGCCCAATGGATGATCAGCGAGCGCTACGAACTCTCGCCCTGGGTGCGCACCACCGAATACGTCGACAGCTACGGCAACCTGTGCCAGCGCCTGAAGATCCCCCAAGGCGAAATGCGCATCGAAGTCGAGATGGTCATGGAAACCGAGGAATACATCCGCGTGACACCGGGCGCGCCGCCCACGCCCGTGGAAAACCTGCCCGACGACACGCTGCTCTACTTGCTGCAAAGCCGCTACTGCCCCTCCGACAAGATGGAAGCGCGGGCGCGTGAGATCGTGGGCAACGCGGCCCCCGGCTACGACCAGGTCGAGGCCATCCGCCAGTGGATCCACAACAACCTCGAATACCGCTACGGCGTGAGCGACGGCACCACCGACGCCCTCGACACGCTCGGCCATGGTGCCGGCGTGTGCCGCGACTTCTCGCACGTCGGCGTGAGCTTCACGCGCGCGCTCAAGATCCCGGCGCGGGTGGTGGTCGGCTACCTCTACCAGCTCGACCCGATGGACATGCATGCCTGGTTCGAGGCCTTCATCGATGGCCGCTGGTACACCTTCGACGCCACGCAGGCCCAGCCGAGGGGCGGGCGCATCGTGGTCGCCTATGGACGTGATGCGGCCGACGTGGCCTTCGTCTCGAACTACGGCCCCCTGGAGATGGGAAACATGCAGGTGACCGTCGAGCAGTTGTTCTGACTCACGCCTGGCGCTTGGGGCCCGTCCCAGCGCGGCGGCTGGCGCTGACGTTGCGGCGGGCCGATCGGCGTTGTCGCTTGTGCCATTGCGCGACCACCGAGCTCGCCACCGTGGCGATACCCAGCAGCAGCACCTGGCGGGTGAGCACCGCGGTGGCACGATGCAGCCGCACGTCAACCTCCCGCCGTGCCGCCACGGTGCGTGCCAGCCCTGCGTCGGTCGCCTCGTCCCTGCGGGCAACGTCGACCGTGGGGGCGGTCACCGCGTCGGTGCCGGCTTCGGCCACGGCTGCCATGGCCTGCGTGCTCGCGACGGCCTTGGCGCCCGCCACCGAACCGTGGGCATGGGCATAGACCTTGGTGAACTCGGCGCCCAGCAGGAAGATTTGCGCGGCGTAGTACACCCAGGCCAGCAGCACCACCAGCGAGCCCGCGGCCGCAAAGGATTCGTTCACGCCGCTCTTGCCGAGGTAGAGGCCGATGGCCGTCTTGCCGATCTCGAACAGCACGGCCGTCACCGCCGCCCCCACGACCACGTCGCGCCAGGCGATGCGCACGGTCGGCATGTACTTGAAGATCATCGCGAACAGCAGGCCGGTGATGCCCATCGACACCAGCGTGTTGACGGCCATCAGCATGACTTCCCAACCCGGCAGCAGTCCACCGGCCCAGCCGCCGAAGGCGGCCACGCCCGCACTCACGAGCAGCGAGACCATCAGCAGGAAGGCCAGGCCCAGGATGAGCCCGAAGGACAGCACGCGCGCCCGCAGGATGGCCCATATGCCGGTCGGCTTGTCCGCCTCGGGCACATGCCAGATGCGGTCGAGCGCGCTCTGCAATTCTGCGAACACGGTGGTTGCGCCGACCACCAGCACGCCGATGCTGATGATGCTCGCAACCAGCCCTTTCGACGGCTCGTCCGCACTCTTGATCAGCCCCTGCACGGCCACCGCCGCATCGCGCCCGATCAGCCCCTGCAGCTGCGCCACGATCTCGCCCTGCACCGCCTCGCGCCCGAAGATCGCGCCGGCCACGGCAATGACGATGACCAGCAGGGGCGCCAGCGAGAAGATGGTGTAGTACGAAATCGATGCCCCCATGCTGGGGGCGAAATCGTCGATCCAGGCCGTGACTGCCTTGCGGCAGAGGTCGAGCAGTTGACGGAGCTTCATGGGGACGGCGCAGATCGGTAACGTGGAGGGCGGTAACGGGAAGAAAGGCGAACTCCCAATTTCCCGCGCCCTGCGCCCGCGCCCTATCCGTCAACGCAGCATGTTCAAGTAGGCGAAACACTGCCCTCGCCGGGCCCGGCGTCGCTCCAGCGCGCCTGGATCGCCGTGAATTCATCGAGGTTGCGCTCCAGCAGGTCGACCAGCTCGGGGTCGAAATGGCTGCCGCTCTGGCTGCGGATCCATGCCATCGCCTGCGCCACCGGCCAGGCCGGCTTGTAGGGCCGCGCGCTGGTGAGCGCGTCGAACACGTCGGCCAGCGCCACAATGCGCCCGACATGCGGAATGTCGGCCCCGGCCAGGCCGTTCGGGTAACCGCTGCCATCCCATTTTTCGTGGTGGGTGAGCGCGATGGCGCGCGCCATGCGGAACAGGGTCGAGGGATGGTCGCCCAGAATCTCGGCGCCGATGCGCGGGTGCGTCTGCATGACATCGCGCTCGGTGTCGGTCAGCGCACCGGGCTTCTTCAGGATCGCGTCGGGGATGCCGATCTTGCCGATGTCGTGCATCGGCGCGGCATGGAACAGGTCGTCGGCCTGCTGCAGGCCGTAACCCGCCATCAGCGCGAGCGCCTGGGCGTAGTGGCTCATGCGGATCACATGCCCGCCGGTCTCGTTGTCCTTGTACTCGGCCGCCACGCCCAGGCAACGGATAGCCTGCAGCCGCGTCTGCTTGAGCTCCTCGATGCGCACGAGGGACAGATGGGTGCGCACGCGCGCCTTCAGGATGCCCGCGCTGATCGGCTTGGTCAGGTAGTCGACCGCCCCCAGTTCCAGGCCGAGCGTTTCGTCGGTTTCGTGCGACAGCGCGGTCACGAAGATCACCGGCACGTGGCGCGTGCGTTCGTCGGCCTTGAGCTCGCGACAGACTTCGTAGCCGGTCATGCCCGGCATCATGACGTCGAGCAGAACCAGGTCCGGCGGTGCGGCGGTCGCCAGGGCAAGCGCGCTGCGGCCGTCCTTGGCAAAGACCAGGCGGAAGTCGGCATGCAGCACCTGCCGGATCACCTGCAGGTTGAGCGGTTCGTCGTCGATCACCAGGAGGGTGGGGCGATGGAGGGGGTTCGCGAGGGGGTTCGTTTCACTGTGCATTCAGGTGTGCTCCGTCGTCTCCCGTGCCGGCTGGCCGTCGGGCAGCAGACGCGCCGCCAGGGCCGCCAGCAGCGCCTGCGCCGCCTGGAAATCGAAAAGATCGAGCGCACGGCCCAGGGCGGCTGCAGCCGGCGCCTCGCCGTGCGCGCGGAGCGCGTGTTCGAAGGCCCGCAGGCTCGCGTCGTCGCTGCCGAGCTCGCTGTGCTGAACATCCCGCAACAGGCGCGCTGCCCACGCCTGCGTGGCCGTGCGTGTCAAAGGCGCGCGGTCGGCGGACGCGGCACCACCGACGGCCCCTCCGGCGTCGGGGATAGGCGGCCGACGCTGCTGCAGCGCCTGGGCCACCTCGCGCAGCGTGGCGGCCAGCGCAGGCAGCCGCGCCTTGGCATCGGTCCGGTCGCCGGCGATCAGTGCCATCTCGACCTGCGCGGCCACGGCCTGCACGCGATCGCAACCCACGTTGCCGCTGACGCCGCGCAGCCGGTGCGCGTACTGGCGGGCGCCTTCCAGGTCGTCGGCGTGCAGCAGGTGCGCCAACACGGGCAGCGCGTCGGCATAGCCGTCGGCGAAGGTGTGCAGGCTGCGCAGGAGCTGCGGCTCCGACGCCCACACACGCAGCCCGCGCACCCAGTCGATCACGGCCGCATCGGCCGTCGGGCTCGCATGCACCGGCCCGATCGCGGTGCGGCCGGTCACGCGCGCCAGTTCGTCGAGCAGCTGGTCCAGATCGACCGGCTTGGGCGCGAAGCCGTCCATGCCGGCAGCCTGTGCCGACCGTCGGTCCTCGGGCAGCACGCTGGCGGTCAGCGCGACGATGGGAATGCGCCGGGCGCCCGCCTCGGCCTCGCGCGTCCGCACGCGCCGCGCCGCCTCCAGCCCATCGACCTCGGGCATGTGCAGGTCCATCAGCACCACGTCGAAGGGCTGCGTGGCCAGCGCCGCCCATGCCTCGACCGCGCTCGCGGCGGTGCGCACACGATGTCCGGCGTTGCCCAGTGCGATGCGCAGCAGCTCGCGGTTCTCGGGCACGTCGTCCACGGCCAGGACGTCCAGTGGCGGCGGAACGCAGCGGGGCTCGGTGGCCGCCGTCCGCCCGGGCACGGCCGCCTGCAGCGGCAGCCAGACATGGAAGGTGCTGCCCTCGCCTGCCCGGCTTTCGACCTCGATGCGCCCGCCCATCAGTTCGACCAGTTGGCGCGCGATGGTGGTGCCCAGGCCGGTGCCGCCGAAGCGGCGGCTGGTGGACGCATCGGCCTGCGCGAAAGGGTCGAAGATCGCGCTCAGGCGTTCGGGCGCGATGCCGATGCCGGTGTCGCGAAAGGCCAGGTGCAGCGTGTCGCCGTGGTGCGCCGCCTCCAGCCGTACGCTGCCCGCGGCGGTGAACTTGATGGCATTGCCCAGCAGGTTCAGGACGACCTGCCGCAGCCGATGCGCATCGCCATGCACCCAGGCGGGCAGCGCGTCGTCCCAGACCAGGGAAAAATCCAGCCGCTTGTGCTCGGCGTCCAGGCGCAGCGAATCGACCGCCTGTTCGATCGTCTCGCGCAGCGCGAAGTCCACCTGCTCGAGTTCGAGCGCCCCCTTCTCCAGCTTGGCCGTGTCGAGCACGCCGTTGAGCAGCGCCAGCAGCGCGCGCGCGGACTGCCGCACCGTCTGCAGGTGGCGCCGCTGCACGGCGTCGAGCGCGCCGTCGAGCAATACGTCGGTGAAGCCGATGATCGCGTTCATGGGCGTGCGGATCTCGTGGCTCATGTTGGCCAGGAACTGGCTGCGCGCCGCCGCCGCCTGCTCGGCGCGCTCCTTGGCATCGCGCAGCGCACGCTCCATCTGCCGGCGCGCGTTGAGGTCGGTGGCCAGCAGCACGACCTTGAAGGGCGTGCCGTCGGCGTCGAAGATCGGGTTGTACGAGCCCTGCACCCAGAACTCGGCGCCGGTGCGGGTGCGGCGCCGGTATTCCCCCGTTTCGTACTCGCCACGGCGCAGGCGCTGCCACAGCGCGTTGAAGGCGGTATCGCGCGCCAGCGAAGGCTCGACCAGGTCGTTGTGGTGCAGGCCGTGCAGGTCAGCCACGCTGCAGCCGAGCCAGCCGCACATGCGCGCGTTGGCCCAGAGGATGGCGCCGTCGAGGTCGAACTCGATCACGCCCATCACGCGGTGCACCGCGTCCACCGTGCCCTCGAACCCGGCGTTGCGCCGCCGCGTCTCGGTGATGTCGAACAGGACGCCATCGATCCAGGCTCCCTCACCTTCGTGCTGCATCACGCTGCCGCTCTGCCAGACCCAGCGCTCGCCGCCATCGCGGTGCAGCACCCGGAATTCGGTGACGAAGCTGCGCATCGTGGTGGCCGCCGTGCGCATTTCTTCGGCCACGCGCTCACGGTCCGCCGGATGCAACAGTTCGCCCAGGCTCCTGCGGCCGCTGGCGAAGTCTTCGGCCGGCCAGCCGCTGAGTTCGACGATGCCGTCGCTCATGAACAACGTCGTCAGGCGCGCATCCACCCGGTTGCGAAAGGACACGCCCGGAATGTTGCCGACCATCGTGCGGTACTGCTGTTCGCTGGCCCGCAGTGCATGCTCGATGGCCTTGCGCCGCCCGAGGTCGGACACCGAGATCACATAGCAAGGCTGCGCCGGGTCGAATGCGCCCAGCCGGCCCACCGCCAGGCGCAGCGAACGCAGCGTGCCGTCGGCGCACAGCACGGTCGATTCGAAGTCGTCGGGCCGCGCGTCCGCGGGCACCGGCGCCGTGTGCAGCCAGGTCTCGAAGCCCGCATCGCCCGGTGCCAGCAGCGCGCAGGCATCGCGGCCCACGGCCTGTGCGTCGGTGCAGCCGAGCACGTCCGCCGCGGCCGGGTTGATACGCAGGATGCGACCTTCGCCATCGGTCATGACCAGGCCGTCGGGGGCGTTCGCCAGAAAGGCACGCTGCACGCCCAACGCCTCGCGGGCCTGCAGCGCCTGACGGCGGTAGACAGCCATGGCAAAGACGGCGGCCAGCCCGAGCGCCCACAGCGGCGCGGCGCCTACGACCACCAGCAACCAGACATCGGCCCCCGCAGAGTAGGGGTGTGGCTGTGGCGCGCCCAGGCCGACCGTGTGGCGCTGCACGCCCCAACCCGCCGCACCCGCCAGCAAGGCGCCCGCGACGCCGACCAGCGCTGCACCACAGCCCGATCGCCAGAGGCCCGGCTGCGCGCGCTGCTCGACCTCGCGCGATACGCGCAGGCACACGCCCAGCAGCGCCATGGCGCACAGCGTCACCAGCAGGCCGAAGAGCGCGCGATCCATCGGGCGCAGCGCGCCGATCACGGTGGCGACGACACCCGCCAGCGCCAGACTGCCCGCGCCGGCCACCCGCCACACCAGCGCCCACGGTCGACGCCGCAGGGCCACCGCGAGCGCGCAGGCCAGCGCCACAGGCCAGGGCGACCAGGCAACCCAGGCGGTCGGACGCTCCCACGCCAGCGCCGCCGTGCCCCATTGCAAAGCCGCCCAGAGGCCCGTCGCCCAGACCAGCGCCGCGGCGACGCCACCACCGGCGCGCCACCCCCGCTCCACGGCATCGGCACCGGTCTGCGCCACCTGCCAGCCGACCAGCGCACAGACGCTGGTCACGCCCCAGGCCACGGCCAGTCCTCCCGCGGACCCTAGGCTCGCGTTCACGAAGAGAAGTTCTGCGAATGCCATGGCCGGTGGACCGCAACATGCATGCCGACGTCGGCGGCCACCATCACCGCGCCCGGATCAAGCGCCAAGTGATTGATTGCAAAGGAGATTCCGACCGGCCCCAGCCAGCGGAACGCCGCGCGTGGCGTCTGCGATGCCACGTCGTTACGTAACGCATGCAGACGCCACGCCGTAGCACCACAGGGCGCACAGGAACGCGCGACTGCCTACCATCGAGTCCTCACGCCCCTGATCGCACCCCCATGTCCGACGACTACCAGATCGATATCCCTGCCTCCTTCTTCGCGCTCTACACCGATGCCCGCCAGCAGCGCCTGCGCGAACCCATCGGCACCGTGCGTGCGCGCTACGAGGTCTGCGAGGACCTGGCCACCCACCTGATCGAGCAGGCACGGATCCTGGCGCATGTCGAAGTGCCGTCGGAAGACGAGGTGCTGCAGCGCATCCACGCCGGCCTGCGCTCGCCGGACGCCGGCGTGTCGACGGCCGAGGCGCGTTGGATCGTGCTGCGCCTGGCTGAACTGCTCGGGTGGCAGACGCCGATGCTTGAATGAGTTGACGGGCGGAAGGAAGGTTCGGCGCGCTGGGTCCAGCGCATGACATGTCGGGTCGATGCGCCGCGTGCCGCGGCGGGCATGCCCCTTGCACGATGACGCGCATGACCCGCCCCACCGCCATCCCCACCGTCCAGATCGACAACGACCGCGTCAAGGTCACCGAATGGCGCTTCCCGCCCGGCGCGGAAACCGGCTACCACCGCCACGGCATGGACTACGTCGTGGTGCCCATGACCACCGGCACGCTGCTGCTGGAAACGCCGAACGGCGAGGTTCGCAGCCCCCTGACCGCCGGCGTGTCGTACACGCGGCTCACGGGCGTCGAGCACAACGTGATCAACGCCAACGACCACGAGTTCGTCTTCGTGGAGATCGAACTGAAGTAGGGCCTCAGGCCACCTTCACTTCGACCCGGCGCGGCTGCGCATGCTGCGCCTTCGGGATGCGCAGCCGCAGCACGCCCTGCGCGAACTCGGCCGACACCTGCTCGGTGTCGAGCTCCTTGCTCAGCGTGAAGACGCGGCGGAAGCGCGCCAGGCCAACTTCGGTATGGCTCGACTGCAGGCCTTCGGGCGACGGGAGCGCCGACTCGGCCTCGATGGTCAGCGTGTCGGCCTCGACGTTCAGTTGCAGCTTCTCGCGCGACACGCCCGGCAGGTCGGCGTAGAGCGTGATGCCGCCGCTGTCTTCGATGACGTCGACCGGCGGCGTGAGCGCGGCGTCGCTGTAGCGCGACCGTGCCTGGGCTTGCTGCGTTGCGGTCGGCGTGTTCGACGCGCCGCGGGTGGTGGCAGGTGTCTGATGGGTGTTCACGATGCACTCCTTTCTTGCGGTGTCGATGTTGAAAATCACTGGACGGCGATGCGCCGCGGCTGGGCCGATGCGCGCCGCTGGATGCTGATGTGCAGCACGCCGTCGCGGTACTTGGCGTCGACCGCGTCCGGGTCGGCATCGTCGGGCAGCGTGAGCACGCGGCGGAAGCTGCCTTCGAAGCGCTCGTTGATGTGCACGGCGGCCTTGTCTTCGGGCTTCGGCAGGTCGGCCTTGCGCTCACCGGCGATGGTCAGCAGGCCGCGTTCGAGGTTGACCTCCAGCCTGGTCGGATCGACGCCGGGCGCGAAGGCGAAGACCTCAATGGACTGCGGCGTGCCCCCGACGTTGATGGCCGGGAAGCCGTTGCGGCCGATGCCGCGGATGGTGGGCGACAGATCGAAGGCCTGCTGCATGTCGCGTTGCAGGCGATCGAGTTCGGCGAACATGTCGCGCGGAAAAAGCGATCGGTACATGGCGATAACCTCCATTGATGCGTTGAATCGAAGGAGGCGCCGGAGGCGTGTCCAGCGCTTCCGAGGGCGTACATAGGGCACGCCCTCGTCGACTTCAAGAGCGGAGATTTCGCTTTTTTCAGGCGCGGTTCATCCCACTCAAGCGGGCTGAACCATGAAACGCGAAGCTTTGGTTGGTTGGGATTAACCGGGGTCTCTTGGACGGCGCGTCCTCGGGGCGGCGCGCTTGCCTGCTCCGAACCCCACGCTCAACAGGCTAGGAAGCTTTCAAGGCGCTCTCACTAGGCGGCATTGCCCACCCGCCGCCTTTCGTAGGACAAAAAATAGGAACCAGCGAAAATGCCGGATCCTTTTTGTCGCGCCAGACCCATTCCTCACCTGTCAAATAAAAACACTAGTCCCCCGCGCTTAGGGAGAATATTTCATGCAGTTTTTCGATGGAGCCAAAAACCTTGGTTTCCACTCCTTGCGATTTGCTTGGATCGCCAACGACAACGACCCGAGTCCACTTAAACTCGCCAATGTATTTTGGCGCCCAAGGATGAATGACTCACAGCCTAAAAATAAAACAAATAAGAACCGAAACGAAGGCAACCACCCTAACGGCCGGGCTCAAAATTTTGCAAAACCAATCTCCAAAATCGTTCAATTTTACCCTTTACATAAAACCCACACCAGCATCCTTAATTGCCAAAAAAATACTTATTATTCTAATTTCTCAAAAGGATAGCCGTTGCTATACATAATCCATCCATTGCCTTGGTCGCACGCGATTTCTTTGTACATGAAGATTTTTACAACTCGCTCTTGGCCCAGGGCGCAGATATCACCTTTTTTAACAGTGAATTTAATTTGATCTGCTTCATTTGCGTCGCTAAAAACAGGCATATCCTCAAGTGCCCTCCACCTCCCAGCAGGCTTCTGACACCCGAAGGCAAATAACGCGCAAAAAATAATAAAGACGGATTTTCTCATCGCTTTCAAATTCAAATATTAGCAGCAATCGCCATCTCATTGACAGTGCAATCAAAAATTTGTACGCGCAAGCCTGGAGTAAAAACTACTCCAAAGGCTCCTTCGGCATCGATAATTATTTTATAAAGTACTCGTTTCTTTTTACAACCCGCTTTGATCTCAGGATGAAAATCAACAATTCTTTCGGCGCGACACCAGCACTCGAAGAAGGGGCAAAGAAAAATCGAGGGTCGTGAGCAAGTATGCCGATACTTTCCAAAACATCGGCAACATTCGTAGAACAACTGTTCAACAGAACATTGTAGTCACCTCCTATTTTCAGTCGGCGCTCAAGTTCGTCTTTCATTTTCTCTTTTTCAGCAACAGAAACTCTCAGCACCACACCAATTGAATCACGATATGAATTCGCATTGAGATAGATTGATTTAGCTCTTTTGTCATAGCCGTTATGAGACATTCCGTAGACAGTGCCATCGATATCTATGGCGACATGCCCCCATTGAGAACCTTGACTGACAACCCTCCCGTCGCTGACAATTACCTCCACCGTAGTTGAATCAGTCGTGATCGTCTTGATCGAGTCGTCGCTATGCTGCGTCGTTTTGGTCCTGGCAACCAACCGCAGAATCTCGCCATTGTCGTCTGTTATCGTTTGACTCGCCATACTAGCCCGCAATGTAAAAAATAATGGAACTCTCTTCCTCGCCTGTGAGGAAAATGTGCGTATGCCCTGCCTCGTCAGTTGTACCGTACTCGATTGAGTTATCCAGCTTTTTCGCTGCATAATAGGTGTACGGCATCGGCTGACCGCTCTCGTCTCGCAAGATATAGCGATCGTCAAATCCTCTTCCATTGGAAAAGTGCAAGACTTCAAGCAGCAAGCGTGAAGGCGCGCTCTCAGCGATGAGCGCCGCGCCACAAGTGGTCAAGTGGCCCTCGGTAGCAAGAGGGAGCGCTGCATCGGTATCGGTGCAGTTGCCCAAGCCTTCAGCGATTTCAAAGAAATGAGGGGCGCATTTCGGGCAATACACTCGATCCTTTTTTCTAGCGACGGGTATTCCATGCCACGAGCTCGTGGCACTGCCGGAAATAACCACGCCTCCATGGCTGGTTCTATCTCCCAGAACGACTTGCGATTTCCCGTAAAGATTGGCTCGTGTTGCCATTTTATCTCCCTGAGCTGCTCAACGAACACGAGTGACATGCACTCGAACCACGCCTAAAAGCGGCAAAGAAAGTATTGCTTACCCGAACCAAGCCAAGCAACTGAATTGACTTCGATCATTGGAATTAATCTGCCTCAATGACCAATTTTTCACGATATCGCGATGAATGGCTTTGTATGAACTCCCGTCGAACAAACGTCGTTGCCGCTCGGCCACGAGCGGCAACGACAGCGCTCCGAATCAGGCGACAGGATCGACCGGCGCCGGCGGCGTCCCGTGCGCCTCGATGGCCTCGCCGGCCGCCAGCAGCAGGTCTTCGCGAAAGCGCCCCGCCACCAACTGCACGCCGACCGGGCGCGTGCCGACCATGCCGGTGGAGACGACCAGCGACGGCAGCCCGGTGAGCGGCAGGCCGATCATCGGCGACTGCGCGGCCCACACCCGCGCGTAGGCTTCCGGCCCCTGCAGATCGAGGTCCGACGCGAAGGGCAGTTCGGCGCTCGCCGGCATCAGCAGCACCGGGTAGCGCGTGGTGAATTCTTGCCAGGCACGCGCCAGGGTGGCACGTCGGATCAGCGCCTTCGACAGGTCTGGCGCGCCTGCCGTGCCGACGAGGCCCGCCTGGCCCGCGAGCGCCGCGATGGCGCCGGCATCGCCTTCCTGCTGTGCGGCGGTGACCATCGCGTCGTAGCCGTCGCCCATCCAGAGCACGATCTGCGTGGTGCAGGCGTCCTGCAGCGGCGGCAGGTCGTCGAGTTCTTCCACCTGCCAGCCGGCGTCGCGCAGGCGCTCGGCGGCATCGACCAGGGCGGCGGCCACTGCCGGCGATGTGTCCAGCCCGTCGGGCCGCACGCACAGACCGACGACACGCGGTGCATCGGGGCCGGTGAGTGGCGCCGGCACCCACCACGGGTCGCGGTCGTCGACACCGGACATCGCGGCCAAGCCCAGGCGGATGTCACCGATGGTGCGCGCGATCGGACCCGACACGGCGGTGATCTGCCCGCCGATGTTGCGCTCCGGCCCCGACGCATTGAAGGCGGCCACGCGGCCCAGCGAGGGTCGCAGGCCGTGCACGCCGCAGGCGTAGGCCGGGTAGCGGATCGAGCCGGCGATGTCGGTGCCGTGGGCGATGTGACCGATGCCTGCCGCGATGGCCGAAGCCGCGCCGCCGGACGAGCCACCCGGCGTGAGCGACGCATCGCGCGGGTTGATCGTGCGGCCGTGCAGCCGGTTGTCGGTGAACCAGCGGTAGCTGAAGGCCGGCGTGTTGGTGCGGCCGACGATCACCGCGCCAGCCTTCAAGAAGTTGTCGACCACCGGGCTGTTCGTCGCCGCGATGCGGTCCTTCTGCAGCGTCACGCCGTTGGTGGTCGCGAAGCCGGCCTGGTCGATGTTCACCTTGACGGTGATCGGCACGCCGGCCAGCGGGCCGCAGTCCTCGCCGCGGGCCAGTGCGGCATCGATCGCATCGGCACGCTGCAGCACCTCGTCAGGCCGCCAGTCGACCACGGCGTTGAGCTGCGGGTTGACGGCGTCGAGGCGGGCCAGTGCCGCTTGCGCGGCCTCGACGGCGGAGAAGGTGCGTTGCGCGATGTGGTGCGCAACGTCGGATGCGGAAAGGCGCCAGATGTTGTCGGTCATGGTCGGCTGTTTACAACGAGGCGAGCACCGTGTCCAGCGTCTCGACCGGCAGGTCGGCGTTGGCGTCGGAGAAGACCAGCGGCGGGGGGGGATCGTGCCGAATGACACGAGCTGTTCTGCTTCACTCGCAAAAATCCTAGACACCGCGATAAAGTCAAAGGTGTAGGCATATCGGCCAGTGGCTGCTTTCGGCGGCCAGAAGCGGACATAGAAACACGAGGACGACAATGCAAGTTCGAGCATCTATTTGCGCGGTTACGGATAACGCTTGCGAGGTCGAACTGGCTGAGGCGTGGCTACGGGATAACGAATCACGCCTGACGTTCGTCTCGGAGATGAACGGATGCGGTTGCTGCGTCTTTTCCTGGGATATCGAAGGGCCCGCAGAGGTTGTCAAGACTCTTCCGCCATTCCTGTCCTCAAGCAGCGAATGGGCTTCGTCTACGCCCGCTTGAGGAAGCTGGAGAACGTCCTATTTGGGTGCTTCGACGGACGTCTGCCATCGGCTAGGAGCGGACCTCGGCACTCGCAGGCCCATGATCAGCATGCGTTGTGCAATTCCCCAAACCCACAAATTCTGAATTGTTGCGGAAATGAGAAAAACTAAAATTTTCTTCTTGCTATGCCTGGCGGCCTTGTTCCAGCCATGCCATTCCAAATCTATCGAAATCGGCAAATCCTTGCCGCTCGAGAGTCGCGCGCTGAATAATTTCAGGCTGTCAAGTTCGGGTGCAGGAATTGGGACGAAGGAGGTGCAGTACACCTGCTATGTGGTTGAGAAAAATGGTACGGCAGTCTTCGGCGGCATCGAGATTCCAATAGTCGATTCAGCCGCTTCATCACCGACATGTTTTTACTCAAAAAATGGAGGGGCTTCGCTTCAAGGCTATACACTGAGTTTGCCCAATCCTGATGTATTCGCAAAAATACTCAAATATCTTCTTGAAGACAAAAACAAGTTCAAACTCGTTTTTGACGATGGCAAAGACAGTGAAGAAAGAGCACGGATTTTCGTATCCAATATCGACGGCGCTACATACCTGCTATTGTCGCGAGTGAACCAAAAAGGCAAGAAGTCGGGGTACATCGACGGAATAAGCAAGGACGAGTCAGCCTTGCTATCTTCTAGACTAGGAGGCGCATTTGGTTACTACGAACAATTTCTTGAATATAAAAAACACAGGCCGGCTGGATTTGTTTATTTAGATTTTCTTCGTGAAACCAATAGCGAAATATACAAGAAAGACAACAATCTGAAACCATGATCAGATGCCAAAAGAAGAAATTTTTCAACACCTTACCAAATTGCTGCAGATGCACTTCTGCTCTCGGCCAGAAGCGGTTGTTTATGACTTCGACTCTCCGGACCTTAGTCTTCCTTTAGCTATTTTTCTACACCCGGGTGTCTCACTTCATTAGGCCAACATATGTTGTTTCTCGTTTCACTCATGCTCCCTTTTGTCGTTTGTATCGCCTTGGCTGGAGTCACTGCAATGTCATCGTGGAGCAGGCTATCTGCACCGTGGGCATACGTGGCGTTTTCGTTTCTAGGAGTATTAGGCTTGCACAGGTGCCTGCAGGTAATTTCCGTGTTCGTGAAAGGATTTTTTGATACGGGCGGCTACTTTCTCGAATATGAAAAAAATCCAATTTGCTGGAAATGGCTCTAAATTCTATTACTGTCGAAGCGTTCATAATTTCAACGGTTCTAGCAATAAGTGGTTGGTATCTGCTAGATTGGATGAAGACCTTTATGATTCGGTAACAAACGAGTGGCCGCTTTGGAAACGCCGTAAGTTCCGCTTTTTGCCCGGCGCAGCCTCAGCTACGATGGCGGGACTCGGCCAAAAGCGGTCGGTCAGCCCAATGGCAGGATTCGAGAGTTACGCACCTGTCAAGAGACCTTTTTTCCACTGAATCGAAAATTCAATCGCCTCCCATGAAAGCATCGCTTGGCACAATCCTCATCTATGCTCGTGACATGAGGAAATCTGCCGATTTCTATTCCAAGCATTTCGGGTTTATCACGACCGGTGAAGTCAGCGAGGGTCTCATCGAGCTGAAGGCGGCGGATGTCGGTGCAGGAATACTCATCCATCAAGCAGCCAAATCTGTAAAGCTGGGGCAAGCCGGTGTGAAATTGAGCTTTCACGTGAGCGACGTTGAAGCCTTCGTAGCCGAGGCAGCGGCACAGGGGCTCAAGTTCGGCGCCGTCCATAAGGCGAATGGATATGCTTTCGCCAACGTAAAAGACCCCGACAAGAATTCAGTCAGCGTCTCTAGTCGTGCCCACCGCGGGTGACGAACGTCGTCAGTCGGCCAGGACCAGTCGTAGTAGTCGGTGCGGCCTGCGTGGCTCTGCAAGGCCCAAACAAGAGGGGCTTCTCGGAGAGGTCATCGATGTTTGAGTATCGAGTTACCAAGACAACCCTGCCTTTTGCCAAAGCGCGGTCCTTAGCTGCAGCAGGATGCGCCAGGCCGAGTCAGTCCCATTCGGAGAATTCACATGAAGGTTGACGGTCAGTGCCATTGCGGCGCGATTGCATACGAAGCCGAAGTTCAGGAGGGCAGCATCACAGTTTGTCACTGCACCGACTGTCAAGCCCACTCGGGCTCCGCCTTTCGAGCCAACATCTCTGCGCCCGCGGCCGGCTTTCGTTTGGTGAGGGGCGCTCCTCGCACCTATGTCAAGACCGCTGCCAGCGGCGCAAAGAGGGTTCTGGCATTTTGCGAAACATGCGGCACACCGTTGTATGCATGCGCGGTCGAAGAGCCGGCAGCTTATTCGCTCCGAATCGGGACGCTCAAGCAGCGGCAGGAGTTGGGCACACCGAAAAGGCAGATATGGACGCAACGACGCCTTCCGTGGGTGACACTTCCGGAAAGCGCAGAGACGTTCCCAGGTCAGCCTTGATGGCGGGAGCCAGTCAGCCGCGCAGCAAGGTTGCCGCGGAGCGGCCGGCAGGGAGCGGCGAGAAGCAGCCGGTCCAGGCAATTCTCCGCAGGAGATGGTGGCAAGCCGACAAGCGTACTTCCGCTTTCGAGAAGCTCGTACAGCCGCTTGGGGCCCAAAGCGGTCCTCCAGGAAAGACCCCGCAACTTCGTATCTCCAACTTTCAGCCGCTCCAAGTGCACATCACTCAAGGTCGGCGTTTTCTCTGCGCATGCAAACACCACGACGTGCCCAAGGCCGAGGGCGGTGGGTGACTCCTGCAGCGAAGTAGAGGAGGAGGCCGCAGGCCGGGGGACATGAGCGGAAGGAGTCACCCGCCGCCCTCGGCCCGCCCACGAACACAAGCCGGTAGAAAGCCGACAACTCAAGCCGAAGACAGCACCTCGTCCAGCGTCCCAACCAACAAATCGGCGTTGGCTTCGGAGAAGACCAGCGGCGGGCGGATCTTCAATGTGTTGGCGTGCTCGCCCGTGGCGCTGAACAGTACGCCGCGCTCGCGCATCGCATTGACGATGCGCGCCGTCTCGGCCGTGGCTGGCGTGCGCGCTTGGCGGTCGCTCACCATCTCGACGCCGACGAAGAAGCCGGCACCGCGCACGTCGCCGATCAGCGCGTGGCGGTCCGCGAGCTGCGTGAGTCGCCCGCGCAGGTACGCGCCCACGCGCTGCGCGTTCGCGACCAGGCCTTCGCGCTCGACCACGTCGAGCACCGCCATGCCGGCGGCCATCGACACCGGGTTGCCGCCGAAGGTGTTGAAGTAGCGGCACTCGCGGCCGAAGGCAGCCAGCACCGCAGGCTGGATCGCGATGCCGGCCAGCGGATGGCCCGCGCCCAGCGGCTTGCCCATGCTGACGATGTCGGGCACCACGCCGTGGCGCTGGAAGCCCCACATCGCATCGCCCGTGCGGCCGAGCCCGGCCTGCACCTCGTCGGCGATGAAGATGCCGCCGGCCTCGCGCACCGCCTCGACCGCCTCCGCCAGGAAGCCGGGCGGGTCGGTGAAGATGCCGTCGCTGGAGAACGACGTGTCGACCAGCAGCGCGGCGGGACCCATGCCGTGGGCCTTCAGGTCGGCGATGGCTTCGCGCACGCCGGCCGCGAAGGCAGGCCCCATGTCCGACGGCGCGATGCGGTAGCTGTCGGGTGCGGGCACGGTGCGCACGTTGTCGCCGAGCTGCACGAACTTGCCGAGCGAGGGCGAGGCGACGGCGATGGCCGAAGTCACGCCGTGGTACGCGAAGCGCGTGACGATCAGGCCTTCGGCCTTCGTGTGCGAACGCGCGATGCGCATCGCCAGGTCGTTGGCCTCGCTGCCGGTGCAGGTGAACATGGCATGCGCGAGTTCGCTCGGCATCGTCGCGAGCAGCCGCTCGGCATAGTCGAGCACGCCCTCGTGCAGGTAGCGCGTGTGCGTGTTGAGGATGCTGGCCTGCCGCGCGATGGCCTCGACCACGTGCGGATGGCAGTGGCCGACCGACGCGACGTTGTTGTAGGCGTCGAGGTAGCGCTTGCCGTCGGCGTCGTGCAGCCACACGCCCTCGCCGCGCACGGGGTGCAGCGGGGTTTCATAGAACAGGCGGTAGGCCGGGCCGAGCACGCGGGCGCGGCGTTCCATCAGGGCCTGGGTCTGGGCGGGGATCGAGGACATGGGGTGCTTTCGCTTCAGAGTCCGCAGGCGCTGCGGAAGGCTGACGTGGCCGCGGCGTGGCCGACGCGCTCGCAGGCCTGCAGCCGTGCCCACGACAGCGGGTTGTTGCGCAGCAGGTAGGCCGCGTTCTCCGGGTAGCGCGCGGCGCGCCAGCCGCTGATGGCGACCACCATCACCAGCCGGGCGGTGATCAGCGTGAAGAGCAGGTCGAGTTCGGTCGCCGACAGCGGCCGCACGGCGTGGTACGCGGCGACGAAGGGCACGATGTGGGCGAAGGGCCCAAGCGGATCGTCGTCGGTGCCGATCTGGTAGGCCGCGGCCACGGCCAGGTCGTCGATGCAGGGCGCGCGCACCATGTCGCCGAAGTCGAGGATAGCTGCGATGCGGTCGGTGTCGTGCGGGTCGACCAGCACGTTGTAGATATTGAAGTCGTTGTGGATCGGCTGCGCGGGCAGCGTGCGCAACATCGGCTGCGCCGTGTGCTCGAAGCGGTCGAGCGCCGCCGTGGCGAGCGCGCGCCGGTCGGCATCGGCGATGTGCGCGAGCAGGCCGCGCACGCTCTCGGCGCGCTGCAGGTCCCAGGGCAGCGGCAGGTCGCCGGCGGGATGGTCGAAGCCGGCCAGCGCCACGTCGAGCCGCGCCAGCATGCGCGCCAGGTTCTGCTGCTGCAGCGGCGTGCGCGGTGCGTCGGGCAGCGGCAGGCCGGGCAGGTAGGTGAAGACGCGCGCAACCCGCGGCAAGCCATCGCCCGGGTCGACCACGATCGACGGCGCGCCGTCCAGCGCCGGCACGATGCGCTGCACCGGCAGCGTCGGGTCGGCCTTCGCGAGATGCAGCAAGGCCTGCGTCTGGAAGTCGGCGACCAGCGGGGTCTCTGCCGGGTGCGAGATCTTCAGCATGAAGCGTGCGCCGTCCGATGCGCGCGCCAGCCGGTAGTTGCGATCGCGCTCGCCGGTCAGCGGCTTCATCTCGCCCGCGATGCCCCAGCGTTCCTGCGCGAGCGCGTGGACCCAGGCGTCATCGAGTTCGGGCGAGCCCTCGCTCAGCACCTGTGCGTCGTCGAACTCAGCGCTCATGCAACGCTCTCGAACCCGCGCAACGCGCTCGCGATGTTCGGGCCGAGGTCGTCCGACAGGTAGCCGCCCTCCTGCACCAGCACCGTCGGCAGGCCCAGGCGCGCGATCTCGGCCAGCAGCACGGCAAAGCCGGGCGTGGTGATCTTCATGCCCTTGTACGGGTCCTTCTCATGCACGTCGAGCCCGAGCGCGACCACCAACGCCCCCGGCGCGAAGGCGCGGATGCTGTCGCAGGCGTCGCGCAGCGCGGGCAGGTAGCCGTCGATGTCGGTGCCCAGCGCCAGCGGCTTGTTGATGTTGTAGCCCAGGCCTTCGCCCTCGCCACGCTCGTGCGCATGGCCGGTGAAGAAAGGCGTGAAATTGCGCGGGTCGCCGTGCAGCGAAATGGTCAGCACGTCGCTGCGCCGGTAGAAGATGCCCTGCGTGCCGTTGCCGTGGTGCACGTCGATGTCGAGGATCGCCACGCGATCGTGGACCCGGCGCAGGTACTGCGCGGCGATGGCCACGTTGTTGAGATAGCAGAAGCCGTTGGCCCGGTCGACGTAGGCGTGGTGGCCCGGTGGGCGGCACAGCGCGTAGGCGGCGCGTTCGCCGTCGAGCACCAGTCGCGCCGCGTGCGTCGCCATGTTCGCCGACGCGATGGCCGCGGCCCAGGTGTGCGCGCCGATCGAGCAGGCAGCGTCGCCCATGTGGAACCCAGCCTGGCCGACCACGCTCTCGGGGTAGGTGCAGGGTTGGCCTGGGAAGGGGTGGATGTTGGGCATGACCTCGTCCGACGGGTCGTCCAGCAGCTGCCAGCGTGCATGGGCCGTCTCGAGAAAGCGCAGGTACTCGGGCGTGTGGATGGCCGCGCGCGGTGCGGGGCCGAAGTCTTGGGCACCGATGACTTCGTGGCCCTCGGCCTGCACCGCCTTCAGCAGGCGGAAGGCGCGCTCGGGCTGCTCGTTGCTGCGCTTCAACTTGCCGCGCACCATGAAGAGTTGCGGGTCGTGGTCTTTGTGGGTGTCGGTGTAGACGACTTTCATGCAATGGCTCCGAGTTCGATGCGGCGGCGCGGCTGGAGTGGGGCATCGCCGTGCTGCTCGACGAACAGCGCGCGCACATGCTCCCAGGCGTATTCGAGGTGGATGCGCATGGCCTTCTGGGCGGCCAACGTGTCGCGGCGCAGCAGTGCGTCGACGATCACGCCATGCGTGGCGGCCACGGCGGCCGAATCGTCGACCGCATTGATCAGCGCGATGATCATGCGCAGCTCCATCTGCGTGTCCATGAAGATGCGCAGCAGGCGCGCGTTGCCGCCCAGTTCGCAGATGAGCGTGTGCAGTGCCAGGTCGGTGGCAATGCGTTCGTCCTGCGGCGTTGCGGGCGAAGGCCGCACCATGGTGTCGAACAGCGCCTTCACGCGAGCCAGGCCGGCGTCGTCGGCCTTGCGGCAGGCCAGCTCGATGCTGGTCAGCTCGATGCTGATGCGCACTTCGTACAGATCGTCGATCTCCTGCACGCTGATGGTCCGCACCGCAAAGCCGTGGCGCGGACGCGCGACCAGTACGCCCTGGCGCTCCAGCCGACGCGCCGCTTCACGCACCGGCGCCCGGCTGATGCCCATGCGGCGCGCGATGTCGGCCTCCACGATGCGGCTGCCCGGCGGCAGCTTTCCGTCGACGATGGCACGCGTGAGCTGCGCTTCGACCAGGTCGACGAGGTCGGGTGTCTCTACGGATTCGAACAGTGCGGTGTCGGTGGTTGGATTGGCCATGGATGTTGTCTCTTCATTGGTGTGCTGCTGCGCGGGCGGCCGATTGTCGAGGTGCGGTGCGGGCGCGTGCCAGGTAGATGCCGGCGGCCATGATCAACGCGATGCCCGCGATGGCGATCGGGTCTGGCGGCCTGTGGAACCAGACCGTGCTGAAGCCCACCGCCAGCAGCAGCTGGAAGTAGTTGAGGGGCGCGAGCGTCGACGCCTCCACGCGCGAGAACGCGGCCAGCAGCAGCCATTGCGCCGCGCCGCTGCAGGCGCCGCCGGCCAACAGCAGCAAGACGTCGCCGACGGGCACGTGCTGCGCTGGCCAGAAGAAGGGTGCGGGGATGGCCGTGACGACCAGGCAGACGATGGCGGTGTAGGCGTACTGCACGGGGCTCGCCACGTGGCCCGCGAGGCGCCGCGTGAGCAACTGGAAGATCGCGTAGCAGACGGCCGACACGGCCATCAGCACCGTGCCCAGCAGCGGCAGGTTGCCGCCCGGCCGCACGATGAGCAGCATGCCGCCGAAGCCGACCGTCACCGCGATCCAGCGGCTGCGCCGCACCGTCTCGCCCAGCAGCCACGGCGACAGCGCGACCATGAGCAGCGGCGCGGTGAAGTAGATGGCGGTGGCCTCGGCCAGCGGCATCCACAGCAGCGCCGTCATGAAGCAGGTGGCCACCGTCGCCAGCATCACGCCGCGCAACAGCAGCAGTGGCTTCTGCGGTGCGCGCCAGATGCGCAGGTCGCCGTGGTGCAGCAGCATCGCGAAGGCGATGCCGATGACCGCGAAGTAACGCATCACGTTGACGAAGGGCGCCGGGTAGAACTGCAGCATGTACTTGCAGAACGCGTCGTACGAGGCGAAGGCCACCAGCGCGCAGAAGAAGATCGCGACGCCCGCGCTTCGGGAGCCCGGCGGGCGCAACGAGGCGATGGCGGCGCTCATCGTTCGGCGTTCATCGGGTGGACAGGAAGCCCTGCACGAACTGGTCGAGCGCGGGGCCGATGGCCTCGACCATGTAGCCGCCTTCCTGCACCACCACGGTCGGCAGCTGCAGCGCGCCGATGCGCTCGCCGAGCGCGCGGTAGGCGTCGAGGTCGAGCTTCAGCACGCTGATCGGGTCGTCCTTGTAGGTGTCGAAGCCCAGCGGCAGCACCAGCGCGCCGGGCGCGAACGCGCGCACCGCTGCCACACCGCGGTCGACTGCGTCGAGGAACTCATCGTTGCCCGTGCCGTGCGCCAGCGGCAGGTTGAGGTTGAAGCCCTCGCCTTCGCCGACACCGCGCTCGTGGTCGTAGCCTGTGTAGAACGGGTAGTAGCCGCTCGGGTCCGCATGCGTCGACACGGTGAGCACGTCGCCGCGCGCATAGAAGATGTTCTGCGTGCCGTCGCCGTGGTGGGCGTCGACGTCGAACACCGCCACGCGTCCATGCTGCTGGCGCAGGCGCTGCGCCGCGATGGCGCTGTTGTTGATGTAGCAGAAGCCGCCCGCGCGGTCGCGGTGCGCGTGGTGGCCCGAGGGGCGGCACAGCGCGTAGGCCACGTCGTCGCCGGCCAGCACCGCATCGGCAGCGGCCACCGCCGTGTGCGCCGAGCGCAGGATCGAGCGCCAGGTGTGCGGCCCGAGCGGGCACGACAGATCGCTGATGTAGTAGCCGGTGCGCGCGATGAGCGAGGGTGACGGGCACGGCGCGCGGTCCACACCGGGCGCGCCGTTGTAGTACGGCGAAAGATTCGGCAGCACCTCGATGCCCGGTTCCAGGCCGAAGACCTTCAGCTCGCGCCACTGCGCATAGGCGGTCTCGAGGTAGTCGAGGTAATCCGTGCTGTGCACCGCTTCGAGCGGCGCACGGCCGACGTCCGGTGGCGATGCCAGCGCGATGCCGCGGCCCGCGAGCGCATCACGCAGCGCATGCGCACGGCTGGGCAGGTCCGTCGGCTTGCAGATGCGGCCGACGCGCATGTACTGCTGCGGGTCATGCAGCAACTGGTCGTCGGTGAAGAAGGCCTTCATGCGAAGGTCTCCTCGAAGATGGTCATGGCGCGCTCGAAGCGCACGAAGAGTTCGTCCATCTCGGCGGCGGTGGTGATGAGCGCCGGGCAGAAGGCGATGGCGTCGCCCATGGCGCGCACGATCAGGCCCTGCGCCAGCGCCAGCTCGGCCAGCCGTGCGCCGGCCTTCTTCGCGGGGTCGAAGGACACGCGCTGGGCCGGGTCCGCGTACAGCTCGATGGCGGCGATCAGGCCCACGCCGCGCACCTCGCCAACGTACTTGCGGCCTTCGTAGCCGTGCAGTGCCTTCTGGAACTGCGGCACCAGCGACTTCACGTGCGCGAGGATGTTCTCGTCCTCGTAGACCTTGAGCGTTTCCAGCGCGATGGCGCAGGCGACCGGGTGGCCCGAGTAGGTGAAGCCGTGGCCGAAGGTGCCGATCTTCCCGCTGTTGGCGGCAATGGCGGCATGCACCTTCTCGTTGACCATCACGGCCGAGATCGGCACATAGCCCGACGACAGCGCCTTGGCGCTCGTCAGGATGTCAGGCTTCAGCCCGAAGGTGGTCGAGCCGAACATCTCGCCGGTGCGGCCGTAGCCGCAGATCACCTCGTCGGCGATCAGCAGCACGTCGTACTTCGCGAGCACCTTCTGCACCTTCTCGAAGTAGGTGGCCGGCGGCACCAGCACGCCGCCCGCGCCCATCACCGGCTCGGCGATGAAGGCGCCCACGGTGTCGGGGCCTTCTTCGAGGATGCGCTTCTCGAGGTTGTCGGCCAGGCGGCTCGCGAAGTCTTCCTCGGTCTCGCCCGGTTCGGCATAGCGGAAGTGGTGCGGGCAGTCGACATGCAGGATGCGGTCGATCGGCAGGTCGAAGTCACGGTGGTTCGGCACCAGGCCGCTCAGGCTCGCGGCCGCGACGGTGACGCCGTGGTACGCGTTCTTGCGCGCGATGATCTTCTTCTTGGCCGGCTTGCCGATGGCGTTGTGGTAGTACCAGACCAGCTTGACGGCCGAGTCGTTGGCCTCGGAGCCGCTGTTGGCGAAAAACACCTTCGACATCGGCACCGGGGCCAGCGCGATCAGCTTGTCGGCCAGCGCGATGGCGGCCGGGTTCGAGCGGCCGTTGAACGTGTGGTAGTACGGCAGCCCGTGCAGTGCATCGCTGCCGGCCTTGGCCAGGCGCGCATTGCTGAAGCCCAGCGACGCGCACCACAGGCCCGACATCGCCTCCAGGTAGCGGCGGCCCTGGTCGTCTTCCACGAAGATGCCGTCGCCGCGCGTGATGACCAGCGGGCCGACCTGCGGGTGCGTCGCCAGGTTGGTGAAGGGGTGCAGGTGCGACGCGACGTCGTGCGCGGCATTCTCGGCGTGGGTGGCTGCTTGCGGGATGGCGTTCATGGAAGTCTCCGGGTGCGATCGGCCAGGCAGTGGCTCAGTAGCCGCGTTCGAGGTCGATCTGGTTGAGCGGATGTTGGCCTGCGCGGAGGACCGCCAGGTTGGCGAGCGTCTGCTGGGCGATGACGAGACGGTCGGTGCGCGTCGCGATGTGCGGCGTGACGAGGATGTTCGGGTGGCCCCAGAACGGGTGGTCCTTGGGCAGCGGTTCGACCGAGAACGCGTCGAGCGTGGCGGCCGACAGCTGGCCGCTGGCCAGCGCGGGCAGCAGGTCGGCCTCGACCAGATGGTCGCCGCGGCCGACGTTGATCAGGTGCGCGCCGCGCGGTAGTTTCGCGAACAGGTCGGCGTTGAGAAAGCCCTGCGTCTGCGGCGTCAATGGCAGCAGGCACACCAGCGTGTCGCAGCCCGACAGGAATTCATCGAGCTGGTCGGCGCCGTGGAAGCCGGTCACGCCGGCGGGCAGGTCGCTCTTTGCGCTGCGGCTCCAGCCGCGCACCTGGTAGCCGATGGTCGCAAGCGCGTCGGCGCAGGCCAGGCCCAGCGTGCCCAGGCCGGCGATGCCCACGCGGTGCCGGCGCGGCGAAACCACCGGCTGCTCTTCCCACTTCGCGGCGTCGGAACTGGCGACATACGCCTTCATGCCGCGGTGATGCTGCACCACGGCCCAGCTCACATAGGCCTTCATGCCGGCGGCCATCGTGTCGTCGACGATGCGGCACAGCGGCAGGTGGCGCGGCAGCGCAGGGTCGGCCAGGATGTGGTCGACGCCGGCGGCCAGCGACTGCACCAGCTGCAGGTTCGGGAACTGCGCGAGCCGGCCGTGCGGCGGGAACCAGCAGACGGCGACGTCGATGTCCTCCAGCGGGCCGAGGTCGTCGCCCATGCGCACGTCGATGCCCGGCTGCGCCGTCTCGAAAGCGTCGGCCAGGTACTGCACGGAGATCGCCGAACTCAGCAGCGCGACGACAGGGGGCTTCTTCATCTTCAGGTTCTTCGAGGTTGAGGGGTCTTCGATGGATTCGGCTCAGGCCACCAGGGCGGCCGGTTCAGCCGGCGACGACAGCCGCGGCACG
Organism: Variovorax ginsengisoli; assembly: GCF_030811835.1. Lineage (GTDB taxonomy): Bacteria > Pseudomonadota > Gammaproteobacteria > Burkholderiales > Burkholderiaceae_C > Variovorax > Variovorax ginsengisoli_C. The sequence goes on along the minus strand of NZ_JAUSRO010000007.1, from coordinate 19,758 downwards.
GCCTCGATCAGCTTGCGCGTGTACGCGTGCTGCGGGTCGCCCAGCACCTTGGCCGTCTCCCCGTATTCGACCACCACACCGCGCTGCATGACGGCGATGTGGTCACACATCTGCCCGGCCACGCGCAGGTCGTGCGTGATGAAGACCATGGCGAGCTGAAATTCCTCGCGCACCTGCGCAAAGAGTTCGAGCACCTGCGCCTGCACCGACACGTCGAGTGCGGACACCGGCTCGTCGGCCACCAGCAGTGAAGGCTGCATGGCCAGTGCGCGGGCGATGCCGATGCGCTGGCGCTGGCCACCCGAGAACTCGTGCGGGTAGCGGTCGGCCGCGTCAGCGCCCAGGCCGACGAGCTTGAGCAGCGCCATCGTGCGCGCCATCGCCTCGGACTTGCCCACGCCTTGCGCGATCGGGCCGCCCGCGATGGCCGCGCCCACGCGGTGGCGCGGGTTGAGCGATGCGTACGGGTCCTGGAAGACCATCTGGATCTTGCCTTCTGCCGCAGCGCGGAAGTTGCCGCCCTGCGAGAGATTGCGCCCGTTGAAGAGAATGCGCCCGCTGTCGAAGGGTGCAAGCCCCACCAGGCAGCGGCCCACGCTCGACTTGCCCGAGCCGGATTCGCCGACCACGCCAAGCGTCTCGCCACGGCGCAGGTCGAAGCTGATGTCCTTGGCAGCCTGCACCGCGCGGCCGCGCTTGAACAGCCCGTTGCCCGAGCGGTAGGTCTTGCACAGGTCCTGCACCTGCAGCACGTAGGGGGCGTCGCTGGTCGACGGGCCGCGCGTGGCGGTGCCGGTGGGAATGGCATCGATCAGCTTGCGCGTGTACGGATGCTGCGGCGCCTGCAGCACGTCGTGCGCCGGGCCGGCCTCGACCACCTTGCCGGTCTGCATCACGACGACCTGATCGGCGATCTCGGAGACCACGCCGAAGTCGTGCGTGATGAAGAGCACCGCGGTGCCGCGGCGCTGCTGCAGCTCGCGCACCAGCTTCAAGATCTGCGCCTGCGTGGTCACGTCGAGCGCGGTGGTCGGCTCGTCGCAGATCAGGAGCACCGGCTCGAGGATGAGCGCGCAGGCAATCATCACGCGCTGGCGCTGGCCGCCCGACAGGCGGAAGGGATAGGCGTCGATCAACAGTTCGGGCTCGGGCAGGCCGACGTCGGCCAGCGCGGCGAGGATGCGCTTGCGCTTCTCGTCGGCCGGCACATTCATGTGCGCGTCGAACACCTCGCCGATCTGCTCGCCGATGCGCATCACCGGGTTCAGCGCGGTCATCGGCTCCTGGAACACCATGCCGATGCGGCGGCCGCGCAGTTCGCGCATCTGCGGCTCGGTCAACGTGAGCAGGTCGATGCCTTCGAAGAGGATCTTGCCGCCGACCGGCCGCACGTGCGGCTGCGGCAGCAGGCCCATCACCGAATTGGCGATCATCGACTTGCCCGAGCCGGATTCGCCGACGACGCACAGCGTCTGCCCCGGCAGCACCGACAGCGATGCGCCTTCGACGGCCAGCGCGCGGTCCGCGCCGGACGGCAGGCAGATGCTGAGGTCGACGACCTCCAGCACCGGCTGCACGGGCTTGATGGCGGTGACGCTCATTTCGTTCTCCCGTCGAGGCGTTGGTTGAGGCCGTCGTTCAGGCCTTCGCCCACAAGGTTGAGCGCCAGCACCGTCAGCACGATGGCCAGGCCCGGAAACAGCGCCATCCACCACGCCTGACGCAGCACGGTGCGCGCCGAGCCGACCATGTAGCCCCAGCTCATCTGGTTCGGGTCGCCCAGGCCGAGGAAGCTCAGGCTCGACTCCAGCAGGATCGCGGTGGCGATCATCAGCGAAGCCATCACGATGATGGGCGACATGGCGTTGGGCAGTATCTGCGTGAGGATGATGCGCGGCGTCGACTGCCCGGCCAGCAGCGCGGCTTGCACGAAGTCGCGCTGGCGCAGCGTGAGGAACTCGCTGCGCACCAGACGCGCCACCGGCGGCCACGAGACGATGGCGATGGCCGCGACGATGGAGCCCACCGACGGCTGGAAGATCGCGACCAGCACGATGGCCAGCGCGAAGCTCGGCACCGCCTGGAAGATCTCGGTGAAGCGCATCAGCGCCGCGTCGACCCAGCCGCCGAAGTAGCCGGCGATGGCGCCGAGCGTCACGCCGATGAGCAGCGCCACCACGGTCGACACGAGGCCGATCAGCAGCGAGATGCGCGCCCCGTAGATCAAGCCCGAAAGGATGTCACGGCCTAACGTGTCGGTGCCCAGGGCGAAGCCAGGCTCGGTCCACGGTCGCAGGAACGGCTGCTGCACCATGCCCCACGGATCGTTGGTGGCGATCCACGGGCCGAAGACGGCGACGACGGCAACCAGCAGCAGCACGACCATGCCGGCCACGGCGCCCTTGTTGCGCATGTAGCGCCGCCAGAAAGGACTCTTGAGTGTCATAGTTCTATTCGCGGGTCGACCAGCGTGTAGACGAGGTCGGTGATGAGGTTGAACAGAACGGCCATGGCAGCAGTCACCAGAAAAGTGCCCAGCAGCAGGCTGTAGTCGCGCTGCAGCAGCGCGTCGAACATCAGCCGGCCCAGGCCCGGCCAGGCGAACACCGTCTCGGTGAGCACCGCGCCGCCGATCAGCCCACCGGCCTGGATGCCGGCCAGCGTGACGACCGGCAGCAGCGCGTTGCGCAGCACGTGGGCGCGCAGGATGCGGCCCGGCTTCACGCCCTTGGCGCGTGCGGTCTTCACGAAGTCCATCTGCGCCACCTCGAGCATGGCGGCGCGGGTCATGCGTGCATACACAGCCATGTAGAACAGCGCCAGCGTCAGGACCGGCAGCACCAGATGCTGCGCGATGTCCCAGGCCAGGGCGAGGCCGGTGGCGCCCGAACCCACGGTGCTGAAGCCGAAGCCCGGCAGCCAGTCGAGCTGCACCGTGAACACCAGCACGGCCATGAGCGCCAGCCAGTAGAGCGGCGTGGCATAGAAGACGAGCGCCACCAGGCTGATGGCACTGTCGACCCAGGTGCCTGCCTTTCGCGCCGACAACGCCCCCAGCGTGATGCCGAAGATCAGCGACAGCACGAAGGCGCTGCCAGTGAGCAGCAGCGTGGCGGGCAGCCGCTCCAGGATGAGCTTGAGCACCGGCTGCTGCTGCCGGTACGAATAGCCCAGGTCCAGCTGCACCACCTTGCCCAGGTAGGTGACGAGCTGCGTGGTGATCGGCTGGTCCAGCCCGAACTGCGCACGCAACTGCGCCACGAACTGCGCGTCCGAAGCCCCCGCCTCGCCGGCCATGACCGACACCGGGTCGCCTGGCGCGGCGCGCACCAGCATGAAGTTGACGGTGGCGATGAGCAGGACGGCGATCAGACCCTGCAGCACGCGGGTCAACATGAACTGCGTGCGCTTCATGTCAGCCGATGCTCGCCGTGCCCAGGCTGTCGTTCAGGCCGATGGCCGAGCTCACCAGGTTGTTGATCTTGGTGCGGTAGAGCGTCGGGAAGTTGATCTCGTAGAGCCAGGCCACAGGCACTTCATCGAGCAGGATCTTCTGCACTTCGAGGTAGATCGCCCGGCGCTTCTCGGCATCGGGTTCCTTGCCGCCTGCCTCGAACAGCGCATCGACCTTCGGGTTCGAATAGCCCTCGACGTTGTTGAAGGGCGAGCCCTTGGCGATGTTGGCGCTCGTGTAGTTGCGCGCCACGCCCAAGGCCGGGTCGCCGTACTGGTAGACGTAGGTGAAGGCGAGGTCGTAGTCCCACTCGTTGAGCTTCTGGTTCCAGCCGGCCACGTCGGTGGCGACCATCTCCACCTTCACACCGACCTGCGCAAGGTTCTGGCGCAGGATCTCGGCCGAACGCGTCCAGGTCTCGCCGTAGGGCAGCGGCAGCAGGCGCAGCGTCTCGCCCTTGTAGCCGGCCTCGGCCAGCAGCTTCTTGGCGGTCTCGACGTTGCGCGGGTACTTGGCAACGTCGGTGCTGTAGAACTTGATGTTGCTGTTGAACGGGCCGGTCGCAGGCTTGGCGAAACCTTGCCACGCCACCTTGCAGATCGCCTCGCGGTCGATCGCGAACATCATCGCCTGACGGAACTTGACGTTGTCCATCGGCGCCTTGCGGTTGTTGATCCACATCCAGGCGTGCGGCGCGAAGAACTCCCAGCCCTTGGTGGTGACGGCCGCACCGGGCAGCTTGGCCAGGCGCTGCACGTCGAAGTACTCGACCGAGCCGCCAGGCACCACATCGATCTTGCCGGACTCGAACGCCGCCGCGCGCGAGGCCGCATCAGGAATGATGTGGAAGTACACGCTGTCGACCATCGGCACGTCCTTGACGTGGTACTTGTCGTTGGCCACCAGCTGGATGTAGCTGCCCTTGACCCATTCCTTGAACTTGAACGGGCCGGTGCCGATCGGCGTGGCATTGGCCGGGTTGGTGGCGAAGTCGGTGCCTTCGTAGATGTGCTTGGGCACCATTGGCATGCTGCCGACCTCGAAGATGCCCAGGAACGGACCGAAGGCGTACTTGAGCCTGAACTCGACGGTCAGCGGGTCGAGCGCCTTGATGCTCTCGACCGATGCCAGGTTGGCGCGCAGCCGCGCATGGGTCTTGCGCAGGAACACGTCGGCCGAGAACACCACGTCGTCGGCGGTGAAGGGCTTGCCGTCGTGCCAGGTCACGCCGGGCTTGAGCTTGAAGGTGAAGACCGTGCCTTCCTTGTTCGAGGTCCACGAGGTCGCCAGGCCCGGCAGCGGGTTGACCTTCTCGTCGTAGCGCAGCAGGCCTTCGTAGATGTTGCCCGCCACCAGCTGGGTGGGCGCGTTCTGCGTGATGCCGACCATCAGGCTGGGCGGCTCGGGCTGCACGACGGCGTTGATCACGCCGCCCTTCTTGCCGGCGGCCAGCAGATGCAGGGGAACGCCCGCGAGCGTGAAGCCGGCGGCGGTGGCGGCACCCATCTGGATGAGATTGCGACGTTTCATGGGAACGGTACTCCTGGTGACTGGGTCGGGACGTGGGGAGGAAGGCGAAGGGAAAAGGGGTGGGCGTCAGTCGCGGAAGGACGACGCGCGCGGCGGCGAGATGCGCTGGAGCATGGCGCGCCATTCGCGCGCATTCGGGTCGGCCTCGCCCACCTCGCGCGTGCTGTCGCCGCTTTCGTACTGCCGCGCGGTCTTCTCGCAGACCTCCGCGGGCACCGGGTACGCGGCCTGGCCGGTCGACTGGATGGCGACCTGCACGCGGCAGGCGCGCTCGAGGTTCAGCATCAGGATGAAAGCTTCGCTGACGGTGCGGCCCAGCGTGACCAAACCGTGGTTGCGCAGGATCAGCGCCCGCGCCGTCGGGCCGAGGTCGGCCACCAGGCGGTCGCGCTCGTCGGCGTCGAGCGCAATGCCCTCGAAGTCGTGATAGACCACGCGCTCGTGAAACTGCAGCGCCCACTGGTTGCACGGCTGCAGTCCGCAGGCCAGCGAGGACACCGCCACGCCGGCCACGGTGTGCGTGTGCAGCACGCAGGCCGCGTCGTGGCGCGCCGCATGCACCGCGCTGTGGATGGTGAAGCCTGCCGGGTTCACGTCATAGGGCGAGTCGTCGAGGATGCGGCCTTCCAGGTCGATCTTGACCAGCGACGAGGCCGTGATGTCCTGGAACAGCATGCCGAACGGGTTGATCAGGAACTGGTCCTTCGTGCCAGGCACCCGCGCCGAGATGTGGGTGTAGATGCTGTCGTCCATGCCGTAGTACGCGACCAGGCGGTAGGCGGCGGCCAGGTCTTCACGCACCTGGCGTTCGGTGGGGTGCGCGTCGGGCGCAGAAGGGTTCACAGCGTGCAAAGACATTTCCGGCTTCCTTGGGTTCCTTGTCAGACGGCCGATTCGACCGTGCGAACTGTCGACAGTCAACGATGGACAACCCTTAAGCAAAAGCCGGGCCTGCTTTGCTGCACCGCCGCAGGGCATGGCGGTGTCGTCATCCGTGTCGTCATGGCAATGAGTCATAAAGGTTTCATTCGAGCGTCATGACCGCTGCCTAAGCTGCCGCCTCCCCTCGGGATTTCTCCTCAATTCCTCCTATTTCTTTTGTCATCGAACATGTCCGCCTCCGACGACTCCCGCACACAGTTGCCTGCAGCTCCCGCCCCCCACGAGGCGCCTGCGCGCCGCCAGATCCTCAAAATGGGCGCGTCGCTGCTGACGGTCGGCAGTAGCACGCTGCTGGCCGCCTGCGGTGGCGGCAACGATGGCGCCGCACCGGCCGCCTCCCCGGCGCCCAGCCCTGCAGCCCCGGCGCCCGCGCCGGTGGCGAACACCCAGATCTCGGCCTTCGCACTGGCCGTGCTGCCCGACACGCAGTTCTACGCCCGCTATGCAACCTCCGGCGAGAGCAACCAGTACGAGCGCCGCTTCGGCAGCGAGCCCTTCGCCGCGCAGACGCAATGGATCGCCGCCAACGCACGGGCGCTGAACATTCCGTTCACCATCCACCTGGGCGACGTGGTCGATCAGGTCGGCAAACCCGAGCAATGGAAGGTGGCCGACAGCGCCATGCAGGTGCTCGAAGTGGCCAAGCGCCCCTACAGCGTGCTGGCCGGCAACCACGACGTGCTCAACGACGTCGACTACACCGTCGACCCGACCCGCGGCACCGACGCGAGCCGCACGCTGGCCAACGAACCCTACCTGCAGTGGTTCAGCACGACGCGCGCCAAGCGCCAGTCGACCTTCGGCGCGCGCGATGCCACCGGCTTCCACGAATACCACGTGTTCGAAGCGCAGGGCCAGAAGTTCATGGTGCTGTCGCTGTCGTGGCGCATCTCCGACGCGGGCATCGCCTGGGCGCGCCAGGTGATCGCACAGAACCCGACGCTGCCGGTCATCCTGGTCAACCACCAGTTGCTCAACATTGCCTCGGACGGCGTCACGCCGCTGGAGACCGACTACGGCAAGATGCTCTGGGACAAGCTGATCCACGACAACGACCAGATCTTCATGACGCTCAACGGCCACCACCACGGGGCCGCCCACCTGACGAAGATCAACGACTTCGGCCACAAGGTCGAAGAGATGGTGGTGGACTACCAGATGGCCTACCAGGGCGGCAATGGCCTGATGCGCCTCTATGAGTTCGACCTCACGCACAAGCAGATCAAGGTGCTGTCGTTCTCGCCCTGGGTGCCGCAGAAGCCGGCCGACACGCTGACGAGCTTCGACCAGGCCGTGCTCACAGGCGCCAACGAGGCGTTCACCATCGACATGGACTTCGCGCAGCGCTTCTCGGGCTTCAACAAGACCTTCGGCACCGGCACGGCCAACGTGGCCAGTTCGCTGGTGGCGCAGGCCAAGGCCATGATCCTGGCCAACTACACCGAGCCGACCGTGGTCGCGCCTCGCGCACCGGCCGATGCCGACGACTACCCGAAGGTGGCCAACACGCTGGCGCACTGGCGCTTCGTGGGCGGGACGGCCAACCAGCCGGTGGCCCCGGGCACCGTGATCGCCGACGTGACCGGCGCCAATCCGCTGCACCGCGACGCCCTGAACCAGCGCGGCATCACCGGCGCCACCGCCGCCGACATCGTCTGGAGCGACGACCGCCATTTCCTGTCGGCCGCGCCCGGCTCGGTGCGCTTCCAGAACACCGACAAGAACGTGCCGCGCCTGAGCTACTTCCTCACCGACACGAGCGCACCGATCAACGCGCAGACGCTGTCGAACGGCTTCACGGTCGAGGCCTTCATCAAGATCGATCCGAGCTGGACGAGCAGCAAGCAGGCCTGGATGAACATCATGACGCGCGACGGCCGCCGCGGTGACCTGGCCGGCTATTCGGGCGGCGACCCGGAAGCGCCGCCGATGCTCTTCGCCATCTCCAGCCTGCGCGAAGTGCAGTGGGAAGTGGTGCCGAGCCCGGCCAACGCCCACTCGCCGCGCACCAACTGGTCGGGCGAGATCGTGGCCGGCGGCTGGGCACACATCGCCATCGTCAACGACCCGGTCTCGCACGACACGACCATGTACGTCGAGGGCGCCCCGGTGCTGCGCAACGTGAGCAATGCGCCCGGCCTGGCCACGCTGTCTGCCACCTCACCCTGGGTGGTGGGCGGCGGCTCCTGGGACGGCGCGCGGGCCGACGGCTTCTTCGGCAACATCGGCGAGGTGCGCGTGGTCGGCGCGGCGCTGGCGCCGAACCAGTGGCTGACCGCCCGGCGCAGCTGAACCCGGCGCAGTTGAATGCACGGCCTGCGGCGCAGGCCTGGCATTCGCACGTCCGGTAACGGCCAGCATCGGCGGGCAAAGGGGACGACGATGGCGCATTGCTTTGTAGCGCCCCACTCTCGCCATGCACAGCCCCGACAACACCGACAGCTGCGTTCCCCTTCGCCGTCCACATCGCCGCGCGTCCGCCTTTGCGCGCCTGGCCGGCGCCAACCTCGCCGCCCAGTCGGCCGAACAACTCAGCCTTGCCGCCGTCCCGCTGGTGGCGGTGCTCCTCTTGGATGCCGGGCCCGGCACGATCGGCCTGCTGGCGACCGTTCAGACGCTGCCTTTCCTGCTGCTGTCGATGCCACTGGGCGTGCTGGCAGACCGCGTCTCCAAACGCCGCCTGATGGTGGCGGCCGAGGCCCTGCGCGCTCTTGCCTTGCTCGGCTTGCTGCTCGCGGTGCTGTCTGGCGGGCTGTCGGTGACCTGGCTGGGTGTGCTCGGCTTCATCGGTGCGATCGGCACGGTGGGCTTCAGCGTGGCGGCACCGGCGCTGCTGCCTGCACTGGTGGCGCGCGATGCGCTGGCGCATTGCAATGGGCGCCTGGAACTCGCACGCAGCGCCGCCTTCGCCGCCGGCCCGGCCGTGGCAGGCGCACTCGTCGCCTGGGGCGGTGCAACGTCGGCCTTCGTGCTGGCCACGGTGTTGTCGGCCACCGCCGTCGCGCTGCTGCTGCGCATCGCCGAGCCGGCGCCAGACCCCGCCGCGCAGGTGCACGCCCGCCATCCGCTGACCGAGGTGCGCGAAGGCGCCGCGCTGATCTGGCAGCACCCGATGCTGCGGCCCGTTCTGCTGACGGCCGTGGTCTGGAACATCGCCTGGTTCGTGCTGCAGGCCGCCTATGTCACCTATGCCGTGCACGGGCTCGGGCTCGACGCCCGGGGCGTCGGGCTCACGCTGGCGGCCTACGGGGCGGGCATGGTCGTCGGTGCCTTGCTGGCGTCGCGCATCACCACCGCCCTGCCCTTTGGCCGGGCCGTTCAGCTCGGCCCCGCCGTGTCGGTGCTCGCGGCCGGCCTCATGGCTGCCACGCTGGCGGTGCCCAGCGGCGCGCTGGCAGCGCTGGCCTTCTTCCTGTTCGGTGCGGGACCGATCGTCTGGACCATCACGTCGACCACGCTGCGCCAGAGCGTGACGCCGCACGGCAAGCTCGGCTGCGTGTCGGCGCTGTTCCTCACGGTGAATGCCGGCGCGCGGCCCGTGGGGGCTGCGCTCGGTGCCCTGGTGGGCGCACGCTGGGGCGCGCCGGCCTGCTTCTGGCTGGCGCTGGCGGGCTTCGCGTTGCAGGCGGTGGTGGTGTTCGCCTCGCCGCTGCGCGGCCTGGCGCGATTGCCGGCGACACCCGACCTGCAGCCGGGCACACCCCTCTGACATGAGCGCTGCGGCGAATCAAGTGAAAATGGCCGCATGAAAATCGAAAAAGACACCGTCGTCACCCTGACCTACAAGGTCGCCGACGCCCAGGGCAAGATGCTCGAAGCCAGCCCCGAGCCGATGGCCTACCTGCATGGCGGGTACGACAACACGCTGCCCAAGATCGAGGCAGCGCTCGACGGCAAGGAAAAGGGCTACAAGGTCACGCTCGACCTGGCGCCCGAAGACGGCTTCGGCGTGCGCGACGAGTCGCTGGTGCGCACCATCCCCAAGTCGGAATTCCCGCCAGGCGTGAAGGTCGGCGGCCAGCTGCAGGGACGCCTGGACGACGGCCGCGAGCACGTGTTCACGGTGGTGAAGATCAAGGGCCCGCAGGTGCTGCTCGACGGCAACCACGCCTGGGCCGGCAAGCAGCTGCGCTTCAGCATCACGGTGGTCGACGTGCATGCGGCCAGCCCCGAGGAAATCGCGCATCGCCACGTGCACGGCGCGCACGGCCACCACCACTGAAAGCCACCCCATGACCAAGGACCTGGCTCGACAGAGCGAATTGAAGAAGATGGAGCTGTGCGAGCCCTGCGCCGGCATCCAGCGCAACTGGCGCCGCGCGCCGGGCCATGCCGAGTTGGTGCAACGCTCCAACCGCAAGGAAGAGCGCGACCAGGGCACGGTGACGATCACCAGCTACCGCTGCGACCGCTGCGGCACGGCCTGGGAATACGAGAACGATCGCAGCAACCAGCAGGCCGGCTGGTCGGTGGTGGGCCGCTGACGCCAGCCGCGTCGGCGTGCTTGATGCTCAGGCGGTTCGGCCGTCCTGCGCCAGCAGGCGCTCGGCGAGCTTGACGACCGGCCCGTCGACCATGCGGCCGTCGACGTTGACGACACCGCCACCACCGGCTGCACGCATCGCATCGCGCACACGGCGTGCCCAGGCCAGTTCGTCGGCACTCGGCGCGAAGGCGGCCTCCACGCCGGCGACCTGATCCGGGTGGATGCACAGCTTGGCGCCGAAGCCGCCGCGGCGCGCGCGCAAGGCCTCGGCCGTGAGCCGCGTCGCATCGCGCCAGTCGGTCGTGACCCCATCGACCGGTGGCGCCAGTCCGGCCCGGCGCGATGCCAGCACCAGCGCAAGCCGCACCGGCACCAGTTCGGCCTCGTCCGGCCCGCAGGCCATGCCGGCGTCGGCCTGGAAATCGAGATGGCCGAACACCAGGCGCAGCACCTGCGGCGATGCGGCCAGCGCGTCAACGGCATCCAGCCCGGCCACGGACTCGATCAACGGCAACAGCGCGGCGGCCGGCCCGACGGCCTGGGCCAGCGCCGCGAGGTCGGTGGCACGCTCCGCCTTGGGCAGCACCACGCCGGCGAGCAGGCCCTGCGCAGCCAGCCGCGCGACCAGCGCGCGATCGTCCGCCTGCCACGGCGTGTCGGCGGCATTCATGCGCACCAGCAGACGGCCATGCGCTTCGGCCGGCAGCGCGGCGAAGCCCTCGGCGATCTGCGTGCGGGCCGTGTCCTTGCGCTCCGGCGCCACAGCGTCTTCGAGGTCGACGATCACGGCGCCCGCGCCGCTCGCCAGCGCGCGTGCATAGCGCTCCGGTCGGTCGCCCGGCACGAAGAGGAAGGTGCGCGCCAGCGCCAGGACCGACGTGCTGCCGTGGCGACCTGCGAGCGATGAAGTCGTCATCAGATCGCCTCCGCCGCGCGCAGTGCCGCGATGTCGGCCGCGCTGCGGCCCAGCGACTGCAGGATCGCCTCGGTGTGCTCGCCCACCGCCGGGATCGGGTCCATGCGGTAGTCGAAGGCGCTCTGCCGGCCCGGCGGCAGCAACGCCGGAATGGCGCCTGCGGGCGAGCCCACCTCGCGCCAGCATTCGCGCGCCTGCAGCTGCGGGTGCGCCCACAGACCGGCCATGTCGTTCATGCGGGCGTTGGCGATCTGCGCGGCGTCGAGCCGCTCCAGCACCTGCGCACTGCTCAAAGCGGAGAAGGTCTCGAGGATGATGGCCTTGAGTGCCGCGCGGTGCTCGTTGCGCTTCGCGTTGGCGTCGAAGAGCGGGTCGCTTGCCAGCGCCGGCTGCAGCAAGACCTTCTCGCAGAAGACGCGCCACTCGCGCTCGTTCTGCAGGCCGAGCATCACGGTGCCGCCGTCGCCGGCCACGAAGGGGCCGTAGGGGTAGATGGTCGCGTGCGACGCGGCACTGCGCGGCGGCGGCGTCGCGCCCTGGTAGGCGTAGTACATCGGGAAGCCCATCCACTCGGCGAGCGATTCGAGCATCGACACGTCGACGTGCGAACCCTTGCCGGTCTTGCCACGCTGCAGCAGCGCGGCGAGCACGCCGGTGTACGCGTACATGCCCGCGGCGATGTCGGCGATCGAGTTGCCCGACTTGCACGGCTCGTCGGGCGTGCCAGTGACCGAGAGGAAGCCGGCCTCGCTCTGGATCAGCAGGTCGTAGGCCTTCTTGTCGCGGTACGGGCCGTCGCCGCCATAGCCCGAGATGTCGCAGACGATGAGCGACGGGTGCCGGGCCTGCAGCGTGTCGTAGCCCAGGCCCATGCGGGCCGCGGCGCCCGGCGCGAGGTTCTGCACCAGTACGTCGGCACCGGCGATCAGCTCCTGCAGCACGGCCAGCGCGGCCGGCTGCTTGAGGTCGAGCGTGAGGCTTTCCTTCGACCGGTTGACCCAGACGAAGTGCGAGGCCTCGCCGTCCACCCGCTGGTCGTAGGCGCGCGCAAAGTCGCCGGCGCCGGGGCGCTCGACCTTGATGACGCGCGCGCCCAGGTCGGCGAGCTGGCGGGTGCAGAACGGCGCGGCGATGGCGTGTTCGAGGGAGATGACGGTGATGCCGTCCAGAGGTCGTGTCATGGTGTGGCGATCAGAAGGACCTTGGCAGGCCCAGCAAATGCTCGGCCACGTAGGAATGGATCAGGTTGGTCGAGATCGGGGCCACCTGGTAGAGCCGCGTCTCGCGGAACTTGCGTTCGACGTCGTATTCGCAGGCGAAGCCGAAGCCGCCGTGCGTCTGCAGGCAGGTGTTGGCGGCCTCCCAGCTGGCTTTGGCCGCCAGGTACTTGGCCATGTTGGCTTCGGCGCCGCAGGGCTGGCCGGCGTCGAACAGCGCGCAGGCTTTCCAACGCATGAGGTTGGCGGCTTCGGTCTCGATGTAGTCGGCCGCGATGGGGAACTGCACGCCCTGGTTCTGTCCGATGGGGCGGCCAAACACCTGGCGGTCGGTGGCGTAGCGGCGGGCCTTGTCGACGAACCAGTAGGCATCGCCGATGCACTCGGCCGCGATCAGCGTGCGCTCGGCGTTGAGCCCGTCGAGGATGTACCTGAAGCCCTGGCCTTCTTCGCCGATCAGGTTCTCCGCCGGGATCTCGAGGTTGTCGAAGAACACCTCGTTGGTCTCGTGGTTCACCATGTTCTGGATCGGGCGCACGGTCATCCCTTGGCCGCCGCGCTCGGGCATCGCATCCTTCAGGTCGACGATGAAGATCGACATGCCCTCCGACTTCTTCTTCACCTCCGCGAGCGGCGTGGTGCGCGCCAGCAGGATCATCAGGTCGGAATGCTGGATGCGCGAGATCCACACCTTCTGGCCGTTGACGACGTAGCGGTCGCCCTTGCGCACCGCGGTGGTCTTGAGCTGCGTGGTGTCGGTGCCGGTGGTCGGCTCGGTCACGGCCATCGACTGCAGGCGCAGTTCACCGGTCGCGATCTTCGGCAGGTACTGGCGTTTCTGCGCCTCGCTGCCGTGGCGCAGCAGCGTGCCCATGTTGTACATCTGGCCGTGGCACGAACCCGCGTTGCCGCCGGAGAAGTTGATCTCCTCCATGATCACCGAAGCCTCGGTCAGCCCGAGGCCGGAGCCGCCGTAGTCGGCCGGGATCAGCGCGGCCAGCCAGCCGGCCTGGGTGAGCGCGTCGACGAAGGCTTCGGGGTAGCCGCGCTCGTGGTCGACCTTCTGCCAGTAGGCAGCGTCGAAGCCGCCGCACAGCGCGCGCAGCGCCTCGCGCATCTCCTGGTGGCTGTCGGGGGAGGGGATCTGTGTCTTCATCGGTCGTTTGGATTCATTGGATTCGTTGGGCGCGGCGGCCTCAGGCCAGAGTCGCGGTCGCCTGCATGGTGAGCCAGCCGTCGGCGTCTTCGCCCCACAGGCTGAAACGCTGGCCGTCGGCATCGGGGCGGCCGTGCACCCGGAAAGGCGCGATGTCGAAGGTCGGCCGCACGGCGCGGAACTCGAAGCGCGACAGCGTCGCGTCGGGCCGCTCGCGGCGCAGCAGGTCGACCAGCAGCGTCGCGATCAGCGGGCCGTGGACGATCAGGCCGGGGTAGCCCTCGACCTCCGTGACGTAAGGGCGGTCGTAGTGGATGCGGTGCCCGTTGAAGGTGAGCGCCGAGTAGCGGAACAGCAGCACCTCGTCAGGCACGAGCGTGCGGCTGAAGGTGGCGTTCTGCGGCGCAGGTGTCGGCGCGGGCGCTGCCTCGCCAGGCGCGGCGGCGGCACGGTAGACGATGTCGTGCTCCTCGGTGAGCGCCAAGCCGCGCGCGTTGTGCACCTCGTGCCGCACCAGCACGAACACCAGTTCGCCGCTGCGGCCGGTCTTGTGCGTGACCGAGGCAATGGTCGACACGCGCTGGGTGGCGTCACCCACGCGCAGCGGGTTGCCCGCCTCCCATTGCAGGCGGCCACCCGCCCACATGCGGCGCGGCAGCGGCACGGGCGGCAGGAAGCCGCCCCGTTTCGGATGACCATCGGGGCCGATCTCCGACTGGCGGTGATGCGGCAGAAAGTAGAGCCAATGCCAGAGCTCGGGCAGCCGCGTGCCGGCGGCCGGTGCCGCATCGTCACGGTCGAGCGTGGCCGACAGCGCGCGCACGGGGGCCGCGGTGATGTCGTCGTGCAGCGTTTCGCTGCGGCCTTGCCACGCCTGCAGCGCGGCGATGTCTTCGGGGGTCAGCATGGCCATCAGTCCACCGCCGCGCCGGACGACTTGACGATGCGCGCCCATTTCGCGAGGTCGGCCTGCAGCAGCGCGGCGAACTGCTCGGGCGTGGTCGGCGCCGCGATTTCGACGCCCTGCTGCTCGAGCTTCTCGCGCAGGTCGGGCATGGCGAGCGCCTTGCGCGTGCCGTCCTGCAACGTGGTCTGCACATCGGCGGGCAGCCCGGCGGGCGCGAACAGGCCGATCCACAGCGTGCCGTTGTAGCCCGGCACCGACTCGGCGATGGCCGGCACGTCGGGCAGCGATGGCGAACGCTTCTCGCCGCTGACGGCCAGCGCGCGCAGCTTGCCGCTCTTGATGTGCGGCAACGCCGACGGCAGGCTGGCGAACACGATCGGCAGCTGGCCGCCCAGCACGTCGTTGATGGCCGGTGCCACGCCCTTGTAGGGCACGTGCTGCAGCTGGATGCCGGCCATGTTGTTGAGCATCTCGCCCAACAGGTGGTTGAGCGTGCCGTTGCCGGCCGAGGCGTACTGGTAGTTGGCGTCCTTGCGCCTGGCCAGCGCGAGAAACTCGCTCATCGTCTTCGCCGGGAACGCCGGGTTGACCAGCAGCACGTTGGGCACCGCGCCGATCAGGCCGACCGGCCGGAAGTCCTTCACCGGGTCGAAGCCCGGGTTCTTGTAGAGCGCGGGGTTGATGGCCTGGCTGCTGCTGATCGTCATGAGCAGCGTGTAGCCGTCCTTCGGCGCCTTGGCCACCAGCTGCGTGCCGATGTTGCCGCCCGCACCGGGCCGGTTGTCGACCACCACGCTGGCGTTGATCACTTCGCCCAGCTTCTGGCCGACCAGCCGGCCGACGATGTCGTTGGTGCCGCCAGCGGCCTGTGGCACGACCAGCGTGACGGGGCGCGACGGATAGGCGGCCTGGGCCATGGCCGGGACGGCTTGCAGCAGGCCGGCACTGACGGCCAGACCCAGCGCGAGGGCGCGAAATTGCATGGGGTTGTCTCCTTGTGCTTCGCATGGTGGCCGCTGCGATGGCGCGGCGCAATCTGCGAATTCGGAACCAAGCCTTCGGAGATTCCGAAGGCTCGACTACGATGCCGCATGCATTTCGACATGAACGACCTGCGGCTGTTCGTCGCCACGGCCGAGCTGGGCAACCTCACGCGGGCGGCCGAACGGCAGCACCTGTCGCTGGCCGCAGCGAGCGCGCGCATCAAGGCGCTGGAAGCGCAGTGCGGCCTGCCGCTGCTCACGCGGGAGGCGCGCGGCGTCAGGCTGCTGCCGCAAGGCGAAGCCTTTTTGCACCATGCGCGGCTGATGCTGAACCAGACTGATCGCCTACGCGACGAACTGCTGGCCTACGGCGGCGGGCTGCGCGGCCATCTGCGGGTGTTCGCCAACACCACGGCGGTGACCGACTTCCTGCCCGAACTGCTGCCCGCCTTCCTCGCCGCCCATCCGCGCATCAACGTCGACCTTCAGGAAAAACCGAATGCTCAGATCCCCCGCGGTGTGCTGGAAGGCCGTGCAGACCTCGGCATCGTGGCCGGCAACGTCGACGCGCTGGGCCTGGAGGCGATCCACTTCAGCACCGACCGGCTCGTGCTGGCCACCGCACGCAAACACCGCTTCGCGCGGCGCCGTCGCATCGCCTTTGCCGAGACGCTCGACGAAGACGCCGTCGGCATGCAGCAGGGCAGCACCCTGCACGCCTTTCTGTCGCAGATGACCGAGCACCTCGGCCGGCGGCAGAAGCTGCGCATCCAGCTCGCGAGCTTCGACGCGATGTGCCGGATGATCGGCAGCGGCGTCGGCATTGGCGTGGTGCCCGAATCGGCCGCACGCCGCAATCAGCAGAGCATGCAGCTGGCGCTCATTGAGCTGAGCGACCCCTGGAGCGTGCGCGAGCGCTACCTGCTGATGCGTGATCGCGCGAGCCTGCCGGTCTATGCGGCGGCGCTCGTCGATGCGCTGTGCGCGCACTATGCGGCGCCCCTTCGGCCCCAGGGCGGCGCACCGTCTTCGTCAAGATGACGATGAAGACGAGGGTGAGACAGCGGGCCGCTGGCGGCGCCCAGGCGCAGGCGGCACCGCCAGCGTGACCAGCCGCGGCGTCACGCGGCCATCGTCGTCAATCTGCAGCTCGGCCACCGAGATCGGCAGGCTGAAGCGACGCGGCCCCGCGCTGCCGGGGTTGATGAACAGCACCCCGTCGCGCTCAACCATCGACGGCTTGTGCGAGTGGCCCGAGACGACCACCCGCACGCCGGCATCTTCCGGGCCGAGGTGCAGATCGGCGATGTCGTGCACCGCATGCACCGCGACGCTGCCCAGCACCACCGTCAGCGACACCGGAATGTCGGCCGCCCACGGCGCGGCGTCGTTGTTGCCGCGCACCACGCTCAAGGGCGCGATGACCGCCAGCCGCGCCAGGATCTCCGGCCCGCCGATGTCACCGCAGTGGACGATGTGGTCGCAGCCGGCGAGGAACGCCAGGGCTTCGGGGCGCAGGAGGTTGTGGGTGTCGGAGATGAGGGCGATGCGGGGCATGGGGGATTTTGGTGGCGCTATGGCGAACGATGCGGCGGGGACGCGATCAATCGCCGTACAAAGCTGACTGCTGTTACGAGACCAGCTCTTAACGACGGCTTTGCAGCGATTGCAGTCGTCGGACTGGGAGCCGCCGATGTCTGGATTGAGTTCCGAAACCTGACACACGAGTTCGTGGGCCCGACTGCCGGGTTTCGCGTTAAAGCTCGGTCTGCTCAGAAATTTCCAGCGCGTCCCCTACCGCGCGCGCATGGTGGCGGATAGACTCGATGGATACAAATATACACATTTGCGGGACGGCTCAATGGAATACGTCAACGGAGAGTGGATTGAGAGCGCAGTGCACGATTTCTGGCTGGCTACGACCGGGTACGACACCTGGTGGAAGGGCTCGAACCACGCCCAACGAGAGACCCATTGGAATGACTACACGAGGGACGGCAAGACCCTCGTGAACACGGTGTGGCAAGACCGCATCGTGTCGGTGCAGGACGGTGAAGCACTGAGGCGCTTCGTTATCCTGGGCGGCAAGCGCCGGTCCTGGGAGAAGCTCTCCATCACGCATGGCAAGGAAGCCAATGAGAACCTGTTTCAGGCCATCCGGGCGCGTCACTTGGTGGTGGGGTATGAAACGGTGGGCAATCCTACAAAGTTGGAGAAGGGTGAGCGACATGTGGGGCACTTTTGCCTAGACAGGGCTTACGAACTGGTGCCAATCTTCGGCACGAGAGGTGAAGACTTGAAGGAGCGGCTGAAACTCGTTGAGGCGTTTCGAAAGGCCGGTGTTTTGGATGATGACTACATCGGCGCTGCTCCTTGGACCTTCGAGCTGGTGCCATTGAATGGCTTGGCGCCGCATCTGGTGAACGCACCCCCTGCAGCTCCACTTGGGGTGGATGTGCCAATCCTCGTCCCAGCCCCAGTAGCTGCGCCTGTGCCAAGTGAGGACGGTGAAGACGGCGCACTTGATGAAGAGCCTGCGACATACGTGGGGTATGCCAAGAAGGCATTGCCGGTATTGGTGGCCCATGTCTTGGCTCAACGTGACGGGGTCATGCAGCGTATGAGCTACATGGAGTTGGCAGAGCGCATTGGTTGTTTGACGTACAAGGGTGTTCCATGGCCAAGAGGCATAGGAGGGATGCTGCACATCATCACGTGCTGGATTGATGAGATTCAGTCAGCGTGGAACAACGAGATCCCGTACCTCACATCCATCGTGGTGAAGACAACAGGTGATGAGACAGATGGCCTGCCAGGCGATGGTGTGAGTGCAAAGTTTCCAGGCTATGCCTCGATGACTCGAGAGCGGAAGGAAGCGGAGGTCGAGGTCGAGTACGGGAAAATATTGAACTTCGGCAGCCGGTGGAAAGAAGTGTTGCAACAGCTCGGTATTGAGCCCCTTGAACCTGTCATCAAAGAGCCTGGTACACCTGGTAGTAGCAAGGGTTCTGGCGGTTGGGGAGGAGGTGAGTCGGAGGCGCATAAGGCTCTCAAAGGGTACGTGGCTGAGCACCCTGAGTTGTTTGGTGTTGCGCCTGGCGCGAAGTCCACTGAGGAGTACCCCCTTCACTCGCGCGATGTCATCGACGTGTTTTTCGAAACTGCAGAGGAGTGGGTGGGTATCGAGGTGAAGTCTCGGGTTTCTGATGGCGATGAACTGGACTACCGCAGGGGTGTCTACCAGGCCGTGAAGTACCGCTCCCTCCTAGAGGCCCAGGCGAAGGTGGAGCAACCTGGCAAGCCCATTTCAGTGAAGGTCTACCTTGTACTCGAGCGCTCCATGCCAAAGACCTTCAAAGATCTGCCTAGCAAGCTCGATGTGAGGGTGTTCGAAAACGTAGTGCCAGTGAACTAAGCTCCGCCCCGAGCAATGTTCCGTAGTCTTTGCCAAAGCTCGACATCTGAGTCGAACCAATAAAAGTAACGGAGGACAAGATGCCCATAGAGCGACTGAACAGTCTTCGAAACTATCGCGTTTTCAAGGATTTCACTTGGCCTGCTGGGCTCATGTCCTTCGGGCAGTTCAGCCTGATCTACGGCTGGAACGGGTCTGGCAAGACTTCGATTTCGAGTCTCTTCCGAAACTGCCAAGATGGAGTCGCCCCTGAGGGTGAAGTGGAGCTATTGGTGGACGGGAAGGCCGTCAAGGGTTCAGACTTTCCTGGGGCCGCGCTCCCACCGATTCGGGTCTTCAACAGAGATTTCGTGGACCGCACGGTCTTTGAAGATCCAAACAGGCAACTTCCTCCTGTGTACGTGGTGAGCGACGATGGGAAAGCTAAACAGACCCAGCTCGAGGCTCTGCGCGAGGAACTGAAAGACATCGCGGCGGCTTACGGTGAGGCAAAAAACGCCGAGAGCAAGCAAAGGATTGCAAGCGACAAATTTTGTACTGATAGAGCCCGAACCATTCGATCGCTACTCATTGGCGACCCCTCATACAGCAACTATGAAGCTCCCCGTTTTCGCACGCGCGTAAAGCTTATGGCTCTCGCCGCTGAGACCCCCGTAGTGATCTTGCCCCCGTATTTCAGGACACGGGCTATTCGCAATGTAGCGCCTGCTCGATCTGAGCAAGACGCTGTTGGGCAGCGCGATGCTGCCTGA
>NZ_JAUSRO010000006.1 GCF_030811835.1 Variovorax ginsengisoli | reverse complement strand
CGATGCCCAACGCGTGCTGGTCACCAACTACCCCCAGAGCGAGTACCTCGCGCGCGGATTCCGCGCCAAGGACGACCCCTGGTGGAAGGTCTGGTGAGAAGAGCCTAAGGGCCTCTCAGGTTCAGCGGCTTTTGCCTTCCTCGCTGCCTCTCGTGGGACTCGCGGGAGGTCAACGCAAGGCTTCGATCGCCGCCTCGAAGTCTGAATCGCCGTCGAGTCGACGCATCGGCGGCAGCGCCGCGATCAGGCGCTTGCCATAACCCATCGCCACCAGACGGGTGTCGCAGATCACGAGCACGCCCTGATCGCTTTCACGTCGAATCAGGCGTCCGGCCCCTTGCTTGAGCGCCACCGCCGCCTCGGGCAGCGAATACTCCCCGAATGCATTGCGGCCTTGCGCCTCCAGGCGTTGTGAACGCGCCTCCACCAGCGGGTCGTTGGGCGGCGGAAACGGCAGCTTGTCGATCACCACCAACTGCAGTGCGTCGCCAGGCGCATCGAAGCCCTCCCAGAACGACGCCGACGCCACCAGCACGCAGCCTGCACGCCCAGCGCTCGCGCCCTCGCGAAAGCGGTCCATCAGCACCCGCTTGGGCAGTTCGCCCTGCACCAAGACCTCGGGCCGCTCGGCCGCATCCATCGCCTCGAGCTGCTGGCGCAGCACATCGCCGATGATTCGCAACGCGCGCAGCGTGGTGGTCAGCACCAGCGTGCGGCCGCCCAGCACCCTGGCACCCCGCGCCGCAAGCGTGGCGACGGCACCGCTGTGAGCCGGATCGTTTGGTTTGGGGAAGGTGCGCGGTACGTACAGCGCCGCCTGCGACGCGTAATCGAAGGGGCTGTGAACCCGCAGCACCTCGGCGTCGTCGAGCCCGCAGGGCTCGGTGAACCAGCGCAAGCGCGGATCATCGCCCAGCGTGGCCGAGGTGAAGATCCACGCGCGTCCGTTCGACTCCGCGTCCTGTGCATCGCGCTTGAGCACCCGCGTGCGCACGGCCTCGGCAATGTCCAACGGCGACTCCACCAACCGCAACTGCGTACCGACATCAACCCAGCGTACCGAAGCGAGTGCGCAGGGCTGGGCGAAGCGCGCCGAACGCTCGGCGAGTTGCGTTGCGCGCTCGTGCAGCCGCACGAAGTCGGGGGATATCTCGCTGACGGTGTCCAGGCCCTCGGCGGCCTGCTCGAACGCGGCCTGCAGCATGTCGAGCGCGTCCTGCCAAGGGTGCAGGGGCACACCTTCCGGCGCGCCGGCATGGGGCCAGCGCAGCTTGGCGCCCGGCCACTGCTTGCCAACGGCCAGGCGCAACTCCCGCGCGCCACGCTCGACGCCGGCCACCAATGCACTCCAATCGACCAGGCCTCGGGCCTGCTGGAGGCCGGTGGCGAGCAGGTCGCGCGCAAAGTCGAGCGCCTGGCCCGTGCCCAGCTGGGAGCCCAGGAACTGCACGCCCGTCTCGTTGAGCTGGTGAGCCTCGTCGAACACCACCACGCGCACACTGGGCAGCAATTCGGCCATGCCGGATTCACGCACGGCCAGATCGGCGAAGAACAGATGGTGATTGATGACGACCAGGTCGGCGGCCAGCGCCTCGCGCCGCGCGAGGTTGACGTGGCAGGGCTTGAACTCGGGGCACTGGGCGCCCAGGCAGTTTTCGCGCGTCGAGGTGACCAGCGGAATCAATGGCGAACGCTCGTCCAGGCCGGGCAGCTCGGCCAGGTCGCCCGTGCGTGTGGCCAAGGCCCACTGCTCGATCTTGGCCAGCGCGCGCACGCTGCCTCGCTCGGGCAGCGACGGGTCGTGCCGGGCCTGATGCAAACGGTGCAGGCACAGATAGCTCCCACGCCCCTTGAGCAACGCGGTACGTACAGGCAGCCCCAACGCCTCGACCAACCGCGGCAGGTCACGCCCGAAGAGCTGGTCCTGCAGCGTCTTGGTGGCGGTAGACAGCAGCACACGCTCGCCGCTCAGCAGCGCGGGCACCAGATAGGAAAAAGTCTTGCCAACGCCGGTCCCGGCCTCGACCACCAGCACCCCACCGTCCTCGATGGTTCGCGCAACCGCCAACGCCATGTCGGTCTGCCCGCCGCGCTCACGAAATTCATCAGCGGCGCGTGAGAGCACCCCGCCCTGCGCAAAGACGTCGCGGACCTGTGCGGAAAGGCTAGGAGCCTGGGACACGCTCAGGGCGGCGCAGGCAGGGGGGCCGAGCGCGGCTTGGTGCGCTCTGCGTTCTTGCGTTCGACGTCGGCGCGATGCTCGGCGGCTTTCTGCAGCTTCTGCTCGTAGTCGCGCGCCAGGGCCGGGCTTTCGGCGCGGCGTTCGGCCGCCTTGGCCTGGTCTTGGGCAGCCGTGCGCTGCTTGCTCTCGAAATCACGGCGTTTCTGTGCGCTTTCTGCTGCTGCAGCTTCGCGGCTGCGCGCATTGTCGGCCGCACGCTGCTCGCGTTGCGCTTGCTGTTCGACGGAGCGCGCACGCGTCTCCAGCGCATCCTCTGGCCGCGGCGTGGCGTTCTTCTGGTCCAGCGCATCGAGCTGCGCGGCACCCCGCTGCTTACGCTCGATGTCATTCATCGCAGCTTCCTGGCGCTTGATGTCCTCGTCTTCCTTGCGGCGTTGCGCCCGAACGTCGCTCAGGCAGGACTCGACGACAAACCGTTGGTAACACTCGGCCTGCTGCGTCTTGACACGTTGCTCCATGGCCTGCCGCTGAGCCGCCAGGCGCGCACGCTCGGCAGCGAAATCGGTGTTGCCCGCCGTTGCTTGCGCCTGCGCGGCGGCGTCGGGTGCACCCAGCAACGGCACGGCGGCAACGGCGATCGACAGGGCACAGAGCAGTATCTTCATGTCAGGCGAGTATCGACGGTCCGGCGCTCCAGCGCGAGGAACTCGGCCGACTGCATTTCGTTGAGCCGTGACGCCGTGCGCGGAAACTCGTGCGCCAGCGGGCCTTCGGTGTACAACGCCTCCGGTGGCACTTCGGCGGACATGATCAGTTTGACGCGCCGGTCGTAAAACACGTCGACCAGCCAGGTGAAGCGCCGCGCCTCCGACGCCCGGCCGACGGACATTTCGGGCACGTCCGACAGCAGCACGGTATGGAACTGCGTCGCGATCTCCAGGTAGTCGTTCTGCGATCGAGGTCCGCCGCAAAGGCTGCGGAAGTCGAACCACACCACGCCGCCGGCCTTGCGGCGGGCCGCGATCTCGCGAGACTCGATGTGCAGAACCGGATCTTCATCGGCGGTTTCGGCCAGCTGATTGAACGCCTCGTCCATTTCACGGTCGGCCTCGGGGCCATTCGGCGTGAGATAGCGACGCACCTGCTCGAGCGTACGGCGCCGATAGTCGGTTCCGTTGTCGACACTCAGCACCTCGAGCCGCTCATTGAGCAGCGCGATCGCCGGCAGGATGCGATCGCGATGCAGCCCATCCGGATACAGGTCGTCGGGCTTGAAATTGGAGGTCGTGACAAAACCCACGCCGTTGTCGAACAACGCTGCCAACAGTCGGTGCAGGATCATGGCGTCGGTAATGTCCGCCACGTGAAATTCGTCAAAACAGATGAGTTTGTAGCGCTTGGAAATGCGCTTGCCGAGTTCGTCCAGCGGATTGACGATACCCTGCAACTCGCGCAGCTCACGATGCACCTCGCGCATGAACTCGTGGAAATGCAGCCGTGTCTTGCGCTTGATCGGCACGACGTTGTAGAAGCAGTCCATCAGGAAGCTCTTGCCACGCCCGACGCCGCCGTACATGTAGACGCCACGCGGCACTTCCGGCCGATGGATGAGCTTCTTGAGCGCGTTAGACCGCTGGGCCTTGTACTCGGCCCACTCATCGGCACATCGCTGGAGCGCCTCCACTGCGCGCAACTGGGCAGGGTCGCTGCGAAAGCCGCGGGTGACGAGTTCCGCTTCGTACGCTTGTTTGACGTTCAAGATGGTCGGTGGCGGCCGCGGGGGCCCGCACAGAGGCAGGCTCCGCGGCGCCAGCTTTCTCTAGAAGTTCAGCGTGCGCTTGTCGACAGCCAGCGCAGCTTCTTTGGTGGCTTCGGACAGCGAAGGGTGCGCGTGGCAGATACGCGCGATGTCCTCGGCGCTTGCCTTGAACTCCATGGCCACCACGGCTTCCGAGATCAACTCGCTGACCTGCGGACCGACCATGTGCACGCCCAGGATTTCATCGGTCGTGGCATCGGCCAGGAACTTGACCATGCCGGTCGTGTCGCCCAGCGCGCGCGCGCGACCGTTCGCCAGGAACGGAAAGGTGCCGGCCTTGTACGCCCGGCCCGCTGCCTTCAACTGCTGCTCGGTTTGCCCGACCCATGCAATTTCCGGCGAGGTGTAGATCACCCACGGCACGGTGTTGAAGTTGACGTGCCCGTGCTGGCCCGCGATGCGTTCGGCCACGGCCACGCCCTCTTCCTCGGCCTTGTGCGCGAGCATCGGTCCGCGCACCACGTCGCCCACCGCCCAGACGTTGGGCAGGTTGGTCTTGCAGTCGTCGTCCACCACGATGGCGCCGCGCTCGTCGAGCTTGAGGCCCACGGCTTCGGCATTCAGGCCGATGGTGTTGGGCACGCGGCCGATCGAGACGATCAGCTTGTCCACCGACAGCGTCTGGGCTTCGCCCTTGGCCGTGGTGTAAGCGATGCTCACACCGTCCTTGCCGGACTTGATCTCGCCGACCTTCACGCCGAGCTCGATCTTCAGGCCCTGCTTGTCGAAGGCCTTCTTGGCTTCCTTGGCAATCTGCTCGTCCACTGCACCCAGGAAGGTCGGCAGACCTTCGAGCACGGTGACTTCAGCACCCAGGCGGCGCCAGACCGAACCCATTTCCAAGCCAATGACGCCGGCACCGATCAGGCCCAGCTTCTTGGGTACGGCGCCCACACGCAGCGCGCCGTCGTTCGACAGGATGTTCTCTTCGTCGAACGGCGTGCCCGGCAGCGCACGCGCATTCGAACCGGTCGCCACGATCACGTGCTTGGCCGAGATGCTCTCTTCGGCAGCACCCGCGACCTTCAGCTCGTAGCCAGTGGCGTCGGTCTTCACGAACGATGCGCGGCCGTGGAAGAAGGTGATCTTGTTCTTCTTGAACAGGTACAGGATGCCGTCGTTGTTCTGCTTGACGACGGTGTCCTTGCGCGCCAGCATCTTCGACACGTCCATGGTCAGGCCTTCGACCTGGATGCCATGGTCGGCGAAGTGATGGTGCGCCTGCTCGTAGTGCTCGGACGATTGCAGGAGCGCCTTGGACGGGATGCAGCCGACGTTGGTGCAGGTGCCACCCGGTGCCGGGCCGCCCTTGGCGTTCTTCCACTCGTCGACGCAGGCGACGTTGAAGCCGAGTTGCGCCGCACGGATGGCGGCAATGTAGCCGCCGGGGCCGCCGCCGATGACGACGACGTCGAATTGCTTGGTATCAGCCATCTGTGTGCGTCCTCAGATGTCGAACAACAGGCGCGACGGATCTTCCAGCGCTTCCTTCATGGCAACCAGGCCCAGCACGGCTTCGCGGCCGTCGATGATGCGGTGGTCGTAGCTCATGGCCAGGTAGTTCATCGGGCGGATCACGATCTGGCCGTTCTCCACCACCGCGCGGTCCTTGGTCGCATGCACGCCCAGGATGGCCGACTGCGGCGGGTTGATGATGGGCGTCGACAGCATCGAGCCGAAGGTGCCGCCATTGGAGATGGAGAAAGTGCCACCGGTCATGTCTTCGATGCCCAGCTTGCCGTCCTGTGCCTTCTTGCCGAATTCGGCGATCTTCTTTTCGATCTCGGCAAAGCTCATCTGATCGGCGTTGCGCAGGATGGGCACCACCAGACCCCGCGGCGAGCCGACGGCGATGCCGATGTCGAAGTAGCCGTGGTAGACGATGTCGTTGCCGTCGACCGAGGCGTTGATGACCGGGAACTTCTTCAGCGCGTGCACTGCGGCCTTCACGAAGAAGCTCATGAAGCCGATCTTGACGCCGTGCTCCTTGGTGAACGCGTCCTGGAACTTCTTGCGCATCTCCATGACCGGGGCCATGTTGACTTCATTGAAGGTGGTCAGGATGGCATTGGTCGACTGCGATTGCAGCAGGCGCTCGGCGATGCGCGCGCGCAGACGGCTCATCGGCACGCGCTGTTCCGGGCGGTCGCCGAGGTCCTGCGGGCTCAATGGTGCAGCGACTTGCTGCAGCGCAGGCTTGGCGGCAGGTGCGGGCGCAGCAGCCGGTGCCTTGGCGGTCGTGCCGGAAGCCACGGCGCCGAGCACGTCGCCCTTGGTCACGCGGCCGTCCTTGCCCGTGCCGGCCACATCGCCGGTCGACAGGTTGTTGTCGGCCAGCAGCTTTGCAGCGGCAGGCATGGCGACGTCGGACTTGGCACCGCCGGTGGCGGCGGCCGCGGCCTGGGCCGGCGCCGGAGCGGCGGCGGGAGCGGCAGCAGCGGGCGCCGGTGCCGCAGCGCCGGCCTTGCCTTCGGTGTCGATCTTGGCGATCAGCTGGTCGGCCACCACGGTGGCGCCATCGCCTTGCACGATCTCGACGAGCACGCCGGCCGATGGAGCGGGCACTTCGAGCACGACCTTGTCGGTCTCGATTTCGATCAGGATTTCATCGACGGCCACGGCTTCACCGGCCTTCTTCTTCCAGGTGAGCATGGTGGCTTCAGCCACGGATTCCGACAGCTGGGGGACTTTGACTTCAACGATAGACATTGGGAGAGGGCTCCGATTTATTGTGTGGGGTGTTCAAGAAAAGGCGCCAACTCACTTGGTGAGGACAAATCCCTTGAGCTTGGCGAATGCGCCATCGACCAGCGCCTTTTGCTGTTCCTGGTGCAGGTGCGAGTAACCGACGGCCGGCGATGCCGAAGCCGCGCGGCCCGAGTAACCGAGCTTCTGGCCGTCCTGGAGGTTTTCGTGGATGTAGTGCTGAACGAAGAACCAGGCGCCCTGGTTCTGCGGCTCGTCCTGCGTCCAGACCACGTCGACCAGGTTCGGGTACTTCTTGATCTCGGCAGCGAAGGCCTTGTGCGGGAACGGATAGAGCTGTTCGACGCGAATGATCGCCACGTCGTCTGCACCCTTCTCCTCGCGCTTCTTGTTCAGGTCGTAGTAGACCTTGCCCGAGCAGGCGATCACGCGCTTGACCTTCTCGGCCTTGGGCTCCTTCGGGTCCGGGATCACCGTCTGGAACGCACCCTTGGTGAATTCCGACATCGGCGACGTCGCATCCTTGTTGCGCAGCAGCGACTTGGGCGTGAGGATGATCAGCGGCTTGCGCAGGTTGCGCACCATCTGGCGGCGCAGGATGTGGAAGATCTGGCTGGCCGTGGTCGGCTGCACGACCTGCATGTTGGTGTCGGCGCTCAGCTGCATGAAGCGCTCCAGGCGCGCCGAGCTGTGCTCCGGTCCCTGCCCTTCGTAGCCGTGCGGCAGCATCAGCGTCAGGCCGTTGACACGACCCCACTTGACCTCGCCCGACGCGATGAACTGGTCGATCACGACCTGTGCGCCGTTGACGAAGTCGCCGAATTGCGCTTCCCAGATCACGAGCGTGTTGGGGTCGTTCGACGCATAGCCATATTCGAAGGCCAGCACGGCTTCTTCGGACAGGATCGAGTCGATGACGACGAACGGGGCCTGGTTGTCGGCCACGTTCTGCAGCGGCACGTAGGTGCCGGTGTCGAACTTCTCGCGGTTCTGGTCGTGCAGCACGGCGTGGCGGTGCGTGAACGTACCGCGGCCGCAGTCCTCACCCGAAAGGCGAACCGGATAGCCACTGGCCACCAGTGAGGCGAAGGCCATGTGCTCGCCCATGCCCCAGTCGACGTTGGCATCGCCCCGGCCCATGGCGGCACGATCGTCCAGCACCTTCTTGACCAGCGGGTGCACCGTGAAGCCGGCCGGCACTGTCGTGATCTTCTCGGCGATGCGCTTCCACTCGGCCGTCGGGATGGCCGTGTCGCCGGCGTCGGTCCACTTCTTGTTGAGGAAGGGGCTCCAGTCGACCGCGTACTTGCTCTTGAAGTTGGTGAGCACCGGGTCCGACGTGTTCTTGCCGGCGTCGAAGGCGGCGCGCTGCGCCTTGACCATGTCGTCGCCGAGCGTGTCGCCCAGGCCCTGCGCGGCCAGCTTGTCGGCGTACAGCTTGCGCGTGCCGGGGTGCTGGGCGATCTTCTTGTACATCAGCGGCTGGGTGAGCGACGGGGTGTCCTGCTCGTTGTGGCCCAGCTTGCGGAAGCAGATGATGTCGACAACCACGTCCTTCTGGAATTCCATGCGGAAGTCCAGCGCGAGCTGGGTGGCGAGCACCACGGCTTCGGGGTCGTCACCGTTGACGTGCAGCACCGGCGCCTCGATCATCTTGACGATGTCCGAGCAATACAGCGTCGAGCGGCTGTCGCGCGGGTCGCTGGTCGTGAAGCCGATCTGGTTGTTGATGACGATGTGCACCGTGCCGCCGGTGGAGTAACCACGCGTCTCGGCCAGTGCCAGCGTTTCCATGACCACGCCCTGGCCGGCGAAGGCGGCATCGCCGTGCACGATGATCGGCAGCACCTGCTTGCCGAGCGGGTCGCCACGGCGGTCCATGCGGGCACGCACCGAGCCTTCGACCACCGGGTTGACGATTTCAAGGTGGGACGGATTGAACGCGAGGCTCAGGTGGACCGGGCCGCCGCGCGTGCTCACGTCGGAGCTGAAGCCCTGGTGGTACTTCACGTCGCCGCTGGGCAGGTCTTCAGGGGCGGTGTGATCGAACTCGGCGAACAGGTCCGCAGGCATCTTGCCGAGCGAGTTGACCAGCACGTTCAGGCGACCGCGGTGGGCCATGCCGATCACGATTTCCTGCACGCCCTTGACGCCGGCTTCGTTGATCAGTTCGTCCATCGACACGATGAAGCTTTCGCCGCCTTCGAGCGAGAAGCGCTTCTGGCCGACGTACTTGGTGTGGAGGAAGCGTTCCAGGCCTTCGGCGGCCGTCAGGCGCTCCAGCACGTGCTTCTTCTGCTCGGCATTGAGCTTCGGATTGGTGCGCGCCGTTTCCAGCTTCTCCTGCCACCAGCGCTTCTGCTGGTGGTCGGTCGTGTACATGTACTCGGCGCCGATGGTGCCGCAGTAGGTTTCACGCAGGGCGTTGAGCAGGTCGCGCAGGGACATGGTGTCCTTGCCGAAGAAGGTGTTGCTCGTGTTGAACACCGTCTCGAGGTCGGCGTCGCGCAGGCCGTAGAACGACGGCTCCAGTTCGGGGATCGCCGGGCGCTCGGTGCGCTTGAGCGGGTCCAGATCGGCCCAGCGGGCACCGACATTGCGGTAGGCGGCGATCAGCTGCTGGACCGCCGTGCGCTGGCGCCCGAGTTCGGAGTCCGCACCGCTGGCATGCACCACCTTGGTGGTGCCGGCCTTGGCACGTTCGGCGAAGGCATTGACCACGGGAAGGTGGGCGACGTCCTTACCGTCGCTGCCGTCGGCAGCGGGCACGTGCTGGAGCGCGTCGAAATACTCGCGCCAGTTGTCAGGCACGCTGCCGGGATTGGCGAGGTAGTTTTCGTACATCTCTTCGACATAGGGCGCATTGCCGCCGAAGAGGTAGGTGCTGCCTTGATAGGCTTGGGTGACGTTGGACGTCGAGGAATTGCTCATATTCCGCTGACTTTCGCTTCCCTTGGGGAAGCATTAGCTGGTTTAAGAAACCTTCCGCGACACGGCTGGACCGGTTGGCGGATGCGACTGTGGCTAGGGAAGGGCCTGAGTACTCTCGCATTGTGCCACGTCGGTTCGATGACATGTCGCGGCCTTGTGACAACCACTCAGCCGGTGATGTGTTCCCGGATGCGCTCGAGCAGGGCCGGGTCGTCCAGGGTGGTGAGGTCCCCGGGGTCGCGCCGCTCGCACACGGCCTGGATCGCCCTGCGCAGCAACTTGCCGCTGCGCGTCTTTGGAAGGCCCCCGACAAAATGCACCCGCGCGGGGCGCGCGAGCGCACCAAGCTGCCCGGCCACCCGCAGCATGATCTCGCCTTCGAGTTGCATCGCGCCCTCGCCTTGCGCCACGGCCGTGTTGCGCGGCACCACGAAAGCCACGGCCACCTGCCCTTTGAGCGCATCTGCCACGCCCACCACCGCCACTTCGGCGACGCCGGCATGGCCGGAAATGCTCTCTTCGATCTCGCGGGTTCCCAGCCGGTGCCCGGCGACGTTGATCACGTCGTCCGTGCGCCCCAGGATATAAAAATAGCCATCGGCATCGCGAATGCCCCAGTCGAAGGTCGAATAGACCCCCGGGCCGGGCACGCTCTTCCAGTAGGTGTCGACGAAACGCGCATCGTCCTTCCAGAGCGTCTGCATGAAGCCTGGTGGGGTCGGGCCCTCGATGACGACCACGCCCTTCTCACCCGGCTGGGTCAGCTCTTCGCCCGTCGATTCGTTGACGACCTTCACGCGCCAGCCATACATCGGCAGGCCCGGGCTCCCGAATTTGCCGGGTTTTTTCTCGACCCCGTTGGCAATGGTGATGATCGGCCAGCCGGATTCGGTCTGCCAGTAGTTGTCGACGATCGGCACGCCCAGGCCCTCGCTGATCCAGCGCGCCGTGGGCTCATCCAGCGGTTCGCCTGCCAGGAACAGCGCATGCAGGCTAGACAGGTCGTACTGCTTGAGCAGCGCCGGATCCTGCTTCTTGAGCACCCGGACCGCCGTCGGCGCACTGAACATCACGCTCACCTTGTACTTCTCCACCAGCCGCCACCAGATACCACCGTCGGGCTGGCCATCGATGCCCTGCGTCGGCAGGCCTTCGTACAGCAGGGTGGCCATGCCGCCGATCAGCGGGCCGTAGACGATGTAGCTGTGGCCGACCACCCAGCCGATGTCGCTCGTGCAGAAGAAGGTCTGGCCTGGCCTGGCTGCAAAAATGTGCGGAATGCTGGCAGCCAGCGCGACCGCATAGCCGCCCGTGTCGCGCTGCACGCCCTTGGGTTTGCCGGTGGTGCCGCTGGTATAGATCGTGTAGCTGATCTCGGTCGATTCGAGCCAGGTGCACGGCACCTGGGCACCGGCGTGGCGTGCAGCGAGTGCCTCCATGCGATGGTCGCGTCCGTCGACGAGGTCCATCGGTGCCAGTCCCCGGTCGGCCAGCAGCACGGCCGCTGGCTTGAAGGCCGACAGGCGTATCGCCTCGTCGAGGAGCGGCTTGTACGCGATGACCTTGCCGCCGCGCGAACCAGCGTCGGCACTCACCACCACCTTGGGCTGGGCATCCTCGATGCGTGTGGCCAGCGAACCGCTGGCAAAACCACCGAACACCACGCAGTGAATGGCGCCGATCCGCGCACAGGCCAGCATCGCGAACGTGGCTTGCGGGATCATCGGCATGTAGATCAGCACGCGGTCGCCCCGGCCCACGCCCAGCTCGATCAGGCTGGCGGCCATGCACTGCACCTCGGCATGCATTTCGCGAAAGCTCCAGGTTCGTTCGACACCCGTTTCGGTGGAGACGTAAATCAGCGCGGGCTGATCGCCGCGCGCCGCCAGATGCCGGTCGATCGCGTTGTGGCACAGATTGGTGGTCCCGCCCGCGAACCAGCGCACGAAGGGCGGGCGGCTCGCATCCAGGATCTGGGTGGGGGACGTGTGCCAGTCGATGCGGCGGGCCTCTTCGGCCCAGAAGGCCTCGGGCGCGTCGATGGACTGGCGATAGAAATCGTCGTAGCGGCTCATGTCTTGTCTCCGTGGTTGCCGGTCGACGCCGGCATGCCGCCAGTATGGCGCTTTGACTTGCGCGCGCCTGACAAATGGCGGCTGCGCAGCGCAATCGACTTAACGAATCAGCGCCTGGAAGTCATGGAACGCCGGATGCTCGGCCGTACGCAGCCATTCGAAGCCAACCATTTCGGTCGTCACCAGCTCCGCACCGGCACCCGCCAGGCGGTCAAAGGCGGCATCGCGGTTGCGCTCGGTGCGGGACGTGCAGGCGTCGGTGACCACCCAGACCTCGAATTCGTCCTCGAGCAGATCCAGCGCGGTCTGCAGCAGGCAGACGTGGGCCTCGCAGCCCGCGATCACGATGGTGTTGCGCTCCTCGGCGGCCGCGGGCTTCTGCAGGTGCTTGGGCAGGCTGCGGGCGTTGCCCTGCGGCGCCTTGGCCGGCACACGCAGCCATTCGCCCAGGCCCTCCTCCACCCCGCTGAAATGCATCTTGGCGAGGGTCCGGCTGCAGAGTGCGCGGATTTCCGGCAGGTTCTCGCCGAGCTTGGACGGATTCTGCTCGGTACCCCAGACGGGCACGTCGACCCACTGGGCGAATTTGCCCAATCGCACCGCGTTGGCCGCCGCCGCCTCGCCTTCAAAGACGGCGGGCATCAGACGGGCTTGGTAGTCCACCAGCACGAGTTGGGATTGGGATGCGTCGAGCAGCATGGCGAAGGTCTTCTTTTCAAATACAGGGGAAACACGGTAAGGAACTGCGACCGCGACCGGCCGCATCGAACACGCAACCGTACCATTGAAAAAGCCCGGAATGCGCGCTCAGTCGGGCAGCAGTCGCAACAGCTTGCCGTTCGATTCGTCGGTCAGGACGTAGAGCAGGCCGTCGGGACCCTGACGCACATCGCGGATGCGTGCGCGACCGTCGATGAGCCTGTGTTCCGCCGCCACCTTGCCATCCTTGAGTTCGATGCGGTCGAGGTAGCCGAACTTCAGCGAGCCGACGAACAGATTGCCCTTCCACGCGGCCCCGTACCGGTCGCTGGTCAGGAACGCCATGCCGGAGGGCGCGATCGACGGCACCCAGTAGTGCAGGGGCTGCACCATGCCGTCCTTGGCCGTCAGGCCTTCGCCGATCTTGCCGCCCCCGTAGTTCTCGCCGTAGGTGACCGTGGGCCAGCCATAGTTCGCACCCGCCTGCAGCACGTTGATCTCGTCGCCACCCTGCGGGCCGTGCTCGTGCATCCACACCTGGCCATCGGGGCCGAGCGCTGCTCCTTGGCCGTTGCGGTGGCCGTAGCTCCAGATCTCGGGCAATGCGCCCGCGCGGCCAACGAACGGGTTGTCCCTGGGAATGCTGCCGTCCTTGGCGACGCGCACCACCTTGCCCAGATGATTGTCGAGGCGCTGCGCGTCTTCCTTGCGACTGAAGCGATCGCCCAGCGTCAGGAACAGCGTGCCGTCCCGGGCCTCGACGATGCGGCAGCCGAAGTGGCTGCTGCTTGCCACCTTGGGCCGCTGGCTGAAGATGACCTGCAGGTTCTCCGCGCGCAGACCGTCGGCCGACAACTGGGCGCGGGCCAGCGCCGTGCTGTTTGCAGAACCGCGTGCCTCGGGCTCCGAATAGCAGATATAGAACGTGCGATTGCTGGCGAAGCTGGAATCGGCCAGCACATCCAGCAGGCCGCCCTGGCCGCCGGTGGCAATGGCCGGCAGTCCGGCAATAGGCTCGCCGAGCCTGCCATCAGCAGCAATGGCGCGCAAACGGCCTGGCCGCTCGGTCACCAGATAACGCCCATCCGGCAGGAAGGCGAGACCCCACGGGTTTTCCAGGCCCGCGGCCACTGGCTGGGTGCGGGGTGCACCCAGGGTGGACAGCGGCATGAATGCCGCGAGCCAGACAGCCGCCACGCCAACATATACAGCACGCTTCATCCGTCGGATTTCAACATCAAGCGGTACGGTGTGCCGTTGTTCTGCCCAAGGCGCTACGGACTCTCATGGCCCAATCGAGGCACCGAGAGACCCTACCGTTACAATTTAGAATCAACACATCTTCCAAATCTCCAATGTTGACAATGGGTTACGTTCATAATTTAGGCACCCCATTCAATTGACAACGACCGGTGTCATCCCTATCCTACGGACCATGCGTTTTCTTGCCCTACCTGCCTGCCTCCTGATCGCCTTCGCTGCCCATGCAGCGCCTCAGCAACAGCCAGACAGTTCGAGCGAGGTGGACCGCATTCTGGCCGAGCGCGGTTTGGTCGGCCACTTCCAGCAGGTCGGCCGCAACGTGGTCGACCGCACGTCCGATCTGGTCGTGACCGCCATCGGCTTTCTGGGCGTTCCTTACCGCCGTGGTGGCAATACCGCCGAAACAGGCTTCGACTGCAGCGGCTTTGTTCGCGCGATGTACAACCAGACGGTGGGACAACTCCTTCCCCGCCGTGCCGAAGAACAGGCCGCCGCCACCGAAAAGATCGATCGCAGCGAACTCAAGCCAGGCGATCTGGTGTTTTTCAATACGATGCGCCGCGCATTCAGCCATGTCGGCATCTACGTGGGCGAAGGCAAATTCATCCACGCGCCACGCTCGGGCGCCAATGTCCGCGTGGAAGACATGAACGGCAGCTATTGGCAGCGCCGATTCGATGGCGCGCGCCGCGTGCAGTCGATGGAAGCGCCTGTGATCAAGGCAACGTCGGGCGACTGAGCCCACAACTGACCATCCGCTTGCAGGCCCGATCTGCGGGCAGACATGAAAAACCCGCCGAGGCGGGTTTTTTTGCGCGTGCGCGCCGCGAAGCTCAGCGCTTGACCGGTGGCAGGTCGGTACAGGTACCGTGCGCGACTTCTGCCGCCATGCCGATGCTCTCGCCCAGCGTCGGATGCGGATGGATGGTCTTGCCGATATCGATCTCGTCGGCGCCCATCTCGATGGCCAGGGCGATCTCGCCCAGCATGTCGCCCGCATGGGTGCCGACGATGCCACCGCCCAGGATGCGGTGCGTCTCGGCGTCGAACAGCAGCTTGGTGAAGCCTTCGTCGCGACCGTTGGCAATGGCGCGGCCAGACGCGCTCCAAGGGAAATGCCCCTTCTTCACCTTGATGCCTTCGGCCTTCGCCTGGTCTTCGGTCAGGCCGACCCAGGCCACTTCAGGGTCGGTGTAGGCCACGCTTGGGATCACGCGGGCATTGAAGGCCGCGCTGGCCAGTTCCTTGTCGCCCTTCTGCTCGCCGGCGATCACTTCGGCCGCCACGTGCGCCTCGTGCACCGCCTTGTGCGCCAGCATCGGCTGGCCAACGATGTCGCCAATCGCGAAGATGTGGGGCACGTTGGTGCGCATCTGGATGTCGACGTTGATGAAGCCGCGGTCGGTCACGGCCACGCCCGCCTTCTCGGCACCGATCTTCTTGCCGTTGGGGGTGCGGCCGACGGCCTGGAGGACCAGGTCGTACAGTTGAGGCTCCTTGGGGGCGTTCTCGCCTTCGAACATGACCTTGATGCCCTCCTTGGTCGCCTCGGCACCCACCGTCTTGGTCTTCAACATGATGTTGTCGAAGCGCGGCGCGTTCATCTTCTGCCAGACCTTCACCAGGTCGCGGTCGGCGCCCTGCATCAGGCCGTCCATCATCTCGACCACGTCGAGGCGCGCGCCGAGCGACGAATACACTGAGCCCATCTCCAGGCCGATGATGCCGCCGCCGAGGATCAGCATGCGCTTGGGGTCGATGCCCATTTCCAGCGCGCCGGTCGAATCGACCACGCGCGGATCGCCCTTGGGCATGAAGGGCAGATGCACCGCCTGCGAGCCGGCAGCGATGATGCAGTTGCGGAACTTGATGGTCTGCGCCTTGTCGGTCGTCGCGCTGCCGGTGCCCGAGGTTTCCTGCGCCTTGAGGTGGTACGGGTCGACGAACTCGCCCAGGCCACGCACGGTCGTGACCTTGCGCATCTTGGCCATGGCCGTGAGGCCGCCCGTGAGCTTGCCCACGACCTTGTTCTTGTGGCCAAGCAGCTTGGCGCGGTCGACAGTGGGCGTGCCGAAGTCGACCCCCAGATCGGCGAAGTGCTTGACCTCGTCCATCACCGAAGCGACATGCAGCAGCGCCTTCGAAGGGATGCAGCCGACGTTCAGGCAGACGCCGCCCAGCGTGGCATAACGCTCGACCAGCACGACCTTCAGGCCGAGGTCGGCTGCACGGAACGCCGCCGAATAGCCGCCAGGGCCGGCGCCGAGCACGAGCACGTCGCATTCGATGTCGACGCTGCCGCCGTAGCTGGAAGCCGCAGCGGGTGCGGGTGCGGTCGCCTGGGGCGCAGCCGCCGCCGGGGCGGCCTGGGGCGCGGGCGCCGCAGGAGCTGCCGCGGGCGCCGATGCCGTGGCGGCACCTTCCGCCGCCTCCAGCGTCACCACGACCGAACCCTGCTTGACCTTGTCGCCCACCTTCACGGCCACCGACTTGATCACACCGGCCGCCGACGAAGGAATCTCCATCGACGCCTTGTCCGACTCCACCGTGATCAGCGATTGCTCGGCCTTGACCGTGTCACCCACCTTCACGAGCACCTCGATCACCGCGACCTCGTCGAAGTCACCGATGTCCGGAACCTTGATCTGTTGTTCACTCATGTTCGGTTCCTTCTCAGAGCAGCACGCGGCGGAAGTCAGCAAGGACCTGGCCGAGGTACGCGTTGAAGCGTGCTGCGGAGGCGCCATCGATCACGCGGTGGTCATAGGACAGCGACAGCGGCAGCGTCAGGCGCGGCACGAACTGCTTGCCATCCCACACCGGCTTCATCTGGCCCTTGGACAGGCCGAGGATGGCCACTTCGGGCGCGTTGATGATGGGCGTGAAATGCGTGCCACCAATGCCGCCGAGCGAACTGATCGACATGCAGCCGCCCTGCATGTCGGCCGAGCCGAGCTTGCCGTCGCGCGCCTTCTTGGCGAGCTCGCCCATCTCCTGGCTGATCTGCAGGATGCCCTTCTTGTCGGCATCCTTGAGCACCGGCACCACCAGCCCGTTGGGCGTGTCCGCTGCGAAGCCGACGTTGTAGTACTGCTTGTAGACCAGCGTGTCACCGTCCAGGCTGGTATTGAACTCGGGAAATTTCTTCAGCGCCGAGACCACGGCCTTGATCACGAAGGCCAGCATCGTGACCTTCACGCCGCTCTTCTCGTTCTCCTTGTTGGTCGCCACGCGGAAGGCTTCGAGCTCGGTGATGTCCGCTTCGTCGTTGTTGGTGACGTGAGGGATCATCACCCAGTTGCGGTGCAGGTTCGCGCCGCTGATCTTCTTGATGCGCGACAGGTCCTTGCGCTCGACCGTGCCAAACTTCGCGAAGTCGACCTTGGGCCACGGAATCAGACCGAGCGCCGCGCCGTCGGCACTGCCACCACCCACCGGAGCCTTCGCCGCGGCAGCCTTGGTGCTGGCAGCGCCGCTCATCACGGCCTTGGTGAAGGCGTGGATGTCTTCCTGCGTGATGCGGCCCTTCAGGCCTGAACCCTTGATCTCGTCGAGCGGAACGCCGAGTTCGCGTGCGAACTTGCGGATCGACGGCGACGCGTGTGGCAGCTTGCCGGTCGGCGCTACGGTGGGGTTGTGCGCAGGCGCGGCAGCGGCGGTCGTTGCTGCAGGCGATGGCGATGCAGCAGCTGGCGTCGGCGCAGACGCGGTCGCCGAGGCAGGTGCCGAAGCGGCTGCAGCAGGCGCGGTTGCGGCGGCGGGTGCAGCGGCCGACGTGCCTTCCAGCATCGCCACCAGGTCGCCGATGTTCACGACATCGCCCACCTTCACCCGGAGTTCCTTCACGACGCCAGCCGCCGACGACGGAATCTCCATCGACGCCTTGTCCGACTCCACCGTGATCAGCGACTGCTCGGCCTTGACCGTGTCACCCACCTTCACCAGCACCTCGATGACCGAAACGTCCTTGAAGTCGCCGATGTCGGGCACCTTGACCTCGACCGGGCCGCTTGCTGCGGCCGGTGCAGGGGCGGGTGCAGCAGGGGCCGGCGTTGCCGCAGCGGCAGCCGGTGACGCTGCGGCCGGCGCAGGGGCAGCTGCGGGCGCAGGCGCCTGTGCACCGTCGGCCTCGAGCACCAGCACGACCGAACCTTCCTTGACCTTGCCGCCCACCGCGACCTTGATCTCCTTGACCACGCCGGCCTGGCTCGACGGAATCTCCATCGACGCCTTGTCCGACTCCACCGTGATCAGCGACTGCTCGGCCTTGACCGTGTCGCCCACCTTCACCAGCACCTCGATGACCGCGACCTCGTCGAAGTCGCCAATGTCCGGCACCTTGATATCCACTGTTGCCATATGTCTGTCTCCCGCGCCAGGCGCGTCGGTTATGCGTAGAGCGGGTTGATCTTCTCGGCGTTGATGCCGTACTTCTTGATGGCCTCGGCGACCTTGGATGCGGGGATGGTGCCATCCTCAGCCAGCGCCTTGAGCGCCGACACCACGATGAAGTGCCGGTTGATCTCGAAGTGCTCGCGCAGCTTGCTGCGGAAGTCGCTGCGGCCAAAGCCGTCGGTGCCCAGCACCTTGTAGTTGCGGCCCTTGGGCACGTACGGACGGATCTGCTCGGCAAACGCCTTCATGTAGTCGGTCGATGCCACCACCGGGCCACTGCTCGCAGCGAGCTGCTGCCCGACGAAGGACACGCGTTGTTCTTCGGTCGGATGCAACAGGTTCCAGCGGTCGGCGTCCTGACCATCGCGCGTGAGCTCGTTGAAGCTCGGGCAGCTCCACACGGCCGCGCTCACGCCCCAGTCCTTCTCCAGAAGTTCCTGCGCGAAGAACGATTCGCGCAGGATCGTGCCGCTGCCCAGCAACTGCACCGTGGGCACCTCCTCGGCATCCTTGCCCTTGGCGGGCGCGATCACAGGCGCCTGCTTGCACAGGTACATGCCCTTGAGGATCTGCTCTTCCGTGCCCGGTTGCAGGCCAGGCATCGCGTAGTTCTCGTTGAGCAGCGTCAGGTAGTAGTAGACGTTTTCCTGCTTTTCGACCATGCGCTTCAAGCCGTGGTGCAGGATCACGCCGACCTCGTGCGCGAAGGTCGGGTCGTAGCTCACGCAGTTCGGGATGGTGTTGGCCAGGATGTGGCTGTGGCCGTCCTCATGCTGCAGGCCTTCGCCGTTGAGCGTGGTGCGCCCCGACGTGCCACCCAGCAGGAAGCCGCGCGCCTGCATGTCGCCGGCCGCCCAGGCCAGGTCGCCGATGCGCTGGAAGCCGAACATCGAGTAGTACACGTAGAACGGCACCATGATGCGGTTGTTCGTGCTGTACGACGTGGCGGCTGCGATCCAGCTCGACATGCCGCCGGCCTCGTTGATGCCTTCCTGCAGGATCTGTCCGGCCTTGTCTTCCTTGTAGTACATGACCTGGTCCTTGTCGACCGGGGTGTACTGCTGACCTGCGGGGTTGTAGATACCGATCTGGCGGAACAGGCCTTCCATGCCGAAAGTGCGCGCCTCGTCGACCAGGATCGGCACGACGCGCGGGCCCAGTGCCTGGTCGCGCAGCAGTTGCGTGAGGAAGCGCACGTAGGCCTGCGTCGTCGAGATCTCGCGGCCTTCGGCGGTCGGCTCCAGCACGGCCTTGAAGGTTTCCAGTGCCGGCACGGTGAAGCTCTCGTCGGCCTTCACGCGGCGGTGCGGCAGGTAGCCGCCCAGGGCCTTGCGGCGCTCGTGCAGATACTTCATTTCCGGCGTGTCGTCGGCCGGCTTGTAGAAAGGGATGTCCGCGATCTGGCTGTCCGGGATCGGGATGTTGAAACGGTCGCGGAAGGCCTTGATGTCCTCGTCGGCCAGTTTCTTGGTCTGGTGGACGTTGTTCTTGCCCTCGCCGATCTTGCCCATGCCAAAGCCCTTGACCGTCTTGATCAGGAGCACGGTCGGCTGGCCCTCGTGCTTGACGGCCGCGTCGAAGGCCGCATAGACCTTCTGCGAATCATGGCCGCCACGGCGCAGCTGCCAGATGTCGTCGTCGCTCATCTTGGAGACCATCTCGAGCGTGCGCGGATCGCGGCCGAAGAAGTTCTTGCGCACATAGGCGCCATCGTTGGCCTTGAACGACTGGTAGTCGCCGTCGTTGCACTCCATCATGATCTTGCGCAGCGCACCGTCCTTGTCGCGCGCGAGCAGCGGGTCCCAGCCCGAGCCCCAGATCAGCTTGAGCACGTTCCAGCCGGCACCACGGAACTCGCCTTCGAGTTCCTGGATGATCTTGCCGTTGCCGCGCACCGGGCCGTCCAGACGCTGCAGGTTGCAGTTGATCACGAAGATCAGGTTGTCGAGCTTCTCGCGCGCGGCCAGGCCGATGGCGCCGAGCGATTCGACCTCGTCCATTTCGCCGTCGCCACAGAACACCCAGACCTTGCGGTTCTCGGTGTTCGCGATGCCCCGGGCATGCAGATACTTCAGGAAGCGCGCCTGGTAGATCGCCATCAGCGGGCCAAGGCCCATCGACACCGTGGGGAATTGCCAGAACGCGGGCATCAGCTTGGGATGCGGGTAGCTCGAGAGGCCCTTGCCGTCGACTTCCTGGCGGAAGTTGAGCAACTGCTCTTCGGTCAGGCGGCCTTCGAGGTAGGCCCGTGCGTAGATACCGGGCGACACGTGCCCCTGGATGTAGAGGCAGTCACCCCCATGGTTCTCGCTCTCGGCGTGCCAGAAATGGTTGAAGCCGGCGCCGAACATGCTGGCCAGCGAGGCGAAGGAGCCGATGTGGCCGCCGAGGTCCCCGCCTTCGGGCGGATGCAGGCGGTTGGCCTTGACCACCATGGCCATGGCGTTCCAGCGCATGTACGAGCGCAGGCGCTCTTCGATCGCCAGATTGCCGGGCGAACGCTCTTCCTGGTCGACTTCGATCGAGTTGACGTAGGCGGTGTTGGCCGAGAAGGGCTTGTCGATGCTGTTCTGGCGGGCGTGCTCGAGCAGCTGTTCGAGGAGGAAGTGCGCGCGCTCGGGGCCCTCGCTCTCGATGACGGCGGACAGCGCGTCCATCCATTCACGTGTTTCTTGCGCATCCGCGTCGTTCGCGGCCGAGCCAAAAGTGTTCTCGGGATTTGCCGACATGCTTGTCTCCTGGATAGGGGTGTGACGGAAAAGGATTGCTGCAGAGGCCAGCGCGCGGGAGTTTCGCACAGAAACCACATGATTTCAAATGGTGCGCATGCTTTTCTTATTATGAAATATCAAAAGACGAATGCGCCATGGTGATGTCGGTCGACAGAGTTGCTGACGACCCAATATGACCTGCTATTGGGCGTGCGGACAGGGGGCTTCCCCTAAACTTGGCGCCATGCCCTTCTTCTCTAAGATCGCGTCCGCACGGAGTGCGGCAAACGCATCACCTCTGTCGTGGTGGCGCCGCTGGTGGCGTGGCCAGACCCCGGTGCTGCAGGACGCGGTCGCCATGCTCGCCCCCATGGCAGCCGTCCTGCTGTTCCTGGCAGCCATCGTCTCGGCCTTCTGGTACCTGCGTGTCGAGGAGGTCGAGCGCGAGCAGGAATCGGTCAAGCGCGACGTCGAATACGCGCAGCAACGCGTGCGCCTGCGCCTGCTCGAGCGCCAGGAACAGCTCATGCGCATTGCACGCGATGCCTCCAACCGAGAGATCGATGCCGCCGAATTCACCAGCCGGGCCGAGTCGCTGGTCAGCCAGTTCCCGGAACTGCAGGCCATCAGCTGGATCGACGACCGGCGTCGCTTCAAGGCAAGCTATGCGGGGCCCAGCGTGCACCCGGCGTTGCAGCACGTCGTCGGCGAGGTGCTGCGCCCCGGCGACATCGAAAGCAGCTATGCCCTGGCCCGCGAGCTGCGCCAGCCCGTGTTCTCGCAACCGGTTGCGGGCAGCGACCCGCCTTCGATGCTCCAGTTGCATATCCCGCTGTTCGACCAAGGCCTGTTCGCTGGCGTGGTGATGGGCGAATTTTCGGTCGACGGGCTGCTGCGCTATGGCATGCCGGCGGAGGTGTCGGCCCGCTATGCACTCTCGCTGCTCGACGCCAAGGGCGGCCTGATCGCGGGCAACACGGTAGCCAATCCCCGCGAGACGGTCACGCGGCTGCTGCCCTGGAGCGAGACCACCAATGAGTATGAGGTGCCGGTGTCGCCCGTGGGCAATGCACTCGTGCTGCGGGCGCAGGCCTATCGCACGTCGCAGGGCGTGGTGGGCAATGGACTTTTCTGGCTGGTGGGCGCGCTGAGCGTGCTCACGAGCTGGATGCTGATCGGCACCTGGCGCCACACGCGCAAGCGCCTGCAGGCCCAGCAAGCGCTGATCGCCGAGACCAACTTTCGCCGCGCCATGGAAAACTCGATGCTCACCGGCATGCGGGTGCTCGACCTCCAGGGCCACATCACCTACGTGAACGCCGCGTTCTGCGCGATGACCGGTTGGTCGGAGGAAGAGCTGGTCGGCCAGAAACCCCCTTTCCCCTACTGGCTCGAATCCGACCGCGAGGTGATGAACGAGCGCCTCGAAGAGGAGCTGCATGGCCGCGCCCTGCCCGGCGGGTTCCAGGTGCGCGTCAAGCGCAAGAACGGGACCATCTTCAATGCGCGGCTCTACGTCTCGCCGCTGATCGATGCGCGCGGCCACCAGACCGGCTGGATGACCTCGATGACCGACATCACCGAGCCCACGCGCATCCGCGAACAGCTGTCTGCCTCGTACGAGCGCTTCACGACGGTGCTCGAAGCGCTCGACGCGGCGGTGTCGGTGGCACCCATCGGCAGCGAGGAACTGCTGTTTGCCAACAAGCTCTACCGGCTCTGGTTCGGCTCCAACACCGTCGGCCATCTGGGCATGGTCGCGCAGGCCGGTGTGCCGGCATCGGCCGCGCACGACGAGGAGCTCGACGACGTCGACCCGTTCGCCGGCCTGCCGATCGACACCCTCACCACTGCGCAACCCGCCAACAACGAGATTTTCGTGCCCGAGCTCGGCAAGTGGCTCGAAGTGCGTTCACGCTACCTGACCTGGGTCGACGGCCGCCTGGCGCAGCTGGTGATCGCCACCGACATCACCCCGCGCCGCGATGCCGAAGAACAGGCGGCTGCGCAGGCCGACCGTGCGCAGTCGGCCAGCCGGCTGATCACGATGGGCGAAATGGCGTCGAGCGTGGCGCACGAACTCAACCAGCCGCTGACGGCCATCAGCAACTACTGCAACGGCATGATGTCGCGCATCAAGGGCCAACAGATCGATTCGGAAACGCTGCTCGCCGCGCTGGAGAAGACGTCCAAGCAGGCCCAGCGCGCGGGCCAGATCATCCAGCGCATCCGCTCGTTCGTGAAGCGCAGCGAGCCCAACCGCACGCCATCGGACGTGGCGCTGATGGTGAGCGAAGCGGTGGAACTCGCGGGCATCGAGCTGCGTCGGCGCAACGTGCGTCTCAACCACTATGTGGCGGCACGGCTGCCGATCGTGCTGGTCGACCCGATCCTCATCGAGCAGGTGCTGGTCAACCTGCTGAAGAATGCGGCCGAGTCGATCGACCTGGCCGAACGCCCGCTGGCGCGCCGCAGCGTCGAGCTGCGCGTGCTGCCCAAGGTGATCGAAGGCCACAAGGCCGTGGAATTCTCGGTGCAGGATACCGGCATGGGCCTGGCGCCCGAGGTCATGGACCGGCTTTATGAAGCCTTTTTCTCTACCAAGCCCGAAGGCATGGGCATTGGGTTGAACCTTTGCCGCACGATTGTGGAGTCGCATCGCGGTCGCATGCAGGCTGAGAACATCTACAATGGTTCGGACGTGGTCGGATGCCGTTTTTCCTTCTGGATTCCGGTGATGGACGCTATCAGTTCCGTAGCAAACGACGAGGCAAAGGTACCCGCATGAGTTTGATTCCGAAGAAGGGCACGGTCTATGTCGTCGACGATGACGAAGCCGTACGAGATTCGCTTCAATGGCTGCTGGAAGGCAAGGACTACCGGGTTCGATGCTTCGACTCCGCAGAATCCTTTCTGTCGCGCTACGATCCGCGCGAAGTCGCGTGCCTGATCGTCGACATCCGCATGGGCGGCATGACCGGGCTGGAATTGCAGGATCGCCTGATCGAGCGCAAATCCCCACTCCCGATCGTGGTCATCACCGGCCACGGCGACGTGCCGATGGCCGTCGACAGCATGAAAAAAGGTGCAATGGACTTCATCCAG
Organism: Variovorax ginsengisoli; assembly: GCF_030811835.1. Taxonomy (GTDB): domain Bacteria; phylum Pseudomonadota; class Gammaproteobacteria; order Burkholderiales; family Burkholderiaceae_C; genus Variovorax; species Variovorax ginsengisoli_C. The sequence goes on along the minus strand of NZ_JAUSRO010000006.1, from coordinate 350,930 downwards.
AAGCCCTTCGTGGAAGACGACCTGGTGAGCCTGGTCGAGCGCATGCTCGAACATGCACGAGGGACCTTCACGCAGCACCAGCAATCGGCCAGCCGCGACGCGTTGCTGTCCAAGCTGACGGGCCGCGAGGCCCAGGTGCTCGAACGCATCGTCGCCGGCCGCCTGAACAAGCAGATTGCCGACGACCTGGGCATCAGCATCAAGACGGTGGAGGCGCACCGCGCCAACATCATGGAAAAGCTCAATGCGAACACCGTGGCCGATCTGCTGAAGATCGCGCTCGGACAGGCGCAAGCGCCGGTCAAGACGCCCTGAGCGCTATCGCCGCGATAGGCACAACCGTTCTCCACGCCTGCGCAAGCGGGCGTTTTTACTTGGAAAATCAGAACCCGATGACTGCACAACTGATCGACGGCAACGCCCTCTCCCGCACGCTTCGTGCCGACGTTGCCACCCGCGCTGCGGCGCTCAAGGCCCGTGGCGTGACACCCGGTCTGGCCGTGGTCCTGGTCGGTGACAACGCGGCCAGCCAGGTTTACGTGCGCAACAAGGTCAAGGCCTGCGAAGACAACGGCCTGCATTCGGTTCTGGAAAAGTATCCCGCCGAACTGAGCGAGGCCGACTTGCTCGCGCGCGTCGACGCGCTCAACAACGACCCGTCCATCCACGGCATCCTGGTGCAGCTGCCGCTGCCAGCCCACATCGATGCGCAGAAAGTCATTGAAGCCATCGCGCCCGAAAAGGACGTCGACGGCTTCCACGTCGCCAGCGCAGGCGCCCTCATGACCGGCGCGTCGGGCTTCTGGCCTTGCACGCCCTACGGCTGCATGAAGATGATCGAGTCGATCGGCTACGACCTGCGCGGCAAGCATGCGGTGGTCATCGGTCGCAGCAACATCGTCGGCAAGCCGATGGCGCTGATGCTGCTGGCCAAGAACGCGACAGTCACCATCTGCCACAGCGCCACCCCTGACCTGGGCGCCATGACGCGGCAGGCTGACGTGATCGTCGCAGCCGTCGGCAAGCGCAATGTGCTCACCGCCGACATGGTCAAGCCCGGCGCCGTCGTCATCGACGTGGGCATGAACCGCAACGACGAAGGCAAGCTCTGCGGCGATGTCGACTTTGCCGGTGTCCGTGAAGTCGCCGGATGGATTACTCCCGTGCCCGGCGGCGTCGGCCCGATGACCATCACCATGCTGCTCGTCAACACCCTCGAAGCTGCTGAACGCACCCCCCTCTGACTTGAACTTGCGGCGCACGTCGCCAGATGCCCTCCATGACCAATCCGCTCCTCGACTTCACCGACCTCCCGCTCTTCGACCAGATCCGACCCGAGCACGTTGCCCCCGCGGTCGATCTGCTGCTGGCCGAGGCCGATGCGGCACTGCAGACTGTGACCGCGCCCGACTTTCCGGCCGACTGGCTGGCGATCTCGCGGGTGCTGGACGTGGCGTCCGAGCGCTTCAGCCGCGCCTGGGGTGCGGTGGGTCACCTGAATGCCGTCGCCGACACGCCCGAGTTGCGCGCCGCTTACAACGAGGCCATGCCACGGGTGACCGCCTTCTGGACGCGCCTGGGTTCGGATGAACGCCTGTACGCCAAGTACAAGGCCATCGACGCGTCGACCCTCAATGCCGAGCAGCGCCAGGCCCACAAGAATGCGGTGCGCAACTTCGTGTTGGGAGGCGCCGAGCTGCAAGGCGCTGCCAAGGAGCGCTTTGCCGCCATCCAGGAACGCCAGGCTGAATTGAGCCAGAAGTTCAGCGAGAACGCACTGGACGCGACCGACGCCTTTGCCCATTACGCCGAGCTCAACGCGCTCGAAGGCGTGCCCGCCGATGTGGTGAGCGCAGCCCGCGCTGCTGCCGAGGCCGAAGGCAAGACTGGCTACAAGCTCACGCTGAAGATGCCCTGCTACCTGCCGGTGATGCAATTCGCCAAGAGCAGCGCGCTGCGCGAAACGCTGTACCGCGCCTACGCCACCCGTGCCAGCGAGTTCGGCAATCCGGCCTTCGACAACACGTCGCTCATCAGCGAGATCCTCGCACTGCGTGAAGAAGAGGCCAAACTGCTGGGCTACCGCAACTTCGGCGAACTCTCGGTCGTGCCGAAGATGGCCGACACACCCGAACAGGTCATCAAGTTCCTGCGCGACCTCGGCACCAAGGCCAAGCCCTACGGCGAACGCGACCTGGCCGACCTGCGCGCCTTCGCGGCGTCCGAACTGGGCCTGCTGGATCCACAACCCTGGGACTGGACCTTCGTCGGGGAGAAGCTCAAGGAAGCGCGCTACGCCTTCAGCGAACAGGAGGTCAAGCAGTACTTCCCGGCGCCCAAGGTGATGGCCGGGCTGTTCAAGATCGTCGAGACGCTGTTCGAAGTGGCCATTCGCCGCGACAGCGCGCCGGTGTGGCACCCGAGCGTCGAGTTCTACCGCATCGAACGTGGCGGCCAGAAGGTCGGCCAGTTCTATCTGGACCCGTCCGCGCGTGCGGCCAAGCGCGGCGGCGCCTGGATGGACGATGTGCGTGCACGCTGGCTGCGCCCGGACACCGGCACCCTGCAGACCCCGATCGCCCAACTGGTGTGCAACTTCGCCGAAGGCGTCGACGGCAACCCGCCACTGCTCACCCACGACGACGTGACCACGCTGTTCCACGAATTCGGCCATGGGTTGCACCACATGCTCACGCAGATCGACGAGCGCGACGTGTCGGGCATCAGCGGCGTCGAATGGGACGCGGTCGAATTGCCCAGCCAGTTCATGGAGAACTTCTGCTGGGAATGGGACGTGCTGCAGAACATGACGGCGCACGTCGCCACGGGCGAGCCCCTGCCGCGTGCCCTGTTCGACAAGATGACGGCGGCCAAGAACTTCCAGAGCGGCCTGCAGACGCTGCGCCAGATCGAGTTCTCGCTCTTCGACATGCTGCTTCACACCGAGTACCAGGCCGCCAATGCGCAGCCTGGCGCAGTGATGGCACTGCTCGGCCAGGTGCGCAAGGAATTCGCCGTGATGCCTTCGCCACCTTTCAGCCGCACGCCCAACACCTTCAGCCATATCTTCTCGGGCGGGTATGCGGCGGGCTACTACAGCTACAAGTGGGCCGAAGTGCTGAGTGCGGACGCCTACGCCGCATTCGAGGAAACGGCAGGCCTCAACGGCGAGCCGAGCATCGAGACCGGCCGCAGGTACCGCCAGGCGATCCTGGAGGCGGGCGGCAGCCGCAGCGCGATGGAATCCTTCAAGGCCTTCCGCGGCCGCGAACCGCAGCTCGACGCGCTGCTGCGCCACCAGGGCATGGGCGAGCCGGTCGCTGCCTGACGCGCGTGGGCGCAGTCGGCGGCATCCGCTGCGGCAGCGGTCCGCAGCGGTGTCGCCTCAGTCGAAGCGAAGCGTTTCGACGCCGGTGGGTGTGCCCAACAGGCACACGTTCGCACGCTGGTGCGCGAACACGCCCACCGTCACCACACCGGGCCACTGGCTCACTTCGGACTCAAAGCCCAGCGGGTCGGTGATCTTCAGCCCCGTCACGTCGACGATGTGCTGGCCGTTGTCGGTGACCAGTGCCACACCGTCGCGCTCACGGACCTGGGCCATGCCGCCCATGCGTGCGAACTGGCGCATCACGCGCTGCGCCGCCATCGGGATCACCTCCACCGGGAGGGGGAAGGCACCCAGGGTCTTCACGCGCTTGGACGCATCGGCAATGCAGACGAAGCTGCGCGACTGGGCCGCGATGATCTTTTCGCGCGTGAGCGCCGCTCCGCCGCCCTTGATCATGAAGCCGTGGCCGTCGATCTCGTCGGCCCCGTCGATGTAAACAGCCAGCTCCTCGACCTCGTTGCTGTCGAAGACCTCGATGCCCAGCGCCAGCAGGCGCTCGGTCGAAGCCACCGAACTGGACACCGCGCCGCGGATGTCGTTCTTGATGGTGGCGAGCGCCTCGATGAACTTGTTCACGGTCGAACCGGTGCCGACACCGACGATGGCGCCCTTGACCACGTAGTCCAGTGCGGCGCGTCCGACTTGCGCCTTGAGTTCGTCCTGGGTGAATGCGGGAGTGGTCATGCGCGAGAATCCTTGGCTCTGTTCGTTCGAAGTCCGGAATTATCCGATGCCCATGCCGCTGCCCTCGTCCCTCTACGGCCTTGCCCGTCCCTTTTTATTTGGCCTCGATGCAGAGCATGCCCATGAGGTCACGCTCGGTGCGCTCGCCCGCACGCAGAACACGCCGCTGGCCTGCCTGTACGCGGCGCCACGCGTCGACGATCCGGTCACGCTCGCGGGCCTGCAGTTTCCCAACCGTGTTGGCCTGGCCGCAGGCCTGGACAAGAACGCGCGCTGTATCGACGCCTTCGCGGCCATGGGCTTCGGCTTCGTCGAAGTGGGTACGGTCACGCCCAAGGCGCAACCGGGCAACGCGCGTCCGCGCATCTTCCGCCTGCCCGCACGCGAGGCGTTGATCAATCGCCTGGGCTTCAACAACGAAGGTCTGGCTGCCTTCGTCGCCAATGTGAAACGCGCGCGCTTTCGTTCTGCGGCCAGTTCCGGCAAGGCACCGATGCTGCTGGGCCTGAACATCGGCAAGAACGCTGCCACGCCGATCGAGCGCGCGGTCGACGACTACCTGCTGTGCCTGGACGGCGTGTATGCCCACGCCGATTACGTGACGGTCAACATCTCCAGTCCGAATACGGCCAACCTGCGCTCGCTGCAAAGCGACGAGGCGCTCGATGCGTTGCTCGGTGCCGTGGCCGAACGCAGAGAGGCCCTGGTGGCCCGGCATGGCAAGCGCGTGCCGCTGTTCGTGAAGATCGCGCCCGACCTCGACGCTGCCCAAGTGGCCGTGATCGCCGCCACGCTGCAGCGGCACCGCATGGACGGCGTGATTGCGACCAACACGACGCTGTCGCGCGACGCGGTCGCAGGTTTGCCGCATGCCGAGGAAGCCGGCGGACTGTCGGGCGCCCCGGTGCTGGAGGCCAGCAACCGCGTGATCGCTCAGCTGCGCGCTGCGCTCGGTCCGGCTTTTCCGATCATCGGCACAGGCGGCATTCTCAGTGGTAACGATGCCCAAGCGAAGATCGCTGCGGGCGCTGATGTGGTGCAGATCTACACCGGCCTGATCTACAAGGGCCCGGCCATCGTCCGTGAAGCCGCACTGGCGTTACGCAACGCCAGGCGCTGAAGCCAGCCGCCCGACGCGGGCGACTGGCCTGCCTCAGCGCATGCGCCAGAGCAAGGGAGCGGCAAAGGCAGCCCAGCGCAGCAGCCGGCGCGGACCGAGCACCGCCACCACGGCAGCGGCTGCGACACCCGAGGCGACAGGATGCGTACGGGCCGTGCGCCAGGCCGCTGCGCTGAGCGGCTCGTCCGCTGGAATATCTTCCGCCGGACCCCGGGGCGCTGGTGTCTGCAGTACCGCAATCCGCTGTCGCTGCGTTGCGATGCGCGCCAGCAGTTCGTCACGGGTGACAGGACGTGCGGCCCTTGGCGCACCTTCATCAGGCGCCGCGTCGCCCTCGTCATCGCCCTGCTTGCCGAGGTGGAACTGATCCTGCGCCCAGGCCCAATCCTGGCCCAGTTGCTCGCGCAAGGGATCGAACGCGCGGCTCGGACGGCGCAGCAGTTGGAACAGCGCCAGCGCGCAAGCCGCCCACAATGCAATCCATACACCCGCCACGGTCCATGCCGCCGTGATGCGGTATGGTGTTTCCCAGTAATGCACGACCACGGCAACAGACAGCAGGGCCACTGCGACGGTGGCGAGGCCCAACACCGCAATCACCAGGACCAGCATCAGCTTGAGCCGCTGCTTTTCCTCTTCCCACGCCATGCGCAGCAGTTGCACACGGTCTTCGGCTGCAATGCCACCTTCGCCGATGGCGATCTTGACACGGCGGATGCGCGCATCCAGCCCGAACAAGGACAACAGTTTCATGAATTCCCTCCCTGCCTGAGTTTGCTCGCACCGTCATCGGGTGCGCCCCTGTGCACTTCAGCGGCGGCGGCCGAGCACCAGTCCGACCAGCACGCCCACGGCAAGCGCGCCTGCAGCGATCTGCCACGGCTCATCATGCGCATAGGCATTGGCGGTGTTGGCCGCTTCCTTGGCTTTCTTGGCCGCCAGCTTGCTCTTCTCAGCGGCCAGTTCGCGCGCGATCGCCAGCTTGGTTTCGACGCGTTGGCGCAATGCCTTGATCTGCGGCAGCGACTCCAGATCCTTGCCGCCCAGCACGCCCTTGACGTCGCTGGCAAGTTCTTCGACCACTGCGTTCGCGGCCGCTTCGAGATTGTGGGATGCACTCATTGGAATCGTTCCTCCGTCTTTCAACCGGCAGCGCGCCGGCGACTTCACGCCAGCAAGCGGCGTGCCGTTCCATGTTACATGCTGCTCAGCACGTTGCCAGCAGTTGTGCGACGTGCTGGCCGATCGCCAGGCTGCTCGTGAGACCAGGCGACTCGATGCCGAAGAGATTGACCAGGCCGGCCACGCCATGCGCTTCGGGTCCTTCGATCATGAAATCGCGCGCTGACTCGCCGGGACCCGAGATCTTGGGCCGGATGCCCGCATAGCCTGGAATGAGGGCTCCGTCTGCCAATCCGGGCCAGTAACGGCGCACCTCGGCATAGAACGCCTCCCCGCGTGCCGGATCGACCACGAGGTCGTCGGGCGCATCGACCCACTGAACATCGGGGCCGAACTTGGCTTGCCCGCCGAGGTCCAGCGTGAGGTGCACGCCCAGACCGGCCGCCTCCGGCACGGGATAGATCAGCCGGCCAAAGGGCGCTCGACCGGCCAACGTGAAATAGCTCCCTTTGGCGAAGAAGTCGGCAGGGACCGCGCTCGCCGGCAATCCCTCGAATCGGCGCGCGAGCCCTGGCGCCCCCAGTCCGGCCGCATTGACGACGCTGGCGCAACGCAGCACCGTGCCGTCCAACGCCGTCAGCACGATGCCCTGGGGCCCGCACTGCGCGTGACTCACGCCGGACCGAAGCGCCAGCACCCCGCCTGCATGCTCCAGGTCGCCCTGGTAGGCCAGCATCAGCGCATGGCTGTCGACAATGCCAGTGCTCGGCGAGTGCACGGCCGCCAGGCAGTCGAGCTGCGGCTCGATGGCCCGCGCTTCGTCACGCGTGAGCATGACCAGGTCGTCCACGCCGTTGGCACGCGCCTTGGCGATGATCGCCTCCAGTTGCGCCACCTGTCCGGGTGCGGTCGCGACAATGAACTTGCCGCAGCGCCGGTGCGGCACGCCACGCGCCTGGGCATACGCGTAAAGCATCTCGCGCCCCTGCACGCAGAGCGTGGCCTTGAGCGAGCCCTGAGGATAGTAGATGCCGGCGTGGATCACCTCGCTGTTGCGCGAGCTCGTGCCCGTGCCGATGGCACCCTCGGCTTCCAGCACGATCACTTCCCGGCCTTGCAACGCGAGTGCACGCGCCACGGCCAGCCCCACCACCCCGGCGCCAATGACAGCGCAATCGAAATCTTCCATGCGTCGAGCTTAGCGCGACAGAGCGGGCGCCAACGACAAAAAGTCCCCGGTAAAAACCGGAGACTGAAGCGATAGGGTGTGGAATTTGGTGGGCGGTGGAGGTTTCGAACCTCCGACCCCAGCAGTGTGAATGCTGTGCTCTACCCCTGAGCTAACCGCCCTTCACAACCGCATGAGTATGCGATTGCTTGAAGTGTTTCGCGTTATCTGCGAAGCCTCGAATTATGCCATAGGTTTTCAGGCTGATGCTTCGAGCTTGCGAAAAATCGTGCGACCACCGCTCGATTTGTCGATCTGCTGCAGCAGCGCGTCATGCGCCGTCATCTCCTGCTCGACCGCCATCAGCACCGGCAGTTCGAAGCTGCGCAGGTCGACCGCCACCACCTTCCCGAAGGCGGGCTCATCCGCAGCCACATCGATCAGCAGCGCATCCTGGCCGCGTGTGAGGTTGATGTACACGTCCGCCAGCAACTGCGCGTCCAGCTTGGCGCCGTGGAAGGTGCGGTTGGAGCGATCCACGCCGAAACGGTCGCACAGCGCATCGAGCGAATTGCGCTTGCCCGGGTACACCTGCTTGGCCATGGCGAGCGTGTCGGTCACCTCGGCCACGAAGGTGTGCAGCGGCGGCAGGCCGGCACGTTCGAACTCCTTGTTGAGAAAGCCGACGTCGAAGGCTGCGTTGTGGATGATCAATTCGGCATCCCGCAGATAGTCGACCACGTCCTGCGCCAGCATGGCGAACTTGGGTTTGTCGCGCAGGAAGTCGGTCGTCAGGCCGTGCACCTTGAGCGCGTCTTCGTGGCTTTCGCGTTCCGGGTTGAAGTAGATGTGCAGGTCGTTGCCGGTCGGCTTGCGATTGAACAGCTCCACGCAACCCAGTTCGATCACGCGGTCGCCGTTTTCCGCCGACAGGCCGGTGGTTTCGGTGTCGAGAACGATCTGGCGCGACATCAGTGGTTTTCCTTGGCGTGGTTGATCGAATACTTCGGGATTTCGATGGTCACGTCGGCCTGCGCCAGGATCGCCTGACAGCTCAGTCGCGACTGCGGCTCCAGGCCCCAGGCACGGTCGAGCAGATCGTCTTCGGTTTCATCGGACGCATTGAGCGAGCTGAAGCCCTGCCGGACCACCACGTGGCAGGTGGTGCAGGCGGCGCTCATCTCGCAGGCATGCTCGATGTTGACATGGTGCTCGAGCAGCGCCTCGCAGATCGAAGTGCCGGCCGGCGCGCTGATTTCGGCGCCCTGCGGGCAGTATTCGGGATGGGGAAGGATCTTGATCGTGGGCATGTGCTTGTTGTTCTACAGCGATTCGATTTGACGGCCCGACAACGCACGCGCGATGCCGCGGTTCATGCGTTGCGCGGCGAAAGCCTCGGTGCCCTCGGCCAACGCCTTGGTGGCGGCCTCGACCACGGCCGCATCGGTGGAGGCAATCGCCTCGCGCAGCGCGCTTCGCAACACCTCGATGGCGGCGCGCTCGTCAGCTGCCAGCAGGTCGCCGTCGGCGTCGAGCGCACTTTGCGTGGCCATCAGCATGCGGTCGGCATCGACACGCGCCTCCACCAACGCACGTGCCTGCATGTCTTGCTGCGCGGTCGAAAAACTCTCTTGCAGCATGGTGGCGATCTGGTCGTCCGACAGGCCGTAAGAAGGCTTGACGGTCACGCTGGCCTCCACGCCACTGCCCTGCTCCCGGGCTGCCACGCTCAGCAGGCCATCGGCATCGACCGTGAAGGTCACGCGGATGCGCGCCGCCCCGGCCGCCATGGGCGGGATGCCGCGCAGCTCGAAGCGCGCCAGGCTGCGGCAGTCGGCCACGAGGTCGCGCTCGCCCTGCACCACGTGCAGTGCCAGCGCGGTCTGACCGTCCTGGTAGGTGGTGAAGTCCTGCGCCATTGCCGTCGGAATGGTCTGGTTGCGCGGCACGATGCGCTCGACCAGGCCGCCCATGGTCTCGATGCCCAGCGAGAGGGGAATCACGTCGAGCAGCAGCAGGTCATCGGCGCCGCCGTTGCCTGCGAGCTGGTTTGCCTGGATCGCCGCGCCCAGCGCGACCACCTCGTCGGGGTTCAGGTTGGTCAACGGTGCACGGCCGAAGAAGGCGGCGACCGCCTCACGGATCTGGGGCATGCGCGTGGCGCCGCCGACCAGCACGATGCCTTCAAGCGCCTCGGGCTTGAGCCGCGCATCACGCAGCGCCTTGCGCACGGCCGCAACGGTGCGTGCGGTGAGGCTCTCGGTGGCCGCATCGAACTGTGCGCGGGTCAACGGCACTTCGACACGCTGGCCGTGGAGATCGAACGCCACCGTCACGGCATCGGCCGTGGTCAACGCTTCCTTGGCGCTTCGCGCTGCGATCATCAGCGCGGCACGGTCGACATCGTTTTCGACGGCGAGGCCGCTCCGGGCCAGCACCAGGTCGGCCACGGCGTGATCGTAGTCGTCGCCCCCCAGCGCCGAATCGCCGCCGGTCGCCACCACTTCGAACACGCCCTGTGTGAGCCGCAGGATCGAAATATCGAAAGTGCCACCGCCCAGGTCGTAGATGGCATAGACGCCTTCGCTGGCGTTGTCCAGGCCATAGGCGATGGCTGCGGCCGTGGGCTCGCTGATGAGCCGCAGCACCTGAATGCCCGCCAGTTCGGCTGCGTCCTTGGTCGCCTGGCGCTGGCCTTCGTCAAAGTACGCGGGCACCGTGATGACGGCGCCGTACAGCGTGTCATCGAAGGTGTCTTCGGCGCGGTAGCGCAGCGTCGCGAGGATGTCGGCACTGATCTCGACCGGTGACTTCTCACCAGCGGCGGTGTGCACCGCGAGCATGCCGGCTTCGCCGCCGATGCGATAGGACAGCGCGTCCCGGTTGGCGATGTCGGCCAGCCCGCGCCCCATGAGCCGCTTGACCGATGTGATGGTGTTGGCCGGGTCGGTGGCACGCGCGGCAAGCGCGTCGAAGCCGATCTGGCGGCGTTCACGGTCGACATAACGCACGACCGAAGGCAGCACGACACGGCCCTGATCATCGGGCAGGCATTCGGCCACGCCATTGCGAACCGAGGCCACGAGCGAATGGGTAGTCCCCAGGTCGATGCCCACAGCCACGCGGCGTTGATGCGGATCGGGCGCCTGGCCGGGTTCTGAAATCTGAAGAAGAGCCATGTGCCTATTGTCCCCACTGATCGGATTTTTTTTCGATGTCCTGCGCAAAGCGCTCGATGAACATGAGGGCTCTGACCTGCTGCGCGGCCGCCTGAAAATCGCCCTTTTCATCGATCAGCCAGTCGAGCGATGACAGCGAGCGGGTGCGCGCCGCATCGACCTCGGCCTGCAGCGCATCGACCGCCGCCATGGAGGCTGCATCGTCCAGCGCTTCACGCCATTCCATCTGCTGCATCAGGAAAGCGCCCGGCATCGCCGTGTTGACCTCTGCGTCGACGGGTGCGCCATGGAGCTCGCACAGGTAGCTGGCGCGCTGGACAGGGTCTTTCAGCCGCTGGTACGCCTCGTTGATGCGCACCGACCACTGCATGGCAATGCGTTGTGCCGCCGCGCCCTGCGAGGCGAAGCGATCGGGATGCGCCTCGCGCTGGAGCTCCTTCCAGCGGGCGTCCAGCATGCTGCGCTCCTGTGCAAAGGTGGCAGGCACTGCGAACAGTTCGAAGTCGGTGTCTTGAAGGTTCATGGCATGAAAAAACCGCCAGCACATGACATGGTGGCGGCTGGTGACGCGGACAAGCGCAACGTCAGATTCTGAAACTCTCTCCGCAACCGCAACGGTCGCGTTCGTTCGGGTTGATGAACTTGAAGCCCTCATTGAGGCCTTCGCGCACGAAGTCGAGCTGCGTGCCGTCGATGTACGCCAGGCTTTTCGGGTCGACCAACACCTTCACGCCGCGGTCTTCGAAGACCACGTCCTCCGGTGCGAACTCGTCCACGTACTCGAGCTTGTAGGCCAGGCCCGAGCAGCCAGTGGTCTTGACGCCCAGCCGCACGCCCACGCCCTTGCCCCGTTTGCCGAGGTACCGGTTGACGTGGCGCGCAGCAGCGTCGGTGAGCGTCACTGCCATGTCAGTGGACCGCTTCGGCAGCAGCCGACGCGCCGACCGCGCCGCCATGCTTCTGCTTGTAGTCGTTGACCGCGGCCTTGATGGCGTCCTCGGCCAGGATCGAGCAATGGATCTTGACAGGAGGCAGCGCCAGCTCTTCGGCGATCTGTGCATTCTTGAGTGCAGCCGCTTCGTCGAGCGTCTTGCCCTTGACCCACTCGGTGACGAGCGAGGAAGAAGCGATCGCCGAACCGCAACCGTACGTCTTGAAGCGTGCGTCTTCAATCACACCCGTTTCTGGGTTGACCTTGATCTGCAGCTTCATCACGTCGCCACACGCCGGTGCGCCGACCATGCCGGTGCCCACCGAGTCGTCGCCCTTTTCGAACGAGCCGACGTTGCGGGGATTTTCGTAATGGTCAATGACCTTGGGAGAGTAAGCCATGGGATACCTCTTGTCGAATAGGAAATCAGGAAGCCGGGCTCAGTGAGCCGACCATTGAATGGTGCTGATGTCGATGCCGTCCTTGAACATCTCCCACAGCGGGCTGAGCTCACGCAGCTTGGCGACGTTGTGCTTGATGGTGGAGACCGCGTAGTCGATCTCTTCTTCGGTCGTGAAGCGGCCGATGGTCATGCGCAGGCTGCTGTGCGCCAGTTCGTCACTGCGGCCCAGGGCGCGCAACACGTAGCTGGGTTCCAGGCTGGCCGACGTGCAAGCCGAGCCGCTGGAAACGGCCAAGCCCTTGATGCCCATGATCAGCGACTCGCCCTCGACGTAGTTGAAGCTGATGTTCAGGTTGTGCGGCACACGGCGCTCGAGGTCGCCGTTGACGAACACCTGTTCCACTTCTTTCAAGCCGTCGAGCAGACGCTTCTGCAACGCAGACGCCTTGGCGAGGTCGCTCCTCATCTCCAGGCGAGCGATGCGGAAGGCCTCGCCCATGCCGACGATCTGGTGCGTGGGCAGCGTGCCCGAACGCATGCCGCGTTCGTGACCACCGCCGTGCATCTGCGCTTCCAGCCGCACGCGGGGCTTGCGGCGCACGTACAGGGCGCCGATGCCCTTGGGGCCGTAGGTCTTGTGCGAGGCGAGGCTCATCAGGTCGATGGGCAGCACCTTGACGTCGATGTCGACCTTGCCGGTCGCCTGCGCCGCATCGACGTGGAAGATCACGCCATGTTCGCGGCACAGGTTGCCCAGCGCCACCACATCCTGGATCACGCCAATCTCGTTGTTCACGAACATGACGCTCGCCAGGATGGTGTCCGGACGTATCGCGGCCTTGAACTTCTCCAGGTCGAGCAAGCCGTCTTCCTGCACGTCGAGGTAGGTCACCTCGAAGCCCTGGCGTTCCAGCTCGCGCATGGTGTCGAGCACGGCCTTGTGTTCGGTCTTGACCGTGATCAGGTGCTTGCCCTTGCCCTTGTAGAACTGGGCAGCACCCTTGATCGCAAGGTTGTTGGACTCGGTGGCACCCGACGTCCAGACGATCTCGCGCGGATCGGCGCCAATCAGGTCGGCAACGTCGACGCGGGCCTTTTCGACAGCCTCTTCCGCTTCCCAGCCCCAGGCATGACTGCGCGAAGCGGGATTGCCGAAGTGCTCGCGCAACCAGGGAATCATTGCGTCGACGACGCGAGGATCAACTGGCGTGGTGGCGCCGTAGTCGAGATAGATCGGGAAATGAGGAGTGACGTCCATGGCTGGCTCTGTCTGCTTGAGGTTTTGTATATCGTGGGATCGAGTCGGACCGGCTTGATGGCGCCCGAGGGCGCCGGGCTTCAGTCAGGACTTGGCAAAGGCGTTGCCCAGCGCGAACACCGAGTTCGGCGCATTCACGCGAATCGGCTTGACCACCGGCTGCGCCGAAATGGCCCGCTTGACCGCCGGTTTGTTTTCGATCTGCACGCCCTTGGCGATCTGATCGTCGACCAGCTTTTGCAACGTGACGGAGTCCAGGAACTCGACCATGCGCTGGTTCAGCGATGCCCACAGCTCGTGCGTCATGCAGCGACCGGCCTCGCCCAGGCAGTTTTCCTTGCCGCCGCAATGCGTGGCATCGATCGGCTCGTCGACCGACACGATGATGTCGGCCACGGTGATGTCCGCCGCCTTGCGGCCCAGGCTGTACCCGCCGCCGGGGCCACGGGTGGATTCGACCAGTTCATGGCGGCGCAGCTTGCCGAACAGCTGTTCGAGATAGGACAGCGAGATCTGCTGGCGTTGGCTGATCGCCGCCAACGTGACCGGACCGGTGTTCTGACGCAGTGCCAGATCGATCATGGCGGTGACCGCAAAACGGCCTTTGGTAGTGAGACGCATCGCAAGCTCCTTATGTGCTTCGTTACTTTGACACCTCGGCTGAAGCCAGGTGGCGTGCTCTCCGCCCTTGTCCGGCCCCCTCTGCGGGGTGTATGCCGGCCCTTCATCGCGAAGTTATTTTTGTTGTTGAGTGTTTCGGTCAAGTATAACAGAAAGCCCCTCGGCGTGCTCGGGTAAACCCGGCGGCGCAACGAGGGGCCTGCATGCGAGCCCGAAGAGGCCGCACCGGTCGCGCTGGCTGTGGCACTCAGCCCCGCACATCTCCCGTCGGCAGAACGGCGATGTTGTCACCACCGGCTCCGCCGAACGCCTGCTCGCGCAGCAGCGCAAGTTGGTCGCGCACCCGCCCGGCCTTCTCGAACTCCAGATTGCGCGCATGTTCGAGCATCAGCTTCTCCAGGCGCTTGATCTCGCGCGCGACGTCCTTCTCGCTCATGTCCTCAACCTTGGCGCGCTCCAGCTCCAGCTTGGCCATTTCCTTGCCGGTTTTCTCGCTGTACACGCCATCGATGAGGTCGCGCACCTTCTTGACGATGCTGCGCGGCGTGATGCCATTCGCCTCGTTGTGTGCAATCTGCTTGACGCGGCGGCGCTCGGTCTCGCCGATGGCCTTCTTCATCGAGTCGGTCATGCGGTCTGCATACAGGATGGCGCGACCATTGAGGTTGCGTGCAGCGCGGCCAATGGTCTGGATCAGCGAGCGCTCGGCGCGCAGGAAGCCTTCCTTGTCCGCATCCAGGATGGCCACCAGCGACACCTCCGGAATGTCCAGGCCTTCGCGCAGCAGGTTGATGCCCACCAGCACGTCGAAGGTGCCCAGGCGCAGGTCGCGCAGGATCTCCACCCGTTCCACCGTGTCGACGTCGCTGTGCAGGTAGCGCACCTTCACGCCGTTGTCGCCCAGGTAATCGGTGAGCTGCTCGGCCATGCGCTTGGTCAGCGTGGTGATCAGCACGCGCTCGTTCTTGTCGACGCGGATGCGGATCTCCTGCAGCACGTCGTCGACCTGGTGCGTGGCCGGGCGCACTTCGACCACCGGATCGACCAGACCGGTCGGCCGGACCAACTGCTCGACAACATTGCCCGCATGGTCGATTTCGTACTGCGCGGGTGTGGCCGAGACGAAGATGCACTGACGCATGCGCCGCTCGAATTCCTCGAACTTCAACGGCCGGTTGTCCATGGCCGACGGCAGCCGAAAGCCGTATTCGACGAGGGTGGTCTTGCGTGCGCGGTCGCCGCTGTACATGCCGTTGAGCTGGCCGATCATCTGATGGCTCTCATCGAGGAACATGATTGCGTCCTTCGGCAGGTAGTCAGTCAGCGTGGCCGGCGGGTCGCCCGGCGCGGCACCCGACAGATGCCGCGAGTAGTTCTCGATGCCCTTGCAGTGGCCAATCTCGGCGAGCATCTCCAGGTCGAAACGGGTGCGCTGCTCCAGCCGCTGGGCCTCGACCAGCTTGCCCTGTCCGACGAATTCCTTGAGCCGATCCGCCAGCTCGAGCTTGATGGTGTCCACCGCGGTGAGCACCTTGTCGCGCGGCGTCACATAGTGACTCGACGGGTAGACCGTGAAACGCGGAATCTTCTGGCGGATGCGACCGGTCAGCGGGTCGAAGAGCTGCAGCGTCTCGATCTCGTCGTCGAAGAGTTCGATGCGGATGGCCAGTTCGCTGTGCTCAGCCGGGAACACGTCGATGGTGTCACCGCGCACCCGAAAGGTGCCGCGCGAGAAATCCTGCTCGTTGCGCGTGTACTGCATGCGGATCAGCCGCCCGATCACGTCCCGCTGGCCGATCTTGTCGCCCACCCGCATGATGAAACGCATCTGCGTGTAGTCCTCGGGCGTGCCGATGCCGTAGATGGCGCTCACCGTGGCGACGATCACCGTGTCGCGCCGCTCCAGCACGCTCTTGGTTGCCGACAGGCGCATCTGCTCGATGTGCTCGTTGATCGAGCTGTCCTTCTCGATGAACAGGTCGCGCTGCGGGACGTAGGCCTCGGGCTGGTAGTAGTCGTAGTAGCTGACGAAGTACTCGACCGCATTCTTGGGGAAGAACTCGCGGAACTCGCTGTAGAGCTGCGCTGCGAGCGTCTTGTTGGGCGCGAACACGATCGCCGGCCGGCCGAGGCGGGCGATGACGTTCGCCATGGTGTAGGTCTTGCCCGAACCGGTCACGCCCAGCAGGGTCTGGAACACTTCACCGTTTTCGACGCCCTCGACCAGGCCTTCGATGGCCGTGGGTTGATCACCGGCCGGCGGGTATGGCTGGTAAAGCTCGAACGGTGAGCCGGGGTACTTGACAAAGTGCCCCTCCTTGACGGCGCCGTCGGTGTCGGCGGGCGAAGAACCGGGAATGACTTCAGAGATTTCGGGCATAGACTGTTGCGTACCAGTTGGCGTGCCGTCGGTAAAATTCAAGGCAACCCGAAAGCCTAATACAGCTTTGGGGCCAGAGCCAGAGGCGGGGTTCTCTTTCTCCGCCGGCGATCCGATTCATCCTGAGGACTTTTTCATGTCTATGTTCACCGCCGTCGAGATGGCGCCGCGCGACCCCATTCTTGGTCTCAACGAGCAATATGCCGCCGACGGCAATCCCCACAAAGTCAACCTCGGCGTCGGCGTCTATTACGACGATAACGGCAAACTGCCGCTGCTTGAATGCGTGAAGGCAGCCGAAGAAG
The DNA here is from genome assembly GCF_030811835.1 of Variovorax ginsengisoli. Classification (GTDB taxonomy): domain Bacteria; phylum Pseudomonadota; class Gammaproteobacteria; order Burkholderiales; family Burkholderiaceae_C; genus Variovorax; species Variovorax ginsengisoli_C. The sequence goes on along the minus strand of NZ_JAUSRO010000006.1, from coordinate 334,368 downwards.
ACATGATGAAGACACCAAGCGCACGCGGCTACCTGCCGATCGATGGCATCGCCGCCTATGACAACGCCGTCAAGGGCCTGGTTTTCGGCGCGGACAGCGAACCCGTCACCTCAGGTCGTGTGGCCACCGTCCAGGCGATCGGCGGCACCGGCGGCCTGAAGGTCGGTGCCGACTTCCTGAAGAAGTTGAGCCCCGATGCCACCGTGCTCATCAGCGACCCGAGTTGGGAAAACCATCGCGCGCTGTTCACCAGCGCGGGTTTCAAGGTCGAAAGCTACCCCTACTACGATGCAGAACGCCGCGGCGTGAACTTCGACGGCATGCTCGCTGCACTGAACGCCGCCGCTGCGGGCACCATCGTCGTGCTGCACGCCTGCTGCCACAACCCGACCGGCTACGACATCACCGCCGCCCAGTGGGACCAGGTGGTCGACGTGGTCAAGGCCAAGCAGCTCACCGCCTTCCTCGACATGGCCTACCAAGGCTTTGGCCACGGGATTGCCGAAGACGGCGCGGTGATCGGCAAGTTCGTGGACGCAGGCCTGACGTTTTTCGTCTCGACCTCGTTTTCCAAGAGTTTCAGCCTGTACGGCGAACGCGTAGGCGCTCTGTCGGTGCTGTGCGCGAGCAAGGAAGAAGCGGGCCGGGTCCTCTCGCAGCTGAAGATCGCGATCCGCACCAACTACAGCAACCCGCCGATCCACGGTGGCGCCGTGGTGGCCGCCGTGCTCAACGACCCCGCCCGCCGTGCGGTCTGGGAAAAGGAACTGGGCGAGATGCGCGCGCGCATCAAGGCCATGCGCCAGAAGTTCGTCGATGGACTGAAGGCAGCAGGGGTGAAGGAAGACATGAGCTTCATCACCACGCAGATCGGCATGTTCAGCTACTCGGGTCTCACCAAGGACCAGATGGTGCGCCTGCGCAACGAATTTGGCGTGTACGGCACCGACACCGGCCGCATGTGCGTGGCAGCGCTCAACAGCAAGAACATCGATTACGTCTGCCAAAGTGTCGCCAAGGTGATGTAAGTCTGCACGGATGTAGGGGTGTGCCCCTACATCCGTGACGCAATCTGCCGATATATTGCAGCGCAGCAATTCAAACCAACGCGCGAACGGAAAATCCGATGCTCTACCAGCTCTACGAAACCCAGCGGTCTCTCATGGAGCCGTTCACCGACTTCGCTCAGGCGGCTTCCAAGCTCTACAACAACAGCATTTCGCCTCTGGCGCAGACGCCGCTGGCCCAGCGCATGGCCGCAGGTTACGACCTGCTCTACCGTCTGGGCAAAGATTACGAAAAGCCGGAATTCGGGATCAAGACCGTGCAGGTCGGCGACACCGAAGTGGTGATCCACGAGGCCATTGCCATCGACAAGCCCTTCTGCCAGCTGCGCCGCTTCAAGCGCTTCACAGACGAGCCGGCAACGCTCGAACTGCTCAAGAAACAACCCGTGGTGCTGATCGTGGCCCCCCTGTCGGGCCACTACGCCACCCTGCTGCGCGATACCGTCCGTACCATGCTGCGCGACCACAAGGTCTACATCACCGACTGGAAGAACGCGCGTATCGTGCCGGTGTCCGATGGCAAATTCCACCTCGACGACTACATCCACTACGTCGAGGATTTCATCCGTCACCTGCAAAACGAGTACGGCAACTGCCACGTCGTGAGCGTATGCCAGCCCACCGTACCGGTGCTGGCGGCCGTCTCGCTGATGGCCAGCCGCGGCGAACAGACGCCCCTGTCGATGACCATGATGGGCGGCCCGATCGATGCACGCAAGTCGCCGACCGCAGTGAACAACCTGGCCACGACCAAGGGCTATGAGTGGTTCGAGAACAACGTGATCTACCCGGTACCAGCGAATTTCCCTGGCGCGGGCCGTCGCGTCTACCCGGGCTTTCTGCAGCACACCGGCTTCGTCGCCATGAACCCCGACCGGCACGCGACGAGCCACTACGATTATTTCAAGGACCTCATCAAGGGTGACGACGCCAGCGTCGAGGCCCACCGCAAGTTCTATGACGAGTACAACGCCGTGCTCGACATGGACGCCGACTACTACCTCGACACGATCCGTGCCGTCTTCCAGGACTTTCTGTTGGTCAATGGCACCTGGGATGTGAAGAGCGCCGACGGTACCTTGGAACGCGTAAAGCCCGAGGACATCCACGCCACCGCATTGCTCACCGTCGAAGGCGAGCTCGACGACATTTCCGGCTCGGGCCAGACCCAGGCAGCGCACGACCTGTGCGTCGGCATTCCGGCCGGCAGCCACGAACACCTCGAGGCCAAGGGCGCAGGGCACTATGGCATCTTCAGCGGTCGCCGCTGGCGCGACGTGGTGTATCCGAAGGTGCGCGAATTCATTGAAGCACACGATGCCGCACAAACGCGCGCACTTGCCGCCGTGCCTGCAGGCGCAGCCGAAGTCCCATCCACAGCCACCGATGCGGTCGTCGATGTGGTCGTCGATGCGCCGCTGCCCGAAGCAGCCGCCCCCCAAGCTGCAAAGCGCGCCGCCCGCAAGACCCCGGTGGGCCGCGCAGCCAAGCCTGCAACGGTGGCCGCAGTTCCGGTGGCTGCGGCGCGCAAGCAAGCTGTGCGCAAGACCGCGACCGCCGCGGCCAAACGGAGTGCAGGCTAAGGCCCTTGCGCCGGCGCGGGCGGCGCTGGCTGCACGCCTGGACGACGCCTTGCCGCAAACGCAGTGCACGCGCTGCGGCTACCCTGACTGCCGAAGCTACGCCGAAGCCATTGCCGACCAGGGTGCCGCCATCAACCGCTGTCCGCCCGGAGGCGCTGAAGGCATTGCACGCCTGGCGCAGCTGAGCGGTCAACCCGTCACCGCGCTCGACGACCGCTGCGGCGCCGAAGGCCCCCGCAAGATGGCGGTCATCGACGAAGCCTGGTGCATCGGCTGCACGCTGTGCCTGGACGCCTGCCCCACGGATGCGATCCTGGGCATGAACAAGCGCATGCACACGGTCATCGAGGCGCACTGCACGGGCTGCGAGCTGTGCATTCCGGTTTGCCCCGTCGATTGCATTGCGCTCGAAGACGTGACACCGGGCCGAAGCGGATGGCAGGCCTGGTCGGCACCGCAGGCCGATGCGGCGCGCCGGCGCTATGGCCTGCACCAGGAGCGTCTGCGCATCAAGGCCGCATCGCCCGAGCTGCCTGCTGTTGCTGCGCCCGCCGAGGCCGAAGGCCGCAAGCGCTCCATCGTCGAGGCGGCACTCGCGCGGGCGCGGGCCAGTGCAGCCGCCCGGACGACCAAGCCCTGAGCGTTTCGAGCTAAGCCGGGCGAGCCGCCAGCGCGGCGAACGCCGTGACCACTTCAGGTGGGGCCTGCACCAGCTCGATCAGCACGCCCTCGCCCGAAATTGGAAATTCCTCGTTCGCCTTCGGATGCAGGAAGCAAATATCGAAGCCGGCCGCGCCCTGGCGGATGCCGCCAGGCGCGAAGCGCACGCCTTGCGCCGTCAACCATTCAACCGCCTTCGGCAAGTCGTCGATCCACAGGCCCACGTGATTGAGCGGCGTGGCATGCACCGCAGGCTTCTTGTCCGGGTCGAGTGGCTGCATCAGGTCGACCTCGACCTTGAACGGCCCGACGCCCATGGCGCAGATGTCCTCATCGACGTTCTCGCGCTCGCTCCTGAACGTGCCCGTGACCTCGAGTCCGAGCATGTCGACCCACAGTTTTTGCAGGCGCAGCTTGTCAGGGCCACCGATGGCGATCTGCTGGATGCCAAGGACCTTGAACGGACGCGCCATCGACATTGCGGTCATCTTCAGGCTCCCGCAGCCGCGTGACCGTGCAGGTCGTGCGGCTCGGTGCTGGTCGTGCGATGGCCGTTGAGTCCCAGCTTGGCCAGCAGTTGCACGTCGGCCTCCACGTCGGGGTTACCGGTGACCAGCAGCTTGTCGCCATAAAAGATCGAGTTGGCGCCCGCCATGAAGCACAGTGCCTGCACCGCATCGCCCATCTGCTGGCGGCCCGCAGAGAGCCGCACCCGTGCCTTGGGCATCGTGATGCGCGCCACGGCGATCACGCGCACGAAGTCGAAAGGGTCGATCGGTGCGCTGTCCGCCAGCGGCGTGCCGGGCACCCGTACCAGGCTGTTGATCGGCACCGATTCGGGGTACGGCTGCAAGTTGGCCAGCTGCGCGATGAGGCCCGCGCGATGCACCGGCGCCTCGCCCATGCCGACGATGCCACCGCAGCACACGCTGATACCGGCGCTGCGCACATGCTGCAGGGTGTCGAGCCGGTCCTGGTAGGCGCGCGTGCTCACCACGTCGGTGTAGTACTCGGGTGCGGTGTCGAGGTTGTGGTTGTAGTAATCGAGCCCGGCATCCTTGAGCGCCGTGGCCTGGTGCGACTCGAGCATGCCCAGCGTCGCGCAGGTTTGCAAACCCAGGCCCTTCACCGCACCGATGAGCTCTGCGACTTTTTCGATGTCACGGTCCTTTGGCGCGCGCCATGCCGCACCCATGCAGAAGCGGGTGGCACCGGCATCCTTGGCCGCCTGGGCGGCGCGCACGACCTCATCGACCGCCATCAGCTTCTCGGCCTTCACGCCGGTGTCGAACTCTGCCGCCTGCGGACAGTAGCCGCAGTTCTCGGGGCAACCGCCGGTCTTGACCGACAGCAACGTGGCCAGTTCGATCGTCCCTTCCGGCCAATGCTGGCGATGCACCGTCTGCGCCTCGAAAAGCAGATCCATCAGCGGCTTGTCGAGCAGCGCCTGGATCGCCTCGATCGTCCAGTCGCCCTGCGGCACAACCACCTTGGTCGGCCGGTGAATCGTCACGGCCTGCATGTCATTGGCACCCATCAATTGAACTCCAGAATGATTTGGTCGACCGCGAGCGACTCGCCCTTGGCAGCGGAAACCTTGCCGACCACGCCGTCCTGCGTGGCGAACAACACATTCTCCATTTTCATCGCTTCGATCACGGCCAGCTTCTCGCCAGCCTGCACCTGCTGCCCTGGCTGCACCGACACCTCGACCAGCAGGCCCGGCATCGGCGACATGAGGAACTTGCTCAGGTCCGGCGGCGCCTTGTAGGGCATCAGCTTCTGCAGCCGCGCACCCAGCGGCGACAACACCATCGCGTCTATCTGCGTGCCGTTGTGCGACACGCGCAGGGCCAGCGGGTTCTTGCCGGAGCCGCGTTCGACCTGGGCAACGAACGGCCTGTTGTTCACCAGCCCCTCGATGCGAACAGCACCCAGCGACGCGCTGCTGGCGATCTGGTAGCTCTTGTCGCCCACCTGCACGGTGCTCGCACCCGTCGCGCCCTTGAAGTCGGTCACCGACACCGGCGTGTGCTGGTGCTCGCCCTTCGCATCGAGCGTGACCACCACGAACTGCTCGGCGATCTTCACGCCGTGCCCTTCGAGCTGCCCGCTGATGCCCGATGCGCGAGCGCGGTAGCGGCGGTTCATGAAGGCAGCGAGCGCGACCAGAAAGCTGGGGTCGTCGTGCGGCACGTTCTCCGCATGGAAGCCCTGACCGTAGTGCTCGGCGATGAAGCCGGTGTTGAAGTCACCGGCGACGAACTTCGGGTGCGCGAGCAGCGCCGCCTGGAACGGGATGTTGCTGCTGACGCCGCGGATCACGAAGCCGTTGAGCGCCTCTCGCATCAACGCGATCGCATGCGCCCGGTCCTTCCCATGCACGATCAGCTTGGCGATCATCGAGTCGTAGAACATCGGGATCTCGCCGCCGTCGTACACGCCGGTATCCACGCGCACGCCGTACAGGTGCTCGGTGTCGGCCGAGAACATGGTCTCCTTCGGCGGCTGGAACTTCACCAGGCGCCCGGTCGACGGCAGGAAGTTGCGGAACGGGTCCTCGGCGTTGATGCGGCACTCGATGGCCCAGCCTTCGCGCTTCACATCCGCCTGCTTGAACGGCAACGGCTCACCGGCCGCCACGCGGATCATCAGCTCGACGAGATCGAGGCCGGTGATGCACTCGGTGACCGGGTGTTCCACCTGCAGCCGCGTGTTCATCTCCAGGAAGTAGAAGTCCTGGTCCTTGCCCACGACGAACTCGACGGTGCCGGCCGACTGGTATTGCACGGCCTTGGCCAGCGCCACGGCCTGCTCGCCCATCGCCTTGCGCGTCGCGTCGCTGATGAAGGGGGACGGAGCCTCCTCGATCACCTTCTGGTGGCGCCGCTGGATCGAGCATTCGCGCTCATTCAGGTAGATGACGTTGCCCTGCGAATCGCCGAGCACCTGGATCTCGATGTGGCGCGGCTCCTGCACGAACTTCTCGATGAAGATGCGGTCGTCGCCGAAGGAGTTGCGCGCCTCGTTCTGGCAGGCCGTGAAGCCCTCGAGCGCCTCCTTGTCGTTGAAGGCCACGCGCAGGCCCTTGCCGCCACCGCCGGCCGAGGCCTTGATCATCACCGGGTAACCGATGTCCTTGGCGATCTGCACCGCCCGCTCGGCCGATTCGATGGCTTCGTTCCAGCCCGGGATCGTGTTGACCTTGGCGTCGTTCGCGAGCTTCTTGGACGCGATCTTGTCGCCCATCGCCGCGATCGAGTAGTGCTTGGGTCCGATGAAGACGATGCCCTCTTCTTCCACCTTGCGCGCGAAGGCCTCGTTCTCCGACAGGAAGCCGTAGCCCGGGTGCACGGCCTCGGCACCGGTCTTCTTGCACGCGGCGATGATGCGTTCGGCCTGCAGGTAGCTGTCGCGGCTGGCCGATCCGCCAATGTGCACGGCCTCGTCGGCGAGCTCCACATGGCGCGCGTCCTTGTCGGCATCGGAATAGACGGCGACCGTGAGGATGCCCATCTTCTTAGCGGTCTTGATGACGCGGCAGGCGATTTCGCCGCGGTTGGCAATCAGGATCTTCTTGAACATGTTCTTGTTCTCCGGGCTCAAAGTGGGATGTTCCCGTGCTTGCGCCACGGGTTCTCGAGCTTCTTCTCGCGCAGCATGACGAGCGAACGGCAGATGCGCTTGCGTGTCTCGCTCGGCAGGATCACGTCGTCGATGTAGCCGCGCGTGCTCGCCACGTACGGGTTCGCGAAGCGGGCCTTGTACTCGGCCTCTCGCGCAGCCAGCTTCTCAGGGTCGTTCTTGTCTTCGCGGAAGATGATCTCGACCGCGCCCTTGGCGCCCATCACAGCGATCTCGGCGCGCGGCCACGCCAGGTTGACGTCGCCACGCAGGTGCTTGGACGCCATCACGTCGTACGCACCGCCATAGGCCTTGCGCGTGATGACGGTGATCTTCGGCACGGTGCATTCGGCGTAGGCATAGAGCAGCTTGGCGCCGTGCTTGATGATGCCGCCGTACTCCTGCGACGTACCGGGCATGAAGCCGGGCACGTCGACGAAGGTGATGACGGGGATGTTGAACGCGTCGCAGAAGCGCACGAAGCGCGCCGCCTTGATCGAGCTCTTGATGTCCAGGCAGCCGGCCAGCACCAGCGGCTGGTTGGCCACGATGCCCACGCTCTGGCCTTCCATGCGCGCAAAGCCGATCACGATGTTCTTCGCGTAGTCGGGCTGCAGCTCGAAGAAGTCGCCGTCGTCGACCACCTTGGTGATCAGCTCCTTCATGTCGTAGGGCTTGTTGGGGTTCTCGGGCACCAGCGTGTCGAGCGACAGGTCGGCGCGGTCGGCCGGGTCGCCGCTCGGACGCACGGGTGGCTTCTCGCGGTTGTTGAGCGGCAGGTAGTTGTAGAGGCGGCGCAGCATCATCAGCGCCTCGACATCGTTCTCGAAGGCCATGTCGGCCACGCCGCTCTTGGTGGTGTGCGTGATCGCGCCGCCCAGCTCCTCGGCCGTCACGTCCTCGTGCGTCACGGTCTTCACCACCTCAGGGCCGGTGACGAACATGTACGAGCTGTCGCGCACCATGAAGATGAAGTCGGTCATCGCAGGCGAGTACACCGCACCGCCCGCGCACGGGCCCATGATCATGCTGATCTGTGGCACGACGCCGCTGGCCATCACGTTGCGCTGGAACACGTCGGCATAGCCGCCGAGCGAGGCCACGCCTTCCTGGATGCGGGCACCGCCCGAATCGTTGAGGCCGATGACCGGTGCGCCGACCTTCATGGCCTGGTCCATCACCTTGCAGATCTTCTCGGCATGCGCTTCGCTGAGCGCCCCGCCGAACACGGTGAAGTCCTGGATGAAGATGAAGACCAGGCGGCCGTTGATCATCCCGTAGCCGGTGACCACGCCGTCGCCCGGGATCTTGGTGTCGGCCATGCCGAAGTCGACCGAGCGGTGCTCGACGAACATGTCCCACTCCTCGAAGGTGCCGTCGTCGAGCAGCAGCTCGATGCGCTCACGCGCCGTCAGCTTGCCCTTCTTGTGCTGCGCGTCGATGCGCTTCTGTCCACCGCCGAGGCGCGCCTGGGCGCGTCGTTGTTCGAGTTGTTCGAGGATTTCTTTCATGGCATTCGATCAGGAAGATGAATCGGAAGGGGTCTCGGAATGAATGGCTTGCGCCGCTTGCGCGGCGAGCAGATGGCGTGCGGCGGTCGATGCCGGCAGGCGGCCCGCCGCCACCTGGGCGATGGTGTCGGGCAGCAGCGCGCGCACGGCGGGGTGCTGGCGGAAGGCCTGCTTCAGGCCGGCGTCGATGCGTTCCCACATCCACGACAGCGCCTGCTTCTCGCGGCGCGTGGCGCGCCTGCCGTTGGCGTCCTGCAGCTGCTTGAAGCGCATGACGGATACCCAGAAGGCATCGACGCCCGTGCCCAGCAGCGCGCTCAGCTGCATCACCTGCGGTTGCCAGAAACGGACTTCGGCTTCTGGCGAGCCGGGCTCGGCATGCGCAGCCTTCAGCATCTCGGCATGCGCCGGGTTGCCGTGGTGACCGAAGAGCCGCAGCGCCGACGTGATCTGCGCCTGCGCGCGCGTGGCGGCGTCGCGGTCGAGGTCGGCCTTGTTGATGACCACCAGGTCGGCGATCTCCATCACGCCCTTCTTGATGGCCTGCAGGTCGTCGCCGGCGTTCGGCAGCTGCATCAGCACGAACATGTCGGTCATGCCGGCCACCGCCGTTTCGCTCTGGCCGACGCCCACCGTCTCGACGATGACGACGTCGTAGCCCGCCGCCTCGCACACCAGCATCGCCTCGCGCGTCTTCTCGGCCACGCCGCCCAGCGTGCCGCTCGACGGGCTGGGACGGATGTACGCGTTCTCGTGCACCGACAGCCGTTCCATGCGCGTCTTGTCGCCGAGGATGGAGCCACCGGAGACGGTTGACGACGGGTCGATGGTGAGCACCGCGACGCGGTGGCCTTGCTCGATGAGGTACAGACCGAGCGTTTCGATGAAGGTCGACTTGCCCACACCCGGCACGCCCGAGATGCCGAGTCGGAACGACCGCCCGGTGTGCGGCAGCAACGCGGTCAGCAGCGCGTCCGCTTGCGTGCGGTGATCGGCGCGCGTCGATTCGAGCAAGGTGATCGCCTTGGCGATCGCACGGCGCTGCGCCATGTCGCTCGAACCGACGATCGCCGCTTCGAGCGCAGTGGCCGAATTCAGCACGTCGCCTCCGCGGCGACCTGCCATCGGTAGTGCAGGTCCACACCCTCCCCGCCTTCGAGCACGAAGCCGTGCCGCAGGTAGAAGCGGTTGGCTTCGCTCTGCACCAGGGCTGTGAGCGTGATGTCGCGCTTCTGGTTGCGCGCCTGGGCCTTCGCCCAGCGCATGACCCATTCGCCGATGCCACGGCCCTGGAAGCCGGTGCGCAGGTAGAGATGATCGAGACGCAAGGCGTCCGGACTTTCGGGCTTGAGCGTGACGAAGCCGACACGCTGTTCCCCGTCGATGACGATGTGGTGCATGAACGGCACCACGAAGCCGGCACTCAGCCGCTCGCGCGAACGTGCCGGGTCGAAGCGCCCGACGCGCTCCAGACTGGGACGCATCGCGTCCACACGCAACGCCAGCAGGTCCTCGAAGTCGCCGGAATCCACCGGCTGCAGCGACAGCCGCGACAGGAGATCGCTCACGCTGCGTCTTTGGCTGCGACCGACGCGCGGATCTGTTCCAGCACGTCCTTGGCACTCGCGGGGATCGGCGTGCCCGGGCCGTAGATACCCTTCACGCCCGCCTCGTACAGCATCTCGTAGTCGCCGCGCGGGATCACCCCGCCGACGAAGACGATGATGTCGTCGGCGCCCTGCTTCTTCAGCTCCTCGATGATCGCGGGCACGAGCGTCTTGTGGCCGGCCGCGAGCGTGCTCACGCCGACCGCATGCACGTCGTTCTCGATGGCTTGGCGCGCGCACTCCTCCGGCGTCTGGAACAACGGCCCCATGTCGACGTCGAAGCCGAGGTCGGCAAAAGCGGTGGCGACCACCTTGGCGCCGCGGTCGTGCCCGTCCTGCCCCAGCTTGGAGATCATCACGCGCGGACGGCGGCCTTGTTCTTCGGCAAAAGCGGTGATTTCGTGCTGCAGCGCCTCCCAGCCTTCGGCCGAGTCGTAGGCCGCGGCGTAGACGCCGGTGACCTTCTGCGTGTCGGCGCGGTGACGGCCATAGACCTTCTCGAGCGCGTCGCTGATCTCGCCGACGGTGGCGCGCAGGCGCACCGCGTCGATGCTCAGCGCGAGCAGGTTGCCTTCGCCGCTTTCGGCGGCGGCGGTCAGCGCATCGAGTGCCGCTTGCGTGGCCACAGTGTCGCGCGTTTCGCGAATGGCCTTGAGCTTGGCGATCTGCCCGTCGCGCACTTTCATGTTGTCGATCGACAGGCTCTCGATCGCGTCCTCGGTCTTGAGCTTGTACTTGTTGACGCCCACGATCACGTCGCGGCCCGAGTCGATGCGCGCCTGCTTGTCGGCCGCAGCCGCCTCGATCTTGAGCTTGGCCCAGCCGCTGTCCACAGCCTTGGTCATACCGCCCATCGCCTCGACCTCTTCGATGATGGTCCACGCCGCATCGGCCATGTCCTGCGTGAGCTTCTCCATCATGTAGCTGCCGGCCCAGGGGTCGATCACGCTGGTGATGTGGGTCTCTTCCTGGATGATGAGTTGCGTGTTGCGCGCGATGCGCGAGCTGAACTCGGTCGGCAGCGCGATGGCCTCGTCGAGCGCGTTGGTGTGCAACGACTGCGTGCCGCCGAACACCGCGGCCATCGCCTCGATGGTCGTGCGCACCACGTTGTTGTACGGGTCCTGCTCGGTCAGCGACCAGCCCGAGGTCTGGCAGTGGGTGCGCAGCATCAGGCTCTTGGGGTTCTTCGGCTCGAACGCCTTCATGATCCGGCACCACAGCAGGCGCGCGGCGCGCATCTTGGCGACTTCCAGGTAGAAGTTCATGCCGATGGCCCAGAAGAAGCTCAGCCGGCCTGCGAACACGTCCACGTCGAGGCCCTTGGCCAGCGCGGTCTTCACGTATTCCTTGCCGTCGGCCAGCGTGAAGGCCAGCTCCAGCGCCTGGTTGGCGCCGGCTTCCTGCATGTGGTAGCCGCTGATGCTGATCGAGTTGAACTTCGGCATCTTCTGCGCCGTGTACTCGATGATGTCGCCGATGATCCGCATGCTCGGCGCGGGCGGGAAGATGTAGGTGTTGCGGACCATGAACTCCTTGAGGATGTCGTTCTGGATGGTCCCGCTCAGCTGGTCCTGCGCCACGCCCTGCTCTTCGGCCGCGACGACATAGCCGGCCAGCACCGGCAGCACGGCGCCGTTCATCGTCATCGACACGGAGACCTTGTCGAGCGGGATCTGGTCGAACAGGATCTTCATGTCCTCGACCGAGTCAATCGCCACACCGGCCTTGCCGACGTCGCCGGTCACGCGCGGGTGGTCGCTGTCGTAGCCGCGGTGGGTGGCCAAGTCGAACGCGACCGACACACCCTGTCCGCCGGCGGCGAGCGCCTTGCGATAGAAGGCGTTGGACTCCTCTGCCGTCGAGAAGCCGGCGTACTGGCGGATGGTCCACGGCCGCACCGCGTACATCGTGGCCTGCGGGCCGCGCAGGTAGGGCTCGAAGCCCGGCAGCGTGTCCGTGTACTTCAGGCCTTCGAGGTCGGCCGCAGTGTAGAGCGGCTTGACGGTGATGCCGTCGGGCGTGCGCCAGTTCAGCGCCTCGAGGTTGCCGCCGGGCGCGGACTTGGCCGCGGCCTTCGTCCATGCCGCCAGGTCAGCGGGCTTGAAGGTGGGTTCGGGAATGCTCATGGCTTCGCGGACGCGGCGGTCCGCGCTCGTCTCGGTGTTGGTTTCAGCGAGTCTAACCATCCATAATTATTAATTCAAACGAAATTTATGCGGTACATTCGCGCCATGTCCGCCGCCACCCTCACGCCTCGCGCCCTCTACGAAGAGGTTGCCGAACTGCTGCGCCAGCGTATCTTCAGCCGCGAGCTCGAGCCCGGCAGCTGGATCGACGAGATGAAGATCGCCGAGCAGTACGGCATCAGCCGCACCCCCTTGCGCGAAGCCCTCAAGGTGCTCGCAGCCGAAGGCTTGGTGACAATGAAGGTGCGCCGCGGCGCCTATGTGACGGAGGTGTCGCAGCAGGACCTCTCCGACGTCTACCACCTGCTCGCGCTGCTGGAGTCCGACGCGGCCGGCGTGGTGGCCGAGCGCGCGACCGAGGCGCAGTTGCACACGCTGCAGATGCTGCACGCCGAGCTGGAAGCCGCCGCCATTCCGGGCCAGGTCGACCGCGAACACTTCTTCGCGATCAACGAGCGCTTCCACATGCAACTGCTCGCGATTGCCAACAATCGATGGCGCGACCAGATGGTGGCCGACCTGCGCAAGGTGATGAAGCTCAACCGCCACAACTCGCTGCTGAAATCAGGGCGGATCGGGGAATCGCTCAAGGAGCACCGCGCCATCATGGCTGCGCTGCAGGCGCGTGACGCAGACATGGCAATGGCACGCATGCGCGCCCATTTTGCGAGCGGACTGGAAGCGGCCAACTGACAGGTTGGCCCTGCGCTGCGTTCAGGCAGCCATTTCAGCAGGTTCGTGCGCGAGCGCCATCACGGCGTGCGGATCCTTGCCCTTGAGCCGGTGATCGCTCCACACCTGCCGCCAGCGCCGCGCCCCTGCAAGTCCGTTGCGCAGGCCCAGCATGTGACGCGCCACGTTGGACCACGGCGTGCCATGCGCAGCGGCTTCGCGGACCATGTAGTCGCACATCTGCGCCTCGATGCCTTCGCGCGTGAGTTCGCGCTGCGGCTCGCCGAAAAAGGAAGCATCCCATTCGGCCAGCCACCAGGGGTTATGGTAAGCCTCGCGCCCCACCATCACACCGTCGAGCAGCCGCAACTGGTCATGCACCTGCGCCGTCTGCGCGATGCCGCCGTTGATCGAGAAGCGCAGCGCCGGAAAGTCATGCTTGAGCCGGTGCACCAGCTCGTAGCGCAGCGGGGGCACCTCACGGTTCTGCTTGGGCGACAGGCCCTTGAGCCAGGCATTGCGCGCATGGACGATGAAGGTTTGGCACCCCGCCTCGCTCACCGTGCCGACGAAGTCGCGCACGAAGTCATAGCTCTCGGTCTTGTCGATGCCGATGCGGTGCTTGACCGTGACTGGCACATCGACCGCATCGACCATCGCTTTCACGCAGTCAGCCACCAGTTGCGGTTCGGCCATCAGGCAGGCACCGAAAGCGCCACGCTGGACCCGCTCGCTCGGGCAGCCGCAGTTGATGTTGATTTCGTCGTAGCCCCACGCTTGGCCGAGCTTGGCGCAATGCGCAAGATCGGCCGGCTCGCTGCCGCCCAGCTGAAGCGCAATGGGATGCTCTTCGCCATTGAAACGCAGGTGCCGCGGGACGTCGCCATGAATGAGCGCGCCGGTGGTGACCATCTCGGTGTAGAGCAGCGCGCGTTGCGTGAGCAGGCGGTGGAAGAAGCGGCAATGCCTGTCCGTCCAATCCATCATGGGGGCGACGGAAACGCGGTCGGCTGCGTAGGGAATCGATGTCATGGACGGTCATTTTCCCTCAGGCGGGAGCCGATTGTGCGTGCAGGGTGGAGGCGACGGCTGCGCGTCGGCGGGTTCAGCAGCCTCGGGGACCGTTCGTGCCAGCCATGCGGCGCAAGGTCCCCATGCCTTCGAGCAGCGCGGTGCGGTAGTTCGCATGCGGCCGTTCTCCCGCAGCCAGCGGCAGATAGGGCTGTGTCGCCTGGAGGTCCGGCGGCGACTGGGTTTCCATCAGCAGCCAATGAAACTCACCCTGCTCCAGTTCGTGCACAGTGAGGGCGAGGGTGCGCAATGCAGGCATGGATGGTGGCAGCTTCGCGAGAACGCTCTTGGTTGGGGAACCCCGATCCTAGGGGATTGACCCTGTCAGGGTGTCACGAAAATTTCACAAGTTGCCAGACATGGCTGGACGCAACACGGCTGGCAAAACATTGCGTTTCAAATGTTTGAGTTTTGCGACAGGCGATTCCTCCCCTCCTCTCACATCTTCTTCCTACAAAAAGCGAGTCATGCAGGTTTTAGCCTGAAAGCCTTGGCAACAAGCCAGCGCCCTGGAAACTCCATGAAACACTTCGTCCTCGAGCCCCGCATGACCGCCACTCTCGGCGGTGCGTTCTACCCCACGGGCTATTCATTCGTCATGTTCGCCGACGCCAATGACGCGCGGAAGATCGCTCAAGCCCTCTCCGAGCAAAGTGTGGGTGAGGATGAGATCTATCTGCTTTCTCCTGAAACGGTTCTGGCACAGATCAGCCCGACGGTGGTCGATGCCGACGACCCGTTGCCCTCTGCGGGCACCGAGGGCGCGACCGTTCGCGCCTACACCAAGCTCGCGCGGGACGGCCACACAGGTCTTCTGGTGAAAACCGACGACGAGAAAGATGCCAATCGCATGATGGACATCGTCAGGGCCGTGCCGTTTTCCATCGCGCAACGTTACCGCATGCTGGTGATCGAAGACCTCTGACGGCGACTGCCCGGCGCGTTCAGGCGAGGGTGGCGCGCTTGAGTACGTCGCGCACCATGGCGTGTGCGAGCTCATGCTCGCCGACAAAGACGGTGGCGTCGACTTCTTGCGTGAGCAAGCGCGCTTCTGCTTCGTTGTGGCAGCGAATCACCGTCTGGATCGCAGGATTCAATGTCCGCGCGGCGTCGATCATCTGGCGCACGTTGAGGGTATCGGGCGTTGCGATCACCAGTACCCTGGCACGTGCGATGTGCGCCTGGATGAGTACGACCGGATCGGCTGCATCACCCCAGACGGCGGCGATTCCTTCTGCACGCAGCTTTTCCACCAGTTCCCGGTTTTGCTCGGCGACCACATACGGAATGTCCTGGGCTGCGAGCTCGCTTGCAATGCGCCGGCCGACCCTGCCGTAGCCGACCAGAACAACCTGGCGCGACAGATACTTCGCCTCGGTTCCCATGGGCAGCTCCGCCAGCGGGTCATCGCGCGCAGCGAGCGAACGGGCGAATCTCGAATGCGCATGAAGCCACTTCTGCAGCGGCGAAATCAAGCTGAACCAAAGCGGATTGGTGGCAATCGAGATCAGCGCGCCCGCCAGCACCAGACTCTGGGCCTCGGGTGGCAACAGTTTGAGCGACACCCCCAGGCCGATCAGGATGAAAGAGAACTCGCCAATCTGCGCCAGGCTGGCGCTGACCGTCAGCGCGGTCCCCAGCGGGTACCGGAAGGCCAGCACCAGCGCGCAGGCCGCGATCGACTTGCCCACGACGATGACCAGCACCACCGCCAGCACCTGGAGCGGACGCTCGATCAGCACGGAAGGATCGAACAGCATGCCGACCGACACGAAGAACAGCACGGCGAAGGCGTCGCGCAACGGCAGCGATTCTTCCGCAGCCCGATGGCTGAATTCCGACTCCCGCATGACCATCCCGGCGAAGAAGGCACCGAGCGCAAAGGACACCCCGAACAGCGCAGCAGAAGCGAATGCAATGCTCACCGCCGCCGCGACCACGCAAAGGGTGAAGAGTTCGCGCGAACCCGTGCGGGTGACCTGCCACAGGATCCAGGGGAAAAAACGCCGCCCGACCACCAGCATCAACGCAATGAACCCGCCGACCTGCAGCATCGTGAGCCCCAGTGTCTGCCAGAGGCTCCACACGTCGGCACCGTCGGCCTGACCACCGAGCACGCCGGCCAATGGCGGCAGCAACACGAGCACCAGCACCATTGCCAGATCTTCGACCACGAGCCAGCCGATGGCGATGCGCCCGATGTAGGTATCCACCAAGCCAAGGCTTTCCAGCGCACGCAACAGCACCACCGTGCTGGCCACCGAGAGCGCCAGCCCGAACACCAGGCTCGCGCCCGGACTCCAGCCCCACCAATGCGCCAACGCACCGCCGAGCGCCGTGGCAACGCCGATTTGCACCAGCGCACCCGGCACCGCCATCTTGCGCACGGCCAACAGATCGTCGAGCGAAAAATGCAGACCGACCCCGAACATCAGCAGCATCACGCCGATTTCGGCGAGTTGGGAAGCAATCTCCGCGTCGGCAACGAAGCCCGGCGTGAACGGCCCGATGATCACGCCCGCCAGCAGGTAGCCCACCAACGCAGGCAAGCGTACGCGCACGGCAAAAAAACCGAGCACGAGCGCCAGCCCGAGGCCCGCGGCGATGGTGTTGATCAGAGAAACGCTGTGCGGCATCCGGGGGCTTGCAAAAAGATGGGAGGGAGAAGACCACTTTAGCGCCCAGAACCTCCCGGAATACGACAGGCATGAAAAAACCCGCCGAAGCGGGTCGATTCCAGGCCGCGGAGCTGCCGCTCAGTGCATGTGCAAGCCACCGTTGACCGAAAAATCGGCGCCCGTCGAATACCCGCCTTCGTCCGTGGCCAGCCACGAGATGATGGAGGCGATCTCACTGGGCTTGCCCAGACGCTTGACCGGGATCGTCGCGATGATCTTGTCGAGCACTTCCTGACGAATTGCGTTGACCATGTCGGTGCCAATGTAGCCAGGGCTCACCGTGTTCACAGTCACGCCCTTGTTGGCGAGTTCCTGGGCCAACGCCATCGTAAAGCCGTGCATGCCGGCCTTGGCCGCCGAGTAGTTGGTCTGGCCGGCCTGGCCCTTGGCGCCATTGACCGAGCTGATGTTGATGATGCGGCCCCACCCCTTTTCCACCATATCGCCCACCACCTGCTTGGTGACGTTGAACATGCTGTTCAGGTTGGTCTCGATGACCGCGCTCCAGTCCTCGGGCGTCATCTTGAGGAACATGCGATCGCGCGTGATGCCCGCGTTGTTCACCAGCACGTCGATGGTTCCATGCTCGCTCTTGGCCTTGCCGAAAGCTTCGACGGTGGAGTTCCAGTCACCGACATTGCCCACCGACGCATGGAACTCGAAACCCTGTTCCTTTTGCTCACCCAACCACTTGCTGAAGTCGCGGGTCGGGCCGCAGCCGGCGATCACGGTGAAGCCGTCCTTGTGCAGACGTTGGCAGATGGCGGTTCCGATGCCACCCATGCCGCCCGTCACGTAAGCCACTTTTTTGCTCATGAATTTTCCTTCAAATTGACATTGCTTGAACAGCCGGGTTCACTGTAGCGAAGTTTCCAACCGCCACCGGCCCGCGTAAACACTGAGTCCCGGCCGAGGCTCCCGCTCAACGCTCGATGGTCAGCGCCACGCCCATGCCGCCGCCAATGCACAGCGAGGCAATGCCCTTCTTCGCATCGCGACGCTGCATCTCATGGAGCAACGTCACCAAAATGCGGCAGCCCGATGCGCCGATCGGGTGACCGATCGCAATGGCGCCGCCGTTCACATTCACCTTGCTGGTATCCCAGCCCATTTCGCGGTTCACCGCACAGGCCTGTGCCGCAAAGGCCTCGTTGATTTCCAGCAGATCGAGGTCGGCGGCCTTCCAGCCAGCGCGCTGCAGCGCCTTGGTCGACGCGGGCACCGGGCCCATGCCCATGATCGACGGGTCCAGGCCCGCGGTGGCGTAGCTGGCGATGCGGCCCAAGGGCTTGAGGCCCAATGCAGCGGCCTTCTTGGCGGTCATGACCATCACTGCAGCGGCACCGTCGTTGAGACCCGACGCATTGCCGGCGGTCACGCCACCGGCCTTGTCGAAGGCCGGACGCAGCCCGGCCAGCACCTCGGCCGTGCTCTTGCGGTTGATGAACTCGTCGGTGTTGAACAGCAGCGGGTCGCCCTTTTTCTGAGGGATCTTCACGTCGACGATCTCGTCCTTGAACTTGCCGGCGTCCTGCGCAGCCGCCGCCTTGGTCTGGCTGGCAAGCGCGAGCTCGTCCTGCGCATCGCGGCTGATGTCGTACTTCGTGGCCACGTTCTCGGCCGTGATGCCCATGTGGTACTGGTTATAGACATCCCACAGGCCGTCCACGATCATGGTGTCAACCAGCTTCCAGTCGCCCATGCGCTGGCCGTTGCGCGAGTTCGGCAGCACATGGGGCGCCAGGCTCATGCTCTCCTGTCCGCCAGCGATCACGATGTCGCTGTCGCCGGTGGCAATCGCCTGGGCAGCCAGCATCACGGCCTTCAGACCGGAGCCGCAGACGGCATTGATGGTGAGGCCCGGCGTCTCCTTGGCGATGCCGCCCTTGAGCAATGCCTGACGTGCCGGGTTCTGGCCCACACCTGCAGTCAGCACCTGCCCCAGGATCACTTCGCCGATCTGGTCGGCGCCCACGCCTGAACGCTCCAGCAGGGCCTTGATCACGGTGGCACCGAGGTCGGTGGCGGGAATGCCGGCGAGCGAGCCGCCGAACTTGCCCACGGCCGTACGTGCGGCCGAAACGATGACGATATCTTCCATGGAATGCTCCGTTTGCTCTGCTTTGTGAATAAGGTGATGAGGGTGGATGGCCGGGTCAGGCACGCACCTTGACGTAGCTGCCCGGTGCGGCTTCGCCCGCCTTGTAGGTGCGGCCCTTGCCATAGGTCTTGGGAGCCGGTATCTGCTTGCCAGCATGGCCCTTGAGCCACTGCGACCAGTCGGTCCACCAACTGCCCGGATGTTCGACGGCACCCGCAAGCCATTCGGCATGCGCGGCCGGCAGTTGGCCATCGTCGCGGATCCAGTGGCTGCGCTTTTTCTTGGCAGGCGGGTTGATCACACCGGCAATGTGGCCGGAAGCGCCCATCACGAAGCGTTTTTTCCCGCTCAGCAGCTGTGTGGATGCATAGGCGCCACCGATCGGCACGATATGGTCTTCGCGCGAACCGTAGATGTAGGCCGGCACGTTGATACGGCCCAGATCGATCTTCTCGCCGCACACAGTCAGCGCATTGGGTTCGGCCAGCTTGTTCTCAAGGTAGGTGTTGCGCAGGTACCAGGCATAGAACGGCCCCGGCAGGTTGGTGGCGTCGCTGTTCCAGTAAAGCAGGTCGAAAGGCGGTGGTGTCTCGCCCTTGAGATAATTGCCCACGACATAGTTCCAGACCAGGTCGTTCGGCCGCAGGAAGCTGAAGGTCGACGCGAGGTCCATGCCGGGCAGCATGCCGCCCTGCCCCATCTGCATCTCGCGAAACGCGACCATGGGCTCGTCGATGAAGATGTCCAGAATGCCGGTATCGCTGAAGTCCAGCAGCGTGGTCAGCAGCGTGACGGAGGCCGCCGGTTGCTCGCCCCGCGCGGCGAGCACGGCCAGCGCGGTGCTCAGGATGGTGCCACCCACGCAGAAGCCCAGCACGTTGATCTTGTCGCTGCCGCCGATGTCCTGCACCGTATGGATGGCCTTGATGGCGGCTTCTTCGATGTAGCGGTCCCACGTACAGTCGCGCAGGGAATCGTCAGGGTTGCGCCAACTCACCACGAAGACGCGATGGCCCTGCTCGACTGCATAGCGGATCAGCGAATTCTCGGGCTGCAGGTCCAGGATGTAGAACTTGTTGATGCACGGCGGCACCAGCAGGAACGGACGCTCGTGCACCTTGGCAGTCAGCGGCTTGTATTCGAGCAGTTGAAACAGCTCGTTTTCGAAAACGACCGCTCCTTCGGTGGTCGCTACGTTGCGGCCGACCTCGAAGGCGCTCTCGTCGGTCATGCTCATGTGACCCTGCTTCACGTCGTGCAACAGGTTCTGGATGCCACGCGCAATGCTCTCGCCCTGGGTTTCGAGTGCGCGTTTCTGTGCCTCGGCATTGAACGCCAGGTAGTTGCTCGGGGACGTGGCCGCCATCCATTGCTCGACCGCGAAGCGCAGGCGCGCACGCGTTTTCTCGTCGGTGTCCGCCGCATCGGCGAAACCCAGCAGGGTGCGTGCGTTGAGCAAGTACACGGCTGCCGCGAATGACGACAACGGGTTGCTGCCCCACGCCTCTCCGGCAAAGCGCCGGTCGGTCTGCGGCTTTGCCGCCATGCCTTGCCGCCATAAATCACCGGCTTCGGCGATATAGGTGTCACGCAGCGCAGCGAGCTTTTCCGGCGAGAAGGACAGCTGCGGCAGTTCGGCGGCAGCGCCGGCCGGACCCGCGCTGCCCAGGGACTGGAAGGACTCCAGCGCCTTGCCCCAACCCTGGGTCAGGGCCTCCTGGAATGGCGCGAAGGCATTCGCGGTGGTGGCCTGTGATTTCATGGTGTCTCCTGGTTCCTCTCCGGGTCCGAACTGATTTTGAGTATCCTGCATTCACATGGCAGCAACAACGCTGCGTCTCGAATTTTGAAGGTCAAACACACCATGTACATCGTCGTGATCGGCTGGCTCTACGTCACGGTGATGATGGCCGTGGCCGAGGCCACGAGCACCACCGGAACCGTCCTGGGCGCCGTCATCACCTTTGTACTCTATGGCGTGGCACCGGTCGCACTGGTGGTTTACCTGATGCGCACGCCCCAGCGTCGACAGGCGATCCGCGCCCGCGAGGCCGCAGCGCAGGAAAGCGCACGGCGCCAGGCGGCCTCAGTCGCGCCAGATGCAGGCAGCCAGGCGTCCACTGACGCCATCGCGCCGGTGCGAGAAAAACACTGACGGATTGCCTGCCGTGCACCACGGCGCACTGCCGTCGTTGCCGTAGACCTGCCCGACACCTGCGGCCTGCAGCCGGTCGCGTGCAAGTCCGGGCAGGTCCGCCCACCACTTGCCCGGTGCATCGGCAGGGCGAAAGTGCCGTTCGGCATTGGGCGCCGCCGCGACGAACACCGCCCGAACCTCTTCACCGACCTCGAACGCGTCCGGGCCAATGCACGGGCCCAGCCAGGCGATCGTACGCTCGGGCGACTCGAAAGCCTGCGCGGTGCGCTCCAGCACGCCGGCCGCCAGGCCGCGCCATCCTGCATGCGCGGCGGCTACGCGCTGTCCCGACAGGTCGGCGAAAAGCACTGGGAGGCAGTCAGCCACCATGATCGTGCAGGCCACACCCGCATGCGCCGTGATGCAGGCATCGGCGACCGTGTCATCCACTGTGGCCGGATCCAGCGACAGCACCTGCGTGCCATGGACCTGCGTCAAAAACACCGGACGCACGCCCAAGGCCCGATGCAGACGCGCTCGGTTTTCGGCCACATGATCAGGCCGGTCGCCCACGTGCGTGCCCAGGTTCAAGCCCTGCCACGCACCCAGCGACACGCCGCCCGCCCGCGTGGTGCACAGCGCGTGCACGCCTTGGGGCACGGGCCAGTCGGGTCGCCATCCCGGCAGGGTCTCTTGCTTTTTCATGCGCCGAGCATAGCCCGGCGCGAGGACGACAGCGACCACGGCAGCGACGACCCTCGCCCTCTGGCACACTGCCGTTCTCGCTTGATCAAAGGACAAAACGCGATGTCTTCCGAGTACGTCTTCGCTCCGCCCGCAGTGGTCTCCGTGCCCGTGGTCGGCCATGGCAGCCGCTTTCCCGTGCACCGCATCTACTGTGTGGGCCGCAACTATGAAGAGCATGCCAAGGAAATGGGCTTCACCGGGCGTGAGCCGCCCTTCTTCTTCATGAAGCCGGCCGATGCGCTGGTGGTCATCGACGCCGGGCAGACCGGCACCATCGAGTACCCATCGCTCACGGCCAACCTGCACCACGAGATCGAACTCGTGGCGGCGATCGGTGTCGGTGGCAAGAAAATCGCTGCGGCCGACGCGCACAAGCACATCTACGGCTATGCCGTCGGCCTGGACATGACGCGCCGCGACCTGCAGAACGAAATGAAGAAACAGGGCCGTCCCTGGGAGATCGGCAAGGCCTACGAGCAGAGCGCCCCCATCGGTCCGATCGTGCCGGTGGCCGACGCGGGCGATGTGGAAAACGCCGCCATCTCGCTGCAGGTCAACGGCACCGACCGCCAGCGCAGCACGGTCGCCAAGCTGATCTGGAACCTGGCCGAAACCATCGAGCACCTGTCGGCTGCCTGGGAACTGCAACCCGGTGACCTCATCTTCACCGGAACGCCCGAAGGTGTGGCCGCGGTCGTCAAGGGCGACACGATGATCGGCGAGATCGCAGGCTTGCCGACGCTCACCGTCCGGGTCGGCTGACGACCATGCACCCACCGATCAAGCACTGCAAGAATTGCGGCACGGCGGTGGTCTATCGCGTGCCTGACGACGGCGACACCAAGCAGCGCGCCGTCTGCCCGGCCTGCCACACGATCCATTACGAAAACCCGTTGAACGTGGTGGGCACGATTCCGGTCCTCGGCGACCGCGTGCTGCTGTGCAAGCGCAACATCGAACCACGATGGGGCAAATGGACCTTGCCGGCCGGCTTCATGGAGCTCAACGAGACCACGGCACAGGGCGCCGCCCGCGAGACCGACGAGGAAGCCGGTGCGACGTACGAGATGGAAGGCCTGTACACGGTCATCAGCGTGGTGCGCGTGGGCCAGGTGCATTTTTTCTATCGGGCGCGCCTGCTGAACGACCGCTTCGATCCGGGCCACGAAACCATCGAGGCCCGCCTGTTCGCCGAAGACGAAATCCCCTGGGACGACATCGCGTTTCGCACCGTCAAGGAAACGCTCGAGCACTACTTCGAAGACCGCCGCCGTGGCAGCTTCGACCGCGTGCATGTGATCGACATCGAATGACTTCCTCATGAACCCACGCATTGCATTCCTTCTTATCGGCTGCGCGGCGTTCGCGGCTGGCCTGCAGACGGCCCAGGCCGAGCAGGTCGGCGAGGTCGACACCGTCTTCAAGTTGATCGGCCCCGACCACAAGATCGTGGTCGATGCCTACGACGACCCAAAGGTCAACGGCGTGAGCTGCTACGTCTCGCGCGCGAAGACCGGCGGCATCAAGGGCGCCGTCGGTCTGGCCGAAGACAAGGCCGAGGCTTCCATCGCCTGCCGGCAGGTCGGGCCCGTGAGCTTCACCGAGCCGCTGCGCGCGCGCGACGAGGTATTCAGTGAACGCCAGTCCATCCTCTTCAAACGCCTGCGCGTGGTGCGCATGGTCGACGCCAAGCGCAACACGCTGATCTACCTGAGCTACTCGGACCGCCTGATCGAAGGCTCGCCCCAGAACAGCGTGTCGGCCGTGCCCATCGACCGCGCGACGCCCATCCCGGTCAAGTGACGGGAAACAACGCTTCTGGCAGTGCGCCGGACCATCCGATCCGGGTGCTGTACGGGGCGCTCTGGCACTACGCGGCTGGCGCGCATCACCAATTCCTGGGCGCGACCGCGCTGCTCACGAGTTCGCAGCTGCTGCGGCTCGCCATGCCCTGGCTTGCCGCGCAGGCGATCAACGCGCTGCAGGCCGGCCAGCTGGCGGTTGCCGGCCGCTGGATCGCGATGCTTTCAGGCATCTACGTGCTGTCGTGGGCGGTCCACGGCCCGGGTCGCATCCTGGAGCGCAATGTCGGCATGCGTGTACGCGAAGCGCTGGCCGACGATCTCTATGCCCGCATTGCGGCCGCACCTCTGGCGTGGCACGACGGTCACCACTCTGGCGAACTGCAGCACCGCGTGCACCAGGCCAGCCGCGCGCTGTCGGACTTTGCGCAGAACCAGTTCATCTACCTCACCAACGTCGTCAACTTCATCGGGCCGCTGGTGGCGCTCACGCTGCTGTCGCGCACGAGCGGCGCCTTGGCCATCGGTGGCTACCTGCTCATCGCGCTGATCATCCTGCGCTTCGACCGCGCGCTGATGCGCCTGGCGCGCACCGAAAACGACGCTGACAGGCGCTATGTCGCGGCGCTGCTCGACTTTCTGGGCAACGCCTCCACCGTGATCGGCCTGCGCTTGTCGGCCGCCTCGCGGGGCCTGCTGCGCGCGCGCATGGCCGCCATCTCGGTGCCGCTCAAACGCACCGTGGTGCTCAACGAAGGCAAGTGGTGCGCGGTCGACCTGCTGGGCCTGGCACTGACCTGGGGCCTGGTGGTGATCTACGTCTGGCAGTCCCGTACACCGGGCCAGGCGGTGATGCTGGGCGCGGTGTTCATGATCTACCAGTATGCCCAGCAGGCGGCGGGCGTGGTCGGTTCCATGGCCGCCAACTTCCAGTTCTTTGCGCGCATGCACACCGACTACGGCAGCGCAGCGCCGATCTGGCAGGCACCGGCACGCGTCGATGCGCACGAGGGCCTCGATGCCGAGCGCATCGACCACAGCCGCGACTGGGCGCTGCTCGACGTGCAGGCGCTCGATTGGAATTACGCCGCGCGCGACGCCATCACCATCGGAGCAAGCACCGGAGAAGCCGTGCGCAACGGCCTGCATGCGATCACGCTGCAGCTGCGACGCGGCCAGCGCATCGCCCTGATGGGCCCCAGCGGGGGCGGCAAGAGCACGTTGCTGCGTGTGCTGGCCGGGCTGTACGCGCCGCAAGGCGGTACGCTGGCCATCGACGGCACACCTGCGCCCTGGACCCGCCTGCGTCGCATCGCCACCCTCATCCCGCAGGAGACCGAGGTGTTCGAGGCGAGCGTGCGCGAGAACCTCAGCTTTGGTCAGCCCGTCGACGACGCCGCGCTGCATGCGGCCCTGCGTGCCAGCACCTTCGACGACGTGCTGCAGGCCACGCAGGGCAACCTCGACACGCCACTGTCGGAGCGCGGCTTCAACCTGTCGGGTGGCCAGCGGCAGCGCCTGTGCCTGGCGCGTGGCGTGCTGGCCGCGCAAGGGAGTACGCTGCTGCTGCTCGATGAACCCACCAGCGCGCTCGATGCGGCCACCGAGGCGCGTGTGATGGCACGCCTCTTCGAGACCTTTCCGCAGGCCTGCGTGGTCGCATCGATTCACCGCCTGAGCCTGCTCCATCGCTTCGACACCGTGGTGGTCATGGAGGCAGGCCGTGTGGTCGATGCAGGCCCACGCCAGGCAGTGCTGGCACGCCAGCCGCTGTTTCAGAAAATGGCGTCGCCCGACACGGCCGGCGATGCCGGCTGAGGAACCCTTCCAGCTCACCGGATTCCAAACCCTCCATGCATGCATCCAATTTTCCGATCCGCTCTTCTCTCGTGGCCCTGACCGCCCTGGCACTGGTGGCCTGCAGCACGCCGCCGGGCTCGGGCACCGCAACACCGAGCGTCGGCGGCGCCACGCCCGGAAAAGCCGCCTCGACCTTTGTCCGCCCCGCCAGCGGCACCACGATTGCACGCTTTGACGGCAATCGCAACAAGGGCATCGACATCGCGGGCAGCGCAGGCGATCCGATCGTTGCCACCGCAGACGGGCGGGTCGTTTACGTCGGCAGCGAACTGCGTGGCTACGGCAACATGGTCATCGTCAAGCACAACGAAACCTTCCTGAGCGCCTACGCGCATGCCCAGAAGATCCTGGTCAAGGAAAAGGACGTCGTACGCCAGGGCCAAACGATCGCAGAGATGGGAAGCACGGGCACCGACCGCGTCAAACTGCACTTCGAAATCCGCAAGCAGGGCACAGCGGTGAATCCCGAGCCCTACCTCAACGGCCAGGCCCGCTGAGCCGGCAGAACGCAAAAAAGGCCCTTTCGGACCTTTTTTGTTCGCTAGCAAGCGGCCCACGGCCGCATTGCTTCACTTCTTCTTGGCAGCGACGACCTTCTTGGCCGGTGCAACCTTCTTTGCAACCGGCTTCGCAGCGGCCTTGTCTGCCTTGCGCTTGGCTGCCTTCGGATCGACGGCGGCCTTGAAAGCAGCACCGGCGACGAACTTGGGGATCTTCTGCGCGGCGATCTTGATCTTCTCGCCGGTCTTGGGGTTCTGGCCCGTGCGTGCGGCACGTGCGGCCTGCTTGAAGGTGCCGAAGCCAACGATCTGGACCGGGTCGCCCTTCTTGACGGCAGCAACGATGGAGCTCGTCACGGTTTCAACGATGCGGGCGGCTTCTGCCTTGCTCAGGGTGTGGGCGGCAGCGATCTTTTCGACCAGTTCGATACGGTTCAATTGAGTTTCCTTTTTGGGATTGAATTCGCCATCATGCCGATGGCGGCGCAGCAGGGCTATCGGCTGCACAAGGCGCGCAGTTTAGCGCAGCCTTGCCGCAGCAACGAACAGTCCGCATTCAGGCAGCGTCGGCGCTGCGTGCTTCACCATCGACCACACAGCGCTCGACGTACGCCAGGAACTCGTCGAGCTGCGTGGTTTTATCGAACACGGCATCAGCGCCACCGAGCATGGCGCGGCTCGATGCGACCTCCGCATAGTTGGTAAGAACAACCACGCGCTGCGTAGGCCGACGCAATGCGCAGGCCTTCACGACCTCCATGCCGGAGCCCTCGACGAGAAAGAGATCGACCACCAGCAGATCCCACTGCGTCGGATGTTTGTGCAGCCATTCGAGGGCTTCGAACTGGGTCTGCGCCATGCCGACGACCGCCATGTTGGCGATGTCCTCCATGGCGGCGAGCAGCCCGTGTCGAATGACGAGGTTGTCTTCAACCAGATAGACGTGCGTTGTCATGGGAATGTGATCGTGGACCGCGACGCCA
Organism: Variovorax ginsengisoli; assembly: GCF_030811835.1. Classification (GTDB taxonomy): domain Bacteria; phylum Pseudomonadota; class Gammaproteobacteria; order Burkholderiales; family Burkholderiaceae_C; genus Variovorax; species Variovorax ginsengisoli_C. The sequence continues at coordinate 307,576 of NZ_JAUSRO010000006.1, read as the reverse complement.
GTTCCAGGGCGTTTCGCGCAGGTGGACAAAAATAGCAGCGCCCTCAAGCAAAAAGCCCTCGTGAATCTTGCGACTCACGAGGGCTTCGATTTGGCGGAGCGGACGGGACTCGAACCCGCGACCCCCGGCGTGACAGGCCGGTATTCTAACCAACTGAACTACCACTCCTGGTAGACAACGTTCACTCCTTGCGGAGCCGAGTGTCGACAACTCGTGCCTGCCTTGCTTGCGCAAGACTGGCGACCCTACGGGGATTCGAACCCCGGTAGCCACCGTGAAAGGGTGGTGTCCTAGGCCTCTAGACGATAGGGTCAAAACCTTGGAACCGCGTTGCGATCAACGCTTGTTTCTCTTTGCTCTCTTCTCACTCGACACCGGATGGTGGAGGTAAACGGGATCGAACCGATGACCTCTTGCATGCCATGCAAGCGCTCTCCCAGCTGAGCTATACCCCCTGGGTGTCGAGCCTCAAATTATAGCAAGAGATTTCGGCGCTTGGCCCGCATGAGGCCCTGTCGAGTCAAATTTCTGCAACGAAGAAGCGGATAAGCAAGCGATTTCGCCGCAACAGCCACCCGCCGCGGCGAGCCGGGCGCGAGGCGGCCTGCTCACGGGCGGCATTTTCGCGCTGACTTGTCCCATCGAAGGACGGAATCCACCACTCCCAGATTCCCTCAAGGTTCACATCTACCCTTCGCACCTCTTCCAAGCACGAGGACCTATCAACATGCGATTCATCGCCAGAAGACTTACCGCCGCATCGCTCTTGGCTGTCTTTGCAGCCACGTCCCTGATGGGGTGCGTCGTCCCGCCACCTGCAGCCACTGTCACATTGGCGCCCGGGCAACCGCTGCCTCCTGGCTATCAGGGTGAGGCCTATGTCGTCACCGACTGGCAGTCGCGGGGCCTCTATGAACCGCCTGCGGGCTATCGCTGGAGCTACGTGGATGGGCAATATGTGCTGGCAGCCGTCACTACGGGAATCATCGCCGCGACCTTCCTTGCGGCGATGTTTGGTCATGGCGGTCCCGGCCCCGGCCCTGGTCCTGGCTTTGGGCGCCCTTGAGCGGCTCGGGCTCGGGCTCGGCCGCGCCCGTCACTGAAGCGGAATGACAGCGCGCTCCCGTTGCAGCAGAGACATCGAACCAGCCATCCGGCGACAGCCCTCCACGGATCACGCACGGTCCAAGTGATCAACGTTGCGCAACGCCCGTCAGTTGCGCCAAATCGACCTCTGCCAAGCCCGCATGTGCCGCGCGCCGCAACGCATAGCGCGACAGCTCGGACGCAGCGGCCGGGATGTCGCCTTCCAGGCGCTGCAGCGAGCGAAGCGCCTGTTGGAGGGTGATACCAATCTCCACTGCCGTCGCGCCATAACGAGCAATTGGCGCAAAGACGTCCTCCACCATGCCGGCCTCGCGAATCGGGGGTGCGGTGACCCGATCGAACTCCACCAGCACATCACCCTTCGCATCGCGCTCGCTGCGGGCCCTCGACCAGTGCCCGAGCACCTTGACTGCGGTGGCCATCACGTCAAACGTCGTTCCCGGATCGTTGATGGCCGCCGACAGCGAGCGCGCAGCGATCTCGCCCATCACGATGAGACCAAAGCGCGGATCATGGTCGAAGGTCCGACCGGAGCCAATAAGCAACGCATCGGCGATCGCCTTGCACGCAACCTCGTCGAGCGGGCTGTCGCTCGACACCAGCGGCAGGCTTGGCTCCACGAAGGCGCCCGGCAATACATGCAGGTGCAGCGTCGTTCCAAGCCGCTCGGCACGCGCCTGTAGTAGGTCCATCGAGACATGCTGCACGAAGCCAGTCGTGGGCGCCATGACCTCATGCGATCCGCGTTCGCCCCTTGTCTGGCGCCGCCCGCCCAGGAAAGGCTTGGCCAGACGCTGGTCCATGGCACGCACGGTGGCATCTTCGACGCGCCGGATAGTCTCGCCGAGCCTGCCGAGCACCGAGAGGTAGTCGATCCAGCGCAGCAGCACAATCACGACCAGCAACAGAATCGCCAAGGTGAAGCCGAAGAGGATCAGCCGCCCGCCGTCACCGTAGACATGGGCATGCAGGCCGACCAGTGCGATCACGCTGTAGAGAAAGGCCCCGATGAACGCAGCCAGGGTGTTCTGGATCGTCGAGTCCTCGATCAGCAGTTGGGCGGCCCGAGGCGTGGCGCTGTTGGCGACCGCGCCGAAGGAAGCAACCATCGTGCTGGCGGAGAAGATGGCCACCGTCAACATGCTCGACGCCAGGATATTGAGCAGGCCATCGATCGAGTCAGACCCCAGTCGCAGCGCCAGTTCGCGCGGGATGTACGGGCCCAGTACAGTGGAGAGCACCACGGCCAGCACGGCGACCAGTGAGAGCAACGCGCAACGCCACCAAGTTTTGCGCAACATGCGCTGCAGCAGGTAGATCAGTTTTTCGGACATGCAAAAAGCATAGCCGGGCGCGGTGCCCACCATTCGAATCACGGGCGCGACCGATCGTAGGCGATGACCCTTCTACCGAGAGCCTGAAACGAAAAAAGGGTTAGCAGATATTCACCTGCTAACCCTTATCGATACTGGCGGAGCGGACGGGACTCGAACCCGCGACCCCCGGCGTGACAGGCCGGTATTCTAACCAACTGAACTACCACTCCTGGTAGACAACGTTCACTCCTTGCGGAGCCGAGTGTCGACAACTCGTGCCTGCCTTGCTTGCGCAAGACTGGCGACCCTACGGGGATTCGAACCCCGGTAGCCACCGTGAAAGGGTGGTGTCCTAGGCCTCTAGACGATAGGGTCAAAACCTTGGAACCGCGTTGCGATCAACGCTTGTTTCTCTTTGCTCTCTTCTCACTCGACACCGGATGGTGGAGGTAAACGGGATCGAACCGATGACCTCTTGCATGCCATGCAAGCGCTCTCCCAGCTGAGCTATACCCCCTGGGTGTCGAGCCTCAAATTATATACAGAAATTCAAGCAACTTGCAAACGGGCGATGATTTTTTCTTTGGGGAATAAAGCGAGCACGGCGTCGAGCGACGGCGTCTGGGGTGTTCCCAGGACCAGCACGCGCACCGGCATGGCCAGCACAGGCATCTTGATGCCATGCTGCGCAAGCGTTTCCTTGATGGCGCCCGCAATGGCAGCCTTCTCCCAGGCGACATCGGCCAGCTTCTCGGCCAATGTCCGAAGTGCCGGACGCACGGCATCGGTCACGTGCTGCGCCAGGTCCTGCGCGCTGGGCGTGACTTCGTCATAGAAGGCCGCAGCCCAGCCCGCCAGTGCGACGGTCGTGTCGCACCGGTCCTTGAAGAGGCCACAGATGGCAGGCAATCGCTCGTCGGCCGTGATGCCCTGGCGGGCCAGGCGCTCGGCCACCAGCGAGGCGAGCGCATCGTCGGCCATCACCTTCAGATGCTGTGCATTGACCCAGCGCAACTTGGCCTCGTCGAACTGCGCGGCGCTGCGGCCCAGATGGTCCAGGTTGAACCACTCGAGGAACTGCGCACGGCTGAAGATTTCGTCGTCTCCATGGCTCCAGCCCAGTCGCGCCAGGTAGTTGACCATGGCGTCGGGCAGGAAGCCCTCGTCGCGGAACTGCGTGACGGGCTTGGCGCCGTTGCGTTTGCTCATCTTCTCGCCCTGCTCGTTGAGCACGGTCGGAAGGTGGGCGTACACCGGCGGCTCCTTGCCGAGCGCGCGGAAGATGTTGATCTGGCGCGGCGTGTTGTTGACGTGGTCGTCCCCGCGGATCACATGGGTGATTGCCATGTCGAGGTCGTCGACCACCACGCAGAAGTTGTACGTCGGCGTGCCGTCCGGCCGCGCGATCACCAGGTCGTCGAGTTCGTCGTTGCCGATCTCGATGCGGCCCTTGACCTTGTCGTCCCAGGCCACCACGCCACCCTGCGGATTGCGAAAGCGCAACACCGGCTGCACGCCTTCGGGCACGGATGGCAGGGTCTTGCCCGGCTCCGGACGCCAGGTGCCGTCATAGCGCGGCTTTTCCTTGGCGGCTGTTTGCCGCTCGCGCAAGGCATCGAGTTCTTCGATGCTCATGTAGCAGGGATACACCAATCCCGCGGCCTGCATTTCGGCGAGAACAGCCTTGTAGCGGTCCATGCGCTGCATTTGATAGAACGGACCTTCGTCATGGTCCAGGCCAAGCCAGGCCATGCCTTCGAGAATCACGTCGACCGCCGCCTGCGACGAGCGCTCGACGTCGGTGTCCTCGATGCGCAGCACGAAATCACCACCGGTCGAGCGGGCGAATGCCCATGGGTACAGCGCCGAGCGGATGTTGCCCAGATGGATGAAGCCGGTCGGCGACGGTGCGAAGCGGGTGCGGGTTTTGGGTTGCGTCATGCGAGGGTGTCCAGGCCGCGCAGCAGGTCGGCCTTGATGTCTTCAATGTGGTCAAGGCCGACGGCCAGCCGGATCAGGCCCTGGCCGATGCCAGCCGCCTGCCGTTGTTCTTCGCTCAGGCGCCCATGCGACGTGGTGCCTGGATGCGTGATGATGGTCTTGGTGTCGCCCAGGTTGGTCGCGATGCTGACGACGCGCGTGCTGTCGATCACATGGAACGCGTTCTTTCGCGCAGTGACGGGGTCGTTGCCGCGCACGTCGAAGGACACCACCGCGCCGCCCTGCCCCGACTGCTGGCGCATGGCCAGCGCGTGCTGCGGATGCGAGGGGAGGCCCGGGTAGTGGACACGCGCGACCATCGGATGGCCTTCGAGCCATTGCGCCACGGCCAGTGCACGGGCCGACTGTGCCTCCATGCGGATACCGAGCGTTTCCATGCCTTTGAGCACCACCCACGCATTGAAGGGCGACAGCACCATGCCCGCCGTGCGCACCACCGGGCCGAACACGTCGACGATGAGCTTCCTGGGCCCGCAGATGGCGCCGGCCATCACGCGGCCCTGACCGTCCAGGTACTTGGTGCCCGAATGGATGATCAGGTCGGCGCCGAATTCCACCGGGCGCTGCAGCGCCGGCGAGCAAAAGCAGTTGTCGACCGCCAGCAAGGCGCCCGCGCCATGCGCCAGATCGGCCAGCGCGCGGATGTCGCAGACCTCGGTGAGCGGATTGGTCGGCGTTTCGGCGAAGAGAAGCTTGGTGGTCGGACGCAAGGCGGCACGCCACTGCGCGACATCGGTCTGCGAAACGAAGGTGGTCTCGACGCCGAACTTGGCGAACTCCTTGGCGAACAGGTTCAGCGTGGAGCCGAACACCGAGCGCGAGCAGATCACATGGTCGCCCGCACGCAACAGACCCATGCACATCATCAAGATCGCACCCATGCCGCTCGATGCGGCAATGGCCGCTTCGGTGCCTTCGAGCGCTGCGAGGCGTTGCTCGAAGCTCGCGACCGTCGGGTTGGAAGTGCGCGAATAGGTAAAGCCCTCTTCCGTGCCGGCGAACCGGCGCGCGGAGGTTTCGGCGTCGGCCTGCACGAAGCCGCTCGTCAGGTAGAGCGCCTCCGAGTTCTCGCCATATTGGCTGCGGTCGATGGCCGTGCGCAGCGCGAGCGTGTCGCGATGCAGGCCGGGAGGCAGGGTGCGGTCGGTCACGTCAGCTCTCAGTCGTTGTGGTTGGGCAGCGCAAGGCGCGACGAATCTTCCTCGGTCTCCTCAATGCGCGGACGGCTGCCATTCATGCGCTGGATGGCATCGGTGTCGATGTCGCCAGTCACGTAGATGCCGTCGAAGCAGGAGGAATCGAAGCCGTCGAGCTTGGGTGCGCCGGGTGTCGTCGGCGAAGCCTTCATCACCGCGCGCTTCATGCCTTCGACGTCCTGGTAGATCAGGGCGTCGCAGCCGATCAGTTGGCGGATTTCCTCGACCGTGCGGTCGTGCGCGACCAGTTCGTCCTTGGTCGGCATGTCGATGCCATAGACGTTCGGGTAGCGCACCGGTGGCGCGGCGCTGGCCAGGTAGACCTTGCGGGCACCGGCGTCACGCGCCATCTGCACGATCTCTTTGCTGGTGGTGCCACGCACGATCGAGTCGTCGACCAGCAGCACATTGCGGCCCTTGAACTCGCTGGCGATCACGTTGAGCTTCTGGCGAACCGACTTCTTGCGAACGCCCTGCCCCGGCATGATGAAAGTGCGGCCCACGTAACGATTCTTCACGAAGCCTTCGCGGTACGGCACGCCCAACAGGTGCGCGAGCTGCGTTGCGCTCGGACGGCTCGATTCGGGGATCGGGATGATCACGTCGATCTCGCTGGGCGGCACGGTAGAGACCACGCGCTTGGCCAGCGTTTCTCCCAGGTTCAGGCGGGCCTGGTAGACCGAGATGCCGTCAAGCACCGAGTCCGGGCGCGCCAGGTAGACGAATTCGAACATGCACGGATTCAGCGTCGCGTTTTCCGCGCACTGCTCGGCATGCACCTGGCCGGCCAGATCGATGAACACGGCCTCGCCGGGTGCGATGTTGCGTTCGAACACGTGGCCGGAACCTTCCAACGCCACCGACTCGCTGGCCACCATCACGGCGCCGTCGGCGGCGCGGCCCATGGCCAGTGGGCGAATACCGTACGGGTCGCGGAAAGCCAGCAGGCCATGGCCCGCGATCAACGCGACCACCGCGTAGGAGCCGCGCAGGCGGCGGTGCACGGCGCGCACTGCAGCGAACAGCGTGGCGGAATTCAGCATGCCGTCGCGCGTGGCGCGATCGATTTCGTGCGCCAGCACGTTGAGCAGCACTTCGGAGTCGCTCTCGGTGTTGGTGTGGCGGTGATCCGTGGAGAACAGCTCGGCGCGCAGCGCGTGCGCGTTGGTCAGGTTGCCGTTGTGCACCAGCACGATGCCGAAGGGCGCGTTCACGTAGAAGGGCTGCGCCTCCTCCTCGCTGTACGCATTGCCGGCCGTCGGGTAACGCACCTGGCCCAGGCCAACGTCGCCCGGCAGCGCGCGCATGTTGCGCGTGCGGAACACGTCACGCACCATGCCCTTGGCCTTGTGCATGAAGAACTTGCGTTCGAGCAGCGTGACGATGCCCGCCGCGTCCTGGCCACGATGCTGCAGCAGCAGCAAAGCGTCGTAGAGCAGTTGATTGACCGGTGCGTTACTGACGACACCAACGATTCCACACATGAAGAAATCCTCTCAGGGCAGGTAGCTTGCCAACTTCTCAGGCAGTGCAGGCTTCAAATTCTGCAATGCCGCATCCAGAACCACAGCGCTGTGCGACGTCTGCCACCAGGGCGAGTCGCTCAACGCCAGCAAATGCACGACGACGGCCAGCGTCAACAGGGCCATTGCGCCCCGTGCCACGCCGAAGGCGCCGCCCAGCAGGCGATCCACCGGCCGCAAGCCGACCACGGTGATCAGCCTGCGCATCAACGAAGCCATCAGGCCCACGCCGAACGCAACGCCCACGAACACCAGCACAAAACCCACCGCATAGCGCCACGTGGCCTGCGGATCGCCAAAGGGCAGCCAACGCGCCACATCGGCCGCGAGCCATTGCGCGCAGACGAAGGCGGCGATCCAGCCAGCCAGCGATATCACCTCGAAGACCAACCCGCGCACCAGGCCGAACAGCATCGACATCACCAACAGGCCGACGGCAATCCAGTCGAACAGGGTCACGTGCCGCCGCGCTGACTGCTACAAGCTGAGGACGGACGCAGGCAACGACAAGCCCTTGACCCGTCCGGCAGCGCGGTCCGCCTCGGCGCGCGAACTGAAGGGGCCGACACGCACACGCGTGCGCTCGCCATCGGCCGTCTTCGCCACGTTCGTGTATGTCTTCAGCCCTGCCTTCTCCAGCTTCTGGCGAACTTCGCGAGCCTTCTCGGGATCGGCAAAGGCGCCCACCTGGATCACAAAGCGGCCGGCATCGTCGCCGGCGGCAGGCTTGGCCGCCGCTGCAGCGGGGGCGGCCACGACGGGCTTGCCTTCGAGCAGCGCCCGGGCACGGGCCCCATCGTCGGTCGCAGCGGGCTTGGTCGCGGCAGGCTTGGGGGTCTCAACCTTGACCTCAGGCTTGGGCGCCGGCTTGGGTTCTGATTTGACTTCCGGCTTGGGCGCCGGCTTTGGCTCCACCGCAGGCTTGGCCTCCGGCGGCCGGACGGTCGGCGCAGCCGCCGGTGCCGGCGCTGGGGCGGGTGCGACCGATGACCGCGGCGCCGCATCGGCCAGCGGACGGTCCGACGGAATTTCGGTCCCGTCTGCCGTCTCGGTGATCATGCCGCGCGACGATGCGTCGGCCACGCGGGTGTCCGCCGGCTTGGGCTTGTTGTCGGTCCCCGTCGCCGCCACGGCGGGTGCTGCCGGCGTCGCCGGCACCGTCAGCGGCTTGGTCTTGTTGCGGTCGGGAATTTCGATCGGGATGTCCACGGCAATCGGCCGCGGCTGGGTGTCGAAGAGCAGCGGAAAGCCGATCACGCCCACCAGCACCAGCACGCCGGCGCCCAGCAGGCGGTGGCGTGCGCGTCGGCGCAGGACTTCCACGCTCTCGGCAGGCGCTGCGGCGACGCTGGCGTTGCGCCCTTCGTTGGCTTGCTGGCCGCGCGCGCGGAACTTGAAAAACGCCATGAATACGATCCCTGATGAGAGCAGCTTGGAGAGCGAGGAGCGCCAGAATGCGGGACGCAGGAAGACGGTGCCGGTCAGGCGCCTGGCAACAGGTGTTTGGCCTGCAGGCGGGGCGTTCCGTGCGCCAGCACGCCCCCCACTGTAAAGAACGATCCGAAGACCACGATTCTATCAGCGGGGCTCGCATGGTCGATGGCCGCCTGGAGCGCCGCCATCGGCCCGGCATGCACGCTGCCAGCCACGTCGGTGCGCTGGTTCTGCGCCTGCCAGCCCGCCAGGAGGTCCTCGGCCTTTGCCGCGCGCGGCGTCGGCAGATCGGTGAAATACCAGCGGTCGATCAGTGCGCCGATGCGCGCGAAGATCGGCGCCACGTCCTTGTCCGCCATCACGCCGAACACGGCATGCGTGGTCGGGTAAAAGCCCATCGCGTCCAGGTTCTCGGCCAGCGCGGCCACGGCATGGGCGTTGTGCGCCACGTCCAGCACCAGCGCCGGCTCGCCCGGGACAATCTGGAACCGGCCGGGGAGTTCGACCATCGCCAGGCCGGAGCGCACTGCCTGCGCCGTGATCGGCAGGACCGGACGCAGCGCTTCCAACGCCGCCAGCACGCCGGCCGCATTCAAAAGCTGGTTGGCGCCACGCAGCGCCGGGTAGGCAAGCCCGCTGTACCGGCGGCCGCGGCCGCTCCAGCCCCACTGCTGCTTGTCGCCCGACACGTTGAAGTCGTGGCCGAAACGCCAGAGGTCGGCACCGATGGCTCTTGCATGCGCCAGCACGCTTTCCGGCGGCACCGGGTCGCTCACGATCGCCGGCCGGCCGGCCCGCAGGATGCCCGCTTTCTCGAAGCCGATGCTTTCGCGGTCCGGGCCGAGAAACTCCATGTGGTCGAGATCGATGCTGGTGATGATGGCGCAGTCGGCATCGATGATGTTCACGGCATCCAGCCGACCGCCGAGCCCCACCTCCAGAATCGCGACGTCCGGCTGGGACGCCACCATGCAGCGCAGAATCGCCAGCGTGGTGAGCTCGAAATAGGTCAGTGAAATTTCGGCCCGCGCGGCCTCGACGGCCTCGAAATGCGGCACGAGCAGTTCGGCGTCGACCGCCTCGCCCCGCAATCGCAGCCGTTCTTCGAAGCGGACGAGGTGCGGCGAGGTGAAGACCGCGGTGCGGTAGCCCGCATGCGTCAGGATCGATTCGAGCATGGCGCAGGTCGACCCCTTGCCATTGGTGCCTGCCACCGTGATCACAGGGCAGTCGAAGCGCAAACCGAGGCGCGCGGCGACGGTGCGTACGCGGTCCAGGCCGAGTTCGATGTTCTTGGCGTGGAGGTGCTCGGCGTGTGCGAGCCAGTCGGCGAGGGTTTTCATGGAGGCCGGGATTGTCGCCGACGCGGACGGCCGGCATGATCGGCACATGGCAACCACCCTTTACGGCATTCCGAATTGCGACACGGTCAAGCGCGCCCGTCAATGGCTCGACACCCACGGCGTCGCCTACCGCTTCCACGACTTCAAGAAAGAAGGCGTCCCGCCCGATGCGCTCGATGGCTGGCTCCAGGCCCTGGGCTGGGAAGCCCTCGTCAACCGCCGCGGCACCACCTGGCGTCGGCTGGATGAGGTGACTCGCGCCAGCGTGACCGACACGGCATCGGCCCGTGCGGTCCTCATCGCCCAGCCCAGCCTGATCAAGCGGCCGGTGGTCGCCTGGGACGGCACCAAGGAAGTTACAACCGGTTTCGATGCCGAGGCCTGGGCACTGCGCGCTGTGTAAATGCCGGAACCTGGTATCGCCGGCTGCATCCAACCTGTCAAATGGAGCTTTTGCTCCCAGATCGAGGAGTTCGACATGTCCACCAATGCCATTCGCCGTGCTGCTGCAGTCGGCTTCGCAGCACTCGTCCCCCTGTTCGCTGGCGGGGTACTCGCGCAAAGCCAGCCGGCTCAGCCCGTCCAGGCACGCGTCATTGCCACGACGCCCATGACCGACGCCAGCGGCCGAACCAGCTACAACGTCACCTACGAATACGCGGGTCGCCAGTACACGACGCGCACCGACAGCCCGCCCGGCGCGACGCTGCCGATCGACGTCAATGCCTACGGCGTGGCCACCCTGCCGGTCGCGCCGCAGGGCGACGTGGCGCCGGAGCGCTACGACGCCCGCCAGGATCCGCGTGATGACCGCGCCGCCTGGCAGAACGTCGTTCCCGAACCCGGCGTGGTCGTGTCGCCCGGTGCCGCGCCGGCGGTCACCTATGCGCCCGCACCGGTCTACTACTACGCGCCACCGCCCGCACCCGTCTATGTGCAACCCGCGTACGCCTACCCGGCCCCTTACGCCTACGCACCCGCCTTCTTTCCGCCGATCGGCCTGTCGCTGAACCTGGGCTATTCGCGGGGTTGGGGCGGTCACCGCGGCTGGCGCTGAGTTCGGCGTCTCGAGCGGGCCGCCATCGCCCGCCGGCAAAGCCCTAAAATCACGGGCTTTCCAACCTCCACACTTTGCGCGGACGCGTTGCGTGACCGGCGTGCCTCGCGCGCCAGTCCTGCCGACGCGCGGCTTTTTCCAATGACGATCAACGAATCCCTCAGCTGCGCCGCAGTCTCGACCAAGGCCAACGTGTACTTCGACGGCAAGTGCGTGAGCCACGGCCTCACCTTGGCAGACGGCACGAAAAAGTCGGTGGGCGTGATCCTGCCGGCCACCCTCACCTTCAACACCGGCGCGCCGGAGATCATGGAAGGCACGGCGGGCCGCTGCGAATACCTGCTGGCAGGCAGCACGCAATGGGTGGCCTCGGGTGCTGGCGAACAGTTCAGCGTACCGGGCAATTCGAGCTTCCAGATTCGCGTTGAAGGCGAGCCCTACAGCTACATCTGCCACTTCGGCTGAACCGGAAACCCACCATGTCGACGATCCTGCAACACGTTCCCGCCGGCCAGAAGGTCGGCATCGCCTTTTCCGGCGGCCTCGACACCAGCGCCGCGCTTCACTGGATGAAGCAGAAGGGTGCGATCCCCTACGCCTACACCGCCAACCTCGGCCAGCCCGACGAGCCCGACTACGAAGAGATCCCGCGCAAGGCGATGCAGTACGGCGCCGAGAAGGCCCGCCTGATCGACTGCCGCAGCCAGCTCGCCTCCGAGGGCATTGCCGCGCTGCAGGCCGGTGCCTTCCATGTGACCACCGCCGGCGTGACCTACTTCAACACCACGCCGCTGGGCCGCGCCGTGACCGGCACCATGCTGGTGAGCGCGATGAAGGAAGACGACGTCCACATCTGGGGCGACGGCAGCACCTACAAGGGCAACGACATCGAGCGCTTCTACCGCTACGGCCTGCTCACCAACCCGGCGCTGAAGATCTACAAGCCCTGGCTCGACCAGCTCTTCATCGACGAGCTGGGCGGCCGCGCCGAGATGTCGGCCTTCATGACGGCCGCAGGCTTCGGCTACAAGATGTCGGCCGAGAAAGCCTACTCGACCGACTCCAACATGCTCGGCGCCACGCACGAGGCGAAGGACCTGGAACACCTGAACAGCGGCATCAAGATCGTCAACCCGATCATGGGCGTCGCGTTCTGGAAGGACGAAGTCGAAGTCAAGCGTGAAGAAGTTTCCGTGCGTTTCGAAGAAGGCCGCCCGGTCGCGCTCAATGGTGTGCGCTTCGACAACCTGGTCGACCTGATTCTGGAAGCCAACCGCATCGGTGGCCGCCACGGCCTGGGCATGAGCGACCAGATCGAGAACCGCATCATCGAAGCCAAGAGCCGCGGCATCTACGAGGCCCCCGGCCTGGCGCTGCTGTTCATCGCCTACGAGCGCCTGGTCACCGGCATCCACAACGAAGACACGATCGAGCAGTACCGCGACAACGGCCGCAAGCTCGGCCGCCTGCTCTACCAGGGCCGCTGGTTCGACCCGCAGGCCATCATGCTGCGCGAGACGGCCCAGCGCTGGGTGGCGCGTGCCATCACCGGTGAAGTCACGGTCGAGCTGCGCCGCGGCAACGACTACTCGCTGCTGAACACCGAGTCGGCCAACCTGACCTACAAGCCCGAGCGCCTGAGCATGGAAAAGGTCGAAGGCGCGTTCACGCCACTCGACCGCATCGGCCAGCTCACGATGCGCAACCTGGACATCATCGACACCCGCGACAAGCTGGCGATCTACAGCAAGGTCGGCCTGCTGTCGCAGAACGCGGGCGCCTCGCTGCCCCAGCTGACGAACGACGGCGACGAGCAGAAGTAAAGCCGGCCGAGCCGATTACGCAGAAAAAGCCACCGCAAGGTGGCTTTTTCCATTCTCAGACCACCACCGGCTCGGGTTCGAGGCGGATGCCGAAGCGCTCGTACACGCTGGTCTGGATGGCCTTGGCCAGGGTCATCACCTCGCCGCCGGTGACCGGGTTGTCGCGGCCGCCGCGATTGACCAGCACCAGCGCCTGCTTCTCGTAGACGCCGGCGTTGCCGACCGTCTTGCCCTTCCAGCCGCAGGCGTCGATCAGCCAGCCAGCGGCCAGCTTGATGCTGCCGTCGGGCATCGGGTAGTGCACGATCTTCGGATCACGCGCGATGATGTCGGCGCACTGCTCGGGAGAGACGGTGGGGTTCTTGAAGAAGCTGCCCGCATTGCCGAGCACGCGCCAGTCGGGCAGCTTGGCGCGACGAATGGCACAGATCCAGTCGAAGATGTCGCGAGAAGTCGGCGTGAAGTTGCCCGACTCTTCCATCCTGCGTTCCAGATCGAAATAACCCACGACAGCCTTCCACGGCTTGGGCAAGCGAAACCGCACGCGCGTGATGAGCGCGCGCCCGGCCAGGCCGAAACCGTTCGGGCCCGACGCCGTGTGCTTGAACACCGAATCACGGTAACCGAAGGCGCATTGCGCCGCGTCCAGGGTGAACGCGCTGCCGGTGTCGAGATCGATGGCATCGAGCGAATCGAAACGGTCCTGCAGCTCGATGCCGTAGGCGCCGATGTTCTGTACCGGTGCGCCGCCGACCGTGCCCGGAATCAGCGCGAGGTTCTCCAGCCCAGGGAACCCCTGCTCGACCGTCCACTGCACGGTTTCATGCCAGTTCTCGCCGGCACCGGCCTCCACGATCCAGGCACGCTCGGTCTCTTCGACCAGACGCCGGCCCTTGATCTCGACCTTCAGCACCAGTGGCTTGACGTCACCGGTCAACACGATGTTGCTGCCTCCGCCCAACACGAACCGGGGTGCGCCTGCCCACTGCGCGTCGGTGCGCAAGGCAGCGAGATCGGCCTCGCTCGCCACGCGTATCAGGGTCAGCGCGCGCGCGACGATGCCGAAGCTGTTGTACGGCTGCAGCGGGACGTTGTGCTCCATGATCATGGGAGAATTGTCGCATTCACGTAGTGCCAGCCAGGAGCCCTCATGCCGTCTTTCGATACCGTTTGCGAACCCAACCTGCCCGAAGTCAAGAATGCCGTCGAGAACACGGCCAAGGAAATCGCCACGCGCTTCGATTTCAAGGGCACGGCCGCCGCCGTCGAACTCAAGGACAAGGAAATCACCATGATCGGTGATGCCGAGTTCCAGCTCGTTCAGGTCGAGGACATCCTGCGCGCCAAGCTGACCAAGCGCAGCGTCGACGTGCGCTTTCTCGACAAGGGCGACGTCCAGAAGATCGGTGGCGACAAGGTCAAGCAGGTCATCAAGATCAAGAGCGGCATCGAAACCGAACAGGCCAAGAAGATCACGCGTCTCCTCAAGGACAGCAAGATGAAGGTGCAGGCCGCCATCCAGGGCGACGCCGTGCGCGTCACCGGCGCCAAGCGCGATGACCTTCAGGCCGCGATGGCGCTGATCAAGAAGGACCTGCCCGAAATGCCGCTGAGCTTCGACAACTTCAGGGACTGATCAGGCCTGCGCGGCCGTCACGACGATCTCGATCTTGTAGGCCGGATTGGCCAGCTTGGCCTCTACCGTCGCGCGCGGGGGCGTGTGGCCTTCGGCCACCCACGCGTCCCACACCTCGTTCATGGCGCCGATGTCCTGGATGTCGGTCAGGAAGATCTGCGTCATGAGGATGCGTGACTTGTCGCTGCCCGCCTCGCGCAGCAGGCGGTCGACCATGGCCAGCACTTGCGCGGTCTGGCCGCGAATGTCCTGCGATGTGTCGTCGGCCACCTGGCCCGCAAGGTACACGGTGCCGTTGTGCACGGCGGTCTCGCTCAGGCGCGGCCCCACGTGAAAGCGTTGGAATTCAGCCATGTCGTTCAGTCCTTTTTCTTGGAGCCCAGTCGGGACTCGGTTCCCGCCGCAAGTCGGCGGATGTTTTCACGGTGGCGCCAGATCAGCAGCAGGCTGATCGCGATGAGCGTGACCAGCACGGTACGACTGAGCGGCCAGGCGATGCCGCCGCCCATCAGGTAGTAGGCCGGCGCGAAGAAGGCGGCAATGATCGACGCCAGCGACGAATAGCGGAAGAACACCGCGATGATCAGCCACGTGCCGCCGGTGGCCAACCCCAGAAAGGCGTCGATGCCCAGCAGCACGCCGGCCGCGGTGGCCACACCCTTGCCGCCCTTGAAGCCGAAAAACACCGGATACAGGTGGCCCAGGAAAGCAGCCAGCCCGGCGAGCGCAGCCACGTCGTAGCCCATACCGAAGGCCGCCCCATGGTGGCGGATAAGGAACACCGGCAACCAGCCCTTGAACGCGTCCAGCAGCAGCGTGGCGAGTGCGGCGCCCTTCTTGCCCGAGCGCAGCACGTTGGTCGCGCCCGGATTGCCGCTGCCGTAGCTGCGCGGGTCGGCCATGCCGAGCGACCGGCTCACGATGACGGCAAAGGACAACGAACCGATGAGGTACGACAGCACGATCGCCACCAGCGATGGAAGATGAAAACTCAACGCAAACTCCGCCCGGAAAAATAGTCGCCTATTCTGCCAGCGCGCACTGCACGGGCTGCGCGCCCAGCAGGCTCACGCAAACCCTCGGATCAATGCCTACGAGATAGCCGCGCCGCCCGCCGTTGATGACGATCCTGGGCAGCGCGAGGATCGTCGACTCGATATACACCGGCATCGCGCGACGGGTACCGAAGGGTGAAGTGCCCCCGACCAGGTAGCCGCTGTGCCGGTTCGCCACTTCGGGCTTGCAAGGTTCGACCGACTTGGCGCCGATCTGGCGCGCAAGGTTCTTGGTCGACACCGTGCGGTTGCCATGCATCAGCACCAGCAGCGGCTTGGCGTCCTGGTCCTGCATCACCAGCGTCTTCACGACGGTGAAAGGGTCCAGTCCCAGCACGGCAGCGCTGTGTTGCGCGCCGCCATGCTCGAGATACTCGTACGGATGCTCGGTGAAGGCGATGCCGTTCGCGCGCAGCAACTGCGTCGCGGGCGTCAGCGACACATGCTGCTTCTTGCTCACACTGCGGGGTCGCGGATTTCCCAGCGGATCTTGTCGATCTCGGCGAGCAGTTCCGGCGACAGTGTGGTGCCCCACGCGTCCAGGTCCTGGTCCAGCTGTGCCACCGACGTCACTCCGATGATGGTGCTGGCGACCTGCCATTTCGTGTAGCAGAAAGCCAGCGCCATCTGCGCGGGCGTGAGGCCGTGTTCCTTGGCCAGCGCGTTGTAGCGGCGCGCGGCCTCAAGGGCCTCCGGACGGCCCCAGCGCTGCTTGCGCACCGACTCATAGGTCGAGATGCGCGCGCCCTTGGGCGCGTCCGGCCCCGTGGTGCCGCTCTGGTCGTACTTGCCGGTGAGCAGGCCGAAAGCCAGCGGCGAGTAGGCCAGCAGCGACACGCCCAGGCGGTGCATGGTCTCGTCCAGGCCGTTTTCCACCGCACGGCTGATCAGGCAGTACACGTTCTGCACCGTCGCCACCCGCGGCAGGCCGTGCTGCTCGGCCAGGCGCACGAATTCGTGCACACCATAAGGCGATTCGTTCGACAGTCCGATGTAGCGCACCTTGCCCGCCTTCACCAGGCCGCCGAGCGCTTCGAGTTGCTCGTGGATCGGGGTCGTCGAGGTCTCCTTGGCCGGGTCGTAGTACATGTTGCCGAACGCAGGCACATGGCGCTCGGGCCAATGAATCTGGTAGAGGTCGATCACGTCGGTCTGCAGGCGCTTGAGGCTGGCGTTGCAGGACGCAACGATGTCGCTGGCCGTCATGCCGCTGCCCTCGCGCACCCAGGGCATGCCGCGCGACGGCCCGGCCACCTTGGTCGCCAGCGTGAGCTTGTCACGAGCGCCCGGATTCTTCGCGAACCAGTTGCCGATGATGGTTTCGGTTGCGCCGAAGGTTTCCTTGCGTGCGGGCACGGCATACATCTCGGCCGTGTCGATGAAATCGACGCCGCGTTCGAGCGAACGGTCGAGGATGGCGTGCGCGGTGGGTTCGTCGACCTGCTCGCCGAAGGTCATGGTGCCCAGACAGATGGGGGTGACGTGCAGATCGCTGTGACCGAGTTGAATTTTGTTCATGCCGGAATGCTACCGTCCTCTTGCGCAGCTTGCAGGCCGCACTGCCGACGCGCGCGCAACGCCCTGTCCCGTGGGTGGCGCCCGCCACGCGCCGGTCTTCGTATGATGAGCCGATGTACGCGCCCCGCCTGCCCTCCCGCCAAGAATTCGTCCCTGTGCGCCAGCTCAGCTACCACGTCCGGCTGTGGGGTGAGCCCTCGGCGGCCGAGCCGCCACTGGTGCTCCTGCATGGCTGGATGGACGTCGGCGCATCGTGGCAATTCGTGGTCGATGCGCTCCAGCGCGGGCGTTTCATCGTCGCGCCCGACTGGCGTGGCTTCGGCCTCACGCACGGCGGCCCGGTCGACAACTACTGGATGCCCGATTACCTGGCCGACCTCGAGTGGCTGCTCGACCACTACGCGGGCGACCGCCCCGTCGACCTGGTCGGCCACAGCATGGGCGGCAACATTGCGATGCACTACAGCGGCGTGCGGCCCCAACGCGTGCGCAGGCTGGTCAACCTCGAGGGCTTCGGCATGCCGAGGCTCGAGCCAGACGAAGCACCGGCCCGCTACGGCAAGTGGATCGACGAGCTCAAGCGGCTGCACAGCGGCGGCATGGCGCTCGCCAGCTACGACACAGTAGACGGCGTGGCACGCAGGCTGCGCAAGACCAACCCACGGCTGGACGCCGACAAGGCCCAATGGCTGGCCACCCACTGGTCGCAGACGCATGCCGACGCCGACGGCCAGCAGCGCTGGGAGATCCTGGGCGACGCGGCCCACAAGATCATCAACGCCAACATCTTTCGCGTCGACGAAACACTGGCGCTGTATGCCCGCATCACGGCCCCACTGCTGGCGGTCGAGGCCTCCGACGACAGCCTGGCGGGCTGGTGGAAAAACCGCTACTCGCTCAACGAGTACCACGAGCGCCTGGCCTCGGTGGCCGACGTCCGGATCGAGGTCGTACAGGACGCCGGGCACATGCTGCACCACGACCGGCCAGCGCGCGTGGCCGAACTGATCGAGGACTTCCTGGCAAGCTGAACGGAGAGCTCCACCAGAAGCAGCGCCAAAAAGGGGCACCGTAGTTGCCGGAGCAGCGCGCGGCGTTATCCGACAGAAACGTTCGGTTGCATCGTGCAGACTGGGAAGGTTTTGCTCAACCCGTCCCCTGCCATGAACTCTGCGCCAGCCATCGACCCTCGCGACTTTCAGAAACTGCTGAGCCGCAACGTCAAGCTGCCGCTGTTCGGCGGCCTGCTGGGCGCCGTCACCTTCGTCGCACTCATCTTCTACCTGCTGTCGGTGATTGGCTGGGTCGAGCACACCGACCGCGTCACCCGCATGGCCGCCGAGGTGCAACGCCGCAGCATCGACATGGAAACCGGCATGCGCGGCTTCCTGATCACGGGCACCGACAGCTTTCTCGCGCCCTATGAAAGCGCGGAGACGCGCATCCTCCCCGACCTCGAGTCGCTGCGCAAGCTGGTGTCCGACAACAGCGCGCAGGTCGAGCGCGTCGAACGGATCATCGCGCTGCAGACTGCATGGCTGGCCTATTCCCGCGAGGTGATCGCCATGCGTCGCAGCAGCGGCGACTACCAGCAGGCGCTGGGCAGCGGACGCGGCAAGCGCCTGACCGACGAAATGCGCGGCGAGTACGCCAACTTCATGGACACCGAGCAAGCACTGCGTTTCCAGCGCAATGCGGAGGCCAACCGCACCAGCATGATGGTGATCGGCCTGTTCCTGTTCTTCACCCTCACGCTGACCGGCCTGCTCGCCTACTTTGGCCGGCGCCAGCTCGTGCGTCTGTCGGAGAGCTACAACGGCGTGCTGCAACGGCAGAACGCCCATGCCGAAGTGCTGCAACACCAAGCCTGGCTGCGCAGCGCGCAGACCGAGCTCGTCGGCGACCTCGTGGGGGAGTTCAGTGCGGAAGAGCTCGGCCAGAAAATACTGGCGTTCTTCAGCCGCTATCTGGGCAGCGCCGTGGGTGCGATCTACGTTCGCGAACGCGACGGCTCGTTGCGACGCACCGCCAGCTACGGCTTCACACCGAAAGCGCAGGCCGTGCCTTCCTCGTTTGGCCCGAACGAGGGCCTGGTCGGGCAGGCGGCGACCGAGCGCAGGTTGATGGTGGTCGAACCGGTGACGGCCGATTACCTCAAGGTCAATTCCGGTCTCGGTGACATGGCTCCACGCGCCGCGGTGCTGATGCCGGTCGGCAACGATGGCCGCATCAATGCAGTGGTCGAGCTTGGCCTGCTTCAAGCCCCGGACGAGCGCGCACGCGCGCTGCTCGAACTGCTGGCGCCCAGCATCGGCAACTCGGTGGCCGCAGTGCGCTACCGCGAGCAACTGCAGGACGTGCTGGCCGAAACGCAGCAACTCAACGAAGAATTGCAGGTTCAGCAGGAAGAGCTGCGCACCGCCAACGAAGAGCTCGAGGAGCAGTCGCGCGCACTGCGCGTGTCGCAGGCCACCCTAGAGAACCAGCAGGCCGAACTGGAGCAGACCAACAACCAGCTCACCGAACGCACCGAAGCGCTCGACCTGCGCAATGCGGCCCTGCGCCGTGCACAGATCGAACTCGAGGAGCGCGCCGACGAGCTGCAACGCGCCAGCCGCTACAAGTCGGAATTCCTGGCCAACATGTCGCACGAGCTGCGCACACCGCTCAACAGCGCGCTCATCCTCTCCAAGCTGCTGAGCGACAACCCCCACGGCAACCTCAACACCGAACAGGTGAAATTTGCCGAGTCGATCCACTCCTCGGGCAACGATCTGCTGGTGCTGATCAATGACATCCTGGACATCGCCAAGGTCGAGGCCGGCAAACTCGAACTCGTGACCGAGCGTGTCCCCCTGCGGGTGCTGACCGACAGCCTGGCGATGACCTTCACGCCGCTGGCCCGGCAAAAGCAGCTTGGCTTGCGCGTCGACGTGGCGGCCGATGCCCCCGCCACGCTCTTCACCGACCGCCAGCGCGTTGAGCAGGTCCTCAAGAACCTGCTGTCGAACGCACTCAAGTTCACCGACCGCGGCGAGGTTTCGCTGGTGGTCACGGCGGCAGCCGACGGTGGCGCGGACTTTGCGGTCACCGATTCCGGCATCGGCATTCCCGAGGCGCAACAGGAGGTCATCTTCGAGGCCTTCCGCCAGGCCGACGGCACCACCAGCCGCCGCTATGGCGGCACCGGCCTGGGCCTGTCGATCTCGCGGGACCTCACCCATCTGCTGGGTGGAACGCTGAGCGTGCGCAGCACGCCCGGACAAGGCAGCACCTTCACCCTGCATCTGCCTGCCGAGGTCCCGAGCCAAGTCGCAGCCGTGCCTGCCGGCACGGCCTACCGCGCACCGGCCGTGCCACGCAGTGCGCCACGGGCACCCGCCGTCGTGCCCCCGGCCGCCGGCACGCCGTCACACACGCCTGCGCCGCAAGCGCCCCAGTTCGCCGACGACCGCGCACTTCCGCGCGACCAGGCGCGCCGCGTCCTGGTGATCGAGGACGAACCGCAATTCGCACACATCCTCTACGACCTGGCACATGAACTCGGCTACCGCTGCCTGGTCGCGCACGGTGCGGCCGATGGCTTCAGCCTGGCGCTGGAGTTCATCCCCGACGCGATCCTGCTGGACATGCGGCTGCCCGACAGCCCCGGCCTGGACGTGCTGCAACGGCTCAAGGACGAGCCGCGCACACGCCACATCCCGGTGCATGTCGTGTCCGCGCAAGACCACGCCGAGGCCGCCTTGCACATGGGTGCCATCGGCTACGCGCTCAAGCCGACGTCGCGCGAGCAGCTCAAGGACGTCTTCAAGAAGTTCGAGGAGAAACTCACACAGAAAGTCAAGACCGTGCTGCTCGTGGAAGACGATGCGGTCCAGCGCGATGCCGTGGAGCGACTCATCGGCGACGACGACGTGGCGATCACCGCGGTGGAGTCTGGCGAGGAAGCACTCGAGCTTCTGCGCAACCGCGTGTTCGACTGCATGATCACCGACCTGCGCCTGCCCGACATGCAGGGCAGCGATCTGCTCAAGCGCATGGCGACCGAAGAAATCTGCTCCTTCCCGCCTGTCATCGTCTATACCGGGCGCAACCTCACACGCGATGAAGAGGCCGAACTGCTTCGTTACTCGCGCTCCATCATCATCAAGGGCGCGCGCTCGCCAGAGCGGCTGCTCGACGAGGTCACGCTGTTCCTGCACAAGGTCGAAGCCGACCTCTCCACAGAACGCCAGACCATGCTGAAGACGGCACGCGGGCGCGACCGCGCGCTCGAAGGACGGCGCATCCTGCTGGTCGATGACGACGTGCGCAACATCTTCGCGCTCACCAGTGCGCTGGAGCAGCGCGGCGCGACCGTGGAGATTGGCCGCAATGGCCGCGAAGCGCTTGAAAAGCTCGACCAGGTGCGCGACATCGACCTCGTGCTGATGGACGTGATGATGCCGGAGATGGACGGCCTGGAAGCCACCCGGCGCCTGCGCCAGGATCCGCGCTTTGCCACGCTGCCGGTGATTGCCGTCACAGCCAAGGCCATGAAGGACGACCAGGAGCAGTGCCTGGCCGCAGGCGCGAGCGACTACCTGGCCAAGCCGGTCGATCTCGACCGGCTGTTCTCGCTGCTGCGGGTGTGGATGCCCAAGATGGAGCGCCTGTGAAGCCTGTCGACCCGGGTACGCCACCGAGTGCCACCGACATCGAGCTGCGGCTGTTGATGGAGGCGATCTACCTGCGCTACAGCTACGATTTTCGCGACTACACAGGCGCGTCGCAAAAGCGGCGCGTGCTTTATGCGCTGCAGCAGCTGAATCTGCCCCACATCTCCGCGCTGCAGGAGCGCGTACTGCGCGACGCCGCACTCTTCGGGGAATTGCTGCAATACCTGACCATTCCTGTGAGCGAGATGTTCCGCGACCCCCCCTACTTTCTCGCACTGCGCGAACAGGTGGTGCCGGTGCTGCAGACCTACCCGTCGCTCAAGATCTGGATCGCGGGTTGCAGCACGGGCGAAGAGGCCTACTCGATGGCCATCCTGCTGCGCGAGGAAGGACTGCTGTCGCGCACCCAGATCTACGCGACCGACATCAACCCGACCTCGCTGGAGAAGGCGCGCCAGGGCATCTTCCCACTGGAAGCGATCCGCAGCTACACCACCAACTACCAGCGCTCGGGCGGCCGGCGCGCATTTTCCGACTACTACACCGCCGCCTACGACGCCGCGCGCTTCGACCCCTCGCTGTGCGCCGACGTGATCTTTGCCGACCACAGCCTGGCCACCGACAGCGTGTTTGCGGAAACCCATCTGGTGTCATGTCGCAACGTGCTGATCTACTTCAACCGCTCGCTGCAGGACCGCGCGCTGGGCCTGTTCCACGAATCCCTGTGCCATCGCGGCTTTCTGGGCCTGGGCTCCAAAGAGAGCATCGACTTCTCCGCTTATGCCCAGCGCTTCGACACCCTGGCGCGCGCCGAGCGCATCTATCGCAAGGTATGACGACGGCCAGCGCCCTCTCCTTGCTGCGTGGGGTCGATGCGGTCGTCATCGGTGCGTCGGCGGGCGGCATCGACGCGCTGCTGGTGCTGCTCGATGACCTGCCGGCGCGCTGGCGGCTGCCGCTGGTGGTGGTCATCCATCTGCCCGAGGCGCACGAGAGCCGTCTTGCCGAGGTGTTCCGCCAGCGCATGCGCGTACCGGTCTGCGAAGCGCAGGACAAGGCCCAGGTTGCGGCCGGTACCTTGCACTTCGCGCCGCCGGGGTACCATCTGTCCATCGAGCGTGGCGGTGTGTTCTCGCTGAGTTGCGAGCCACCCGTGCGCTGGTCCCGCCCTTCGATCGATGTACTGATGACGTCGGCCGCCGACGCCTACGGTGCGCGGCTGGCCGGCATGATCCTCACAGGAGCCAACGACGACGGCGCCGAAGGACTGATGCAGATCCATCGCGCAGGTGGCCTGACGGCCGTGCAGTCGCCCGAAGAAGCCCAGGTCGACACCATGCCGCGAGCCGCCATGACGCGCCACATTCCCACCCATGTGCTGCCGCTGCGTGCGCTCCACACCCTGCTGCTGCAATTGGATAACCTCCATGCCCATTGAAGTCGAAAGCAAGCTGCTGATCGTCGACGACCTGCCGGAAAATCTCCTGGCGCTGGAAGCGCTCATTCGTGCGCCCGCGCAGCCGGTATTCCAGGCCACCTCCGCTGAACAGGCGCTCGACCTGCTGCTGGAAAATGAATTCGCGCTGGCGATCCTCGACGTGCAGATGCCGGGGATGAACGGCTTCGAACTCGCCGAGATGATGCGCAGCACCGAACGCACGCGCCATATTCCGATCATCTTCGTGAGTGCCGCCGGCCGTGAGCTGAACTACGCCTTCAAGGGCTACGAGAGCGGCGCGGTCGACTTCCTGCACAAGCCGCTGGACGCGCATGCGGTGATCAGCAAGGTCAACGTGTTCGTCGACCTGCATCGCCACCGCAAGGCACTGCGCCACGAAATGGATGCGCTGGCCGAGCTGCACCGCCAGCAGGAAACGCTGGTCGAACAGCTGAAGGCCACGCAGCGCGAACTCGAGCGCGCCGTGCGCATGCGCGACGATTTCATGTCGATGGTCTCGCACGAGCTGCGCACGCCGCTCAACACGCTCTATCTCGAGACGCAGGTGCGCAAGCTGCATCTCTCCAAGGCCAACCTGGCCCCCTTCGCGCCCGACAAGCTGCCCGCGATGATCGAGCGCGACCAGCGCCAGATCCAGAACATGGTGCGCCTGATCGACGACATGCTCGACGTCACCCGCATGCGCAGTGGGGCGCTGTCGATCCAGCCCAAGCTGTTCGACCTGTCCCTGCTCGCGCAGCGCGTGGTCGAAAGCCTCGCCCAGCAGGCCGAGGCCGCGGGCGCCGAATTCCGCCTGGACGCGCCTGCGCCGGTGCACGGCATCTGGGACGAGTTCCGCATCGAGCAGGTGATCACCAACCTGCTGACGAACGCCCTGCGCTATGGCGGCGCTCACCCGATCGACGTGACGGTGCGCGGCGACGAGCATGGCGCCTGGCTGTCCGTGCGCGACCAGGGCATTGGCGTCGCGCCCGAAGACCAGGCCCGCATCTTCGAGCAGTTCGAGCGCACGGCCGACAGCCGCAAGCACGC
Organism: Variovorax ginsengisoli; assembly: GCF_030811835.1. Classification (GTDB taxonomy): domain Bacteria; phylum Pseudomonadota; class Gammaproteobacteria; order Burkholderiales; family Burkholderiaceae_C; genus Variovorax; species Variovorax ginsengisoli_C. Next base: position 283,418 of record NZ_JAUSRO010000006.1, on the reverse strand, counting down.
GGCCGGCCTGGGCCTGGGCCTGTACATCACGCGCCAGATCGTGCGGCTGCACGGCGGCGAGATCCAACTCGAAAGTGCGCCCGGCCAAGGTGCCGTCTTCACCGTCGAATTGCCGCTGCAGGCGCCTGATGCGGCCCAGAACGGACACGACGCGTCCTCATGAGCGGCCATGCCTTGGCGGGCATGAGAAAATTGGCGTTTTTCCCCGAACACAGTCAGGACACCCCCATGGACGCAGAACAAATCAACCAAATTGGCGCATTGCTGGCAGACCTGAGCGCACGCACCCTCGAGTTACGGGGGTATCTTTGACTACGATGCCAAAGCTGAACGACTGAGGACAGTCAACGCATCGCTCGAAGATCCGAGCGTCTGGAACGACCCGAAGAAGGCCCAGGAACTCGGCCGCGAGAAGAAGTCGCTCGACGACGTCGTGGTCACGCTGGACCGGCTCACCAGCGGTCTGTCGGACAACACCGAGCTCTACGAGATGTCCAAGGAAGACGGCGACATGGACGGCCTGCAGGCCATCGCCGACGACGCGGCCCTGCTCGAAGCCGACATCAAGCAGCTCGAATTCCGCCGAATGTTCAACAACCCGGCCGATCCGCTGAACGCCTTCGTCGACATCCAGGCCGGCGCCGGTGGCACCGAGGCCTGCGACTGGGCCAGCATGCTGCTGCGCCAGTACCTGAAGTACGCCGAGCGCAAGGGCTTCAAGACGCAGATCGAAGACGAGACGGCGGGCGACACCGCGGGCATCAAGGGCGCGACCATCAAGGTCGAGGGCGACTACGCCTTCGGCCTGCTGCGCACCGAAACCGGCGTGCACCGCCTGGTACGCAAGTCACCTTTCGACTCGTCGGGCGGCCGCCACACCAGCTTCGCCAGCATCTTCGTGTACCCGGAAATCGACGACTCGATCGAGATCAACATCAACCCGGCGGACGTGCGCACCGACACCTTCCGTGCCAGCGGCGCGGGCGGCCAGCACATCAACAAGACCGACTCGGCCGTGCGCCTGACGCACATCCCGACCGGGATCGTGGTGCAGTGCCAGGACGGCCGCAGCCAGCACAGCAACCGCGACGTGGCGTGGAAGCGCCTGCGTTCGCGCCTGTACGACTTCGAGCTGCGCAAGCAGCAGGAAGCGCAGCAGAAGCTGGAAGACACCAAGACCGACGTCGGCTGGGGACACCAGATTCGCAGCTACGTGCTGGACAACAGCCGCATCAAGGACCTGCGCACCAACGTTGAAGTGTCGGCGACGCAGAAGGTGCTCGACGGCGACCTGGACGTGTTCATCGAAGCCTCGCTCAAGCAGGGGGTGTGAGCATGCGTGCCGCCCGCGTGGAAGCGCTGATCTTCGACATGGACGGCACCATGGTCGATTCGATGCCCTGGCACGCCAGGGCCTGGACCGAATTTGCGCGCCGTCGCGCCATGGTGCTCGACGTGCCCGACCTGATGCGCCGTACCACCGGGCGAACGGCGTTCGAATGCGCATGCGAACTGATGGGCCGCGAGGTGAGCGAAGCCGAAAGCGCGCAGATCACCGACGAGAAGGAAACGATCTACCGTGAGCTCTTCGGTGCGGCCTTCGCCGAAGTCACGGGCTTTCGCGCGTTTGCCGCCAAGGCCGCCGCGCGTGGCCTGAAGATCGCGGTGGGTACGGCGGGCGACCGCCACAACATCGCGTTCGTGATGTCGCGCCTGCAGATGAGCCCGCTGCCGCTGGCCATGGTGGGCGGCGACGAAAAGCTGCCCGGCAAGCCCGAGCCTGCGATCTTTCTCGAAGCGGCCCGGCGCATCGGCGTCGCGCCCGAAAATTGCATCGTGTTCGAAGATGCACCCTTCGGCATCGAAGCGGCACGGCGCGCCGGCATGCGTGCCGTCGCCGTCTGCACCACCCACACCCCGGCCGAACTCGCGGGGCCGCACGTGATGGCGGCCGTGCGCGACTACGAAGAACTGGCCATTTCGAACTTTCTGGAGACTCTCGATGTTGCAACAGCGTGATGGACAAGGCCAGCCCGTGGCGATCCGCCGTGAGGACTACACCGCACCGGCCTGGTGGATCGACACCGTCGAGCTGACCTTCGACCTGGACCCGAGCAAGACGCGCGTGCTCAACCGCATGCGCCTGCGCCGCAACCCCGACCAGCCCACCGGCGCACTGCGCCTGGATGGCGAGGAACTCAACCTGGCGCGCGTGCTGGTCGACGGCCAGGGCGCCTCGTTTCGCATGGAGGCTGGTCAGCTGGTCATCGACAACCTGCCTGAAGCCTTCGAGCTGGAGATCTTCACGACCTGCTGCCCGGTGAAGAACACCAAGCTCATGGGCCTTTTCGTGAGCCAGGACACCTTCTTCACCCAGTGCGAGGCCGAAGGCTTTCGCCGCATCACGTACTTCCTCGACCGTCCCGACGTGATGGCGAACTACACGGTGACACTGCGCGCCGACAAGACCGCCTATCCGGTGCTGCTGTCGAACGGCAACCTCGTCGACAGCGGCGACCTGCCCGACGGGCGCCACTTTGCCCAATGGGTCGACCCGTTTCGCAAGCCGAGCTACCTGTTCGCGCTGGTTGCCGGCAAGCTGGTCGCACGCGAGCAACGCATTCGCGCGCGCAACGGCAAGGAACACCTGCTGCAGGTGTTTGTGCGCGCGGGCGACCTCGACAAGACCGAGCATGCGATGACCTCGCTGATCCACTCGGTGCTGTGGGACGAGGCGCGCTTCGGCCTGCCGCTGGACCTCGACCGCTTCATGATCGTCGCGACCAGCGACTTCAACATGGGCGCGATGGAAAACAAGGGCCTGAACATCTTCAACACGAAGTACGTTCTGGCCAACCAGGCGACCGCCACCGACGCCGACTACAGCAACATCGAGAGCGTGGTCGGCCACGAGTACTTCCACAACTGGTCGGGCGACCGCGTGACCTGCAGGGACTGGTTCCAGCTCTCGCTCAAGGAAGGCCTGACCGTCTTTCGCGACCAGGAGTTCAGCATGGACCTGTGCGCCGATGCATCGGCGCGCGCAGTCAAGCGCATCGAGGACGTGCGGGTGCTGCGCACCGCCCAGTTCCCCGAAGACGCGGGTCCGATGGCACATCCGGTGCGCCCCGACAGCTACTTCGAGATCAGCAACTTCTACACCGTCACCATCTACGAGAAGGGTGCGGAGGTCGTTCGCATGATGCAGACCCTGGTGGGCCGCAAGGGCTTCGAGCGCGGCATCACGCTGTACTTCGAGCGCCACGACGGCCAGGCCGTGACCTGCGACGATTTCGCGCAAGCCATCGCCGACGCCAACCCCGACTCCGAGCTCGCGCGCCTGCTGCCGCAGTTCAAGCGCTGGTATGCGCAGTCGGGCTCGCCGCGCCTGCTGGCGCATGGCAGCTACGACGCCGAGGCGCGCAGCTACACGCTGGCGTTCGAGCAAAGCTGCCCGCCCACGCCGGGCCAGTCGCACAAGGAGCCCTTCGTCATTCCGGTGAATGTCGGGCTGCTGTCGGAAGACGGCCGCGAACTCCCGCTGCAGCTCGAAGGCGAAGGCCAGGCCACGGCGGGCACGCGCACGCTGGTGCTCACCGAGGCCAGCCAGCGCTTCGTCTTCACCGGCCTCGATGCCGCGCCGGTGCCTTCGATCCTGCGTGGCTTCAGTGCGCCGGTGGTGCTCGACTTCGCGTACACCGATGCGCAGTTGCTGACGCTGCTGGCCAACGACATCGACCCGTTCAACCGCTGGGAAGCCGGCCAGCGCCTGGCACTGCGCAGCGCGATCCAGGCGATCACGGATTCAGCACCTGTCGGAAACGCCGTACTCGACGACGCCTACATCGCCGCCATGCGCAGCGTGCTGGGTGATACCAAGCTCGACGCCGCGTTCAAGGAGCTGGTGCTCACGCTGCCGTCGGAAACATACATCGCCGAGCAACTCGACGTGGTCGACCCGCAACGCGTGCATACGGTGCGTGAAGCGATGCGCCTGCAGCTGGCCACCGCGCTGTTCGCCGAGTGGGAGCAGGCCTATGACGCCAACCAGGACACGGGCGCGTACACGCCCGATCCGCTGTCGGCGGGGCGCCGCGCCCTGGCCGGCATGGCGTTGGTCCACCTGTGCCTGGCCGCCTGCGCCTCGGGCGATGCGGTGTGGCCGGGCCGCACGCTGCAGCGCTTCAAGGATGCGGGCAACATGACGGACCGCTTCAACGCGCTCAACGCGCTGGTGTCTTCGGGCCATGCATTGGCCGCCCCGGCGCTCGCACGCTTTCACGCGATTTTCAAGGACGAGGCGCTGGTCATCGACAAGTGGTTCTCGCTGCAGGCCGGTGCGCCCGACCGTGGAGGCAATGTGCTGCCGCTGGTCAAGCAGCTCATGAAGCACCCGGACTTCTCCCTGAAGAACCCCAACCGCGCCCGCAGCGTGATCTTCAGCTACTGCAGTGCCAACCCAGGCGCCTTCCATCGCACCGATGCGGCGGGCTACGTGTTCTGGAGCGACCGCGTGATCGAGCTGGACGCGCTCAACCCGCAAGTCGCGGCGCGTCTGGCACGTGGCCTCGACCGCTGGAACAAGCTGGCCGAACCCTACCGCAGCGCCGCGCGCGAAGCCATCATGCGCATCGCCGCCAAGCCCGACCTGAGCAAGGACACGCGCGAAGTCGTGACCCGCGCGCTCGCCGGCTGACCTCTTTTCAGAAAGGAACCCATGGCTCAACAGAAGATTTCACTTACCCGCTACCTCGTCGAGCAGCAGCGCGCCGACGGGTTGATTCCCGGCCAATTGCGCCTGCTGCTCGAAGTGGTCGCGCGCGCCTGCAAGAGCATCAGCATGGCCGTCAACAAGGGCGACCTGGGCGGCGTGCTCGGCTCGGCCGACAGCGAGAACGTGCAGGGCGAAGTCCAGAAGAAGCTGGACATCATCGCCAACGAAGTGCTGATCGAAGCCAACGAATGGGGCGGTCATCTCGCCGCCATGGCCAGCGAGGAGATGGACAGCATCTACGTGGTGCCCAACCGTTACCCGCAGGGCGAATACCTGCTGCTGTTCGACCCGCTCGATGGATCGAGCAACATCGACGTCAACGTGAGCATCGGCACCATCTTCAGCGTGCTCAAGAAGCCCGACGAACACCCCGGCGTGCAGGAGGCCGATTTCTTGCAGGCCGGCGCCAAGCAGGTGGCGGCCGGCTACTGCATCTATGGGCCGCAAACCACGCTGGTGCTGACGGTGGGACACGGCGTGGCCATGTTCACGCTCGACCGCGAGCAAGGCAGCTTCGTGCTGACCAAGGAAGACATCCAGATTCCGGCAGACACCAAGGAATTCTCGATCAACATGAGCAACATGCGCCACTGGGATGAGCCCGTGAAGCGCTACATCGACGAATGCCTGGCCGGCAGCGAAGGCCCGCGCGCCAAGGACTTCAACATGCGCTGGATCGCCAGCATGGTGACCGACGTGCATCGCATCCTCATGCGTGGCGGCATCTTCATGTACCCGTGGGACAAACGCGAACCCGGCAAGCCAGGCAAGCTGCGGCTCATGTACGAAGCCAACCCGATGAGCTGGCTGGTCGAACAGGCGGGTGGTGCGGCCACCAACGGCCGTGACCGCATCCTCGACCTGCAGCCGACCAAGCTGCATGAACGGGTGAGCGTGATTTTGGGATCAAAAAACGAGGTCGAGCGCGTAACCAGCTACCATAATCCGCTATAATTGAAGGCTTAGCCGGTGTAGCTCAGTCGGTAGAGCAGCTCATTCGTAATGAGAAGGTCGGGTGTTCGATTCATCTCTCCGGCACCATTTTTGATAGCCATATCAAGCACTTAAGCCATCCCTCGGGATGGCTTTTTTGTTTCGTGCCGGGGCCGCACTTCAGCCATGCCCTCCTCCCTAGCGCATCAGGCACGAGCCACTGATCTTCCTCAGTGGTTCCGAACACCGAGTACGTCACGACTGGATTTGAGCGCATCCAGCCCCGGGCTTCAAACCAAGGGCTTTCGGAATATTTCGCCTCGTCCTAGAACAATTCGCCCTATGTGGCGACATGCCGCCTGTATTCACTGGGACTTCATCCTTCAACTCGTCAAGGCAGAGGGAGCATTTCCCAGTCAGTCTTCATCGGGCGGCTGGTACGGCTCATGACCTATTTCTGGTACGACCCATATTCGTCTTCATTGGATGCGCACGATGGGCTTGCCAAGTGCGGCAGGATGCAGAGCCGCGAAGCGTCCTTACGACTACACGTAAACCAATCCAATCGATTTGAAGATTGAATTCCGCATGAATTTGCCACCGTGATCAGCTTGACCGCGCGGTGGCTTATTTTTTATCCGCCAGGAATATAACCAAGCCCGCGCGTGCAGCCACGGGAATTCAAAAACTGGGCATGCTCGCATGCGTCCTGCACCATCAGCAAGGGCTACTGACACAGGATGATGCAAGCACGCATCACAGCATCTCACTCATGCATCACGCATGAAAATCCCGGATTTCTTTTGCAATCTTCTTCATATTTGCTAATTGTACCTGGCCGCAGGATCGGCAGATATAGAGGGCTTTTCTGCGAAAAATCAATCGCATCCACCAGGATCGAGGTATGCGTTCCAAATAATGAGTTGCACAATTGCATCGAAAAATCATTTTTACCTAGATATTATCTTTAACACTTGAAGGAGTAATTCAATTATTTTTTGCCTCATATTCTCGAAAATCTCTCGTGGATCGCAAATAAGCACCATGCTTCAAACCAATCCCATAAATCTCAATAAGTGAAGATCTAGGCCAGTAAGACCATTCTTCGTTATCAGAAATATCAGGCTCACCTTGCATTCCACCCACCGTCTGGATGCCGGCCATGAGCCCTTGGATATAGATGTCCAATGCGGGATCTGAAGGCAGCGTGCCCTTCAATTTCATGCTTATCAACTTTTCAGCATCTGTGATGCACAGGCACATCCGCTGCTGAAACGACAAGGTCGGGTTGGGCAGGGGCATGCGTCTCAGGGCAAACGCACAAGCCTTGCTGCCGGGATTCGCCAGATGGAACGGGAGCGCAACGAAAAGGCCCGTCGCAAAGCACAGCGTTGCCCACGCCATCGACTGCAAGTTCGCCCTGAGGCAGATGGCGACAAAAGCCCCCCCCGCGACCGCCCAACAGTTGCAACAAAAAATCTCAAAAGCAACGGTCGCGCGCTCCCCTGAAGGGAGCGTTTGGGTGCAGATGACACCCAGCACCACGAAGAGGAGATGCAGTGCGGGAGGTACCACCCCATCCACCGTCGCGGACGTCAGCAGCAGACTTGAAAGGCCCAGGGAGATCAGGCTGACGGTGAAGCACCCCGCCGCACAGAGCACCACTGCCGAGGCCTGTGCGCCCATCGTGCCAGTCGCGGCGTCAACCGTATCCAAGTTGTCACGAAGCCTGACAAGTTCGAGGCACAAAGGGTCCCTTGCGCCATGCTCAGAATCACAGCGGAGAATTGATCCCCGCTCCTCTACACCACAGCGGCAAGGCAGATGAAGAACTGTGAAGGCAAAAAGGACCCCTTTTGTCAACTATTTCCTACAAATGAGGAATAAAGTTCTCGTGCTTTCCGACCCCACTCCTCTTTCTCAGAATTCCTCGCAAATGAAGATTGGTTACGCGCGCGTGTCCACCGAAGAGCAGCATCTCGACCTCCAAATCGCTGCCCTTGAACGCGCTGGATGTAACAAGATATTTACAGATCAAGGTGTTTCTGGCGCAGTTTTCTCCAGGCCTGGCTTGGATCGCACCCTTCAGCGCATCCAGCCGGGAGGCATGCTGGTGGTCTGGAAACTGGATCGACTGGGGCGCTCTTTGCAGGGGCTCGTCCAGCTTGTCGACGCACTCGGCCAACGCGATGTCCAGTTCGTTTCGCTCTCCGAACACATCGACACGACCTCTCCGGGTGGGAAGCTCTTTTTCCACATGATGGCCGCGCTGGCTGAGTTTGAAAGGTCGCTGATCAGCGAGCGCACGCGTGCGGGCATGGCGGAGGCACGGGCGCAAGGACGCCCCCTCGGTCGCCGAGCCGCGCTCTCCCTGCAGCAGCAACAAGCCGCCCACAACGCAGTCGAGATCGACGGCCTTTCGATCAACGAAGTGGCCAAACGCTACGAAATTCACCCTCGCACACTTCGGCGCTACATCGGTGCCCGGGTGCCCGCCGCCCCTCACGTCCTGTCAGATCCAGGTCCGCCACCTCATCAATGAGACCTGATGCGGGCTCAACGTGCCCACGGCGGCACAGGTACCTCGGCGTTCGTGGGGGGCCGCGTCAAACCGGTATCCTTGACCGTGTCATTGCCCGACCGCCTTTGCACTGCCCCGATGCTCACCCTCACCGCTGTCCTCTGCCCTCAATGCGCGGCACCGTTGCCGCGCGCGGCGCGCTGGCGCACGGTGCAATGTGCCTACTGCGGTGCCACCGTCATGCGCGGCGAGGAGCGCGTCGAGCGAAAGGATTTCCGGAATGCCTGGCTGCGTGCCGAGGCCGAAGCGGCCTCGGGCCAGGCCTATCGCTGGCGGCAGGCCAACTACCTGGTGAAGGCGCTGGTTGGCAAGGGTCCACACTGCGATGTGCTGTTGGCCGAACGGCTGGGCGCGGTGCACGAACGCGTAACGATGAAGATCGCCCGCGATGCCGGGCATCGCGACGCGCTCGCCCAAGAGTTGCAGGTGCTGTCGGCGCTCCAGGCCATTCAGGCGCCCGGTGCCGCGTACTACACGCGCCGCCTGCCGCAGCCGGTGGGGGCCGGCCGTGCCGATGGCGGTGCAGGCGACCTGCGAGATGCGCTGGTGCTGCGCCATCCAGCTGGCTATTGGGGGAGCCTGGCCGACGTGATGCAGACCCAACCCCGCGGCATCGATCCGCGCCATGCGGTGTGGATCTGGCGCCGCATGCTCGAAGTCCTGGGCTTCCTGCATGCCAACGGCTGGTCGCACGGCGACATCGCACCGGCGCATGCACTGGTGCACCCGCACGATCACGGCATTCTGTTGATCGGTTGGCGCCAGGCGCGCCAGGGCCATGCAGCGGCGCATGCCGAAGCCGTGGCCCGTGACCTGCGCCAGAGCGCCTGGACTGTGCGGCTGCTGCTGCAGGACACCCGCGCGCCCGCACCACTCGCCGACCTGCTGCACGCATGCAGCGACGATGTGCAGGCCTGCATGCGGCTGGGTGCCACGGGCATCGAGGCTGCACTTTCCGGCGCCGCACGCGCTGCTTTCGGCGCGCCGCAATTCGTCCGTTTCGATCCCGCGCCGCCCGGCGCCTGAACCTCAGAGGAACAAGTCCATGGGCTACGGAAATTACTCACATGCCGCACACGCTGCACTGGTCGCCGATCGCGCGACACAGTCGGGCGACGAAGTCTTCACGCAGCGCGGCACGCATCCGCTGATGAATCCACGCGGCCTGAAGGTGCGCGAATCGCGCGACAACGCAGACCATCCGAACTCGCTGGCCGTTGTCTTCGCACTGGACGTCACCGGGTCGATGGGCGACATCCCACGGATCCTCGCAACACGCGAGCTGCCGACCTTCATGAAGCTGCTGACCGAATGCGGCGTCGCCGACCCGCAACTGCTGTTCATGGCCATCGGCGACGCCACGTCGGACAGCGCCTCGCTGCAGGTCGGCCAGTTCGAATCGACGGCCGAGCTGATGGACCAGTGGCTGACCTGGAGCTACCTGGAGGGTGGCGGTGGCGGCAGCGGCGAAGAGAGCTACGAACTTGCGTTCTACGTGCTGGCACAACACACCGACACCGACTGCTGGGCCAAGCGCAAGAAGCGCGGCTACCTGTTCATGACGGGCGACGAGCTGCCCTACCCGGCCGTCTCGCGCCACCAGATCGAGTCCCTCATCGGCGAGAAGCTCGACGAGGACATCCCGATCGAAGAAGTGATCGCAGCCGCCGCCGAAAGCTACCACCTGTTCTTCCTGATCCCCGACGCGCAGCGTCGGCGTCGCTGCGAAGCGCGCTGGCGCGAACTGCTGGGCGACCATGTGATCTGCCTCGACACTCCCGACGATGCCTGCGCCGTGGCCGCGGGCATCGTCGCGCTGACCGAACGTGCCGCGCCGAGCCTCGATGCGCTCACGAAGGTCATGGCCGCGCACGGCACGCCGCCCGCACGGATCGCGACGGTGGCGCATGCGCTGGAAGCCTATGCCGAACTGCTCGACCCGAACGCACCCCAGCGTGTTCATCGCAGCACGAGCGGCGCCACCGGCCCCAGCAGTTGGTGGAAAAAACTGTTCGGTTGACGACGACGTGGCAAGCGGCCTGACCCGCTACCTCTCGCTGCTGGGGCTCGGCTTCGGCGATTGCGGCAAGGGACTCTTTACCGACCATCTCTGCGACGACGGCGCCACCCACACGGTGGTGCGATTCAACGGCGGCGCGCAGGCTGGCCACAACGTGGTGCGACCGGATGGGCGGCACCATACGTTTTCACAGTTCGGCGCCGGCAGCTTCCACCACGGCGTGGCCACCGTGCTGGCGAGCCCGGTGGTGGTGCATCCGACGGGCCTGTTGGCGGAGAACGAATACCTCCGCCGCGCCGGTATGGTGGATGCCATGTCCCGCCTGTGGATCGATGCACGCTGCAAGGTCACCACGCCCTTTCATCAGGCCGCGGGCCGCCTGCGCGAATGGGCGCGCGGCCCGCAGGCCCATGGGAGTTGCGGCGTGGGCGTGGGCGAAACGGTCCGGCATGCGCTGGCGCACCCCGAGGCGGCCCTGCGCTACGGCGATCTGCCTCATCGCGCACACGCACTCGGAAAACTCGACGCCATCCGCACTGCGTTGCAACAGGAATTCGCGGAAGTGACACCCGGGGATAAAGCGGGGTTCGCGGAGCGTGCGCTCCTCGGCGATGCCGACTTGGCCGCGCGCTGGTTGGACGCGCTGCAGCCCTGCATCGCGCAATCGCCCCCGGCTGAGGGAGCGGCCATCGCACAGCGGCTGACCCTGCCCGGACGCGTCGTGTTCGAGGGCGCACAAGGAGTACTGCTCGACGAGTGGCATGGCTTTCACCCGCACACCACCTGGAGTTCGATCTCGACCCACGCCGTCGACGCCGTGCTATCGGACCTGGGCATCGACGCGCGCGTGCAGCACCTGGGGGTGCTGCGCAGTTACCTGACGCGGCACGGTGCCGGGCCGCTTCCGACCGCCGACCTCGCACTGGATGCGCTCGCAGAGCCGCACAACGCGGACGCCGGCTGGCAGGGCCGCTTTCGCCGCGGCCACCCCGACGCCGTGCTGCTGCGCTACGCATTGAAGTCGGTGGGACCGCTCGACGGGCTGCTGGTGAGCCATCTGGATGCGATCGATACGGCAGCCGGTTTGCACTGGTGCGAAAGCTATGAAACGGCCGATGTGGAAACTTCGCTGACCACCCTGCCATGGCAGCCTGCGCCTGACCTGGCGCATCAACAGGCGCTCACCGCCCTGCTCCAGCGGGTCACGCCGCGCTACGAAAGACAACGCATTGCATCGGCCCTGCAATGGATCGACCGTGCGCAAACAATTTCGGGGTTGCAGGTACTGTTGGGTTCGTTCGGTCCAACAACGGCCCACGTACAACGGCTGAGTGGGCCCGTATCGTGGTGGCTATAGCGACCTACGCAGCCAGCGCCGTGCGCCACCCCATGCCGACGGAAGCCCGCGCGCGAGGCGCTGCGGCAATCACCTGTGGAATTACCACGCCCATGACGCCACCCCGGATGCCTACGGCATCGAAATCCATCGTCTGGAGCACGATCGGTTGTTGCGAATTGGCGCGATAGCGGGCGATGGCCATCTCGTTGATACGGTCGGCATGCCTGTCGTAGGCTGCCAGCAGCGTTGCGCCATCGCCGCTGGCGCCAAACAGATCACGAAGCGGGTCCTCGCTGATTTGCGCGATCACCCGCGCACCATCGTCGCCGTCGGGGTAGATGGCAAACCGCACGGTCGCCGTATCAAAACAGAATATCGCTTCGCGTGTCATGGTGTGTCTCCGTTTTTGGTGTGCAACTATTTCACGAAAGTGGTGCGCACCAACTCCGGTCAGACACGCGAGCGAATGTCGGCAGCCTCCTACAGCACCCGTGCTGAACGGAGCCTCAGAAGGTCGCGCGCAGACCCACCTTGAGTGAGCGGCCCGGCTGCGGCGCGGCCGGATAAACGGTCGTTGTCAGGATCGACGTCGCGCTGTAGGCCAGCTTGTTCGTGAGATTGTCCAGGCGCGCATACCAGGTGAGCGTGGCGCGCTCGACCTTCATGCGATAGGTCAGCGCCGCGTTCCACAGCGTGTAGCCCGCGGTTTCCCTGTCACCGATCGACGGTACGCGGTGTTGCGCGGCATAGCTGTCGAAGCCGAACCGGCCGGTCCACGGGCCATCACCATAGGCCAGCGTCGCGCCCACGCGCAGTGGCGCAATGCGAGGCAGTGGTTCGCCGGTGTCGGTGTTGGTCGCGCGCACCACGTCCCCGCGCCATTCGAGGTCGAGCGTGCTGCCGTCGGCCGAGCGCGTGAAGCCGTTGCTGCCCATCAGGCGCTGCTTGCCAGTGGCCTCGATGCCGACAAAGCGTGCACGCACGCCGCTGTACGCGTATTCGGCCAGGCCGCCATCGGCGCCAGCGGCCACCGGTGCGCCTTCCTCGTCGAGCGTACGGCCCGTCGCCGTCAGTCCGATGTAGTTGTCGAAGCGCGTCACATAGGCGTTCACACGGGCGTTGTTGGGACCAGACTTCCATTCCGCGCCAAGGTCCAGTCCCAGTGACTTCTCCTTCTTGAGTTCTGCGTCACCCACTTCCCATGCGGCCGTGGCCACGTGCGGGCCGTTGGCAAAGAGCTCGTAGTCCTTGGGCGCGCGCTCGGTGTAGGCGATGTTGGAGGTGAGCTGCCATTGCGGCGCCAGATTCACCAGCGCACCGAGGGCGGCACTGTGGGGGTTGAAGCTGCGTTCGCCCGTGGCAAAGCGCGTGATCGACAGGTCGTCCGGATAGCCGAAGGACGTGACCTTCGTCTGCTCGGTGCGCGCGCCGAAACTCAGGCGCCCCCAGGAGGTGCTCAGTTCTTCATGCAGGAACAGCGCGTTCGACACGGTGCGGCTGTGCGGTGCGAACGCCTCCTCGCCATCGGCGGAGAAGTTACCGCGCTCACTGCTCAAGCCGATCAGACCCTCGACGTTGCCGATCTTGCGATGCCGCGCCTCGATGCGAAGGTCGTCGCTTTTGTTGGCGAACACCGTGCCCGGCTCGCCCCCTTCGTACTCGGTATGTTGGTAGTCGGTGCGGTTGAGCTTGGCATGCACACTGGTGAAGAAGCCGCCCGGCCGCCACTCGCCCTCGAGCGCATAGCGATCGGATTTCATGCCGATGGTCACGTCGTCCTCGGCCACGGTGCCATAGGTGCTGCGGTAGCTGCTCGCCGATGCGCCGATCCAGCCCTGGTCGAAGAACAGCGTGCCACCGATGGCGCCGCCGTGGGCACTGTTGGCGGAATTGCAGATCTTGCGCGCCAGCCCGGGTGAGCCGGGCTTGGCGCATTCGAGATCGATGGGCACCGACACGTCGTCGGACTTGCGGTCGAAGGCATCGACGTGCAGCGCATAGCGGTCATTGCCACCTTCGAGCACGACACCGCCGGACTTTTCCTTGTTGCCCGTCGCATAGCCCAGGTCGGCCCGGCCGCCGAAGCCGTTGATCGGCTCGGTCGGAATGCGGTTGTCGATGACGTTGACCACGCCGCCCACAGCGCTGCCTCCGTACTGCAGCGCCGACGGCCCCCGCAGCACTTCAAGGCGCTCGGTCACCAGCGCGTCGACTGGCACGGCGTGGTCGTAGCTCAGCGCCGAGGCGTCGGGCGCAGCGCCACCGTTCTGCAGGATGCGGATGCGGTCACCGTCCTGGCCTCGGATGATCGGACGGCTGGCATTGGGGCCGAAGTAGCTGCTGCTGACGCCCGGCAGCGTATTGAGCGTCTCACCGAGCGTCGACGTGCTGCGCAGCAGCAGTGCGTCGCCCTGGAGCGTGTCGACTGGCGCGATGACATCGGCGGCACCAAGCGGATTGCCGGTGACGGTGATCTCCTTGAGGTTGCCGGTGGGCGGGTTGTCGGCCTGCGCGTGCACAGCCAGGGAGAGAAAGGACAAGGCGGCAACGGCCAGCGCGTTGCGACGAAAAATGGAAGACATGATGAAAACTCGTTGAATCGATAGGCGACACACCGCCACCCCTGCACGGGGTGCGGCGAATCGGACTGGGGACTTCAGCGAGAAAAGGGCGGGCCGCGCGCGTCGAACAGCGCGACCCAGCGGGCCAGCACTTCACCTTCGAACCAGGCGAAGGTGGCGGCCGGCAGGAACACCGGCAAGGCAACGAACGGCACGGATGGCATGGCGCTGCCGTGCGCGAGCTGGTCGTACAAACGACAGTCGGCTTCGCTGTGGTGTCCGCCGAACAAGGCAAGCACGCCGTGGGCGGCAGGTGCCGGATGCGAGGCATCGCCCGACGGCGACGCGGTGACCGGCGCGCCTCCACGCGCGGCCGCCGCTGCGGCCTTGAGACCGGGCACATGCATCGTCTGGTGCATCAGGCCCAGCGTGGCGGCGAGCCATACCGCAAGCGCCAGCACCACAAAGAGCGCGGGCGAGCGGCGGCGGGCGGGAACAGTCGTCAGATGCACGAAGGAAAAAATGCGAAAAGGCGGGACGTGGGCAGGCGCTCAGGCCTTCACGCGTGCCTTGAAGGTCTTCTGGAACTTCTCAACCTTCGGGCCGACCACGAAAGCGCAGTAACCCTGATTCGGGTGGTTGAGAAAGTAGTCCTGGTGATAGTCCTCGGCCGTCGAATAATCGGCCAGCGGCACCACCTCGGTCACGATCGGTGCGCCGTAGGTGCCGCTTTCGCCGATCTCGCGGATCACCGCGTCGGCCACTTCGCGCTGCGCCTCGTTGCCGTAGTAAATGCCGCTGCGGTACTGCGTGCCCACGTCGTTGCCCTGGCGGTTGAGCGTGGTCGGGTCATGGATGACGAAGAAAATCTCCAGCACCTCGCGCAAGGAGATCACGGCCGGATCGAACTGCACCTTGACCACTTCGACCACACCCGTGCGGCCCGTGCAGACCTGCTCGTACGTAGGGTTCCTGACCTGGCCATTGCTGTAGCCGGACTCCACGTCGATCACGCCTTGCACCCGGTCGAACACGGCCTCGGTGCACCAGAAGCAGCCACCACCCAGAACGATGGTTTCGATCGACGATGACGAGGCGGGTGTGGACATGGGAGGCTCCAGCAAGTAGCAAAGGGAACAGTGCGTATTGTCGCGGCTTGACGGGCAGGAAGCAGCTGACTACATTACTAACCCGTCAGTCATTAAAACTTCCCGTGGTCACTCCTCGCCGTTTTCTCAGCGACAAGCTCTGTCCCGTGCGCGCCAAGCGCGAACGGCGCAAGGAGGCGCGTCCGGGAGAGCTGATCGCTGCGGCACTCGACCTGTTCGTGGAGAAAGGCTTTGCGGCGACCCGCGCGGAAGAAGTGGCCGCGCGCGCGGGCGTGTCCAAAGGCACGCTGTTCCTTTACTTCAAGAACAAGGAAGAGCTCTTCAAGGCGGTGGTCACCGAGAACCTCTCGGGTCGTTTCACCGAGTGGAACAAGGAGTTCGAGGTGTTCGAGGGCAGCACCAGCGACATGCTGCGCTACTGCATGCGCGTGTGGTGGGAACGGGTGGGTTCGACCAAGGCCTCGGGACTGACCAAGCTGCTCATGAGCGAAGGGAGCAATTTCCCGACGCTCGCCGAGTTCTACCGCCAGGAGGTCGTTCGCCCTGGCCATGCCCTGGTGCGTCGCATCCTGCACCGTGGGATCGACAGCGGAGAGTTCGCGCCGGTCGATGTCGATCACGCCATCTATGCCGTCATCGCGCCCATGATGTTCCTGATGCTGTGGCAGCACTCGACGCCCATGTGCATCGACGGTCAGGCGGTGCTCGACCCCGAAACCTTCATCGCGGTGCAGACCGAGATCGTGCTGCGGGGCCTCAGTGCGCGGCCGAGCGCCTAAAATTGAAGGTTTGTCCTGCGCCCATCACGGAAAAAGCCCCATGACCACCCACGCCCCTGCCTCCCTCGAACGCCTGCGCTTCAACATGATCGAGCAACAGATCCGTCCCTGGGATGTGCTCGACCTCGATATCCTCGACCAGCTCGCAGTGATGCGCCGTGAGGACTACGTGCCAGAGGCACACCGCGCGCTGGCGTTCTTCGACATGGAAATCCCGTTGGACGGCAGCGGCGTCGGCTCGCTCCCAGGCCAGACCATGCTGTCGCCCCGCGTGGAAGCACGCACGCTGCAAGACCTTCACGTGCAAAAGCACGAGTCCGTGCTCGAAATCGGCACCGGCTCCGGCTTCATGGCTGCGCTGCTGGCCTACCGCGCCGCCAGCGTGCTGTCGTTGGAAATCGACCCCACGCTGGCCGCCCGCGCTGCCCAGACACTGGCGCGCAATGGCGTGACCAATGTCGAGGTACGCAATGCCGACGGCGCCACGCCGCTGCCCAGCGGTCCGAGCTTCGACGTGATCGTCCTCAGCGGCTCGGTCGCTCGCATTCCCCAGAATCTGCTCGGTTCGCTGAAGATCGGCGGCCGACTGGCAGCCATCGTCGGTGACGAGCCCATGATGCGCGCCACCTTCGTGACCCGCGTGAGCGAAAGCAAGTGGGACACCCTGCAGCCCTGGGACACGGTCGCCCCGCGCCTGCTGGGTTTCCCCGAGACGCCGCGCTTCAACTTCTGAAGCAGGCACGCCCATGATCGACCAAGTCCGCCCGGCCGACGTTGCCGCCTGGTTTGCACAAGACGGCGACGCACAGCCGGTGCTGCTCGACGTGCGCGAGCCGTGGGAACTGCAGACCGCCAGCGTGGTGCCGCAGGGCTTCGCACTCGTCGCCATCCCGATGAACGAAATTCCTGACCGCCTGGCCGAGCTCGACCCCGGCCAGCGCATCGCCTGCCTGTGCCATCACGGCGCGCGCAGCCAGCGCGTAGCCGCCTTTCTGACGCAGAACGGCTTCGAGCAGGTGGCCAACGTGGCGGGCGGTATCGACGCCTGGTCGGCCACGCACGACACCGCCGTTGCGCGCTACTGACCTTTCCCCAGGACTTTCCATGCCCGTGCGCCGGTTCCTTCCACTTTCCGCAGCACTGGCCGCCGTGCTCGCCCTGCCCGCCCATGGACAGAGCCTGATCGACCTCTACGAGTCGGCGCGGAGTTACGACGCCACGTACCAGGGTGCGCGTGCGCAGTTCGAGGCCAACGTGGCGCGCGCCGCTCAGTCCCGGGCAGGCATCCTGCCTTATGTGGCGGCTTCGGCAGGCGCATCCCACACCAATCAGGACCTCGACGTGATCGCCAATGCGCCACGCTCTTCCAGCGTGCGCGACTTCAGCAACCAGACGGTAGGCATCAACGCCTCGCAGCCGCTGTACCGGCCGGCCGCCTGGGCCACCTACCAGCAGGGCAAGCGCCAGGCCGAAATCGCCGAAGCGGCGCTCGCAAGTGCCGACCAGGACCTGATCGTGCGCGTCGGCCAGGCCTACTTCGACGTGCTCTCCAGCCAGGACAGCCTGGCGCTGGTGCGCGCGCAGAAGGCGGCTGTGGCCGAGCAGCTGGCTTTTGCCAAACGCAACTTCGAGGTCGGTACCTCGACCATCACCGATTCACGCGAGGCACAGGCGCGTTACGACCTCGTGCTGGCGCAGGAAATCTCTGCGGAAAACGACCTGCAGGTGCGGCGCATCGTGCTCGACCAACTGGTCGGCCGGCCCGGCAGCGTGCCGTTGCCGCTGTCCACGCCCGTGGTGCTGCCACAGCCCGACCCAGCCGACGTCAACCGCTGGGTGACCCAGGCGGAGGCGGTGCATCCGGCCATCCGGCAGGCGCTCATCGCCGTCGATGTGGCAGGCCTTGAAATCAAGAAGGCCGAGGCCGGCCACAAGCCCACGCTGGACGCAACGATGGGCTACAACTTCGCCCATAACCCCAACGGCACGAGCACCAGCACCACAGGGACCCGCGTCAGGGAAGCCAGCATCGGCGTCAACTTCAACCTGCCGCTGTTCGCAGGCTTCGCCACGGAAAACAGGGTGCGCGAGACGTTGGCGCTCGAAGACCAGGCACGTGCCACGCTCGACGCCACGCGTCGCAACGTGACGCAGGCCACTCGCACCGCCTACCTGGGCCTGGTCTCGGGCACCAGCCAGGTCAAGGCACTCGAAGCGGCCGAGGCGTCGAGCCAGAGCGCGCTCGACGCCAACCGACTCGGCTACCAGGTGGGTGTGCGCATCAATATCGACGTGCTGAATGCACAAAGCCAGCTGTTCCAGACCAAGCGCGACCTGGCGGTGGCCCGCTACAACGTGCTGCTGGGCACGCTGAAATTGCGGCAGGCCAGCGGCACGCTGACGCAGGCCGACCTGCTTCCGGTGAACGCGACGCTGGCCGCCGCAGGCACACCGGGGAACACGCCTGTGGGCGTCGGCCGTTGAATCCCTGAACCCGACCCACCGCCACCGGCCGGGAACACCGCCGTGTGCGCTGTGCTTCAGTCGAGACTGGGTTCCGCCCGCTCTTCGAGCGCGCCAGGTTCGGCAGCGGATGCCACCGGCTCCGCCGATTCGGCCAACGCCAACACCGCAGCAGCCGTGCGCTGTGCGGCGCCACGGTTGGTGGACGCAAACGCTTTGGCGGCCTCGACCATCGCACCGCGGCGCGTCGCATCAGACACCAGCGCCAGTGCGGCAGTGATGGCCTGGGTCATGCCTTGCACGCGCACCGCCGCGCCGGCGGCGAGCGAGAGTTCCGCCACCTCGGCGAAATTGAAGGTCGAAGGGCCGAGGATCATCGGGCAGCCGCAGGCGGCGCCCTCGATCAGGTTCTGGCCACCGAATGCCTCGAAGCTGCCGCCAAGCAGCGCCACGTCGGCCAGGCCATAGTAGAGCGTCATCTCGCCAACGGAATCACCGAGCCAGATTTCTTCTTGCGTGGGTGCACCGGCCGTGCTGCGGCGCGCGACGGGAAAGCCATTGGCTTCGATCAACGCAGCCACCTCGTCGAAGCGCTGCGGATGGCGCGGCACCATCATCCACTGGACGCTCGCGACCTGGCGCGCAATCGAATGCACGCCCGGCTGCTCGGGCGGCAGCGGTGCGCCGGCGCCGAAGTGCTTGAGCGCGTCGAGAAAGAGCTGCTCTTCGCCGTCACGCGAACTCGCCAGCACCACCAGGGGCCGTGGCAGGTGCGCTCGGAACTGGCTGGCGGCCGCCAGCTGGCGCGGGTCCGGCGCGGCATCGAATTTGAGATTGCCGTAGACGCCCTCGACCTTGGCGCCCAGCGACACGAGGCGGTGCGAGTCGGCTTCGGTCTGCGCCCACACCGCCGTCAGCGAGGCATAGGCCGGACGCGCGAGCCAGCCCAGGCGCTCGGCCGATGCCAGCGACCGTTCATTCAGGCGGGCATTGGCCAGCACCAGCGGAATCCGTCGCTGCGCGCATGCTGCCACCATCTCGGGCCAGACCTCGGTTTCCATCAGCACGCCGATGCGCGGCGAAAAACGGTCGAGGAAGCGGGCCACGGCCTTGGGCGTGTCCCAAGGCTGCCAGACCTGCAGATCGCCCGGCTCCAGCAGTTTGGCGCCCTCTTCCCGGCCCGTCGCGGTGCCGTGGGTCAGCAGGATGGGCACCCCGGGATGCTGACGCCGGAGTTCGGTGATCAGGATGCCGGCCGCACGCGTCTCGCCGAGCGACACCGCGTGCACCCAGCACCAGCCGGTGCCGACTGCGGCCGCGTCGTACTGGCCGAAACGCTCTTCGACGGCCACGGCATAGCCAGGCTCGGCGACCGCGCGCTTGCGCAGCTTGCGCCGTACGAGCGGCTGGGCGAGGGAGGTGAGAACGCCGTAGAGGCGCAGCGACAGGGAACGCACGTGGAAAAGGTCTCGTCTTCGTCGGTTCAGTGGGCGGCTTCGGCCACCTGCGCGTTGGGCTTGACGGTGCGCAGCAGCGCCATCATGTCGGCCTGGATGCGCGCGAGTGCGGCGTCGGTCTGGCCTTCGAAACGCATCACCAGCACCGGCGTGGTGTTGGAGGCCCGGATCAGGCCAAAGCCGTCGGGCCAGTCGACACGCACGCCGTCGATGGTCGACAACTGGGCCGGCGCCGGAAAGTCGACCGACTTCATCAGCGCCTCGACCAGCCGGTGCGGCTCGCCCTCGTCGCACAGCACGTTGAGTTCGGGCGTGGAAAAGCTGGTGGGCAGCGCGTTGAGCACGGCGCCTGCATCGGGGCTCTTGCTGAGGATCTCCAGCAGGCGGCAGCCTGCGTAGGTACCGTCATCGAAACCGAACCAGCGCTCCTTGAAGAAGATGTGGCCGCTCATTTCGCCCCCCAGCGGCGAATCGATTTCCTTCATCTTCGCCTTGATGAGCGAATGGCCGGTCTTGAAGATCATCGGCACGCCACCGGCCGCCTCGATGGCGGGCGCCAGGCGTTGAGAGCACTTGACGTCGAACACGATGGTGCCGCCCGGCACGCGCGAGAGCACGTCCTGCGAAAACAGCATCATCTGGCGGTCGGGGTAAATGTTCTGACCGTCCTTGGTGACGATGCCCAGGCGGTCGCCGTCGCCATCGAAGGCCAGGCCGAGTTCGGCATCACCTGCTGCCAGCGCGGCGATCAGGTCCTTGAGATTCTCAGGCTTGCTCGGGTCTGGATGGTGGTTCGGGAAATCGCCGTCGACCTCGCTGAACAGCTCTGTCACCTCGCAGCCAATGGCGCGCAGGATGGCCGGGGCCGAGGCGCCGGCGATGCCGTTGCCCGAATCGACCACGATCTTCAGCGGACGTGCCAGCTTGATGTCGCCCACGATGCGCTGGGTGTAGGCCTCGGTCACGTCGACCCTGCGCACGCTGCCACCGGGTGCCAGCGTGGCGCTGTCGGCTTCCATGACGCGGCGCAGGCTCTGGATCTCATCGCCGTAGATGGCGCGGCCGGCCATGATCATCTTGAAGCCGTTGTAGTCTTTCGGGTTGT
This sequence comes from Variovorax ginsengisoli, assembly GCF_030811835.1. Lineage (GTDB taxonomy): Bacteria > Pseudomonadota > Gammaproteobacteria > Burkholderiales > Burkholderiaceae_C > Variovorax > Variovorax ginsengisoli_C. Next base: position 262,297 of record NZ_JAUSRO010000006.1, on the reverse strand, counting down.
GGCTGCCCGTCACCTGGATGCCACTGGTCGACAGCGTGTGTGCCGCAAAGTACAGCATGGGCGTGGTCACCGCACCCACGTCGATCACCTCGATGCCCGTGGCCACCAGGCCGCTGATCAGCGCCTCCACCAGCGCAGGGCCCGACAGCCGGCCATCGCGTCCCACGGCGACGGTTTTCTCGCCCAGGGCGCGAGCGGCACTGCCGAAGGCTCTGCCGAGTCCTTCCGCGACTTCCACGTCCAGCGTGGTCGGCACGACGCCGCGAATATCGTAGGCCTTGAAGATCGACGCGCTGAGCTGCATGGGTGCTTACCTTGGAGAGTACAAAAAATGTCTTGGGCCATTGTAGGCAACCCGCCCTTGGCGCAGGCAACCCGCCCGTGCAGCCAGATGTCCGGAAACGGCCGGTTTCCAGGCCTCCCGGTTCGTATCATCGCGCCATGCCTGATGCGACCGATCCCATTGCCGGCCCCGAGAGCGACGCCTGCTATCTGGCGATGAAGGCGCACGACGCGCGTTTCGACGGCTCCTTTTTCACGGCGGTCACCTCCACCGGTATCTATTGCCGCCCCGTCTGCCGCGTGCGGCTGCCGCGGCGCGAGAACTGCGTGTTCTTCCGCCACGCGGCGCAGGCCGAGGCCGAGGGCTATCGCCCCTGCCTGCGGTGCCGCCCCGAACTCGCGCCCCGCGCCGCCAGTTGGTCGACCGAAGACGCGTCGCGCATTCTGGCGCTGCAGGCAGCCCGGTTGATCGACGAGCCCGACGCCTGGCGCGACGAGGTGCCGGGCGCCGCGCGCATCGCAGAGCGCCTGGGCGTGAGCGACCGGCATCTGAGGCGAATTTTCGAGGCCCAGTTCGGCGTATCGCCGCTGCAGTACCTGCAGACACGCCGGCTGCTGACCGCCAAACAGCTCATTGCAGACACCCGCCTGCCGATGGCCGAGGTGGCGCTGGCCAGTGGCTTTGCCAGCGTGCGCCGCTTCAATGCCGCCTTTGCCGCGCACTACGGGCTCAACCCCGGTGCGCTGCGCCGCGCAGGGGTGGCCGAGGCCGGCGCAGGCGAGGCGCATGCGGGTCGCTCGATCGAAGTCCGGCTGGGCTACCGGCCGCCCTACGACGTACAGGCCATGCATGCCTTTTTCGCGCGGCGCACGCTGCAGGGCGTGGAAGTGGCGAAAGTGGCGGAAGTAGCAACGGGGCACACGCACGGGCTGCACGACTACACCCGCACCTTGCACGTGATGCACGGCGGCCGCAGCCACGCAGGCTGGCTGCGCCTGCGGTTCGACAGCATGCGTGAACAGGTCAGGCTGACCGTGAGCGACTCGCTGGCCGGCGTGCTACCGACCGTGATCAGCCGTGCGCGCGCGCTGCTCGACCTCGATGCCGAACCGATGGCCATCAATGCGGTGCTGCACGACGCCTTTCCCCATGGCGACGGCATGCGCGTGCCGGGCACGGTCGATGGCTTCGAGCTCGCCGTGCGCGCGGTGCTGGGCCAGCAGGTCACCGTGGCCGCGGCACGCACCTTCGGTTCGCGGCTGGTCGCCGCATTCGGCGAGGCGATCGACACACCCCTTGCCGGCCTCGACCGCCTGTTTCCCACGCCTACTGCCCTCGCGGCGGCCAGCGGCGAGGCGCTGGGCCAGCTCGGCATCGTGCGGCAGCGGCAGGCCGCGCTGCAGGCGCTGGCGCGCGAGGTCGCCGATGGCCGCCTGATGCTGCATGCCGGCGCCGATGTGCCTGCGACACTGGCGGCGCTGCAGGCCCTGCCTGGCATCGGCGACTGGACGGCGCAGTACATTGCGATGCGCGCGCTGCGCTGGCCCGACGCATTTCCGTCGGGCGATATCGCCCTTCAGAAGGCGCTCGGCGTGCGAACGGCGCGCGCTGCGGTCGAAGCCTCGCTGGCCTGGCGGCCATGGCGCGGCTATGCCGTGTTGCGCGCCTGGCATGCGCCGACCCCGACCCTGCCCGCCCCTGAGACGCACACCCCATCCGACACACTCCTCACACGGGCCCCGGCGCCCGATCTGCCATGAAATTCAAGCACGACCGCATCCGCATGCGGCACCTCCAGAGTCCGCTCGGCGGCATCACGCTGGCGGCCTCGGACCTCGGCCTTGTCGGGCTCTGGTTCGATGACCAACGCCACGCACCCGACATGACGCCCTGGCAGACCGATGCCGCCGACGACCTGCTGACCCAGGCCGCGACGCAGGTCCTGGCGTACTTCGCAGGCCAGCGGCGCGACTTCGACCTGCCGCTGGACCTGTCGCACGGCACGCCGTTCCAGCAGTCGGTCTGGGCGGCGCTGCGCGCCATCCCTTGCGGCGCCACCACCAGCTACGGCGTCCTCAGCGCAGACATCGGCAAGCCAGCTGCGGTGCGCGCTGTCGGCGCGGCCGTCGGACGCAATCCGATCAGCCTGATCGTGCCCTGCCATCGCGTGCTGGGTGCCGACGGTTCGCTCACGGGCTACGCGGGCGGCCTCGACCGCAAGACGGCGCTCCTCGCGCTGGAGGGCGCGCGATGAGCGTCACGCCAAGACCATCGGCGCCACTGTCAGCACCGCGGGCGGTGAATCGCTGGTGGATCGATCTGGTGCTGCTGGGCGCGCTCTGGGGCGCCTCCTTTCTTTTCATGCGCGTGGGCGCGGCCGAATTCGGCGCCCTGCCGACGGCGGCGGTGCGCGTGGCCATCGCCACGGTTTTCCTGATACCGCTGCTGCTGTGGAACGGTCATGGCGCGGCGCTGCGCCAGCACTGGAAGGCAACGCTGGCCATCGGGGTCTTCAATTCGGGCGTGCCCTTTGCGCTCTTCTGCTTCGCCCTGCTGAGCATCAACAGCAGCCTGGCAGCCGTGCTGAATGCGACAGCGCCCATGTTCGGCGCCCTGGTCGCATGGGCATGGTTCGGCGAACGGCCCGGCGGCTGGCGGTTGCTCGGCCTGGCCATCGGCTTTGCGGGGGTCGGCCTGCTGGCCAGCCGCAACGCCGGCTTCCACGCGACCTCCACCGACGGCTCGCATGCCGCGCTCTGGGCCATCGTGGCCTGTCTGGGTGCCTGCCTGTGCTACGGCATTGCCGCCAGCGCCACGCGACGCCACCTCGGCGGCGTGGCACCGCTGGCCACGGCCACTGGCAGCCAGATCGGTGCCACGCTGTTCCTGGCGCTGCCTGCGCTCTGGCTCTGGCCGGCGCGCATGCCGAGCCTGCATGCCTGGCTGGCGCTCATCGCACTCGGTACGGCCTGCACCGGCCTGGCCTACATCCTGTTCTTTCGCCTGATCGCGACAGCCGGCCCGGCGCGTGCGCTGACGGTCACCTTCCTCGTGCCCGTCTTCGCCGTGTTCTACGGCGTGGTGCTGCTCGGAGAGCAGATCACCCCCTGGATGCTGGGCTGTGCGGCGGTCATCGTGTGCGGCGTGGCGCTGTCGACGGGCCTGGTCAAACCTGGCGCCCGCGCAGTTACAGCGCCCCCGCGACCACGTTGATCGACAGCGCGAGCACCAGCATGTTGAAAGCGAAGGCCAGCACGCTGTGCACCAGCGTGATACGGCGCATCTCCCGCGAGGTGACCTGCACGTCCGACACCTGCGAGGTCATGCCCACGACGAAAGAAAAGTAGAGAAAGTCGAAGTAGTCCGGATCGAGCTTGCCCGGAAAATCGAGACCGGCGCCGGCCACGCGGTTGTCGCGCTCTTCCTGGTAGTAGCGATGCGCGTAGTGAAAGGCGTAGATGGTATGGATCATCAGCCACGACGCCCCCAGCGCCGCCATGCCTAGCGCGATGTGCGCCGCGCGCTCGATGCCGTCCATCTGCTTGACCTGGCGCAGCAGCATGGCGATGACCGCAACGCTCACACCCACGGCCATGAGCATGACGCCCAGGATCAGCACGTTGGGCTGGTCCTGCGCCTGGGAGCGCGCCCGCGTGCGTTTTGCGTCGAAAGACTCAGCCAGCCACCAGGCAAGCGCCAGGTACACGCCGATGCCCGCGCACCAGCCGATCAGGCCGCGCGCGAGGCCGTCGAGCGGCCAGGGGATGAAGCCTGTGATGAGCCCGACCAGTGCACCGTAGCCCAGCCGTTGCAGGCCGGCGACTTCCGAGATGTGTTTTTGCATCCCGGCAATGTAGCGTGGTCGCGGGACGACAATGGCGGTATGAAACTTTCCTGCATCGTCGTGTGCCTGTTCATGGGCGTCATGGCGCCCGAAGGCCATGCGACGACGCCCGCGCGCGTGCCCGACACCATCGCGCAACGGGCGGCCGCCTGCATTGCCTGCCACGGGCGTGAAAGCGCGGCCGTCAATGCGGACTACTTTCCGCGCCTGGCAGGCAAGCCGGCAGGCTACCTGTTCAACCAGTTGCTGAGTTTTCGCGACGGCCGCCGCTTCCATGCAGACATGAACCACATGGTGCAATACCTGTCGGACGACTACCTGCGCGAGATTGCCGACTACTTCGCGGCGCTGACACTGCCCTATCCGCCACCCGCCGGGCGCAGCGATGCATCCGCTGAAGCGCTCGCGCACGGCAGGACGCTGGTACTGGCAGGCGACGCTGCGCGGGGCATTCCTGCCTGCGTACAGTGCCACGGGGCTGCGCTCACCGGCGTTCAGCCCGGCATTCCAGGGCTGGTCGGCCTGCCACGGCTCTATCTGTCCTCGCAGCTGGGGGCATGGGTCAGCGATGAGCGGCATGCGCTCGCCCCGGACTGCATGACGGCGGTGGGCCGCAAGCTCACCAGCGCTGACATCAACGCTGTCGCGAGCTGGCTTGCGCTGCAGCCGGTGCCGGCCGACGCCAGTGCCATCCCGGCCCTGCCCAACCCTTTGCCCCTGCCTTGCAGCGCCCTGCCGACGCGGAGAGGCACGCCATGAAGCGCGTCGCGCTCTACGGACTGGTGCCGGTGGCCGTGTTGCTGGCCCTGGCCATCGCCACGGTCGTCTGGTTGAACCTGCGCGGTGAAGACCCACTACCCGACGGCCCTGTTGCTTTCGACAGCTCGCCCGCACAGGTCGAGCGGGGACGCTACCTGGCGCTGGCGGGCAACTGTGCAGGCTGCCACAGCATCCGTGGCGGTGCCGCCTATGCGGGGGGCCTGGGCATTGCCACCCCCTTTGGCACCCTCTACACCAGCAACCTCACGCCCGACCCGACGCACGGCATCGGCAACTGGAACGCTGCGCACTTCTGGCGCGCACTGCACAACGGCCGGTCCAAGGACGGGCGGCTGCTGTACCCGGCTTTTCCTTACACGAGCTTCACCGCCGTGACGAGAGCAGACTCGGACGCGATCTATGCGTACCTGCGAACCGTGCCGGCCGATGCGACCCCGAACAAGGCCAGCAAGCTGCGGTTCCCCTACGACACACAGGCTGCGCTCGCCGTGTGGCGCGCACTGTTCTTCACCCCTGCGCCTTTCATTGCCGACCGCACCCAAAGCGCGGAATGGAACCGTGGCGCCTACCTGGTCGGCGGCTTGGGTCATTGCATCGCCTGCCACGGCAGCCGCAATGCCCTGGGGGCCACCGAAGACCGGCGTGGCTTGTCCGGAGGGCTGATTCCGGTGGAAAACTGGTATGCCCCCTCGCTGGGTTCTCCACGCGAAGCCGGCGTCGCGCATTGGGACCGGCAGCAGGTGATCCAGTTGCTCAAGACCGGTAGCACGGCGCAGGCTTCGGTCATCGGCCCGATGGCCGCAGTGGTGTTTCGCAGCACCCAGTACCTGAGCGATGCCGACCTGGGCGCCATGGCGACCTACCTGCAGCAGTTGCCCGAAGACCCCGCACCTGCCAGGCCCGACCCGGTGCGCACGCCGTCGTTGCGCCGCGACGCGGGCACCATGGCACGCGGTGAAGGCATCTATGCACAGCGCTGCGCCTACTGCCACGGCGACGCCGGCCAGGGCGCCGTGGGCGCATACCCGCCGCTGGCGGGCAATCGCGCGGTCACCATGGACAGCGCGGTGAACCTCATGCAGATGGTGCGCCATGGCGGCTTTCTGCCGGCCACGGCGGGCAACCCGCGGCCGTACGGCATGCCACCTTTCGGCCACGTGCTCGATGACGGCCAGATCGCCGATGTGCTCAGCTACGTGCGCGGCGCCTGGGGCAACGATGCAGCGCCGGTCTCACGCCGCGACATGATGCATCGTTGAGGAAAGATCATTCAGATCTTCGTGACAAACTACTCAAACCCGATATGCAACTTAATGCAACACCAATTGCCAGTCCGTAAACTGGACGAGTTTCAAAAGGCTGGCTATGGTGTTGTTTCTGACGGGAGTCTTGATCGGGAGCGTCGCAGGCGTCTTCTTGATGTGCTTGGTGGCGGCATCGAAAAGCGATGACGACGAGAATCAAACGTTGGCCGCCGATGTGTCAGACGGCGATGTGGACCTCAGTGCTCGGCATTGGCAAAACTCACAGACCACTGTGCCGATGGAAGGTCGACAGCCCAACCAAAGTTGTCTGTGATCATCAGGCGCGCCACGCCCCCAGGCACATTGGGTGTGCCCACCCAGTAGCTGGGCAGACGAGCAGGTTTGAAACGCCAGGAGAGCATGACGGCTCCTACTGCTGCTTGTCGGCCGCAGGGCCTTCGAACATGAAGTGGCGCGATACCACTTTGGACGGCAACGGCAACGGTTTGGGTGGGTCGCCAAGCAATGATCGGATGATGATGGCCAGCACCGGGCTGATTTCGCTGTCTGCAAACATGATGAGACCTCGTAGGGATGTGGAGGGCTCTACTTTCCGATGTCTGCGCCAGCGCATTGCTTCGATCAAACGCCCTTTTGCCCTGCAGTTGCGGCCATCCCTTGGCCCGAAAACATCACATGAACGAACCCACGCCCAACTGGCCTCTGCCGGTCACGCCGGCACGGTCGGTGGCATGGGAATGGCCAGCGCAGCAAGCCGCGCCGCGGTGACGGCCAACAACGTGTCGCCAAAACCGCCACGCGCACGTGCGTCGGCACGCGCACTTGTCACGACTCTGGGCAACGCGCTCCAAGCGATGCGTGCGCCGCTACGCTCCAGTGCCTGCACCAGCGCCACGTCTTCGCTGCATGCCAACGGCGCAAAGCCACCCGCCCGCAGATAGGCGTCGGCGGCGACACCCAGATTGGCGCCATGGATGTGGCGGTGACCTTCGCAGTCGCTGTAGGTGTCCCGAAAATGTGCGGCCAGCGAAGCCGCGTGAATGCCATGCGGCGTCCAGTCATCCACGCCGATCGAACCACAAACCGCATCGGCCTGCAGCGAAAGCTGGTCGACCAGCCAGCTCGGCGACACCAGGGTGTCTGCATCGGTGAAGGCAAGCCAGCGCGCGTTCATGGCCAGAAGCGCCGTGGCCCCTGCAGCGCGCGCAGCGCCGACATTGGAGAGTTCCACCGACAGCGTGAGCGCACCGGCGGCCTGGGCAATCGACGCCGTCCGATCGCGGCAGTGGTCGAGCACCACGCAAACAACGACATGCTCCCCTGCCAACGCTGTATGCGTTCCGGCCCGCATGGCGGCCAACACACACGCACCGATGGACTCTTCTTCGTTGTGCGCTGGAATCACGATACCAATCATGAAGCACTCCCACGAACGACAGTTGGACTGGATTGAGGCATTGGACAGGCTCTTGTGAACACAGATCAGGCGACCTGTTGCTGCCACTATTGCCATCTGCCAAGGCGCCGTTGTAGGACGCACACCGTAACTTCACTCAGACGGGTGAACTGCGTCTTAGGACATAGGGGTTGGATGCAGGAAGCTCGGCCAGCCGGCGATGCGACACGCGTAGAGGTCTGACACCGTCGCCGCTTACAGCCATCCTTCATCTATTCAGATGCAGGTGAAGTCAGCCCTCGTGGACAATGGGCTTTCCCCAACTCCTCGGCTGATCTTCTGTGCCTGTGAAACCGCGTTCGACCGCACGCCGCGATGCGCCTCAACCAGAGACACCGCCCCCAACCGGAGGTCCGACGCGGCGCAAGATGCGGCGCGACCCAAGCGATCAGCTCGAGAATCGGATCCTGCAGGCAGCGATCGAGGAGTTCGCCGAGCACGGCTTCGCCGGAGCGCGGATCGAGCGCATCGGCCGGCAGGCGGGCACCGTCGATCGGATGCTTTACTACTACTACGGCAACAAGGAGCGGCTGTATCAGGCGGTGCTCGAGCAGATCTACGCCGACATGATCGGCGCGCAGCGCAACTTCGTGCAGTCGGCGGATCCGGTGGCCGGCATGCGCCAGCTGATCGAGCACGCGTGGGACCATTACGTGGCCAACCCGAAGCTGGTGCGCCTGCTGATGAACGAGAACCTGCTGCGCGGCCGGCACATCCGCGAGTCCGAGCAGGTCGGGCCGACGTCCTTTCCGCTCATCGAGACGGTTTCCAGCATCCTTGGCGCCGGACAGGCGCAAGGCGTCTTCCGCGACGATGCCACGTCCGAGCATGTGCTCATGACCATCATGTCGCTCGGATTCTTCTATCTCTCCAACCAGTACACCTGCTCGGCATGGCTCGGCGGCGACCTGATGAAGAAGCCGCGTCGCAGTGCGTGGCGCGAACACATCTGCAACGTCGTGCTCGACCACCTGTCGACGGGTGCACGCAGGGCAGCCCCCGCACCGGTCCGGCGCAAGGCCTGAACCGCTCAGGCGGATGCCGCCACGGGTTCGGAGCAGATCCCGTCCCAGGTTTCGCTCAAGGAGGTCGCGATGGCGGCGCTCTGGCCATGGCAGCCGATCGATGGCAGCGCCTTCACGACCCGCTGCGCAGCTTGCGCACGACAGCTTCGCTCGGCTGCAGCTTGGCGCCGTCGATGTAGGTGCCGGCAGGCATCACGCCACGGCCGTCTTTCACTTCCGTGCGCCCGACAAAGATGCCGAGCGTCGACTGGTTGTCTTCCGGCCTGAACATGGCCTTGCCGAAAGGCGTGCCGAACTCCAGGCCCTTGAAGGCCACGATCAGTTTCTCGGTGTCGGTGGCGCCGGCCTTCTGCAGGCCCGCCGCGATGGCCTTGACCGTGGCATAGCCCACGACCGAGTTCAGGCGTGGATAGTCGCTGTATTTCTTCTGGTAGGCCGCGAGGAAGGCCTTGTGTTCGGGCGTGTCGATGTTGGTGTAGGGATAGCCGGTCACGATCCAGCCCGAGGGTGCGTCGTCCTTCAAGGGGTCGAGGTATTCCGGCTCGCCGGTCAGCAGGCTCACGACCTCGCGGCCGGCGAACAGGCCGCGCGTCTTGCCTTCGCGCGCGAGCTTGGTGAGGTCGCTGCCGAACATCACGTTGAAGATGGCGTCGGGCTTCGCGTCGGCGATGGCCTGCGACACAGCACCCGCGTCGATCTTGCCGAGCGGGGGCGACTGCTCCGCCACGAACTCGATGTCGGGTTGCGCCTTCTTCATGTTCTCCTTGAAGGCGGCGACCGCGGCCTGGCCGTATTCGTAGTTAGGGTAGATCAGCGCCCAGCGCTTCTTCCCCAGCTTGGCCGCCTCGCTCACGACCGAGGCCGACAGCGCATAGGTGCCCGAGCGCAGACGGTAGGTGTAGCGATTGCCGTTCTCCCACACGATCTTGTCGCTCAGCGGGCCCGAGGCAAGGAAGAAGATCTTCCGCTGCTTTGCGAAGTCGGCCAGCGCGAGGCCGACGTGGGAGAAGGTCACGCCGGAAAGCAGGTCGACGTTCTCGCGCGCGACCAATTCCTCGGCCATGCGCACCGCGTCGCCGGGGTTGCCGTTGTCGTCGCGGAAGACCGTTTCCAGCTTCTTGCCGAGCACGCCGCCCGCTGCATTGATCTCTTCCTGGGCGAGGAGCCATCCCTGCCGGTACGGCACGAGGTTCTGCGGCAATGCCTTGTAGCTGTTGATCTCGCCGATCTTGATGGTGCCCTGGGCCATGGCGGCGCCGGTGCCGAAGGCCAGGCCGGCGGCGAACAGGTGGAAGCCGAGGCGGCGTGCTGGTGTCATCGTGGTGCTCCGGGGAAGGTTCTGGAAGGAAAGGCGGTTGGCGGCGGCCGCAACGGTCAGCGCGTGGACGCCGGCGTGCTGCCCGCGGCCATCTCTTCGACGATGCCGCGCATCTTCATGGACGAGGCATCGAGCGCGAGGCGCACGCGTTGCCATTCGCGCGGCTTGTCCTCGTTGCGCTGGATGGCTTCGAGCACGCGCTTATCCTCGTCGAAGGCATGGCGAAAGCCGGCGCGCAACCGATCGTCCACGGCCGGGTCCGCCGGCGAGTTCTTCAGCACCAGCCAGTGCTGCACGCAGGTACGCTCGTCCACCGGCGTGATGAAGTGGCAGGCATACATCTGGATGCAGTCCTCGCGGTTGCCCTCGGGCGCGCCGGTGCCCGTTCGGGCCGAGCCGAAATCAATGACCGCGATGCTGGGCGCGTGGTAGTGGTAGTAGTGCCAGCGGTCGACGTTGCCGCCGAAGTCCTTGAGGCCCTGGAACACGGGGATCAGCGGTCCGTCGATCACCCAGCGCCAGGTGACCACCTTGTTGCCCTGGCGCTCGTGCTGAACGCGGGTTTCCTCGCGGCCTGTGCTCGCGAGTGTCGTCGGGTGAACGAACGCGACATGGGTCGGGTCGCACAGGTTGTCGGCCAGGCTCAGGTAGCTGGCCTGCACCGGCAGGGCATCGCCCTCGATCACGCTGTAGGCCGGATCGTCGTACGCCGGTAGATGGAACACCGCGGCGCGGTCGGCTGCAAGCGGGTCACCCATCCAGACCCACACCATGCCCATGCTTTCCGCCGTGGGGAAACTTCGCACCCGTGCCGAGGCCGGCGGCCGGGGCATGCCCGGGGCATGGGTGCAGCGGCCGTCGCAGTCGAAGGTGAGGCCGTGGTAACCGCATTCGACCGTGTCGCCGAGGAGGCGACCGATCGACAGCGGTGCCAAGCGGTGCGGACACGCGTCCTCGAGAGCGGCCACGGCGCCGCCTTCGGTACGGTAGACCACCAGGTCGTCTTCCAGGACGCGGCGAGTGATGAGGTTTCGGCCCACATCCCGCGACCAGGCCAGCGGATACCAGGCCTCACGTGCATATTGGTTCATCGTGGTTGCTCCTTGTCATTCCGGCATCAGCACGACTCGTGCCACTGAAAAATGGAGTATTCACTCCATTAAAATGGAGAAGTTACTTAATTTCGGTGCAAAGCGAGCCGGGGTTTGCCCGGATCGGGTGCCGACAAGCAGGAGGTCCGCCCGCTTGTGGTGCCGTGGTGGGCAGCGGACCCCCTCGACCTGAGCGGCGATATGGCCGCACGGCGGGCAAAACGGAGATGCGGCGCGAAGCGGGTTCTCAGGCCGGCATGAACCCTGAGACCCGTTGGCATCGAGCGTTCGACCGCTCCGGTTCAGGTGGCTATCAGCCGCCACCGACGGGCAAGCGCGCGTAAACGACGACGTCGCCAAGCCGCCGCGCGGCCTCCTCCGAGTCCTGCGCGCTGACCGGCAGGCAGAGTAGCACCTCGCCCTCGACCGCCTTGTCCTGACCACTGCGCAGCCAGGGCAGTGGGCTCGCATCGTGCAGGCGCAAGCCGCGCAACGCCGAGCTGATCGCCGAGACCGGAAGCTTGCCCAAGGCAGCGTCGGCATCCGTCTGCGAGACGAAGGTGGCGACCAGGAGATGGCTGCCGTGCGCGGTGTCACCTTCCGCGTCCAGGCGGCAGACCCAGCGCGACAGGTTGCACAGTTCCGGCCGCATCGCGCGGCTGGCCGGCGTCGGTTCGCTGAGCAGGCGCTGGTAGGCCGCGCTGTCGAGCACCGCTGCATCGCGCAGGCCGTAGAGCGTGAGGTAGCGCGGCATCGCGCCCGATTGTGTCTGGCCGAAGCGTCGGCCCCAGAGGATGCCCGGCACGGTGCAGCGCTCGGGCACGTGCTCCTGCGCATGCCACGCGTTGTACGTCGCGTCGAGCGCAGGTGTTACGTCGTTCCAGAGCGCGAGCAGCGCACCGGCGCGCTCAGTCATCGCCATCGCCATCGCCGTCACCCGGGCACAGCAGCACCTTGCTCGCGGCCTTGCCATGCGCCAATGCGAAGCCCTCGTGCGCCTGCGACAGCGGCAGCACGTGGCTCACCATCGGCGCCATCAGGTCGCCGATCTCGGCCATCAGCGCGAGCGCCTCCGGCCAGTCGGATTCAGGCGGACGGAAGGAGCCGCGCAACTGCTGCTGCTTGCGCACCAGCGCGGTCAGGTCGAGCGAGAGCGGCCGTGCGTGGATGCCGGTGACGACCACGATGCCGTTGCGGCGCAGCAGCGCCAGCGCGTCTTGGATCGTTTCGGGGACGCCGGTGGCCTCGAACACGATATCGAATGGTTGACCGTCGGTGAATGATGTCGTGGCTTCGGCCAGCGAGGTCTGGGCGACGTCGCACAGTGCATCGAAGCCCATCCGGCGCAGCGCGTCCAGGCGCGGTGCATCGTCGAAGCCGCTGACGACGACCTGCGCCGCGCCGGCGCGACGCGCCAGCACCGCAATGCCCTGGCCGATGGTGCCCGGGCCCATCACCAGCACGCGCTGGCCACGCACGTCGCCAGCGACGCGAAGCGCCTGCATCGAGATCGACAGCGGCTCGGTGAGCGCCGCCAGTTCGTCGCTCAGGCCGTCGGGCACCGGCACGCAGTTGCGCAGCGGCACGCGCACCCAGGGTGCGAAGGCCCCGTCGCGCGTCATGCCGATGCCGGTGCGGCGCTCGCAGGCATCGTGATTGCCGACGGTGCAGGCGGCGCAGGTGCCACAGGTCACGGACGGTCGTACCACCACGCGCCGACCGGCCAGCGGGCCGCTCTGCGCCACACCCACGAATTCGTGGCCGATGGTCACGGGCAGACTCTGTGTGATGAAGGCGTAGCTGGGTGTCCAGTCGTCCACGTGCAGGTCGCTGCCGCAGATGCCGGTGGCACGCACGCGCACCAAGGTTTCGTCCGCATGGGAAGCGGCGGGCAGCGGCACATCGACGAGTTCGAGGCCCGCCGCAGCGGTGGTCTTGCGCAGGGCTTGCATGGCGGGTACTTTCATTGGTCGAGCTTGATGCCGACCTGTTGGATGATGGCGCCCCATTTCGAGCGCTCGGCCTCGATGAAACGCTTGAATTCCGCGGGCGTGCCGCCCATGGCCACCAGCCCCTGGGCTGCGAGCTGGTCCTTCACGCCCGGGTCCTTCAGTGCTGCGTTGACGTCGGTGTTGATGCGGCCGATCAGGTCGACGGGCGTGCCTGCTGCAGTGAACAGGCCATTCCACGCGAGCGACTCGAAGCCCGGATAGCCGGACTCGGCGACCGTCGGGAGCTCCGGCATGAGCGGTGAGCGCTGAGCGCTCGTCACCGCCAGCAGGCGGATGCGCTTGCCCTGGATCAGCGGCAGCAAGGCCGGCGCAACGGTGAAGAGCGCCTGCGTCTCGCCGGCGGCCACGCTGAGACCGGCCGGCGGTGATCCGGCAAAGGGCACGTGCACGGCCTGGATGCCGGCCGTGCTGCGAAACAGCTCCATCGTGAGATGCGAAGAACTGCCCGCCCCCACCGACGCATAGTTCACACCGTCGCCCTGCTTCTTTGCCCAGGCCACGAACTCGGGCAGCGTGCGCGCCGGGTTGGCGGCAGGCACCGCGAGCACGTTCGGCTGCGAGGTCGTCATCACGATCGGCAACAGATCGCGTGATGGCACATAGGGCATCTTCTTGTACATGAACGGGCCGAAGGCAATCGGCCCGTTGAATCCGATGCCCAGCGTGTGGCCGTCTGGCGTGGCTTTGGCGACCGTGTCCATGCCGATCAGGCCGCCAGCGCCGGGCTTGTTCTCGATGACGACAGGCTGCTTCCAGCCGATGCGCAGCTTGTCGCTGAGCGCACGTGCGATCACGTCGAGCGAGCTGCCGGCTGGAGCCGGCACGATGATCCGTACCGGCTTGACGGGCCAGGTGTCCGTCGCGGCCAGTGCGGGCGTGCCGATGGCGCAGGCCGCCAGCAGCGCAGCCCCTGTCTTGATCTTCATCGTTGTCTCCTTGTATTTGGAGAACGCATTGTTGGAAAGATCCCCGGATACTTCAAAGATCGATTTTGTATATTTCCCATACTCACGAGATATGGAGATTCGATGGAGCTGCGTCACCTGAGGTACTTTCGCGTGGTCGCCGAGACCGGCAACCTGAGCCGCGCCGCGGAGAAGCTCTTCATCGCCCAGCCGCCCCTGTCGACGCAGATCCGCCAGCTCGAGGAGGAACTTGGCGTGCCGCTGTTCGTGCGGCATCCCAAGGGCATGCAGCTCACTGCCGCCGGCCAGGCGCTGTTGCCCGAGGCGCGCTTTCTGCTCGACCGGTTCGCGCGGCTCGGCGACGTGGCGCGCGATGCTGGCGAAGGCGACGGTGGGGGGATCAGCCTCGGCTTCGTGCCTTCGGCCAGCAGCACGGTGCTGCCGGCGCTGGTGCGGCTGCTGCGCCAGAAGCGCCCTCGCTTGCAGCTCGAACTCCGGGAGATGATCAGTTCCGAACAGGCCGATGCGCTGGTGGCCGGCCACATCGATGCCGGCATCGCGCGCGTTCCAGCGCGGCATCCACGCCTGGTCGTGGCGCACCAGATGCCCGACCCGTTCTGCCTAGCGCTCCCGTTGGAAGGCGCGCCCGCTGCGCGTGCCGTCGATCTCCAGCGCTTCGCCGAGAGCAGCTTCGTGGCCTTCACGCGGCATCGGGGTCCGGCCTACTTCGACCAGTCGATCCATCTCTGCAGCCAGGCCGGCTTCAGCCCGCGCATCCGCTACGAGGCGAGCACCGTGCACGGTGTGCTGGAACTGGTCGGTGCCGGGCTGGGCGTTGCACTGGTGCCGGCCTCCACGTCACTGCTCGCGATCGAGGGTGTCGTGCTCAAGGGTCTGCAACGTCCTGCGCCGAACGAAGTGCTCGCGCTGCTGCGGCGCAAGGTGGATGCGAATCCGATGCTGCCGGTGCTGGAGGCTGCTGTGGCTTCGATCTTCGGTGGGCTGGAGCGACGGTTGCGACCACTGGTTGCAAGCGCGCGATGAGGCGGCTTTCGCGTACTGGCTGGCCTTTTTTATGTGGCTACTCCAGCGCGCTTCGTTACGGCTGTACCACTCCAGCGCCGTCGCCTTGAAGGTATCGCCCTCTGCCACCGCCCGCTTGAACTTGGCAAGCTTGCGCGCCTGCGCCAGATGGATACCGTCAGCGCGATCTCGCGGGCCAGCCGGACGGCCTTGAGCGTCACCTCAGGATAGCTGCCCAAGGTTGGTTCCCCGGAATATTCCCGGGTGTGGGGCTGGCAGTCAACGGACCGCCCTGGACAACCTTGGTAGTTGACTACCTGCCGCTCCAATGAAAAAGGGCGTCCGGTGGATGATTCCGGACGCCCTTGGACGTTTTATTGGTCGGTGTGAAAGGATTCGAACCTTCGACCCCTTGCACCCCATGCAAGTGCGCTACCAGGCTGCGCCACACACCGAAGCCTCAAATTATACCCTGACTCTTTCAGTAACCCGACTCCAGCAGCTCACGTATTTCTAACAGTTCGCGACGAATCTGGATGACGTTCGAGGCTTCGAAAGGTGGAGGCGCGTCGGGCTGGGCCTTGAGCTCTTCCTCGACTGCGGCCTCGAAGTCTTCGGGCGCCAGTTCCGCTGATTCGACGTTCTCGACCGCAGAATCCTCTGACACCGGCTCACCGAGCCTGCGTCGCTCGCGCTCGCTTTGAGCCAGTTCCTGCAGCTTGTTGCGTGCACCGCTGATGGTGAAACCCTGGTCGTAAAGCAGGTCACGAATTCGGCGGATCATCAGCACCTCGTGGTGCTGGTAATAGCGGCGATTGCCGCGTCGCTTCATCGGGCGCAGCTGCGTGAATTCCTGCTCCCAGTAGCGAAGCACGTGCGGCTTGACTCCACAGAGTTCGCCCACCTCACCGATGGTGAAGTAGCGTTTAACGGGAATCGGGGGGAGTGTTTTCTCCATTGAAATCAGGCCAGTGCGAGCGAAACCTCATAGGTTACCCCACACCTGCGCCCTCGACAAAATGTTACTGTGCGCCGACCGTCCACTCAACCGCACCAGCACCATCTTCCGTGACATTTCCCTGAATCTGGTCCTTGAGCTTGGCACTCGCATGGAAGGTTGCAACCCGACGCGCGCCGATCGGAATGGCTTCGCCCGTGCGCGGATTGCGGCCAGGCCGCGGCGCCTTGACCCGGATCTGGAAATTCCCGAAGCCGGAGATCTTGACGTCGTTGCCTTCGATCAGGCTGCTGGAAACCAGATCGAAGAAGGCTTCGACCATGTCCTTCGATTCGCGCTTGTTCAGGCCGATCTGCTCGAACAGCAGTTCGGCCAGGTGCGCCTTGGTGAGTGCTGGCGTTTCCAGGGCTTCGAGCGTGAAATCCATGACTTTCATCCTCGGAGACGCGCACCGAGCCGGGCGCCGAGTTGGTCGATGATGGCCTGCACGACCGGGTCGATCTGTTCGTCGGTCAGCGGCCCGCTGTCACTCTGGAAGCTCAGGCGCACGGCCATGCTCTTCTCACCGGCTGCCAGCCCCCCCGCAGGCGCCGCGCTGCCGTCGCGCGCGGCCTGCGGACGATAGATGTCGAACAGCGCCGCTTCTCGCAACAGGTCCTGCGTGGCTGCGCCCTGGATTGCCTGCATCAATGCAGCGTGCGTCACGGCTTCGGGCACGACCACCGCAATGTCGCGCTCCACCGCCTGCAGCCGAGGCACCGGCCGTGCCACTGGCACTGCGCGGGCTGTCACTGCGTCAAGATCAAGTTCGAACAGCACCGGCGCGTGCGCGAAGTCCCACTTCTGGCGCCAGCGCGGATGCAACTCGCCGATCACGCCGACATCGAGGCCATCGACGCGCACACGCGCCGCCCGCCCGGGATGCAGCGCGGGATGCTCGATGGGCTCGAACGTGGCGACCAGCGGTGCGAGCAATGCCTGCACATCGCCCTTCACGTCGAAGAAATCGACGCGCTGCGCCTTGCCGTCCCAGCGTGCATCCTGGGCATCACCCCAGGCCAGGCCGGCCACACGCATCGGCTGGTGGATGCCCTTGACGGTGCTGTCGGTCGTGACGACGCGGTCATCCCGCAGGAACACGCGGCCCAGTTCGAACACGCGCACGCGCGGCGCCTTGCGGTCGAGGTTGAACTTCAGGACCTGCAGCAGCGAGCCGATCAGCGACGAGCGCATCACGCTCATCTGGCTGGCGATCGGGTTCAGCAGCTTCACCGGATTGGCATTGCCCGCGAGGTCCTGTTCCCAGTGCGCCTCGACGAAGCTGAAGTTGATGGTTTCCTGATAGCCCAGTGACGCCACGCGGTGACGCACTGCGAAGCGGCTGCGCTGCGCCTCCGGACGCACGCGCGCTGTGATCGGAGCGAGCGGCGGCGTGGTCGGCAGGTTGTTGTAGCCGATCAGGCGCGCGACTTCTTCGATCAGGTCTTCCTCGATCAACAGGTCGAAGCGATGCGGCGCAGGCGTCACGACGATGGTGCCTTCGCCCTCCTCGATCGGCAGGCCGAGGCGTCGCAGCGCGTCGACGCATTGCGCCTGCGTGACCGGCATGCCGATCACGCGGGCCGCACGCGCGACACGCAGCGTCACCGGTTTGGCCTCTGGCAGGCTCAAGGTCTTGTCATCGATCGGGCCGGCTTCGCCACCGCAGATGTCGATGACGAGCTGCGTGATGCGCTCGATGATCTCCACCGTGCGGCTGGGGTCCACCCCACGTTCGAACCGATGGCCCGCATCGGTCGAGAAGTTGAAGCGGCGCGAACGCCCCTGGATGGCTTCGGGCCACCAGAACGCAGCCTCCACATAGATGTGGGTCGTGTCGTCGGACACGGCCGTGGCGTCGCCGCCCATGATGCCGGCCAGCGATTCGACCTCGCGCGCGTCCGCGATCACGCCGACCTTTTCATCGACCGTCACCGTGTTGCCGTTGAGCAGCTTGAGCTGCTCGCCCGGACGCCCCCAGCGCACGACGAGACCGCCGTGGATCTTGTCCAGGTCGAAGATATGGCTCGGCTGGCCGTACTCGAACATCACGTAATTCGAGATGTCCACCAGCGGCGACACGCTGCGTTGGCCGCAGCGCGCCAGGCGCTCCACCATCCAGGCCGGCGTGACCGCCTTCGTGTCGACGTTGCGGACGATCCGGCCGGAGAAACGGCCACAGAGTTCGGGCGCTTCGACCTTCACCTCCAGCGTGTCCGTGTGCGCCGCTGGCACCGCGGCGATGGCAGGCGACTTCAGCGACGCACCCGTCAGTGCAGCCAGTTCGCGGGCGATGCCGTAGACGCTCAGGCCGTGGGCCAGGTTGGGCGTCAGCTTGAGCGTCAGCAGCGCGTCGTCGAGCTTGAGCACGTCGCGCACATTCGCGCCCACTGGCGCATCGGCGCCGAGTTCCAGCAGGCCCGCGTGGTCTTCGTTGAGCTTGAGCTCGCGCGCCGAGCAGAGCATGCCCTGGCTCTCGACGCCGCGCAGTTTGCCGATCTTGATCAGGAACGGCTTGCCGTCATCGCCCGGTGGCAGTTCGGCGCCGACCAGCGCACAGGGCACCTTGATGCCCACCCGCGCATTGGGTGCGCCGCACACGATGTTGAGCAGTGCGCCCTGCCCCACGTCAACCTGGCACACGCGCAGGCGATCGGCATTCGGGTGCTGCTCGGCTTGCTTGATTTCGCCGACGACGATCTTGCTGAAGGGCGGAGCCACCGGACGGCGCTCTTCGACTTCAAAACCACCCATCGTGAGCGTTTCGGCCAGTTCGGCGCTGGACAGCGGCGGGTTGCAGAACTCGCGCAACCAGGACTCGGGGAATTGCATCTTCTGTTCTCGTTAGATCTGTGGAAGGGTCACTGGAACTGCGACAGGAAGCGCAGGTCGCCGTCGAAGAACAGGCGCAGGTCGTTCACGCCGTAGCGCAGCATCGTGAGCCGGTCGGGGCCCATGCCGAAGGCAAAGCCGATGTAGCGCTCGGGGTCCAGGCCCATGTTGCGCACCACGTTCGGATGCACCTGGCCCGAACCCGCGACCTCGAGCCAGCGGCCGGCCAAGGGGCCGCTCTGGAACTGGATGTCGATCTCGGCGCTCGGTTCGGTGAAGGGAAAGAAGCTGGGGCGAAAGCGCAGCACCAGATCGTCGCTCTCGAAGAAGGTGCGGCAGAAGTCGGTGAACACGACCTTCAGGTCCTTGAAGCTCACGTTCTCGCCCAGCCACAGGCCTTCGCACTGATGGAACATCGGCGAGTGCGTGGCATCGCTGTCGACGCGGTAGGTACGGCCGGGCGCGATCACGCGGATCTCGGGCGCCTTGACCGTGCCGGTCGTGTCGGCCGCAGCAGCTTCGAAGGCGGCCGCATGCTTCTTGATGTGTTGATGCGCATAGCGAACCTGCATCGGGCTGGTGTGCGGACGCAGGTTGTAGGGCACGCCGTCATCGCCATCGATGTCGACGTAGAAGGTGTCCTGCATCGAACGCGCCGGATGGTTCGGCGGGTTGTTCAGCGAGGTGAAGCTGTGCCAGTCGCTTTCGATTTCGGGGCCGTCGGCCACATCGAAACCCATGCTGGAGAAGATCGCTTCGATGCGTTCGAGCGTTCGGCTGACCGGGTGCAGACCGCCGCCGACATGCTTGCGACCCGGCAGCGTGACGTCGAGCGACTCGGCGCGCAGCTGAACGGCGAGTTCCTCGTCGGCGAGCTGCTGGCGGCGGTCGGTCAAGGCGGCTTCAATGGCCTGCTTGGCCACGTTGATGGCGGCGCCGCGGGATTTCTTTTCCTCGACCGCGAGCTGCGCCATGCCCTTCATGAGTTCGGTGATGCGCCCGGATTTCCCGAGGAACTGCGCCTTCGCGTTCTCGAGATCGGCCGGGGCCTTGGCTTGCGCGAATGCGGCGCGTGCGTTGTCGACCAGGGTGTCCAACTCGTTCATGAAATGCTTCGGAGAAAAAGGGGAATGGCGCGGGCCATGAAAAAAGGGCTGGGCTCTTTCAAGCGCCAGCCCTCATACCGTGGGCGCAAGCCGCCATCACGAGGACAGCGGCCTGCTGTGCAGGATCAAGCGGCCAGCTTGGCCCGGACCTGCTCCACGATGCCGGCAAAAGCGGCCTTGTCGTGCACGGCGATATCGGCCAGGACCTTGCGGTCGATCTCGATACCGGCCTTGCGGATGCCGTTGGCGAACTGGCTATAGGTCATGCCCAGTTCACGCGAGGCGGCGTTGATACGCGCGATCCACAATTGACGGAAAACACGCTTCTTCGTGCGGCGGTCACGGTAGGCGTATTGGCCCGCCTTCATCACCGCCTGTTTGGCGACGCGGAAGACATTGCCGCGACGACCGCGGAAACCCTTTGCAAGGGCGAGAACTTTCTTGTGGCGGGCGCGAGCCGTTACACCACGTTTGACGCGAGGCATGTGAGTACTCCTTGTTCGTCTTGATTAAATGCCACGACCGGGCAGCATGGCAGCCATCGAAACCATGTTGGTTTCGTGGACCGCGACTGCACCGCGCAGATGGCGCTTGTTCTTGGTGGTCTTCTTCGTCAAGATGTGACGCTTGAAGGCTTGACCGCGCTTGACGGTGCCACCTGGACGAACGCGGAAACGTTTTTTCGCGCTGCTCTTGGTCTTCATTTTGGGCATGTTCATGCTCCTTTAATTTGTGCTCGTGAGGCGCCGCGGATACTCCACGGACTTGTTGGCCCCGAGACACTTCTTCATCGCAGCGCTGCCCTGGCCTTGCGGCCCCGGCAGCACCGAAATCCCTTCGACAAACCCAGCTGGATCAGGCCGTTGCAGGCGCCGAAGCGGCTTCTGCAGCGGGCTTTGCAGCACCGCCGGCCTTCTTGCGGCCCGGCGCGATCATCATGATCATCTGACGGCCTTCCAGTTTCGGAAACTGCTCGACCATGATCAGGTCGCCCAGCTCATCGCGAATGCGTTGCAGCAAGGCCAAACCCAACTCCTGGTGCGTGATTTCCCGACCGCGGAACCGCAGCGTGATCTTGCACTTATCGCCGTCTTCAAGAAAACGCTTGATATTGCGCATCTTGATGTTGTAGTCGCCGTCGTCGGTACCGGGCCGGAACTTGATTTCCTTGACCTCGATGACCTTCTGCTTGGACTTCGCCTCGGCGGCCTTCTTCTGCTCGTGGTACTTGAACTTTCCGTACTCGATCAGTCGGCAGACGGGTGGATTGGCAGCCGCAACGACTTCCACCAGATCGACGTCCTGCTCACCGGCCAGGCGCAAAGCCTCGGTGATGCTCACAACACCCAATGGCTCGTTCTCGGGCCCGATCAGGCGAACTTCCGGGGCCATGATTTCCCGGTTCAGGCGGTGTTGGCGTTCCTCGCGGTGGCGGCGGTCGCGAAATGCAGTAGCGATGGTCAGGGTCCTTCAATCAATTTGCTACAAAAATTGTAGCTAACACCGTAGAGCGTGCGCCCACAAGCAGCTTCTGGATAAACAATCAGCGCTTGTGTTGGATGTCTTCGGCGATCTTTTGGGAGAACGCTTCAAGAGACATGGCACCGAGGTCAACATTGCCCCGGGCGCGCACTGCGACGGCACCTGCTTCCTTTTCCTTGTCGCCCACGACAAGGATGTAAGGAAGCTTTTGCAACGAATGCTTGCGTATTTTATACGTTATCTTCTCGTTGTGCAGATCGAGCTGAACCCTAAGCCCTTGATCCTGCAGCGTTTTAGCAACTGAGGCCGCATAGTCGGACTGTCCCTCGCTGATATTGAGCACCGAAACTTGGACTGGTGCGAGCCAAGCAGGCATCGCGCCGGCGTGATGTTCGATCAGCATGCCGATGAAACGCTCCAGGCTGCCGACGATCGCGCGGTGCAGCATCACGGGGTGCGCGCGACCGCTGCTTTCCGTCACGTACTCGGCGCCCAGGCGCTCGGCCGTGTTGAAGTCGACCTGCATCGTGCCGCACTGCCAGTGGCGCCCGATCGCGTCGCGCAACGTGTATTCGATTTTCGGACCGTAGAAAGCGCCGTCGCCCGGCGAGACGATGAATTCGACGCCCGAGCGGCGCAAAGCCTCCATGCAGGCGAACTCCGCCTTGTCCCAGAGCTCATCGGAACCCACGCGGTTGTCCGGCCGCGTGGCAACCTTGTAGAGGATGTCCGTGAAGCCGAAGTCGGCGTACACCTTCTGCAGCTTGGCCGTGTAGGCCACGCATTCGTCCAGGATGTGGTCTTCCGTGCAGAACACATGGCCGTCGTCCTGCGTAAAGCCGCGCACGCGCATGATGCCGTGCAGCGCGCCCGAGGGCTCGTTGCGGTGGCACTGGCCGAACTCGCCATAACGGATCGGCAGGTCGCGATAGCTGCGCAGGTCGCTCTTGAAGATGAGCACGTGGCCCGGGCAGTTCATCGGCTTGAGGGCGTACTCGCGCTTTTCCGACTCCGTCGTGAACATGTTGTCACGGTAGTTCTGCCAGTGGCCCGTTTTCTCCCACAGGCTTTTGTCCAGGATCTGCGGTCCCTTGACTTCCTGGTAGTCGGTGTCGCGGTACACCTTGCGCATGTACTGCTCGACCTGCTGCCACATGGCCCAGCCCTTTGGATGCCAGAACACCACGCCGGGCGCGACTTCGTCGATGTGGAACAGGTCGAGTTCCTTACCCAGCTTGCGGTGGTCGCGCTTTTCGGCTTCCTCGATGCGCTGGATGTACTGCTCGAGCTGCTTCTTGTCGGCCCAGGCCGTGCCGTAGATGCGCTGCAGTTGCTCGTTCTTCGCGTCGCCGCGCCAGTAGGCACCGGCAAGCTTCGTGAGCTTGAAGACCTTCAGGAAACGCGTGTTCGGCACGTGCGGACCGCGGCACATGTCGACGTATTCCTGGTGGTAGTACAGGCCCATGGCCGTTTCATCGGGCATGTCCTCGACCAGGCGCAACTTGTAGTCCTCACCACGCGACTTGAAGACCTCGATCACCTCGGCGCGGGGCGTCACTTTCTTGACGACGTCATAGTCCTGCGCGATCAGGGCCTTCATGCGCTCCTCGATCGCCGCCATGTCCTCGGGCGTGAAGGGGCGCTCGTACGAGATGTCGTAGTAGAAGCCTTCGTCGATCACCGGCCCGATGACCATCTTGGCCGTCGGGTACAGCTGCTTGACCGCATGGCCGACCAGGTGGGCCGTGGAGTGGCGGATGATTTCCAGGCCTTCATCGTCCTTGGGCGTGATGATCTGCAACTTCGCATCGTGGTCGATGATGTCGCTGGCGTCGACGAGCTTGCCGTCGACCTTGCCGGCGACCGTCATCTTGGCGAGGCCGGGACCGATGGACCTGGCGACATCAGCGACCGAAACCGGGCCGGGGTACTCGCGCTGCGAGTTGTCGGGGAGCGTGATCTGGATCATGGAAACCTTGGGCTGGAAAAACAAAAAAGCGCGGTGGATGACCGCGCTTTGCTGGTTGAACGGCTGGAAGACCAGCGTGCGCGGACTACCGGCGCGATCCTTGGAAGGAAGCGCCGCTCAAAGCGGTGGTCGTAGTTCGCGGTGTCATAACCAGGGTGCCTTTCTCGCTCTTGTGGATAGACGGAATGCCAGTGATTCTAGCCGGTCCGCTCCAATCGACAGGCCGAGCAGACAGGGATTCGTCCCTCACCTTGCGTGCATACCCAAAAAAAGCCCGGCACGCGGCCGGGCTCAACGTGACAGCAAGACAGCTCAGTGGAACTGTTCTTCCTCGGTGGAACCGCTCAGCGCCTTGACGCTGGACGTACCGCCCTGGATCACAGTGGTCACGTCGTCGAAGTAGCCCGCGCCGACTTCCTGCTGGTGCGACACGAAGGTGTAGCCCTTGTCGCGTGCGGCGAACTCGGGTTCCTGCACCATGTTCACGTAGTGCTTCATGCCTTCGCCGTTGGCGTATGCGTGGGCGAACTGGAAGGTGTTGAACCAGTTGATGTGGATGCCGGCCAGCGTGATGAACTGGTACTTGTAGCCGAGCGCGCTGAGGTCTTCCTGGAACGAGGCGATCTGCTTGTCGTCGAGGTTCTTCTTCCAGTTGAACGAGGGCGAGCAGTTGTACGACAGCATCTTGCCCGGGCAGGCCGCGTGCACCGCCTGCGCGAATTCGCGGGCGAAGCCGATGTCCGGCACACCGGTTTCGCACCACACCAGATCGGCGTAGGGCGCATAGGCAACGCCGCGGCTGATGGCCTGCTCCAGGCCGTTCTTCACGCGGTAGAAGCCTTCCTGCGTACGCTCTCCGGTGAGGAAGGGCTTGTCGTTCGCGTCGTGGTCCGACGTGATCAGGTTGGCGGCTTCGGCATCGGTGCGCGCCAGCACGATGGTCGACACACCCATGACGTCGGCAGCGAAACGTGCCGAGATCAGCTTTTCGCACGCTTCATGCGTCGGCACGAGCACCTTGCCGCCCATGTGGCCGCACTTCTTCACTGCGGCCAACTGATCTTCGAAATGCACGCCGGCCGCGCCGGAGGCGATCATGTTCTTCATCAGTTCGAAGGCATTGAGCACACCGCCGAAGCCCGCTTCGGCATCGGCCACGATCGGCAGGAAGTAGTCGATGAATTCCTTGTCGCCCGGATTGATGCCGCGGCCCCACTGGATTTCATCGGCGCGCTTGAAGGTGTTGTTGATGCGGCGGACCATCGTGGGCACCGAGTCGTAGGCATACAACGACTGGTCGGGGTACATGTTTTCCGAGGTGTTGCCGTCGGCGGCAACTTGCCAGCCCGACAGGTACACCGCTTCGAGGCCCGCCTTGGCCTGTTGCATGGCCTGGCCAGCGCTGATCGCGCCGAAGGCATTGACGTAGCCCTTCTTGGCGCCGCCATTGATCTTGTCCCACAGCTTTTCCGCGCCGCGCTTGGCCAGCGTGTGCTCGATGGGGAAGGACCCGCGCAGACGGACGACGTCGGCCGCGCTGTAGCCGCGCTTCACGCCCTTCCAGCGCGGGTTGGTTGCCCAGTCTTTTTCCAGGGCAGCAATCTGTTGTTCACGGCTGAGTTGTTCGGTCAGGGTCTGGGGCATGGTCTCTCCGGAGGTGGGTTGAAGCGTTCGGCCGCTGGGGCCTTGGCATCTACTTTAAGGGACCAGTCTCACTCTTATGTCTTATAGAAGACATATTTTTCAATCAACAAAATCAACAACTTACGAATATATTTCTCAATACGAAATCAATTTTCTTATATTGAGAAAAATTATTGCGCTGCAGCATCTGCGGATTTCATCATGCGATAACGCATGTTCGCGTGTGAAATGCATCCTCGCCTGATGCCCGTGCGCACCACGCGTGCCGAAGCCCTGGTTGTTTTTCATGGCTCATTGCCGCCCTTGAGCAGCCAATCGCCTCCCGCAATCACCGGCATGCCCACGACGCGATCGGGCTGGATTTCGTAGACCAGGCAATCCCAGCTTGCGGTTTCGCCGCGCACGGTTCGTTCGCGCTTCAGATACTCGCCGGTGTCGTCGTCGTTCACCTCTTCCAGCACGTCGAGTTCGCGCTCGACTTCGGCGGTGATGCGATAGACCTCGCCCTGAATGCATCCATCGCCCCCCAGGACCGCGCCTGGATGGGTGCCCAGGTCGTACAGCGTGCCCGCGAGGGTCGCCCGTGCAACGAAGACCGGCGCGGGCTCGTAACGCGCAATGTCGTTGCGGCCACCATGCCGCAGCGTGCCGTAGACGAAAACGTGGCGCGCCACGGGCGCCGAACTGGAATGGGGCATCATTGAATCCATCTGTCACACCTGTTCTGCGTGAGTCTATTGAACAACGATCTCCTACCGCCCGACGGCGCTTCCGGGCGCCTGCTGGCCTACGGCAGCCTGGCGCTCAGCATGACCCTGGTCGGCAGCTATGTCGCGCTTTCCAAGCCGCTCGTCGCCATCTTTCCCGTGCTGCTGCTGGCGTGGCTGCGCTTTGGCGTGGCGGCGCTGGCGATGCCGCACTGGCTGCGCCGTCCGGACGGCGAAGCACCGATGACGCGTCGCACGCGCGGCCTGGTCTTTCTGGAATCCTTCCTCGGCAACTTCATGTTCTCGATCTGCATGCTCTTTGGCGTGAGCATGACGAGCGCAGTGTCGGCGGGCGTGATCATGGCGTCGATCCCCGCCATGGTCGCCATTGCGAGCTGGCTGTTCCTGCGCGAGCGCATCACGCTGCGCATCGGGCTGGCCATCGGATGCGCTGCATTGGGCATCGGCCTGCTGGCACTTGCGCCGACAGCCGGCACGCACGGTGCCGCGCAGGGCGGTGCGCCGGGCAACCACTCGCCCGCGGCCATGCCCTGGCTGGGCAACCTGCTGGTGTTCTGCGCGGTGCTCTGCGAATCGGCTTACGCGGTCATCGGCAAGTCGCTCACCGGTAAGCTCAGCCCCAAGCGCATTTCATCGCTGATCAACCTGTGGGGCTTCGTGCTGTCGACGCCCTTCGGGATCTGGTGGGCCTTGCGCTTCGACTTTGCGAGCGTGGAGGTCGGCATGTGGGCGTTGCTGTGCGTGTACGCCTTGGCCGCGAGCATCTGGACCGTGTGGTTGTGGATGACAGGCCTCAAGCGCGTGCCTGCCGCGCAGGCGGGTGTTTTCAGTGTCATGCTGCCGGTCAGCGCGGCGGTCGTGGGCGTGGCGGTCCTGGGCGAAAGCCTGTCGTCGTTGCAGTTGATTGCCTTCGCCGTGGCCCTGCTGGGTGTCGTGCTCGCGACATGGCCTTCGCGACGAAAAGCGCTGCGACACGGCAACGTGTGAAAGGTTTGCACACACGACCGTGTGCGAGCTTGCGTTTCCCTCTGAAAAAACAACAGCCCCAGGGGAAAAAGTCTCTTTTCCCCTTGGAAACGCGTTTTTTCTCATTTAGCATGCTGGCAGCCAGTGGAGACATCGCTTTTCATTGGTGAATGTCCAACCAAAAAAGGAAATCCAACCATGGCAACTGCAAAGAAAGCGCCGGCAAAGAAAGCCGCTGCCCCAGCGAAGAAGGCAGCAGCGCCTGCGAAGAAGGCTGCACCAGCAAAGGCCGCGGCACCCGCGGCAAAGGAAGCTCCGGCCAAGAAGCGCACGCCCAACGCTGCATTCATGAAGGCCCTGACACCGAGCGCCGAGCTGGCTGCCGTGGTCGGTTCCACGCCCCTGCCGCGCACCGCCGTCGTCAGCAAGCTGTGGGACTACATCAAGAAGAACGACCTGCAGGACAAGGCCAACAAGCGCAACATCAATGCCGATGCGAAGCTCAAGGCGATCTTTGGCAAGCCGCAAGTCTCGATGTTCGAACTCGCTGCCCTGATCGGCAAGCACGTCAAGTAAGCCGTCGGCGCCTCGTGCGCCTTCAAGCACAAAGAAAGCCGGCTCACGCCGGCTTTCTTTCGTCTGCTTCGCGCAAGCCGATGGCCTGTGCCCAAGCGCTGCGCTCAGTGCGTTTGCTGTGCTGCCTTCGATATCGCCGACAGCGTCGTGCGCGTGGTGATCACCTCGGGGTCGAGTGGAATCTCGATGAGCGTGCCGGTATCGGCCGCCAGCGCGCGAAGCAGCGCTGCTTCGAATTGATCGGTGGCCGTCACCTGCTCGGCCGCATAACCGTAGGCGCGTGCCAGCGCACAGAAGTCCGGGTTGCGCAGCGCGGTACCACTGACGTTCTGCGGATACTCGCGCTCCTGATGCATGCGGATGGTGCCGAACATGCCGTTGTTGAGCAGCACGATGATGCTTTTGCCACCATGCTGGACAGCAGTGGCAAGCTCCTGGCCGTTCATCAGGAAATCGCCATCGCCCGCGATCGTGAAGGCCACGCGCCCGGTCGTGAGATTGGCGGCGATGCCCGCAGGCACGCCGTAGCCCATGGCACCACTGGTGGGGGCGAGTTGCGTCTTGTGGCCTTTGGCCAGGCCGTGATAGCGAAAGAAACGATGCACCCAGCTCGCAAAGTTGCCTGCGCCGTTGGTGATGGCCGCGTCTGCGGGCAAGTGCTGCTGCAGCAACGCCACGACCGCTGCCATGTCTACTGCGCCACGCGGCGCGTCATCACTCAGACCCGTCAGCGCCTGAGGCTCAAGATTCGAGAGGTAGTCGGCATGGGCGGCCGCCGTCCACGCTTCCCAGGGCAGTTCGGGTGGGGCGCTCAACACCTCCAGGCTGCGTGCAGCCGCACTGGCGCCCGCGTTGATGGCGAGGTCGGCCTGGTAGACACGATGGAGTTCCTCGGCGCTTGCGTGAATGTGCACCAGCGTCTGCCGCGCCTTGGGTGCCTCCAGCAGCGTGTAGCCCCCAGTGGTCATCTCGCCGAGCCGCGGCCCGATGGCGATCACCAGGTCGGCCTCCTTCACGCGTGCTGCCAGCTTGGGATTGATCGCAATGCCTACGTCGCCCGCATACAGCGGATGGTGGTTGTCGAAGGTGTCCTGGAAGCGGAACGCGTTGCCCACCGGAAGGCGCCAGTTTTCCGCAAAGCGATGCAACGCCTGCGCCGCCTGCGGCGTCCAGCCACCGCCACCCGCGATGACGAAGGGCCGCTGCGCCTTCATCAGCAATTGCCGCAGCGTGCGCAACGCACCCGGGTCGCTCCACGGTTGCACGGCTTCCACGCGCGGCAGGGGGCGCACCGACGTCATCGTGCGCAGCATGTCCTCGGGCAACACCAGCACCACCGGGCCAGGCCGACCGTTCATGGCCGTGGCGAAGGCGCGCGAGATGTATTCCGGAATGCGGTCGGCATCGTCGATGCGCTCGACGCGCTTGGCGAAACCCTTGGTGCTCGGGCCGAAGAAGGCACCGTAGTCGACCTCCTGGAACGCCTCCCGGTCGCGGAAGTCGCTGCCCACGTCACCGACGAAGAGCACCATCGGCGTCGAATCCTGGAAGGCGTTGTGCACACCGATCGACGCGTTGGTGGCGCCCGGCCCCCGCGTGACAAAGCAGATGCCCGGGCGGCCGGTGAGCTTGCCATGAGCCTCGGCCATGAAGGCGGCACCGCCCTCCTGCCGATTGACAATGAACCGGATGCGCTCGCTGAAGGCATGAAAGCCGTCGAGCACCGCGAGAAAACTTTCGCCGGGAACGCCGAATGCGAATTCGACGCCTTGTTCGACCAGGCATTCGACGATCAGTCGGCCTGCATGCTGTGCGCTCATGAAAATGATGGGCTGAGAATGGAAAGCCGATTATGAGCAGCGCGCGCCCGCGTGGCGTCACATCGCCACCATAATTCTCCAACTGGTTACCAAAATCACATCCATGGCTGCTTCGACCGCCCCCCTCCCGCGCACCCGCGACGCCGACAAGTCGCAGCAGGCCATCCTGCAGGCCGCCATGGAGGAGTTTGCGCAGCATGGCCACGCCGGTGCGCGCATCGACCGGATCGCCGAGCAGGCGGGCGTCAACAAGCGCCTGATCTACTATTACTTTGGCAACAAGGACGACCTGTTCCTGGCCGTGCTGGAGCGCACTTACGCCGACATTCGCGCGGCCGAACAAGCCCTGCATCTCGATGCCATGGACCCGGTCGAAGCCGTGCGGCAATTGGTGTCGTTCACCTGGCATTACTACCTCGACCACCCGGAATTCATCACGCTGCTCAACAGCGAGAACCTGCACCAGGCGGTGCATCTCAAGCAGTCGGCACGCATCCAGGAGATGAATTCCCCCCTGGTGCAGTTGCTTGCCGACGTGCTCGAGCGCGGTCGCCGCGAGGGACTGTTTCGCGACGGCATCGATCCGATCCAGCTCTACATTTCGATTGCATCGATCTGCTACTTCTACCTGTCGAACAACCCGACGCTGTCAGTGATCTTCGGCCGTGACCTGCGCGCGCCCAAGGCGCTCGCGCAACGCCTTTCGCACATCACGGAACTGGTGCTGGGCTACGTCCTGCGCTGACACCCCTGCGCGTGCACTCCCCCGTCCGCGCCGCGTCTCTCTTCGGGTAACTACCAAGCATGCCAACCGGTCGAGCGATTGACCGCGGTCGCGGCGTTGCGCAGAATTGCATCTAATTCACCAATTAGTGAATTGATCTGCAACAACATCGTCGGCATGACCGACTCGCAGGAGACAACGCTCATGACTTCCTTCATCCGTCTTGCCCTCACGGCGTCCCTCGCCGGGCTCGCCAGCCTGGCCACCCCTAGTGCCATGGCGCAAGGCACTTATCCCAACAAGCCGATCCGCGTGGTGGTGCCTTTCGCTGCCGGAAGCACGACCGACATCATTGCGCGCGCCATCGCCGACAAGATGAGCCAGAGCATGGGACAGACGTTGGTGATCGACAACCGCGGCGGCGCCAGCGGCACCATCGGCCAGCAGGCGGTGGCGACGGCGGCGCCCGACGGCTACACGGTCATGATCCACTCGTCGTCGCACACCGTGAGCCCGTCGACCTTCGCGAAGTTGCCGTTCGACACGGTCCACGACTTCGCGGGCGTGACACCGATCTCATCGCTGCCGAACGCGCTGGTGATCTCGCCGTCGAAGAACATCAAGACGCTGCAGGAACTGGTGGACCTGGCCCGTGCCAAGCCGGGCACCATCAACTTTGCGTCGGCCGGCCAAGGTAGCGCCACGCACCTGAATGCCGAGAAATTCAAGATGGCCGCGAAGATCGATGCGACCAACATTCCCTTCAAAGGATCGGGCGAGGCGGTGACCGAAGTGCTGTCGGGCCGCGTCGACTACTACTTCTCGCCCATCGCCCCGGTGATCGGCCAGATCAAGGAAGGCACGCTGCTGGCGCTGGCCGTCGGCTCACCCAAACGCGCCGCCGCCTTGCCCAACGTGCCGACCACCGCAGAAGCCGGTGTGCCGGGATCGGAATTCAACTTCTGGATCGGGATGATGGTGCCGGCCAAGACACCACGCGACATCGTCAACAAGCTGCACGACGAAGTCGAGAAGGCGCTCGCCTCGCCCGAGGTGAAAGAACGCTTCCTGAAGCTGGGCGCCGATGCCTGGACGCTCAAGCCCGAGCAGTTCGACACGTACATCAAGGACGAGATCAAGAGCAACGCCGCACTCGTGAAGGCCGCAGGCCTGCAACCCCAGTAACCCCACCGCACCACCGAACAACCATGGCTACACAACGACTCGGACTCATCATGCACGGCGTCACCGGACGCATGGGCATGAACCAGCATTTGATCCGCTCCATCTGCGCCATCCGCGCGCAAGGCGGGGTGACGCTGTCGAACGGCGACAAGGTCATGCCCGACCCGATCCTCATCGGCCGCAACGCCGAGAAGATGGAAGCGCTGGCCAAGAAGCACGGCATCGCGCGTTGGGGCACCGACCTCGACGCCGCACTCGAGAACCCCGACGACACGATCTTCTTCGACGCCGGCACCACCCAGATGCGCCCCACCCTGCTCGCCAAGGCGATCCGCGCGGGCAAGCACGTGTACTGCGAGAAGCCGATCGCGACCAACCTCAACGAAGCAGTCGAGATCGCACGCCTCGCAGAAGGCTCGGGCCTCAAGCACGGCGCCGTGCAGGACAAGCTCTTCCTGCCGGGCCTGCGCAAGCTCGACATGCTGCGCCGCGCCGGCTTCTTCGGCCGCATGCTGAGCGTGCGCCTGGAGTTCGGCTACTGGGTGTTCGAGGGCGACCTGCAACCGATCCAGCGCCCGAGCTGGAACTACCGCAAGGAAGACGGGGGCGGGATGATCCTGGACATGATGTGCCACTGGCGCTACGTGCTGGACAACCTGTTCGGCGAAGTGAAGTCGGTGAGCTGCCTCGGCGCAACGCACATCCCCAAGCGCTGGGACGAGAACGACCAACCGTACGAAGCGACCGCCGACGACGCCGCCTATGCGACCTGCGAACTCACGGGCCACAACGGCGAGCCGGTGATCGCGCAGATCAACATGAGCTGGGTCACGCGCGTGCGCCGGGACGACCTCGTCACCTTCCATGTCGACGGCACCGATGGCTCGGCCGTGGCGGGCCTGTCGAGCTGCCGTGCGCAGTCGCGCGTGGCCACGCCGCGCCCGGTGTGGAACCCTGACGAGAAGCAGACGATGAACTTCTTCGACCAGTGGCAGGAGATCCCCGACTCGCAGGTCTACGACAACGGCTTCAAGATCCAGTGGGAGCACTTCATCCGCCACGTGGTCGAAAACGCGCCGTACAAGTGGACGTTGCCCGAAGGCGCCAAGGGCGTGCAGCTGGTCGAGGCTGCGCTCGCGTCGTGGAAGGACCGTCGCTGGGTCGACGTGCCCGCGCTGAAGGTCTGAGGAAAAGCACCATGGCACTGACCCTCACCCTGCCGACCGCGAACCGATCCCTCGCACCGTACACGTTGAAGGGCAGCGTGCCCGCGAAGCCGGCGCCTGGCGTCACGTTCAACCGCATCGCCTACTCCGCCGCGCACGTCGTGGCCGACCCGGTCGCCGTGGCCGATCCGTGGCTGCAGGCCGCCGTCGACTGGGACACCACCATCGCCTACCGCCAGCACCTCTGGTCGCTCGGCCTGGGCGTCGCGGAGGCGATGGACACCGCGCAGCGCGGCATGGGCCTGGACTGGCCGACCTCGCTGGAACTGATCCGCCGATCGCTCGACGCCGCGAAGGATGTACCGAGCGCGCTGGTCGCCTCGGGCTGCGGCACCGACCATCTGAACCTCGACGACGTGAAGAGCGTCGATGATGTGATCCGCGGCTACGAGGAACAGATGGCCGCCATCGAAAAGCTCGGCGGCAAGCTGATCGTGATGGCCAGCCGCGCGCTGGCCCGCGTCGCGAAGAGCCCGGCCGACTACGAGCGCGTATACGACCGCATCCTGTCGCAGGCCAGGCAGCCGGTCGTGCTGCACTGGCTGGGCGAGATGTTCGACCCGGCGCTCGCGGGATATTGGGGAACGTCGGATGTCGACGCGTCCATGGACACGGCGGTCGGCATCATCGCGGCCCATCCGGACAAGGTCGACGGCATCAAGATCTCCCTCCTCGACAAGGACAAGGAGATCGCCATGCGCCGCCGCCTGCCCTCGGGCGTGCGGATGTACACGGGCGACGACTTCAACTACGCGGAGCTGATCGCGGGCGACGGCTTCGGCACCGAGCCGATGCATGGCCAGAGCGATGCGCTGCTCGGCATCTTCGACGCCATCGCGCCGGCCGCGAGCTCGGCGCTCGGCGAGCTTGCGCAGGGCAACGTCGACAAGTTCCACGCCATCCTCGGCCCGACCGTGCCGCTGTCGCGCCACATCTTCGCGGCGCCCACGCGCTTCTACAAGACCGGCGTCGTGTTCATGGCATGGCTCAACGGCCACCAGCGGCACTTCACGATGGTCGGCGGCCAGCAGAGCACGCGCTCTTTGCAGCATTTCGCCGAGCTGTTCCGCCTGGCGGATGCGGCCAGCGTGCTGGAGAAGCCGGAGCTGGCGGTGCAGCGCATGAAGACGCTGCTGGCCCTGCACGGCGTGGACAGCTGACGGATCAAGCGAGTTCAAGAAATACAACGGAGACAACACATGAACAAGCGAATCCTTCTGAAGGCGCTCGCGCCGATCCTGTTCGGCCTCGCCACGGCGGGCGCCTGCGCGCAAGCGTGGCCCAACAAGCCGGTGCGCGTGGTCATTCCCTTCCCGCCCGGCGGCACGCTCGACACCGTGGGCCGCCTGCTCGCGCAGAAGCTCGGCGAACAGACGGGCCAGACCTTTGTCGTTGACAACCGGCCCGGCGGCAACGGCACCATCGGCGCGGACAACGTGGCCAAGGCACCGGCCGATGGGTACACGCTGCTGTTCAACGCATCGACCTTCGTGACGGCACCGATGACGATGAAGTCGGTGCCCTACAGCGTAGTCGCCAACTTCACGCCGGTGGCGCTGGTCGCCAAGGCGCCGCTGTCGGTGGCGATCAACAAGAACCTGCCGATCACCGATGTGAAGTCGCTGGTCGCCTATGCCAACTCCAACCCCGGCAAGATGACCTTCGCGGTCGGCTCGATCGGCTCGGCCGGCCACCTGTCGACCGAACTGCTCAAACGCGCAGGCAATCTCGATTACCTGATCGTTCCGTACAAGGGCACCGCGCCTGCGTTCCAGGACCTGATCGGCGGGCAGATCGACGGCTTCATCGACCCCATCCTCGGCTCGCTTCAGTACCACAAGAGCGGGATGCTGCGCGTGATCGCCGTGACCTCGAAGGCGCGTGCGACCAGCCTACCCGACGTGCCCACGGTGGGCGAGACCATTGAGGGCTACGAGTTCTACAGCTGGTACGGCCTGTGGGGCCCGGCCAAGCTACCGGCGGACATCACGCAGCGGCTCAACGCCGAGGTGAACAAGGCGTTGGCCAGCGCGGACATGCGCGAGAAGTTGACGCCGCAGGGCCTGCTGCTGACACCCGGTTCGGTCGAGGACTTCGCCAAGTTCCAACATGGCGACATGGCAGCATCGCAGAAGATCATCACGGAGGGCAACATCCGTGTCGAATGACCGGCGGCGCGCCGTCGTCACCGGAAGCAGCTCGGGCATCGGCCTTGCCATCGCCAGACGGCTGCTCGACGACGGCTGGCACGTCACAGGCTTCGACCTGGCGCCGGCGACGCTCGCGCACGCCGCCTTCACGGCCGTCGCTGTCGATCTTTGCGACGGCGCGGCCACGGCCGAAGCCAGCCTCGCCGCCATCGATGGAGGCGCCGTCGACGCGCTGGTGCATGCTGCCGGCGTGCTGCGCGTGGGCACGCTCGGCGCGCTCGACGCCGGTGCCGGCCAGCGGATGTGGCAGTTGCACGTCGATGCGCTGACGCGCATTGCCGATGTGCTCATGCCGTGCATGCAGAAAGCCAGCCATGGCCGTGTCGTCGTGGTCGGCAGCCGCGTCGCGCGCGGCATGGCCGGGCGCAGCCAGTACGCGGCAACAAAGGCCGCGCTCGTGGCACTGGCGCGCAGTTGGGCGGCCGAGGTCGTCGCCGATGGCGTGACCGTGAACGTCGTTTCGCCGGCCGCCACGGCAACTGCGATGCTCGATGATCCGGCGCGCAAGACGGCCGCGCCGCGCGTCCCGCCGATGGGACGCCTGATCCAGCCGCAGGAGATCGCCGCGCTGGTGGCCTATCTGTTGTCGGCCGACGCGGCGGCGATCACCGGACAGGAGATTCAAATCTGCGGCGGAGCCTCGCTGTGAC
This sequence comes from Variovorax ginsengisoli, assembly GCF_030811835.1. Classification (GTDB taxonomy): domain Bacteria; phylum Pseudomonadota; class Gammaproteobacteria; order Burkholderiales; family Burkholderiaceae_C; genus Variovorax; species Variovorax ginsengisoli_C. Next base: position 227,180 of record NZ_JAUSRO010000006.1, on the reverse strand, counting down.
ATCGTCTTCTCCCTCTCGACGTGCGTTCGATCGCTCGCTGCCGGTCGGCCTGATCGGTCTCGGCCTGGTCGGCACCGCGCTCGCACAGCGCCTGACGCAGGCCGGCTTCGAGGTCGTCGGCTTCGACATGCGCGCGGACGCACGGGACGCGTTGCACGCGCAAGGCCTGCGCGTCGCCGCATCGCCACGCGAAGTCGGCGCGGTCTGCCCGGTGGTCGTGCTCGCAGTGTTCGACACAGCGGGCGCCATCGAAGCCATCGAAGGTCCGGACGGCCTGGCCTCGGGCGGCGCGCTACGCGCGGTCATTGATTGCTCGACCGGCATTCCCGAGGCGCTCGAAGCCCTGGCGCAGCGGCTGGGCGCGCGCCACATCGACCTCGTCGAAGCGCCGCTGTCGGGTTCAAGCCGCCAGATCGCAGCAGGTGACGCCACGCTGCTGCTCGGCGGCAACGGCGACGCGATCGAGGCCCTCGCGCCTTGGCTGTCGGTGCTCTCGTCGAAGCGCGTCCACGTCGGCGGCGCCGGTGCCGGTGCGCGCGCGAAGCTTGCGACCAACCTGGTGCTCGGCCTCAACCGCGCGGCGCTGGCCGAGGGCATGGTGTTCGCCGAATCGATGGGCATCGCGCCGGCGCGTTTTCTCGAACTCGTGTTGGCGACGCCAGCGCGTTCCGACGCTGCGCTGGCCAAGGGCGCAATGATGGTGAACGAAGACTTCACGCCGCAATCGCGCATCCGCCAGCACCTGAAGGACGTCGACCTGATGCTCGGCCATGGCCAACGCACGGGGCAGCGGCTGCCACTGTCCGAAACCCATGCCGCGCTGATGCGCGCCGCCGTGGCCGCGGGCGATGGCGAACTCGACAACGCCGCCATCCTGCGCCAGCTGCGCCGCGAGCGGACCCCACCCACCCCCACCGACACACACTGAGACTCCGATGCGCGACTTCTCCCAGAACCACGACTGGCTGTCCATCAACACCGCGACCGTGCGCAAGCAGCATGGCACCGAGGTGCCGCTCGACCGCATCATCGATCAGTGCGCCGAACGTGGCATCCGCGCGATCAGCCCCTGGCGCGACCAAGTCGCGGCGGTCGGGCTCGACAAGGTGGCCAGGCAGCTGAAGGCGCATGGCATCGGCCTGTCGGGCTACTGCCGCGGCGGCTTCTTCCCCGCGCCCGACGCGGTCGGGCTGAAGGCCGCACTCGACGACAACCGCCGCGCCATCGACGAGGCCAAGACCCTGAATGCGCCCTGCCTGGTGCTCGTGGTCGGCGCCCTCCCCGGCGCCCTCGACGGCAAGGCCGTCTACACCGACATCGCCCGCGCTCGCAGCGAGGTGCGCGATGGCATCGCGGCGTCGCTGGACTATGCACGCGAGGTCGGCATGCCGCTGGCCATCGAGCCGCTGCACCCGATGCAGGCGGCCGACCGCGCCTGTATCAACACGCTCGAGCATGCACTCGACGTCTGCGACGAGCTTGATCCTGGCAACACCGGCATGCTCGGCGTCGCGCTCGACATCTACCACGTGTGGTGGGACCCGAAGCTGCAGCAGCAGATCGCACGCGCCGGGAAGGAGCGCCTGCTGGCCTACCACGTGTGCGACTGGCTCACGCCGACGCGAGACCTGCTGTCAGACCGCGGGATGATGGGCGACGGCGTCGTTGAGCTCAAGAAGATCCGAGGCTGGGTCGAGGCGGCAGGCTTCGATGGTTTCAGCGAGGTCGAGATCTTCTCGGTGCTCGACTGGTGGCAGCGCGATGGCGGCGAGGTGCTCGACACCTGCATCGCACGACATCGCCAGTGCGTCTGAGGACGAGCCCCGGCCAGCGATCTGTGCTGCAATGCGGCGCATGGCCGATCCGACCCTCGATCAGTTGCGACGCTATGCGATCGCGCGCACGCTCTTCAAACCGACAACGCTGCAGCGCGCCATCGAGCGCCTGGGCTTCGTGCAGGCCGATCCGATCCGTGCGCCCGCACGCGCGCAGGACCTGACGCTGCGCCATCGCGTCAAGGACTACCGTGCGGGCGATCTCGAACGCCGCTATGCCAGGCTGGACATCGAGGAGGACTGCCTCGTCAACTACGGCTTCCTTCCGCGTGCGCACCTGGCACTCATGCATCCGCGTGGCGAACGCCGGCCCTGGGACGCCGCGCTGCAGCGCAAGGCACAGGACGTGCTCGACTTCGTGAAGGCGCGCGGACCGGTGCATCCGCGCCAGGTCGAACTGCATTTCGCGCATGGCACGACGACGAACTATTGGGGTGGCTCCAGCAACGCCAGCACCCATCTGCTCGACGGCCTGCACTACCGCGGCCTGCTGCGCGTGGTGCGGCGCGACAGCGGCACGCGCGTCTACGAGGCCGTGACGCATCCGCCCGCGCAAGACAGCGATGCCGACCGCGCACGCCGCGCGGCCGCGTTGATCGATCTGGTCGTACGCAAGTACGCGCCGCTGCCGGCGGCCAGCCTCACGTACCTCGTGCGGCTGCTGAGCTACGGCGCGCCGCACCTGCAGTTGCAACTGCAGGCGGCCTTGCGCCAGGCGCGCGGCCAAGCGCTGGCCAGCTGCCGCATCGACGGCACCACCTGGTACTGGCCCGCCGACGAGAACCCGCGGTCGCGCCGGCATGTGGCCGACGACTCGGTGCGGCTGCTCGCGCCCTTCGACCCCCTGGTATGGGACCGCCGACGCTTTGCGCTGCTCTGGGGGTGGACCTACAAATTCGAAGCCTACACGCCCGCGCCGCAGCGCCAGTTCGGGCACTACGCGCTGCCCCTGCTGTGGCACGAGCATGTGATCGGATGGGCCAACGTGACCTCGGTCGGCGGCCAGCTGCAGCCACACTTCGGCTATGCCGACGTCCCACCGAGCAGCCCTGCCTTCAATGCCGCGCGCGACGACGAGCTGCAGCGCATGGCCGCTTTCCTCTCGGCCCGTTGAGCGCCGCTCCTTCGGCGGGGCGGCTCCAGGCGCTTCAAGCCGACACGGAAGCCGCCGGCATCAGCGACTCGCGGCGCACGCGCCGCACATTGAACGCACTGATGATCAGCACGCTCTGCACGATCGCCAGGCCGATGATCACGCTGCGGTACTGACCGCTGTCCATCAGCCCGCCGAACACCAGCGGTGCCGTGGCCTGGCCGATGTCGAGACCCGCATACACCACGCCGTAGACGCGGCCCGTAGCGTTGGCAGGCGTCGACCGCTTCACAAGCAGGTCGCGCGACGGCCCCGCAATACCCGACGCAAAACCCATCGCACCGAACATCACCGGCACCAGCACCGGCGCGAAGTCGGCGAAGGCCAGCGTCAATGCGAGTGCGGCACCGATGCCGAAACCCACGCCCACGATGCGTTCGCAGCGCGACGGGTCGGCCGCCAGAAAGCCACCCAGCACCATGCCGCCCGCGCTGGCCACCATGTACACCGTGAGGCACACCGCCACCAGCGCGACCGGTACCGCGTGCAGGTGACCAGCGGCCACCGGCGCGAAGGTCTGCACCACACTGATGACCATCGCGTAGAAGAAGAAGAACGCAAAGCACATCCAGACCGCCGGTATGCGCAGGAAGCCGAACTCGCTGCCCGACACGGCCGTGCCCTGGCCGGTGGCTTTCTGCACCGCCTTCACGTCGAGCGCCAGCACGCCGCGGTACACCCACAGCACCAGGAGCACGGCAATGGCCAGCACCCCAGCGGCGGCCAGTGCCACGCGCCACGAATAGGCCATCGCCAACGGCACGACGAAGGCCGGCGCCAGCGCCCAACCCAGGCTGCCGGTGATCCCGTGCACGCTGTACGCATGGCCGAGCCGGGTCGGCGCGACCTTGCGGTTGAACAGCGTGTAGTCGACCGGATGGAACACGCCGTTGCCGATGCCGCCGAACACCGCGCTCACCAGCAGCATCCAGTAGCTCTGCGCGCTCGCGTACCCGAAAGCGGCGATGCCCAGCATGCCCAAGCCGACGAAGAGCACGGGCCTGGGACCCATCTTGTCGACGATGAAACCGGAGGCGGCCTGCACCAGGCACGAGACGACGAAAAAGACGGTGAGCACCGCGCCGAGCTCCACGTAGCTCACATTGAACGCGTCCTTGAGCCAAGGGAACAAGGGCGCCAGGATCAACTGGCTGAAGTGGCTGACCGCATGAGCGAGGCCGACCAGGCCGATGAGCTGCGCGTCGGCGCGCAAGGTGGGGCCGCTGCCGGCGGGAGAGGATGTAGAGGAGGACATGGGCGATCGGCGATGAAACGGTGACTGAAAAAACACAGGGGCGCTTCGATCGTAGAGGCGATAGCCACGGCAGAATGGCGATACATGGACAACATTTATCGAAACCATGCCAAAGCTTGATTCGACGGACGGTCCGGCCCATATCGTCGGCCCCCTCACCCCGCACTTCTACGCGCCGGACGCCATGCGCCCGCTGCGGGCCAAGGAGCATTTCCTGCAGGCCGACACCTTCGTGGCCCTGCACCAGCATCCGTGGCCGCAGCTGACTTTTTCGACGCGCGGGGTGATCCGCCTGTCGACCCAGGACGGCAGCTACATCGTGCCGCCGTCGCGTGCGCTGTGGGTGCCCGCCGACATGCCGCACAGCATCACGTTGATCGAAGATGCGGAACTGCGCACGATCTACCTCCACAGTTGGGTGTCGCCCGCCTGGGACAAGTGCGAGGTGCTGGAGATCAGCCCCTTGCTGCGGGCATTGATGCTGGCGCTGGACACCACGCCCGACCATCAGCCCGGCGGTGACCCGCATGCCGCACAGCGCGAACGCTGGATCGCGCCCCTGCTGGTCGACGAACTGGAACGCGCCACACAGATCCGCATCGACGTGCCGTTGCCCGCCGACAAGCGGCTGCGCCAGCTCTGCGAAACCCTGTTGCGCCACCCGGCTGCCAGCGCCACGCTGGCCGAGCGCGCGGCCGCCATCGGCGCGAGCGAACGCACCGTGGCGCGCATGTTCCGCAGCCAACTGGGCATGAGCTGGCAGGCCTGGCGCCAGCAGGCGATCCTTGCGCATGCGCTGCCACTGCTCGCACGCGGCATGCCTGTGAGCCAGGTCGCCAACGCCAGCGGCTATGCGACCGACAGCGCCTTCTGTGCCATGTTCAAGGCCGCGACCGGTCAGTCGCCGACCGCCTTCCAGCACAAGAAAACGCGCTGAGACTGCAGCGTGTCACGGTGCTTCCGTATGATCGACCCCCTCGAATTCCCGTTGCGGCCACCGCCTTCTCCATGACGTTGACACGTGCGCAACTCCAGCGCTGGCTCCCTTTCCTCGCCTGGCCGCGCCCCGACCGCGCACTGCTCTTGAACGAGGCGTCAGCCGGCATCACCGTGGCCCTGATGGTGATCCCGCAAGGTGTCGCCTACGCGGCGCTGGCAGGCATGCCACTGGTCACCGGGGTCTATGCGGCGCTGTTTCCGGCGCTGATCGCCGTGCTCTTCAGTTCGTCGGCACGCCTGTCGGTCGGGCCGACCGCACTCACGAGCTTGCTGGTGGGAGCCTCGCTGTCGCCGTTGGCGATCAGGGGCAGCCAGGAATGGGTCGCGCTCGCCGTGTGGCTCACGCTGTTTTCCGGGGCGATGCAGTTCGTGCTCGGCGCTGCGCGCTTCGGCTGGCTGCTGCGCCTGGTCAATTCGCCAGTGCTGATGGGTTTCACGCAGGGGGCGGCCGTGCTGATCACCCTGTCCCAACTGCCCGCGCTGCTCGGCTTCACCGGACGCAGCTACGCCCAGTTGTTGCGGGGTCCACCGCCCGATCTCATTGCTGTTGCATTCGGCCTGGGCGGCATGGCGATGCTGTGGCTGGGCAAGCGCTTCGTGCCACGTGTTCCGACCACGATGGTGCTGGTGGCCGTGGCGGCAGCGGTGAGCGCGGCCATCGGCTACGCGCTCGAAGGCGGGGCCGTCATCGGCAAGCTGCCGTCCGGCCTGCCCGCCTTCTACTTGCCAGGCGGCCTCACGCTCGACCAGGTCGGCGCCCTGCTGCTGCCGGCGTTCCTCATCACGCTGGTGAGCTTTCTGGAAACGGCGTCGAGCGCCAAGGTCGACAACGCACGTGCGGGCAAGCTCTGGAACGAGAACCAGGATCTGATCGGCCAGGGCCTGGGCAAGATCGCCTCGGGCCTCACAGGGTCGTTCCCCACCAGTTCGTCGTTCTCGCGCTCCGCCATCACGCTCTATGCCGGGGCCAAGACGCAGTGGTCGACGCTCTTCAGCGTGGCGGTGGTTGCGGCGGCGCTGCTTTGGGCGATGCCGCTGCTGTTCCATGTGCCGCAGGCGGTGCTGGCCTCGGTCGTGGTCACCGCCACGCTCGGGTTGATGCGGCCTTCGGCCTTTGTCGCGCTCTGGCGCATCTCGCGCATCGAGGCGGCCATCGCGCTGGGCACCTTTGCGCTGACCATCGCCACGGCGCCGTCGATCTACTGGGGGGTGCTCGGCGGCCTGCTGGCGGCGCTGGCGCACTACATGTACCGGCACCTGCACCCGCGCATCATCGAGGTCGGCCTGCATGCCGACGGCAGCCTGCGCGACCGGCACCTGTGGCACCTGCCGCCGCTGGCGCCCCATCTCTACGCGCTGCGCATGGATGCCGAACTCGACTTCGCCTCGGGCAGCACGCTGGAGCGCGCCATCACCGTCGCGCTGGCCGAACGGCCAGGACTCACCGACGTGTGTCTTTTCGCCCATCCGATCAACCGCGTGGACATCACGGGCGCGGAGGTTTTTGGCAGCATCCGCCGGTTGCTCGAATCGCAAGGCGTGCGCCTGCACCTGTCGGGGCTCAAGCTGCCCGCGCAGCAGGTGCTCGAGCGTGCCGGCCTGCTGACGCCCGGCCCGATGTTCTTCGCTTACCGTACCGATGCGGAAACGCTGGCGGCGTTGCAGGCCACCAGCGGGAAGTGACACGCAAGCCGTCTTGCGCGTCCTGCTTTTTCATCAGTCCCAGGCCGGCGCCAGGCCCTCGGGGCTGGTGAGGCGCTCGCCGCGGTCCATCCGTGCGATCTGTGCCATGTCGGCATCGCTGAGCTGAAGTTGCTGCGCCAGCAGGTTGCTCGCCAGGTTCTCGCGCTTCGTCGATGAGGGGATCACCGCGTAGCCGAGCTGCATGGCCCAGGCCAGCACCACCTGCGCAGGCGTTGCGTTTCGGGCCGAGGCCATGGCCTCGATCACCGGGTCCTTCAGCGCCTTGCCGTAGGCCAGCGTCATGTACGAGGTGATGTGGATGCCCTGGCTCTTCGCGAAATCAACCACCTTGCGGTTCTGAAGGAAGGGCGACAGCTCGATCTGGTTCGTTGCAATGTGCTCGGCGCCCACGGCCTCAATGGCCTCTTTCATCAGCGCGATGTTGAAGTTGGAGATGCCGATGCGCCTGGTCAGGCCCTGCGCCTTGGCTTGCATCAAGGCGCCCATGAACTCGGCGACCGGCACCGCGTTGTTCGGTGACGGCCAGTGGATCAGCGTCAGGTCGACGTGGTCGGTGCGCAGCTTCTGAAGACTGTCCTTCAGGCTGGGCACCAGCTTGTCCTCGGCGTAGTTCGCGGTCCAGATCTTGGTGGTGATGAAGATGTCGTCGCGCGGCACGCCGCTTTCGGCGATCGCCTGGCCGACCTCAGCCTCGTTACCGTAGATCTGCGCCGTGTCGACGAGGCGGTAACCGAGTTCGAGGCCCGTCTTGACCGAGTCGATGACGACCTGGTCCTTCAGGCGGAACGTGCCGAGGCCGAAGGCGGGGATGGTGTTCGTGTTCATGGAAACTCTCCTTGTAAATCAGTTCGTGGAATGCCGCGGAACCGGCTTTGCCGGGCCGCTGGCGTTGCCCCCCGCAGGGGGGTGGGCGGAGTGAAACGAAGCTTGGGGGTGTGCGACAAACTTTTCGTTGCGTTGGTCGAGCTTTCCGCTCCATTGCGTGAGGGCCAGCGAAACGAGCACCACCAGTGCGCCGATCCACGGCGTGTGCATCAGCCCAAGGTGCGTGACGATCAACCCACCGGCCCAGGCCGCGCCGGCGATGCCGAGGTTGAAGGCCGCGATGTTCAGGCCCGAGGCCACGTCGACCGCCTGCGGCGTGAAGCGCTCCGCCTGCTTGACCACGTACACCTGCAGGCCCGGCACGTTGCCGAAGGCGACCGCGCCCCACGCCAGCACGGTGGCCAGCGCCAGCCACTTGTGCGGCGCGGTGAACTGCAAGACCAGCAGCACGGTGGCCAGCAGCGCAAAGATGATCTTCAATGCCGGGATCGGTCCGAGTCGGTCGGCCAGTTTGCCACCCCAGATGTTGCCCACCGCAACCGACACACCATACACCAGCATCACCCAGCCGACCGCACCGGCGCTGAAGCCCGACACGTCGGTGAGGATCGAGGCGAGAAAGGTGAAGGGAATGAACGAGCCGCCGTAGCCGATGGCCGTCTTGGCGTAGACCAGCAGGAGGCGCGGCTCGGCCAGCACCCTGGCCTGCTGCACCAGCGAGGCCGGCGCGCTGTGGCGGATGTTCTTCGGCACGAAGATCCAGCTGCCGATGAAGGCGATCACGCCCAGCGCCGAGACGGCGAGGAAGGTCTCGCGCCAGCCGAAATGCTGGCCGATGAAGGTGCCCAGCGGCACGCCGGTGACCAGCGCCACCGTGAGCCCGGTGAACATGACCGCGATGGCGCTCGCCGCCTTTTCCTTGGGCACCAGGCCGGTGGCGATGGTCGAGCCGATCGAGAAGAACACGCCGTGCGCCAGGCCGGTGAGGACGCGCGCCGCGACCAGCGTCTCGTAGCTGGGCGCCTGCCAGGCCAGCAGGTTGCCGGCGGTGAAGAGCGCCATCAGGCCGAGCAGCAGCGCCTTGCGCGGCACCCTGCCGGTCAGGGCGGTCAGCACCGGCGCGCCGACGGCGACGCCGAGCGCGTACAGGCTGACCAGCAGGCCGGCCGAGGGCAGGCTGATGCCGAGGTCGGCCGCCACGGTCGGCAACAGGCCGACGATCACGAACTCGGTCGTGCCGATGGCGAAGGCGCTGAGAGTCAGCGCGAGAAGAGCAATGGGCATGGAAGCTCCGGTGGTTCGGGAAAGAACCGAAGTCTCGGCTTTTTACCTTTGCAGAAAAACCCCTTAAGCTCGCAAAGTCAATTGATCTGGAGTCAACAATGAAGACCACGATCGAAGAACTTTCCGCCTTTCGCGCCGTGGTGGACGCCGGGTCGATCACCGCGGCGGCAGAGCAGCTTTCACAGACGGTTTCGGGCATCAGCCGCGCGCTCAGCCGGCTCGAACAGAAGCTCGACACCACGCTCATGCACCGCACCACACGGCGCCTTGCGCTCACCGAGGAAGGCCAGGCCTTCTTGGTGCGCGCCCGCAGCATCCTGGACGCCATCGACGACGCCGAAGAGCAGATGGCGGCACGCCGCCAACAGCCCGCCGGGCGCTTGCGCGTGAACGCCGCTTCTCCATTCATGCTCCATGTCGTCGTGCCGTTGGTGCCGGAATTCAGGCGACGCTTTCCGCAGATCAACCTCGAGCTCGACACCGACGACCTGAACATCGACCTGCTCGAACGCCGTACCGACATCGCCATCCGCATCGGCGCGCTGCGCGACTCGACGCTGCATGCCCGCCCGCTGGGAAGCCACCGGCTGCGCGTGCTCGCGAGCCCGGCTTACCTTCAGGCGCAAGGCCGGCCCAAGCGCGTGGCGGACCTCGCCAACCACATGCTGCTCGGCTTCACCCAGCCCGAAGCGCTCAACCGTTGGCCCTTGCGCGGCGCGCATGGCGAGGACTGGCCCATCGCGCCGATGCTGACCGCATCGAGCGGCGAGACCTTGCGCCAGCTCGCGCTGGCCGGCGTGGGCCTGGTGTGCCTGGCTGACTTCATGACCGCCGCCGACCGCGCCCGCGGCGATCTGGTGCAGGTGCTGGCACGCGACACGGCCGACCTTCGCCAGCCGATCCACGCGGTGTACTACCGCAACACGCAACTGTCGGCGCGAATCACGTCCTTCCTGGATTTCGTTTCCGAACACCTGGGCTGACCGCCCCCGCCATGGCGCCGCTCAGTGGTTCCCGAGATACAACTGCGCCATCCGTTCGTCGCCCAGCAACGCCTGCGCCTGCCCCTGCAGCACGCAGCGCCCCTGGTCGAGGATGTAGCCCTGATGGCTGATCTGCAGCGCCTGGCGCGCGCGCTGCTCGACCATGAGCACGGCCACGCCCGAGGCGGGCAGCTTGCGCACCATGTCGAAGACCTTGCCCACCAGTGAGGGAGCGAGTGCGGCCGTGGGCTCGTCGAGCACCATGATGCGTGGTGACGGCATCAGCGCGCGGGCGAAGGCCAGTTGCTGACGCTCGCCACCCGACAGGTCGCCGGCCGACTGCGGCAGGCGTTCCACCAGCGCGGGGAAATCGACCAGCACCTCGTCCATGCGGCGCCTGACGTTCGGCACGCCACGCACCACGAGCAGGTTCTCGCGCACGGTCAGCGACGGGAACACGTTGGCCACCTGCGGCACGTAGGCCAGGCCCGCGTCGAAGCGGTCCTCGGCCGACAGTCGGGTGATGTCGCGCCCGTTCAGCAGGACCGTGCCCGACACCCGCGGCAGCAGGCCCAGCAGCGCCTTCACCACCGTCGACTTGCCGGCACCGTTGGTGCCGGCGATGGTGACGATCTCGCCCGGCGCGACGGCCAGGTCGATGCCGTGGATGATGTCGACGTCCGAGTAGCCGCCGCGCAGTTGCGCGATCTGCAGCAGGTTGACCACCGCGCTCATACGACGCCTCCCATGTAAGCCTCTTGCACCCGCGGGTCGTCCAGCACGGTGCGTGGGTCGCCCTCGGCGAGGACGCGTCCGCGGTCCATCACGATCAACCGGTTCGACAACGCCTTCAGCGCCTGCAGATGGTGCTCGATCACCACGAAGGCAATGCCGCGCGCATGCAGTTCACGCACGCGGTCGCAAATCTCTTCGATCAGCACCGGGTTGACACCAGCGAAGGGCTCGTCCAGCAGGATGCAGCGCGGGTCGAGCATGAGCACACGGCCCAGTTCGACCAGCTTTTTCTGCCCGCCCGACAGCCCGCCGGCTTTCACGTCCCGCACCCGCGCGAGGTTGAGGAACTGCAGAATGCCATCGGCCTTGTCGGCCAGTTGTGCCTCATGCGCACGCAGGCCACGCGTCTGGAAAAAAGCGTTGACCAGGCGCTCGCCCTGCGGGTTGGCCGCGGCGGCGAGCAGGTTCTCGTGCACCGTGAGACTCTTGAACTCACGCGGAATCTGGAAGGTGCGCACGAGGCCCATGCGGGCGCGCCGGTACGGCGGCGTGCGCGTGATGTCCTGCCCGTCGAACATGATGCGCCCCGCATCGGCCGGCTGTTGGCCGGCGATGGCGGCGAACAACGTGCTCTTGCCTGCGCCATTGGTGCCGGCGATGCCCAGAATCTCGTTCCTGGCCAATTGCAGCGAGACGCCATCGACCGCCTTGAACCCGCCGAATTGCCGTGTCACGGCTTCTACCTTGAGCATCATTTCGCCTTGCCTCCGAAGAGGCCATTCGGTCGGTAGAGCGTGACCAGGATCAGCGCCAGCCCCACCGCCGCCAGGCGCAGGCTGGCCATGCCCACTTCGGACACGCCCGGCACCCAGTCCTTGGCGAAGCGCGAGCCCTCCAGGAACACCATCAGCAGCAGCGAGCCGAACACAGCACCGCGCACCGTGCCCGCACCCCCCATCACCAGGCCCATCCACACGTAGAAGGTGATGAGCGGGATGAACTGCTCGGGCGTGATGAAGGTGATGAAGTGGGCGTAGAACGCGCCCGCCAAGCCTGCCAGCGCCGCGCCCAGCATGAACACCTGCACCTTGAACCAGGCGGGGTCCTTGCCCAGTGCGGACAGCGCCGCCTCGTCGTCGCCGATGGCCTTGAGCAGCCGCCCGAAGGGGCTGCGCGCGAGGCGCACCGTGCCCCACGACACCAGCGCGACCAGCACCAGCAGCGTGGCGAAAATCGCCATGTCGGACGCCGCGCCACCCCAGGAAGCAAACAGCTTGGGCAGTCCGGGCAGGCCTTGCACGCCGTGCGTGAGCCAACTCTCCTGCTGGATCGAGATGCGCACGGCCTCGGAGAAGCCCAGCGTGACGATGGCCAGGTAATCGTCGCGCAGGCGCAGCGACAGCAGGCCGATCGGCAACGCGAGCAGGCCCGACAGCACGCCCGCCGCCAGGAAGCTCAGCGGCAACGGCACGCCCTGCAAAGACAGCAGGCCCGAGGTGTAGGCGCCGACGGCAAAGAAGGCCACGACGCCGAAGTTCACCAGCCGCGTGAGGCCGAACTGCAGGTTCAGGCCCAGCGCCAGCAGGCAGTAGATGAGCGCGATGATGCCAATGGCACAGAGGTAAGCAATCATGGTTTGGTCTCCTTGCTCAGCGCACCAGCTGCACTCGGCCCATGACGCCGGCTGGTCGCAGCAGCAGCACCAGCGCGAGCACGACGAACGACAGTACCAGCTTGTACGACGGTCCCAGGAGCGGCACCGACAGTTCCTGCGCCACGCACAGCAGCAGCGCGCCCAGCACCGCGCCCACCGGGCTGCCAATGCCGCCCAGCACCATGGCGGCGAAGGCAGGAATCAGGCTCTCCCAGCCCATCTCGGGGCTGACGATGGACTTCATGCCCAGCAGTACGCCGCCCACGGCCGAGAGTGCACCCACCAACAGCCACAGGCTGAGCATCAGGCCGTTGGCGCGGATGCCGCTGGCACGCGCCAGATCGGCACTGTCGGCCACGGCGCGCAACTGACGGCCGAAGCTGGTGCGGTAGATCAGCACGAACACCACCAGCAGGCAGGCCGCAGCAATGCCCGCGATGACGAGGTCCGTCGGCAGCACGCGGACGCCGCCGAAGTTCCAGGCGCGCATCAGCGGCAGGTCGAAGGTGCGCTGGTCGTGCCCGGCAAAGAACGAGATCAGGCTGCGCAGCAGGAAGCCCAGGCCGATGGCCGCGAGCATCGACGACACCATCGGCCGTCCGGCAAGCTTGCGGAAGATCAGCGCATACGAACCGGCGGACACCACGGCGGTGGCTGCCATGCTGGCCAGCGCGGCGGCCCACAGGGGCCAGCCGCCCAGCATCTGCACGGCGACAGCGGCATAGGCCCCGGTGGTCATGAAGTCACCCGCGGCCGCATTGGGAAAGCGGTTGACGCCCATCACCAGGGTCATGGCCAGGGCGGGCAGCGCCACCACAAGGCCTTCGATCAGGCCGTTGATCAGCAGGTTGGCGAAGTCGATCCAGCTCATTGCATCATCACATCGTGATCGACACGACGTCGCGGCGCACCAACTGGCCCTTTTCGATGACGTACACACCGAAGTCGGGCGTCGCATCGCCCGCCTTGTCGAAGTCCAACTTGCTCGAGGCACCTTCGTAGTTCACCTTGGCCTTCTTGGCCAGCTGCGCCTTGCCTTCGGCGAAGGTGAACACGGCCGTGCCAGGTGCGTTGGAGACGTCGCGGATCCTGGCGTTGATCTGCTCGACCGTGGCGCGCGGACCGGCGGCTTCCATCGCCAGGCCCAGCGCGATCACCATGTCGTAGGCCATCGCGGCGTAGATGTTGGTCGATGCGGCCTTGCCGCTGGCCTTGGTGAAGGCCGCGTCGAAGTGCGCGTACGAAGCGCTCTTTTCATTGGACACGGTGTCCACCGAGATGATGCCTTCGCACACCTCTGCGCCCAGCGCCTTCACGAGATCGGGGTTGGCCGCCCAGCCGGGGATGATCCACTTGTTGTCGCCACCGGCCTGGAACCACTCGCGCAGCAGAATGGTCGTGTCGGGCAGATACGAACCCATCACGATCACGTCGGGCTTGGCCGCGAGGATCTTCTGCAGCTCGCTGCGGTAGCTCGGGCGGGCCGGCTCGTAAGTGACGTGCTCGACCACCTTGCCACCACGCTGGGTCCAGGCGCGCGTGAAGCCCTCGACGTTGCCAAGTCCGGAGGCATTGTTGAACGCCATCGTGGCGGGCCGCTTGAAACCGCGCTTGGTGCAGATCTCGGCAAAGGCTGCGCCGAAGCGGTCGTTGGTGGCCTGGAAGCGCCACACCAGGTCCTTGGTGTCGAGCGTGGAAATGGCCGGCGCGCCCGAGACGTTCATCTCGATGATGCCGGCCGCGTCGGTCAGCGGCATCACCGCCAGCGTCACGCCCGAGGCCCAGGTGCCCAGCAGCGCCTGCACCTTGTTCACTTCGATCAGCTTCTTGGCGGCAAGCACGGCGGCGTCGGGCTTGGTCTGGTCGTCTTCGGTGAAGAGTTCCAGCTTGCGGCCGCCGGCACCGCCCGCGGCATTGATCTCGTCCACGGCCAAGCGGATGGCCTGCTGCATGCCGGGGCCGTAGGGGCTGCCTGCGCCGGTGATGGGCGTGAGCGAGCCGATGCGGAACACGTCGCCCTGCTGGCTGAAGCCGATGGTGGGCAGGCATTGCAGTGCGGCAGCGGCGCCGCCGAGCTTGACGAAGTTTCTACGTTGCATGGTTGTCTTCCGGAGGACAAAAAAAAGGGGGAGTCAGAGGGTGTTCTTGAAGATCGCGCCGTCCTTGACGATCGCGCGGATGCGCTCGCCCTGGTTCAGCAGGCAGCCGATGTCGGTCAGCGGATTGCCGTCGACCAGCAACAGGTCGGCCATGGCGCCGGCCGTCACTTCGCCGAGCTGGCCTTGTTGGCCGAGGATCTCGGCGCCGATCAGGGTGGCCTGCTGCAGCACCGGGCCATTGCCCAGCACGTCGGCGCGCAGTTGCAGTTCGTCGGCCTGCAGGTAATGCGTCTCGGCCAGCAGGTCGCTGCCCAGGCCCATCTTGACGCCAGCCTTGGCGAGGATTTCGATGGCGGCACGGCCTTGCCCGCGCACGGAGTCGATCTTGGCGATCGACGCGGCCGGCAGCCCGTAGCGCTCGCCCTCGTTGGCCAGACCTTCGTAGGTGATGAGCGTGGGCACCATGAAAGCGCCCAGCTCGGCCATCAGTTCGGCCGTGGGGGCGTCGACCAGGTTGCCGTGCTCGATGGTGCGCACGCCACAGCGCACGGCGCGGGCGATGGCGCGCGGCGTGTACGCGTGGGCCATCACGTAGGTGTTGGCGTTGGACGCCTCCTCGACGACGGCGCGCAGCTCGGCTTCGGAGTAGCCGAGGTTGCCGATCGGGTCGTTGGGGGACGCCACGCCGCCCGAAGCCATCACCTTGATCTGTGTCGCGCCCTTGAGAATTTCCTCGCGCACAGCGATGCGGCAGGCATCGACGCCATCGACCACACGACCGATATTGCCCAGCTTGTAGGCGCACGAACACACGTCCAGGTCGTCGTTGCGCTGGCGGAAGTCGGCATGGCCGCCGGTCTGCGACAGCGCCTTGCCCGACGGAAAGATGCGCGGGCCTGGTACCAACCCGGTACGCACCGCTTCGGCCAGCGACCAGTCGGCACCGCCCGCATCGCGCACCGAGGTGAAGCCACGCTCCAGCATGCCTTTCATGATGGGCAGCGAGCGCAGCATCACGAACACGTTGGGCATCTTGGCGACCGTGCCCAGATTGAACGACGAGGCCACCGTGTGCACGTGGCAATCGATCAGTCCGGGCATCAGTGTCATGCCCTTGGCATCGATCACCGTGGCGCCGGCGGGGGCCTGCACGTCGGCGCCGACAGCGGCAATGCGGCCGTCCTGCACCAGGACCGACAGGCCACTGCGCAAGTTCAGCGCATGCACATCCAGCACACGGCTGTTTTCAATCAACAAAGCGGTCATGAAAGATTCAGGGTTTCGTCAAGGGACTTCAACATTACTCATGGCACGGTTGCACCGCGCCATGCGCAATTCAATGCCAGAGGGTGCATTTATCGGGCCAGCCCGCCTTGACCGCAACGCCTAAAATCTCACCCGTCCATGACTACCACTCATACCCCCGCATGCGCCGCCTGTGCCCGACCATCTCGGAACTGAACGCCTTCCATTCGGCCGCCAAGCACCAGGCCTTCACCATGGCCGCCAAGGAGCTGTGCGTGACGCAGAGCGCCATCAGCCGCCACATCGCGGGGCTGGAGGACTATCTGGGCCAGAAGCTGTTTGTCCGCAAGCCGTCGGGGCTGGAGCTGACCGATGCGGGCGCGACCTACCTGAACGCCACGCGGCCGGCCATGGCCGCGCTCGAATCGGCCACTGCACAGCTGATGTCCCACGGTGGCGACGGCGGCACGCTCAACATGTCGGTGCCGCCGACCTTTGCAGCGCAATGGCTCTTTCCGCGGCTCGGCCACTTCAAGCGCACCCTGCCGCAGGTGTCGCTGAACTTCGTGCGCTACCAGCACGCGCACGACTTCGCGGTGTCGCACGAATTCGATGCCGCCATCCAGTACGGCTACGGCAACTGGCCGAGTGCCAATGCGCGCTATCTGGTCGGCAAGGAAACCAGCATTGTCTGCAGCGCCCAGTTGCGCGATGCCTTGCCCCTGCGCACGACCGACGACCTGCAGCGCGCCACACTGCTGCAGCACATCGAGGTGCCGCTGGCCTGGCAGGACTGGATGGAGGCCAACGGCTGCGACACCAGCGGCAGCCGCTTCGGCCCCGGCTTCAACCTGTACTCGCTCATCATCCGCGCCGCCGTATCCGGCTTCGGCGTGGGCATCGTGCCAACCTGCCTGGTGGAAGACGAGATCCAGGCCGGAACACTGGTGGAGCCACTGGGCCGGCGCTTCGAGAGCCCGCTGGGCTACTACCTGTGTGCGCCCACCACCCGCACCAACCTGTCGGTGTACCGGCTGGTCGGCGGCTGGCTGGAGCACTGCTGCAACCACGAGACCAGCATGCCGGCCGCGCCGGCACCATCGTGCATCTTCTGCAGCCCGCAGCCGGCACCAGCTGCCTGATGCCGCCTCTCAGTCCCTGACGCGACCGCGCAGGCTCTTGGTCTCGGAGCGCTGGCTCTTGCCTTCGAGGCGCCGCTGCTTGGAGCCATAGGTCGGCTTGGTAGCCCGACGCACGCGCGGCGGGGTCGCGACGCTGTCGACCAGCGCCTGCAGCCGCGCCAGCGCATCGCTGCGGTTCATTTCCTGCGTGCGATGCTGCTGCGCCTTGAGCACCAGAACGCCCTCCTGGGTGATGCGACTGTCGCGCAATGCCAGCAGGCGCTCCTTCACGTCCGGCGGCAGGGAGCTAGCCAGGATGTCGTAGCGCAGGTGCACCGCACTCGACACCTTGTTCACGTTCTGGCCGCCCGCTCCCTGTGCGCGGATGGCGCTCATCTCGACCTCGTCGGGGTCGATCTGAAGGAGGGCATGGCGCGGCGTCATCGGGCGATTGTCGCGCCCGAATCTCAGACCCTTTCGAAAATGGCGGCGATGCCCTGCCCGCCCCCAATGCACATCGTGACCAGGGCATAGCGCCCGCCGGTGCGGTGCAGCTCGGCGATCGCCTTCGTCGTGATGATCGCGCCGGTCGCGCCGACCGGGTGGCCCAGCGAGATGCCCGAGCCGTTCGGGTTCACCTTGGCGGGGTCGAAGCCCAGCTCCTGGATCACCGCGCAGGCCTGCGCCGCGAAGGCCTCGTTCGACTCGATCACGTCGAGGTCGGCCACTTTCAGGCCCGTGCGCTCGAGCACCTTGCGCGTGGCCGGCACCGGGCCGGTACCCATGTAGGCGGGCTCGACGCCGGCATGCGCATAGCCCACCAGCCGCGCCATCGGCTTCAGGCCCAGGGCCTTCACGCGGTCGGCGTTGGCCAGCACGACCGCGCCGGCGCCGTCGTTGATGCCCGAGGCGTTGCCCGCGGTCACCAGGCCGTCCTTCTTGAAGGCCGGCTTCATCTTCGACAGCGATTCGACCGTGGTGTCGGCGCGCACGTGTTCGTCGGTGTCGAACAGCACGACGCCCTTGCGCGTCTTCACCTCGACCGGAACGATCTGTTCCTTGAAGCGGCCGGCCGCGATGGCGGCGGCGGCGCGCTGCTGGCTCTGCACAGCCAGCGCGTCCTGCATTTCGCGCGAGATCTTGTAGCGTGCGGCCACGTTCTCGGCGGTGATGCCCATGTGCATCTTCTCCCACGGGTCGTGCAGGATGCCGAGCATGTAGTCGACCAGCACGGCGTCGCCCATGCGCATGCCGTAGCGCGCCGAGGTGTCGAAGTACGGGCCGCGGCTCATCGACTCGGAACCGCCGCCGATGGCGATGTCGCAGTCGCCCAGCGCGATGGCTTGCGCCGCCGACACGATGGCCTGCAGGCCCGAGCCGCAGAGGCGGTTGACGTTGAAGGCCGGCGTCTCGATCGGGCAGCCCGCATCGATGGCCGCCACGCGGCTGAGGTACGCGTCCTTCACGTCGGTGGGGATCACGTTGCCCATCACGACGTGGCCGATGGCGTCGGGCGCGACGCCGCTGCGCTCGATGGCGGCCTTCACCGCGGTGGTCGCGAGTTGGGTGTTGGGCACGTCCTTCAGCGCGCCGCCGAAGGTGCCGATGGCGGTGCGGGCGGTGCCGACGACGAAGATGTCCTGGATGCTCATGGGTTGCTCCTGAAGATGAAGGGGTGTCGGCCTAGCGGCCGGTGAAGGTGGGTGTCTTCTTCGCGAAGAAGGCGTCGATGCCGAGTCGGAAATCATCGCTGCTGGCACATTCCAGGAACGCGGCCGACTCTGCGTCGAGCTGGCCCGGCAGGTCGCGCTCGAACGAGGTTCGCATCAGGCGGCGCAACCGGCCGAGCGCCACTGTCGGCCCCTGGGCGAGACGTTGTGCGAAGGCCATCGCCTCGCGCTCGAGGTCGGCAGCCGGCAGCACGCGGTTGATCAGGCCCATGCGCTCGGCGGTGGCCGCATCGAACATCTCGCCCAGCATCGCGATTTCCAGCGCTCGGCGCAAGCCCACCAGCCGCGGCAGCGCCCACGAAGCACCCACATCACAGCTGGCACCGATGTTCACGTAGGCCAGGTTGAAGCGCGTGCCCTCGGCGGCCAGCACGAAGTCGGCCTGCAGCATCAGGCTCAGGCCGGCGCCGGCCGCCACGCCATGCACTTGCGCGACCAGAGGTGCGTCCATGGCGGCGAGCACGGTGAGCGCTTCGTGCAGCGGACCGATCAGGTCGGCCGCGCCCTGCAGCGGGTCGGCCTGCAGAACGGCGAGATCGCCGCCGGCCATGAAGCCCTTGCCGGCGCCGCTGACCAGCACGGCGCGCACGCTCGGGTCGGCAGCCAGTTCGCGTGCCGCGGCGAGAAAAGCGTTCGCCATCGGCACGTCGATGGCGTTCAGCGCAGCGGGCCGGTTGAAGCGCAGCGTGGCAACGGCGCCTTCGCGGCCCAGCACCAAAGGGGAATCGGTGTGCATGTCTCGTCCTTGATCAGGCTATCGCCGGATCATAGGCAAAGGCTCACCCATCCCGAGACCAGCAGGCGACAGGCGCCGCCCACCCGTCGCACATCGAGGCGCCGATCAGCCAGCCAGCGCCGACTCCACCGCCAATGCCACGCCAGCCAGGCGCGCGTCGTCGCCACGCACCGAAGACAGCATCAACCCGACCGGCAACTCGCCTTCGCGCTGACACGGCAGGCTGAAGGCGCAACCGTCGAGGAAGTTGATCGCGAAGGTGTTGCGCAGCAGCAGGCCGTTGGCCTTGAAGAAGGCCTCGTCGGTCACCAGCGCGTCGATGGCCGGCGCGACGATCGGCACCGTGGGGCACAGCAGCGCGTCAAAGCCTTCGAGGGCACCTTCGACGCGGCCGATCCAGTCGCGGCGGCGGTCCTGCATGACGATGTAGTCGGTCGCGCTCACCGACATGCCAAGATCGATGCGTGCCGCGACGCGCGGGTCGAAGCGGGCGCGCTGCGCACCGATGCGGGCACGGTGCACGGCAGAGGCCTCGACCGGCGAGAAGCCGCCAGGGGCATTGATCTGCGAGATCTCGGCCAACTCGGCCAGCGAGATGTCGACCACGATGGCGCCCGCAGCCGACAGCACGCCCAGCGCGCGGTCGAAGGCCTGGGCCACGGCTGGCTCGATGCCATCGAACATCAGCGTGCGCGGCACTGCCAGGCGCATGCCCTGCAGCGGACGGCGTCGCACCGCGAGGGGCGTATCGGCAATGGCGGCGTCGACCAGCAGGCAGTCGGCGACGCTGCGCGTCATGGCGCACACGGTGTCGAGCGAGCGTGCCAACTCGAAGGCGCCGGTGAGCGGCACGCGCGACTGCGTGCTCTTGAAGCCGACCAGACCGCACAGCGCGGCCGGGATGCGGATCGAGCCGCCCGTGTCGGAGCCCAGCCCTGCCACCGCCAGGCCGAGCGCGACGGACACCGCCGCGCCCGACGACGACCCGCCGGGGATGCGCGCCACCGCAGCGTCGGCCGGGTTGCGCGGCGTGCCGTGGTGCGGGTTGATGCCGACGCCCGAGAAGGCGAACTCGGTCATGTTGGTCTTGCCGACGATCGCCGCGCCGACCGTGCGCAGGCGCGCGACGGCCACGGCGTCCGCCGTCGCGGCGGGCTCGCCGTCGCACACGACGGAGCCGGCCATCGTTGTCTCGCCGGCCACGTCGTACAGGTCCTTGATGGTGACGGGCAGGCCGGACAGCGCAGGCAGCACCACGCCGGCACGCTGCGATGCATCGGCATGGCGCGCGGCGGCCAGGGCGGCGTCGCCATAGAGCCGCGTGAAGACATGCTTCGCCGCGTCGGACGATGCGCCTTCGAGGGCTTGCGCGACCCATGCTTCATGGGAGGTTTCGCCGCGCGCAATGCGCTCGCGCAGCACGGAAATGGTGGCGTTTTTCATACCCGTCACGCTACCACTTCCAGCGCCTGCACGGCGTAGCGGTGGACGATGCGACGCTGCAGTCGGGGGTCGTGGATCTCGATCTCCATCTCGACCGCGGGGCGGATGCCCTCGCCCTTGGCGTTGGGCAACGCGCCGAGTGTCCCGCAGGTCATGAAGAGCCCCTCGGGCGCGACATCGGTACCGGGAACGCCGTCGCGCAGCGCGGCCAGCGGACGGATCGACGCGAGCGTTCCACGCTGGTAGTCGACCCACCGGCCGTCTTCCAGAATGCGCGAGCGCAGTTCCAGCGTGTCCTGGTGTGCCTGTACGTCTTCCCATCGCCACGCAGTTTGGGCCACGGGTTTGGCGCACATCTGCTTGGACACGGCC
Source organism: Variovorax ginsengisoli (assembly GCF_030811835.1). GTDB lineage: Bacteria > Pseudomonadota > Gammaproteobacteria > Burkholderiales > Burkholderiaceae_C > Variovorax > Variovorax ginsengisoli_C. The sequence goes on along the minus strand of NZ_JAUSRO010000006.1, from coordinate 206,007 downwards.
ACGGAGTAGCTCTCGACCTGCCGGTCGGTATGGTCTGATGCCACGCTCAGCCACCACGTCCCCCGGGAGAAGAAGAACAAAGGCTCTGCCTCGCCGGAACTCTGTTCACCCAGCGCCTCGATGGACGGCGATTGCGTCAACAACTGGGCGGCGACGCGGTAGTACAACGGCACGCTCGATGGGCGCGGAACACCGATGGCCGCGAGTTCTTCGATGTGATGTTCGATGGCTGCGACATCGCGCCCGGTCCATCCCGCCACCACCAGCGCGCGGGGCGCGACGCTGTGCAAGGCGGTAGAGCGCGTGCCGTCGGCGGCGATGCTCTCGCAGGCAAAATTCAGAGGGTGCATCGTCATCTCAGGTCTCCAGAGGGCGTTTGGCGGTTTCGCGGGCCACCACGAGTGCGATGAGCGTCAGGCTCAATGCGACTACCACATACAGCGACACGGCCACGGTGGTACCCCACGACTTGAACAGGCTGGCGATGATCAGCGGCGCAAAGCCGCCACCCACGATGCCGGCGAGCGTGTAGGCCAGCGAGGCGCCCGCGTAACGCACGCGGCCGGGAAACTGCTCGGTCACGAAGGCGGCCTGGGGGCCGTACATCATGGCGTGAATCAACAGACCGACCACCACCGCTGCGCAAATGGCAACCGGCTGCGCGCTGTCCATCAAAACGAAGAACACGAAGGCCCACACCATGCCCAGCAGCGCGCCGGCAATGTAGACCGGGCGACGACCGATGCGGTCCGACAGGCTGCCGAACCATGGCACCGCGATCGCGTTGCAGGCCGCACCGATCATCGTGGCGGTGAGCGCCAGCGGACGCGACAGGTGCAGCACCGTCGTGACATAGGTGAGGGTGAATACGACGACCAGCGCGTACAGCACATCGGAGCCGATGCGCGAGCCGCCGGCGACCAGCAGGCTGCGCCAGTGCTGCGTGAACACCTCCTTGATCGGCGTCTTGGCGGTGGCTTTCTTCTCCTCCATCTCGCGGAACACGGGCGTCTCGTCCACACCACGGCGAAGCCACAGGCCAAACAGCACCAGCGCAACGCTGGAGATCAGCGGCAGACGCCAGCCCCAGGCCTGGAACTCCTCGGGACTCAGCCACGCCGACACGATGGCGATGAAGCCGGTGCCGATCAGCGTGCCGCACGAAGGGCCCACCTGCGTGAACGAGGCGTTGCGGCCGCGCTCGTCGGGCTTGCCGTGTTCCATCGACAGGAGCACGGCGCCGGCCCATTCACCCCCGAGCGCTACGCCCTGGACGAAACGCAAGGCCACAAGTGCGACAGGCGCCCAGATGCCCCACGTGGCATAGGTGGGCAGCATGCCCATCAGGCCGGTGGAAATGCCCATGATGACCAGCGTGGCCACCAGCACGAAGCGCCGGCCGAGCCGGTCGCCGAGGTGGCCGAACACCATGCCGCCCAGCGGGCGGGAGATATAGCCGACCGCATAGGTCGAGAAGGCCAGGATGGTGCCTGTCAGCGGGTCAAAGGACGGGAAGAACACCGCGTTGAAGACCAGTGCAGCCATGATGTTATAGACCGTGAAGTCGTACCACTCGAGCGTGGTGCCGATGGAACTGGCCATGGCCAGACGGCCCATCTTGGGGGAGCCGGGCGCGCCGGGCTTGGCTGCGGAGGCCGCAGCGGGAAGAACATGTTCGGTCATCGCAATACCTTTGTTCGGTGAAGTCGGAAGGACAAGACTGAAAGATCAGCGCAGCTCGGCCGCGCTCAGCTTCCAGCCGAGTGCGAGCAGCCAGCCGGTGGCTGGGTCGGCATCGAAGGCCACGGCGGCCGTGGTCCGCGCGGTGCATGCGGCGGCGGCGCTGCTCGTCTCGATCACCAGCATCGGCTGCAGCACGCGGCCTTCGGTCGATTCGCGCGGCAATGGCGTGCTCAATGCGGTGTCGGGCACGAGCAGGTAGGACTGCACAAAGCCTGCCTGCTCGGTGAGCGCCTTGCCGATGCGTGCAGCCCGGGCCACCAGCGCTTCGGTATCGGCGGCCATCGGGAGGGGCAACACGACCGCATGGCTGCCGCTGCCCAAGCCCGTGACGGCGCGCACTGCGCAGACACGACGGATCGGCTGGCGCATGCGGTCGAGGTTGGCCACCGACCACGGCGTCTGCTTCTCGAAAGCCGCGCGGTAGTCGGGCGAGCGGAACACGGCCAACGATTGGGTGCGGTACAAGCCGAGGTATTTGCGGCCGCCTTCGAGCGACGTGTAGCGTGCGCCAGACAGGAAACCCGGAATACGCACCCGTTCTTCCACATGTTCCTGGTCGTACCAGCGGTTGAAATCAGCATCGTCGTCGGCATCGACGTCGGAAGCGACGAACAGCAGTCCATTCGCGGCGGCTGCATCGGTGTCAGGGAGGGAAGTGTCCAGAGGGGTCATGGCGGAAGATCAGGCGGGCCTTCGAGAAATGAAGGCGCGATCTTCCGTCGCGGGGTGGCACTGTCACAAACGAGTTTTTCTGTGCCGCAGGCACAAGAATTACTGGCCTCTTCCTGGGGCGAAAATGCACGTTCAAGAGGGTTAACCCTCTGAACTGCCGCTCCAGGTTGGTGCAAACGCAGAGGCCGTGAACTGGTCGGACGCGCGGCATGCCAGCTCCGCGACGAGGCGAATGACATCGGAGTCGGCAGCTTCCAGATGGCTCACCACCAGCCGCTGCGGCGAGATCAGCGCGTCGCATTCGATGATGCGCAGATCGCCGCTGGCCACGTACTCGAACACCGGCGGCAGCGGCACCAGGGCATTGCCAAAGCCCGACTTCACCAATCGTGCCAATGCCGAAATGGAACTCACGCAGTGCACCTTGCCCAGCGGGATACCCACCGCGCGATACAGGTTCTTGAGCGCTTCGTGCGGCTGCGAGCCAGGGCTCATGGTCAACACCGGCTGGCGCAGCAGTTGCTCGACGGTCTGTGCCGGCTCCGCGCCTTGCGGCCCCACCCAGCCCATGGGCATGGGTAGGCATGGCGTGCTCACGATGCCCGCACCAGCGATATGGTCGGTCTGCAGCGCAATGTCGAGCGCACCCTCACGCAGGCCGCGGTGCAGCGCGAACGTGGTCTCGGAGGTCAACTGCACCTCGATGCCCGGGTAAGTGGAACGCAGGTTGGTCAGGAAACCCAGCAACCAGGTGTGCACCACCGTTTCAATGGCACCGATGCGCACCAGGCCCAGCAAGTCGGCGCGAGGACGGCCCAGCGAAACGATCTCGCGCCGAAGCTCGAGCAGGCGTTCGCCATAGTCCATGAGCCGCACGCCCACCGGCGTCAGCCGCAATTCCCGCCCATCGCGCTCGAACAGGCGAGCGCCGATGTCCTCTTCGAGCGAAGCCACACGGTTGGATACGGCCGCCTGCGTGATGTGCAGGCGATCGCTGGCCGCACGGAAACTGCCTAGCCGCGCGGCCCAGAGAAAGGCTTCGACAAATCTGGTATTCATGGGAGGGCACCTGCGACGGCATTCTCGCCGTGAATCGCCCACCCCACCAGGGATTGCCGAGGCGGCAAGTCGCAGTCAGCTAACGGGGCTTGACCGAAACGTCGGTCACATCCTCGGCACCGCCCAAAGCGACGACCGGGCTGCGCACCGACTCACCGCGCGCCCTTGCATTGGCCACGTCGGATGCAGTGGGTTCGGCTGGACGGCTGGCCGCGTTGAAGCGGTTGAAACCATGGCGCGGATCGAAACGCATCACCCACGGCGTGACGGGTTTGCCAGTCAGGCGCGCCCAGCCCGCGCGCAAGGCCCAGACGGCACCCAGCAGCAGCACCGCGCACAGCAGGCTCGCGGCGAACACCAGGCCGAGCAGGAACAGGATGACTCGAAGTAGAAAATTGAACATCTTTCCTTAGTCTACGTTCGTGCCCGAATGTTCCCCGGCCCGCGTGAAGCTGAACTGGCCTGGCGAGAGGATCGGGTCGGTTTCGACCCGGATCGTGTCCTTCGGCCCGAACGTCCCGTCCAGCAGCAACCGCGACAGCGGGTTCTCGATGCGCTGCTGGATCGCCCGCTTGAGCGGCCGCGCACCAAAGACCGGGTCGAAGCCGACCTTGGCGATCTCCGCCAGCGCAGCTGGCGACACGTCCAGCGCCAGGTCCATCTTCGCCAGCCGCATCTTGAGCACTTCGAGCTGGATGGCGGCGATCGACTCGATGTTCTTCGCATCCAGCGCATGGAACACGACCGTCTCGTCGATCCGGTTGAGGAATTCGGGACGGAAATGGTTCTTGAGCTCGTCCCACACCGCTTCCTTGATCTCCTCACCGGGTCGACCGACCATCGCCTGGATGATCGGCGAGCCGATGTTGCTGGTCATGACGATCACCGTGTTCTTGAAGTTCACCGTGCGGCCCTGGCCATCGGTCAGGCGGCCGTCGTCGAGCACCTGCAGCAGGATGTTGAAGACGTCCGGATGCGCTTTCTCGACCTCGTCGAGCAGCAGCACGCTGTAGGGCTTGCGGCGCACGGCCTCGGTCAGGTAGCCGCCCTCTTCGTAGCCCACGTAGCCCGGCGGCGCGCCGATCAGGCGGGCCACCGAGTGCTTCTCCATGAACTCGCTCATGTCGATGCGGATCAGGTGGTCTTCGCTGTCGAACAGGAAGCCCGCCAGCGCCTTGCACAGCTCGGTCTTGCCCACGCCGGTCGGGCCGAGGAACAGGAAGGAGCCGGTCGGGCGGTTCGGGTCCGACAGGCCCGAACGCGAACGCCGGATCGCGTTGGCGACCGCACCGATGGCCTCGTTCTGGCCCACCACGCGCTCATGCAGCTTGGCCTCCATCAGCAGCAGCTTGTCGCGCTCGCCCTGCATCAGCTTGGACACCGGGATGCCGGTCGCGCGCGCCACGACCTCGGCGATTTCTTCGGCGCCGACCTGCGTGCGCAGCAGCGTGGGGGCGCTCGACTTGCCCTTGGTGGTCTCGCTCTCCTGGGCTTCCTTCAAGCGCTTTTCCAGCGCCGGCAGTTGGCCGTACTGCAGCTCGGCGACCTTGTTGAAGTCGCCCTTGCGGGTGTGCTCCTCGATCTGGAACTTGAGCTTGTCAATGTCCTCGCGCACCTGTGCGCTGCCTTGTGCCTGGGCTTTCTCGGCCTGCCAGATCTCGTCGTAGTCGGCGATCTCCTTCTGCAGCCGTGCGATCTCTTCCTCGATCAGGCCGAAGCGCTTCTGCGAGGCCTCGTCCTTCTCGCGGCGCACAGCCTCGCGCTCGATCTGGAGCTGGATCAGGCGGCGGTCCAGGCGATCCATCAGCTCGGGCTTGGAGTCCATCTCGATCTTGATCTTGGCCGCGGCCTCATCGATCAGGTCGATCGCCTTGTCGGGCAGGAAGCGGTCGGTGATGTAGCGGTCACTCAGCTCGGCCGCAGCCACGATGGCCGGGTCGGTGATGTCCACGCCATGGTGCACTTCGTACTTTTCCTTGAGGCCGCGCAGGATGGCGACGGTCGCCTCCACGCTGGGCTCGCCCACGAGGATCTTCTGGAAGCGGCGCTCCAGCGCGGCGTCCTTCTCGATGTACTTGCGGTATTCATCGAGCGTGGTCGCACCCACGCAGTGCAGCTCGCCGCGCGCCAGCGCCGGCTTGAGCATGTTGCCCGCATCCATCGCGCCTTCGGCCTTGCCGGCACCCACCATGGTGTGCAGCTCGTCGATGAAGACGATGGTCTGGCCCTCGTCCTTGGCCAGTTCGTTGAGCACACTCTTGAGGCGCTCCTCGAATTCGCCGCGGAACTTGGCACCCGCCAGCAGCGCGGCCATGTCGAGCGACAGCACGCGTTTGCCCTTGAGCGAATCAGGCACCTCGCCCGCGACGATGCGCTGCGCCAGGCCTTCGACGATGGCCGTCTTGCCGACGCCGGGTTCGCCGATGAGCACCGGGTTGTTCTTCGTGCGTCGTTGCAGCACCTGGATCGCGCGGCGGATCTCCTCGTCGCGGCCGATCACGGGGTCCAGCTTGCCCATGCGCGCACGCTCGGTCAGGTCCAGGCAATATTTCTTGAGCGACTCGCGCTGGCCCTCGGCGTCGGCGCTGTTGACGCCCTGCCCGCCCCGCACCGCGTCGATGGCCGCTTCGAGCGACTTGCGCGTCACGCCATGGCTGCGCGCCAGGTTGCCCACCTCGGCCTTCGAGTCGGCCAGCGCGAGCAGAAACAATTCACCCGCGATGAACTGGTCGTTGCGCTTGATGGCCTCCTTCTCGGTGGCCTGCAGCAACTTGCCGAGCTCGCTGCCCACCTGCACCGCTTCGCCGCCCTGCACCTGCGGCAGCTTCTTGATCGCGGCCTCGGCGGCCTGGGTGAGGCCGGGCACGTTGGCGCCAGCGCGCTCGAGCAGCGCACGTGGACCTTCGTCCTGGCGCAGCATGGCCGCCAGCAGGTGCACCGGCTCAATGTAGGCGTTGTCGTTGCCCAGCGCGAGCGATTGGGCGTCGCCCAGGGCTTCCTGGAACTTCGTGGTGAGTTTGTCTTGTCGCATGTGATGTAGCCTCCGGAAGCGTCACGCTTCGATGTTGGGTTTCATATTGGGCGCGGTCACATCCGTTCAAGAGGATTCCTGGCGTTGGCCGTCCAAAAAACCTGTGCCGTGGCATTGATATTGCTCGTACAAACTACTCTTTTTCCCTGGATTCGTCCCATGTCTGCATCAAAGAATTCCTCTTCCTTCCGCAAGTTCAGGCGCCTGGGCATGGCAGGCGCGCTCGGTGCCTGCCTGCTGGCTGGCGCACTGCCTGCGGCCTTTGCGCAGGGCGGCACGCCCTTGCGGCTCCTGGTCGGTTTTCCGGCAGGCGCCGGCAGCGACGCCATTGCGCGCACGCTGGGCGAAAAACTCAAGGACCAGCTGGGCGTGCCGGTGGTGGTGGAAAACCGCGCAGGCGCCGGCGGCCAGATCGCCGCGCAGGCGCTCAAGGCCTCGCCGGCGGATGGCCACACCTTCTTCCTGTCGCACGACCACACCATCTCCATCCTGCCGCTGGTGGTGAAGAACCCCGGCTTCAACCCGGCCGCCGACTTCGTACCGGTGGCCGGCTTCGCGACCTTCGCCAATGTCCTGGCGGTCTCGGGCGGCACGCCCGCCAAGAGCTTCGACGAATACATCAAGTGGGTCCGCACGCAACGCGGCGGCAAGGAAACCATTGGCATCCCGGCTCCTGCATCCATCCCTGAGTTCCTGGTGAAGATGATCTCCGACAAGTACAAGCTCGACATCCAGTCGGCGCCGTACCGCGGCAGCGCGCCCATGACGGCCGACATGCTGGGCAACCAGATCAGCGCGGGCATCGCGTCGGTGCCGGACTTCATCGAGAACCACAAGGCGGGCAAGGTGCGCATCATCGCCACCATCGGCGCCAAGCGCCAGGCGCTGCTGCCGCAGGTGCCGACCTTCACCGAACTCGGCTTCGCCAATCTGGAAGACCTGCCCTACTACGGCATCTTCGCGCCCGTGGGCACGCCACAGCCCGTCATCGACCGCTTCGGCGACGCGCTGTCGAAGGTGCTCGCCATGCCCGAGGTCAAGGACAAGCTCACCGGCATGGGCCTGACCGTCGGCTATGAACCGCAGGGCCAGTTCGCCGGCCGCGTGCGCACCTACACGCAGGGCTGGGAGAAGATCATCCAGAGCAGCGGTTTCAAGCCGCTGTAACTGTCGACGCATAGGAGCGCCACCGTCCTGAATTCCCAAGGTGCGGCGGTGGCCTGCGGTTTTGAGTACCTTTTCCAGTATTCGCTTGGTAGAGCGAATGCGACCATTCGCGCCCTCCCCTCGATTCCAGCGCTTTGTCGTTGATTAATTCACACGCCAGACGTCAGCGTGCGGGTCATCTCGAGCGTGAAGCCAACGCGCCTGCTAAAAAAGCTGCTTCACACGCCTGGTTGGAGTCCATCACCCGCAGGCGCCTCGGATAAAGCAAAGCCAGGCAAGGGAGGCGGCGTCGCCATGATATTTCAGATGGTTCGGAGTCTTGCCGTCCCGATCGTTGCGGCGTTCACCTTGGGTGCGTGCACCCAGTTCCCGCCCCCGCCGACCTCAACCAAAGTCATCCCGCCCGTGGCCATGTCTGCAGGAACCTACCGTCCTCACACATTGGACGAATACCCTGATTTCACGCCGGAAGAGTTGGGACGGCGAATGCTCAAGCTGATCGACAGCATTAAGTTACTCGACGAGTTGTCGTTGGAAAGGGTGCGGGAGGTGATGCGGCTGCCGTTGCACGAAATGTCCTCAGGGACGTCGTACGCTTTTGGGATGAACCTGCCAACATGGGGCTGGTACTATGTTTTCGACTATGACAACACCCCTCGAGCTCCGGGCTTGAAGGGTGTCACCTATCGATTCAACAACAAGAACGAGTCTGCAGAAATGACGCCGGTCTGCGCGATGGACTACAACGCCTACGTGACAGCGCTAACGGGCATGGGTTTCGAGGAACAAGAGGGCATGGCCCAATACGAAACCTATCCGACGTTGCCGCCCCGTCTCAACGAGCGGACAGAGCTCCTCGAAACACCTCCACCCAAGTTCCGGCGACTACCCGTTTATTTTTTTACGCGCAAAAACGTGGTGGTGCAGATCACCCGTTGGCGCGAAGCAGACGCTCCGGACGAAAAACTGCGCCATGCCTGCGTGCAATCCATCGCCGTCAGATAAACGATGGCAACCCCCCAATTCCCAGCTACAGACGGCCCTCGCTCAATTCACCGCCCAACCTGGCATCACCCCCGCGCACGAAGCGCAACTGCGTGCCACTATAGCCAGCGATGCCCGGTTGCTGGAGCACTTGAACCAGGCCGCTGTCGATGGCCACCTTAAGGGCTTTACGCTGTCGCAGGCTGGTGCCCAGCCGAATCTGACCGGCACGTATGACAAGGCTTCCGGCGTCGTGACCCTGCCATCCAACAGTTTTGCGCCCACCGGCACAACTGCCGGCGCAGACTTGAGCGCAGTATTGCGCTTGCAGGATATGGCTCTGCGCTTTGCCCAGAGCGACTACGACGACCCTGTCAGCAAGCTCCGCCTTCCGGTCACGCAGGAGATGGTGAACAACCTGCAGTCGACCATCAATGGCTCGCCAACACTGGCGCAGGAGATGAAGAAGGCGGTCACGCCACCGGGGCCGGGGCAGGCAGCACCCTTGCAGCACTTTGCGCCGCTCAGCGGCACGGTGGCCGGCGGCACCTACGACGGCGATACCAAGACCATGAGCTTGCCGCCGAGCAGTTTGGCAGTACCTTCGTCTCGATTCAATTCGGTCGACATGACCTTCGTGCTGGGTCATGAAACCCAGCATGCCTTCAACCATGCCGGCATGACTACGGCCAGCCAGTCCTTTAACACCGAGGCCTTGCAGATCGCCCAGAGCAACAGCCTGGCGCATGACTACACCGGACCCATCGAGAGACTGATTCGGGGTTCGCGCAAGCTCACCCTTCCAATCTTTGCAGCACTGGTGTTGGCCGCCTGCGCCCAATTCCCGGCACCGACACCCGAAGAACCAAAACCCATGAACACCTCCACAGAAACCTACCGCCCCCACATGCTCGACGAATACCCCGACTTAACGCCGGAAGAGATGGGGCGACGGATGCTCAAGCTGATCGACAGTCTCAACTCTTTCGACGAGTTATCGTTGGAGCGGGTGCGAAGGGTAACCCAACTTCGCATGGCGTATGCACCTGCTGGGGATCTCTACTCTTTCACGGTTCATCTACCGCCGTCGGGGTGGTACTACGGCATTGATTACCACAACAATCTTCGCTCTCCGAATTTGAAGGGCGTTACCTATCAGTTCCTCAACGACGATGACTCCGCAAGAATGACCCCAGTCTGCGCGATGGACTACGACGCTTACGTGACGGCGCTAAAGGACATGGGATTTCAGGAACGGGAGGACATGGCCCAGTACGAAACGTATCCGACGTTGCCGCCCCGTCGCAATGAAAATACCGGGCTCCTCGAAACGCCTCCACCTAATTTCCGGCGCCTTCCAGTTTATTTTTTTGCGCGCAAAAGCGTCGTGGTGCAGATAACCCGTTGGCGCGAAGCGGATGCCCCAGACGAAAAGCTGCGCCATGCCTGCGTGCAATCCATCGCCGTCAGATAACCCATGGCGAACCCCAATTCCCAGCTACAAGCGGCCCTTGCCCAATTCGCCGCCCAACCTGGCCTCACCCCCGCGCACGAAGCGCAACTGCGTGCTGCCATTGCCAGCGATGCCCGCTTGCAGGAGCACTTGAGCCAAGCCGCTACCGACGGTCACCTCAAGGGCTTTGCGCTGTCGCAGGCTGGTGTCCAGCCAAATCTGGCTGGCACGTATGACAAGGCTTCCGGCGTCGTGACATTGCCGTCCAGCAGTTTTGCGCCCACTGGCACAGCAGCCAGTGCAGACTTGAGCGCGACGCTGCGTCTGCAAGACTTGTCATTGCGCTTTGCCCAAAGCGACTACGACGATTGCGCCAGCAAGCTCCGCCGTCCGGTCACGCAGGGGATGGTGGACAACCTGCAATCGACCATCAACGGCTCACCGGTGCTGGCGCAGGAGATAAAGAAGGCGGTTACGCCGCCAGAGCCTGGACAGGAAGCGCCTTTGCAGCACTTTACGCCGCTAAGTGGCACAGTGGCCGGCGGTACCTACAACGGCAATACCAAGACCATGAGTCTGCCGCCGAGCAGTTTGGCGGTGCCACCAGATCAATTCGCCAAATTCGGTTCAGCCGACATGACCTTCGTATTGGGCCATGAAGTCCAGCACGCCTTCAATCATGCTGCGTCGATCGAAGCCTATCGCTCTCTCGACACCGAGACTCGACAGATCGCCCAAAGCAACCGCCTCGCGCACGACTACACCGAACCTATCGGCAAGCTGATTCAAGCTTCTCGCGAGGATGAGGCCAGCGCCCAAATTGCGGGATGGAATGCGTTGTTGAGTCGGCAGCGCCAAATAACGCCATCAGCTGGGCTCGGTGAAATGTTGAAAACCGAGAATTCCAGAGTTCTCGATTTCGTTGAACTAAACAAAGCTATCAAATCAGCTCAACCCCGCTCTGGCCTGACCTTCAACCCCGACGCCACCCTTTCACCAACCCCCGCAAACATTGCTGCGGCGGGGCAGTATTACTTCGACAAGCCGCCCAAAGGCACACCCGGCGCACCGGAGAACCAAACCACTGGCATCGGCTTTCACGGCGACTCCGACTACCGCAACTACTACGGTGCCATTGCGATGGGCGCCGCCATCAATGCAGAACTCGACTTCGCCCAGCCGGTCAACGGCCACAGGCCAAACATGCAGGTCGACATGTCTCGCCTGGGGCTGCGCGAAGACCTGATGGAGCGCAACGGCATCACCATCGGAAAAGACCCCGGTACGCCGCAGCCCTACAACGACACCAGCCAGTTGCCACCGGTCCCGCATCATTTCGATCACACCGACACCCCGCCTGGCACGCCCAACAGCCACCAGCACGTGCCGGTGATTCCCGGCGCCACGGGATCGTCCCCGGCGAAATCCGGCGACCCGCATGATCATGAAGTCTCGCCTTCTCCCGGCGCGCCACACGCACAGCGGGAGCTCTCGCCCACAGCCGACTTCTCCATCTATCTGGACCGCATGCTCGCGGCCGCGCAGTCGGGCGACGACGCGTCCTTCCGCAAGATGATCCAGATCTTGGCCGATCTACCACCGGGACGCGAGGCGCGCGCCGAAGCGGTCGCAACCGTCGACCGGCAGGAGCAATGGGCCGCACAGCAGCAGGCCCAACTGCAACAAGCCGCGCAGCAGGTCAATGGTCCCGTCATGCGCATGTGACACCCAGGATTAGATCGCCATTGCCTGGAACGGGAGAGAAAGGGAAGAAATGAACGAAGAAAAGAGCATGGTATTGGTCAGCAAGATTGCAGCGCTTGTCGAGCAGTTCGAGCGCCGCTGCGAGCACACCGGCAATCAGTTGCAGCAACTCCCGCAACAGGTGCCGGGCATGGTTCGGCAGTCGGCCGACGCGCATTTGCGTCGCATTCCCGACGAGGTGATGGGCAGCGTTCGATCCGGCATCGAGCGGCCCGTCGCCGCCTATGAGCAGCGCTTGCGTGAGGCGGGCGATCAATTGCAGCAGGCGTCGAAGGCATTCACTACGCAACTGCTGCGCGCAGAAACACTGCATAAGGCGTTGATCTGGAAGGTTGCCGGCATCACGCTGGGCAGCCTGGCGATCCTTCTGGCAGGCGGAGGGTGGTTGTCCTGGCACTACCAGGAGGAGATTCGCAAAAGTCAACTGTCCGCCGACCTCATGAGGGCCTACAACCAGGCAGATGTCACGCTATGCAATGACCGCTTGTGCGCCAAGGTGGGTAAGAGAGACCGGCAGAGGTATGGCGAGTATGTTCAAGTCGAGGCCCGGTGACGCTCTGATTCACGCATTGGGGGCGTCGATGCCCCAGCGCGCCAGGGCCGCGTCGTCGGCGACGCGTGCATCGACCCAACGGGCGCCTTCGGGCGTGCGTTCTTTCTTCCAGAACGGCGCCTGGGTCTTCAGGTAGTCCATCAGGAACTCGCAGGCCTGGAAGCTCTGGCCGCGATGGGCCGACACCACGGCCACCATCATGATGCGGTCCGGCGGCTCCAGCATGCCGATGCGGTGCACCACCCGCGCGCCGAGGATGTCGAAACGCCGGTGCGCATCGTCGATCATGGCTTCGATGGCTTTCTCGGTCATGCCCGGGTAGTGCTCCAGCTCCATCGACGACACGTCGCTGCCATGGTTGCGGTCGCGCACCGTGCCGACGAAGGTACAGACCGCGCCAACCCGGCAGTCGCCCGCATGCAGGGCGGCGACCTCCTGTTGGAGATCGAAGTCATGGGTCTGGATGAAAACGCGCGCACTACTCATGCCCGAATTGTGGCATCGCGCTACACTCGCGCCATGCATTGCCGCACGCTCCAGTCCGCCATTTCTTCACTCGAAGCAATGCGCCCGGCGTGCGTCGGCAGCAGCAAAAGCAAAAAACCCAAGCTCAACTGACCGGAGCTTCGGGTTCCGTCGTCGGATGAGCGACGGAACCCCACCTCTCCCAGGTCAAGTGGCTCGTGCGCGCATCGGACGATGGTTGATCCCTCGGTCGAATCCTCTCAGGAGTTCTCGCGTGCATCACTTTTCAAACGCTTCCACCACGGCCACCACCGCCGACTTTTCAGGCCTCTGGGTCCCGCTCGTCACCCCGTTTCGGGCGGGTGCCGTCGACCACGTGGCGCTCGCCGCGCTGGCACGCCGGTTGGGGTCCACGGGCATTGCAGGCCTTGTCGTGTGCGGCTCGACCGGCGAAGCCGCCGCGCTCGACGACGACGAGAAGCTGGCGGTGCTCGACACCGTCGCGGCCGCAACGCCCGAGCTGCCACGCATGATGGGCCTGGCCGGCGAGCACCTCGGCCACACCCTGTCGGCAGTGCGACGTCTGGCCAGCCGACCACTGGCCGCGCTGCTGGTGCCGCCGCCGAGCTACATCCGGCCATCGCAGGACGGCCTGCACACCTGGTTCGCCGCCATCGCCGACGCCAGCGGCGTCCCGATCGTGGTCTACGACATTCCCTACCGCACTGGCAGCACGCTCGCCCTGTCGACGATGCGCGCACTGGCCGAGCACCCCCGCATCCAGGCGGTGAAGGATTGCGGCGGCGACGCGGGCAAGACCCGCGCGTTGCTGGCCGATGGCCGCCTGCAGATGCTCGCCGGCGAGGACGCCCAGATCTTCAGCCTGCTCTGCGAGGGTGGCACGGGCGCCATTGCTGCGAGCGCGCATCTGCATACCGACCGCTTCGTCGCCATGATGCGAGCGATCCGCGAGGAGCGCCTTGCCGACGCACGCGGGCTCTGGCAAGCATTGGTGCCGCTGATCGACGCGATGTTTGCCGAACCGAATCCGGCGGCTGTGAAGGCATTGCTGGCGCACCAGGGCGACCTGGCGGACGAACTGCGCGCGCCGATGACGCCTGCGAGCGCCGCATTGCGCACGCGCCTGCTGGCGGCGCACGCGGCCGTGCTCAGCCCCCGGTGACGGGCGGGAAGAACGCGACTTCGCTGCCGTCGCGCAGCGGCGCGCTTTCGGCGCTCATGACCTGGTCGAGCGCCATGCGCACGGCCTTGCCATGCGCCAGCGCGCTAGCGTAGGCACCGCCACGCGCGATGAGTTCCTCGCGCAGCGCCGCCAGCGTGGGGGCGCTGGACTCGATCGTTTCGCCGCTGCCGAGCGCTTCGCGCACGGAGGCGAAATAACGGATGGAAATCTTCATGCGAGCAAGGTGTCGAAACCGATGAACTGAACCAGGGCGCCCGCGCGGAAGGCTTGGCCGGCGGGCGTGTCGATCACGCCGTCGCCCCACACCGTGGAGGTGAGGACGCCGGAGCTCTGGTTGGGAAACAGGTCGAGCCCGCCCGCGGCATTTCGGCGCGCGCGCAGGAACTCACGGCGGCGATCGGGGCGCAGCCAGTCGAAGTCGGCACGCATCGGCACCGGCACCGGCGCCACCCGCGTCGCGCCCTGCAGCGTCAGCAGGAAGGGGCGCACGAGCAGCAAGAAGGTGAGAAAGCTCGACACCGGGTTGCCCGGCAGCCCCGTCACGTGTGCATTGCCGATACGGCCATAGGCGAAGGGCTTGCCGGGCTTCATCGACAGCGACCACAGCTGCAGTTCGCCCAGCGCCTGCACGGCAGCCTTGATGTGGTCCTCTTCGCCCACCGACACGCCGCCGGTGGTGACGATCAGGTCGTTGTGCGCGGCGGCCGTGCGCAGCGCCTCGATGGTGGCATCGCGCCGGTCGGGCACGATGCCCATGTCGCTCACCTCGCAGCCCAGCCGCGTGAGCAGCGCGCGCATGAAGAAGCGGTTCGAGTTGTAGATGGCGCCGGGCTTCATCGCCTCGGGCGCCACCTCGCCAGGCATCACCAGTTCGTCACCGGTCGACAGCAGCACCACACGCGGGCGCCGAGCGACCTGCAGCCGGTCCATGCCGACACTGGCGGCCAGGCCCAGCGCAGCCGGTGTGAGGCGCGTGCCCTGCGCGAGCACCACGTCGCCGCTGGCCACATCCTCGCCCGCGCGTCGGATCCATTGGCCCGCGGTCGGGGGCAGGCCGATGCGCACGCGGCCCAGCCCGCCGTCTTCCGGCAGCGCCGTGGCGTCTTCCTGCATCACGATGGCATCGGCGCCTTCGGGAACCTGCGCGCCGGTGAAGATGCGCGCGGCCGTGCCGGCCAGCAGCGGTGTGCCGACCGTGCCGGCCGGTATACGTTGCGCCACCACGAGTTCGGCCGCAGGCGCGGCGCAATCCGCCGCGCGCACGGCATAGCCGTCCATGGAGCTGTTGTCGCGGGGCGGCACGGTGAGGCCGGAGACCACGTCCTGTGCCAGCACGCGGCCGTCGGCCTCGAAGGTCGACACCCATTCGGTACCGACGCGCGGCGTCGCCTGCGCGAGCAGGCGGGCAAGCGCCTCGTCCAGCGGCATCAACGGTGGTCGCGAAGAAGGAGCAGGGTTAGACATGGCTTTCCACCTTGTATTCGAAGCGCGTCGCGTGGGCGAGCAGCCAGGCGCCGATCGCATCGACGTCGTTGACGTCGAAGACCGGCAGCGAGAAGTCTGGCGGCAGCCGCCCGGGTGCATCCGTCGCGATACCGACAATGCAGGCGTCGTCGGGATAGCGCAAGGGCCGCGGCTTTTCCCCTGGCTGCGGCTCTCGCCAGATCTCGATCTTGGGCAGGTCGCTCTGCTTGAAGCCTTCGACCAGCACCCAGTCCACCCCAGGATCGAGCTCGGCCAGAAGCGCATGCACCGACAGCACGGTCGGTTGCTGCTCGAACTCGCGGATCAGCGCGAGCCGCCGGTCGGACGCGACCACCACCTCGAAGGCACCGGCCTCGCGATGGCGAAAGGTGTCCTTGCCCGCATGGTCGATGTCGAACTTGTGGTGCGCATGCTTGACCACCGACACCCGCTGACCCTGCAGCTTGAGCACCGGGATCAGGCGCTCCACCAGCGTGGTCTTGCCCGCGCCCGAATAGCCCGCAAAACTGACGACGTTCATGCGCGGTGCAACCGCTTCAATCGCAATGCGCGGCGATGTAGGCCTTCACGGCCTCCGCGTCGCGCGGCAGCTTGACGACGCGCTTGGGCAGCGCCTCGATGCCTTCGAAGCGGGCCGGCCGGGACGGCTCGTGGCCCAGGGCCTCGACGAGGGTCGCCGCAAACTTGATGGGCAGCGCCGTCTCCAGCACCACCATGGCCACGCCTGGCGTGATGTGCTCGCGCGCGGCCTTCAGGCCATCGGCCGTGTGCGTGTCGACCAGCGTCGCGAAACGCTTGTCGGTGTCGCGAATGGTGGCCAGGCGGTCGGCGTGCGTGCTGCGGCTGCTGGCGAAGCCAAAGCGCGTGGCCGCCAGCGCGAAGGCCGGGTCGGCGCTCAGGTCGAAGCGACCCGTGCGACCGATCTCGGTCTCGAACAGTGCGCGCGTGCGTTCGCCGCTGCGACCCAGCAGGTCGAACACGAAGCGCTCGAAGTTGCTCGCCTTGCTGATGTCCATCGACGGGCTGGAGGTTTCATGCGTGTCGGCCGCACTGCGCACGCGGTAGACGCCGGTGCGGAAGAACTCGTCGAGCACGTCGTTCTCGTTGGTGGCAACCACCAGCGTGTGGATGGGCAGGCCCATCATGCGCGCCACGTGGCCGGCGCAGACGTTGCCGAAGTTGCCCGACGGCACGGTGAAGCTCACCTGCCTGTCGTTCGAGCCCGTGGCCTGGAAGTACCCGGCGAAGTAGTACACGACCTGCGCGAGCAGACGCGCCCAGTTGATCGAGTTGACCGTGCCGATCTTGTACTTGCGCTTGAACGCCAGGTCGTTGGACACCGCCTTGACGATGTCCTGGCAGTCGTCGAACACGCCGTCGATGGCGATGTTGTGGATGTTGGCGTCCTGCAGGCTGAACATCTGCGCCTGCTGGAACGGGCTCATGCGGCCGTCCGGCGAGGTCATGAAGACACGCACCCCTTTCTTGCCGCGCATCGCATACTCGGCCGCACTGCCCGTGTCGCCGCTGGTGGCGCCCAGGATGTTGAGCTCTTCGCCGCGGCGGCCCAGTTCGTATTCGAACAGGTTGCCCAGCAACTGCATCGCCATGTCCTTGAACGCGAGCGTCGGGCCGTTCGACAGCGCTTCGAGGTACACGCCGTCCTCGAGTTCGCGCAGGGGCACGATCTCGTCCGTGCCGAACACTTCGGGCGTGTACGTCTTCACGCACAGCGCGTGGAGTTCCTCGGCAGGAATGTCGTCGATGTAGAGCGACAGGATCTCGAAGGCGAGATCGGCATACGAGAGCGTGCGCCATTGGGCCAACTGGGTCGCATCGACCTGCGGATAGTGGGTGGGCAGGTACAGCCCGCCATCGGGTGCGAGGCCTTCGAGCAGGATGTCGCAGAACCGGCGAGGCGTCTGGTCGCCTCGGGTGGAAAAGTAACGCATCAGGCCAGCTCCTCCTTGCGGATGCGCACGATCGGCGCGAGCACGGTCGGCAGCGATTGCAGCTGCGCCATGGCGTCGTCGAGCGTGCCTTCACGGGTGTTGTGGGTCAGGATGATCAGGTCGGTCTGGGTCGAGCCTTCGCCGCCCACTTCGTCGGCCTCGCGCTGCAGCACCGCGTCGATGCTGATGCCGGCGGTGGCCAGCAGGCCGGTCACCTGGGCCAGCACGCCGGCCTCGTCGGCCACGCGAAGGCGCAGGTAGTAGCTGGTCACGACCTCACGCATCGGCACCACGACCAGGTCGCTCATGGCGTTCGGATGAAAGGCCAGGTAGGGCACGCGGTGGGCGGCATCGGCGCTGTGCAGGCGCGTGATGTCGACCAGGTCGGCGATCACCGAAGAGGCCGTCGGCTCGCTGCCCGCACCCTTGCCGTAGTAGAGCGTGGTGCCGACGGCATCGCCGTGCACGACCACGGCGTTCATCGCCCCTTCGACGTTGGCCAGCAGGCGCTTGGCCGGCACCAGGCTCGGGTGCACACGCAGCTCGATGCCATCCTTGGCGCGGCGCGTGATGCCCAGCAGCTTGATGCGGTAGCCCAGTTGCTCGGCGTACTTGATGTCCTGCGCCGCGAGCTTGGTGATGCCTTCGACGTGCGCGCGGTCGAACTGCACCGGCATGCCAAAGGCGATGGCGCTCATCAGCGTGACCTTGTGCGCGGCATCGACACCTTCGATGTCGAAGGTCGGATCGGCCTCGGCGTACCCCAGGCGCTGCGCCTCCTGGAGCACCGTCGCAAAGTCCAGGCCCTTGTCGCGCATCTCGGAAAGGATGAAGTTGGTGGTGCCGTTGATGATGCCGGCGATCCACTGAATGCTGTTGGCCGTCAGGCCCTCGCGCAGTGCCTTGATGATCGGAATGCCACCGGCCACCGCGGCCTCGAAGGCCACCATCACGCCCTTTGTCTGGGCCGCCGCGAAGATCTCGGTGCCATGCACTGCCAGCAGCGCCTTGTTGGCCGTCACCACGTGCTTGCCGGCCGCAATGGCTTCGAGCACCAGCTCCTTGGCAATGCCGTAGCCGCCGATGAGTTCGACCACGATGTCGATCTCGGGGTTGGCGATCACGGCACGCGCATCGACCACCACCTGGACGCCGTCGCCCACGATGGAGCGCGCACGCTCGAGGTTGCGCGCCGCGACCATGGTGACTTCAATGCCACGCCCGGCACGGCGTTTGATTTCTTCCTGGTTTCGCTGGAGCACGTTGAAGGTGCCGCTTCCGACGGTGCCGATGCCCAGCAGGCCGACTTGGATGGGTTTCATGGAGGAGGTCGCGTTCATGGTTTGGATGGGGTAGCGGCAGGCGCAAAGACGACGCGGCTGACGTAGCTGAGCAGACTCCAGGCGCCGCCGGCAAAGCCGCGGCACATGCTGTCGCCGACGGCAGCGGTACGCACGAATTCCTTGCCGTTGAAGTGCCACGTCTCGCTCGACCAGCAGTCGCCGACACCGCGGTTCTTGAAGGCCGCAGTGACACTGGCGTCCCTGCTGTCGTAGTCACCGGTCACCTTGAGGGCGACGGGCGCGTAGGGCGGCTTGTCGTTGGCGGTCCAGAGCAAAGTCAGGGAGTTGTAGGCACCCGCGCTGCAGCCAAGGGACAGCATCACCTTGCTGCCGCTCAGTCGAACGACGCCGAGCGACTGGGCGCCCACGCCTGCGCTGTCGTTACAGCGCTCCTTGACTTCAGTGAGGTCGATCAGCGGGAAGATGCGCGCGGCCAGCGCCGCGTCCTCGGGCCGCGTGGCGGGCGGCCTGACGGCATGCACCACCGGCGCGTCTACAGGCCGCAGCACGGAAGATTCGGGCTTGGCGCCGCGACGCACCAGCGCGCCCGGTGTTCCCACCCGGCCTTGCACTTCGTCCATCTTCAACAGCACGGCAGTGAGGCCGGTGAGCGACAGCGTCCAGGCGCCGCGATTTCCGGCGACGATGGTCGCCTCTTCGCTCGCGAGCAACGCCGGAAGAATGGTGCGGACCTGCTTCGCATCGAAGCTCGGCGCATCACCCTGAAGGCCGGACACGGTGGCACTGCCAACCTTGAACCGCAACGTGCCTTTGACTTCGGCCTCGCCGCCGATCTGCAGTTCGACATCGATGGCCGTGCCCGGCCCTGCGGCGCGGGTGATGCGCATCGACACCGGCTCCGACTTGGTGCTTTCGTCCTGGTAGCCCGCGGCCCGGCAGGTGCGCGTGTTGTCGCAGACGAGCTCCCAGTCACCGTGCGAAAACGCGACAGGGTCCTGCCCGGCCGCGCCGGCGACCGATGTCGCCAGCGACAGCGTCGCAGCTAGCCAGGCGAATGTCATGCCCCCTCGCCGCCGCGCAGCCGGTAGCGCTCGAGGAATTTCGCGATCCGCTGGATCGCTTCGCGCAGGTCTTCCTCATGGGGCAGGAAGACGATGCGGAAGTGGTCGGGCGTGGCCCAGTTGAAGCCGGTGCCCTGCACCAGCATCACCTTGGTTTCCTTGAGCAGTTCAAGGAAAAACTGGCGGTCGTCCTTGATCGGGTAGACCGCGGGGTCGAGCCTGGGGAACATGTAGAGCGCGGCCACAGGCTTCACGCAACTCACGCCCGGGATGGCCGTGATCAGCTCGTAGGCCAGGTCGCGCTGCCGACGCAGGCGGCCGCCCTTGCCGACCAGATCGTTGATGCTCTGGTAGCCACCCAGGGCCGTCTGGATGGCCCACTGACCCGGCACGTTGGCGCACAGGCGCATGTTCGAGAGCATGGTCAGGCCCTCGATATAGTCGCGCGCAGGCTTCTTGTCGCCCGACACCACCAGCCAGCCAGCGCGATAGCCGCAGGAGCGGTAGCTCTTGGAGAGCGAGTTGAAGGTCAGCGTGAGCACGTCGGTCGACAGGCTCGCGATGGCCGTGTGCCTGACGTCGTCGTAGAGCACCTTGTCGTAGACCTCGTCGGCGAACAGCACGAGGCCGTGTTCGCGTGCGATCGCCACGATGCCCTTGAGCAGTTCGACCGAATAGAGTGCGCCGGTCGGGTTGTTCGGATTGATGACCACGATGCCCTTGGTGCGCGGCGTGATCTTGGCGCGCATGTCGTCCAGGTCGGGCATCCAGCCGTTGGCCTCGTCGCAAAGGTAGTGCACCGGCTTGCCGCCCGACAGGCTGGTCGCGGCGGTCCACAACGGATAGTCCGGCGCGGGCAGCAGCAACTCGTCGCCGTCGTCGAGCAAGGCATTGGTCGACATGGCGATCAGCTCGCTCGCGCCGTTGCCCAGATAGATGTCGTCCAGCGTGACCCCTGCAATGCCCTGCTTCTGGGTCTCGTGCATGACCGCCTTGCGCGCAGCGAAGATGCCCTTGCTGTCCGAATAACCCGCCGACGCCGGCAGGTTGCGGATCATGTCCTGCTGGACTTCTTCCGGAGCGTCGAAGCCGAACACGGCGAGATTGCCGATGTTGAGCTTGATGATCTTCTGGCCTTCTTCCTCCATGCGCTGCGCCGCCTCCATGATGGGGCCGCGGATGTCATAGAGCACATTGGCCAGCTTGGCCGATTTCTTGAGCTGTTTCAAAGTCCCTCCAGAGGGCTCTTGCATAGGGAAAACCTATAATTTGACCACAGTTCCCAACACCCTCTCGATGAAGCTCCAGCCCGACAGACCCGACGTCCAGACAGTGACCGCGCACGGCCCCGGCTGGCTTGCCGTGAACAACGAAAAAATCCATTCCAGCGTGGTGATCGGTTCGAACGGCGAACGCTTTGCCTGGGATTGCGCCGATTTCTCCAGCCTGGAGGCGCGGCACTTTGCGCAGCTGGCAGAACTTGGGGCCGAAATGGTCATCTTCGGCAGCGGGAGCCGGATCCGCTTTCCGCAACCCGTCTGGCTCCAGCCCCTCATGGCGCGTCGCATCGGGCTGGAAACCATGGACACGGCGGCGGCCTGCCGCACGTACAACATCCTGGCAGGCGAAGGACGTCATGTGCTCGCCGCGCTGTTGATCGAACAGCCAGCGGCTGGCAAGTGACCCCCATTTCGGAGTAAAATCGCAGGTTGCAAACCGGCGATCCGCCAGCGAGCCTTGCCCCAGCCGACTGCATTCAAGTGCAGTCCGCGAAGCTATCTTGCGCAGTTAAGCAACGACCAATCCTCCAATGCAGGCACCACCTTGCAGTTGGAATCCAACGGAGAAAACAAGTTTCATGGCGATCGTTGTCAACAAACCCATCCCCGAATTCGAGTCTAACGCCACCGGCGGCCTCAAGGTCTCGAACACCTCGCACCTCGGCCATGTGCTGGTGATGTACTTCTATCCGAAAGACAACACACCCGGTTGTACCACCGAAGCAATGCAGTTTCGCGATCATTACAAGGACTTTGTAAAAGCTGGCGCCACGGTGTTCGGCGTGTCGCGCGACAACATGAAGTCGCATGACGACTTCAAGGCCAAGCTCGAACTCCCCTTCGAACTGATTGCCGACACTGAAGAAAAGATGTGCCACATGTTCGGCGTGGTCAAGAACAAGATCATGTACGGCAAGAAGGTCAAGGGCATCGAGCGCAGCACCTTCCTGATCGGCGCGGACGGCGTGCTGAAGGCGGAATGGCGCGGCCTCAAGGTGCCGGGCCACGTCGAAGACGTGCTCAAGGCAGTGAAAGCGCTGAAAAAGGCCGCCTGATCGCGCATTGCAGATTGCGGAGCGGGTCCGCGCGATGTGCATAATGGCCGCATGCCATTGCGCATCATGACCGCACCCACCAAAAGAAGCCGCCCTGGCAGTCAGGCGGCTTTTTGGCTTTCTGGCCCCCTCTTTCTTGCGAGCGAACTGCTACATGCCCTTGCCTCCCGCCCCCAATAAACGCGCAGCCCTCCTTTCGCCTGACGCGATCGACGCGCCCGCACGAGCCTCGCAAAAGCCAGCGCGCCGCACCAGCAACCGGGGCGCTGACGATGTGCGAAACGCGGCACCGAAGACACTGGAGCGCTTCGACGCCACGCAGGACGCTGGTGCTGCGCCCGCCGTTGCGCGCCAGATCGAGACCAAGCCACGTCCTGCCGCCCGGACCGAGCCCGCGCCAGCGCCCGAACGCATGCCCCCTGTGCGTGCAGAACGCGCGCCAGCACCTGCCGCCATAGCGCCCGCACCCGCACCCGCACCGGTGTTGGCTGCGGCGGCGGCACCTGCGCCCGCCGTCCGCGCCCGCCGCAAGGCCAGCGGGCCGGCCAAGCTCTTCGTGCTCGACACCAACGTGCTGCTGCACGACCCGATGTGCCTGTTCCGCTTCGAGGAGCACGACATCTACCTGCCGATGATCGTGCTCGAGGAGCTCGACGGCCACAAGAAGGGCACGACCGAAGTCGCACGCAACGGCCGCCAAACCAGCCGCACGCTGGACGCACTGGCCGGCGCCAAGGACGCCGACATCGCCAAGGGACTGAAGCTCGACGCCACGGGCCATCGCGGCGCCGGCGGCAAGCTGTTCTTCCAGACCGAGACGCTCGACTACACGCTGCCAACGAGCCTGCCCCAGGGCAAGGCCGACAACCAGATCCTTGGCGTGGTGCAGTCGCTGCGCGACAAGTACGCCAAAGACGCGCCGGGCCGGCCCAAACAGGAAGTGGTGCTGGTGTCCAAGGACATCAACATGCGCGTCAAGGCGCGTGCGCTGGGCCTGGCCGCCGACGACTACCAGAACGACAAGACGCTGGAAGACGGCGATCTGCTTTATGCCGGCTCGCTCGCACTGCCACCGGACTTCTGGACGCGCCAGAGCAAGACGGTGGAGAGCTGGCAGAGTGGCAGCAGCACCTATTACCGCATCAGCGGCCCTCTGGTGCCCAACCTCTACATCAACCAGTTCGTCTATTTCGAGGCACCGGGCGAGCCGAGCATGTACGCGCGCGTCACCGAGATCCGCGACAAGACGGCCGTGCTCAAGACCCTCAAGGACTACAGCTCCGGCAAGAATGCAGTGTGGGGCGTCTCGACGAAGAACCGCGAACAGAATTTCGCGATGAACCTGCTGATGGACCCGGAGATCGACTTCGTCACGCTCACCGGCACGGCCGGCACCGGCAAGACGCTCATGGCGCTGGCCTCCGGCCTGACCCAGGTGCTCGACGACCGCCGCTACACCGAGATCATCATGACCCGAGCGACGGTGAGCGTGGGCGAGGACATCGGCTTCCTGCCCGGCACCGAAGAAGAAAAGATGGGCCCATGGATGGGCGCGCTCGACGACAACCTCGAGTTCCTGGCCAAGGGTGACGGCGGGGGCGCCGGTGAATGGGGCCGCGCGGCCACCAACGAACTGATCCGAAGCCGCATCAAGATCAAGAGCATGAACTTCATGCGCGGACGCACCTTCCTCAACAAGTACGTGATCATCGACGAGGCGCAGAACCTGACGCCCAAGCAGATGAAGACGCTGATCACCCGCGCGGGGCCGGGCACCAAGATCATCTGCATGGGCAACCTGGCGCAGATCGACACGCCCTACCTCACCGAAGGCTCGTCGGGCCTCACCTTCGCGGTCGACAAGTTCAAAGGCTGGCCGCACAGCGGGCACATCACGCTCGCACGCGGAGAGCGCTCGCGACTGGCGGATTTCGCAAGCGAGGTGCTTTGACCCACGGCCATCGGTACGCCGCGGCGGCGGCGCTCAGAAGTCGTTGCCGTAACCGCCGCCAGCCAGGCTCTCGAACTTGGTGATCGACTTCAGGAAGGCCAGCTTCACCGTGCCCGTCGGGCCATTGCGCTGCTTGCTGATGATCACCTCGGCCACGCCGGGCTCCTTGCTGTTCTTGTCGTAGTAGTCGTCGCGGTAGATGAACATGATCACGTCCGCGTCCTGCTCGATGGCACCCGATTCGCGCAGGTCGCTCATCATCGGGCGCTTGTCGGTGCGCGACTCCACGCCACGGCTCAACTGCGACAGCGCGATCACCGGGCACTTGAGTTCCTTGGCAAGCATCTTCAGGCCCCGCGAGATTTCGCCGACGGCCGTGGCGCGGTTCTCGTCGTTCATGGCGCTCGACACGCTCATGAGCTGCAGGTAATCGACCACGATCAGCCCGAGCTGGCCGCAGGTGCGGGCCAGCCGCCGCGAGTTGGCGCGCAACTCGCTGGTCGTCAGGCCAGGTGTTTCGTCGATGTGCAATGAGATGGTGCGCAGCTTTTCAATCGCCTCGGTCAGGCGCGGCCATTCCTCGTCGGTGAGCTTGCCTGTGCGCAGGTGACCCTGGTCGATGCGGCCGATCGAGCCGACGATACGCACCGCCAACTGGGCAGCACCCATTTCCATGGAGAACACCGCCACGGGCAGGCCTTCATTGAGTGCCACGTGTTCGGCAATGTTGATGGCGAAGGCGGTCTTGCCCATCGACGGGCGCGCCGCCAACACGATCATGTCGCCGGCCTGGAAGCCGGAGGTCATGCGGTCGAGGTCGACGAAGCCGGTGGGCACACCCGTGATGTCGTTCGGGTTGTCCGCCATCTCGGTCACGCGGTCCAGCAGGTCGACCACCAGGGTGTGCATCCCCTGGAAGCCCTGCTTCATGCGCGAGCCTTCCTCGCCGATGTTGAAGATCTTCTGTTCGGCTTCGTCGAGAATCTTGTCGACCGCCTTGCCTTGGGGATTGAAGGCTTCGGTCGCAATCTCGTCGGCAGCCGAGACCAGCTTGCGCAGGATCGAACGCTCGCGCACGATCTCCGCGTAACGTCGGATGTTGCTCGCGCTGGGCACGTACTGCGCGAGCGAGTTGAGGTAGACGAGACCGCCGATGTCGTCGGCCTTGCCAAGGTTCTGCAGCTGCTCGAACACCGTGATCACGTCCGCCGGCTTCGACGCGTTGATGAGCGTGCCGATGGCTGCGTAGATCAGCTTGTGTTCGTAGCGATAGAAGTCGCCGTCGACCAGCAGGTCACCCATGCGGTCCCAGGCCCCGTTGTCCAGCAGCAGCCCACCGAGCACGCTGGACTCCGCCTCGATCGAATGGGGCGGAATGCGCAACTGCGCGACTTGGCGATCGGCCGACGCATCGTGATCGGCATAGGAGAAAACGGCGGACATTGATTTCCTTGCAACCGCCCATGCTACGACGCATGGGCAGAACGCACCACTGGATAACACTGTGGATAAACAGTGATTTTTCGGTGGAGCGACGAGGACAACCTTGCACAAAAAGGCAATCCCCAAAACAAAAGCCGCCCGAAGGCGGCCTTTGGCGCGCGCACGAAGCGCGTCGGACGATCAGGCGGTTTCGCCGTACACCGTCACGGTGATGTCGACCACGACGTCGGTGTGCAGCGAAACGCTCACGGTGCTGTCGCCAACGACCTTGATCTGGCCGTTGGGCATGCGCACCTGCGACTTGGCCACCTTGTAGCCGAGCTTGTTCAGCTCTTCGGCAATGTCACCGTTGGTGACCGAGCCGAACAGGCGACCATCGACGCCCGCCTTTTGCGTGACCTTGACGACCGAGCCTGCGAGCTTTTCGCCCTGGGCTTGCGAGTCGGCCAGCTTGGCAGCCGCAGCCTTTTCGAGTTCGACGCGCTTGGCTTCGAATTCGGCCTTGTTGGCAGTCGTTGCACGGCGTGCACGGCCGGTAGGGATCAGGAAATTGCGGGCGTAGCCGTCCTTGACCTTGACGATGTCGCCCAGGGCGCCGACGTTCAGGACCTTGTCCAGAAGAATGATTTGCATGGTGTCTGGCTCCTCTTAGACGCGGTGCTGGTCGCTGTAGGGCACCATCGCCAGGAAGCGCGCACGCTTGATGGCGGTGTTCAGCTGACGCTGGTAGATCGCGCGCGTGCCGGTCAGGCGTGCGGGAATGATCTTGCCGTTTTCGCTGATGAAGTCACGCAGCGTGTCGATGTCCTTGTAGTCGATTTCTTCGACGCCGGCGACGGTGAAGCGGCAGAAGCGCTTGCGCTTGAACAGCAGCGACTGGGTGTTGCGCTTGGGGCGCTTGTCTTTGTTGAATTTCTTGAACGTGGCCATTTCGGGACCTCTCTTCGAAAATTAATCTTGCTGAAAATCCTGGACGTGAAGCACGGGATGCTTGGCCGTACCCGGTGTGGCGAGGAAACCCTGGAAACGCCAGAGGCTGCCCATTGCCTGTCTTGCGAGCCGTTCGGCCACTGCGCCGAACGCGACAGCCTTCAAGGCTGCCTTGACTTGCCGAGGCTTGCCTGCTTCGATCACCGTCGACTCGTGTTCGAGCTTCAGGTCGAGTGCAGGCAGTCCGGCAGGCGTGAAACGCAAGGTACCGAGTTCGGCGACGCAGGCGGTCAGCAAAAGCTGATTGACCGCCTGGGTTGCCAAGCCATCCGTCACACGCTCAGCTGTTGTTGGCTGCGGCGTATTCGGCCTGCTGAGCCTTGCGGGCTTCTTCGCGCTCGACCGTCTTCATCATCGACGAAGGACCGGTGTCAGCCTTCTTCTTGACCACGGTCAGGTGGCGCAGCACGGCGTCGTTGAACTTGAACGCGTGTTCCAACTCAGCCATCACAGCTTGTTCAGCTTCGATGTTGACGCACAGGTAGTGCGCCTTGTTGAGCTTGTTGATCTGGTAAGCCAGCTGACGACGGCCCCAGTCTTCCACGCGATGGATCTTGCCACCACCGGTGGTGATGAGACCCTTGTAACGCTCCAGCATGGCCGGAACTTGTTCGCTCTGGTCCGGGTGGATCAGCAAAATGATTTCATAGTGACGCATGGCACTCCTTATGGATCTTCCGTAGAAGGGATAAAGCCACCCGCAGCGTCGGCGCAGTGTGGCAAGGCAAAGCCGGCCATTATAGACCGACCTTAGAAAAAATCGCAAGAGGCCGCCCTTCGGCCTTCGCGTAAGCGGCCACGGACCCGGCTTCGCCGGGCCGCAGGCCGCGCCCCCGGCAGGGGGAAGGCGCAGCGACACGCAGTGCGCGCAGCCTGGGGGCGAGCCCTATTTCGCGGCCAGCTGCTTCCAGGTTTCGATCACGCTGTCCGGGTTGAGCGAGATCGACTCGATGCCCTGCTCGGCCAGCCACATGGCAAAGTCGGGATGGTCGCTGGGACCCTGGCCACAGATGCCGACGTACTTGCCTGCCGCCTTGCACGCCGTGATGGCGCGCGTGAGCATGGCCTTGACGGCAGGATCGCGCTCGTCGAAGTCGGCCGCCAGCAGCTCGAGGCCGGAGTCGCGGTCCAGGCCCAGCGTGAGCTGGGTCAGGTCGTTCGAACCGATCGAGAAGCCATCGAAGAATTTCAGGAAATCGTCGGCCAGGATCGCGTTGCTCGGCACTTCGCACATCATGATGATCTTCAGATCGTTCTCACCGCGCTTGAGGCCCTGTTCGGCCAGCAGGCCGGTCACGCGCTCGGCCTGGCCCAGCGTGCGCACGAACGGAACCATGATCTGCACGTTGGTCAGACCCATGTCATTGCGCACACGGCGCATCGCCTCGCATTCCATGAGGAAGGCCTCGCGGAATTCCTCGCTCACGTAGCGCGCGGCACCGCGGAAGCCCAGCATCGGGTTCTCTTCTTCCGGCTCGTAGCGGCTGCCGCCGATCAGCTTGCGGTATTCGTTGGACTTGAAGTCCGACAGACGCACGATCACGGGCTTGGGCCAGAAGGCAGCACCGATGGTTGCAATCCCTTCGGCCACCTTGTCGACGTAGAACGCACGTGGCGAAGCGTGGCCCCGGGCAACCGACTCCACGGCTTTCTTCAGGTCAGCATCGACGTTGGGATAGTCGAGGATGGCCTTCGGATGCACGCCGATGTTGTTGTTGATGATGAATTCGAGACGCGCCAGGCCCACGCCGTGGTTGGGCAACTGTGCAAAGTCGAAGGCCAGCTGCGGGTTGCCGACGTTCATCATGATCTTCACGTCGACCGGCGGCATTTCACCCCGCACGACTTCGGTCACTTCGGTCTCGAGCAGGCCGTCGTAGATGTAGCCGGTGTCGCCCTCGGCGCAGCTCACCGTCACCAGCGTGCCCTCCTTGAGCAGATCGGTTGCATCGCCGCAACCCACTACGGCTGGAATGCCGAGTTCGCGCGCAATGATCGCCGCGTGGCACGTGCGGCCGCCGCGGTTGGTCACGATGGCGCTGGCGCGCTTCATGACGGGTTCCCAGTTCGGGTCGGTCATGTCGGTAACGAGCACGTCGCCAGCCTGGACCTTGTCCATCTCGCTGATGTTGTAGACCAGGCGCACGGGACCCGTGCCGATCTTCTGGCCGATCGCGCGACCTTCGGCCAGCACGGTGCCCTTGCCCAGCAGCTTGTAGCGCTGCTCGGCCTTGCCCTGCTGCTGGCTCTTGACCGTCTCGGGACGGGCCTGCAGGATGTAGAGGTGGCCGTCGGTGCCGTCCTTGCCCCACTCGATGTCCATCGGACGACCGTAGTGTTCCTCGATGACGAGCGCATAACGCGCCAGTTGTTCGACGTCGGCATCGCTCAGGGAATAACGGTTGCGGTGCTCGGCCTTCACGTCGGTGGTCTTCACCAGCTTGCCGGTGGCGGCCTTTTCCTCGGGCGTGGCGAACTCCATCTGGATCAGCTTGGAGCCCAGGTTGCGTCGGATCACCGCGCGCTTGCCGGCCTTGAGGGTCGGCTTGTGGACGTAGAACTCGTCAGGGTTCACAGCGCCCTGCACCACCGTCTCGCCCAGGCCATAGCTCGACGTGATGAACACCACGTCCTCGAAGCCGGACTCGGTGTCGATGGTGAACATCACGCCCGCCGCGCCCAGGTCGGAGCGAACCATGCGCTGCACGCCCGCTGACAGCGCCACCACATCGTGCTCGAAGCCCTTGTGCACGCGGTAGCTGATCGCGCGGTCGTTGTAGAGCGAAGCGAACACTTCCTTCATCTTGTGCAGCACGTCGTCGATGCCGACCACGTTCAGGAAGGTCTCCTGCTGGCCGGCGAAGGACGCGTCGGGCAGGTCTTCGGCGGTGGCCGACGATCGCACGGCGAAGGACGCGGCCGGGTTGCCTGCGCTCAGCGTGGCGAATGCATCGCCGATGGCTTTCTGCAGGTCAGCCGGGAAGGGCTGGGCCTCGACCATGGAACGGATTTCAGCGCCAACGGTGGCGAGTGCGCGCACGTCGTCGGTGTCGAGCGCGGCCAGCTTCTGGCTGATGCGATCGGCCAGGCCATCGTGCGCCAGAAACTGGCGGAAGGCGTGCGCCGTGGTGGCGAACCCGGTAGGGACGCGCACGCCCTGAGGCAATTGGGAGATCATCTCGCCGAGGCTGGCATTCTTGCCACCCACCGACTCGACATCGGTCATTCTCAGGTTTTCAAACGGGACGACCAGTGCGGTCGCTTCGAAGAGTGCAGACATGGGAAGCTCCAGAAGTTAAAACCTGTGCCGCATGCAGCAGACGGCGCGGCACGATCGTTCTCGTTGCTCTGGGGTGCGGGCGCGCTGGGCATGGATGGAATTCTTGAACGGGACCCCCGCAACGGGAATCCGCATAATGGGCGCGATTGTAGGCGCGTCAAGCCCGGGCGCGTCGCAGGACAAGACCGCCAGCAACCATGCACACCCGCTCTGTTTTCTTCGTCTCCGACGGCACCGGCATCACCGCCGAAACGTTCGGTAACGCTGTTCTCGCCCAGTTCGAGATCAAACCGCGTCACATCCGCCTGCCCTTCACCGACACGGTGGACAAGGCGCACCAGGCGGTACGGCAGATCAACCACACGGCCGAACTCGAGGGTCTGCGCCCCATCGTTTTCACGACGCTGGCCGACATGGACATTCTTGAAGTCATCGAAACCGGCTGCAAGGGCATGTTGCTGGACATGTTCGGCACCTTCGTGCGGCCGCTGGAGATCGAGCTGGCGATGAAATCGAACCACCGCATCGGCCGCTTCAGCGACGTGAGCAAGAGCAAGGAATACAACGACCGCATTGCGGCGATCGATTTCAGCCTGGCGCACGACGACGGCCAAAGCAACCGCGATCTCGAGGGCGCCGACGTGATCCTGGTGGGTGTGAGCCGAAGCGGCAAGACGCCCACCTCGCTCTATCTGGCCATGCAGCACGGACTGAAGGCCGCCAACTACCCGCTGATTCCGGAGGATTTCGACCGCCGCCAGTTGCCACCCGCACTGCTGCCGCACCGAAAAAAGATGTTCGGGCTGACCATTCAGCCTGAACGCCTGAGCGAAATCCGCAACGAACGCCGGCCGAACTCACGCTATGCGAGCCTGGAGAACTGCCGCAACGAGATCAGCGAGGCCGAGGCGATGATGCGGCGCGCAGGCATCCGCTGGCTGTCGACGACGACCAAGTCGATCGAGGAGATCGCGACGACCATCCTGCAGGAGCTGCGCCCAGAGCGCCTCATCTACTGATCGCTCACGTCCAGGCAACCCTCAGGCTGCGGCGGCTTCCACCGCGGCGACCGGCTTGTCTTCTTCGGGTGCCGACGTGCGGATCAGGTGATCGAAGGCGCTGAGTGCAGCTTTTGCGCCCTCGCCTGCGGCGATGATGATCTGCTTGTACGGCACCGTCGTCGCATCGCCGGCGGCGAACACGCCCGGCAGCGAGGTCTGACCCTTCGCATCCACCACGATTTCGCCGTGCTTGGACAGTTCGACCGTGCCCTTGAGCCAGTCGGTGTTGGGCACCAGGCCGATCTGCACGAACACGCCTTCGAGCGGCACCGTGTGGCTCTCGCCCGAGACGCGGTCCTTGTAGACCAGGCCATTGACCTTCTGTCCGTCGCCGGTGATCTCGGTGGTCTGCGCATTCATGTGCACGCTGACGTTTTTCAGGCTCAGCAGCTTGCGCTGCAGCACGGCATCGGCGCGCAACTGCTTGTCGAACTCGATCAGCGTCACGTGGCCGACGATACCGGCCAGATCGATCGCCGCTTCCACACCTGAGTTGCCGCCACCGATGACCGCCACACGCTTGCCCTTGAACAGCGGGCCGTCGCAATGCGGGCAATAGGCCACGCCCTTGTTCTTGTATTCGTGCTCGCCGGGCACGTTGATGTTGCGCCAGCGCGCGCCGGTCGAGATGATCACGCTGCGACTCTTCAGGCGCGCGCCGCTTTCGAGTTCAATCTCGATCATGCCGTCCTGCGACTGCAGCGACTTGGCGCGCTGCAGGTTCATGATGTCCACGTCGTAGTCGCGCACGTGCTCTTCCAACGCATGGGCGAACTTCGGTCCTTCGGTTTCCTTGATCGAGATGAAGTTCTCGATGCCCAACGTGTCGAGCACCTGGCCGCCGAAGCGCTCCGAGGCGACACCGGTGCGGATGCCCTTGCGCGCGGCATACACCGCCGCGGCCGCGCCAGCGGGACCGCCACCCACCACGAGCACGTCGAAAGGCGCCTTTTCGCTGATCTTGCGGGCCTCGCGCTCGACACCACCGGTGTCGATCTTGGCGAGGATTTCTTCGAGCGACATGCGGCCCTGGCCGAATTCGGTTCCGTTGAGGAACACGGTCGGCACGGCCATGATCTGGCGCTCCTTGACTTCGTCCTGGAAGGTGCCACCTTCGATCATCGTGGCGCGGATGCGCGGGTTCTGCACGGCCATCAGGTTCAGCGCCTGAACAACGTCGGGGCAGTTATGGCAAGTCAGCGAGACGTAGATCTCGAATTCGAAGTCGCCGTCGAGCGCACGGATCTGCTCGAGCACTTCCTGCTCGACCTTGGGCGGATAGCCGCCGATCTGCAGCAAGGCGAGGATCAGCGACGTGAATTCATGGCCCATCGGCAAGCCGGCAAAGCGCGGGCCGTGGTTTTCGCTCGGCCGGTTGACCGAGAACGAGGGCTTGCGATGGTTGTCGTCACGGCTTTCCGTGAGCTTCACGAGCGGTGAACTTTCGGCAACGTCCTTGAGCAGCGAAAGGACCTCGCCCGACGCCTTGCTGTCGTCGAGCGAAGCGACGATTTCGATCGGCTGTGTAGCGCGATCGAGGTAACTCTTCAACTGGGCTTTGGTGGCGGTGTCGAGCATGGTGAACTCACTTTCGATATCTAAAAACTATCAACTGGGGACAAAAAAACCCGGGTCATCATGCACCCGGGTTCGCGCGCCTGGACGCTTAGATCTTGCCGACGAGGTCGAACGACGGGGCGAGGGTCTTGTCGCCGTCATTCCACTTGGCCGGGCACACTTCGTTCGGGTGGGCTGCCGTGTATTGCGCAGCCTTGAGCTTGCGCAGGGTTTCCTTGACGTCGCGGGCGATTTCGTTGGAATGCACTTCGGCGGTCTTGATGATGCCGTCCGGGTTGATCACGAAGGTGCCGCGCAGTGCGAGGCCTTCTTCGGGAATGTGCACGCCGAAAGCGTTGGTCAGCGTGTGGGTCGGGTCGCCCACCAGCGGAAACTTGGCCTTGCCCACGGCAGGCGACGTGTCGTGCCACACCTTGTGCGAGAAGTGCGTGTCGGTCGTGACGATGTAGACCTCGGTATTGAGCTTCTGGAATTCAGGGTAGTTGTCGGCCGCATCTTCCACTTCGGTCGGGCAGTTGAAGGTGAACGCGGCAGGCATGAAGATCAGGACCGACCATTTGCCCTTGAGCGTCTCGTCGGACACATCGATGAACTTGCCGTTGAGATAGGCCTGGGTCTTGAACGGTTGGACGGAGGTATTGATCAGGGACATGGTGCTTCCTTGGCAGTGCGGTGAAGAAAAGGTAAGCCATGAGTATAGCTACCAAAAACACATATTTGATAGTATTGAACTATCAATTGCATCGGCCAGCGCTATGAAACAGACATCACGCCGACACACAACACGAACGCTTATCACCCTCAGCCGCATGCAGACTGCCAAGGCGGGGCCTCTCGTTGCAACACCCCGTGGAGAACCCTGACAATCGGTGTTTTGGAACCAAGGAGAAGAACATGAAGGGCGACCCACAAGTCATCGAACACCTGCAGGCGCAACTCAAGAACGAGCTGACTGCGATCAACCAGTACTTCCTGCACTACCGGATGCTCAAGCATTGGGGTCTGGACAAGCTGGCGAAGAAAGAATACGAAGAGTCGATCGGCGAGATGAAACACGCCGACTGGCTCATGGACCGCATTTTCATGCTCGACGGCCTGCCGAACCTGCAAGACCTCGCCAAGCTGAATGTCGGTGAAGACGTGCCGGAACTGCTGGCGTGCGACCTGAAAGCCGAATACGGCGCACAAGCGACCGTCAAGGCCGGCATGGCGCATTGCGAAGCCGTGCGCGATTACGTGTCGCGCGACCTGCTGCAGAAGATCCTGGACGATACCGAAGAGCACATCGACTTCCTCGAGACCCAGATCGACCTGATCGGCAAGGTCGGGCTGCAGAACTACCTGCAGTCGCAGATGGGCGAACTCGCCTGAGCTTCGGCCGGTCATGAACAACGGGACTTCGGTCCCGTTTTTTTTGCTTTACCGAACTTCACACACTCCTGAATTCATAGCGCGATCATCAGTAAAGACGGTCCTTTCTACCCAATCGTCGGCACAAAAAATCTACACAAACAATATTCATTCTCATCTACAAGGATAGAATCGGCAGCGCCCATGACTGCCGCCCCTCCTGACAACCGCCGACGCGCCTACTGGCTCAAGACGCTGCATGAATGGCATTGGGTGAGTTCGGCCCTGTGTCTTATCGGCATGATCCTGTTCAGCGTGACGGGCTTCACGCTCAACCATTCCGCGCAGATCGAGGCCAAACCCCACGTCACGAACCGGCAGGCCGCGATCGACGAAGCGCTGCGCGCCAGCCTCGCGGTCGAGCAGACGCGCGTCCAGTCGGCCACCAAGGGGCGTGCGCCGCTGCCCGCCGCGCTGCAGGACTGGGCCCACCGGCAATGGGCCATCGACACTTCCGGGCGCGACGCGGAATGGACCGCCGAGGAAATCTATCTCTCGCTGCCGAGGCCGGGTGGCGACGCATGGCTGCGGGTGAACCTGGCGGACGGTGCAGCCGAATACGAGCGCACCGACCGCGGCTGGATCTCCTACTTCAACGACCTTCACAAGGGCCGCCACACGGGCGTGGCCTGGAGCTGGTTCCTGGACATCTTCGCCGGCGCAGCGCTGCTGTTCTCCATCACCGGCCTGTTCATTCTCAAGATGCATGCGGGCAACCGCCCCTTCACCTGGCCGATGGTCGGCATGGGACTGGTCATCCCCGTGCTGCTCGCGCTGCTGTTCATTCACTAGTCCTACAACACAGAGGTTTCTTCGTGCACGTCCGCTATTCGCTCGCCCTTCCCGCCCTGGCCGCGCTGTTCGGCGCGCCCGCCTTCTCGGCCGGGCTTGGTGTCAGCATCGAGGTTCCCCGGCTCAACGCCGCCGAGTACCACCGCCCGTATGTGGCGGCGTGGATCGAACGTGCGGACAACACCGTGGCCAGCACGGCCGCCGTCTGGTACGACACGCGCACCACCAAGAATCCCGAAGGCGAAGGGACCAAGTGGCTCAAGGACCTGCGCCAGTGGTGGCGCCGTACCGGGCGTGAACTCCAGATGCCCATCGACGGCGTCAGCAGCGCGACCAAGCCCGCCGGCAAGCATGCGATCAACCTGAATGAAGGCTCCGCCGCGCTGCCCCGACTGGCGCCGGGTGCCTACAAATTCGTGGTCGAAGCAGCCCGCGAAGTGGGTGGCCGCGAAGTCGTGACGGTGCCCTTCCAGTGGCCGCCGACCCAGGCGCAGCAGCTCAGCGCCGCCGGCAGCACCGAGCTCGGCGAGATCAAGCTCGAACTCAAGCCCTGAGGCCGCGCGGCGACCCGTTGCCGCAGACACGACACACCACCGCCCGATCCACACCGATCCCACCCGACCTCAGGAGCCCCGTCATGACTCAATTTTCCCTGCGCGCCGCCGCCTTCGCCGCCCTCCTGACCGGCGCTGCCGGCCTGGCCCAGGCCCACAACGCCTGGCTGCTGCCGTCGAGCACCGTGCTCTCCAAGGGCGACACCATCACCTTCGACGCGGCCGTGTCGAATGACCTCTTCGTGGCCAACCATGCGCCGCTGCGCCTGGACAACCTGCAGATCACCGCCCCCGACGGCAGCACGCTCAAGCCAGAGACCGAAGCCCGCCTCAAGCACCGTTCGGTGTTCGACGTGAACGCGTCGCTGCCCGGCACCTACCGCATCGCCGTGGTCAATGCCGGCGCCTTCGCCA
This sequence comes from Variovorax ginsengisoli, assembly GCF_030811835.1. Lineage (GTDB taxonomy): Bacteria > Pseudomonadota > Gammaproteobacteria > Burkholderiales > Burkholderiaceae_C > Variovorax > Variovorax ginsengisoli_C. Next base: position 170,302 of record NZ_JAUSRO010000006.1, on the reverse strand, counting down.
TGTGGAAGGACAAGGCCACGGGCCAGCCCAAGCGCGCCCGTGGCACGGCCGAGACCATCGGCAAGGACATCCCCGCCGACGCCCAGGACGTGGCCATCACCCAGTCGGTTTCGCGCACCGAGACCTTTGTGACGGTCGGCAAGCCGACCGCGCTCAAGCCGGTCGGCCTGGGTCTGGAACTCGTGGCCGCCGGCAGCCCCACCGACCTGGCCAAGGGTGAAAAAGCCACGTTCACCTTTCTGCTCGACGGACAGCCTGCCAGGGACCTCGACGTCACCGTGACGGCAGGCAACACCCAGTACCGCGACCAGTTGGCCGAGCTCAAGCTCAAGACCGACGACAAGGGCCAATTCAACGTGACCTGGCCTGCCGCCGGGATGTACTGGCTGGATGCCAGCACCAAGGACAGCAAGACCTCGGTGCCGCAGGCCAAGGAGCGCCGCGTGAGTTACGCCGCGACCCTCGAAGTGATGCCCTGACGCGCGACCGCCAGGTGAACGCCGCCGCGCGCCCCAATTTCGCCACCTGGCCGGCCGGCGGCTATGCGAACGTCGCCCTTGCACGGCGCGCCGATCCGTCACGCCTGCAGACCCTCTCGGGCCGCACCATGGGCACCACCTGGACGCTGAAGTTCGACAACCCGCAGATGCGCCCACTCGCGCCGATCGCGCAGGCGGTCGAGCAGGCACTGGCTCAGGTGATCGAACAGATGAGCACGTGGGAGCCCGACTCGGACATCAGCCGCTACGGCCGTGCGACCCCAGGCAGTCGCTGCGCCGTGCCGCCCGAATTCGCGCAGGTGCTCGACTGCGCGCTGCATTGGGCTCAGGCCAGCGGCGGGGCGATCGACCCGACCGTCGGCCCCCTGGTCGCCTGGTGGGGCTTCGGTGCTGAAGCCCAGGACCCGCCCGCCTGGCCACTGCGCGACCCACGGCTCGCTTCGCTGGCCGACGCGCGCGCACGGGTGGGCTGGCATCGCATTGCATTCGACCGCAACACGCGCACCGTGCTGCAGCCCGGCGGCATGGCGCTCGATTTCTCCGGCGTGGCCAAGGGCTTCGCCGTCGACCATGTCGTGGCCGCCCTGCAAGCCATGGAAATCACGCAACTGCTCATGGAAGTGGGCGGTGAATTGCGCGGCGTCGGCCGCAGGCCCGACGGCAGCGCCTGGCAGGTGCAGGTCGACGCCGGCGACGCGCCGGCACCACGCATCGCGCTGGCCGACCTCGCAATCGCCACCTCCGGCGATCGCTGGCATGGACACACGCAGGGTGGACGCCGCTGGAGCCACACCATCGATCCACGGACCGGTGAACCCGCGAGCGCCGCGCTGGCCTCTGTCAGCGTACTGCATGCGCAGTGCATGCACGCCGATGCGCTCGCCACCGCGCTCACGGTGCTGGGCCCGGTCGACGGCCCGGCCTTCGCCGATGCGCATGCGGTGGCAGCCCTCTTTGTCTGCCGCGACGGGCACGCCCAGCGGCTCCTCGCCAGCACGGCCTGGCACACGCACCTGGCCCTGGGCGCGGCGCCCCGCTGACGGATGAACGAGACCACCTGGCGCGCACTCGGCGCGGGCGCGATCTTGCTGGCCTATGGCCTGATGTGCGCCGGCATCTACCTGCGCCAGCGCCGCCGTCGTGCTGCTGTGGCGCGCGAAGCGGCCACGCTGGCTGGCGATGGGGCCGTCGCGCCGGTGCTCGTGCTCTTCGCGAGTCAGACCGGGCAGGCGCAAGCCCTGGCTTGGCAGACCGCGCGCGGCTTGCAGGCACAGGGCAAGCCTGTACGCGTGCTTTCGCTCGACGCGCTCGATCTACCGACGCTTGCGGGCACCGCGCAAGCGCTCTTCATCGCCAGCACGTACGGCGAAGGCGATGCACCCGACGGCGCCGGCGTTTTCGCTGCCGAGCCCATGCAGCAGGCCGCCTCCTTGCCCGGACTGCGCTACGCCGTGCTGGCACTCGGCGATCGCCAGTACACGCACTTCTGCGCCTTCGGCCGCGCGCTCGACAGCTGGCTGCAGGCCAGCGGCGCCACGCCCCTGCAGCCACGGATGGACGTCGACAACGGCGACCCCGTGCTGCTGGCCACCTGGCTGGCATCCTGGGGCGCCGACGGCGCTGCCGGGCAGGCGCCTGACGAGCCAACCGCATGGCGCCTGCATGCGCGCAGATTGCTCAACGCGGGGAGCGCCGGCGCACCCGTGTTCGAACTGGCATTTCGACCCGACCACGACGGCGCTGCCCTGCCGTTCTGGACCTCGGGCGATCTGGCGCGGATCGAACTCACGAGCGATCCCTCACGACCGCGCGACTATTCCATCGCCTCGATCCCTGCCGATGGTGAACTGCAACTCATCGTGCGCCAGGAACGGCGCAGTGATGGCAGCCTGGGCGCCGCTTCGGGCTGGCTCACGGCGCACCTGTCGGTCGGCGATTCCGTCGCGTTGCGTCTGAGACCCCATCCCACTTTCCGCCTCGATGCGAACACGGCCAGACCCCTGATCCTGATCGGCAATGGCACCGGCCTGGCCGGGTTGCGCAGCCATTTGCGCGCCCGAGACCGGGCCGGACACCACGCCAATTGGCTGATCTTTGGGGAACGCAACGCTGCACACGACCATCTGTGCCATGGCGAAATCGAGGACTGGCAGCGCCGAGGCGTGTTGCAACGGCTGGACCTCGCCTTCTCCCGTGACCAGGAAAGCCGCTGCTACGTGCAGCATCGACTGCTGCAGGCCGCCGACACACTCGAAGCCTGGCTGGCGCGCGACGCCGCGCTGTACGTGTGCGGCAGCCTCGAAGGCATGGCATCGGGCGTGGACGCAGCGCTCAGGCAGATCTTCGGCGATGCAGCCGTTCGAGAGCTGACGCTCAGCGGCAGGTACCGGCGCGACGTTTACTGACAGCCGCGCAAGAGCGTTGCTCGGCTACAACGCGGAGCATCGGATTTCGTCATCATCTGGGAGATTTGTGACGAATGGTATTGATATTCATTATCATCGACTCCCATTCGGACAGCTTGCTGACCGAACCCACTCTGCAAGCCAATCCCGCTCCCTGACATCCGTCTGAGGGGAGTCGCGGACCCGCCAGTCGAGTTCTCGCTTCCTCCCGTCTTTCAGAGAACGACCCATGGCCCATTCCTACATAAAAAGCCGTAAACACGTTGGCGCGCGCTCCGCGTCGCAACTGAGCAGCGTGGCAGCCGTCACGCTGGTGGCGCTGTCGCTGCCCGTCGCTGCCCAAACCAGCAGCAACACCCTCAAAGAAGTGCGCGTGCAGGACTCGGCGGCAGCCGACTACAAGGCCGACACCTCGGCCAACACCAAATTCACCGCCCCGCTGGTGGACACACCGCAGACCATTTCGGTGATCAAGGAGCAGCTCATCCGCGAGCAAGGCGCCACCACACTCACCGAAGCGCTGCGCAACACGCCGGGGGTCAGCACTTTCTTCCTGGGCGAAAACGGCAACACCAACACGGGCGACGCCGTGTACATGCGCGGCTTCGACAGCTCCAGCAGCATCTTCGTGGACGGCATCCGTGACCTAGGCTCGATCTCGCGCGATACCTTCAACATCGAGCAAGTCGAAGTGGTCAAGGGCCCATCGGGCACCGACGTGGGTCGCACCTCGCCTACCGGCTACATCAACCTGATCACCAAGAAGCCGTCGATGCAGGACAGCTTCTCGGGCTCGCTGGGCCTGGGCAGCGCCGACTACAAGCGCGGTAGCCTGGACTGGAACAAGTCCCTGAGCGGCGAGAACGGTATCGGTGCGGCCTTCCGCCTGAATGCCATGAGCGAAGATGCCGGTGTGGCCGGCCGCGATGTGGTCAAGAACAAGCGCACCGCCATTGCGCCGTCGCTGGCCTTCGGCCTGAACAGCCCGACGCGGGTGTTCCTCGACTATGTGCATGTCGAGCAACGCAACATACCCGACGGCGGCGTGCCGACCATCGGCCTGCCGGGCTATTCCAGCCCGGCCGCCAACCGCGGATTTCTGAGCACTGCGGCGCGCGTCGATTCGAGCAACTTCTACGGCACCACATCCGACTTCGACAACGTCACGTCGGACCTGTTCACCGCGCGCATCGAACACGACCTGACCTCGGACGTCACGCTGCGCAACACCACGCGCTACGGCAAGACGTCCCAGGACTACATGCTGACCGCGTTCATGGGAAGCACGGCCAACCTCGTGACGCCCAGTGCTTCCAATCCGGCGGGCTGGACGATCGCCCGCAGCCTGCCGACCAACAAGGACCAGGTCAACAAGATCTTCGCCAACCAGACGAGCGTGAGTGCCAAGTTCAACACCGGCAGCATCGGCCATTCGCTCAATGCGGGCCTCGAACTCATGCGCGAGGAGCAGGACAGCTACGGCTACTTCGGTGCCAACGCCACCGCCAACGGCACGCCGGTAGGCAACGGCTCCTGGCCCGCAGCCAACCTGTACAACCCCGACCCGAACGTGAGCGGCTATCGCCGCGTCCGCAACGGTGCGGACAGCAAGGGCACGACCGACACGGTGGGCCTGTACGTCTTCGACACGGTCAAGCTCAGCCCGCAATGGTCGCTGACCGGCGGCCTGCGGCTGGACCACTACAACACCGACTACCTCGCCGGCACGCGCTCGACGGCCACCAGCAACCCAACATTGCCGGTCGGCACGCTGGTGTCGTCTTCGCTGAGCACCTCCGACAACCTCATCACCGGCAAGCTCGGTGTGGTTTACAAACCGACCGACAACGGCAGCATCTACGCGGCCTATGGCACGGCGGCCCAGCCACCGGGCGGCTCCAACTTTGCGCTGAGCACAGCGGCCAACAGCGCGGCCAACACCAACTACCTGCCGCAAAAGGCCAAGACGGCTGAAGTCGGCACCAAGTGGGATCTGGTCGACAAAAAGCTGGCCGTCACCGCCGCGCTCTACCGCACCGAAGTCAGCAACGAAGTGGTGCAGGACCCGACCAACACCGCTGTGTATTACCAGACCGGCAAGAAGCGCGTGCAGGGCATCGAACTGGGCGTGGCGGGCGCGATCACCGACAACTGGGGCGTGAGCGCCGGCTTCACCACGATGAATGCCACCGTGCTGAGCGGGCCGGCCGTTGCAGCCGACGGCACGGCCGTCCTGGTCTACACGCCCGAAAAGGCCTTCACGTCGTGGACCACCTACCGACTGCCCTTCGGCCTGACGATCGGCGGCGGTGCACGCTACACCGGCGAGATCAAGCGCGGCACCGACGGCGCCGTCGGCACGCCGGCGATGGCAGACGCGTACTGGGTGGTCGACGCCATGGCCTCCTACCGCGTCAACAAGAACCTGGACCTGCAGTTCAACCTGTACAACGTGTTCGACAAGGAATACATCGCGGCGATCAACAAGAGCGGCTACCGTTACACGCCCGGCGCACCGCGCACCGCGCGCATCACCGCCAACTTCGCGTTCTGACCCTGGTCAAGCCGTCGCGCCCGCTCGGGTGCGAAACTCCCAGCCCCGGCCCGTCCAGTCCGGGGCTTTTTCCATTCAGAGGCACATGAAATGATGCTGCATGTCCCCGAGGTTCTGACCACCGATCAGGTACGCGAACTGCGCGCTACGCTCGACGCCACCGACTGGATCGACGGCCGGGAAACCGTGGGCCCCCAGGGTGCCCAGGTCAAGCGCAACCGCCAGCTGCCCGAGCACTCGCCCGTGAGCCAGTCGCTCGGACGCACCGTACTGGCGGCACTGGCACGCCAACCCTTGTTCTTTTCGGCAGCCCTGCCGCTGCGCTTCGTGCCGCCACTGTTCAACCGCTATGAAGGTGGCGAGCATTACGGCCTGCATGTCGACGGGGCCCTTCGCACGGTACCCGGTACTGGCGAGCAACTGCGCACCGATCTGTCCTGCACGCTCTTCCTTTGCGACCCCGACGACTACGAGGGTGGCGAACTGGAGGTGGTCGACACCTATGGCGTGCACGAAGTCAAGCTCCCCGCCGGCGACCTGATCCTCTACCCCTCCACCAGCCTGCATCAGGTGACACCGGTCACGCGTGGAGCACGCGTATGCGCGTTCTTCTGGCTGCAGAGCATGGTGCGCGACAACGCCCAACGCGCGATGCTGTTCGAGCTCGACCAGGCCATCCAACGGCTGCGCGCGCGCCATGGCGAGTCAGAGGAATCGGTGGCCCTCACTGGCCACTACCACAACCTTCTGCGGATGTGGTCACAGGTCTAACCCCTTCCGTCAGACAGGGAAGCGCGATAGCTATTGCAAATGCGAAAAATTCGTATTTATAATCAGGCCTCTTCAACCAGCCAGCCAAAGCGCCTTCACTTCCATGATCGTTTGCGTGTGCCGCCGAGTGTCAGATCGCGAAATTGCACGCCACGTGCGCGCGGGCATGACGTTTGACGAAGTGCAATTCGAACTCGGCGTTGCCACTCAGTGTGGACGTTGTGAAGGCTGCGCGCGCGATGTGGTCGCGCAGTGCAGTGTGTCCCACCCGATGGCGTCGCTTCATCGCGACGACGGTACCCGGACCATCCAGCTTGCCAATTCCGTCCAGGAAAGCAACGCATGGCACTCCTCTCATCGCTCGCTGGCAGCCTGATCTTCGTCGCCAGTTCTGCCTGGTGGATCTTTCGCAAATAATCAGCGGTTGTGCTGTATCGGGAACGTTTCGGCGTCCCCATGTTCGAATGGTGGACCGTGTCTGACCGCTTCTCTTCTCCGCCCGGCTCTGTGCTGGGCATGTCCCGCAATGTCGCCATTGCGGGCGGCGTCATCCTCTTTCACGTCGCCGCACTGTGGGCGCTCCAAAGCGGCCTGATCCGCAAGGCGGCCGACATCATCATCCCGGTGGAGATCCTGAGCGAGTTCATCGAGCCGCCCAAGCCCAAGGAACCGCCCCCACCGCCGCCGCCTCCTCCACCGGCTCCGCAGCCCAAGGTGACGAAGGCGCCGCCACCGCCCAGGCCGATGGCAATCCGCGACCCCCGGCCAGCGCCTGCCGCGCCGACTGGCGTGACCGAGCCGCAGCCGCCTGCGCCACCTCTGGCACCTCCTGCGCCGCCAGCCCCGCCGGCCCCGCAAGCACCACCACCCGCGCCTCCGGCGCCGCCCAGCGTCCAGTTGCCGTCCACCGACGCCGACTACCTGCAGAACCCGAAGCCGGTGTATCCGTCCATGAGCAAGCGTCTGGGCGAACAGGGCAAGACGATCGTGCGCGTGCTCATCGGCATCGATGGGTTGCCCAAGAGCGCCAGCATCCGCACCTCGAGCGGCTACGAGCGACTCGACGAGGCGGCGCGCACTGCGGTGATGAGCTGGCGCTTCGTGCCGGGCAAGCGCAATGGGGTGGTTGAACCCATGGAGTTCAACGTACCGATCAACTGGGTTCTCAACTAATTTTTCTCTGGAGCAGCTTCGTATGGATTCCCAATTTGGCCTGATGAACGTGTGGAGTCAGGGCGACTTCGTCACCAAGGCCGTCGCCGTGCTGTTGGTCGGCATGTCCCTGGCATCGTGGATCGTCATCCTGATCAAGGCACTGGACGTCATCAAGTACAAACGTCACGCCAACAACTCGCAGGACTTCTGGCACAGCGAGGACTTCGCCACGGCACTGGACAAGCTCGGCAAGGATCCGAGCAACCCGTTCCGCGCACTGGCGCTTGAAGGCCGCGAGGCTGCCGCCCACCACCGCAACACCAAGGTGCATCTGCATGACGCGCTGGACGTGAGCGACTGGATCACACGCGCACTTCGCAACGGCATCGACGAATTCACGGCACGCCTGCAGACTGGCCTGGCCGTGCTCGCTTCGGTCGGCTCGACCGCCCCGTTCATCGGCCTGTTCGGTACCGTGTGGGGCATCTACCACGCCCTCATGAGCATCAGCTCCGTGGGTCAGGCCACCATCGACAAGGTCGCGGGCCCGATCGGCGAAGCGCTCATCATGACCGCACTCGGCCTGGCGGTGGCAATCCCTGCCGTGCTTGGCTACAACGCCCTGGTACGCGGCAACAAGTTCGTGCTGACCAAGCTCAACAGCTTCGCCCACGACCTGCACGCCTACTTCGTGACCGGTGCCAGGGTGCAGAGCAGCAGTGACGCACCGACTGTCGTGCCTCTCAAGAAAGGCTGAGCACCATGGCTTTCGGAACCCAAGACGAGCCCGATGAGGTGATGAACGAGATCAACATGACGCCGCTGGTCGACGTCATGCTGGTGCTCCTGATCATCTTCATCATCACGGTGCCTGTGATGAAGCACGCGGTAAACATCGACCTGCCACGCGCCACCAGCGAACCCGAAGTGGCCAAGCCGCAGAACATCCTGTTCACCATTGCGGCGGATGGCAGTTACTACTGGAACGAGAACAAGATCGACGACACCGCGCTCAAGCCGATGCTGGCGGCTGAGGCCGCCAAGGACCCTCAACCCGAACTGCACATCCGCGGCGACAAGGCGGTGCGCTATGAGCGTGTGGCACAGGCCATGTCGGCGGCGCGCGAAGCCGGCGTGCGCAAGATCGGCTTCATCACGGAGCCCGACGCGAAGTAAGCGATCGACGTCGCCATACAAAAAGATTCATCTCGGCGATTGATTTTTTATTGCGAATCATTATCATTGCTACATCGAATCGTCAGAAGGAGTTCTCGATGCAAAGCAAACCCACCGCACTTCCCGTGTTGAGCCATTCCTCGCTGGATCAGGCCGGCGGTGGTTCTGTGCCAGCCGCACGGCCAGCGCATCTGCTAGAGAGCGCCGAACTGCTCAAGGGCAGCAAAACGGTCGCCATCATGCACAACGGCTCGTTGTACCGCCTGCAGGCCACCAAACTCGGCAAACTGATCCTCACCAAGTAAGCAGGATCACGTCTCCACCCTCGCAAGTTTCATCGTGGGGCGACTCCTGGAGAACCATCTCCAACGGGTCGTTTTTTTGCTAGCCAACGGTTCGCCACCAGCCAAGCTTTTTTTCCACCTTGATGCACTCATGAAAACGCCGACCCAGGGTCGGCGTTTTGCTTTCATGGCCGGCCGTGCCGGTCAGATGCTCAGAGGCCGAGGGCGGCAATGCCCGCCTTGGCGATCTGCGCGTCTTCATTCGACTTGACGCCGCTCACGCCGACCGCACCGATCACCTCGCCATCCTTGACGATCGGCACACCGCCTTCGAGCAGGCCCTGGACCACGGGGGCCGTCAGGAATGCAGTGCGGCCGCCGTTGATGATGTCTTCATACACCTTGCTCTCGCGACGACCCATGGCGGCCGTGTGGGCCTTGGCGGGGGCAATGTGCGACGACAGGGCTGCGGCACCGTCCAGCCGTTGCAGCCACAGCAGATTGCCCGCATCGTCGGCGATGGCAATGGTCACGGCCCAGGCGTTCTTGAGCGCTTCAGCCTCTGCCGCTGCTGCGATGGCTTTGACGTCGGCGAGTTCGAGGTAGGACTTGGTCTTCATGGTAAGAATGGAATGCAGAGTTGGCTGGAAACGTCGAGCATACCGTCGGCACAGGCCCGCCGCAGTGGCCGAGGGCGGACCCCACGCGATTTGTCACGCAGCGCCCTTGCATCCTTCTAAAATGAGGGCATCTGCATGCCTGCAGACCCACTCCCAAGGAATCATTGCCATGGACGACCGCGTCACCACCCTTGACACCCGCGTCGGCTTCGGCCAGACGCTGCCGCAGGCCGAACGCCAGCGCGTGCTGCGCAATACCTACTGGCTGCTCGCCCTGAGCCTGGTGCCCACCGTGCTGGGCGCATGGTTCGGCGTGGCGACCGGCATCACCCGCGCGCTCACCGGCGGCCTGGGCCTGATCGTCTTCATGGGCGGGGCCTTCGCCTTCATGTACGCCATCGAGAAAACCAAGAATTCTGCCGCGGGCGTGCCCGTGCTGCTGGGCTTCACTTTCTTCATGGGTCTGATGCTCTCTCGGCTCATCGCCATGGTGCTGGGCTTTCGCAATGGGGGCGAGCTCATCATGACCGCCTTCGGCGGCACGGCGGGCGTGTTTTTCGTCATGGCATCGCTGGCCACGGTGATCAAGCGCGATCTCTCCGGCCTGGGCAAGTGGCTGTTCGTCGGCGCGATGGTGCTCGTGGTCGGTGCGGTGATCAATGTGTTCGTGGGGTCCAGCGCGGGGATGATGGCCATCTCGATGGCAGCCATCGGCATTTTCTCGGTCTACATGCTGTACGACCTCAAGCAGATCATCGACGGGGGCGAAACCAACTACATCAGCGCCACGCTGGCCTTGTACCTGGACCTGTTCAACGTGTTCCAGAGCCTGCTTGCACTGCTCGGCATCATGGGCGGCGAGCGCGACTGAGGCGAGACGCCAGTTCAACCATTAAAAAAGGCCCTTTCGGGCCTTTTTTAATGTCCGCCGGCTTTTCTCACGCCATGGCTTCCCTGCCATATCTATTCCCGGTCGAAGACGGCGATCGACTCCACGTGAGCCGTGTGCGGGAACATGTTCACCACGCCGGCAAAGGTGCAGCGGTAGCCAGCCTGATGGACCAGGAGTCCGGCGTCACGCGCGAGCGTCGACGGATTGCAACTGACGTACACGATGCGGCGGGGCGGCGTCCAGTTGTCCGCGTGGGGTTCGGTCTCTTGGTGCAGATCGGCGAGTGCCTTGGCGAGCGCAAAAGCACCTTCCCGCGGCGGGTCGACCAGCCACTTGTCAGCCGCGCCGTCGGCCACCAGCATGGCGGGTGTCATCTCGAACAGGTTGCGCGCCACAAAGCGCGTGGGTGCAAGCGCGCCACGCACGGCACCGGCGGGCCGGTTGCGCTGGTAGTTGTCGGTAGCACGTGCCACCAAGGTGTCGCTGCCTTCGATGCCCAGCACCTCGCGTGCGCGTGTGGCCAGCGGCAGCGTGAAATTTCCGAGGCCGCAGAACCAGTCGATGACGCGCTCATCCGGCTGCACGTCGAGCAGCCGCAGCGCCCGCCCGACCAACGCGCGGTTGATGTGCGGGTTCACTTGCGTGAAATCGGTAGGCTTGAACGGCATCGTGACGCCGAACGCGGGCAGTTCATAGGACAGCGGCATGACGTCGCCGTCGAGCAGCTTGACCGTCTCCGGCCCTTTGGACTGCAGCCACCATTGCACGCCTTCGTGGGCGGCAGCGAATGCGCGCAGCCGGCCGATGTCGGCATCCGAGAGCGGCGCCAGATGCCGCAGTACCAGCGCACGGGCACCCAGGCGTGTGGTTCCGGGTGCGTCACCGCAAGCCAACTCGATCTGCGGGCAGGTGTCGCGCGCATCCATGGACCCGATCAGCGCCCGCAACGGGACGAGCATGTCGCTGATCTGCCGCGGCAGCACGGGGCAGACCGTCATGTCGGCGAGATAGCGGCTCTTGCGCTCGTGAAAGCCGATGAGCACCGTGCCCTTCTTGACCACATGGCGCACCGACAGGCGGGCGCGGTAGCGGTAGTGCCAAGCCGGGCCTTCGAGAGGACGCAGCACGTTCTGCGCGCGCACCTTGCCCAGATGCCAGAGGTTGTCTTCGAGCGCACGCTGCTTGACAGCCACCTGCGCGGCTGCGTCCAGATGCTGCATCTTGCAACCGCCACACGCGCCCGTATGAAGGCCGAAATGCGGGCACCCGGGACGCACGCGCTGCGAAGACTCGCGGCGGATCGCGGTGACCGTGCCCTGCTCCCAATTGTTCTTGCGGCGGTGGACGTTCAGCCGAACTTCTTCGAAGGGCAGTGCACCTTCAATGAAAACCACCATGCCATCGGACTTGTGGGCCACGCCTTGCGCGTCCAGGTCGAGCGACTCGACATGGAGCCATTCATCGGGGGCAGGGGCATCCCCTTTTTTTATGTCTGTCGTATCCGTCATGCACGGATTGTCTCAGGGTGCGGGGGCGTCGCCGCCCTGCCGCACCTGGGAAACCGAATTACTTGGCTGGCAGGTAACGCGCCGGATCGACCGGCTTGCCCTGGCGACGGATTTCGAAGTGCAGCTTCACCCGGTCGGCATCGCTGTTGCCCATCTCGGCGATCTTCTGGCCCTTCTGCACCGACTGGTCTTCCTTCACCAACAGCGTCTGGTTGTGGGCATACGCCGTGAGATAGGTGTTGTTGTGCTTGAGGATGATCAGGTTGCCATAGCCACGCAGGCCCGCGCCAGAATACACAACCCGGCCATCCGCAGCGGCCAGCACAGGGTCGCCGGCCTTGCCGCCGATGTCCAGGCCCTTGTTCTTGGCTTCGTCGAAGCCGGCGATCAGCGGCCCGTGCACGGGCCAGATCCAGCCCACATCCTCGTCGCCGCCCGTGGCGGCGGGCGTTGCGGATCGGCTCGAGGGTGCGGCGGACGCCGAGGCGCTGGCGCCGCTCGAAGGCGCCAACACGGCCGGCGGAACAACGGGCCGCGTGACCACACCAGAGGCATCTGCATTGGCGCCCGGCGGCACCACACGCAGCACCTGACCCACCTCGATCCGGTCGGGGTTCTCCAGGTTGTTCCAGCGAACGATGTTCTGCCAGCTCTGACCCGTCTCGGTGCCGATGCGGCGCAGCGTGTCACCCGGACGCACCGCGTAGTAGCCGGGCTTTCCGTAGTTCTCGATGCCCGGCAGTGGCTTGCCTGATGCGTCGGTCGTGATCGGTGGCACGCCTAGCCCGGCGGCCGCCGGCGCGCGCGAAGTGGTGCCGCGATCTTCCACCGGGGCGGGTCCGCCGGTCGCGGTACAGCCCGCGATCACGAATGCCATCACCGATGTGACGCCGGCGAGCCAGCTTCGTTTGCCAATACCCTGCATGTGTTGTCCCTTCAAGCAATTCCCGATTTTAGAGGCACAAAATGAACGGCCTCCAGCACGCTGCGCTGGAGCCCGGCTTGTGTTTTGTCGATCACGACGAGCGCTTGCCCGCCAGCGGCCGACTGCGTAGGCGCAACGATGCGGCCGCCCACCGCCAACTGGTCGATCCAGGTTTGAGGCACCGACTCCCCCCCTGCTGCAGCGATGATGGCGGCGTACGGCGCCCCTTTGGCATAGCCGATCATGCCGTCGCCCAACAACAGGTGCACGGTGGCCAGCCGGAATGGGCGCAGGTTGACCCGCGCGCGCTCGTGCAACCCGCGCAGCCGCTCGATGCTGTACACCTCGCGGGCCACATGGCTGAGTACCGTGGCTTGATAGCCGCAGCCGGTGCCGATTTCCAGCACCCGCCCCAACCTCTCTTCCGGCTGATTGGCGAGTGCCGGCGCGCCCAGCAGCAATTCGATCATGCGGGCCACGACGTTGGGTTTGGAGATGGTCTGCCCCAGGCCAATGGGCAGGCTGGTGTCCTCATAAGCCTGGTTGACCAGAGCGCTGTCAACGAAAAGGTGCCGTTCGACCGTCCCCATCGCGCGAAGCACACGGGCATCGGCCACGCCTTGCGCGGCAAGCCGCTGCACCATGCGCGCGCGCACTGCAGCCGACGCCATCGACGGCGTGGCCGACACGCTCATCGGCCGCACCGGCATGGCAGGACCGACGCCCCGCGTGGCAGCCGCGGCCGTAGGCGTCAGCTTGACCGGAAAGCCGGGGCGTTGGGTCGCCACTCAGCCCACCAGGCGCTGCACCGTCTCGCGCCACTGGCCGAGATTGGCATGGTCGGTCAGGTCGATCTGCAGCGGTGTCAAGGCAATGTGACCTTCGGACGTAGCGTGGAAGTCGGTGCCCTCGCCACTGTCCTTGGCGCCGCCAGCGCCGGCGATCCAGTACATCGTGTCGCCACGCGGGTTGTCCTGAACGATGACTTTTTCGGCCGCGTGCCGACGCCCGAGGCGGCAGACCTTGATCGGCTTGAGCGCGTCCAGCGGCCTGTTGGGCACATTCACGTTGAGGAGCCAGGCGGGGCCCTCGGTCATGCGTTCTCGCTCGATCTGCTGGACCAGCCTGCGCGCGACCTGCGCAGCGGCATCGACATGCGCCCAGCCCTTTTCGATCTGCGAGAAGGCGATGGCGGGGATGCCGAACAGATAGGCCTCCATGGCGGCACCCACCGTACCCGAATAGATGGTGTCGTCGCCCATGTTGGCACCATTGTTGATGCCTGAAACCACCAGGTCGGGCCGATAGCCCAGCACACCCTTGAGGGCGATGTGCACGCAGTCTGCCGGCGTGCCGGTCACGTAGCGAAAACCGTTGTGCGCCTGGTGGATGTACAGCGGTGCCGACAGCGTGAGGGCATTGGACTTGGCGCTGTTGTTGTGCTCGGGAGCAATGACCTCGACCTCGGCAATGTCCTTGAGCGCATCATGAAGCGCCACGATACCGGGAGCCTGGAAGCCGTCGTCGTTGGAAATGAGTATCTTCATGGCGTCTGGGAATGCACAAAATTGTAGGCCGCGAAACGCGGTCACGACAGGGACAACAGCGCCCTGCGCAGCCACCTATCATGCCCTGTTTGACCGCTCAGAAAACCCCGTTCGTTCACCACTCATTCACATAAAGGAGACATGCATGCATGCCTGGCTTTGCGAAACACCCACTGGCGTCGATGCACTCACCTGGAAGGAACTGCCCACGCCGACACCCGGGCCTGGACAGGTTCTCATCGAGATCAAAGCCGCGAGCCTGAACTTTCCAGACTTGCTCATCGTTCAGAACAAGTACCAGATGAAGCCTCCCCTGCCCTTCGTGCCGGGCTCCGAATACGCCGGCGTGGTGAGTGCGGTGGGCGAAGGCGTGACGCACCTGAAGGTGGGCCAGAACGTTGCCTGCCTGTCGGGAACGGGTGGTTTCGGTACGCACACCCTGGCGCCCGCTGCCCTGTGCATGCCTTTGCCCGACGGCTTCGGTCATGTCGATGCCGCAGCCTTCATCATGATTTACGCCACCTCATGGCACGCATTGATGGACCGCGCACAACTCAAGCCCGGTGAAACGGTGCTGGTGCTAGGCGCCGCGGGTGGCGTCGGCACGGCGGCCATCCAGATTGCCAAAGCTGCGGGCGCGCGCGTCATCGCTGCCGCATCCACCGATGAAAAATGCGCCCTGTGCGAATCGATCGGCGCCGACGCGAGCATCAACTACACCACCCATGCGCTGCCGGGCGGCTTTCGTGACGCCGTCAAGGCGGCGACCGATGGCAAAGGGCCTGACGTGATCTATGACCCAGTGGGCGGAGATTTTGCAGAGCCCGCCTTCCGGTCCATTGGATGGCGTGGCCGCTATCTGATCGTCGGGTTCGCCGCCGGTCCGATTCCATCGCTCCCGCTCAACCTGATGCTGCTCAAGGGCGCCTCACTGGTAGGCGTTTTCTGGGGTGATTTTGCCAAACGCGAGCCCAAGGCCAACGCGCAAATGATGGCCGAATTGGCCAGTTGGTATGGGCAAGGAAAAATCAAACCCGTGATCGACCGCACGATGCCGATGGCCGAATTGAAAGAGGCTTATGCGCACATGGGTTCGCGCGGCGTCAAAGGCAAACTGGTGATGACAAACTGACGGGAACCCGACGTCCAATAAAAAAACCCGCCAAATGGCGGGTTTTTTTATTTACGCAACGTTACTTGATTTCGTAATCAGACAGCGACTTGCCAGCAGCGAGGGCCTCGGTCACCCAACGGGGCTTGCGTCCACGGCCGCCCGACCAGGTTTCGCCATTGGGGCTGCGGTACTTGGCTTCCGCCTTGGCGGCCGGTGCACCCGCACCGCGTTTGGTGGCAGGCGATCGCGCACCACCCAACTTGAGATCTGCGGCGCTCAGGCCGTATTCGGCAATCTTCTTGCGCAGTTCTTCAATGACTCCCGCGCGTTCGTGATTGCGCAGCTCTTCAGCCTGCTTGCGCAATTGAGCAATCTGCTCTTCACTCTTCTTGATCTGGGAATTGATATCAGCAAGCGTCGACGACATGTGTAAGGTCCTCAATTAGATGGCGGAATTCTAATTGAGTTTACTATTACTGCAAGCATCTTGAGTAAAAAGTTCGCGTCTCTTGCAAGTCGAGTCATGAAGACGGTACTGCGTCGCGACCCAATCGGCGTTGCAAGCCTGTGTTCGAATAGCGTGCAGATACCCAAAAAAACCAATACTGGCGCGGGCTTGCGTTGCCTAACGCGACGTGTCTTCGGCGCCGTGTCAATCCCTAATTCTGGTGACAAGCCCCCACGGCTGGATGCGCGAGTGGCCCGTTCGGCACACAGAGGCAAGGATGAAAATAACCCTACAAAAAGAAAGGAAAAGCGCCTGGACGCTCGTCAAACCAGCAAGCGATCCAGCCCTCATGCACACAGACCCCAGCAAACGCAAAAAGCCCAGGCGCTGAGCGACTGGGCTTTGTGACTTGTACCGAAAGCACATATGAATTGTGCCCGGCACTACCGGTATAACTTGGGGTGGCTGATGGGACTCGAACCCACGACGACCAGAATCACAATCTGGGACTCTACCAACTGAGCTACAGCCACCGCAGAGACTTGAATTATAGCCTGAAAATCAGCGTGTTGCGCCCAGAATCGGATCCGCAGGCTTCGGTACGGCGATGTGGGCCTTGAAGCGCTCCTTGAGCAGGTTGTAGTAAGCCGCGTTTTCCGCACTGCTCATGGCTTGCGTGAACTGCTCGAGTTCCTGCTGAGCGGCCGGTCCTGCGGGTGCCGCGCGTGGGCTGAGCTTATTGACTCGCACCACGGCGTAACCTTGCGAACCCAGATCGACACCCACCAGGACCGGGAGCTTGGTGGAATCCGCACGCAGCGCAGCCTCGATCAGTGGCTGGGGCAGCGACTGGGTTTCGAGCCGCGATACGGCGACCGAAGACGCCAATGCAGCCCCTGTGGCATTGGCCTGCCACGCCGCAAGCTTGGCCTGCCCTTCGGTCTTGGCCAATGCCGCCGCCTTTTCGGACATCAGTTGTGCACGCACCCGATCCTTGACCTCGGCCAGTGGCAGCGTACGGGCTGGGGAATATTGGGTCACACGACCCGACGCCAACTGATTCGGGCCAATCTCCATGGCTTCGGTGTTTTGTTTGCGCTCCAATGCCTCGGGCGCGTACAGGGCCGCAAGGAAATTGCGGCTCGCCAAGGCACCGGTGGCGCCCGGCGCAGGCACACGCGGCACGTTGTTCGCCGTCTGGATCGGCAACTTCAACTTGTCCGCCGCGCCTTGCAACGTATCGGGTTGCTGATAGACCGCATCGGTGAACACTTCGGCGGCCTTGGCGAATTCCTGCGTCGCCTGCTGGCTGCGCACTTCGTTCTCGATGGCGCTGCGCACTTGCGCGAAAGGCTGCATCACGGTGGGCTTGATGTCCGTGAGTTCGATGATGTGATAGCCGAATTCGGTTTCGACGACGCCACTGATTTCGCCCTTTTTCAGCGCAAACAGCGCATCTTCAAAAGGCTTGGTCATCGCGCCGCGCGTCACGAAATCGAGGTCGCCACCTTTTTCGGCAGAACCGGGATCCTGTGAATTCTTCCGCGCGACGTCAGCAAACGACGCCGGATCCTTTTTCACCTGCGCCAGCAACTGCTCGGCCTTTGCACGGGCTTTTTCGCGGTCGGCGGCGCTGGCACCGGTGGGTGCATTGATGAGAATGTGGCTGGCACGACGCTCTTCCTTGCTTCCAAAGCGCGCGCCGTTCTGCTGATAATAGCTTTGCAGGTCCGCTTCGCTCACCACGATATTCTTCTTGGCAGCCTCCAGGTCCAGCACCAGATACTGGATATTCACCTGCTCGGGTGCCTGAAATTGCGAGGCGTGCTCTTTGTAATAGGCCTCGACATCGGTATCGCTCACGCTGACTTTCGAGGAGAAGTCAGCAGGGCCAAACCGCGCCACCTGGATTTCACGGCGGTCGAAAAAGGCATTGAGTGCGAGATCGGCCTGCGCCCGCGTTGCGAATGCCGTGCCCGAGATGCCCAGCAGCACCTGCTGGGTCGACAGATCGGCACGCACCGACGCTTCGTACTGTTCCGGCGTACGGCCAGTGACCATCACGAAGCGTTCGCGGTCGAACTTACCGTCGGCCGTGCGGAACGAAGCCAGTCCGCTGTCCTCCGCAAACAGCCGTGCCAGGCGCTCTTCCGACACGGTGATGTTGGCCTTGGCGGCGGCGGCGGCCAGCACGCGGTCGCGCACCATGCGTTCGAGCGTGCTGTAGCGCGCCGCGTCGGAGTCCAGCAGCGCAGGATCGATGTTCGGTGCCTGCTCGCGGATGCGGCCCACCTCGTTGCGATGCTGCAAGTCCCACTCGGGGCGGGTGATGTCATGGCCGTCGACGGTAGCGACCTTTTCGCCCTTGGTATCGCCCTGATAGCGATCGACGCCGAACAGCACGAACGACGGAATGATCAGCAAGAACAAGAGCACCATGACGATCTTGTTGTACTTGCGGAAGAACTCAAACATGCTTGAACACTCTCTTGGAAGGATGCCGGGGCAAGAAACGAAAAAAGGCGAACGGGAGTTCGCCTTGTCACGTCAGCGGCCAACCCGGTCCGCCTGACGGCGATACGGGCTGCGCTGGATTTTACCCACGTCCCCGGCATGCGCCGCGCCATTGCACCTGGACTGGGGACGGCTGTTGCAGCGGACCGACCGGCCAAAGAAAAAGAGCCCTGGATCGCTCCGGGCCCTTGATTTCATTGCCTTTTGGGTGGTGGGTGCTGACGGTCTCGAACCGCCGACCTGCGCCGTGTAAAGGCGACGCTCTACCAACTGAGCTAAGCACCCCCGGGAAGCTTCCTTCAGTTCAGCGCGTCTTTGAGCGCCTTGCCTGGACGAAACTTCGGAATCTTGGCAGCCTTGATTTTAATCGCTTCTCCGGTCCTTGGATTGCGGCCGGTGCGCGCAGCGCGTTTTCCGACGGCAAACGTGCCGAATCCGACCAGCGACACAGAGCCGCCTTTCTTGAGCGTCGTCCGAATGGCACCGATCGTGGACTCCAGCGCGCGGGTGGCTGCGGCCTTGGAGATGTCGGCGTTGTTAGCGATGTGCTCAATCAGTTCGGTCTTGTTCACAAGGGCCCCTTGTAGGATAAATGTTGATCAGGTGTCGTCAGTACGTTACCGGCACCTTGGCACGCGCCAGGGGTTGCGAAAAGTGGGAGCGGCCGGCCGACGCATCGGCAGCGGACCGCCGAGGACGATTAAAACCACAGGGCTACGGGGTGTCAATAAGACACCTGGCCGCTTGGCCCCGCGAGAGGCGCGATTTTAGGGGCTTTTGTGAACCAGGCTTCAAAGCGCCTCGGCGATCGCTCGCCCGAGGTCGGCGGTGTGCGCCGTTCCCCCGATGTCCGGTGTGCGCGGCGCGCCGCTGCCGGGCGCGAGCACGCGCTCGATGGCACCCAGGATCGCGTCATGCGCATCCTTGTGCCCCAGGAATTCAAGCATCATCGCACCGCACCAGATCTGGCCGATCGGGTTGGCGATGCCCTTGCCCGCGATGTCGGGCGCCGAGCCATGCACGGGTTCGAACAGCGAAGGCGTGGTGCGCTCAGGATTCAGGTTGGCACTCGGCGCAATGCCGATGGTGCCGGTGCAGGCCGGCCCGAGGTCCGACAGGATGTCGCCGAACAGGTTGCTCGCCACCACCACGTCGAAGAAGTCGGGCCGCTGCACGAAGTGCGCCGTGAGGATGTCGATGTGGAACTTGTCGAGCGTGATGCCGGGGTAGTTCTTGGCCATCGCGGCGACGCGCTCGTCCCAGTACGGCATGGTGATCGAGATGCCGTTCGACTTCGTCGCGCTGGTCAGGTGCTTCTTAGGACGCGACTGTGCCAGCTCGAAGGCGAACTTCAGCACGCGGTCCACGCCAATGCGCGACATCACCGTTTCCTGCACCACGATCTCGCGCGGCGTGCCCTCGTACATGCGGCCGCCGATGCTGGAATACTCGCCCTCGGTGTTCTCGCGCACGATGTACATGTCGATCTCGCCCGGCGCGCGCGCCGTGCCGTCGCGGCGCACCACCGGCGCAACGATGCCGGGCATGAGGCGCGCCGGACGCAGGTTGATGTACTGGTCGAACTCACGGCGGAACAGCAGCAGCGAGCCCCACAGCGAGATGTGGTCTGGAATCTTCTCGGGCCAGCCGACCGCGCCGAAATAGATGGCGTCGTGGCCACCGATCTGGTCCTTCCAGTCGTCGGGCAGCATCTTCCCGTGCTTCTCGCAGTAGTCCCAGCTCGAGAAGTCGAAGTGGTCGAACTGCAGGTCGATGCCGAACTTGCGCGATGCCGCGTCGAGCACACGCAGACCCTCGGGCATGGTTTCCTTGCCGATGCCGTCGCCAGCGATGACTGCGATTCTTTTCTTGCTCATGGAGGTCCTCGGTTTCAGGAATGGAAGAAGGCCAGCGCCTCGCGCAACAGTGCATCGGGCGCCTCTTCGGGTACATAGTGGCCGCAAGGCAACGCCTGCCCGGCCACATCGTCGGCACGCTCGCGCCACAGCGCAAGCACATCGAAGCACTTGCCCACGGCGCCATGCTCGCCCCACAACACCCGCAGCGGCATCGCGAGGCGGCGACCCGCCGCCACGTCCTCGCGGTCGTGGTCGAGATCGATGGTGGCCGACGCGCGATAGTCCTCGCAGATGCTTGCCGACGCCCCCGGCAGCGCAGCACAACGCTCGTACTCGGCAAGCGCCTCTGGCGCGAAAGCCGCGAGACCGGCATGCCGCCCGCCCATCACGCTGCGCACGTAGCGCGCCGGATCGGCATCGAGCAGCGCCTCGGGCAGTGGTGGCGGCTGAATCAGGAAGAACCAGTGCCAGTAAGCGCGCGCAAAGGCTTCGGACGTGTTGGCGTACATGCCGAGCGTGGGCGCGATGTCCAGCACCATGAGCCGTTCGACCGCACTCGGATGGTCTGCCGCCAGCCGATGCGCCACGCGCGCGCCGCGGTCGTGCGCCAGCACCTGGAAGCGATCGAAACCGTGGTGCCGCATCACGGCCAGCGCGTCGAGCGCCATTTCACGCTTGCTGTAGTTGCGATGCGCCGGGTCGGGCGCGGGCCGGCCCGAATCGCCGTAGCCGCGCAGGTCCATCAGCACCACGGTGAAGTGGGCAGCCAGGGCCGGCGCCACGCGATGCCAGATTGCATGCGTTTGCGGATGCCCATGCAGCAGGAGCAATGGACGACCGGTTCCGCCCACGCGGCCGTGCAGCGCGACGCCATCGCGCACGATGTCGAAAGAGGTGAAGTGGTTCAGCACCCGCGAATTGTGCGTTGCACCTTCGCCTGAATCAAGAAACAATCGGTGAATTCATTATTTCCATGAAAGCCGGAATGGATCGAGCGGACCTGACCTTGGTGCTGGCCATCCGCGAGCGCGGCAGCCTGTCCGCTGCGGCCGAAGCCATGAACGTTGCGCCGTCGGTCGTCACCAAGCGCCTGGCCGCGCTGGAAACGCGCATCGGCCAGCGGTTGTTCGCGCGCACCACGCGCCGGCTCAGCCTGACGGCCGAGGGTGAAGCGGTTTGCCGGCATGCACAACGGCTGCTCGAAGGCTTTGCCGCGCTGGAGTCCGAACTCAGCGAGCGACAGAGTACGGTCGCGGGCAGCATCCGGCTGGCCGGCACACTGGGCTTTGGGCGACGCTGGGTCGGTCCGGCCCTGGCCGATTTCCAGCAACGGCATCCCGCCGTACAGGTGCAGATCCAGCTGACCGAACACCTGCCCGACCTCAGCGCCGAAGGCTACGACGGCGCCATCTGGCTGTGGCCGGTGCAGGGCGCGCGTGCCACGCAATGGACCTCTCGCCGGCTCGCGCGCAACCAGCGCGTGCTGGTCGCCGCACCGACCTATCTCGCCCAACGGGGCACGCCGGCCACACCGGCCGATCTGGAGAGCCATGACTGCCTGGTCGTCCAGGAAAACGGAGACGCCGACCGGCAGCGATATGAACACTGGGCGTTGCAGCAGGCCAAGGAACCCCGCCTCGTACGGGTCCGCGTGCGAGGACCGCTGTCGAGCAATTCAGGCGAATTGGTGCGCGACTGGTGCCTGGCCGGCCGCGGCATCATGTTGCGCAGCCTCTGGGACATTGCGCCCCAACTCGCCAGTGGCGCGCTGGTGCGCCTGCTGCCTGCCTATGCGATGCCGGACGCCGACATCCATTGGATCGCGCCCTGGCAGCCGCGCACGCCACGCCGCACCCGACTGCTGGTCGACTTCCTGCTGGAACGCTTTCGCGGCGAGCCGTGGAAACCGGCCGCGCCGATCAACCGCGCGAAACTGCCGCCGGACGGCCGTCGCGCACCACCAGGCTGACGCCGATCGCAGTCAGCGCCGTGCCTGCCAGAGTGAGCACCGTGACCGGTTCGTCGAAGAACAACCACGCCATCAGGGCCGTGCAAGGCGGCACGAGGTACAGCAGGCTGGTGACGGCGGTGGCCGTGCCGCGCTGGATCAGGAGGTAGAACAACGAACTGCCGCCGAGCGTGAGCACCAGCACCGACCAGGCCATGGCACCGGCCGAATAGACATTCCAGTCGATCGCCTGAGTTTCCAGAAGCGCAAAGGGCAGCGTCACGAGCAATGCCGCACCCTGTTGCACCATGTTCGCGCTGCGCACATCGCAGGCCGCGACAAACCGCTTTTGGTACAGTGTACCGATGGTGATGGACAGCAGCGCGGCCACAGCCAGCCCCATGGTCAACGCGTTGACCTCGCCACCCTGGGCGAGCTTGCGCATCACCACCATCACCAACCCTGCGAATCCCAAAGCCAGACCGGCCCATTGCCTGCGCGAGACAGTGCCGCCTTGCGACGCCAGCCAGACGGCGGTGAGCACCGGTTGCACACCCACCAGCAGCGCGATCAGCCCTGCCCCCATGCCGGCATGCACTGCGGCCCATACGCCGGCAAGGTAGCCCGCGTTCATCAACGCGCCGGTCACGGCCAGATGTCCCCACTGCGCACGGCTGCGCGGCAGCGGCACGCGTGCCACCCAGGTCCAGAGCGCGAAACACAGGAAGCTCAGCACGAAGCGCACGAGCAGAAACTTCAGCGGCGGGGCATACGGCATGCCATAGCGCGCCACGATGAACCCGGTGCTCCAGATGAGCACGAACACCGCCGGCATCGCCCGCAACGAACCCGCGGCACGCGCGGCCACGTTCATTTGGCGCGCGCCCGGATTTCGGGAATCGCCTTTTGGAGGTAGTACACCATCGACCAGACCGTGAGCACGGCCGACAACCAGATCAGCCACTGCCCCCACAGCCCCGTGGCGATGCGATCGAACAGCACTCCGTCATAGAGCAGGAAAGGAATGGCGACCATCTGCACCACCGTCTTGACCTTGCCGATCATGTGCACGGCCACGCTCTTGCCGGCGCCGATCTGCGCCATCCACTCCCGCAGCGCCGAAATGGCGATCTCGCGCCCGATGATGATGAGCGCGACGAACACGTCGGCGCGGTTCAGGTGCACCAGCACCAGCAGCGAGGCGCAAACCAGGAACTTGTCGGCCACCGGGTCAAGGAAGGCGCCGAAGGCGGAGGTCTGGTTGAGCCGGCGCGCCAGGAAGCCGTCGAGCCAGTCGGTTGCCGCGAACACCACGAACATGACGGTGGCGAGCAGGTTGCGCATCGGCTCGGCGATGGGCAGGTAGAAGACGCCCACGATCAGCGGGATCGCGACGATCCGCGTCCAGGTCATGATGGTTGGCAAGGTCCAGAACATGGCGGCGATTGTGGCACTGTTTGCCTGGCCTTCTCCCGGCCAGGACTCAGTGCAGCGCGCGGTAGATTTCTTCGGCCAGATCGACTGCGATGCCATCGACCGAAGCGATGTCAGCCACGCTGGCCGATGCCACGCCACGGATGCCGCCAAAGCGCTGCAGCAGGCGCGCGCGGCGTTTCGGGCCGATCCCCGGAATGTCCTCCAGCTGGCTGCCGCCCACGCGCACCTTGGCGCGCTTGGCACGCATGCCGGTGATGGCGAATCGGTGCGCCTCGTCCCGGATCTGCGCCACCAGCATCAGCGCGGCCGAGTCGCGCCCCAGATAGACCTTCTCGCGGCCGTCGGCAAATACCAGCTCCTCCAGTCCGACCTTGCGGCCCTCCCCCTTCTCCACGCCCACGATCAGCGACAACGGCAGGCCCAGTTCACTGAACACTTCGCGCGCCATCGACACCTGGCCCTTGCCACCGTCGACCAGCACCAGGTCGGGCATGCGCGCCGCCTTGGTGCCGGCAGGCGCATCCTGCACGGTCTCGCTGCCGCCGACGGGCGGCGCGTCGCTCTGCGCGGCGATGACCTCGGCGAGCTTGCCGTAGCGCCGGGTCAACACCTGCCGCATCGCCGCATAGTCGTCGCCCGGCGTGATGCCGTCGATGTTGTAGCGGCGGTACTCGCGGTTCTGCATCGCGTGGTTCTCAAACACCACGCACGAGGCCTGCGTCGCCTCCCCGGCCGTGTGCGAGATGTCGAAACATTCCACGCGAAACCGGTCCAGCTCGTCGGGCGCGAGGTCGAGCGCCTCGACCAGCGCGCGGGTGCGCGCCTGCTGCGAACCCTCCTCGGCCAGCAGCCGCGCGAGCTGCAGGTCGGCATTGGTCTGCGCCATCTCGAGCCAGTGGCGACGTTGCTCCCGCGGCTGGAACACCGCGGTCACGCGCTGGCCCGACTGCTGCGAGACCGCCTCGATGAGCATGCGGCTGACCTGCTCGCCAAGCACCAGCGTGGCCGGCACCGGCACGTCGATGTAGTGCTGGGCGATGAAGGCTTCCAGCACCTGGACCTCGACCGCGTCGGCCGCGGCTGCGGCGTCGCCATCGTCGGCATCGAGTTCGCCGTGGTGGATCTGCGCCGCGTCTTCCACATGCACGGGGAAATAAGGCCGGTCGCCCAGGTGGCGCCCTCCCCGCACCATGGCCAGGTTGACGCAGGCCCGGCCACCCTGCACGCGCACGGCAAGGATGTCGACATCCTTGTCGGAAGCGATCTCGATGGACTGCTGGTGCAGCACGCGCGACAGCGCCGACATCTGGTTGCGCAGGTCGGCGGCCTGCTCGAATTCGAGTTTTTCGGCGTGCGCCATCATGCGCGATTCGAGCTGGCCGAGCACGACCTGGGTATCGCCGGTCAGCAGTGCCTCGGCGTTCCTCACATCCTGCGCGTAGGCCTCAGGCGTGATGAAGTCGACGCACGGGCCGCTGCATCGCTTGATCTGGTACAGCAGACACGGCCGCGTGCGGTTGGCGTACACCGTGTCCTCGCAGGTGCGCAGGCGAAACACCTTTTGCAGCAACTGGATGGACTCCTTGACCGCCCAGGCGCTCGGGTACGGGCCGAAATAGCGGTGCTTGCGGTCGGTCGCGCCGCGGTAGTAGGCCAGGCGCGGAAAGGTGTGCGCGGCAATCTTCAGGTACGGATAGCTCTTGTCGTCGCGAAACAGGATGTTGTAGCGCGGCTTGAGCGTCTTGATGAGGTTGTTCTCGAGCAGCAGCGCTTCCGCCTCGGACCGCACCACCGTCGTTTCCATGCGCACGATCTTGCTGATCATGTGGCCGATGCGGGTGCCACCGTGACTCTTCTGGAAATAGTTCGCGACGCGCTTCTTCAGGTTGCGCGCCTTGCCGACGTAAAGCACGGCACCGGCGGCATCGAAATAACGGTAGACACCCGGCAAGGCGGGCAGCGCGGCGACTTCGGCAAGCAGCGAATCGGGATGCATCTGGGACATGGCACTATTGTCGCGTGGGCGCCAGTCCGCAGACGGGCCAGGGGTGTTGCTGGCACGGCTCGTGCTCACACTCACGGGTCGGGGCGCAAGAGCGCCCCGATGCTTTTTTTCACGCAGAGAACGTCCGAGTCCAATGAATAACAACACCTTGCGCACCCTTGCGCCCATCGCACTGTCGCTCACGCTCTGGAGCTGCGGCGGCGACTCCAGCCCCGCACCAGCACCCGTTGCCACCGCACCTTCGACGCCCGTTGCTGTCGACAACAGCTGCCTGACGACCGACGCCAATGGCACGCCGACCGTCGTCGGCTCCGGACTGTCGGGTGACCCGGCCGCCCCCGAGCCGGCCTCCGGCTACGTGGTGGGGCACAAGCTGGTCTACGCCAAGTCCTACATGGTGGTGGCGAACCACCCGCTGGCCAGCAAGGCCGGCTGCGACGTGCTCAAGGCCGGCGGCAGCGCCGCCGACGCACTGGTCGCCGTACAGGCCGTGCTCGGCCTGGTCGAGCCGCAGTCGAGCAGCCTGGCGGGTGGCGCCTTCCTGCTGTACTACGATGCGAAGACCAAGAAGGTGCAGGCCTATGACGGTCGCGAAACCGCGCCTGCGGCAGCCACCGCCAACTACCTGCGGTACATCGACGACAGCACCAACCTCACGACGCCGGTGCCCAGCGCGCGCGCGAGCGGCCGCTCGATCGGCACGCCCGGCGTCATGCGCATGCTCGAACTTGCACAGGGCGACCATGGCAAGCTGGCCTGGAAGGACCTGTTCGGCGAAGGCACGGATCTGGCCGCCAACGGCTTCAAGATCGGTGGGCGCATGGCCGCCGCCATCGTCTCGTCGGCATCGAATCTCAAGCGCGACGCCGAGGCCGCCGCCTACTTCCTCGACGCCAACGGCAACCCGAAGCCACTGGGCACCACGCTGACCAACCCGGCGTACGCAGACGTCCTGCGGGCACTCGCCAGCCAGGGTGCCAATGCGCTGTACACCGGCCCGATCGCCGCCGATATCGTTGCCAAGATCCAGGTCACCGTGGGTGCCGACGGCTCCGCCATCACACCCGGCAAAACCACGCTCACCGACCTGAAGAATTACCAGGCCAAGCGCCGCGAACCCGTGTGCGTGACCTACCGTGCGTATTACGTGTGCAGCATGTCGCCGCCCTCCTCCGGCGGCATCGGCGTGCTGTCGACGCTGGGCATCCTGGAGAACTTCAACCTGGGTCTCTACCCGCCAAGCAACATCGATCTCGAAGGCGGCAAGCCCGACGTGATGGGCGTGCACCTGGTCACCGAGGCCGAGCGCCTGGCTTATGCCGACCGCGACAAGTACGTGGCAGACACAGACTTCGTGCCGCTGCCCGGTGGCAGCGCCAACACGCTGCTCAACAAGACCTACATGCGCTCGCGCGCCAACCTGATCGATTTCAGCAGGAGCATGGGCACCGCCGTCGCGGGCAACCTGGGCACGATTCCGCTGGGCATCGACAAGACGCCCGAGAACGGCACCACCCACATCTCGATCGTCGACAAGGACGGCAACGTCGCGACCATGACGACCACGGTGGAATCGACGCTGGGCTCCTACCACATGGCGCGCGGCATCATGCTGAACAACCAGCTCACCGACTTCGCCGCATCGCCGACCGACAGCAACGGAGACCTGGTGGCCAACCGCGTGGCACCGGGCAAGCGACCGCGCAGCACGATGGCACCGACCATGGTGTTCAACGGCAGCGGCCCCGGCGACTTCCTGATGGCCACCGGCTCGCCCGGCGGCGGCACCATCATCCAGTACGTGGCCAAGACGGTGGTCGGAGCCCTCGACTGGGGCCTGGACGCGCAGCAGGCCACCTCGATGGTCGACTTCGGCGCCAGCAACAGCGCGACGACGTCCGTGGGCGGCGAGCACCCGAACATCGATGCCACCAACAACGGCAACAACGACCCGCTGGTGCTGGGCTTGCGTGCACTGGGGCACACCGTGTCGGTGAGCGCGCAGTCCAGCGGCATCGGCACCATCATCCGCAAGAACGTCGGCGGCGCCAGCGTGCTGACCGGTGGCGCCGACCCGCGCCGCGAAGGCATCGTGCTGGGCGACACCTACACGCCCTGAAGCCGCACCCTGGCGTAGCAGGCTTCGGCCGGCATGCGCCGCATTGCGCTAGGCTCCCACGGTTCATCGAGGCCGCGGGGGCCTTTTTTTCTTCTGGAGCGACGTCGACACATGCGCTGGGACCTTTTCTGCAAAGTCATCGACAACCATGGTGACCTGGGTGTGTGCTGGCGCCTGGCTGCCCAACTCGCCGCGCGTGGGGAGACGGTGCGTCTGTGGGTCGACGATGGCGCGGCCCTGCAGTGGATGGCGCCTGCGGGCAGCGAGAACGTCGAAGTGATCGACTGGGCGCAGCCTGCGGCAGTGGCTGCCGCACTGCATGCGCCAGCACCCGACGTGCTGGTGGAGGCATTCGGCTGCGACCCCGACACCGGCCTGATCGCCCAGTTCGCCCGGGAGGCCCGGACAGGCGATGCGCCGCGCGTCTGGCTCAATCTCGAATACCTCTCGGCCGAACCCTACGTGGAGCGGCTGCACACGCTGCCGTCACCCGTCTTCAAGGGGCCGGGCGAGGGGCTCACGAAGTACTTCTTCTATCCCGGCTTCACGACCGCGACCGGTGGCCTGCTGCGCGAGCCCGACCTCAGGCAGCAACAGGCCGACTTCGACCGCGCTGCGTGGCTGGCTGTGCAAGGCGTCGACCGGCATCCTGACGAACTGCTGGTGTTGCTGTTCTGCTACGAACCGATGGCGCTTGCCGGCCTGCTCGCGCAATGGACGGATGGCGCATCGCGCGTACGGCTGCTGGTGACGGCAGGTCGCGCCTCGGCGGCGGTGCATGCGGCACTCGGCACCACAGCCGGCACGCCTTGCACCGAGCGCGGCATGCTCAGCGTGCAACATCTGCCATTGCTGGCGCAGCGCGACTTCGATCGCCTGCTGTGGAGTTGTGACCTGAACTTCGTGCGTGGCGAAGATTCCCTGGTGCGCGCGCTGTGGGCAGGCCGCCCCTTCGTCTGGCAGATCTACGCGCAGGACGACGACGCCCATCATGTGAAGCTGAACGCATGGCTGGACGCCATCGACGCGCCGGCCTCGCTGCGCCGTTTTCATCACGCATGGAACGGCATCGACAACATGTCGGTCGAGCCGCCCGGACCCGACGTGCTGGCGAGCTGGTCCGCCGCCGTGCAAGCTGCGCAAGGGGCACTGCACAACCAGGACGACCTCGTTACACAGCTGCTGCAGTTCGTGCAAGAGCGGCGGGTTTTGCACCGCAACTGAACGCCGGCTCAGCGGCCTCGGGTCGCAGCCTCACGAAGCGCCGCCGTCAGGATGCCTGCGGTATTGCTGGCAAGGAAACGCGCGCCCCATGCGCCATAGCGTGCCTCCTCCTCAGGCGACAGCGCCAGGATACCGGGGCAGGCGCCTGCTGCGCTGATCGCCCTGAGCGCCGACTCGATGGCCACCTGCGCGGGCGGTTCGTGCCAGCGGTTGTCCAGGCCCATGCTGTGCGCCAGATCGTTCGGGCCGATGAACACCGCGTCGACACCGGGGACCGCCGCGATGTCGAAGGCGTTCGCAATGCCGCGTTCGGTCTCGATCATCACGATGAGCGCCACCCCGTCGTTGCTGCGCTGCGTGTGCGCCACGCCACCGAAAGCGCCATAGCCGGCGGCGCGCGTCGAGAAGGCGGCGCCGCGCTGTCCGGGCTGGCCGCGCGTCGGGTACTTGATGCGTTGCACCAGCGCCTGGGCATGCGCGGCGGTCTCGACCATCGGAATCTGCACGGCGCTCGCGCCCAGGTCCAGTGTGCGCGCCATGTCGTGCTCAAGGCATCGGACGATGGCCGGAATGCCGCTGGCCCGCGCGGCGCGCAGCATGTTTTCGGTGGTCTCCAGACCCGCGCTGCCGTGTTCGTTGTCGAGCAGGATGAAGTCGAAGCCCGCGAAGGCGCACATCTCGACGATGGCCGGCGACGGGATGCCGTTGAACACACCGCGCAGCCGGCGCCCGCTGCGCAACATCTCCGGCAGCCGGGTGTCGATCGGGTGCTGCGCGCTCACAGCAGCTTGCCCGGGTTCATCAAATGGTTCGGGTCCATGGCCTGCTTGATGCGCAACATCAGCTCCATCTCGACCGGCGACTTGTAGATGCGCAACTCGTCGCGCCGCAGCTGCCCCACGCCGTGCTCGGCGCTGATGCTGCCGCCATAGTCGGTCACCAGCTGGTGCACCACGCCATTGAGCTCGTGCGTGCGCTGCTTCAGCGCGTCATAGTCGGCGTCAGGCGGCATCAGCACGTTGTAGTGCAGGTTGCCGTCGCCCAGGTGGCCGAAGTTGACGATGCGGGCATCGGGCATGCACGCCAGCACGTCCTGCTCGGCCTGCGCCGCGAAGGACGCCAGCGACGAGATGGGAAGCGCGATGTCGTGCTTGATCGCCTTGCCCGCGCGCACCTGCGCCTGCGAGATGCCTTCGCGCAGCTTCCACAACGCCATCGTCTGCGCCTGGCTGGACGACAGCATCACATCGTGGGTCAGACCGGTCTCCATCGATTCGCCGAGCGATTCCTCGAGCAGGTCGCGCAGCCCCGCCTCGTCGTCGGTGTCGCTCAGTTCGATCAGCGCATTGAAGGGCGCCGCCTGCGCGAGCGGGGCGCGCGTGTCGGCCACCTGGTCAAGCACCAGCTGCAGCGACGCGGCAGTCATCATCTCGAAGGCCGTGAGGCGTTCGCCGCAACGCGTGCGCATCAGGCTCAGCAGGTCGACCAGCTTATCGAGAGACTCGGCCCCGACCCAGGCCGTGGCGTGCGCCGTTGGCTGCGCGAACAGCTTGAGCACGACGCCGGTGATGACGCCCAGCGTGCCCTCGGAGCCGATGAAGAGCCCCTTGAGGTCGTAGCCAGTGTTGTCCTTGCGCAGGCCGCGCAGTCCATGCCAGATGCGGCCATCCGGCAGCACGACTTCGAGCCCGAGCACCAGGTCACGCGTGTTCCCGTAGCGCAGCACCGCGATGCCGCCGGCGTTGGTCGCGACGTTGCCACCCACCGTGCAGCTGCCCTGCGCGCCGAGGCTGAGCGGAAAGAAGCGGTCGACGCTGCGCGCCGCGTCATGCGCATGCGCGAGGATCACGCCGGCGTCCACGGTCAGCGTGTTGTTGATGGGGTCGATGGCGCGCACGCGGTTCATGCGCGTGGTGCTCAGCACCACCTGGGCGCCGCTGGCATCGGGCGTCGCACCGCCACTCATGCCGGTGTTGCCGCCCTGCGTGACGATCGGCGTGTGGGTTTCGCTGCACAGCTTGACCACGGCCGCAGTCTCGGCCGTGTTGGCCGGGCGCACCACCACGGGCGTGGCGCCCTTCCACTTGCCGAGCCAGTCGGTCAGGTACGGTGCCTGCGCCTGGGCATCGGTCAGCAGGCCGGCCGGGCCAACGAGGGCATGCAGCTTGTTGATCAGGCGCTGGATGGCGACTTCCGACATGTCAGCAGCCTTCCCAGCCGAGTTGCACCCGGGCGATCGCCATGCCGACCGCGGCCTGCGTCGGCTCGACCACCGCGATGCCCAATGCCTGCTGCAGCGGGGCGCGGTAGGCGGCCATGCCGGCGCAGCCCATCACGATCACGTCGGCGCCGCGCTCGTCGCGCAGGCGGCGGCCGACTTCCGTCATGCGCGCCAGGGTGCGGTCGTACTGCGCGAGCTCCTGCACGTTGAGGCCGATGGCCAACTCGCCGGCGAAGCGGCCCATCACGCCCATCGCGCCATAGCTGCGCAGGTGGCGTGGGATCGATGCATCGAGGATGGCGATCACGCCGAAGCGCTCGCCCAGCGTCAGCGAAGTCAGCACGCCGCATTCGCCGATGCCGAACACCGGCTGCTTCAGGCGCTCACGCAGCACGTACAGGCCGGGGTCGCTGTAGCAGGCGATGACGAAGGCCGAGGCTTCCGCGGCCAATGCGTCGGCGCGTAAAGCCAACGGCTGCGCCACCGACTGCACGTCGAAGTGCGTCACGATGCCGGGCGGCCCTTCGGCCAGCGTCAGGCAGCGGATCTCCGGGCCGCCCACCATGCGCAGCGGCGCCATGGCGGCGTCGATGCCGGCGGTGACCACTTCACTGCTGTTGGGGTTGATGACGTAGATGGGCGGTTTCATGCGGGCGCGCTCCTGAGGGTGCGTTCCAGTCTAGGTGCGACCCAAGGGCACGCTCCTTGCTTTTTCATGGGCCACCCTTAACGTTTGGTTATGTACTGCGCGCCTCCGGCCCCGCGTGCAGCAGCCGCCGCCATGTCCCTGAATCTGCGTCAAATCGAAGTCTTCCGCGCGGTCATGACGACCGGCTCGATCCGCGGTGCGTCGGAGCTGCTCTTTGTCTCGCAGCCCGCGGTGAGCCGGCTGCTGTCGCACACCGAAAGCCGCGTCGGTTTCGCGCTGTTCGAGCGCATCAAGGGGCGGCTCTACGCGACACCCGAGGCCAAGAAGCTGTTCCACGAGATCGAGCGCATGTACCAGGGCGTGCAGCGGGTGAACGAGCTGGCGCGGGAGCTGGCCGAGAACCGCGAGGGCATCCTCAACATCGTGTCGAGCCCGAGCATCGGGCAGATGATGATTCCGCAGGCCATCGCCGCCTTTCGCGAGGAGCACCCGCAGGTCAAGCTCACCTTCCAGTACCTCGGCTACGCGCCGCTGAAGGAACGGCTGCTCAACCATCAGGCCGACCTGGGCGTGACCATTCTTCCGGTCGACCACCCGAACCTCGACGTCACGCCGCTGGCCCAGGGCCAGCTGGTGTGCATTTGCCCGTACAACCATCCGCTGTCGCGCCTTTCCACACTGACGCTGGCAGACATGCGTCCGTATCCGCTCATCTCCTACGACCGCGCCACGCCCTTCGGCGTGATCCTCGACCGCATGTACGAGGCCGCCGACGAGGCGCTCAAGTCCGCCATCGAGGTCGGCTCGCCGCAGAACGCCTGCTCCCTGGTGCAGGCCGGGGCAGGCATCGCGCTGGTCGACGAGTTCTCGGTGCGCAACTGGCCGACGCACCAGCTGATCGTGCGCCCGGTGGTCAACGCGCCGGTGCTGCAGGCCAACCTCGTGCACCCGCGCTTTGACCCACTGTCGACGCTGGCACAACGCTTCGTGCGCGTGCTGCGCGACCTGATGCAGCGCCAGGGCTTCGAGAGCCCGCACGACACCCCCCACGCACTGACCGCCGCCCTGGCGGATGCCGCGCGCTAGGCGCCACAGCGCCGTCGACGCACCGCCTTCGTGAGCGACGCCACCGTGTTGGTGCGCGCCGCGCACCGCTTCGGATCCGCGGGCAAGGCGCTTAACAGCAGGTTAAGGATGCCGCACAGAAAGGCACACGACATGCGACAACGCGCCATCAAGAATGCACGTCGACCCCGGCCATCCCGTGCGATGACCGACGCCACGGAGCCTTCATGACTGTCACCGCCCCTGCCAACGCTTCTCCCGCCGCGCCCTCGGGCGTCTACGTGATCTGCCCCACGCCCTTCCAGGCCGACGGCACGCTCGACCTCACCAGCATCGGCACGCTCGTCGAGTTCCAGGTGCGCGCAAACGTCACCGGCCTGGCCATCCTGGGCTTCCTCGGCGAGGCTCACAAGCTGTCGAGCGAAGAACGCCGCACGGTTGTCGCGACCTTCGTGCGCTGCGCCGAAGGCCGGCTGCCGGTCTGGGTCGGCGTGCGCGCGCTGGGCCTGGCCGGCGCCATCGAACAGGCGCTCGAAGCGCAGGAACTGGGTGCGACCGCCGTCTTCGCGGCACCACTCGACGGCGCGTCTGATGCGATGCAGTTCGAGTACTACGCGACGCTGGCCAAGTCCGTCGCCATCCCCGTGATCATTCACGACTTCCCCGACTCCTTCGGCACCGAGATCAAGGCCGAAGTGGTTGCCAGGCTGGGCCGTGAAGGCGGCGTCGGCATGATCAAGATGGAAGAGCCGCCGGTCGGCCAGAAGATCACGCGCATCCACGAACTCGCCGGCGACAGCATGCGCATCTTCGGCGGCCTCGGCGGTGTTTACCTGCTCGAAGAGCTGCAGCGCGGCGCTGTCGGCACCATGACCGGCTTCGCCTTCCCCGAGATCCTCGCGGCCATCTATGAACGCTTCGCCGCCGGCGACGAAGCGGGCGCCGCGGCGGTGTACGACAAGTACTGCCCGCTCATCCGCTACGAGTTCCAGCCCAAGATCGGCCTGGCCCTGCGCAAGTACATCTACATGCGCCGCGGCGCCATCGCCTGCAACGCGATCCGCTCGCCGGGCATGCGCATCGACGACATCACCACGCGCGAACTCGAAGCCGTGGTCCAGCGCGTCGGCCTCGCCATCGACGCGCCGCCACTGCGGTTCTGACTTCCCTGCCATCTCCACCCTCCTTGATCGAGAGCGAAACCATGAAGACCCAGCGACCTCCCTTCTTCGTTGCCTCCACCATCGCGATGTCGGTCGCGATGTCCGTCACGCTCTTGAGCGCGCCCGCTTCCGCCCAGAGCCGTGCGGAGACGATGCGCTTCGTCACCGGCGGCACCGTGAACACGCTCGACCCGACGATGCTCGGCACCACGCGCGAAGCCTTCACCGTCGGCATGAGCACCTACGACCGCCTCGTGTCCTTCGGCAAGAAGAAGCAGGGGGATAACTGGGTGTTCGACCTGGAGAAGATCCGCGGCGAACTGGCCGAGCGCTACGTCATCAGCCCCGACGGCCTGAAGATCACCTTCTACCTGCGCAAGGACGCGAAGTTCCAGGACGGCACGCCCGTCACCGCCGACGACGTGAAGTGGTCGCTCGACCGCGCCGTGAGCGCCAAGTCGCTCGCCGCCGCCCAACTGCTGACCGGCTCCATGACCAAGCCCGAGCAGTTCAAGGTGATCGACGCCAGCACCTTCGAAGTGACGCTGCCCAAGCCCGACCGCCTGGCGCTATCGAACCTGGCGACCGTCTACCCGATCATCATCAACTCGAAGGTCGCCAAGTCGCACGCGACGGCCGAAGACCCGTGGGCGCAGACCTGGCTCAAGGAGAACACCGCCGGCAGCGGCGCCTACAGCGTCGAGACCTTCAAGCCGGGCGAGCAGATCATCCTGAAACGCAACGAGGCCTGGACCCGCAGCGCAGACGGCAAGCCGGCGCCCTTCAAGCGCGTGATCGCGCAGACGATTCCCGAAGCCGCGACGCGCGCCAACCTGGTCGAGCGCGGCGATGCCGACCTGGCCATCGACCTGCAGGCCAACGACGCCGCGTCACTCGCCACCAAAGGCAAGGTCAAGGTCATCTCGACGCCGCAGTACAACGCGGTCAGCTTCATCTCATTCAACACCCAGATGAAGCCCTTCGACAACGTCAAGGTGCGCCAGGCCATCGCCTATGCGCTGCCCTACGACGACATGTTCAAGGCGGCGCTGTTCGGCCGCGGCAAGCCGCTGTTCAACGCGACATGGACCGACGGCCCGCCGAGCGCCGACTTCCCGATCCCGCAGCCGGTGAAGCTCGACCTGGTGAAGGCCAAGCAATTGCTGACCGAAGCCGGCTTCCCGAACGGCTTCGAGACGCCTTTCGCCTTCAACCTGGGCCAGGCCAACATCGCCGAGCCGATGGCCGCGCTGATCAAGGAATCGCTCGCCAAGATCGGCATCAAGGTCGACATCCAGAAGCTGCCCGACGCACAGATGTCCACGCTCATCAACGAGAAGAAGGCACCCTTCTTCACCGAGAACATCGTGGCCTGGCTGCCGTCGAACGACTACTTCTATCGCAACTTCTACACCGGCAACCAGCGCTGGAACTACAGCTCGCTGAACGATCCGAAACTGGTCGAGATCGCCGAGAAGGCGCGCTTCGAGACCGACCCGGCCAAGTACGCGGCCTACGCCAGGCAGCTCAATGCGATGGCCTTCGACCTGATGGCGCAGATCCCCATCTGGCAGGCCAGCCAGGACGCGGTGATGGTGCCGTCGCTCGACGGCTATGTCTACCAGTTCCACCGGCAGGTCGACTTCCGCGACGTGGCAAGGAAATGACCCCCAGGCTTGCCCACTTCGTGTGGCCGCCAACCCCCTTGCAGGGGGCAACGCCAGCGGCCCGGCAAAGCCGGTTCCGCGGCATTCCTGGAATGAAACCATGACCGCCCGTCGTCCGATTGCTTGCGAATGAGCCTGCTCGCCACCACGCTGCGCCGGACCGGCCGGCGCTTCGTCTCCTCGCTGCCGGCGCTGTTCGGCGTGCTCGTCTTCACCTTCCTGTTGATGCGCGTGCTGCCCGGCGACCCGGCGGTGTTCTTCGCCTCGGGCGCCAATTCGGGCAAGGAAGAAATCGAGATGGTGCGCAAGCAGATGGGGCTGGACAAGCCGGTGCCCGAGCAGCTCTTTCTCTACTTGAAGGACGTCGGCACCGGCAAGCTCGGCCGCTCGCTCACCACCGGCCAGCCGGTGGTGGCCGACATCCGGCAACGCCTGCCCGCGTCGCTCGAACTCACCTTCACCGCCCTGCTCATCGCGCTGGTGAGCGCCGTGCCGCTGGGCATCCTGGCCGCGCTGCGCGCCGGCTCCTTCATCGACCATGCGGTGCGCATGTTCTGCGTGGTGGGCGTGTGCGTGCCCACGTTCGTGTCCGGGCTGCTGCTGGTCTACGTCTTCTATTACATGTTCGGCATCGCGCCCGACCCGACCGGGCGGCTCGATGTGTTCACCAGCGCCGCGCCGCGGGTCACCGGCTTCCTGCTGATCGACTTCCTCATCGCCGGCGACATGGCCGGCTGGTGGGCCGCGGCCAAGCAACTGGTGCTGCCGGCCCTGACCATGGCGCTCTTCGTGCTGGCGCCGATCGCGCGCATCACGCGCGCCTCGATGCTGGCCGCGCTGGGCAGCGACTTCGTGCGCACCGCACGCTCCATTGGGCTTCCGGCCTGGCGCATCGTCGTCACGTACGCGCTGCGCAATGCGGTGCTGCCGGTGCTGACCATCCTGGGCATCGTCTTCTCGACCATGCTGGGCGCCAACGTGCTGGTCGAGAAGGTCTTCTCGTGGCCGGGCGTGGCGTCGTATGCGCTCGACGCGCTGCTGGCATCGGACTACGCGCCGGTGCAGGGCTTCGTGCTGCTGATGGCCTCGATTTTCGTGATGGTCAACCTGACGGTCGACATCCTGTACAGCATCTCCGACCCCCGCATCTCCATCGAATAGAACATGCTGACCCCCAGTCTTCGCGCACTTCGTGTCGCTTCGCCCACCCCCTTCCAGGGGGCGACGCCAGCGGCCCGGCAAAGCCGGTTCCGCGGCATCCCCGCCAAGGCACGGACTCGATGAGTACTGCAACCCTCAATCACGTCGCGTGGGTGCTGCGCGGCAACCCGTTGACGGCCGTGGCCGCGGTCGGCGTCGCCATCCTGTGCGTGCTGGCGGCCATCGGGCCGTGGATCGTGCCGTACGACCCGATCGCCTCGAACGTCGCCATCGCGCTGCAGGCGCCGAGCGCGCTGCACTGGGCCGGCACCGACCAGCTCGGGCGCGACGTGTTCAGCCGCACCATCGTCGCGGCCCGGCTCGACCTGATGATCGCGGCCTCAGCCGTGAGCCTGTCCTTCGTGGTCGGCGCGGTCATCGGCAGCATCTGCGGCTACGTCGGCGGCCGGCTCGACCGCATGGTCGGGCGCTTCGTCGACGTGCTGATGGCCTTCCCGCTCTTCGTGCTGGCGATGGCGATGGTGGCGGCCCTGGGCAACCGCGTCGAGAACATCGTGATCGCGACGGCCTTCATCAACCTGCCCTTCTACATCCGCTTCGCGCGAGCAGAAGTCAACGTGCGGCGCAACGCCGGCTGGGTGGAATCGGCCCGCGCCTGCGGCGACTCGCACCTGTCGGTCATCTTGCGCTTCCTGCTGCCGAACATCCTGCCGGCGATGGCGGTGCAGATCTCGCTGAACCTGGGCTGGGCGGTGCTGAACGCGGCCGGCCTGTCCTTCATCGGCCTGGGCGTGCAACAGCCCACGCCCGAGTGGGGAATCATGGTCGCCGAAGGCGCGCGCTTCATCTCCACCGGCAACTGGTGGCTGGTGGCCTGCCCCGGCTTCGCATTGATGATCGCCGTGCTCTTCTTCAACCTGCTGGGTGACGGCCTGCGCGACATCCTGGACCCGAGGATGCGGACATGAGCGCTGCAAGACTTCTGGATATCGAAGACCTGCGCGTCAGCTTCTCCACGCGGCGCGGCATGGTCGAGGCGGTGCGTGGCGTGAGCCTGTCGCTCGACGTGGGCCAGACGCTGGGCATCGTGGGCGAAAGCGGCTCAGGCAAGTCGGTCACCGCCTTCGCCGTCACGCACCTGCTCGAAGCGGCCGGCCGCATCGTCGGTGGCAAGATCCGCTACCGCGGCCAGGACATCACGAACGCGACCTGGAAGACGCTGCGCTCGACGCACGGCGCGGCGATTTCAATGATCTTCCAGAACCCGCGCGCGGCGCTCAACCCGATCCGCACGGTCGGCCTGCAGATCGCCGACGCGCTCAGCGTGCATTCGAAGCTCACGCCGGGCGAGGCCCGCGCACGT
Organism: Variovorax ginsengisoli; assembly: GCF_030811835.1. Classification (GTDB taxonomy): domain Bacteria; phylum Pseudomonadota; class Gammaproteobacteria; order Burkholderiales; family Burkholderiaceae_C; genus Variovorax; species Variovorax ginsengisoli_C. Next base: position 132,008 of record NZ_JAUSRO010000006.1, on the reverse strand, counting down.
GCGCTCGACCTGTTGAAGGACGTGCTGATCCGCGAGCCCGAGAAGCGGCTTGATGCCTACCCGCACGAACTGTCGGGCGGCATGTGCCAGCGCATCATGATCGCGATGGCGATCGCGAGCGAGCCGGCGCTGCTGATCGCCGACGAGCCCACCACCGGCCTCGACGTGACCACGCAGAAGACCGTGATGGACCTGCTGGCCGCCATCACCGCCAAGCGCGGCATGGCGACCATCCTGATCACGCACGACCTCGGCCTGGCCGCCAAGTACTGCAGCCGCGTGGTGGTGATGGAACGCGGCCAGGTGGTGGAAGACGCACCACCGCTGCAGCTCTTCAGCGCACCGGCGCACCCTTACACGAAGCGGCTGGTGGCGGCGTCGCCGACGCTCACGTCAACCATCGCCGAACTCGTCGTCGGTGGCGACGAGGCGCTGCCGCCGGTCGTCAGCGCGCCCCGGCCCGCGCTGCCACCGGGCACGCCGCTCCTGCTCGAAGTGCAGAAGTTGTCCAAGCGCTACCCCGGCGGCATCACGGCAGTGAACAACGTGTCGTTCCGGCTCGCGCGCGGCGAGAGCCTGGGCCTGGTCGGCGAATCGGGCTCGGGCAAGAGCACCATCTCGCGCATGCTGTGCCGGCTGATCGACAGCAGCGACGGCGACATCCTGTTCGACGGCGGCAGCATCGGCCAGATCAAGGCCAACGACTTCCACACGTCGCCGCTGCGCAAGGACATCCAGATCGTCTTCCAGGACCCGCACGACAGCCTGAACCCGCGCTTCAATGCCTTCGACTGCATCGCGCATCCGCTGCGCCGGCTCGAAGGCATGTCGTCGGGCACCGCGCTGACGAAGGCCGTCAACGACTGCGCGCTGCGCGTCGGCCTGCCGCTCGAACTGCTCGAACGCTTCCCGCACCAGCTCTCGGGCGGGCAGAAGGCACGCATCGGCATCGCGCGCGCCATCGCCTGCAAGCCGCGCCTCTTGGTGCTCGACGAGCCGACCGCGGCGCTCGACGTGTCGGTGCAGGCCGTCATCCTGCAGTTGCTCGACCGCTTGCGCCGCGAGGAAGACCTGGCCTTCCTGTTCGTGAGCCACGACCTGAACGTGGTGCGCATGATGTGCGAGCGGACCATCGTGCTGCGCAATGGCGAGGTGGTGGAGGAAGGCCTGAGCGCCGACCTGTTCCGTGCGCCGAAGACCGCCTACACGCAGGCGCTGCTGGCCGCGATTCCGCACTTCGAGCCGCACGCGGCGCCGGTGGCCTTCGAGGCGGTGCCGGCATGAGGAAGACACTGGTCTTCGGCGGCGCGGGCTTCGTCTGCCTCAACATCGCCGAGCGGCTGCTAACCGAGGGCGAGGCCGTGGTGCTGTTCGATCGGCTGCCGCCTCCGCCAGCCGCCGCCGAGGCGTTCGCGGCGCTACCAGGCTCGCTCGACGTCGTGCAGGGCGACGTGACCGATGCCAACGCCGTCATGCGCGCCATGACCTGCGACATCGACACCGTGGTGCTCGGTGCCGCCATCACGGCCGATGCGGCGCGCGAGGCGCGTGACCCCGAGACGATCCAGCACGTCAACCTGGCGGCGCTCACGCCCATCCTGCGCGCGGCCCGTGCTGCGGAAGTGCGGCGCGTCATCAACCTGAGTTCGGCCGCCGTGTACGGCCGCGCCGCGACCGGCGTGACCATGGTCGACGAAGACACGCCGCCGCAGCCTACCGGCCTGTACGGCATCACCAAATTCACCTCGGAAATGATCGGCGGGCGCCTGGCCGACCTGTGGTCGCTGGACTTCGTGAGCCTGCGCCTGAGCGGCGTGTTCGGCCCGTGGGAGCGCGCCACCGGCGTGCGCGACACGACCAGCCCGCAGTTCCAGATCACCGAAGCCGCACGCCGCGGCACGCCCGCCTTGCTGGCGCGGCCCGGCCTGCGCGACTGGGTCTACGCGCCCGACGTGGCGCGCGCAGTGCATGCCGTTGCGCATGCCGCGACCTTGAACCACCGCATCTACAACGTGTCGGCGCCGCAGAGCTGGACGGCACTCGCCTGGGGCGAGCGGCTCGCCGCGCTGCGGCCCGGCTTCGAATGCCGGCTGGCCCGCGAGGGCGACGCACCGACCATCGACCTGCATGCACCGGCCGACCGCGCGCCACTGTCCGTCGCACGGCTGCGGGCCGAGTTCGGCTGGCAGGCCGGCTTCGGCATGGACGCGTCGGCCGATCACCTCGAGGCCTGGTGCCGACACCACGCATCGTCATCCAAGGAAGTTTCGTGAGATTGAAAGAACAAGTCGCCATCGTCACCGGTGGCGGATCGGGCATCGGGCAGGCATCGGCCCTGCGCTTCGCGCGCGAAGGCGCGCGCGTGGCCATCGTCGACAGCGAACTGGCGGCCGCGGAAGGCACTGCCGCACGCATCCGGGCGGAAGGCGGCGACGCCCTGGCCTTCGGCGCCGACGTGGGCATGCCCGGCACGGCCGACGCCAACGCTGCCGCCGTGCTCGCGCACTGGGGCCGCATCGACGTGCTGATGTGCGCCGCCGGCTTTTCCTGCGGCGGCACGGTGCTGACGACGGCACCGGACGATTGGGATGCGGTGTTCCGCACCAACGTCGGCGGCACCTGGCTGTGGGCCCGCGCGGTGGTCCCGGCCATGCAGCGCCAGGGGGGCGGATCGATCATCACCTTCGCATCGCAGCTGGCGCTGGCCGGCGGCCGCGGCAACAGCGCGTACATCGCCGCGAAAGGCGCGATCATGAGCCTGACCCGCACCATGGCGCTGGACTTCGCGGCCGACGGCATCCGCGTCAACGCGATCGCGCCCGGCGCCATCGACACGCCGATGCTCGCGCGTGGCTTCGGCCGCCAGGCCGACCCGGACGCGGCACGCGAGGCCTCGCGCCAGCGCCACGCGCTGGGCCGCTTCGGGCGCGCGGAAGACATCGCCGCGTCGGCGCTGCATCTGGCCAGCGACGCGTCGGCGTTCACGACCGGGACCACGATGGTGGTCGATGGCGGATGGCTGGCCGCATGAACGCGCTGGAAGCACTGGAAGCCAGGGTCACGCGCGAGCTCGCCAGCATCGCGCACCCACATCAGCCCTGGCTCACGCCGCGCACCGGGCCCGACGGACAGCCGGCGCTCGACGTGCTGATCGTCGGCGCCGGCCAGTCGGGCAGCGCCACCGCATTCGGCCTGCTGCGCTCGAAGGTCGACAACATCCTCGCCATCGATGCGGCACCCATTGCCGGCGAAGGCCCATGGAACACCTACGCGCGCATGCACACGCTGCGCAACCCGAAGGACTACACCGGCCCCGACCTCGACGTCCCGAGCCTGACCTGCCGCGCCTGGTACGAGGCGCGCTTCGGCGAGGCCGCGTGGGACGCGCTCGACATGCTGCCGAAAGGACTGTGGGCCGAGTACCTGCTGTGGGTGCGCCGCGTGACGAACGTCCCGGTGCAGAACGACACGCGGCTGCTGCGCATCGCACCGGTCGAAGGCAGCGACCTGCTCGCGGCCGAGGTGGAATCGGGTGGCCAGGGCCGCATGCTGTACGCCCGCAAGATCGTGCTGGCCACAGGACAGGAAGGCGTCGGCCGCTGGACGATTCCGTCGACGCTCGCGGGTCTGCCCGCCGACCGCTGCGTGAATTCGTCGCAGCCCTTCGACTTCGACCGCGTGCGCGGCAAGGCGGTGGTCGTGATCGGCGCCGGCGCATCGGCCTTCGACAACGCGGCGACGGCACTGGAAGCCGGCGCGGCCGAAGTCCACCTACTGTGCCGCCGGCTCGAACCGCAGGTGGTGCAGCCCTACCGCTGGCTCACCTTCCGCGGGTTCCTGCGGCACCTGTCGGACCTCGACGACACCTGGCGCTGGCGCTTCATGCGGCACATCCTGGGCTTGCGCGAAGGCTTTCCGCAGCCGACCTACGACCGCTGCGCGATGCACGCCAATTTCCATCTGCATACCGGCAGCAGCGCGGTCGCCAGCCGCTTCGACCGCACCGAGGACCGCATCGAACTCGACACGACGCAGGGCCCGCTGCACGCCGACTTCGTGATCAGCGCGACCGGCATCGACGTCGACTTCGGCGCACGGCCCGAACTGCACGCATTCGCCCACAACATCGCCACCTGGGGCGACCGCTACGTGCCGCCCGCCGACGAGCAGGACGCACGGCTGGCCGCCTTCCCGTACCTCGCCGACGACTACGCCTTCAGCGAGCGCACGCCGGGCGCGACGCCGTGGCTGCGCAACGTGCACCTTTTCGCGATCGGCTCGACGATGAGCTTCGGCGCCTCGGGCTCCTCGATCAATGCGCTGACGACCGCCATCCCGAAGCTGGTGTCGGGCATCACCCGCGGCCTGTTCCGCGACGATGTCGAACAGCACTGGGCCTCGCTGCGCGCCTATGACGTGCCGCAGGCCATCATCACGCCACGCCAACCAGGATAGACAGCATGGATCTCGGACTCTCCACACGCACCGCGCTGGTCTGCGGCGCCAGCAAGGGACTCGGACTGGGCTGCGCGCAGTCGCTCGCACGCGAAGGCGTGGCGGTGACCCTCGTCGCGCGCGGCGCCGAAGCGCTCGAAGCCGCCGCTGCGGCCATCCGCGCGGCCACCGGTGGCACGGTGACAGCCGTGGCCGCCGACATCACCACGCCCGCCGGCCGTGCCGCCGCGCTGGCCGCCTGCCCGATGCCGGACATCCTTGTGACCAACGCGGGTGGCCCCAAGCCCGGCGACTTCCGCGACTGGGATCGCGACGCCTGGATCGCTGCACTCGACGCCAATATGCTCACGCCCATCGAACTGATCCGTGCCACGGTCGACGCAATGATCGAGCGCCGCTTCGGCCGCATCGTCAACATCACCTCGGGCGCAGTGAAGGCCCCGATCGACATCCTCGGCCTGTCGAACGGCGCGCGCTCCGGCCTCACCGGCTTCGTCGCCGGGCTGGCGCGCAAGACGGTGGCGCACAACGTGACGATCAACAACCTGCTGCCAGGCCCCTTCGAGACCGACCGCCTGCGCGAGACCGCACGGCAATGGTCGAAGCAGACCGGCAAGAGCGAAGAGACGGTGCTGGCCGAGCGCCGCGCGGCCAACCCTTCCGGCCGCTTCGGCACCCCAGCCGAGTTCGGCGATGCCTGCGCCTACCTCTGCAGCGCACAGGCCGGCTTCATCACAGGCCAGAACCTGTTGATGGACGGTGGTCACTACCCAGGAACCTTCTGATGAGCTCAACGCCTTTCGACCTGACGGTGCGCAACGGGCGCATCTCCACCGACACGCAGACTTTCGAGGCCGACATCGGCATCCGCGACGGCGTGATCGTCGCAATCGAGAAGAACCTGGCCCCGGGCCGCGAGGACATCGACGCCACCGGCCGCTGGGTGCTGCCGGGTGGCATCGACAGCCATGTGCATGTCGAGCAGCTCTCGGGCATGGGCGTGATGTGCGCCGACGACTTCCATTCGGCGACCGTGTCGGCCGTGTTCGGCGGCACCACCACGATCATCCCGTTCGCGGCGCAGCACCGCGGCATGAAGATCCCCGAGGTGATCGCCGACTACGCGAAGCTCGCGCGCGAGAAGGCGGTGATCGACTACGGCTTCCACCTGATCCTCGCCAACCCGGACGAGACCGCGCTCACGGTCGATCTGCCCGAGGCGATCCGCAACGGCATCACCTCGCTCAAGGTCTACATGACCTACGACCGGCTCAAGCTCGACGACTACCAGCTGCTCGACGTGCTGGCGCTGGCCGACCGCGAAGGCGCCCTGGTGATGCTGCACGCCGAGAACCACGACATGATCCGCTGGCTCGCGCAGCGGCTGATCGAGCGCGGGTTGAAGGCGCCCAGGTTCCACGGCGTGGCGCACGACCCTCTGGCCGAGACCGAGGCCACCTTCCGCGCCGTGTCGCTGTCGCGCTTGCTCGACGTGCCGGTGCTGATCGTCCACGTGGCCGGCCAGGAAACGGTGAAGGTCATCCGCGATGCGCGCGCGCTGGGTGCGCAGGTGCATGCCGAGAGCTGCCCGCAGTACCTGTTCCTCACGGCTGACGACCTCGACCAGCCGGGCCTCGAAGGCGCCAAGTTCTGCTGCAGCCCGCCGCCGCGCGACGGCGCCTCGCAGGAGGCCGTGTGGGAAGGCCTGAAGGACGGCACGCTGGGCGTGTTCTCGTCCGACCATGCGCCCTACCGTTTCGACGAGACCGGCAAGCTGCCCAAGGGCGAGCAGACCGGTTTCAAGGACATGGCCAACGGCGTGCCGGGCATCGAGCTACGCATGCCGCTCCTGTTCTCCGAAGGCGTGATGGCGGGCCGGATCACCATCGAGCAGTTCGTCGCGCTGACCTCGACCAACCATGCACGCATGTACGGACTGGCGCCGAAAAAAGGCAGCATCGCGATCGGCGCGGATGCCGACCTTGCGCTGTGGAACCCCGCGCGCGAGACGACGATCACCTGGTCGATGCTGCACGACAACGTCGGCTACACGCCCTACGAAGGCCGCACGCTGCGCGGCTGGCCCGAGGTGGTGCTCAGCCGTGGCCGCGTGGTGGTCAAGGACAACACATTGAACGCCGAGCGCGGCTCAGGGCGCTACGTGCCACGCGGCAAGCCGGAGCCGATGCAGCGCAAGGCGGCCGGCACCAGCAAGGGCGCACTGTCCGCATGGACGAAAGGAATGACCGCATGACCAAGGAACGTTTCGGCCTGGCCGTGGCCCAACTCGGCCCGATCCATCTGAGCGACAGCCGCGAATCGGCTGTCGCACGGCTCGTGGAAATGATGCGCGAGGCAGCGAGCCGCGGTGCAAAGCTGGTGGTGTTCCCCGAGCTCGCGCTCACGACCTTCTTCCCGCGCTACTGGATGAGCGAGGAAGACGCCGAAGCGCGCTTCTTCGAGCCCTCGATGCCGAGCCCGGTGACGCAGCCGCTGTTCGACCTGGCGAAGTCGCTGGGCATCGGCTTCTACCTCGGCTATGCGGAGCGCGCCGCCGACGGGCGGCGCTTCAACACGTCGATCCTGGTCGACGACCAGGCGAACATCGTCGGGCGCTACCGCAAGATCCACCTCCCCGGCCATTCGGACCACAAGCCCGAGGCACCCTTCCAGCACCTGGAGAAGAAGTTCTTCGAGGTGGGCAACGACGGCTTCGGCGTGTGGCCCATGCTGGGCACGAACGTCGGCCAGTGCATCTGCAACGACCGCCGCTGGCCCGAGACCTTCCGCGTGATGAGCCTGCAGGACGCGCGGCTGGTGGTGCTGGGCTACAACACGCCGTCGTGGAACATCCACTGGACCGAGCCGCCGCACCTGCGCATGTTCCATCACCTGCTGTCGATGCAGGCCAACGCGTATCAGAACGCGCTGTGGATCGGTGCCGCAGCCAAGTGCGGCTCGGAAGACGGCTTCCACATGATCGGCGGCTCCGCCATCGTGGCGCCGACCGGCGAGATCGTCGCGCAGTCGCAGAGCGAGGAAGACGAAGTGATCTTCGCGGCCATCGATATGACGCTGGGCGACAACTTCCGCAACCATGTCTTCAACTTCGCCAAGCATCGGCGGCCGGAGCACTATGGGTTGATCGTGGAGCGAACGGGCGTCGGTACGCCGCTGGCGCCGCAGGTCGAATAGGCCGCGTAGACCCAGCTCCTGGCTTTGCTTGGACGCCGCCGTGGAGCCTTCGCGTCAGCCTAGACCAGCTTGAGCGTCGCCTCGCCGATGCCGTCGAACACGGCCCTCGCGTTGGCGGGCCCATCGAGCCAGACCATGCCGCACCACGATCCTGTGGTGAGCACGCTGCCGGCGGCGAGCCGGTCGTGGCGCGCCACGCCGTGCGCCAGCCATTGGGTGGCGAACCACAACGGATCGCCCGCCGGATGCGCGCCCTGGTAGCGGCCGACCTGTGCACCATCGACTTCGAGCGTAGCGACCTGCCGGGACCAGTCGACAGGGCGCAGCGGCACCCAGTCGCCAACGACCAGCGCCCCATTGGACTGCAGATCGGCCATGCGCAGCGATGCGGGCGCGCGTTCGCAACCCTGCCAGCGGAAATCGACCAGCTCGATGGACACCGCCATCGCATCGATGAAGGCAGCCGGGTCGTGCGCCGAACGCGCGGCCAGGTCGACAGCGGTGATGTCGCGGGCCAGCCGGAAGGCGATTTCGATCTCGATGCCCTTGCGGTGGAAGTCCCTGGCTGCGAACTCGCCGGGTGACGACTGCACCCAGGGCGGTGGCAGCCGGGCGAATACGGCGGTCGAGCCCGCGCCGGGGCCACCGCCTTTCCAGTGGCTCGGCGCATCCTCCCCCGTGTTCCAGCCGAGTTCGCGGGCCACGTGCTCCTGCACGGCGTAGGCCTCATCGGCGGTCAAAGGGGTGTCGGGAAGTGCGCGTTCATCGGCGGCAATGCCGGTACGGCGGGCTGCGACCAATGCGGCGCAAACGGCTTGAAGAGCAGGTGCGAGAGACAAGGTTGATTCCATCCTTTGGGCGTCTTGACGGCCGACAGTCTGCCCGAAATAGCCGCGCGGCGCGAAAGCCGCTAAAATCGGAGGCTATCCAAAATTGCTGCCCGCTGTTCGGCCCGGCCAATCCGGTTCCGCAATGGTTCACAGGGCCTGCCGCGCGCTGCGGCCAACCAGCCAGACATTGTTATGAAAATCGCTCAAGAAATCCGCGCCGGCAACGTGATCATGCACGGCAAGGACCCAATGGTCGTCCTGAAGACCGAATACAGCCGCGGCGGCCGCAACTCCGCCACCGTGCGCATGAAGATGAAGAGCCTGATCGCCAACTTCAACACCGAAGTGGTCTTCAAGGCCGACGACAAGATCGACCAGATCGTGCTCGACAAGAAGGAGTGCACCTACTCCTACTTCGCCGACCCGATGTACGTCTGCATGGACGAAGAGTTCAACCAGTACGAAGTCGAAGCCGAGAACATGGGCGACGCGCTCAACTACCTCGAAGACGGCATGTCGGTCGAAGTGGTGTTCTATGACGGCAAGGCCATCTCGGTTGAAGTGCCCACCAGCGTCGAGCGCGAAATCACCTGGACCGAACCCGCCGTCAAGGGCGACACGTCGGGCAAGGTCATGAAGCCGGCCAAGATCTCCACCGGCTTCGAGATCGGCGTGCCGCTGTTCGTCGCCCAGGGCGACAAGATCGAAATCGACACGCGCACCGGCGAGTACCGTAAGCGCGTCTGATCGCTGCATTGCACAGGCAATGCACGTATATAAAGAAGGCTCCTCACGGAGCCTTTTTTCATGGTCGCCCGATGAGCCGACGACCGGGCCCCGAATTTGCTCCAGGAAATTTGCATGAACAAGACGCACGACCTTCACGACAAACGCCTCGCCGACGCGTGGGCCACCCTGCAAGCGCACTCCGACAAGGGCCTGCCGCTCGACAACGACCCGTCGCGCCTAGCCTTCGCCGATCCGGAATTCCTGCTGCGCCGCGAAACGCGCGGCCTGCGCATGCAGCTCGAACTCATGAAGCCCGACCTGCAGATGCGCGAACATGGCATCGAAAACACGGTCGTCGTGTTTGGCAGCGCACGCTTTCGCAGCCAGGAAGAGTCCGGCGCGCTGATCGCGCAGGCCGAAGCCTCGGGCGACGCCATCGCCTCCGAGCGCTGGCGCAAGCTGGCGCGCAATTCACACTATTACGAAAAGGCGCGCGCCTTCGGCAAGCTGGTGGCGCAATACAGCAACGACAAGGAGCCCGAGGACAAGCTCTTCATCTGCACCGGCGGCGGCCCCGGCATCATGCAGGCGGCCAACCGCGGCTCCTACGAAGGTGGCGGTCTCAATGTCGGCCTGGCGATCGCGCTGCCAATGGAAGAAGAGGCCAACCCGTATGTCACGCCTGCGCTGAGCTTCAAATTCCACTACTTCGCGATCCGCAAGATGCATTTCATGATGCGTGCGAAGGCGCTGGTGGCTTTTCCGGGTGGCTTCGGCACGCTCGACGAACTTTTCGAGGTCGTCACCCTGGTGCAGACGCGCAAAGCCAAGCCGGTGCCGATCGTGCTGTTCGGCTCGGACTACTGGAAGCGTCTGATCGACTTCGACTTTCTCGTTGACGAAGGCGTGATCTCGCCCGCCGATGTGAACCTGTTCGAGTACGTCGACGCGCCCCAGGACGCATGGGACGCGATCAAGCGCTTCTACAAGCTCTGAGCGCCAGCGCGCAGGCCCCAGACGGCGCGGCTGCCCACGGCGACCACGCCCCCCACCACCCAGAACACGCTGGCGACGCCGATGAGCGCACCGGCCGCACCGAACAACATCGGCATGGCGACGCTCGATGCGTTCACCGTCATCAGGCGCAGGCCCAGGGCCTCGCCATGGCGCGCGTGCGGCGTGATCTGGTGCAGCATGCTCATGACCATGGGCTGCACCGCACCCAGCGCAAAGCCCAGGACGATCGAACACAGTCCCATCGTCCAGGCGGAGCTCAGTAACGGATAGATGGCGAACACCACGGCCGTGGTCAGCGTTGCCGCAAGGATCACGCCGCGCTCGGTGGTGCGCGTGGCGACCATCGGCAGCACGATGCGGATCACCGCAGCCGCGATGGCAAAAGCCCCAAGGATCGAACCGATCACCGAAGCGCTCAGGCCAAGCTCATGGCCAAGGATCGGCAGCACGAAGGCATGCACGTCCCAGCTCGACGACTGCAACCAGTTCACGAAGAGCAGGCGCCTGAACATGCCGTCGCGCAGCAAGTCCCACGCACGCGTCGTACGGGCACCAGCCACGGGCGGCGCAATGGGCGGCTCGGGCAGCGTGCGCACCAGCGCCCAGGAGATCAGCGGCATCAGCGCCAGCACGGCAAATGCGACGCGGTAAGACTGCAGGTCGGCGGGCGCGAGCCCGGCATGGTCGATCACCAGGCCGGCCACGAAGGGGCCAACGAAGTTGGCTGCGGCCGGTGCAATGGCCAGCCAACTGAACACGCGCTTGAGTTGCGTCGGGCCATCGGCTGCACGCCCGACATGGCGTTGCAGCGCGATGGTCGTCATTCCGGTCGCCGCGCCCGTGAGCAAGGCGGCCGCGCACATGGCGGGAAAGGTCGGCACCAGGGCCAGCAGCATCGAACCGCCGCAAGCCGCCACGACCGCCAGCGCCAGAGGCCGCTTGAGACCCTGCCGATCGGCATAGCGACCGGCCGGCAGGGCCAGCAGCATCTGGGTCACGGCGAACAGCGCAATCAGCACGCCGACCGCCACCGCGCTGTAGCCGAGTTGCAGCGCCAGCAGCGGGGCCGCGAGTCGCATGCCGCCCATGGTGCCCTGCAGGAAGACATGCGTGGCGATCACGCGTACGAGTTCGTTGCCTTTCATGGCTTCAGCTCTTGGGTCATGGAACGTTGTCTTCTTCGCTGTCTCGGTCGCCCGTGGCGTCGGCCTCGGGCAGCAGTGCCTGCGCCTGTGCATCGGGCAACGCTTCCACCACCTTGAGCGCGCGCCGCATCTGGCGCGCCCGCGTGTCGGCCTTGTCGAGCGTGTCGGAGGCCTTGGCCACCTGCTCCTTGATGCGGGCCACCCACTCGCCATAGCGCTCGAACTCGGTCTTCACCGCGCCAAGCACTTTCCAGACTTCCGAGGCCTGGCGCTCGAGCGCCAGGGTGCGAAAGCCCATCTGCAGGCTGTTGAGCATGGCCAGCAAGGTGGTCGGGCCGGCCAGCGTGACCCGGTGCTGGCGCTGCACGGCGTCCATCAGGCCGGGGCGCCGCAGCACTTCTGCATAGAGGCTTTCGACGGGCAGGAACAGGACGGCGAAGTCGGTGGTGTGCGGTGCCTCGAGGTAGTTGTCGGCGATCGACCTCGCCTCGGCGCGGATGCGTGCCTCCAGCGCCTTGCCGGCGAGTTCGACCGCCACCGCATCGGCGCGCTCGTGCGCGTCGATCAGGCGTTCGTAGTCGTCGCGCGGGAACTTGGCATCGATGGGCAGCCACACCGGCGCGCCACCGTCGCCCCGTCCTGGAAAGCGCACGGCGAAGTCCACGCGCTGGTTGCTGCGCGGCTTGGTCTCGACCTGCCGGGCGTACTGGTCGGCGGTGAGCACCTGTTCAAGCAATGCCTCCAGCTGCACCTCGCCGAAGATGCCACGCGTCTTCACGTTGGTCAGCACGCGCTGCAGGCTGCCCACGCCAACGGCCAGCGTCTGCATTTCGCCAAGACCCTTGTGCACCTGCTCGAGCCGGTCGGCGACCTGCTTGAAGCTTTCGCCCAGGCGCGTCTCCAGCGTGGTCTGCAGCTTTTCGTCGACGGTCTGGCGCATCTCGTCGAGCTTGGCCGCATTGCTCTGCTGCAGCTGCGCGAGCTGGGTTTCCATGGTCGCTCGCACCTCGGCCAGGCGCCGCGCGTTCGACTCCGACAGGCCCTGCAACTGGCTGCTGAGCGTGTCGGCCAGCGTCTTCTGCAACAGCGTGAGCTGCTGCGAAAAGGCATCGAGCTGCGCGTTCTGCGTGCGAGTGGCCTCTGCGCCCTGCATGACCAGCGCGCGCTGGAAGGTGTCGAAGGCTTGTGCCGTTTCCTGGCGCACGCCGCGCGCGGAATCGCTGATCTCGCGGCGCAACTCACGCTCGGAGCGATCGCTGGCCTCGTCCATGGTGGCCAGCAACTCGCTGTAGTCGGGGCGCACGGGTCGCAGCATCAGCCACGCCACGAGACCGAGGTTCAGCGCGCCGAGGGTCAGCAGGATCCAGGTGACGGCATCGGATGCTTGTGGCATTGCGGGTTCAGGCGCGCGCCACCGGTGGTGTCACCGGTGTGAGCGGTCCCTTGCCGCCGAAGAAGGCGATCAGGTTGTCGGCCGCAAGGTCGGCCATGGCGCGGCGCGTGGGCACGGTCGCACTGGCGATGTGGGGCGTGAGCACCACGTTCGGTACGGTGAGCAGATCGGGATGCACCTTCGGTTCGCCTTCGAACACGTCCAGACCGGCGGCGGCAATGCGGCCGTCGCGCAATGCCGCCGCCAGCGCGGCGTCGTCGACGATGCCACCGCGGGCAATGTTGACAAGGGTGGCGGTCGGCTTCATCAGCGCCAGTTCGGCTGCGCCGATGGTGTGATGCGAGGCCGGTGTGTAGGGCACCACCAGCACGACGTGATCCGCGGTGCGCAGCAACTCGTCCTTGGCCACGTAGCGCGCCTTGCATTCGACCTCGAGCGCCTCCGACAGGCGTGACCGATTGTGATAGATCACGTTCATGCCAAAGCCATGCGCGCCACGCCGTGCAATGCCCTGCCCGATGCGCCCCATGCCGATGATGCCGAGTGTCGCGCCGTGGATGTCGCTGCCCGAGAACATGTCATAGGACCATTTCTTCCACTTCCCGGCGCGCAGGTAATGCTCGCTTTCGGCAATGCGCCGCGCGGTGGCCATCAGAAGCGCGAAGCCGAAGTCGGCCGTGGTCTCGGTCAGCACGTCGGGCGCGTTGGTGCCGACCACGCCGTGCGCAGCCATCGCATCGACGTCGAAGTTGTTGTAGCCCACGGCCATGTTGGCGCAGATCTTGAGGTCAGGGCAGGCCGCGAGCAGTTCGGCATCGATGCGCTCGCTCCCGGTGGTGAACACGCCCTGCTTGCCTTGCAGATGCGCCACGAGTTCGTCCTTGCTCCAGACCACGTCCTCCTGGTTGGCCTCTACATCGAAGTGCTGCTTCAGGCGGGCAATCGTTTCGGGGAACACGCCGCGTGCGACGAGGATCTGGGGTCGGGTGGCGCTCATCGCGGCAGGGCTTTCGGCAAAAGAAGAATGACAGGTTCGCAGGCGGACGCGTTCAGGCGGCCGGCGGCTCGATCTCGAAGACCTGGCGCAGATAGGCCAGGTACTTCTCGTCGTCGCACATGTTCTTGGCAGGCGTGTCCGACAGCTTGGCGACCGGCTGGTCGTTGCAGCGAACCATCTTGATGACGATCTGCAACGGCTCGTAGCCCAGGTCGTTGGTGAGGTTGGTGCCAATGCCGAAGGCCAGCTGGCAGCGTCCGCGAAACTGCTGGTACAGCTCGATGGTGCGCGGCACGGTCAGTCCGTCGCTGAAGATCAGCGTCTTGGTGCGCGGGTCAACCCGGTTGGCGATGTAGTGTGCCAGCATGCGTTCGCCCCACTGGAACGGATCGCCGCTGTCATGGCGCGCGCCATCGAACAGCTTGCAGAAGTACATGTCGAAGTCGCGCAGGAAGGCGCTCATGCCGTAGACGTCGGACAGCGCGATGCCCAGGTCGCCCCTGTATTCGCGCGCCCACGACTCGAAGCCGAAGATCTGGCTGTCACGCAGCCGCGGCCCGAGCGCCTGGCAGGCCTGCAGGTACTCGTGCGCCATGGTGCCCAGCGGAATGAGACCCAGGTTCTTCGCGTAGAGCACGTTGCTCGTGCCGGCGAACTGCGGCAGCTTGGTGCCTGTCTGGACCGGCGTTGTGACCACGCCCAGACGACTGCTCAGCGTGCGCAGCACCTCTTCATGCCAGCCTTTGGCAAAACGGCGACGGGTGCCGTAGTCGGCGATCTTCAGGTCAGAGAGCCCCTCGGCCTGGAGCTGGGTGATCTTGGTGTCGAGTCGGCGTCGGCCTTCGGCGAAATCGGGTTCAGGCTGGGTATTGCGAAAGTACACCTCGTTGACGATCGCCAGCACAGGAATCTCGAACAGGATCGTGTGCAGCCAGGGCCCTTTGATGCCGATCTCCAGTTCGCCCGAGGGCAGCGGCACGATGTCGATGTACTTCTCGTTGAGCTTGAACAGCCCGAGGAAGTCGACGAAGTCGCTCTTGATGAAGCGCATGGCCTTGAGGTAGGCGAGTTCTTCCTCCTTGAACTGGAGCGAACACAACTGGCGGACCTCGTCGCGGATCTGGTCGGCGAACTGGGCCAGGTTCACGCCCGGATTGCGGCACTTGAACCGGTATTCGACGCGCGCCCCAGGAAAGTGGTGGAGCACCACCTGCATCATGGTGAACTTGTAGAGGTCGGTGTCGAGCAGGCTGTGGATGATCATGGTGCGAGGCGCCGAGGCGCGTATCTCAAGTATCTCAATGTCGTCGTGCGCTCGATTATCACGGCGCGCGTCGGCGTCTGCCTACGGGGCATTCCCGGCGAGTCCTACCGCCTTTCCAAGGCTCCGGCGCGACATTGTCTTCACCCCGGACAAGGCGCTCCAGCGCGGTCCGGGTCTTCAATCATCGCGAAGGAGATAGGCATGAACAAAGACACCATTGAAGGCAACTGGAAGCAGCTCAAGGGCAAGGTCAAGGAACAGTGGGGCAAGCTGACCGATGACGACTTCGACGTCATCGCCGGCAAGCGCGACCAATTGCTCGGCCGCATCCAGGAACGCCACGGCATCAGCAAGGATGAAGCCGAAACCCAGGTCAAGGAATGGGAAGCGCGCGACGGCCGCACCCCGGCAGGCCTGTGGTACGAGAAGTCTTGAGACATCCACTCGTTCGACCCCTGAAATCATCACCCTCTACCCATAACCGACTCCAAGAGAAAACCATGAAAAAACATTTGCTCGTTCTCGCCATCGCATCGTCGTGTTTTGTCGGCAGCTACGCCAGCGCCATGACCAAGGACGAATACAACGTCGCCAAGCAAAAGGTCGAAGCCGACTACAAGGTCGCCAAGGCCCAGTGCGATGCGCTCAAGGACAACGCCAAGGACGTGTGCGAGAAGGAAGCCAAGGGCAACGAAAAGGTTGCCAAGGCAGAACTGGAGCAGCAATACAAGCCGACCGCAGCTCACGCCCGCAAGGTGGCTGAAGAAAAGGTCGAGGCCGCGTACGAAGTCGCCAAGGAGAAGTGCGATGACCAGTCCGGTGACGCGAAGACCGCCTGCGTGAAGCAAGCCAAGGCCGACGAAGCCAAGGGCAAGGCCGATGTCAAGGCCATGAAGAAGATGTAATTCCGGCACCCCGGAATATCAAAAGGCGCCTTTGGGCGCCTTTTTGCATTTTCCTCGCCTTTTCTCGTATGAAAGCCGCATGTGTCGGCGCGTCAGATGCGAAGCTCCCCAAGCACCCGCTGCAACGTATCAGGCAGCTTGACCGGCCGCTTTGTCTCTCGCCCCACATAGACATGAACGAAATGGCCCTGCGCGGCCGCCACGTCCGCACCTTGTGCGAACAGGCCGATTTCATAACGCACGCTGGAGCTTCCCACATGCGCCACCCGGATACCGGCGTCGACCGTCTGCGGGAAGGCGATCGGCGCGAAGTAATGGCATTGGGTCTCGACCACGAAGCCGATGGTGTCGCCCGCATGGATGTCCAGGGCGCCACGCTCGATCAGCAAGGCGTTGACCGCCGTGTCGAACCAGCTGTAGTAGACGACATTGTTGACATGACCATAGATGTCGTTGTCTGCCCAGCGGGTGGGGATGGGGCGAAAAACGCGGTACGCGCTGCGTGATGAAGGTGTGGGCCTGAGGCTGCTCATGGCGCGGCATTCTGCCAGTGGCCGCCGCCGTGAAGACAGTAATACCAATTCAGCACATAGGCCCGCTTCCGCCGAAATATCGGGTATCCACAATTAGAAAGTGCGCTCTAAACTGGCGTGGCGCAAGGAAAATCGCTTGATCCCCCGGCGCATCTCCCTATACTTCCACCTCATGCTGCACCGCAACATAGATGACGAGGCGCAGCGCAAAGTGAATTCCCAATCAACCTTCTGGAGTCCCGTTATGGCACTGACCGCTGACCAAATCCTCGCCGCCCAAAAAGCCAATCTCGAAACCCTGTTCGGACTGACCACCAAGGCCTTCGAAGGCGTGGAAAAGCTGGTCGAGCTCAACGTGACTGCCTCCAAGGCCGCGCTGAGCGAAGCTGCTGCCAGCACGCAAGCCATCCTGAGCGTCAAGGACGCACAGGAACTGCTCGCACTGCAAGCCAGCCTGTTCCAGCCCCTGGCCGAAAAGACCGCCGCCTACAGCCGTCATCTGTATGACATCGCCCAAGGCACCGGCGCTGAATTCAGCAAGGCCTTCGAAGGCAAGGCTGCCGAAGCCCAGCAAGCATTTGTCGGCATGGTCGACAGCGCCGCCAAGAACGCACCCGCCGGCTCGGAAACCGCCGTCGCCGTGATGAAGAGCGCAGTGGCTGCCGCCAACAACGCCTTCGAATCGGTGCAAAAGGCCGTCAAGCAAGCTTCCGACGTCGCCGAAGCCAACTTCACCGCGGTCTCGACGCAAGCCGTCAACGCTGCCAAGACCGCCACCGCCCCGCGCAAGCGCTGAGCGACACCCGTTGTCTCCTTGGATCCTCGCGGATCCAATTCAGGCCCTGTCTTCGGACAGGGCTTTTTTTATGCCCTTTCGATAAACTGCCCGCTCCAACCAAGAGGAGACATCGAATGCAGATCGAAGGCAAGGTTTTCATCGTCACCGGCGGCGCGTCGGGGCTGGGCGAAGGTACGGCACGCATGCTGGCGGCCCATGGGGGCAAGGTCGTCATCGCCGACATGCAGGCCGAAAAGGGTGAAGCCGTCGCCAAGGAAATCGGCGGCGTGTTCGTGCGCTGCGACGTGAGCCAGGAGGTCGACGGCCAAGCGGTGGTGGCGGCGGCGCAGCAGCTCGGCAAGCTCATGGGGCTGGTCAACTGCGCGGGCATCGCGCCTGCCGAGAAGACCGTCGGCAAGAACGGGCCGCACGCGCTGGCGGTTTTCAGCAAGACGGTGACGGTCAATCTCATCGGCAGTTTCAACATGATCCGCCTGGCCGCCGACGCGATGGCGAAGAACGAACCCGAGGCTACCGGCGAGCGCGGCGTGCTGATCTCCACCGCCTCGGTGGCAGCCTACGACGGGCAGATCGGACAGGCCGCGTACAGCGCCTCCAAGGGCGGCGTGGTCGGCATGACATTGCCGATCGCACGCGACCTGGCGCGCAGCGGCATCCGCAACATGACGATCGCGCCGGGCATCTTCGGCACGCCCATGCTCTTCGGCATGCCGCAGGAAGTGCAGGACGCGCTGGCCGCCAGCGTGCCTTTCCCGTCACGCCTGGGCACGCCCGAGGACTACGCCAAGCTGGCCCGGCATATCATCGAGAACGACATGCTCAATGGCGAGGTGATTCGCCTGGACGGCGCCATCCGGCTGGCACCGCGCTGAGGCGCCGCAGCGGGCGCTACAAGCCGACCCGCTCGCCCGGCACCGGCGTCGTGCTGCCGGTGCGCTCCAGGCGCTCGTACTGCGAGATCACCTGGGCACCGAACAGCACCAGCGTGGCCGCGATCTCCAGGCTCAACAACACCACGATGGCCGTGGTGAGCGACCCATAGACCACGTTGACCTGGGACAGCGTCGAGAAATACCACACCAGCACGCGCCGCGTGACCTCCCACAGCAGCGCAGCCGTCACGCCGCCGAGCAGCGCATGGTGCAGCGACAGCCGGCCAGCCGGCATCACCAGGTAGAGCGACGTCAGCATGAAGATCTCGCCCCCCAGGCCCAGCAGGTACAGAAGCACACCCGAGATGCCCGACAGCGACCAGCTGTAGCCCAGCAGATTCACGCTCTCCTGCCCGATGAGCTGCAGCGCACCGGAGACGATCGTCACCAGGAGCAGCCCCACGCACAGGCACAGGATGTAGACGTAGGGCATCACCGCCGACACCAGGTAATGACGGCGCCGCTCGGATTTGCGGTGATGGAAGATCACCGCCATGGCGCTTTCCAGCACCGTGAAGGCCAGCGAACTGAAAAAGATCATGGTCACCAGCAGCACCGGTCCGAGGACGTCCCGGTGGGCGAGAAAGTTCGACAGCTCCTGCACGATCGCCTTCGACTGCCCTGGCAGCAGCCATTCGAGGTACCGGCCGATCGTGCTCAGCAGCTCGGCCTGATCGATCAGGTGCGACAGCGCGATCACACTCACGATCAGCAGGGGGACGATGGACAGCAGCGCGTAATAGGCCACCGCCCCCGCCAGCAGCAGCCCCTGGTTGGCCTTGAACACCTTCAGCGCGTCCCAGAGGAAGCGCAGCGGATGCCGCAACAGGATCGGCACGTTCGTGAGAGGACTGTGGAAAATCATGGATGAGCAGGCCGAAACGCGGCCAGTATGCCGTCACACTGCGACACAGCGGCCGCTTGCGTATGATTTGCCGCTCCCCGCCTACATGACCATCCCTCCCTCATTCATTCAGGAACTGATCGCACGCGCCGACGTCGTGGAGATCGTCGGCCGCTACGTTCCGCTCAAGAAGGCCGGCGCCAATTTCATGGGGCTGTGCCCCTTCCATGGCGAAAAGTCGCCCTCATTCTCTGTCAGTCCGACCAAGCAGTTCTATCACTGCTTTGGCTGCGGCGTGCACGGCAACGCGATCGGTTTCCTGATGGAACATGCCGGCATGGGCTTCGTCGAGGCGGTGCACGACTTGGCCGGCCAGTACGGCTTGCAGGTGCCCGAAGACGACGCCTCGCCCGAGGAACGTGCTCGCGCCGCCGGCCAGCGGCAGAAACAGGCCACGCTGTCCGAGGTGCTGGAGAAGGCCGGCGAGGCGTACCGCAAGCAACTGCGCCAGTCGCCGGGCGCGATCGACTACCTGAAGGGCCGCGGCGTTTCAGGCGAGATCGCCCGGCAGTTCGGCATTGGCTATGCGCCGGCCGGCTGGCGCACGCTGGCAGGCGTTTTTCCGTCTTACGACGACCCGCTGCTCGCCGAGAGCGGCCTGGTGATCGTGGGCGAGGAAGACCCGGCGGACGGCGCCGGCCATGCCGCCAAGCGCTACGACCGCTTTCGCGACCGCGTGATGTTCCCGATCCGCAACGTCAAGGGCGAATGCATCGGTTTCGGCGGGCGCGTGCTGGGCGACGAGAAACCCAAATACCTCAACTCGCCCGAAACCCCGGTCTTCAGCAAGGGCCGCGAGCTCTATGGGTTGTACGAGGCCCGCGCTGCCTTCCGGGATCGCGGCTACGCGCTGGTCACCGAGGGCTACATGGACGTGGTGGCGCTCGCGCAGCTCGGCTTTCCGAATGCGGTGGCCACGCTCGGCACGGCCTGCACCACCGAGCACGTGCAGAAGCTCTTTCGCTTCACCGATGCGGTCGTCTTCAGCTTCGACGGCGACGCCGCCGGACGTCGTGCGGCACGCAAGGCGCTCGACGCCGCCCTGCCCTTCGCCACCGACGTGCGCAGCGTCAAGTTCCTGTTCCTGCCGGCCGAACACGACCCCGACAGCTTCATCCGCGAGTTCGGCGCAGACGCCTTCGCCCGCTTCGTCGCCGAAGCGACACCCCTGAGCCGCTTCATGGTCGAGGCCGCCCGCGAAGGCTGCGACCTGGGCAGCGCCGAAGGCCGTGCCCACATGGCCAGCAACGCCCGCCCGCTCTGGAGTGCGATGCCCGAAGGCGCGCTCAAGCGGCAGTTGCTCGGCGAGATCGCGGAACACGTCCAGCTCGGCGCCGCAGAACTGGAGTCGCTCTGGGGCAAGGCCGCGGCGCCCGGCCGCGGGCGCGGCCCGGCAGGACCGACAGGCGGTTTTTCGTCGTCATCGCCGCCGTCGTACGACGACATGCCGATGGACGACGCGCCGCCCGGCTTTTACGAAGCATCGGCGCCACGCAGCTTCGAGCGCGGCGACTTCAAGGGCAAAGGCAAATGGCAGCGCGGCAAGCGCGGCGCGGGCGATGCCGACCGGTATTCCGAACCCCGCACCCCCGGCAAGAGCCGCGTGCGCCCGCCCGGCCGCCCCGACGTGGCAGCACGCCTGCTGCTGTCGAACATGCACGAATGGGAGGCGTTGTCGCACGAACTGCACGGCCTGCTGTGCGACCTGCCCGGCGACCACGGCCAGCTTTTCACCTGGCTCGACAGCCAGTTCCACGAACACGGTGTGCAGCCCTGGGCCGCCCTGCGCGAAGGCCTGCGCGGCCAGCCCTTCGAAGCGTTGGCCGTGCGTGCGATGACGGACCCGGGCGGTGGCCCGGCTGACGAGGCCGGCACGCCACACACCGACGGCGCAGCCGATGCCGCACGGGAACTGCGCAGCGTGCTGGACTTCATGCTCGACGATTTCCTCAAGGCGCGGCAAAGCGAAGCCATTGCCGCCGTCGGCTCCGACCCCCTGGCGCTGGAGCGCTACCGGGCACTGGAAGTGCGCCGCATTGCGCTGCGCGCGCGGCTCAAAGCGTCCGGCAATGACGGCTGAGCCTTGAAAATTCGTATTGCGCTATAATGTAGGGCTTCGCAACAGGCGAAATTAGGCAAGAGCGACAGCAGCACCTCCGGGCCGACCCCATGCGCAATGCACTTCCCACAGGGAAACGGGTCAATACACCGCAAGGACTGCACACCAAATGATCGCCCGACATCTTGCCTTTGAGGGATTCCTCCCTCCTTGCCCCTTGTCCGTGTATATCCCTGCGCCGGGTTCGTGGCGCGTGTGATTCCGCTTGTCCATTCTTTTTGCACCGAGGTCATATGCCCAGTCCGAAGAAGCCAGCCGTGTCCGTCGCCAAGAAGGCCGTTGCAGAAAAGCCATTGAAAGTTGCCGCTTTGCCGGCAACTCAGGCAGGTGTTGCCACGTCCAAGGCAAAAGCAGCAACGAAAGTGAAAACAGTGCCTACGAAATCGACGACCGACGAAACCATCAAGCCAACCGCCAAGGCCGCTGCCCCTGCCGCCGCCAAGAAGGTAGGACGCCCGCCCAAGGCCGCCACGGCAGCCGCACCCGCAGCCACCGGCGCCAAGCGCGGACGCAAGCCCAAGGCGGGCAGCGACGCGTCTGAAAGCGATGTGGACCTGTCGGACATCGAGGACGACATCACTGGCGATGAACCCGTGGCAGCCACGCCGGGTGCGACCGAGGAAAAGGTCAAGCCGCTGCGCATGAAGATCAGCAAGGCGAAGGAACGCGCCTTGATGAAGGAATTCGGCCTGGACGAAACCGTCCTGTCCGAAGAAGACATGGCCAAGCGCCGTTCGCGCCTGAAGACCCTGATCACTCTGGGCAAGACCCGCGGCTACCTGACACAGGGCGAAATCTCCGACCACTTGCCCGACAAGCTGGTCGACGCCGAGACCATGGAAGTCGTGGTCACGATGCTCAACGACCTGGGCGTGGCCGTCTACGAACAGACGCCCGACGCCGAGACGCTGCTGCTGAACAACACCGCGCCGACCGCCACCACGGTGGAAGAAGCCGAGGAAGAAGCCGAAGCCGCGCTCTCCACCGTGGACAGCGAATTCGGCCGCACGACCGACCCGGTGCGCATGTACATGCGCGAGATGGGTACGGTCGAACTGCTCACGCGCGAAGGCGAAATCGAGATCGCCAAGCGCATCGAAGGCGGCCTGATGGCCATGATGGAGGCGATCTCCGCATCGCCTGCGACCATCGCCGAGATCCTGCGCCTGGCCAACGACATCCGCGAAGGCAAGGTCGTCATCTCGACCATCGTCGACGGTTTCTCGAACCCGAACGAGGCCGACGACTACGTGGCCGAAGAAGACTTCGACGAATTCGACGAGGAAGACGACGACGACGGCAAGGGCGGCTCCAAGGCGCTGACCAAGAAGCTGGAAGAACTCAAGCGCGACGCGCTCGAGCGCTTCGACCGCATCGCCGCCATGTTCGAGAAGGTCCACAAGATCTACGACAAGGAAGGCTACGGCACGCCGAATTACCAGAAGGTGCAGCAGGCCCTGTCGGACGAGCTGATGACCATCCGCTTCACCGCCAAGACCATTGAAAAGCTGTGCGACCTGGTGCGCACGCAGGTCGACGACGTGCGCAAGAAGGAACGCGAACTGCGCCGCATCATCGTGGACAAGTGCGGCTACCCGCAAGACGACTTCATCCGCGACTTCAGCGGTTTCGACAAGAACGGCAAGCGTGTCGAGTCGAACCTGCTGAACCTCAAGTGGGTCGAGAAGCAGGCCGCTGCCGGCAAGCCATGGAGTGCCGTGCTCGCCCGCAACATCCCGCCGGTGCAGGAACTGCAGCAGCGCCTGACCGACATCCAGTCGCAGGTGGTGGTGCCGCTCACGCAGCTCAAGGACATCAACAAGCGCATGAACGACGGCGAGTCGTCGTCGCGCGACGCGAAGAAGGAAATGATCGAGGCCAACCTGCGCCTCGTGATCTCCATCGCCAAGAAGTACACCAACCGCGGCCTGCAGTTCCTCGATCTGATCCAGGAAGGCAACATCGGCCTGATGAAGGCGGTCGACAAGTTCGAATACCGTCGCGGCTACAAGTTCTCGACCTACGCCACGTGGTGGATCCGCCAGGCCATCACCCGTTCGATCGCCGACCAGGCGCGCACCATCCGCATTCCGGTGCACATGATCGAGACGATCAACAAGATGAACCGCATTTCGCGCCAGCATCTGCAGGAGTTCGGCTTCGAGCCCGACGCCAGCATCCTGGCCGAGAAGATGGAGATTCCGGAAGACAAGATCCGCAAGATCATGAAGATCGCCAAAGAGCCGATCTCCATGGAAACCCCGATCGGCGACGACGACGATTCGCACCTGGGCGACTTCATCGAGGACAGCAGCAACACGGCGCCCATCGAGGCCGCCATGCAGGCCGGCCTGCGCGACGTGGTCAAGGACATCCTCGACTCGCTGACGCCGCGCGAAGCCAAGGTGCTGCGCATGCGCTTCGGCATCGAGATGTCGACCGACCACACGCTGGAAGAAGTCGGCAAGCAGTTCGACGTGACGCGCGAGCGCATCCGCCAGATCGAGGCCAAGGCGCTGCGCAAGCTCAAGCACCCGAGCCGCTCGGACAAGCTGCGCTCCTTCATCGACACGCTCTAAACAGCCACGCCCCCAAAAGCGGACTTGCCGGACCCTGCGTTCGGCAAGTCCGCTTGTTTTTGAGAGACCCATGAACCCCGACGCCCAAACCCTCTGGAAAGCCCCGCGATGGGCGCTCGCCATCCTGCTCGCGGTGCTCGGCATGCTGGGCCCCTTCTCGATCGACACCTACATCCCGGCCTTCTCGGGCATCGCGAAGTCGATCGGCGCGACGCCGGTGGAGATGCAGCAGACGCTGTCGGCGTACCTCTTCGGCTTCGCCTTCATGAACCTGTTCCACGGCGCACTGTCGGACAGCTTCGGACGGCGCCCGGTCGTGCTCTGGGGTCTGGCCGTGTTCACGCTCGCGTCGCTGGGCTGCGCGATGTCGCAGACCATTGGGCAGCTGGTGTTGTTCCGTGCGCTGCAGGGCCTGTCGACGGGTGCAGGCATCGTGGTGTCGCGCGCGGTGATCCGAGACATGTTCCCGCCGGCCGAGGCGCAGAAGGTGATGGCGCAGGTCACCATCTACTTCGGCGTGGCGCCGGCCATCGCGCCCATCGTCGGCGGCTTCCTGTTCGTGCATGCCGGCTGGCACGCCGTCTTCTGGTTCCTCGTCGCTGTCGGCGTGGTGCTGTTCGCGGCCAACTGGAAGCTGCTGCCCGAGACGCTCCACGCCACGCAGCGCCAACCCTTCCATGCGCGGCACCTGATGCGCGGCTATTGGGACCTGTGTTCCGACCCACGCTTCCTGCTGCTGGCGCTGGCCAGCGGCGTGCCCTTCAACGGCATGTTCCTCTACGTGCTGTCGGCGCCGGCCTTCCTCGGCGACCACCTCGGCCTGGCGCCCACGCAGTTCTTCTGGTTCTTCCTGCTGACCATCGGCGGCATCATGGCCGGCGCCTGGGCCAGCGGCCGCATGGCAGGCAAGGTCGCGCCCAAGCGGCAGATCCGCGACGGCTTCTTCATCATGCTGGCCACGTCCGCGGCCAACGTCGCGGCCAATGCGCTGTTCGAGCCGCACGCACTCTGGGCCATGTGGCCGATCGCGATCTTCGCCTTCGGCTGGGCGCTGATGGTGCCGGTGATCACGCTGCTGGTGCTGGACCTCCACCCCGAGCGCCGCGGCATGGCATCGTCGCTGCAGGCCGTCATCGGCTCGACCGCCAACGGCCTGGTGGCCGGTGTGATCGCACCGCTGGTGATGCATTCGACGCTGGCGCTGGCCGTGACGTCGATCCTGATGATGGGCATCGGCCTGGTGGCCTGGGCCTGGCTGCACCGCCGCTGGCCGGAGATCGGCCGGCAGGTCACCCGCTACTGACGCTCTTTCAGGCGGTGACCGCCTGCCGGCGCTTGGCGTCGTGGTAGCGGCCGGTGCCACGCGTGATCACGCGGTCGGTCGGCAGCACGTCGCCCGGCTGGTACTCCGGCTGCCCGGCGATGCGTTCGTACAGCGGCGCGAAATCGATCGTCGCCAGGTCGAGCAGCTCGGCCAGGCTGTCGATGACGAAGTAGCTCTCCTGGAAATCGTCGATGCGGTAGTGCGTGCGCATCACCCGCTCCAGGTCAAACGCAATCCGGTTCGGCGACGGGTCGTCCAGCGAGAAGACGCTCTCGGTGCGCGACGAGGCGATGCCCGCGCCGTAGATGCGCAGCCCGTCCTTCTGCTGGATGAGGCCGAATTCCACCGTGTACCAGTACACGCGTGCCAGCTTGTCGAGCATGCCCAGCTTCTTTGCCCGCAAGCCGCCCACGCCATAGGCCTGGATGTAGTCGGCGATCGACGGGTTCATCAGCATCGGCACGTGGCCGAACACGTCGTGGAAGACATCAGGCTCTTCCAGATAGTCGAGCTCGTGCGGCTTGCGGATGAAGTTGCCGGCGGGAAAGCGGCGGTTGGCCAGGTGCTCGAAGAACACCTCGTCGGGCACCAGGCCCGGCACGGCCACGACCTGCCAGCCGGTGCGCTGCATCAGCACCTCGCTCAGTTCCAGGAAGTCCGGAATCCGGTCGGCGCCGATGGGCAGGTTCTTCATGCCCTCGACGAACTCATCGCAGGCGCGGCCGGGCAGCAGCTTCGTCTGGCGCTCGAACAGCGTCTTCCAGACGGCGTGCTCGGCCGGCGTGTAGTTCGACCAGCCCTGGTCGATCGTCCAGTCCGGCCGCTCGGGCGCGGCCGCATCGCCGGCGGCGAGACCGTGCTTGGTCGCTTGGGCAGCCGACACGCTCAGGCCTCGGCCGTGTCCAGCACACCGCGGCGGATCTGGTCGCGCTCGAGCGATTCGAACAGCGCCTTGAAGTTGCCCTCGCCGAAACCTTCGCTGTAGTCGCCCTGACGCTGGATGAACTCGAAGAACACCGGGCCGAGCGAGGGCTGCGAGAAGATCTGCAGCAGCAGGCGTGGCTCGCCGCCTTCGGTCGTCCCGTCCATGAGGATGCCACGTGTCTGCAGCTCTGAAATGTCGTGTCCGTGGCCCGGCAGGCGGGTGTCCAGCATCTCGTAGTACACGTCGTTCGGTGCGGTTGCGAGCGGCACGCCGGCCAGCGCGAGCTTGTCGACCGCAGCCTTCAGGTCGTCGCAGATCAGTGCGATGTGCTGGATGCCTTCGCCGTTGAACTGCATCAGGAATTCCTCGATCTGGCCGCCACCCGACTTCGACTCCTCATTCAACGGAATGCGGATCTTGCCGTCCGGCGCGGTCATGGCCTTGGAGGTCAGGCCGGTGTATTCGCCCTTGATGTCGAAATAGCGGATTTCGCGGAAGTTGAAGAGCTTCGTATAGAAGTCGGCCCAGAAGGTCATGCGGCCACGGTAGACGTTGTGGGTCAGGTGGTCGATCAACTTGAGGCCATGGCCGACCGGATGGCGATCGACACCTTCGATGAATTCGAAGTCGATGTCATAGATCGACTTGCCTTCCTCGAAGCGATCGATCAGGTACAGCGGCGCGCCGCCGATGCCCTTGATGGCGGGCAGGCGCAGTTCCATCGGACCCGTGGCGATCTCGACCGGCTGGGCACCGAGCGCCAGAGCGCGTTCGTACGCCTTGTGCGAATCCTTCACCCGGAAGGCCAGGCCGCAGGCCGACGGGCCATGCTCCGCCGCAAAATAGCCCGCCTCGCTCTTGGCCTCGCGGTTGACGATGAAGTTGATGCCTCCCTGGCGGTAGAGCACGACGTCCTTCGAACGGTGCTTGGCGACCAGCGTGAAGCCCAGCGTCTCGAACACCGATTCGAGCAGCCCGGCTTCGGGTGAAGCGAACTCCACGAATTCGAAGCCCATCAGGCCCATGGGATTGTCGAAAAGGTCGGTCATCGTGCGTCTCCGGAATGAGGTGGGGTATGGGATCGATCGTAGGCAATCCGCGCACAGAATTCCTGCAACTTGCAGGGCTTGGCTGGTCAGCGGCGCAAGATTCCTGCAAGATTGCGGAAATGAACGCCTCAGCTGAACTCGATGCCATTGATCTGCGCGTGCTTCGCGCGCTGCAGACCCACGGACGTGCCACCTATGACGAGCTGGCGGCCATCGTCAGCCTGTCGTCGTCGGCCACGCTGCGCCGGGTCAAGCGGCTGGAGGAAACCGGTGTGATCGCCGGCTACGTGGCACTGCTGCGCGCTGAGCGGGTCGGCCTGGCGCTCACCGCATACATCAACGTGCGTCTGGAAAAGCACACCGAAAGTCACAAGCGCAGCCCGATGGATGCCTTTCGCGCGTCGGTACAGGGCTGGCCCGAGGTGGTCGAATGCGCCTCGCTCACCGGCGACATGGACTACCTGCTGCGCGTCGTGGTGGCCGACATGGCGGACTACTCGCGCTTCGTCATGGACACGCTGCTCAAGCATCCGAGCGTGCAGGACTGCAAGACGAGCTTCGTGCTAGACCGCGTCAAGACCACCACGGCGCTGCCGATCTGAGCGCTGGGTGCCCCCGGGGCGGCCCCTAGAATCCATCGCATGCCCGACCGTCCCGCCAACACACCGCCCAGCTTGACGGTCCAACTGACGATCGTGTTCGGTACGCTGGTGGTGTTGGCTTCCATCGCCACCACATGGATCCTGAGCGACATGCTGCGCGGCCGGATTCGTGCCGATGCTGGCCGCTCGCTCATCTTCGCGGCCGCCGCCGCTTCTCGCACGCTCGCCAATGGACTGCATGCAAACGCCGCCGTGGTGGGCATGATCGCCAGCCGCGAGGCACTGTGGGGCGATGGGCTGGCCTCGCCGGAGGCCCGCCGCGCGCTGGAACTGATCGAGGCCACCCAACCGACGAACCTGTGGGTCGGCGTGGCCAATCCGCAAGGTCGCGTGGCAGCCTCCACCCGCGACATCCTGCACAACGAAAGCGTGGCCGAGCGGCCCTGGTTCCAGAACGGCCAGCGAAGCCTCTATGTGGGCGACGTGCATCCAGCCAAGCTGCTGGCCACGCTGCTGCCACCTGACAAGAACAACGAACCGCTTCGCTTCCTCGATTATTCGGCGCCCGTGATGCATGAAGGCCGCATCATCGGCGTGATCGGCGTGCACACCAGCTGGGACTGGGCAGGCGAGGTCATCGACACCGTGCTGCCGGCCGAGGCACGCGCCGCCGGCATCGAGGTCTTCATCTTCGACCGGCAGGGCGATGTCATCTATGCACCCGGCGGCCAGAGTCGGCGCCTCGCAGATGCCGGCGTGCGCTTGCCAGCGAGCGGCCAGGCGCCCGGCGCCGCTGCCGTCGTGCGCTGGCACGATGGCGCCGACTACCTCACCGCCACAAGCCCGCTGGCGGCGCACGATCGGGTCAGCGACCTGGGCTGGACCATTGTGGCGCGCGAACCTGCGGCCAACGCGTTTGCGGCCGTGGCCGACACCACGCGCAGCGCGCTGCTCATCGGACTGCTGACCGCGCTGGTGGGCTCGTTGCTCGCTGGCGTGGCCGCACGCCGCTTCGGCGCCGATCTGATGCGCATGGCACGTGCGGCGCGCGACGTGGAGTCCGGTGCTCCCGGTGCCAGGATTCCGATGGCCACCAGCAGCGCCGAGATGCAGACACTGGCCGTCGCGCTGAGCAGCATGACGCGCCGGCTGGTCGATGCACGCGAAGACCTCGAGCAGCAGGTACGCCAACGCACGCTCGAACTCGAAGCCGCCAACGCCGAACTCGGCCACCAGGCCCACACCGATGCGCTGACCGGCCTGCCAAACCGCCGCATGTTCGATCCCCTGCTGGCCCGTGCGCTGGCCGATGCGCGCCGTCAGAAGCGCTCGCTCAGCGTGCTGATGATTGACGCCGACCATTTCAAGCAAATCAACGACGTTCACGGCCATGCGGTGGGCGACGAGGTGCTGCGCCGCCTCACTGCACTGCTGAGCACCAACCTGCGCACGGGCGACGTGGTCGCGCGCCTGGGCGGAGAAGAATTCGCGGCGATATTGCCCGACACGGATACCGCCACTGCGCTGCAGGTGGCGCATGAACTGGTGACGGTGATCGCACGCGACACCCGCGGGCTGCATGGTGGTGTGACGGTGAGCATTGGCGTGGCGAGCTGCTCGGACGGACTCATTCCCACGGACGAACTCCTGCGACGCGCCGATCAGGCGCTCTACCAAGCCAAGGCCGAGGGCCGCGACACGGCGCGGGCTTACCACCCGATCGAATGAAGATATCTTGAAGGCAGCCTGCAGATTGCGGGGATGATCGGTATGACCATCGTCCCTGCCGGCGCCAACTGAATGCACCTCCATCCCCTGAAGACCGCGAACGGCGCCTTCGCCCCGCGCCACGCGAGAACGCTTCTGTGATCCTGCCCGCCATCGACTTACGCAGCAAACTGGCCAACGTGGCGCTGTTGTTTGCCAGCGCAATGGTCATTACCGCTTGCATGCTCCTCGCAGCGCACATGGCCGAACTGCGTGGCCGCCACGACAGCGCAGAGGGTGCGACGCGCATCGTCGCGGAAGTGCTGCGCAAGGCGCAGGCCAGCAGTGCCGATGTCGACGCCATCATCAACATCGTCTCTCGCACGCCCGTCCATGCCGACGCCTGCAGCGAGCAAGGCATGCTGCGCCTGCGCCAGGCCGATGCGGCGTCCCTGTTCGCGAGCGCGGTGGGCCGCATCCAGAACGGGCGGTTGATGTGCTCCTCGCTTGGCCTCTATGGGCCAGGCTTGTTGCTCGATGCCGCCACCACGGTCAGCTCGACCGGTCTGCGCATTCATACCGGCATGAGCCTGCCGGGCATGGAGGGCCACAAGTACCTGGCCGCTGAACGTGACGGCGTGATCGTCTTCATCGACGAAGCGGTGACGCTCGACATCTTCCGCACGGCGCCCGACGTGGCGTTGGGCATGTTCCTGCGCACGGAACACCGGCGCCTGATCGGTCGCGGCGACTTCAATCCGGCCTGGGCCTCCTCGATGGCCCAACAAACCTCCGCGACCTTCGTCGATGGCGACTACGTCGTCGCCATGCACGCCACACCCGAACACGACGTCGTGGCCTACGTGGCCTTTCCTCGGCCGCGCACGCAAACACGCATCGACGAGGCGCGCCTGTTCCTGCTGCCGATCGGCGCCCTCTTCGGTGTGGTGCTGTCAGCCTGCCTGTGGCTGCTGTCACGGCTTTACGTGCAGAAAGCGGCTGATTTCCGCTATGCGTTGCAGTCGCCTCAGGTGTTCATGCAATACCAACCCATCGTCGACCTGCGCTCGGGCCGGTGCATCGGTGCCGAAGCGCTGATGCGATGGCAGCGCGGCAAGCGCATGGTTCCACCGGACCACTTCATCGCCGCGGCCGAAAAGGCGGGATTCATCGAGCGGGTGACCGAGCGCGTGGTCCAGTTGGTGGCCCGCGACGCCGCAGTCTTCCTGCACGAGCATCCGGACTTTCACATCAGCATCAACCTGTCGGCGGCCGATCTGAGCTCAGGCCGCACGGTGAGCATGCTCGCCAACATGCTCGAGCGCACCGGCCTGCCGCCGCAGAGCTTCTGGGTGGAGGCCACGGAGCGCGGCTTCCTCGAAAGCACCGACGTGATGCAGGTCATCGACGACATCCGCACCGTCGGCCTGCGGGTGGCGATCGACGACTTCGGCACCGGTTACTCGAGCCTGGCATTCCTGAGCAGCTTCCGCCTGGACGTGCTGAAGATCGACAAGCGCTTTGTCGACGCCATCGGTGTGGCCGGCATCGGCACGGGCGACAAGGTCGTGACGATGGTCATCGATCTGGCCCGCACGCTCGGCCTGGAAGTGGTGGCAGAAGGCGTCGAAACAGAGGCGCAAGCGCACTTCCTGCGCGAACGCGGCGTGCAGTACGCGCAGGGCTGGCTCTTCGGGCGCCCGCAGTCGGTCGACGCCTTGCGCAAGCTCGTCGCTGCATGGCTGCCGTCGCAGGCCCCGCTGGCAACCTCAACCTGACAGGACCCCATGGTCGGGGCTCTGGGACCGGGCCTTCCACGCGAGGCGCCGCCTCAGCGCGCCACGCCCAGCAGACGGTCGAGCACGGCGGGTTGCGCGCGCAGGGCCGGTGCCGTGTCCGCATGCACCACGGTGCCATGGTCGAGCACCACGGCATGGTCGGAAATGGCCAGGATCGCCTGCGGATGCTGCTCGACGATGATCGCGGCCAGTCCCTCGTCGCGTGTGATGCGACGGATGGCGCGCAGGAGCTCTTCCACGATGATCGGCGCCAGGCCTTCGAGCGGCTCGTCGAGCAGCAGCAGCCGCGGATTGACCACCAGCGCACGGCCCACCGCGAGCATCTGCTGCTCGCCGCCCGAGAGCTGCGTGCCCAGGTTGGTCTTTCGCTCGGCCAGACGCGGGAACATCTCATAGACACGTTGCGCGTTCCAGGGGCCGGCCCGCTCCACCGCGGTCAGGTTTTCATGCACCGTGAGCGACTTGAAGATGTTGCGCTCCTGCGGCACCCAGCCAATGCCGGCCGCCGCGCGCTGGTGTGGCGCCAGCCGGTGCAACGCCACGCCGCCGAGCATGATGCTGCCGCCGTGCTGGCGCGTGCTGCCGGCGAGCGTGTTGATCAGCGTGGTCTTGCCGGTGCCGTTGCGGCCCAGCAGCGCCAGCGTTTGGCCCTCGCCCAGCGTGAGCGCGACGTCGTGCAGTACCACGGCTTCGCCGTAACCGGCGCTCAGGTTGTCGATGCGCAGGAAATCAGACATGGATGGCTTCTCCGTGGCCCAGGTAGACCTCCTTGACCTTCGGATCGTTGGCGATCGTATCGGGGTCCCCCTCGGTCAGCAGCGTGCCGTTGACCAGCACCGTCATGCGGTCGGCGAAGCTGAACACCAGATCCATGTCGTGTTCGATCAGCAGCACCGACACATCGGCCGGCAATGCCGCCACGGTCTGCAGCAGTTCCTCGCGCTCGCCAGCCGGCACACCGGCCACCGGCTCGTCGAGCAGCAGCACGCGGGGCTCGCAGGCCAGCGCAATCGCAATCTCCAGCAAGCGGCGCTTGCCATAGGCCAGGTGCTTGACCTGCTGCTGCGCGACATCGCCCAGGTGGAACTGTTCGAGCAGTTGGGTCGCCCGCTCCACCACCGCGCGGGAAGCGCCCAGCGGCCGCCACCACTGCCCGGCCATGCCCCGCTGCTGCGACACCACGAGGGCGAGCGTTTCCAGCGGCGTCATCGAGTCGAACAACTGGTTGATCTGGAAGGTGCGCACCATGCCGCGCGCCACGCGGCGGTACGGCGCGAGCGTCGTGATGTCCTCGCCCAGCAGTTCGATGCGGCCTTCGGTGGGCGTGAGCACGCCCGTGAGCAGGTTGATGAGCGTGGTCTTGCCCGCCCCGTTGGGGCCGATCAGCGCATGACGTGCACCGCGCTTGAGATTCAGCGTGACGTTGTTGGTGGCCGTGATGCCGCCAAAGCGCATCACCAGGCCGGTGGCACAAAGCACGGTGTCGGTCATGCGCGCCTCCCGAACCACAGCCACGGCTTGAGCAGCCGCTCGCGCCCGACCAGCACCAGCAGCACCAGGATCAGGCCGATCCAGAACATCCAGTACTGCGGCGTCACGGCAGACAGCCAGGTCTGCAACAGCTTGAACACGATGGCGCCGAGCACGCCGCCGTAGAGCCAGCCCACGCCGCCGATGACCAGCATGAGCAGGACATCGGCCGAGCGGTCGAAGGCCAGCACGTCGAGCGACGCGAAGCCCGTGGTCTGGGCCAGCAACGCACCCGCAGCGCCCGCCACGCCGGCGGCCAGGGTGTAGATCACGGCGAGCCGCGAAACCACAGGCAGGCCGATGGCCATGGCGCGCAGGCGGTTGTCGCGGATCGCCTTGAGGGTGGCACCGAACGGCGAGTGCACGAAGCGCCGCATCAGCAGGAACAGCACCAGCATGACGGCCAGCGAGTACCAGGCGGCCACACGGCCGTACAGGTCGAAGTCGAACAGTCCGAGCACCGGACCGAGCACCACGCCCTGCAGGCCGTCGGCGCCGCCGGTCAGCCAGTCGAGCTTGTTGGCCAGCTCAAGCAGCAGCAGCGCCGTGCCCAGCGTGACCATGAGCCGCGTCAGGTCGCTGCCGCGCAGGATGGTGACGCTGGCCACCGCGCCGAGCGCGGCCGAAGCGGCGATGGCCACCAGCAGGCCGACCGTCGGATCGGGCATGACCAGTTTGGCGAAGAGTGCCGCCACGTAGGCGCCGAAGCCGAAGAATGCCGCATGGCCCAGCGACACGATCCCGGTGTAGCCCAGGATCAGGTCGAGCGACATCGCGAACAGCGCGACGATGGCGATTTCGTTGACCAGCAGCGAATGCGAAGGCATGACGAGCGGCAGCGCAAAGGCGATCGCCCAGGCCACGAACTCCAGCGGCTTCCAGCGCGCCTTGCGAAGCAGGGCCGACTGGAAGTCAACGTTGGAAGGCGCGCTCATCAACGACCTCCCTTGCGGGTGAACAGGCCCTGGGGGCGCCACATCAATATCAGGATCATCAGCAGGTAGACGGTGAACGCCCCCATCTTCGGAATGAAGTATTTGCCCGCCACGTCGGCGATGCCCAACAGCAGCGCCGCTGCGAGCGGACCGGTGATCGACGACGTGCCGCCCACCGAGACCACGATCAGGAAATAGATCATGTACTTGAGGGGAAATGTCGGGTCGAGCCCGAGAATTTCCGCGCCCAGCGCGCCGCCCAGGCCTGCCAGACCGGAACCGACCGCAAAGGTCAGCAGGAACACGATGTTGACGTTGATGCCCAGACCGGCGGCCACGCGCGGGTCGTCGACCGCGGCACGCAGGCGACTGCCGAAGCGCGTCTTCGACAGGATCAGCTGCAGCACCACCGTGAGCACAGCGCACACGCCGATGATGAAGAGCCGGTAGTGCCCCATGCCCAGCAGCAGCGCGCCGTCGCCGACCTCGGTACGACCGCGCAGCCACTCGGGCAGTTGCACGTTCTGCTGCGAGGAGCCGACGAAGTAATCGATGGCCGCCACGGCCATGAACGCCAGGCCGATGGAAAACAACACCTGGTCGAGGTGCGACTTGCCATACATCGGCCGGTAGAGCGTGCGCTCGAGCAGCGCGCCGGCCAGGCCGACCACGACAAAGGCCAGCGGCAGGCAGGCCAGGAAGGGCAGCCCGAGCTTCTGCATCGCGAACACGGTGAGGTAGCCCCCCACCATCGCGAAGGCTCCGTGGGCCAGGTTGATGAAGTTCATCAGGCCCAGCGTGATGGCCAGGCCCACGGCAAGGACGAAGAGCAGCATGCCGTAGGCGATGCCGTCGAAAAGAATGGTCAACATATCAGCGATTCACCAGCTTGCCGCACAGCGCGGTCTCTTCGGGAAACACCGAGGAACCGGCTTCGCCGGGCCCCTGGTGTTGCCCCCGGTAGGGGGAAGGCGAAGCGACACGCAGTGCGCGCAGCCTGGTGGCGAGCCCTTTATTTAGTTTTGCCCGGGTCCTTGACGGCCTTGATCACGTCGAACTCGACGTTGTAGAGCTGGCCGTCCTTCTTCTCGACCTTGCGCAGGTACACGTCCTGCACGATGTCGCGCGTCTGCGCGTCGATCAGCACCTGGCCGCGCGGGCTCTCGAAGACCTGGCCCTTCATCGCGGCCAGCAAGGCGTCGCCGCCGCCCTGCCCCTTGCTGGTCTTGAGCGCTTCATAGATCACGCGCATGCCGTCGTAGCCGCCCACCGCCATGAAGTTGGGACGCAGCTTGGGATTGGCCTGCTGGAAGGCGTCGACGAACTTCTTGTTCATCGCCGACGGGTGCGCCGCCGAGTAGTGGTGCGAGGTGACCACGCCGAGCGCGCCGTCGCCCATGTCGTTGAGTTGATCGTCATCGGTCACGTCGCCGGTGGCGATCAGCTTGATGCCGGCCTTGTCCATGCCGCGCTCCAGGAACTGCTTCATGACCGCGGCGCCCGCACCCGACGGCACGAAGACGAAGAGCGCGTCGGGCTTGGCGTCGCGCACCTTCTGCAGGAACGGCGCGAAGTCGGGGTTGCGCAGCGGCACGCGCAATTTGTCGATGACCTTGCCGCCATTGAGCTGGAAGCGCTCGCTGAAGAACTTCTCGGCGTCGTTGCCAGGGCCGTAGTCGGCCACCAGCGTGACCACGCTCTTGATGCCGTTCTTCGGTGCCCAGTCGCCCATCGGCACCGACACCTGCGGCAGCGTGAAGCCGGTGCGCACGATGTAGGGCGAGGCCTCCGTGATGCTGGAGGTGGCCGCGGCCATCACGACCTGCGGCGTCTTCGACTGCGTGGCGACCGGGGCCACCGCAAGCGCGAGCGGCGTCAGACCGAAGCCGGCGAGCACGTTGACCTTGTCGTTGACCACCAGTTCCTGCGCCAGGCGCTTGGTCACGTCAGGCAGGCCTGTGTCGTCCTTGACGATCAGTTCGATCTTCTTGCCCGCCACGGTGTCTCCGTTTTGCGCCATGTAGAGGCGCGCGGCGGCCTCGATCTGCCGGCCGGTGGAGGCCGACTGGCCGGTCATCGGCAGGATCAGGCCGATCTTGAACTTGTTGTCCTGCGCATGCGCAAAAGGCATGGCCAGGGCGATGGCGGTCAGGCCGGCGGCCTGGATGAGATGGCGACGCTGCATGGGGTTGTCTCCTGATGACGGGCGAAATGACAGGCGAAGTGCCGGATGAGGCTATTGTTGGCAAAGGAAGGTGCGTGACGCCCCTTGGCAATCCCTAGGGCCGCCGATGCGGGCGCACACTAATGCGCGATCAGCAATGCGACTGCGCGATGATCGCGCAAAGGCCCCAGGGGTACCAAGTAGCGCCCATCAGCGTGCGTCGGGGCGCCAGGCCGAATCGAGCGTGACGGCACCGACGGCACGCGACACGCAGGCACAGATGCGCTGCGACTGCTGCTTTTCGTGCGCACTCAGGAACACATCGCGGTGGTCGATCTCACCGTCGACCGCCAGCACGTCCATCGCGCACAGGCCGCATTCGCCACGGCGGCAGTCCCACAGTGTCTGTACGCCCGCGGCGTCGAGCGCGTCCAGCAGCGTGCTGTCGGCCGGCACCTGGATGGTGAGGTCGTGGCGCGGAATGCGCACTTCGAAGGCCTGCGCGGCCAGGCGGCCGCTGCTGCCGAAGGTCTCGAAGCGCAGGTCGGCCGGCGCACGGCCCGCGGCGGCCCAGGCGCGCTTGATGGCTTCGAGCATCGGCACGGGGCCGCAGGTGTAGAGCTGTGCGCCCGGCGGCAACGCGGCAATCTCGGCGGCGAAGTCGATCGCCGCAGTGCCGACATGCGCCTGGACGTGGTCGCCCAGCGCCTCCTGCAGGTGCGGCAGATAGGCAAGTTCCTCGGCGCTGCGCGCGCCATAGAGCATGCGCACCGCGCCGCGCTGCGCGCTGGCGGCCAGGCGCTGCGCCATGTACACCAACGGCGTGATGCCAATACCGCCCGCCACCAGCAGGTAGCCGGGCGCGGACAGGTCCAGGCCGAAATGGCTCTGCGGCGAGCCGACCAGCAAGCGGTCGCCCTCGGCCAGGCCCCACATCGCCAGCGACCCGCCGCGGCCGTCGTCCAGCCGCTTGACCGCGATGCGCCACGCCTGGCCGTCGGGCGCACCGACCAGCGAATAGGAGCGTGTCTGCACCTTGCCCTGGCCGGGCCGCCCGACCAGCAGTTGCACCTGCAGGTGCGCGCCGGGCTCGTGCGTGGCGACCACGCCGGACTCGGGCCGGATCTCGAACTCGCGCACGGTGGGCGTCAGGTCGCGCAGGGCCGTGATGCGCGCGGGCATCCATTGGGTTTCGCTTTTCATCATGGGACAGCTTCAGTCGCGGCGCCGGATCAGTTGGACGCCAGGCAGGGAATGTTCAGCGCTGCCGTGCAACGCCTCCTTGAGGTTGCGCTGCGCGATGCGGCTGTGTTCGCGCATCAGCGCTTCCGCGCGGGAGCCTTCACGGTTTTCGATGGCATCGAGGACCTGCACATGCTGGTCCTGCGCGATCAGCAACATGTCGCGTGCGGCCGGCGAGTTCGCCTGCACCACGACGAAGCCTGAGGGCGACGCAAACGGCAGATTGACGATGCGTTGCAATTGCTGCGCGATCACGGGGCTGCCCGACATTTCGGCCAGCAGCAGATGAAACTGCTCGTTGAAGGCCACGTAGCGCGAGAAAGCCGCGTCATCGAGCGCATGCTCGCGCAGCAATGCGTCGATGCGCGCAAGGCAGGCGCGGGCTTCGCGCAGCACCACCGGCGCGGCGCCACGTTCGGCCGCGAGCCGCGCGGCCAGTCCTTCTAGCGTGCCGCGCAGTTCGATCGCATCGGCCACGTCGCGCTCGGAGAAGGTCCGCACCGCATAGCCGCCGTTCTGCAGCGCCTGCAGCAGGCCTTCCTGCTCGAGGCGCATCAGCGCGCTGCGCACCGGCGTGCGCGACACGCCCAGCAGCTCGGCGATAGCCACCTCGGCAATGCGCGAGCCGCCCGGCAGGTCGCCGGCCAGCACCATTTCGCGCAGGCGCAATTGCGCCTTGACCGCCTGCGAATTGCCGCCGTCGGCTGCATCGGCGCCCGGCAGCGAACTCACGGCAGCGCTGGCAACGCTCATGCCGTGGCCCGCTCGGCCGCATGGATCGGAATGACCGGCATGCGCGGACGCTCCTTTTCGATCATGCGGTCGATCAGCCGGCGCGCCCACATCGAGCCTGCGTCGATGTTGAGGTTGTAGAACGCGTGATCAGGGTGGTCGTCGATGGCGCGCTGCTGCGCTTCGAGCACCACCTCGTCCTCGCGGAAGATGCCGGCCACGCCTTCGCGCAGCTCGTGCGTGAGACGCTGCTCGCCGATGCAGTAGTTGCGCGCAAAGGCCCAGAAGTAGAGACACGTGCCGTCGGTTTCCGGCGTGATGGTGTTGAGCACGAAGCCGTTGACGCCCTTGCTGCGGTCACCCGGCGAGCTGTCGCTCGGCACGGCGCCGCTGCCGGCCTCGGCCACGCCCACGTCGATGTTGACCGTGCAGGGGCCTTCGAAGCGAATCACCTGCCAGCGGTCGACCTTGCCGGTATAGCCGCGCGCATGGCGGATCTGCGCGCCCCAGAACGGCGGCGGATCGATGTTCTCCATCCAGCGCGTGACGGTGGCCGAGCGGTCACCATGCGTGGCGACGAACGGAGCCTCGGCCACTGCGCGGTTGCCGATCGACGAGCCGTGCACGAAAGCCTCGTGCGTGAGGTCCATCAGGTTGTCGACCACCAGACGGTAGTCGCAGGCCACGCGGATCATCTTGCCGTCGCCGGCCCATTGCGGGTCGTCGTTCCAGTGCATGTCGGGGACCAGGGCGGGATCGGCCTTGGCCGGATCGCCGGGCCAGACCCAGACGAAGCGATGCCGCTCCACCACGGGGAAGCTGCGCACGCAAGCCGACGGATTGAGCGTTTCCTGGCTGGGCATGAAGGTGCAGCGGCCCTGGGCGTTGTAGACCAGCCCGTGGTAGCCGCAGACCACCTCGTCGCCCTCCAGGCGCCCCAGCGACAGCGGCATCAGCCGATGCCAGCAGGCGTCTTCGAGCGCTGCGACCTGCCCGTCGGTGCGACGGAACAGCACGATCTTCTGGTTGCAGATGGTGCGTGGCAGCAAGGTGCGACCCGCCTCGACATCGTAGGCGGCGGCGTACCACGCGTTCAGGGGAAAGGCGCTCGTGGGCTTGTTCATGGATACGGACTGTATCCAGCCATGCTTAAAAATCCAGCGAAATTGCTTATTTTCAGGGTAAACACTGAGTCTTATGTATCCATCAAGGCCATCGATAGAGGGTTTAGGATCGATCGTTCTTTTCCAACACGACGGAGCCATTCCCATGTCCCAGCACGCCGCCCTGCCTGCCCGCTACGACCACGTCGGCAGTTTCCTGCGTCCCCAATACCTGCTTGAGGCCCGCGCGCAGAAGGCCTCGGGCGAGATCACGCCCGAGCAATTGCGCGCCGTAGAAGACAAGGCCATCACGGAGATCGTGAAGTTCCAGGAGGACATCGGCCTCAAGAGCATCACCGACGGCGAATTCCGCCGCACCTACTTCCATATCGACTTCCTCGATCAGCTCGGGGGCGTGAAGACCGACATCCCGGTGACGATCCGCAAGCCCGATGGCACCGAGGAACTCGCGCCACCGGTGCTGCGTGTGATCGACAAGGTGCGCCATGCCAAGGACATCCAGCTGGCCGACTTCCAGTACCTCAAGAGCCAGGTCTCAGCAGGCAACACGCCCAAGGTGACCATCCCCTCGCCCACCATGCTGCACTTTCGCGGCGGCCGCGCCGGCATCAGCAAGACGGCCTATCCCGAGCTCGACCCGGCCTTCTACGACGACGTGGCCAAGGCCTATGGCGACGAGCTGCGCTCGCTGGCCGCGGCCGGTTGCACCTACGTCCAGATGGACGACACCAACCTGGCCTACCTGTGCGACGAAAAGATGCGCGAGGCGGCCCGCCAGCGCGGCGACGACCCCAACGAACTGCCGCACCGTTATGCCGCCTTCATCAACAAGGTCGTCGCGCAGAAGCCCGCGGGCATGCTGCTGGCCATGCACCTGTGCCGCGGCAACTTCAAGAGCACGCACGCTGCGGCTGGCAACTACGAGCCCGTGGCCGAGGCGCTGCTCAAGGAGATGGACCTCGACGCCTACTTCATGGAATACGACGACGCGCGTTCCGGCGACTTCAAGCCACTGCGCTTCCTGCCCAAGGGCAAGACCGTGGTGCTGGGCCTGGTGACCACCAAGTTCGGCGAAATGGAGGACAAGGACGAGCTCAAGCGCCGCATCGACGACGCGGCAAAGTACGTGCCGCTCGAGCAACTGGCGCTCTCGCCCCAGTGCGGCTTCTCCAGCACCGTGCATGGCAACAACATTGCCGTGGAGGCGCAGCGCGCCAAGCTGCGCCTGGTGGTGGAAACGGCGCAGGAGGTCTGGGGTACGCGCTGAGCCCGAAGGCGCCAGAAGCGTGATGTGCGCTGGTGCGCTGCGCAAACCGGCGGCATTTCGAGGGGAAATCCGGGGAGGGCGCAGACAACGCGGTTAATCTCGGACACCGATGATCCACTCATCCCTGTCCTGGCTGCCCTCCCCGTCACAGCACTTCCTGGTGGTCACCTTCGCGTTGCTGGTGTACGTGCTGACCACACGGTCGCGGCGCGAACAGCGGGCGCCTGCCACCGCCATCGCCTGGGTCATGGGCCTGGTACTGATGCCCTACCTCACGCTGCCGGCCTACCTGGTGTTCGGCCAGCGCAAGCTGCGGCCTGCGGGCTCGCCCCGTCCGCCTCGCTCGATCCCCGCCGGCCATTGGGCGGCCGACCTCATTGAAAGCTTCGGCCTGGCTGCGCCCAGCCGCTGCGACATCCAACTGCATGCCGATGGCGAGGCCGCGCGCGACGCCCTCTGGCGGGTGATCGCCGGTGCGCGCGAGCAGCTCGACGTGTGCACTTTCATCATCGGCGACGACGCGCTCGGCCATGAGGTGCTGGCGCGCCTGACCCAGCGTGCGCAAGAGGGCGTGCAGGTGCGCGTGCTGCTCGACGGCTTCGGCGCGCTCACGCTGCCACGCCACCACTTCGACCTGCTGCGCGCGGCCGGTGCCGAGGTGTCGGTGTTCCGCCCCTTTTTCAGCCTGCGCCACAGCGGACCGCGCAACCTGCGCAACCACCGCAAGCTGGTGATCGCCGACGATGCCTGGCTCTGGGCCGGTGGCCGCAACCTCGCAGGCGAGTATTTCACCGGCAATGCGGCGCACCCCGTGCCCTGGCGCGACCTGTCCTTCGACCTGCACGGTGACGTGGCCGCTGCGGCTGCGCGCCAGTTCAACCATGACTGGGGTTCGGTGCGCGGCCGCAAGGCGCGCAAACCAGTCCCGCTGTTGGAAAGCGACGACCGCGGTGCCTATGCGCAGTTCCTCCCGAGCGGCCCAGACCAGACCGAGGACACGGCACACGCCCTGCTGATCGACGCGTGTTTTCGCGCCGAGCACCGTGTGCTCGCCGTCACGCCCTACTTTGTGCCCGGCGACGGATTGCGCGATGCGCTGCGCCTGGCCGCGCGGCGCGGCGTGCAGGTGACCATTGCCATTCCTGCTCGGTCGAACCACCGGCTCACCGATTTCGTGCGTGCCCGCGCCATGCGCGACCTGGCGCGGGCGGGCGTGACCTTCCGCATGCTGCCGTTCATGGCGCATGCCAAGGCCGTGGTGGTCGACGACGACCTGGCCCTGTGCGGCTCCATCAACCTCGACCTGCGCAGCCTGCTGCTGAACCACGAAGCCGCGGTGGTTTTCTATGGCCAGCAAGAGATCGACGGCCTGGCGCGCTGGATCGAAACCACCGCTTCGGCCGGCGAGCCTTACCGTGCGCGGCGCCCCGGCCTCGTTCGCGATGTGGCCGAAGGCCTGCTGCTGGCCATCGCATTCCAGCTCTGATGGCGCAGGCTCAGCGAGCCTTGGCAGCCGGCCCAGATCCGGACTTCGGCGTCTTCCTGGCGCGCACCGGCGGTTCGATCTCGACCGGCTCTCGGTTGGTGTAACTGGCATTGCCCAGCCCGGTCCCAATGGTCAGGACGCCCCAGCGCGTGACCTCTCGCATGAAGGGCAGCTCGCTCAGCCCCTGCACCACCGCGTCGTTGTGCATCAGCACCACCGTCGGCTCGCCCTCGATCTCCGGAATGCGCTTGCGCAGTTCGCTCGGCAGATGGAACGTGTCCGACTCCCAGTCACCGGGCAAGTTCTGCGTGCCATTGGCAATGGAGCCATCCTTGCGGATCACGCCGGGGCAGGCGATGCCCACGAAGGGGGCCAGGCGAATCTCGTGGCGTCGGCAGTAGCGCACCATGTCCTCCAGCATTTCGGCCAGCCGCTCGACCAGGCCGCGGCGGCTGGGCTTGTCATCGGCATGGCGCCACTTTTCGCGCCGGACGACCTTGGCCCGGGACATGTCCTTGGCCTTTCGGTAGCGCGTCTTCACGATGCCGCAGCGGACGTTGGTGCCACCGATGTCGACCGCCAGAATGGCGTCGTACTTCTTCACCATGCGCGGCGGCGCCAGGTGCACCCAGCCGAGCAGGCCGCCATCGTCGACCTCGTGAGAGAGGCGCGCCAACGGCACGTGAATATCCATGTGCTGCAGGATGGCCGAGGCCTGCAGGATCGCGCGTTCGCCCACGTCGCTCTCCGGAAAGCCGCCGCCGATCACGATGCGCTCGACCTTCTTCCAGGAGGGTTGGCGCAGGAAGCGGTCGACCACATAGGCGAGGTCTTCGGCGAATTCCTCGATGGCGCCGTGCACCACGTCGGCAGCTTCAGACGCCTTCTTCTTCGCCAGCACCCGGTCGAGCGACTTCTTGCTCAGGTCGCGCGAATGCGCATCGCCCAGCGGATCGTCGCCTTTCTTGCGGCGGCGCCGACGCCAGCGTTCGAGGAGTTCGCGGAACGCCGTCTGGCTTGCCTGATCGCCGACGAAACCGTCCTTGTCGCGCACCTGGAGGCTGTAGCCGTCGACCGTCACCGAAGGCAATTCGCGGGTGCCGTGCACTTCGGGGTCAGGAACAGGCGGGGACTTGTCTGCCATGGCTTCTTTCGAAAAGTGATGAACCACTGTGCATGCCCGCGCACCCTCGGCCGATCGGCCCGGCGCACGAACGCCTGTAGGAATGTGGCCTGAATGCAGCACGTGCGCACCGCCGCACACCCCTGGCCGATACACTGCCGACGATGCAAATGCCCCACCCCGCCTGGCGCACTGCGCGGCACCGCAGGATGCCGGTCAACGTCGCGTTGTTCCTCTCGTTGGGCGCGCTGGCGCTGCTGGGACTGTGGGCTCTGCCAGCGCAGGCGAAGGCGCAAGAGGACACGCAACTGCGCGTGGGCTCCAAGCGTTTCACCGAGTCGTACATCCTGGCCGAGGTGATCGCGCAGACGGCGGCGCCGCACCTGAAGGAACCGCCGCAGTTGCGACAGGGCCTGGGCAACACGGCCATCGTGTACGAGGCGCTGCGCGCCGGCAGCATCGACGTGTACGCCGAATACACCGGGACCATCGCGCAGGAGATCCTCAAGCGCCCCGCCGAAGGCGACGTGCTCACGCCCGCAGCCATGAACGCCGCACTCGCTCCGCTGGGCCTGGGCGTGGCCGTGCCGCTGGGCTTCAACGATGGCTATGCGCTTGCCATGCGTGCGGCCGACGCCGACCGGCTGCAGGTGCGCACGCTGAGCGACCTCGCACGCCATCGTGAACTCAAGCTGGGTCTGTCGAACGAGTTCATCGGTCGCGCCGACGGTTGGAAAGGGCTGGCCGCACGCTACGGTTTTGGCCAGACGCCCACGGGCCTGGACCATGGCCTTGCTTACGACGCGCTCGCCTCCAGGCAGATCGACGTGATCGACATTTACACGACCGATGCCAAGATCGACCACCTCGGCCTGCGCGTGCTGGTGGATGACCGCCAGTATTTCCCGCGCTACGACGCGGTGCTGCTCTACCGGCTCGATCTGCCGCAACGACTGCCGCCGGTCTGGTCTGCGCTGCAAAAGCTCGAAGGCCGTATCGACGAGCGCGCGATGATCGCGATGAATGCGCGCGCCGAACTGCAGGGGGCGGGTTTCGACACCATCGCGCGCGACTTCCTGGCCGGGCACACGTCCGACGCTCCCGCCGCA
Organism: Variovorax ginsengisoli; assembly: GCF_030811835.1. Taxonomy (GTDB): domain Bacteria; phylum Pseudomonadota; class Gammaproteobacteria; order Burkholderiales; family Burkholderiaceae_C; genus Variovorax; species Variovorax ginsengisoli_C. The sequence continues at coordinate 88,094 of NZ_JAUSRO010000006.1, read as the reverse complement.
TCCCCCGTCGGCGCGCGCGGCTTCATGGCCAAGCTGATGGGCCCCGACCTCGGCCGGCTCGCCCGCCAGCATCTGCTGCTGGTGGTGGCATCGGTCGGGCTGGCCATCCTGATGGCGGTGCCGGTGGGCATTGCCGTGTTCGCGCATGCGCGCTGGCGCACGACGGTGCTGGGCATCACCGGCCTGCTGCAGACCATTCCCTCGCTCGCGTTGCTCGCCGTGCTGATCTCCGCGCTGGGCGCCATCGGCACCCTGCCCGCGCTGATTGCGCTCACGCTCTACGCCCTTCTGCCCATCATGCGCAATACCGTGACCGGCCTGGCCGAAGTGCCGCACGGCATGCAGCAGGCGGGCATGGCGCTGGGTATGGGTCGTATGCAGAACCTGCGCCTCGTGCTGCTGCCACTCGCGCTGCCGACGCTGCTGGCCGGCGTACGCACGGCGGCCACCATCGCCATCGGCACGGCCACCATCGCCGCGTTCATCGGCGCTGGCGGCTTTGGCGAGCGCATCGTCACCGGACTTGCATTGAACGACCGCGCGCTGCTCGTCGCAGGTGCCGTACCCGCAGCGGCCATGGCCGTACTGAGCGAACTGTTCTTCGAGGTGCTGGGGTATCTGCTGGTGCGGCGGCAGGCGCGACAGCGTGCAGTGCAGGAGTGACGCACCCGCCGGCATGGCGTGGCGGGTGCGCCTTGACTGTTGCCGTTGCCGGCCCGCCGTCGGGCCATCGAGCGCCGCCAGCAACCGGCTATTGGCGAATCAAGCCAGCGTGTAAGCCGTCTTCACGACAGTGAAGAACTCCTGAGCGTACTTGCCCTGCTCGCGGGGTCCGTAGCTGCTGCCCTTGCGGCCGCCGAAGGGCACGTGGTAGTCCACGCCCGCTGTCGGCAGGTTGACCATCACCATGCCGGCCTGGCTGTGACGCTTGAAGTGCGTCGCGTACTTCAGGCTGGTCGTCGCGATGCCCGCCGACAGGCCGAACTCCGTGTCGTTGGCCGTGGCCAGCGCTTCTTCGTAGTCCTTCACGCGGATCACGCTCGCCACCGGACCGAACACCTCTTCGCGGTTGATGCGCGCCGTCTTGTCGGTGTCCACCAGCAGTGCCGGCGACATGTAGAAGCCGTCGGTGTCCAGCTTCAGGCGCAGCCCGCCCGCGGCGAGCGTGCCGCCTTCGTCCTGGCCGATCTTCACGTAGTCCAGATCCTGGTCGAGCTGGCTCTGGCTGGACACCGGGCCGATGTCGGTGCCCTGCGCCAGCGCGTCGCCCACCTTGATCTTCTCCATGCGCACCTTCATCGCCTCGATGAACTTCGGATAGATGGCCTGGGTGACGATCAGCCGGCTCGACGCGGTGCAGCGCTGGCCGGTGGAATAGAAGGCGCTCTGGACGCTGAGCTCGACGGCCTGGGCCAAATCGGCGTCGTCCAGGATGACCTGCGGGTTCTTGCCGCCCATCTCCAGCTGCACCTTCTTGTGGCTCTTGACGCACTGCAGGGCGATGTTGCGACCCACGCCGACCGAGCCGGTGAAGCTGATCGCATGGATGCCGGGGTGCTCGACCAGGGCATTGCCGATCACGCTGCCGCGACCCATCACCAGGTTGAACACGCCCGCCGGAATGCCCGAGCGGCTGATGATCTCGGCCAGGGCCCAGGCGGAGCCGGGCACCAGGTCGGCGGGCTTAAGGACCACGCAGTTGCCGAAGGCGAGCGCCGGTGCGATCTTCCAGGCGGGAATCGCGATGGGAAAGTTCCACGGCGTGATCAGGCCGACGATGCCCACGGGCTCGCGGGTGATCTCGACGCCGATGTTCGGGCGCACCGACGGGATGATCTCGCCGGCCAGGCGCAGGCATTCACCGGCGAAGAACTTGAAGATCTGGCCGGCGCGGGTGGCTTCGCCGATGCCTTCGGCGCGCGTCTTGCCCTCTTCGCGCGCGAGCAGCGTGCCCAGTTCTTCCTTGCGCGCCAGGATCTCGGTGCCGATCTTGTCGAGCGCGTCAGAACGCGCCTGGATGCCGCTGGTCGACCAGGCGGGAAAGGCAGCAGTGGCGGCAGCCACGGCCGCGTCGACCTGGGCGGCATCACCCTGCGCGTATTCGGCGATGGTGTCCGACAGGTTCGAGGGATTCAGGTTCGGGCTGTAACTGTTGCCTGGGGTCCACTCGCCGCCGATGAGGTTGTCGTGTTGTTGCATTGAAAAATCCTTGCTGCTGCTGACAATGAAGAGGGAAAAACCATCGCTGCGCAGCTTACTGCGGGCCGAGCTTGTCGATCAGGGCCTTGAGCATTTCCATCTCGTCGGGCTTGAGGTCGGTCAGCGGTGGGCGCACCGGGCCGGCGGTGTGGCCGACGATCGTGGCACCGGCCTTGACGATGCTCACCGCGTAACCCTGCATGCGGTTGCGCAGGTCGAGGTAGGGCATGAAGAAGTCCTTGAGCAGCCGGTGCTGCGTGGCCATGTCGTCGTCGCGCACGGCTGCGTAGAACTGCATCGCGGTCTTCGGGATGAAGTTGAAGACGGCCGACGAATACACCGGCGTGCCCATCGCCTTGTAGGCGGCGGCGTAGACCTCGGCCGTGGGCAGGCCGCCCAGGTAGGCGAAGCGGTCGCCCATGCGCTGGTAGATGGCGACCATGGTCTCGATGTCGCCGATGCCGTCCTTGAAGCCCACGAGGTTGGGGTTGCGTTCGGCCAGGCGGGCCAGCGTGTCGGGCTTGAAGCGGGTCGTGCCGCGGTTGTAGATGATCACGCCGAAGTCCACGCTCTTGCACACGGCCTCGACGTGGGCGGACAGGCCCTCCTGGCCGGCTTCGGTCAGGTAGTGCGGCAGCAGCAGGATGCCGTGGGCGCCGGCCTTCTCTGCCGCCTGCGCGCACTCGATGGCAAAACGCGTCGGGCCGCCCGCGCCGGCAATGATCGGCACCACGCCACGGCAGGTGTCGACGGCCGTCTGGATGATGCCGGGGTATTCCGCACCGGTCAGCGAGAAGAACTCGCCCGTTCCGCCGGCGGCGAACAGCGCGCTGGCGCCGTACGGCGCGAGCCATTCGAGGCGCTGCTCGTAGCCCTTCTTGTGGAAGTCGCCGTTCGCGTCGAAGTCGGTCAACGGAAACGACAGCAGGCCGGAGCCCATGATGGTCTTGAGTTCTTGCGGGTTCATGATGAAGAAGGTCGTGGAATGGAGAGTGAGAAAAAGCGAGAGCGATGCATCAGTCGATGCGAATGTCGGCGTCCTTGACGACCTGGGCCCAGCGCGCGCGTTCCTTGTTGAAGAAGGCTTCTTCTTCGGCGGGCGTCATGGTCACGACCTCTGCGCCCTGCCCGGCCAGGCGCGAGCGGATGTCGGGTGAACGAATGATGGTGACGAGCTCCCTGTTCAGACGCTGGACGATCGCGTCGGGCGTGCCCCGCGCCACCTTCACGCCCTGCCAGGTGCCCGACTCGAAGCCAGGCACGCCCTGCTCGGCAATGGTCGGCACGTCGCCGATCAGCGGCATGCGCGTGCCCTTGGACACTGCCAGCACCTTGAGCTTGCCGCCCTGCACCTGGGGCAGCGTGGCCAGCATGCCATTCATCAGGATCTGGGTCTGCCCGGCCACCGTGTCCTGAATCGCCTGCACGCCGCCCTTGTAGGGCACGTAGGTCCATTTGGCACCGACTGCACGCTGGAGCGCCACGCCGGCCAGGTGCGGCGCGCTGCCTGTGGCGGTCACGGCGAAGTTCAGGTCGCTCGTCTTCGACAGCGCGATCAGTTCCTTCAGGTTGTTCGCCTTCACAGACGGATGCACCACCAGCAAATGCGGCGAATAGGCCAGCATGCCCACGCCGCGCAGATCCTTGGACGGGTCGAACGGCAGTTTGGTGTAGACCGACGGGCTGATGGCGAGCGCGCCCACATCGCACAGCAGCAGCGTGTAGCCGTCCGGTGTCGACTTGGCCACGAAGTCGGCGCCCAGGTTGCCATTGGCTCCCGGACGGTTTTCGACGATCACGGTCTGCTTGAGCACCTCGGACAGCGGCTGGCTGATGGCACGCGCAATGATGTCCGACGAGCCGCCTGGCGGGTACGGCACGATGAGCTTGATCGGCCGGCTGGGCCAGGCGGGTGCCTGCGCAGAGGCGGTCAGCGGCGCCAGGGTGGTGGCAGCGGTGACCAGGGCGACGGCAATGACGCCGCGACGGGTGGAAGTCATGAAGGTGTGTCTCCTGCGGTCGATGGAAGAAAGGATGGATCTGTTTTTTAGTTATCAGTCATCGTACAACTCAAAGAATGAGTTGTCCAGATTTCTGCCGCCTGGGAGCGGACTTTTCGAAGAGAATCCACGGCAGTGCCGCGAACCGCACGCGATCAGCGCGAGCCGTTGCCCTCGGAGGCAGCGCCCGCAGACCTGGACTTGGACGCCGCCTGCTGGGCCGCCTCCTGCGCCATGCGCAACCGTTCCCGGCTGTTGGTCAGGTGAATGCGCATGGCCGCGCGCGCCGACTCTGCGTCGCGTCGCGCAATGGCCGCGTAGATCTCTTCGTGCTCGCGATTCACGCGGCTGAGATAGACACCACTGCGGTCCAGATTGCGGATGGCACTGATGCGCGTGCGCGGAATGATGGTGGTGCCCAGGTGGCTCATGATGTCCGCGAAATACGGATTGCCGGTCGACTGCGCGATCTGCAGGTGAAAGCGGAAGTCCGGCGCCACCGTGTCGCCCGCCACGCCCACGTTGCCCTCGAAGTCGTCCAGCGCCTGGCGCATCGCGCGCAGCTGCTCATCGGTACGGCGCGTGGCCGCCAGGCCGGCGGACTCGGTCTCCAGGCTGATGCGCAACTCCAGCACAGCCAGCACATCGACCGAGGTGGCGATGTCGCCGGCGTCCAGCCGGAACACACCGCTCGCACGCTGCTGCAGCACGAAAGTGCCTACCCCATGGTGGGTTTCCACCAACCCGGCCGCCTGCAGCTTGGACAGCGCCTCGCGCACCACCGTGCGGCTCACGCCGAAGGCCTGCATGATTTCCGATTCGGTCGGTAACTTGTCGCCCGGACGCAGCACGCCGTCACGAATGCGCGCGCCGAAATCGTCCACCAGGTTGTGCGCCAGGCCGCGTCCGCGGGTGCGCACCCGACCCGTGAAAGGCGGGGCGACGCCTGCGGTCACGCCGGCGTCCGGCGTGCTGGGAACTTCTGTTGACAGGCTTGGCATTGCCTGATGATAATCGTCCGAACAGTTGTACGACAACAGATAACTTTAGAGACATATCCATGACGAACACCTCCTCTCCCTCCACGGCCGGCCATGTGCAACGCCTGCTGCTCACCGGCGCAGCAGGCGGACTCGGCAAGGTGCTGCGCGAGCGCCTCAAGCCTTATGCGGATGTGCTGCGACTGTCCGATATCGGCGCCATGCAGGGCGCCATCGGGCCGCAGGAAGAAGTGGTGCCCTGCGACTTGGCAGACAAGCAGGCGGTCGACGCGCTGGTCGAAGGCTGCGATGCCATCGTGCACCTGGGCGGCGTGTCGGTGGAACGGCCTTTCGAGGAAATCCTCGAAGCCAACATCCGCGGCGTATTCCACGTGTATGAAGCCGCCCGCCGACATGGCGTTCAACGCGTGGTCTTCGCCAGCTCCAACCATGTGATCGGCTTCTACAGGCAGGACGAACGCATCGACGCCAACGTACGGCGCCGGCCCGACGGCTACTACGGCCTGTCGAAGTCCTTCGGCGAAGACATGGCGAACTTCTACTTCGATCGCTATGGCATCGAGACCGTGAGCATCCGCATCGGCTCCTCCTTTCCCGAGCCGGCCAACCGCCGCATGATGCACACCTGGCTGAGCTACCGCGACCTCACCACGCTGATTGAAAAGTCGCTGTTCACGCCCCACGTGGGCCACACCATCGTCTACGGCGCGTCGGACAACGAAGGCCTCTGGTGGGACAACAGCCAGGCCGCGCATCTGGGCTTCGTGCCACAGGACACTTCCGAGGTGTTCCGCGACAAGGTCGAGGCCCAGCCTCCCGTGGCCGCCACCGACCCGAACGCCATCTACCAGGGCGGCGCCTTCACCGCCCAAGGCCCCTTCGGCGACTGAGACGGTCGCCATGCACGCCGAACTCGTCCTCGATGCACGCTGCGGCACGGGCGAAAGCCCGGTCTGGCACGCCGACGAACAAGCGCTCTACTGGGTCGACATTCCCCAGCGCACCCTCCACCGACTCGACCCCGCCACGGGCACCCACGCGCAATGGACGGGCGACGAAATGCTCGCCTGCGTCGCGCCGCGCGCCGGCCATCCGGGCCAGTGGATCGCCGGCATGGAAAGCGGCCTGTTCGCCATCGCCACACGGCCCGACGGCACACTTGCGAAGACGCTGCTCGCCAGCGCCGCGCATGCCCGGCATGGCATGCGGTTCAACGATGGCCGCTGCGACCGCCAGGGCCGCTTCTGGGCCGGCACCATGCACATGGACATGGCCGCAGCCCATCCGGTGGGCCGCGTGTATCGGTACCAGCGCGACCTGAATGCCGAAGTTGCGCTGCGTCTGCAGTTCGAGGAAATGATCGTGCCCAACGGCCTGGCCTTCAGCCCCGACGGCCGCACCATGTACCTGTCGGACTCGCACCCGCAGGTGCAGAAGGTCTGGGCCTTCGACTACGACATCGCCGACGGCACGCCGCACCACCGGCGTCTGTTCGTCGACATGACCGCCCTGCCCGGCCGCCCGGACGGCGCCGCCATCGACGCCAACGGCTGCTACTGGATCTGCGGCAACGACGCGGGCCTGGTGCACCGCTTCACGCCCGACGGCAGGCTCGACCGCTCGCTGGCCGTGCCGGTCAAGAAGCCCGCCATGTGCGCGTTCGGCGGCCCGCAACTCGACACGCTGTACGTCACGTCCATCCGCCCTGGCGGCGACCTGACCGACCAGCCACTGGCCGGGGGCGTGTTCGCGCTGCGCCCCGGCGTGAGCGGCCTGCCGGAGCCGCACTGCCAGTTCTAATTTCCCACGTTCCCCACCTTTGAGCCCACCCTACCGAGGAAGACAAATGAAACTACAAAAAACACTGATCGCGCTGGCCACCTGCGCTGCCGCCGCCCTGGCCAGCCTGGGCGCCCACGCCACCGAGTTTCGTTCGGCCGACATCCACCCCGACGACTACCCGACCGTGACGGCGGTCAAGTTCATGAGCGAGCGCCTCAAGGCGCTGTCGGGCGGCAAGCACAGCATCAAGGTCTTCAACAACAGTTCGCTCGGCAACGAGAAGGACACCATCGAGCAGACCAAGATCGGCGCCCTGTCGATGGTGCGCGTGAACATCGCGCCCATGAACAACATCTGCGCCGAAACCCAGGTGCCGACCATGCCCTTCCTGTTCCGCTCGGTCGACCACCTGCACAAGGTGCTGGACGGCCCGATCGGCGAGGAGATCCTCAAGAGCTGCGAAAAGCAGGGCTTCATCGGCCTGGCCTACTACGACAGCGGCGCGCGTTCGATGTTCACCGCGAAGAAGCCCGTGCGCAGCTTCGCCGACATGAAGGGCCTGAAGGTCCGCGTGCAGCAGTCCGACCTGTGGGTGACCATGCTCGAAGCCATGGGCGCCAACGCCACGCCGATGCCCATGGGCGAGGTGTACACCGGCCTGAAGACCGGCCTGATCGACGCGGCGGAAAACAACTACCCGACCTACGAGAGCGCCCGCGCCTTCGAGGTGGCGAAGTACTACACCAAGACCGAGCATTCGATGGCGCCTGAAATGCTGCTGTTCTCCAAGCGCACCTGGGACAAGCTTTCGGCCGAAGAGCAAGGCTGGATCCGCCAGGCTGCCAAGGAGTCGGTGCCCTACATGCGCAAGCAATGGGAAGAGCGCGAGATCAAGTCGCTGGCTGTCGTGAAGGCCGGCGGTGCCGAGATCATCGAGATCGACAAGGCCCCGTTCCAGGCAGCGATGAAGCCGGTGTACGACAAGTTCATCACCGACGCGCGGCTCAAGGACCTGGTCAAGCGCGTTCAGGACACGAAGTAGGGCTCACCCCCAGGCTTGCGCACTGCGTGTCGCCGCCCACCCCCTGCCGGGGGCAACACCTGCGGCCCGGCGGAGCCGGTTCCGCGGTGTTTCACGCGCAGAGCGGCGCGCTCTTTTTCACATTGAAAGTTATGTACACCAAAATCTGCCGCACGCTTGCGCGTGCCTGCATGTGGCTGGGCATCCTCGGACTCGTCGCAGTGATCTGCGCCGTGAGCTGGCAGGTGTTCGGCCGTTACGTGCTCAACAACACCCCCACCTGGGCTGAAAGCCTGGCGTTGCTGCTGGTGATCTACGTCACGATGTTCGGCGTCGCCGTGGGCGTGCGCGATGCGGGCCACATCGGGCTGGAGTCCTTTCTGGTGCTCGCACCGGACTGGCTTCGCCTGAAGATGGAACTGCTGATCCACTTCCTGGTCCTCGTGTTCGGCGCCACGATGGCGTGGAATTGCGCCTCGCTGGCCGAATCGGTGTGGGACTACCGGCTCCCGACGCTGTGGATCTCCGAAGGCTGGAAGTACGTGCCCGCCGCGATCTCCGGCGTGCTGATCGTCATGTTCTCAATCGAACACATCATCGCGCTCGCCCAAGGCCGCGAAGTCGAACCCGCCTGGGGCTGAGCCAATGACCATTCCTCTGTTGATCCTGTGCGTGTCGTTCACGCTCTTCTTGCTGCTGGGCGTGCCGGTGGCGTTTTCCATCGGGCTCTCGGCGCTGGCCACACTGGCCTACGAGGGCCTGCCCTTGGCCGTGGGCTTCCAGCAGATGACCTCCGGCATGGGCATCTTCTCGTTCCTGGCCATTCCGTTCTTCATCTTTGCCGGAGAGCTGATGCTCTACGGCGGCATCGCCGACCGCATCGTCAACTTCGCGCGCGACCTGGTGGGCCACGTGCGCGGTGGCCTGGGCATGTCGAACGTGGTGGCCTGCACGCTGTTCGGCGGCGTCTCGGGCTCGCCCGTGGCCGACGTCTCGGCCATGGGCGCCGTGATGATCCCGATGATGAAGAAGGAGGGCTACCACGCGGACTACGCGGTCAACGTGACGACCCACGCCGCGCTCGTCGGCGCCCTCATGCCGACCAGCCACAACCTGATCATCTATTCGCTGGCCGCCGGCGGCAAGGTGTCGATCGCGGCGCTGATCCTGGCCGCACTGCTGCCCGCAGCCATCCTGACCATCAGCAATCTGGCAGCGGCCTACGGGGTGGCGGTCAAGCGCGGCTACCCGAGCGGCACCTTCCCGGGCTGGTCGATCGTGGCGCGGTCGTTTGCAGCGGCATTGCCGGGCCTGTTCATCGTCGTGCTGATCCTCGGCGGGATTCTCTCGGGCATCTTCACCGCGACCGAATCGGCGGCGGTGGCCGTGCTCTACGCGCTGGCGCTGACGATCTTCCTCTACCGCACGTTGAAGTGGGAACACTTCATCAAGGCGGCGTCGAAGGCGGTGCGCACCACCGGCGTGATCCTGCTGCTGATCGGCATCTCGAGCACCTTCGGCTACCTCATCAGCCTCTACGGTGTGGCCGAACTCACGGGGCAGATGCTGTCGCAGATCACCAGCACGCCCTGGATGATCTTCCTGATGATCAACATCATCCTGTTCGTGCTCGGCACCTTCCTGGACATGGCCGCGACCATCCTGCTGTGCACGCCGATCTTCCTGCCGATCGCCCAGCAGTACGGCATGACCTCGGTGCAGTTCGGCATCGTGATGCTGATCAACTGCGCACTGGGGCTGAACACGCCGCCGGTGGGCACCACGCAGTTCGTCGGTTGCGCGATCGGCGGTGTGTCGGTCGGCACGGTGATGCGGACCATCTGGCCCTTCTACGGCGCGCTCATTTTCGCGCTGGGGCTGGTGACCTTCGTGCCGGCCTTCTCCACCTGGCTGCCGAGCATGTTCATGGTAGTCAAGTGACACAGATCAACAACACGCAGGAGACCACAACATGACACCGAAGATTTTCCATCGCATCGCAGCACTCGCAGGCGCTGCCCTGCTGGCACTGGGCCTGACGGCGCCCGCCATGGCGCAGTCGAGCTTTCCCAACCGCACGATCGAGCTGCTGGTGCCCTACCAGCCGGGGGGCGGAACCGACGGGCTGGCGCGCGCCTTCGCCGAAGCCAGCCGCAAGCACATCGACCAGAGCATCGTCATCATCAACCGGCCCGGCGCAGGCGGTGCCATCGGCTGGAACGAGGTGATCCATGCCAAGCCCGACGGCTACAAGCTGGCCGTGCTCACGGTCGAGCTGCTGACCTTGCCACATCTGGGCCTGGCCAAGTTCAACTACGACGACTTCCAGCCGATCGCACAGCTCAACGCCGACCCGGCCGCCATCACGGTCAAGGCCGACGCGCCCTGGAACACCGTCGAGGAATTCCTCGCCGCTGCGAAGAAGGAGCCCGGCGCGGTTCGCGTGGGCAACTCGGGCAACGGCTCGATCTGGCACCTGGCCGCTGCAGCACTGGAAGACAAGACCGGCGCCAAGTTCAACCACATCCCGTTCCAGGGTGCCGCCCCGGCGGTGCTGGCACTGATGGGTGGCCACATCGAGGCCGTGGCCGTGAGCCCGGCAGAGGTGACGACGCATGTGCAGAGCGGCAAGCTCAAGGTGCTGATGGTGATGGCCGACAAGCGCGTGAAAGGCTTCGAGAAAGTGCCCACGGCCAAGGAACGCGGCATCGATCTGTCGATCGGCACCTGGCGCGGACTGGGCGCACCGAAGAACACACCACCCGAGGTCATTGCACGGCTGCGCGAAATCACCGCCAAGACCGCAGCCGAGCCGCTCATGCACGAGGTCATGGAGCGGCAGAACCTGGGCTATGTGTACACCGACGGCGCCGTCTTCAAGGACACGCTGGCCAAGGACAACGCGTACTTCAAGGACCTGATCACCAAGCTGAATCTCAAGCCCTGAGTCCGGGCGACCGGCTGCGCACCGGCGCCCAAGGGCGCCGCAGCCTCAGCGCCGGCGCACTGCGGCGTCGGGCACGCCGGCGTCCGGATACGCCACCACGCGGTCGATGCGCCGCCCCTCGAGCGCGGTCACCTCGAAAATCCAGCCCGCGCACTCGATGCGTTCGCCCACCGCAGGCAACTCGCCCGAGACGGCCATGAGCAAGCCGGCAACCGTGTTGTAGCGCCCGCGCTCTTCTTCCGGCAACTCGCGGATCGCCAGGCGTGCACGCAGCTCCGACACCGGCATCAGCCCATCGAGTTCCCAGGCGCCGTCTTCGCGCAGGCGCGCCCAGGCTTCGCTGTGCATGCCCGGCTGCAGCTCGCCCGTGATGGCCTCGAGCAGATCGCGCGGCGTCATCAGGCCTTGCACCACGCCGTATTCGTCGACCACGAACACCAGCCGGCCAGCCCGCGCACGGAACTGCTCGAGCATTTCCATGCCGGTGAGCGTCTCGGGCACGAAGGACGCCGGCTGCGCCACGCTCTCGATCTTGCCTTCGTGCGCAGGACCCAGGCGCAGCAGGTGCGCCACGCTGATCACGCCCACCACGTCGTCCAGCGAATGGCGGCACACCGGATACCAGGAATGCACCAGGTTGAGCGCGCCTGCGGCAGCCACCTTCTGCAGGCTCTGCGCCACGGTGAATGAACCGTCGAGCCATTCGATGTCGGCGCGCGGCACCATCAGCGACGACAGTCGCCGGTCGTCCAGATGGAACACGTTGCGCACCATCTGGTGCTCGTGCATTTCGATCACGCCGGCATCGACACCTTCTTCCAGGCTGGCGGAAATTTCTTCTTCCGTCACGGTGCGTGCAGCGTTGGAGTCGATGCGCAGCAGCTTCAGCGTGGCGGCGGTCGCACCGCTGAGCAGCAGCACGAACGGCTTGGCCGCGGTGGCCAGCCCGCGCATCGGGCGCGCCACGAAGCGAGCGACCGGCTCGGGGTAAAGCTGTCCGATGCGCTTGGGCACCAGTTCGCCGAAGATGATGGTGAAGAAGGTGATGCAGGTCACGACCACCGCGGTCGACGCCACGCTCGCGGTGCCGGCCCCCATGCCCACGGTTTCCATCCAGACGGCCAGTGGCGCGGCGAAAGCGGCCTCGCCGACGATGCCGCTGAGCATGCCGATGGACGTGATGCCGATCTGCACGCTGGAGAGGAACTGGGTCGGATCCTCCATGAGCTTGAGCGCCGCAGCGGCGCCGAGATCGCCCGTTTCGGCCAATGCGGCAAGGCGCGCGCGGCGACTGGTGGAGAGGGCCATTTCGGACATGGCGAACAACGCGTTGAGCGTCGTCAGCATGGCCAGCAGAAAAACATCCATGAACGGGAGGGAGAATGGGGACATGGCACTTTACTTGATCGGCGACGTGCAGGGCTGCGACGATGCCCTGCGGCGGCTGATGGACACCCTCGATTTCTCCCCCAGCCGCGACACGCTGGTGCTGCTGGGCGACCTGGTCAACCGCGGCCCCGACTCCGTCGGCGTGCTGCGCCGGGTACAGCGGCTGGGTGCGTCGGCGCGCAGCGTTCTGGGCAACCACGACCTGCATCTGCTGGGCGTGGCGCACGGCATCCGCAAGGCCGGCCGTCGGGACACGCTCGCCGGCATCCTCGATGCACCCGATCGCGCGGCCCTGCTCGACTGGCTGCGCCACCAGCACATGGCGTTGCACCAGCGCGTCGGCACGGGCGAGCGGGCCGGCGACCTGCTCATGCTGCATGCCGGCGTGCTGCCGCAGTGGACGGTGGCCGACACGCTCGCGCGCGCAGCCGAGGTCGAGCAGGTGCTGCGCAGTCCGCAGCTCGGCGAGTTCCTGCAGTCCATGTACGGTAACGAGCCTGCGCAATGGAGCGACGCACTCGCAGGCAGCGCGCGCCTGCGGGTGATCGTCAATGCACTCACGCGCCTGCGCTATTGCAGCGCCGATGGCGTGATGGAGTTCGACAGCAAGGACGCATCGGCCGAGGCCCCTGCCGGATTCATGCCCTGGTACGACGTCCCCGGGCGCCGCACGGCGAACGCCACCGTCGCCTTCGGCCACTGGTCGACCCTGGGCTGGCTGTCGCGACCCGACCTGCTGTCCACCGACACCGGCTGCGTCTGGGGCGGTTGCCTGAGCGCGGTGCGCATCGGCGCCACGCTGGCCGAGCGCGAGCACATCGAGGTGCACTGCGATCAGGCGCAGGCGCCAGGCTGAGGCGCACGAAGCGCCCTCCCCATCTTCAGCCCGTCACGCCAAAGCCCGTGTCGAAGGTGGGCGCCACCTGCAACGGCTGCCTGATCAGCCCCACTTGCCGGTAGAAGTCCGCCGTGCCCTGCTGGTCGGCGATCACCTTCGCATCGATCGCGACCCACTTCTGCTGGCGCCGCTCGAACTGCAGCCTGGCCGCCTCGGGCGGTATGCCGATGATGCGGGCCAGCGCGGCCGAGTAGGCGTCCACGTTGCGGTAAGACCAGACCTGCGCGCGCACGATGCGCTGCAGGTAGTCCTGCAGCACGGCCCGCTTGGCCGCGATCGCATCGTCCGTGGCAGCCAGGTAGCTCAGCCCCGGCAGCAGGCCCCGGCCGCTGACCAGCACGCGCGCATGCTGGCTGACTTCGGCCAGCGCGGTGTAGGGTTCCCAGGTCGCCCAAGCGTCGACCGAGCCCTGCGTGAGAGCGAGCTTGGCATCCGCTGGCGCGAGAAAACGGATGTTCACGTCCTCGGGCTTCAGGCCTGCCTGCGTGATCGCCTTGAGCGTCACGTAGTGCCCGATGGAGCCGCGGTTGGTTGCGATGCTGCGCCCCTTGAGATCCGCGGCACGCTGGAGCGGCGAGTCCGGCCGCACCAGCACCGCCGTGCCGTAGGAGTCGGAGCGGTTCGCGCCGATGGCCTTGATCCGCGTGCCTGCGGCCAGGGCAAAGACCAGGGGCGCGTCGCCGATCGGACCGGAATCCACCGCGCCCGCATTGAGCGCCTCGGCCAGCGGCGCTGCGGCCGGAAATTCGGACCATTGGATGTCGTAGCCGAGGCCGTCGAGCGCGCCGGCGGCTTCGAGCAACGCGCGCAGGCCGCCCTTCTGGTCGCCGGCCTTGAGAACGGGACGCGCCTGCGCGCGGCCAATGGCGGGCATCGCCAGCGCGGCCCCTGCACCGAGCGTGCGCGCGACGAATTGCCGGCGTGATGGATGGGACATGGGTTTCTCCTTTGGAACAAGTGATTCAGTGGACGAAGCCGCCCTTGACGAAACGCACCGGCTGCGCGTCCATGCGGGCGATCAGCGCGCCGAGGCCATCGGCGACAACAGCGGGCTGCGCTCCGCTCGGCACCGCGTCGGTGCGGCACAGCAGGTCGTCGTCCGACCATCCGGCCTGGCCCGGCTGGCTGCGCGCCCGCAGCCAGCCGTCGCGGTCGGCGATCAGCGTGGTGCCCGCCGGCGACGGCGTGCCGGTGACCAGCGCGAAGGCGGCCCAGGCGTCGGCGGCTTCGGATGCGTCGACCACGCAACCGATCGCATCGCGCAGAGCGGATTCCGCATCCGGGGCGATCCGCACAGTCACGAGGCGCGGGTCTTCGAGCGGCGGCGCCTGCGTAACGCCCGGCGCCACGATGCGCACGCGCTGCCCGTGCCAGCTTGCGAGGCGCCGCGCCGACTGGTCCTCGCAGCGCACCGCCGCATCGGGGAGCGCGGCGGGCCACGCCCACACGCCAGTGCTGCGCAGCGTCTCGCCGGCCGCCTGCGCCTTCATGAAATCGATCAGCGCCCAGGCCTCGTCGTCGCGCAGGCGTTCGCCGAAGGCCGGCATCGTCGCCTTACCGTCACGGGCGCGCATGCCGTGCATCACATGCCAGAGCAGATCGCCGTCGGCGCGTCGCCAGAGGAGTGGCCCCGCGAGGTTCGGCGGCGACATCGACCGGGCATCGGCCAACGCCCCCTGCCCGCGCCCGTCCGCACCATGGCAGCCCACGCAGTGCTGCGCATAGAGGGCTTGGCCCTGCGCGATCGACCGCACGGTGAAGCCGCTCGGCGAACGATGAAAGCTCGCCGGTGTGGCCGGCACCCAGACCACGTGCGCATCCGGCCAGGGTGCGGCCAGCAGCAACACAGGCACGGCGACGAGGATGGCGACACGTCGACGGCGCCACACCATGGCCAGCAGCAACAGGAAGACGACCAACGCGAGAACGGCCAAGCTGCCGGCCAGCCGCCGCGCCTGGCCACCGTCGATCAGCAGGTTCTCGCCGGACAGCTTGACCGGCCACGGCCAGCCCGGTTGCCCATGGCTCGCTTCGACCAGGCCCAGCGCAGCGAGTGCCTGCAGCAGCGCGAATTGCGCGCTCTGCATCAAGCCGATCAGCGCGTTGAGCCAGCCGTCGTCCGCACCCGTCACCAGGTCGCATCCAGCCCGAGATGCCGCAACGCCTCATGGCGCAATTGCGCCAGACGTGGATGGCCACGATGCCGCGGATATGGCAGGTCGACCACCAACTCGGCTGCGATGCGCGCCGGCCGGTCGCTCAGCACGATCACGCGGTTGGCGAGGAACAGCGCCTCCTCCACATCGTGCGTCACCAGCAGCGCCGAGAAGCCGGCGCGTTGCCACAGATTGACCAGCTCGCTCTGCATGGCGATGCGCGTGAGCGAATCGAGCTTGCCCAGTGGCTCGTCGAGCACCAGCAGCTGCGGGTCGTTGACCAGCGCACGCGCCAGCGCCACCCGCTGCGCCATGCCGCCCGAGAGCTGGTGCGGGAAGCTCTTCGCGAAATCGGTGAGGCCGACCAGCGCGAGCGCATCGTCGACCCGCGAGCGCTGCGTCTTGAGCAGCCCGCGCGCCTGCAGGCCAAGCGCCACGTTGTCCCAAACGCTGCGCCAGGGGTACAGCGTCGGGTCCTGGAACACGACGATGCGCGACGGGTCGGGCCGGGTGATGGGCTCGCCGTCCTGCGCGATGCGGCCGGTGGTGGCGGGCTCCAGGCCGGCGACGAGCCGCAGCAGCGTCGACTTGCCGCAGCCACTCGGGCCGAGCAGTGCGACGAACTCGCCCGGCTGCACCTGAAGGTCGATGCTGTCGAGGACCTGCAGCACGCCGTCCTGCTGCTTGAACCAGTGGCTGACGCCTTCGATGTCGATGCGCGCGCCGCCGGGTGAAAGCTTCGCGTCGGCGGCGGCGGGGGCCGAAGCGACGCTCACCATTTGACGGTCCCCTTCTGCCACGACAGCGCGCGGTCGCGCACCGTGAACAGCAGCGTGATCAGCCCCGAGCACAGCACCGCCATCACCAGCAGCGCCGCGTACATGTTGGCGTAGGCCGCCCAGCCCTGCGCCCACTGCAGGTACCAGCCGAGCCCGGCCTTCACGCCCATCATCTCGGCCGTGACCAGCACGGAGAACGATGCGCCCAGCCCCATGAAGAGCCCCACGAAGACCTGCGGCAGCGCGGCGGGAATCGCGACGCGCAGCACGAGGAACCACTCCGACGCGCCGAGCGTGCGCGCCACGTCGTAGTAGCTCTTGTGGACCGAGGCCACGCCGGACCAGGTGAGCACCGCCACCGGGAAGAACGTCGCGAGCCCGACGAGGAACACGGCTGCCGCATAGCTCGACGGCGCGAAGAAGAAAGCCAGCGGCAGCAACGCCGAGGCCGGTACCGGGCCGAGGAAGCGCAGCACCGGATGCACCCAGTAGCCCGCGATGCGCGACCAGCCGATCCACACGCCGGTGCCGAAACCCACCAAGGCGCCGAGCACGAAACCATGCGCCAGCAGCCGCAGCGAGTGCGCGGTCGACAGGCCCAGCCGCGCCCAGTCCTCATAGGCGACGTCGATCAGGCTTTGCGGCGGCGCGAAGAACGGCGGCGGCAGCGCGCCGAGCTTGGCCGTCAACGCTTCCCACAGCGCAAGCAGCAGCGGTGCGGCGATCAACCATTGCCCTGCGGGCCGCAGCGTACGGCCGACGCGGCCGGCGTTGGCGCCGAGCACGGCGACGACGAGCAGCAACACGCCGACGACCAGCGCGGCCACCCCGAGTTCGGTGGTGAAGGCCCAGTCGCTGAAGCCGACTTCCTTGTTCGGCCAGTAGAGCGTGAGCCCGCCCAGCGCCAGCCATGCGAGGGCGGCCGCCAGGCCGGTGCGCCAGAGGCCGGTGACGGCGATGTCCTGCAGCGAGGCTGGCAATGCTGCGGTGCGCGGCGCAGTCGGCGCAACGGCGCGGGCGGGCGGAACGCCGGGCCGCTCGAGCCGGCGGCCCAGAACCTGGTCAGCGGTCGTCATGCGAGCACATCCACCGACACGTGATTGGCCAGCTTCACCGGATCGGTCGACGCCTTGAGCACGCCGACCGATTTGAAATCGCGCGCATAGAACTCGACCTCGTCGCGCAGGTTCTTGCCGACAGGGTGATGCCCGTGCGTCAGCGTACCCAGCAGCGCCTGCAGGTCTTCCACCGGCACCTTGGGCGAGTACTTGGCGAAGAGCTTGGCCGACTCGTTGGGGTTCTCAGCGACGAAGTCCGAGGCCTGAACGATCGAGCGGACGAGCGCTGCGACAGTCGGCTTGTCCTTGCGCACCAATTCACCGCGCGCGCCGACGATGCAGCAGACCTTGTCCTTGTATTCGCCCGACAGGTTCGAGGCGAGCTCGACGTAGCGGCCCTTGTTGCGCTTCTCGATCAGGTAGAGCGTCGGGTCGCCATCGGCGATCGCCTGGATCTCGCCCTTGTTGACGGCGATGTCGAGCAGGTCGGCCGGGTACTGGCGCCAGGTCACATCCTTGTCGGCGTCGATACCGTTCTTCTTGAGCAGGATCGAGAAGAAGTTCTTGCCCGGGCTCGCGATGTCCGACACGCCGATGGTCGTGCCCTTGAGCTTTTGCAAGTTCGTGATGCCGGCCTCCTTCACGCCCACCAGGCGCACGCAGCCGCCGTGCGAGCTGCCGACGATCTTCACGTCGAAGCCCGACTCGAGCGGCTTGAGCCAGCGGTGGATCATCCCGACCGCAGCGTCGGCCTTGGCGGTCGCGAGCGACTCCAGCAGCTGGTCGGTCGAGCCGGTGTAGTTGATCAGGTCGACCTGTAGGCCGTTCTTCTCGAAGTAGCCGCGCTCCTGCGCCACCACCACGGGTGACAGGCAGAAGGCCGAGGCGTTCCAGGCGAACGTCAGCTTGCGTTGCTGCGACCAGGCGCGCGAGGCGATGAGGCCGCTGGACGCAACGAGGGCAGCCGCGCTGCCGGCGCGCAGCACGCCACGGCGGGACAGTGAATGGGTCATGGGTTCTCCGCAGGTCCTGGTCAATCAAGCAGTTCGGGTTCGGCTTCGACCAAGCCTTCGTACAGGCTCTCGAAGGAATGCAGCGCGCCCTCGGGGCCGCCGATCTGGCCGTGCGTGTGGCGCGCGGTCGCCTCGTCGATGGGCTGCGGCGTGCCAGCGGCTTCGGCCAGCAGTTGCGTGTGGCAGGCGTTGTCGAGCGCGATGTACCACCAGGCAGCCGCCTCGACCGTCGGGCCGGCGGTCAGGATGCCGTGGTTCTTCAGGATCGCGCCCTTGCCGTCGCCCAGCGCCTGCGCGATGCGCTGGCCTTCGCTGCCGTCAACCACCATGCCGGTGAAGTCGTCGAACAGCGCCACGTCGCCGTGGAACACGCAGCTGTCTTGCGTCAGCGTGTCGAGCTTGCGGCCGAGCGTCGACCAGGCCTTGCCGTAGGTCGAGTGCGTGTGGGCCGCAGCGACGATCTTCGGGTTGTGCTCGTGGATCGCGGCATGGATCGCGAAGGCGGCCTTGTTGAGCGGGCGGTCGCCGATCACCGTCTCGCCCCGGGCATTGACCAGCAGGAGGTCCGACACCTTGATGCGCGAGAAGTGCACGCCCAGCGGGTTGACCCAGAAATGGTCCGTCAGCTCGGGGTCGCGCGCCGTGATGTGGCCGGCCAGACCCTGCGCGAAGCCCAAGCGCGCGAACAGGCGGAAGGCGCCGGCCAGGCGCTCCTGGCGATGGCGGCGCTCGGCCTCGACGCTGGTGCGCGGCAGGCTCGGATCGAACCAGAACTTCTGCTTCGGGCTCGGGTTGAGCGCGAGCTTCTGCCCGCGGTCGATGGACAGGACTGCGCTCATGCCACCTTCCTTCTTGCAGCGATGCGTTCGGCCACCAGCGCATGCGTGCGAGGGATCAGCTCGCGGCCGTATTCGAGCGCGTCTTCCAGCGGGTCGAAGCCACGGATCAGGAAGGTGGTCACGCCGAGGTCGTAGTAGTCGAGCAGCGCGTCGGCCACCTGCTCGGGCGTGCCGACCAGTGCGGTGCTGTTGGAGCGCCCGCCGATTTCCTGCGCGATGGCGGTCCACAGCCGCTTGTCGACACGCGGCCCCTTGTCCGCCGCAGCCAGCAGGCGCCTGGCCCCTTCGCTTTGCTGCGGCCCGCCGCGGTTGTAGCCCTGCACCACACGCAGGCGCCGGGTCTCCGCCAGGATGCTCTCGGCCCGCGCCCAGGCGGCCTCCTCGGTCGCCGCGACGATCGGGCGGAACGACACCGAGAAGCGCACGCTGCGGCCATGCCTGGCGGCCTCGGCGCGCACGCGCGTGGTCAGTTCGCGCGCCTGGTCGAGCGACTCCCCCCACAGCGCGTACACGTCGGCGTACTTGCCGGCAACAGGAATCGCCGCCTCCGACGCACCGCCGAAATACACCGGCACATGCGGCTTGCCATGGCGCGTCTGCACCGGCTTGACCTCGGAAAACGCGCGCTGGTAGCGGTAGTGCGGCCCCTCGTGGTCGAAGGGCTTGTCGCTGGTCCAGACCTTGTGCAGCACCTCGAGGTATTCGTCGGTACGCGCATAGCGCTGGTCATGGTCGAGCCAGTCGCCGTCGCGGCGCTGCTCTTCGTCGGAGCCGCCCGAGATGTAGTGCACCGCGAGCCGCCCACCGCTGAACTGGTCGAGCGAGGCGAACTGGCGCGCCGCCAGCGTGGGCGCCACAAAGCCCGGCCGGTGGGCCAGCATGAAGTGGATGCGCTCGGTCACCGACGCGGCATACGCAACGGTGAGCGTGGCATCGGGGCTGCTCGAATGGTGCGGCACCAGGATGCGGTCGAAGCCGGCGGCCTCGTGCGCCTGGGCGAAGGCACGCACGTAGTCGCGGTCGAGCGCCGGGCCTTGCGCCGGATGGATCTCCGACACCTTCTGTCCCTGGATCATGCCGATGAATTCGATGTCGTTTTGGCTCATGGGAGGGTTCCTGTTGTCATGGATGAAGAGAAGAGAGCGCTCAGGCAGCTTCCACGCTGCGCACGGCGAGTGCCTTGGAAAAACTGCGGTCCCACAGCGGCGCCACGTGGGCCGGACCGTCGAGCACGCCCAGGCGCTGAAAGGCATCGGCCACCTCCTGGTGGCTGCGCACGACGGCATCGGTCACCGGCCCCAGGCTGAAGTCGTCACTGCGGCCGTTAAAGAGCTCGACCAGGTCCCCCACCGGCACGCGCGTCTCGGCGGACTGCGCCTTGGCATAAGCCAGGAAGTTCGGGTTGGCCCATGCATAGGCACGCTGCAGGCGCAGCAGGAAGTCGGTGATGGCCGCATGGCGCAGCGGGTCGTCTATCGCGCGCGGATTCGCGTACACGGGAAAGTTGCCCGACAGGTAGCCCTTGCCTGTCTTGAGGATGCGCGCGCCGTACTGGGTGCGCGCGATCTGCCCGTTGTAGCCGTAGATCGCCCAGGCATCGAGGTCGCCGCGGGCAAATGCCGACAGACCGTCGGCAGGCGTGAGGTTCACGGCCTGGATGTCGCTGAAGCCCAGACCTGCTTCGGCAAGCTGTTTGCTGAGATAGTAGTGCGCGGTGGTGGCCCGCACGTAGCCCACGCGCTTGCCGCGCAGGTCGGCAATGCTGCGTATCGGCGTGTCCTTGCGTGCCAGCGTGACCTGGTTGTTCAGGTCTTCATGGGACGCCGCGATGAAACGCACACTGGCCTTCTGCCGCGCGGCGAAGGTGGCTGGGATCTCGCTGCCCGAGCCGATGTCGAGCGCATCGCCATTGATCGCCTCGATGTGCAGCACGCCGTTGTTGAGCTCGCGCCAGTCGATCCTGTACGGCGTCGAAGCCTGGCCGGCGACCTGGATCAACGGGCGCCAGAGCCCCTTGTAGGTGCCGATTCGCAGCGTCACGCCCGACAGGTCGGGGCCGGCACCCGCGGACACCGCCGCCTGCGCAAAAGGAGGGCTGGCGCCTACGGCCAGCGCAGCGGCAGCCTGCAACCATTGCCTGCGCGAGGATGCGGCGCCGCGCGGCAGCGGTGAAGGGCGACGCAAAGGGCGAAGTGGCTTGAAGGACATGAGCGTCGTTCCTCGGTGACTGGAAATAGCGGGTGTGCGATGTGACTGGAGGGTGACCGTACCCGCCGCCGCCCCGAATCCCAACGCAGAAAAACGTGCTTGGATAGACGGAAAACTTTGTTTCCTTTCGGCCTGCGCCTGGCTACCTTCGGCTGCATGCCATCCACCACCCTGCTTCGCCCGGCGGTCGCCTCGCCCCGGGCACCCGCGCTTGCTGCACGCGAGGCGTCGCTGACCCCTGCAGTGCTCTCGTCCCTCACCGCACAGTTCGCGGCGACCGCGGGCGACTACGACCGCAACGGCAGCTTCCCTCACGACAATTTCGCCACGCTCCAGCGCCACGGCCTGATCGGCCTGCTGGCGCCGGCCCATCTGGGTGGCAGCGGTGCCACGCTCGGTGAGGCCCGGCGCGTGATCGCCGCCGTCGCCCGAGGCGAGCCCGCCACGGCGCTGGTCCTGACCATGACCTATCTCCAGCACCGCGCGATCGCCCGCCCGGACAACCGATGGCCGGCGCACCTGCGCGAGCGCGTGCTGCGCGACTGTGTGCAGCACGGCGCGCTCATCAATTCCCTGCGCGTGGAGCCCGAACTCGGCTCGCCCGCGCGCGGCGGCCTGCCGGGCACGGTCGGGCGCCGCACCGCGGACGGCTGGCGCATCGACGGCCACAAGCTGTACACCACGGGCATCGAAGGCCTGCGCTGGCTGTCGGTATGGGGTCGCACGGAAGAGCCCGAACCCCGCGTGGGCGTGTTCCTGGTGCCACGTGATGCACCGGGCATTCGCGTGATCGCGAGCTGGGATCACCTGGGCCTGCGCGCCTCGGGCAGCCACGAGGTCGTGTTCGACAACGTGTCGATCCCGCTCGACCATGCCGTCGATCTGCGCCCGCCCGCCGCCTGGGCCGCCCAGGCCGGTAGCGCCGCCGACATCGAGGCGCACGCCGACCAGCAGGCCTGGATGGTGGTGCTGCTCGGCACGCTGTACGACGCCATCGCCCGCGCCGCGCAGGGCTGGCTGCTCGGCTTTCTCCATGAACGCGCACCCGCCAGCCTCGGCGCGCCACTGGCCACGCTGCCGCGCGTGCAGGAGCAGGTCGGGGACATCGCGGCGCTGCTGCGTGTCAACGACGTGCTGCTCAGCCATGCCGCCACCGAAACCGATGCAGGCCGCACGCCCGGGGCCACCGACAGCGGCCTGCTCAAGCACACGGTGACCACCCAGGCGATCCGCGCCGTCGAGCTCGCCCTCAAGCTGAGCGGCAATCACGGACTCAGCCGCCATCATCCGCTGGAACGCCACCACCGCGACGTGCTGTGCGGGCGCGTTCACACGCCGCAGGACGACGCCGTGCTGGTGGCCGCCGGCAAGGCGGCGCTGGCCGCCCGCTGATCCGGTCCCTTCAGCTGCGCGACAGGGCAACCGATCAGGCCCACAATGCGACCCCATCCCTTCTGCAATTCCATGCACCCTTGCCGCCGCACGGATTCCAATACGCATGACCGCCACTGACGCCTCCATCGACGCCACCGACGCCACGCGCGCCCTCGCCCCCCTGCGCGAGTTCGTGGCGGCCTTTGGCCGCCTGCTCGATACCCATCCCGACGAGCCGAGAATCCTCGACGAAGGCGCCGCCTTGCTGCGCACCCTGGGCGCGCGCGACGACTGGCTACCCGACGACTGCGCCGTACCCGATCCCGAGCGCTACCAGCAGTTCCTGCTGCATGTCGACGCCGCAGCGCGCTTCTCGGTCGTGAGCTTCGTCTGGGGTCCCGGCCAGGCCACGCCGGTCCACGACCACACGGTGTGGGGACTCATCGGCATGCTGCGCGGCGCCGAATACAGCCAGCGCTGGCGGCTGCAGGACGACGGCGGCCACAGCCGCGCCGTGCCCGACGGCGAACCGCTGCGGCTGGAGCCCGGCCAGGTCGAAGCCGTATCGCCCACCATCGGCGACATGCACCGCGTGCACAACGCCCATGCCGACCGCGTCTCGGTGAGCATTCACGTCTACGGCGCCGACATCGGCGCCGTGCGGCGCCACACCTATCCGGCCGATGGCGGGCGCAAGCCATTCGTCTCCGGCTATTCGAACACTGAACCGCCGACGCTCTAGCAGCGCCGGGCCGACCACCGCCCCCGCATGACCGACACCCTGAACTTTGCCCAGGTGCGCCAGCACCTGCTCGACCGCACCGAAATCGCGCTGCTCGACGTGCGCGAGGAGGACCCTTTTGCGCAGGAACATCCTCTCTGGGCTGCCAACCTGCCGCTGTCGCGCATCGAGCTCGACGCCTGGCGCCGCATCCCGCGGCGCGACACGCTGATCGTCGTCTACGGCGAACACGACGGCGTCGACCTCGCGCCGTTGGCGATCGATCGGCTGGTGGCGCTGGGCTACACGCAGGTGCGCCGGCTCGACGGTGGTCTGGCAGGCTGGCGCGCCGCTGGCGGCGAACTGTTCCGCGACGTCAACGTGCCGAGCAAGTCCTTCGGCGAATTGGTCGAGCACGAGCGCCACACGCCTTCGCTGTCGGCGCAGGAAGTCAAGGCGCTGATCGACGCGCACGCCGACATGGTGGTGCTCGATGCGCGCCGTTTTGACGAGTACCAGACCATGAGCATCCCGGGCGCGACCAGCGTGCCGGGCGCCGAACTGGTGCTGCGCGCCCGTGCGCTTGCACCCGACCCGAAGACGCAGGTCATCGTCAACTGCGCCGGCCGCACACGCAGCATCATCGGCACCCAGTCCCTCGTGAACGCCGGGCTGCCCAATCCGGTGGCGGCACTGCGCAACGGCACCATTGGCTGGAAGCTCGCGGGGCAGCAACTCGACCACGGCGCCACGCGCCAGGCGCCTGCGCCGAGCGCGGCGCAGCAGGCGGCCGCGCAGGCCGACGCACGGCACGTGGCCGAACGCGCAGGCGTGCGCTGGATCGCGCTCGACGCCCTGTCCACGCTGGAGGCGCCAGGGCGTACCGTGTACCGGTTCGACGTGCGCACGCCCGAGGAATACGAAGCCGGCCACCTCGAAGGCTTCGCGAACGCCCCCGGCGGGCAACTGGTGCAGGAAACCGACCATCAGGCACCCGTGCGCGGCGCCCGCATCGTGCTGGCCGACGACGACGGTGTGCGCGCTGCCATGAGCGCATCCTGGCTCGCCCAGATGGGTTGGGACGTGCATGTGGTCGCCACGCCGACGCGTTCGGCATTCAGCGTGTGCGGCCCGGCCACGGCCACGCATGCGCCCGAACCCGAGGTCACGGAACTGTCACCCGCCGAACTGGCACAGTGGCTTGCCGAATCGCCCTCGACGGTGGCGGTGATCGACGTCACCACCAGCGCCAACCACGTCAAGCGCCACATTCCGGGCGCATGGTTTGCCATTCGCGCACAACTTGCGCAAGCGCTCGAACGCATTCCCGACGTGCCGCGCCATGTGCTGACCTGCGGCAGCAGCCTGCTGGCCCGCTTTGCCGCGCGCGACCTGCGCGCACTGCTCGACGCCCGCGGCAGCGACACCCAGGTGTATGTACTCACCGGCGGCAATGTGGCCTGGTTCGCGGCAGGCCTGCCCTCAGAGGCAGGAGAACAGCGCCTGGCCACCGCGCGCACCGATCGCTACCGTCGCCCCTACGAAGGCACCGACGCACCGGCCGAAGCCATGCAGGCCTACCTGGACTGGGAGTTCGGCCTGGTCGCGCAACTCGCGCGCGACGGCACGCATCACTTCAGGGTGATCTGAGCGACGAAGGTGGCGGGGCGGGCTGCGACCGCAAGCGGCGCGGAAAGTTCGTTTCGCAAATGGAAACGCCGTGTCTTCCATCTGTCCGTGCTGCAGCGCCGCAACGGGACTATCTTGGAGGCATGCGGACACACCGTCCGCCAACCCGTCAAGGAGTCCTTCATGTCGACATCACTTCACTCGGAAAAGAACCTGCTGCTGTTCTCGCAGCGCTCGATGACACGGGTGCACGCACTGGCCGTGCATCGGATGCCCGTGACCCTGACCCTGGCGGCCATCGTGCTGTCGGTGTTGGGTGTGCGGGCCTGAGCAGGCCCGCGAATAGCGAAGCGCGGCTCAGCCGCGTTCAGGCGTCTTGAACAACGCGGCAACCTTGCGCTTGCTCTTGATGTTGGCCGAAATACCGCGCGCCGGTGCTGCCTTGGCAGCCGCTTCCCAGGCAGGCGTGGCATCGACGGCCGGGGCCTCGTAGGGTTTTTCGAAGAACGGATCGCGTGGCGCCTGCGAACGGTGCGGGCGCCCGCCGCCGCGTGGCGCGTGCAAGTCGCCGCGCGGCTCGCGAGGCGGGTCGAGCGCATCGCGCATGTCGCCGGTTTCGCCCGCTTCCCGCCAATGACGGCGGCCGTCGTTGATGTGCCCGCGAGGACGGTCTTCCTCGAATTCCATCGCCTCGAGCTCGATCGGCTTCTTGATCAGCTTCTCGATGTCGGCAACCAGACGTGCGTCGTTGCCGCCGCTCGCAAAACTCACGGCCAGGCCCGAAGCGCCCGCACGGCCAGTGCGGCCGATGCGGTGCACGTAGTCTTCCGCGTTGAACGGGATATCGAAATTGAACACCGCCGGCACATCCTTGATGTCCAGGCCGCGGGCCGCAACATCGGTGCAGACGAGCAGGTCGACTTCGCCCTTCTTGAATGCATCGAGTGCCTTCAGGCGTTCGTCCTGGCTCTTGTCGCCGTGCAGCGCTGTGGTCTTGAGACCTTCGCGCTCCAGCGAGCGCGCCAGACGCGCGCAACCGAGCTTGCTGTTGACGAACACGAAGGCCTGCGTGATGCCCCGCTGACGCACGATCTGCTTGAGTGCACGGCGCTTGTCGTCGTCGCCGACGCTGTAGAACCGCTGCTCGACGGTGGAAGCCGTTTCGTTCGGCCGTGCCACCTCGATGGTCACCGGGTTTTGCAGGTAGCTGCCCGCCAGTCGCTTGATTTCCGGCGAGAAGGTGGCCGAGAACAGGAGCGTGATCCGCTGCTTGGGCAGGTAGCTCAAAATGCGCTGCAGATCGGGCAGAAAGCCGATGTCCAGCATGCGGTCGGCTTCGTCGAGCACCACGTACTCGACCTGGTTGAGCACCGCATTCTTGGCTTCGATGTGATCGAGCAGGCGTCCCGGCGTGGCCACCAGCACCTCGACACCCTTCTTCAATTCGGCCGTCTGGGGCTTCATGTCCATGCCGCCGAACACCACCGCACTGCGCAGGTTGGTGTACTTCGCATAGAGCTTGACCTGCTGGGCGACCTGGTCGGCCAGCTCGCGCGTCGGCAACAGGACCAGCGCGCGTACCGGATGGCGGGCGGGAGAGGTCGAACTGTTCTCGTGCTTGAGCATCCGTTGCAGCAAAGGCAACGAAAAAGCGGCGGTCTTGCCGGTACCGGTCTGGGCCGCGCCCATGACATCCTGTCCGGACAGAACCACTGGAATGGCCTGCTCCTGGATGGGCGTCATGGTCTCGTAGCCCATTTCGGCCACGGCGCGCGCCAGCGGTTCTGCCAGCGAAAGATTGGAAAAGGAGCTTGTCATGAAGCCCGCTATTGTCGCACCGCCGCAAAAATAACACTATCGCACTGTATCTGCCCCGGTTTTTGCGCCGGATCCGGGCTTGAATCCGGTGTCAGAAGCCACGCGGAGCGACTCAGAGCGTCTTGGCGGAAAAAGTGTCGCAGGACTGGATCTGGCCGCTCTGGTAGCCGTTGCCGAACCAGCGCTGGCGCTGCGCGCTCGAGCCGTGCGTGAAGCTGTCGGGCACCACCGCCCGGCCGGCCGAACGCTGCAAAGCGTCATCGCCGATCTTCTGGGCGGCGTTCATGGCCGCCTCGATATCTCCCGGGTCCAGCCACTTCTTGGACTCCTGCGAATGGTGGGCCCATACGCCGGCAAAGCAGTCGGCCTGCAGTTCGACCCGCACGCTCATCGCGTTGTTCTGCGTCTGGCTCATGCGGCTGCGCATGCCGTCGACCTTGGCGGTCACGCCCAGTTCGTCCTGAACGTGGTGGCCCACTTCATGGGCGATGACATAGGCCTGCGCGAACTCGCCGGGCGCACCCAGCTGGTTCTTCAAGGTGTCGTAGAAACCCAGGTCGATGTAGACCTTCTTGTCGCCGGGACAATAGAACGGTCCCATTGCGGCCTCGCCGGTCCCGCAGGCTGTCGGCGTGGCATCGCGGAACAGCACCAGCCGCGGCGGGTGGTAGGTGCCGCCGTTCTGCTGGAAGATGCCTGTCCAGACCACTTCGGTGTTCTTGAGCACGGTGGAAACGAACGCTGCCTCGCGATCGTTGGCAGGCGGCTTGGGCGCCGGCCCCTGCTGCTGCACCTGCGGTGCCGACTGGCCACCGCTGAGCATGCCGAGCATGGTCAGCGGGTTGATGCCGAAGATCCAGCCGGCGATCAGCGCCACCGCGACGGCACCTAGGCCCACGCTGCGTCCGCCGATGGGCAGACCGCCGAATCCGCCACCGCCCCCGCTGCGCCGGTCTTCGACGTTGTCCGACTGCTCGTTGCCTTCCCATCTCATGTCACACACTCCTTGACGCCGCCGTGATGGCGGCTATGGCGGGATGGTAAGCGCTCAACGCACGGGTGCGTAACCGACTGTCATCACGCCGTCGGCCAGCAGCGCGTGGTCGCGGGTCGGCGTGGCGTCGGTGCCCCAACGCGCAGCGGCAGCGGACCGCTCCATCGCATCACGTTCGGCCGCGCGTTGCACCTGCGACTGCGCGACATTCACGAACGCGACAAGCAAGCCCACCAGCAAGGCGACCAGTGCACCGACCAGCCAAAGCCGCGTCTGCTGCATGCCTCGGAAGTACTGAAAAAAAGCCATATGCCGCTCCACCCATCCACACCCTGTGGAAGTGCAGCGATGGTGCTCGGGCGCGGTGGCGCCGAACAGGCCAAGTGGCGCGAGCGGCTGTAGGACCGCAACGAAGCTTTAGGCCTTGGGCAAGGTCACGCCGTGCTGGCCCTGGTACTTGCCCCCGCGATCCTTGTAGCTGACCTCGCAGACGTCGTCCTTGTCGCTTTCGAAGAACAGGACCTGGGCGCAGCCTTCGCCCGCGTAGATCTTGGCCGGCAGCGGCGTGGTGTTGCTGAATTCGAGGGTCACGTACCCCTCCCACTCCGGCTCGAACGGGGTCACGTTGACGATGATGCCGCAGCGCGCGTAGGTGCTCTTGCCCAAGCAGATGGTCAGCACGTTGCGTGGGATGCGGAAGTATTCGACAGTGCGTGCCAGCGCGAAGCTGTTCGGCGGAATGATGCAGTAGTCGCCGTTCATGTCGACGAAGCTTTTCTCGTCGAAGTTCTTCGGGTCGACCACCGTGCTGTGGATGTTGGTAAAAACCTTGAATTCAGGGGCACAGCGAATGTCGTAGCCGTAGCTGGACGTGCCATAGCTGATGATCTTCTGGCCCTCGCGCTCACGGATCTGGCCGGGCTCGAAGGGTTCGATCATGCCGGTCTGCTCGGCCATGCGCCGGATCCATTTGTCGCTCTTGATGCTCATATGCGGTCGCTGCTTTTGCGGGAGAAGATGGTTCGAATTGTGGCATGGCTCCCCGCGCCGGCGCGTCAACCTGCCTGTGAGATGACGGTGCGCTCGATCAACCGGTCATCGCCCAGCACGATCATCGAGAACAGCAGCTCCTCCAGGTTCTCGGCCAGCCCCGTCTTGCGCGCGAGCAAGGGCGTGGCCTTGGGATTGAGCACCACGAAATCGGCCTCCGAACCCGGCTGCAGAGTGCCGATGACACCGTCGAGCCCCAGCGCGCGCGCCGCCCCGCCCGTGTGCCGCCACCAAAGCTCCGAAGGCGCGATGCTGATGCCCTGTTTGGTCTGGCCTTCGCGACCGACGTAGTACGCGGCCATCATGGTCGCGAAAGGGCTGAAGCTCGTGCCGCCGCCCACGTCGCTCGCCAACCCGTAGCGATAGCCGATGCGGTCTGCGCCCGCGAAGTCGAAAAAGCCGCTGCCCAGGAACAGGTTGCTGGTGGGGCTCACAGCGGTCGCCGTCTGCGTCGCGCGCATCAGCCGGCGGTCCTCGTCGTCGAAGTGGATGCAGTGCGCGTACACCGCGCGCTCGCGCATCAGGCCGAAGCCGTTGTAGACCTCGAGGTAGGAACGCGCATGGGGGAACAGCTCGCGCGCCCACTGCACCTCGTCCCTGTTCTCGGCGACGTGCGAGTGGATCCACGTATCGGGGTACTTCATGGCCAGTTCGCCAGCGCCGCGCAACTGGGCGTCGGTGCTGGTGGGTGCGAAGCGCGGCGTGATGGCATAGCCCAGGCGGTCGACGCCGTGCCAGCGCTGGATGAGCGACTCGGTGTCGAGCAGGCTTTGCGCGGTCTCGTCACGCACACCGTCGGGCGAATGGCGGTCCTGCAGCACCTTGCCGGTGATCATGCGCAGTCGGCGCTTCTGTGCAGCGGTGAAGAACGCGTCGACCGAGGCCACGTGCGAAGTCGCAAAGGTCAGCGCGGTGGTAACGCCGTTGCGCATCAGTTCGTCCAGGAAGACCTCGGCGACTTCGGCGGAATGGCCCGCCTCGGCAAAGCGGCTCTCCGCCGGGAAAGTGTAGTTTTCCAGCCAGGGCAGCAGGCCATCGGCCGGCGCGCCGATGATGTCGGTCTGCGGAAAGTGGATGTGCATGTCCACGAAGCCCGGCGCCAGGATGCGGCCGGGAAGCGACGTGGTGTCCACGCCGGGGTGGCGCGGCGCGACGTCGTCGTGGCTGCCGGCATCGAGGACGCACTGGCGGCCACGCGCATCGGGGGCGACGACGAGGAGCGCGTCTTCATCGAATTGGGCGCGGCCGGCATCGTCGAAGCGCAGGAGGGAGGCGCGGTAGGCTTTTTTCATGGGCGCTCGAGCTTATCGAAAAGCGGCGCGCTTCGGATAAGCACAAGCCTATAACGCTCATCCAGCCCTGCACCAGCGAGTGGCCACCCCGCCGAACGCTACTCCAGCCGTGCGCCGGACTGTTTGACCAGCCGCTCCCACACCGGCAGTTCCTTGCGGTAAGCCGCAAGGAAGCGCTCCGGCGAGCTGTCTTCGATCTCGAAACCCATGGCGGCCACTCGCTCGCGCACTTCGGGCAGTTGCAGCGCCGCGTGGATGTCCTTGGCCGCGCGGTCGACCACCGGCTTGGGCGTGCCGCCGGGCGCGGCCACAGCCAGCCATCCGGTGATGCGATAGGTTTCGTCGTCCAGCCCCTGCTCGGCCAGCGTGGGCACGTTGGGCAGCGCGGCCATGCGGCGGTCGCCGGTCACGCCAATGGCGCGCAGCTTGCCCGACTCGATGTGGCCCTTGGCGGCCAGCGCGCTCGCGAACGCCATGTGGATCTGGCCGCCGATCAGGTCCTGCACCATCGGCGCCTCGCCCTTGTAGGCGATGTGGTTCATCTGCGCCTGCTGCGTCTCGCTCAGGTACGCGCCACCCAGGTGCGGATACGACCCGATGCCGTAAGAACCGTAGGCCAGCTTCGCCTTGTTGGCGCTCACGTACTTGAGCAGTTCGGGGCCGGTCTTCGCCGGAATGCCGGTCGGATTGACGGCCAGCACCATCGGACCCATCGCAATGCGGTAGACCAGTGTCAGGTCGCGCTGCGTGTCATAGGGCAGCTTGGAATAGAGGAACTGGTTGATCATGAGCGAGGTGCTCAGGCCCAGCATCATCGTGTGGCCGTCCGGCGGCGCCTTGGCCACGGCGTCGGTGCCGATGATGCCGCCTGCACCGGGCTTGTTGTCGATGATCACCGGTTGGCCCAGGCTGGTCGCCATCTTCTCGCCAAGCACGCGGGCCAGCGTGTCGGTGCCGCCCCCGGCAGCGAA
Organism: Variovorax ginsengisoli; assembly: GCF_030811835.1. Lineage (GTDB taxonomy): Bacteria > Pseudomonadota > Gammaproteobacteria > Burkholderiales > Burkholderiaceae_C > Variovorax > Variovorax ginsengisoli_C. The sequence continues at coordinate 56,955 of NZ_JAUSRO010000006.1, read as the reverse complement.
AGGCACGACCATGCGCACCGGCTTGCTCGGGAACGGCGTGGACGTTGCCGCGGTCTGCGCCAGAGCCGGCGCCACGGCGCACAGCAACGCGACAACCGCGCCGCAGGCCAGCGCCGCTCGGCGCCCGGTTTGGAAGGTGATGGGCATGGTGGTTTGTCTCTCTCTATCGTTGGAAAAAACAGGGGCAGCGCACGCGAGAACGTCGGCGTATTCAGGTGCGCGAACGCCCGCTACGCTGGCGTCTGCAACACCACGCGCGTCTTGACGGGTAGCGGCGCCAGCGCGGCTTCGAGCCGCTGCTGCAGGTCCGGCGGCTGCGCCGCTTGCGCACCCGGCATCATGTACACGGTCACACCCTGCTGTTCGTCGCTGTGCACGCGCGGCGCATGGCCAGGGGCCAGCGTAAGGTCACCCACGGCCTTGTCGACCAGCGCCTGCGCCACCTGGCCTGCCGCCAGCGCGCGCAGTTCGGGCTTGTAGATCTTACCGACGTTGGTCATCGGCATCTGCGTGATCACGGTGACCGATTTGGGACGCGACGGCGCTTCGTCCACGTTCCCCGCCGCAAAGGCGAGCAGTTCGGCTTCGCTCGCCTGCGCCCCCGGGCGCAGCGTGGCGAACACGACGGGCAACTCGCCCGCATAGGCGTCGGGCGCGCCGACGGCCGCGCACAGCTGCACCGCGGGGTGGGCACCCAGGGCGTCCTCGATCACCTTCGGATCGATGTTGTGGCCGCTGCGGATGATCAGGTCCTTGGAGCGCCCGGTGAGGTTGAGGCGGCCTTCGCCGTCGATCCAGCCGAGGTCGCCGGTCGCGAGCCAGCCGTCGCCGGTGAAGGCCTTGGCGGTGTCGGCCGGATCGAGGAAGCCCGAGAACACATTGGGCGACTTGAAGAGCACCATGCCGTGTTCGCCGGGCGGCAGGTCTTGCTCGCTGGCACCGCCTTGCGCGTCGAGCGCGACGATGCGCATCTGCGAATACGGCAGCGGCAGCCCGACGCAGCCGGCCGGGCCGTGCACGCCGGGCGGCGTGATGGTGGAGATGCCGGCCATTTCGGTCATGCCCAGGCTTTCGTGCACGTGCAGGCCGAACAGGCGCTCGAAACGCGCAGCCAGTTCGGGCGCCAGCACGGCCGCCCCAGTGCGGCAGTAGCGGATCGACGAAATGTCGGCGCCGTCCAGCGGCACATTGGCCAGCGCAGCAAGCACCGTGGGCACGGCCGACAGCGAGGTCGGCCGGTATTTCTCGACCAGCCGCCAGTAGTTCGCAATGACCTCCCGGTTGCGCAGCAGCGCAGTGGTCGGGATCACGGTCTCAACGCCGGCCGACAGCGCCGCCAGCGACGCAGGCAATACACCCGCCACATGGAACAGCGGATAGCCGTTGATGGTGACGTCCTGCGGCCCCTGGCCCTGCAGCTGGACGCAGGCCCAGGCCGTGAACACCTGCGCGCGGTGGCTGTGGCGTGCGAGCTTGGGCGCACCGGTCGTGCCGCCGGTGTGGAAGTAGGCGGCAATGTCCTCAGGCGCGATGTCGCGCCCGCTGACCAGTCGGTCGTCGGGCTGCGCTGCGCGCAGTGCGCCGAAGTCGCCCACCCCCGCAGGCAGTTCGCCCGCGGCGTCGGGCGCTTCGTCGTGCGGCGCGACACGCAGCAAGGTTGCGAGGCCCGGCACCTGCGTGCGCAACCGAAGCGCCTTCGACCACATGCCCGATTCGTCGTCGCTGCCATAGGCGATCAACACCTTGGCGCCAGCGGCCCTCATGAGCGCGACCAGCTTTTCGTCGGTCAGCAAGGGATTGAGCGGCTGGACGATGCCCGCCGCCTCGCCACCCCAGAGCGCGAGGTGGTAGTCGAGGCAGCCGGGCAGCAGCACGGCGACGGCGTCGGTCGGGCCGACACCCAGCGTGTGCAGCAGATTGGCGGTCTGGTGAATGCCGGCCAGCAGTTCCGCATAGCTCCAGCGAATGGGCGGTGTGTCGGGATTGGCGTCCCGCAGAAATGTGAGCGCCGGCTTGGGCCCGAAGGCGGCCGCCGCGTTGCGCATCAATTCATAGGTGCTGCGCACCGTGACCGCTTCGGCCAGCGGAACCTGCTCCAGGCGACGAACGTCTGCCAGAGAGCGAACGGGGAAAGAGGCGGCGAATGGCGGCGCTGCGGGGCGCATGGTCTTGTCTCCTGAAAAAGCACGATCGATCGTACCTGCCGGAGACACCGGCGACTGTCACCTCAGCGCACCAGCCGCCCCTGCACGCCGTCGACCAGCCAGTCCATGCCCAGCAATTGATCGTCGGAGAGCTGCGTACCCTTGGGAATCACCACATGGCCCGCGTTGTCGCGCACGTCGGCGGTCGCGCGAAAGGGCTGCAGCCGGCCTTCTGCAATGTCCTTCTGGCGCGCGAGGACTTCGGCCTGCACGGCCTGTGGCACCTTGGGGCCGAAGTCGCCGACACGGATCATCCCCTCCTTCACGCCGCCCCAGACCCTGCCGCTTTTCCAGCTGCCATCGAGCACGGCGCGCGCACGCTGCGTGTAATAGCCGCCCCACTGGTGGGTGACGGCGACGATCTGCGCGTCGGGCGCCACGCGGCGCATGTCGGAGTGGTAGGCCACGGCCATCCTGCCGCGTTCCTGGGCCGCGGCCATCACCGCGGTGGAGCCGGTGTGGAAGGCGATCACGTCGACACCCTGGTTGAACAGCGTCATGGCCGCATCGCGCTCCTTCGGTGGGTCGAACCACACGTCGAGCCACACCACCTTGACCTGGGCCCGGGGGTTGACCGAGCGCATGCCCAGCGTGAAGGCATTGAGCCCCTGCAGCACCTCGGGAATCGGAAAGCCCGCGACATAGCCCGCCAGGTTGCTCTTGGTCATGCGGCCGGCCGCCACACCGGCCAGGTAGCGGCCTTCGTAGTAGCGTGCGTTGGCCACCGACACATTGGCTGCCGTCTTGTAGCCGGTGATCGATTCGAACCTGACGTCGGGGAAGTCGCGCGCGACCTTGAGCGTCGGCTCCATGTAGCCGAAGCTGGGCGTGAAGATCAGCCGATTGCCCTGCTGCGCCAGGTCACGGATGACGCGCTCGGCATCGGTGCCCTCGGCCACGTTCTCGACGAAGGTGGTCTTGACCTGCCCGCCCAGTGCGCCCTCGACGGCCTTGCGCCCCAGGTCGTGCTGATGCACCCAGCCGGCATCCGACAGCGGCGCGACGTAGACGAAACCGATCTTCAAAGGCGTGACGGACGGCCCCTTGGGCGATGTCTGGGGCTGCGTTTGGGCGGCGGAAGAAAACGAAAGAAAACAACAGGCGGCCGCGAACGCGGCTGCGAGGTTTTTGTACATGGTGGTCCTCGACATGGCCCCGGGGAAAAGACAACGCGCTGCAACCGGGGCGAATGCAGCGCGCAGGGCGGATTTTAGGGAGGTGCGGAACTCGTTGCCGCCGGCGTATCGCACGGCCCAGCCACCGCGTCCCGGGCAACCGGCGCGACTCGGTCGATGGTGCAGGCTGGAAGGCGCTGTTGGCATCGCGCCGGTATCCAGACTCAACGCGTCAGGAAATAACCTCTTGCCGCCAATTGCGCGAGCCACTCCTCGCTCTGCATCAGCTCAAGTGCCGCCTGCAGGGCGCGCGAAATGCGGTCGCTCGCGTGCGTCATGAAGCCCAGCGGCGTGTGCAGCGCGGGCTCGGTCAAGGGCCTCGCCTCGAAAACGGCGTCGTGCTGCAGCAGTTCGAGCGCAGCGCCTGGCAGCACGCCGGCCATCGCGCCGGCCCCCACGCTGCTGACCAGCGTGTGAATCGAATTGGTCTCCATCGCGGGCCTCACGCTAGCACCCGCGGTTTCGAAGGCGTGGTCGACGATGGCGCGGTTGTGCATGTCCGGCGTGAGCATGCACAGCGGCAGCGCCGCCGCAGCGGCCCAGGTCATGGGCGCGCCCACGTGCCAGCCCGTCGCGCCATCCACCGATGCGGCCTGGCGCTGCACCAGGTAGTAGCGCTCGGTGCATTGGGGCCAAACGGCCAAGCTGACGTTGCGCACGCGCGTGCGGTCGGTGTAGCCCAGCGCCAGGTCGACCGACATGCTGTCGAGCGCGGTCTCTATTTCCAGTGAACTCAACGACAGCACCGTCGGCGCAATGCCGGGGTGGCGCAATTGCAGTTCGATGGCAAAGCGCGAAAGGATGTTGATGGCCGTGGGCACCGCGGCCAGCCGGAGGCGGCCGGTGGGCTGGCTCGACGCACGGTCGAGCCGCTCGCGCAGCAGGTCCTGTTCGCGCAGCATGTGCTGGGCGGTGGCCAGCACCGCTTCGCCCTCGGCCGTGAGCCCGGCAAAGGCCCGTCCGCGCTTGACGATGAGCACGCCGAACTCACCCTCCAGCGCCCGCAGCGCGTTCGACAGCGCCGGCTGCGTGATGTGGCAGGCCAGCGCGGCGCGACCGAAGTGGCGATGCTCGTTGAGCGCCACCAGGTAGCGCATCGATGCGAGGATATTCACGTCACCCGCGTGCCCGAACGACGCCCTGCCCCAGGGCTCAAGTGTTCTTGCTGACCGTGATGGTCGGGAACTTGGCCGAGAAATCCTTGGCCTTTTCAGCAATGCCGACCGCCACTTGGCGCGCAACCGACTTGTAGATGCCGGCGATCTCGCCGTCCGGGTCGGCCACCACCGTGGGCTTGCCGCTGTCGGCCTGCATGCGGATGTCGATGTGCAGCGGCAGCGCGCCCAGGTAATCCATGCCGTACTGCGCGGCCATGGTCTTGCCGCCGTCGGCGCCGAAAATGTGTTCGACGTGGCCGCAGTTCGAGCAGATGTGCACGGCCATGTTTTCGACGATGCCCAGGATCGGCACGCCAACCTTCTCGAACATCTTGATGCCCTTCTTGGCGTCGAGCAGCGCAATGTCCTGCGGCGTGGTGACGATCACCGCACCGGTCATCGGCACGCGCTGGGAGAGCGTGAGCTGGATGTCGCCGGTGCCCGGCGGCATGTCGATGATCAGGTAGTCGAGGTCTTTCCAGTTGGTCTGGCGCAGCAGCTGCTCGAGCGCCTGCGTGGCCATCGGGCCGCGCCAGATCATGGCCTCTTCCTGGTCGACCAGGAAGCCGATCGACATCACCTGCACGCCGTGGTTCTCCAGCGGCTCCATGGTCTTGCCGTCTTCGCTTTCGGGGCGGCGGTCGATGCCGAACATCATCGGCTGGCTCGGGCCGTAGATGTCGGCATCCAGCAGGCCCACGGCCGCACCCTCGGCGGCCAGCGCCAGCGCCAGGTTGGCGGCCGTGGTGCTCTTGCCCACCCCGCCCTTGCCCGACGCCACGGCAATGATGTTCTTCACGTTGGGCAGCAGCTGCACGCCGCGCTGCACCGCATGGCTGGTGACGCGCGTGACGATGTTCACCGACACGTTGTCCACGCCCGCGGCCGTGCGGGCCGCCGCCACCAGCGCGCGGCGCAAGGCCGGATGCTGGCTCTTGGCCGGGTAGCCCAGTTCGAGGTCGAAGGAGACGTCGCCTTCGTGGATCTGAATGTTCTTCAGCGCCTTGCCGGTGACGAAATCCTTGCCGGTGTTCGGGTCGACGACCGCCTTGAGCGCGGCCATCAGGCCCTCTTGGGTAACTGCCATTGTTCTAACTCCTGAATGGCGGGTAGTCTAGTGCGCTACCCAAGCCCCTAGAAGGTGCCAGGGTCGCAGCCACCCTGCAGCCCGCCGTCGAAACTGCCGATATCGCATTGACAGACTTCCGAACGCCCGTGACCGCCTACGCCCATCCCACCGGCACCACCGGCTTGCTGCTGACTGGCGGCGGTGCGCGCGCGGCCTACCAGGCCGGCGTGCTCGAAGCCATTGCCGACCTGCGCCGCGCCGCGGGCGCAGAGGGCCACGGCAACCCCTTCCATGTGATCACGGGCACTTCCGCCGGCGCCATCAACGCCGCTGCGCTGGCCACCCACGCCGACGACTTCGATGGCGCGGTGCGTCACATCGCCGACATCTGGCAGGGCCTGCGCACCGACCACGTCTATCGCACCGATGCGCTTGCGCGGCTGGACGTGCCGGGGCGCTGGCGCATCCTGCTGGGCCTGGCGCAGCTGTTTTCCCGGTGGCGGCGCGAGCAGCCGCGCTCGCTGCTGGACAACGCGCCGCTGGCCGACCTGCTGCGCCGCGTGGTGCCGCTGGAGCGGCTGCCGCAGCTGATGGCCGCCGGCCACCTGCAGGCGCTGGCCGTGACCGCGTCGAGCTACAGCTCGGGCGCCCACTTCACCTTCTACGAATCGGCCACGCCGATGCCGCCCTGGGAACGCTCGCAGCGCATTGCCGTGCCGGGGCGCATCACGCACGACCATCTGCTCGCCTCGTCGGCCATTCCCTTCGTGTTCCCGGCCACCGAAATCGCCATGAACGCGCACTCCGAATACTTCGGCGATGGCTCCATGCGACAGTCGGCACCCATCGCCTCGGCCATCCACCTGGGCGCCCAACGCGTACTGGTGGTGGGCGCCGGACGCCTGCACGAGCCGATGACGCAACCAGGCCCCAACACCTTCAGCGGCCGGCCGACACTCGCGCAGATCGCCGGCCACGCGCTCTCCAACATTTTCCTGGACGCGCTGACCGTGGACGTGGAAAGGCTGGAGCGCATCAACCAGACCCTGGCGCTGATTCCACCCGAGGGCCGTCGCCACACCCACCTGCGGCCGATCGAACTGCTGGTGATTTCGCCGTCCGAGCGCATCGACGCCATCGCCGCACGGCACACCGCGGCGCTGCCGGGCGTCTTGCGGCGCATGTTCAGCGCGCAGGAAAGCACCCCTGGCGGCGCGGCCAAGTCGTCCGCGCTCGCGAGCTACCTGCTCTTCGACACCCGCTTCACGCGCGAGTTGATGGCGCTCGGCCGTGCCGACACGCTGCGCCAGCGCGACGAGGTGCTGCGCTTCTTCGCCTGGAAGCTCGAGCACGCAGCGCCGGATGGGTTGGCGCGTCGTTAGCGCGCTGCCGTGTCCGGCGGCTCTGCCATCGGATCGATGCCCAGCTCGGCACAGACGCGCACGAGCATCGACCGCAACGCGCCCACTTCGCCCTCCAGCCGCAGCACATTCGCCTTGAGCGCGCCGATCTCGCCCAGCGACATGTCGACGTGCGCCGACGGCGCGGCCTCGGGGCCCGCGGCCTGCTCGGCCGGCGTGCCGCTCAGCAGGTGCGCCCAGCGGCTTTCTCGCGCGCCGGGCAGGCGTGCCAGCTTGAGCACCAGCGCGCCGGCCGGACGCTCGGCAAGTTCGTCCAGAAAGCCCTCGACCGACGAGATGTCGGCGAAGTTGTGCATGCGGTCGCACGCGATGCGCAGTTCGCCGGCCGTCTGCGGCCCGCGCAGCATCAGCACGGCCAGAAGAATCACCGACTGCGAGGGCAGGTGCAGCACCCGTGCGGCGTTGTGCTCGTAGCGAAAGGTGCGCCCGCCGCTGCTCTCGCCAACCAGGTGATAGCCCTTGAGGCTGTCGAGCGCGGCCTGGGCCTGGGCATCGCTGACCTCGAGCACCGGGTTGCGGCTGGTCTTCTGGTTGCAGCCCGCAACCAGCGCATTGAGCGTGAGCGGGTAGCTGTCGGGCACGGTGCGCTGCTTTTCGATCAGCACGCCCAGCACGCGGGTCTCCAGCAGCGATAACACCGGCACGGACGACGAGACCGGCAACGAAGGGGTGTCCACGGCCGGCATCAGGCGTTGGCGATCCGGCTGACCAGCGCCTGGGTGAAGGCGGCCGTGCTGGCCGTGCCGCCCAGATCGCCGGTGCGCACGCGGTCGATGTTCAGGGTCGCGTCGATCGCCTCGCGCAGGCGCGTGGCACGGTCGTGCAGCTTGCAGTGGTCGAGCATCATGGCAGCGGCCAACAGCAGCGCCACCGGGTTGGCGATGCCCTTGCCCGCGATGTCGGGCGCCGAGCCGTGCACGGCTTCGAAGATGGCAGCGTCGGCGCCGATGTTGGCACCCGGCGCCATGCCCAGCCCACCGACCAGGCCGGCCACCAGGTCGCTCAGGATGTCGCCGAACAGGTTGGTGGTCACCAGCATGTCGAACTGCCAGGGGTTGAGCACCAGCTTCATCGCGCAGGCGTCCACGATGATGGTGTCGAGCTCGAACTTGCCCTTGTACTTCTCCTCGTACATCTGCAGGCCGGTTTCAAGGAACAGACCCGTGAGCACCTTCATGATGTTCGCCTTGTGCACCAGCGTGACCTTTTTGCGGCCTGTGGCGATCGCCGTCTCGAACGCATATTCGAGCAGGCGGCGGCAGCCCTGGCGCGTGTTGATGCCGGTGGCCATGCCCACGGCATGCGGGTCGCCGTCGATGCGCACGTAGTGCTCGTGGCCGATGTAGAGCCCTTCGAGGTTCTCCCGCACGACCATCAGGTCGATCTTGTCGAACCGACCGCCCGGGATGATGGTGCGCGCCGGCCGGAGGTTGGCATAGAGCTGGAACTCCTCGCGCAGCCGCACGTTCGATGAGCGGTAGCCGCCGCCCGACGGCGTCTCCAGCGGCCCCTTGAGCGCGAGCCGGGTGCGCCGAATGCTGTCGAGCGTGGCCGCGGGCAGCGGGTCGCCCGCTTGCTGCACGCCGCCCAGGCCGGCGATCTGGCGGTCCCACTCGAACGGAGCCTTCAGCGCATCGAGCGCGGCCAGCGTGGCGTCGACGATCTCGGGGCCGATGCCGTCGCCGGGAATCAGGGTGGCGGGGATGGGGGTGGTCATGGCGTGCTCTCTCTTGCGGGTCGGTCTGGAAGTGTCGATCCTAGGCGCTCTGCGTGGCGGCGTCGGGCGATGCCCCCAAAAGCGCGAAATTACGGGCAGCGCGGGCCAGGTCCGCGTCGGGCCGCGAGGGCGTGGCGTCGAGCCTGTCGACGTAGCTGGGCGGCAATCCATGTTCCCGGGCACCGGCCAGCACTAGCGCCTTGTACCAGTCGAAGGGCACGGCAGCCGGGTCGATGCGCAGAGCGTGGTAGACCCAGGCCCGCACCGGGCCCGCGTGGGTCTGCACGTCGACTTCCTTCTCGGCATAGCCCACGCCCAGGTCCTCTGCCGCATCGAGCCGGGGTTTGTCGCTCAGCGCGATCTCGAAGACGACGCCGATCACAGACGCCTGCGGATCGTCGACGGCCAGCACGTCGCACTTGCCGGAGCCGTCCTGCCCCAGTTTGTGCCAGCGCAGCGCGTGCCCCGGCAGTGTCGCGACCACCCGCATGCGCGCGGACGGCACGCGCTGGCGCAGGCGCGCCAGCAGCATGTTGGAACCGTAGGCGAAATTCAGGACGGTGGGCATCGTGCGCATGACGGACGCAGGCAAAGAGGCGGATTATTGCGCCGTGGGGGCAGGCCGGAGCGCCGCCGCCTAAAATGCTCACCCGGCCAGCGCTCACGTCGGCCGCCGCTCCCTCCGCCTTCCGTTTCTTCGCCCAGAAAGCGCCTCCGATGCCCCAGCGCAAGCTCTTCGTCACCACCGCCCTGCCGTACGCCAACGGCAAGTTCCACATCGGCCACATCATGGAGTACATCCAGGCCGACATCTGGGTGCGGTTCCAGCGAATGACGGGTGCGCAGGTCGACTTCGTCTGCGCCGACGACGCGCACGGCGCGGCCATCACCATTGCGGCCGACAAGGCCGGCATCACGCCGCAGGCCTTCGTGGCCGAAATCGCGGCGGGCCGCAAACCCTACCTCGACGGCTTCCACATCGCCTTCGACAACTGGAGCTCGACCGACTCGCCGGAAAACCACCAGCTCGCGCAAGAGATCTACCGCGACCTGCGCGACAAGGCGGGCCTCATCAGCACCAAGAGCGTCGAGCAGTTCTACGACCCTGAAAAGCGCATGTTCCTGGCGGACCGCTTCATCAAGGGCGAGTGCCCCAACTGCCATGCGAAGGACCAATACGGCGACAACTGCGAGGTCTGCGGTGCGGTGTATGCGCCGACCGAGCTGATCAATCCGTACTCTGCGCTGTCGGGCGCCAAGCCCGAGCTGCGCAGCTCCGACCACTTCTTCTTCAAGCTGTCGGACCCGCGCTGCGAGGCCTTCCTGAAGGAATGGACCGCCGCCGCCGGCCACGTGCAGCCCGAAGTGCAGAACAAGATCCGCGAGTGGCTTTACAAGGACGATGAAGGCAAAGGCGGCCTGGGCGACTGGGACATCAGCCGCGACGCGCCCTACTTCGGCATCGAGATCCCCGATGCGCCGGGCAAGTACTTCTACGTCTGGATGGACGCGCCGGTGGGCTACCTCGCCTCGCTGAAGAACCTGCTGGACAAGCGCTGCATCGAGGCAGGCGGCGACGGCATCTCGTACACCGAGTACATGGCGGACCCGGACCTGGAACAGGTGCATTTCATCGGCAAGGACATCATCACCTTCCACACGCTCTTCTGGCCCGCGATGCTGTACTTCAGCGGCCGCAAGGCGCCCGATGCGATCCACGTGCACGGCCACCTGACGGTCAGCGGCGAGAAGATGAGCAAGAGCCGCGGCACCGGCATCGACCCGTTGCGCTACCTGTCGATCGGCCTGAACCCCGAGCACCTGCGCTACTACCTCGCCGCCAAGCTCAGCGGCCGCAACGAGGACATCGACTTCAACCCCGAGGACTTCGTCGCGCGCGTCAACAGCGATCTGGTGGGCAAGTACATCAACATCGCGAGCCGCGCAGCCGGGTTCATCGGCAAACGCTTCGCCGGGCAACTGGGCACGGTGACAGCGGACGGCGCCGAACTGCTTGCCCACCTGCGCAGCCAGGCGCCGGACATCCGCGCGCTGTACGACGGGCGCGACACGGCCCGCGCGCTGCGCGAAACCATGGCGCTGGCCGACCGCGTGAACGAGTACGTCGATGCCAACAAGCCCTGGGAGCTGGCCAAGAAGGAAGGCATGGAAGCCCGTCTGCACGACGTGTGCACGGTCTGCATCGAAGCGTTCCGCCTGCTCACGCTGTACCTGAAGCCGGTGCTGCCGGCACTGGCTGCAAGCGTCGAATCGTTCCTGAAGATCGCGCCGCTCGAATGGCGGGATGCCGACGGCGCGCTCCACGCCGGCCATGTGATCAGCGACTACAAGCACCTGATGCAGCGCGTCGACCCCAAGGTGCTCGACACGCTGTTCGAACCCGCCGAAGTGCCTGCCGTCGCGGCGACCGACGCCAACGCCGCGGCCGCCACGCCTGCCACGCTACCCGGCGGCGAGGCGATCGCCCCGACCATCACCATCGACGACTTCGTGAAGGTCGACCTGCGCATCGCCAAGATCGTGGCCTGCGAGCCGGTCGAAGGCTCGACCAAGTTGCTGCGGCTGACATTGGACGCGGGCGAAGGCCGCCTGCGCAATGTGTTCAGCGGCATCGCCTCGGCCTATCAGCCTGAGCAGCTGACCGGCAAGCTCACCGTGCTGGTGGCGAACCTGGCGCCACGCAAAATGAAGTTCGGCATCAGCGAAGGCATGGTGCTGGCTGCCAGCCATGCCGACGAAAAGGCCCAGCCCGGGATCCACGTGCTGGAACCCTGGCCCGGCGCCACGCCCGGCATGCGCATCCACTGATGCACCCAGCGACGCCGCCACCGACATTCGCCAGGATTGCGCCAGGACGCCCCACACCATGCCCATTTTTTCTGCCGTACGGACCCTCGCGGCCGCCCGCCGTCCGGCGCGTGCCGCGATGACAGGGCTGTGCCTGTGCGCCGTGGTGCTCAGCAGCGGCTGCGCGGTGGTAGCCGTCGGCGGTGCCGTCGTGAGCGTGGCGGGCACTGCGGTGAGCGTGGGCGCCTCGGCGGTCGGCCTGGCCGCCGATGCCGCCATCGGCACGGCGCGCCTGGGCGGGCGTGCCGTGGGCGCGGTGCTCCCCGGCGGGGGGGCCGCGCCCTGACCCTGCAGTTCAGGGTGCTTCCGTACCCCGATCGGGCGAGGACCCACTGCGGACCACGCGCTGGTCGTCATTGAGCGTCACGGAAAACACCATCGGCGAATTCGGCGGCTGCACCCAACGCCATTCCCAGTCGGTCTCGCGCTTGAGGGCCCAGGGCTGGACCTTGGCCGGCTTGCCGAGCAGCTTGCGCAGGTCTTCCATGGCCATGCCCGGCTGAACCTTGGCAAAGTTCTCAGGCGTGAGCACCTGGCGCAGCGCGGCCATTTTGCCGTCGGCGCCGATGGTGATCATGTAGTTCTTCTGGCCCTGCGGCTGGCGGTTGTATTCGAAGACCCGCCCTGCCGGCGATTCCCAGACGTTCTCCGGCTGGCCGAACCGCGCCCGCACGTCGGCCTCGGTCGAGACGCCCTCCTCCAGTTCGCTGATGGCACGGTTGTCGCAACCGACCAACGCCAGCAGCGCGCTGAGCACTCCCATGGTGAGCATCCTTCTCGAAATCATGTGCGCCATGCCATCCCCGGTAAAATCGGCCGCAAAGGGTTCCAGTCTATGTCCATCTTCAATCGTCCCCACTACACCTCCGATGCCACCCAGTTCATCGATGCACTCAAGGCCAAGAAGCCTTCGCTCGAGGCCGAACAGCGCGCCGGCCGCGCCCTGCTGTGGGACAAGCAGGTCGACCGCAGCCTGCTCGACGAGTACGGCCAGGCCAAGGTCGCCCAGCAGCCCTACGTCTATCAGACCCAAGTCAAGTAAGTGAGTGCCGCATCCGCCATGGGCGGCAACGATTCCGGCGCAGAAGTCGTCGGCGCGATGCCGCAGGTGGTGGACCAGGTGGCGCTTGCCCGCCTCTACGGCGAGCCGCTGTTCGCGTTGCCGAACGACCTGTACATCCCGCCGGAGGCGCTGCAGGTCTTTCTTGAAGCTTTCGAAGGTCCGCTCGACCTGCTGCTCTACCTCATCCGCAAGCAGAACTTCAACATCCTCGACATTCCGATGGCGGGGCTGACGCGCCAGTACCTCGCCTACGTCGATCAGGTGCGTCGCACCAACCTGGAGCTGGCAGCCGAATACCTGCTGATGGCGGCCATGCTCATCGAGATCAAATCGCGCATGCTGCTGCCGCCCAAGAAGACGGCCGACGGCGAGGAAGCCGAAGACCCGCGCGCAGAGCTGGTACGGCGCCTGCTGGAGTACGAACACACCAAGCTGCAGGCGGCGGCGCTGAGTGCCATGCCGGTGTATGGCCGAGACTTCTGGAAGGCGCAGGTCTACATCGAGCAGTCGATGAAGCCGCGCTTTCCGGAGATGAACGTGGTCGACCTGCGCGACGCTTGGGCCGACATCATGAAGCGGGCCAAGCTCGTGCAGCACCACAAGATTTCGCGCGAGGAACTCAGCGTGCGCGAGCACATGAGCATCGTGCTGCGCCAATTGCAGGGCCAGCGCTTCGTCGAGTTCGAGAAGCTGTTCGACGTGACGCGTGGCGTGCCGGTCCTGGTGGTCACCTTCATCGCGATGCTGGAACTTGCCAAGGAAACCTTGATCGACATCACGCAGGCGGAAGCATTTGCGCCCATCTACGTCCGGCTGGCCTACGTGCCAGCTTGAAGATGCCGCGCACACCGCACGTTCGCCGACCGACCTGCAGACCGCCGACATCCCCGCTCGGGGTGCCGCGCGCCGGCTGACCAGCCTTCCGCTTTTCACTTTTTTTCAGACACACGATGCCCGGCCACAGACGCCCGCAGGAATAAACCCGTCATGACTTACAGCGTCAAGGAAATCTTCTACACCCTGCAAGGCGAAGGCGGCCAGGCGGGCATGCCGGCCGTTTTCTGCCGTTTCGCTGGCTGCAACCTCTGGAGCGGGCGCGAGGCCGACCGCGCCGATGCCATCTGCCGCTTCTGCGATACCGACTTCGTCGGCACCGACGGCACGCTGGGCGGCAAGTTCCAAGACGCCAACGCGCTGGCCGACACCATCGCCAGCCAGTGGCCTGCTGGCGACGTCGACCATCGCCTGGTGGTGCTGACCGGCGGCGAACCGCTGCTGCAGGTTGATGCAGCACTGGTCGATGCGCTGCACGCGCGGCGCTTTCGCATTGCGGTGGAGAGCAACGGAACGGTCGAAGCGCCTGCCGGCATCGACTGGCTTTGCATCAGCCCCAAGGCAGGTGCGCCTTGGGTGCAGCAGCGCGGCCAGGAACTCAAGCTGGTATGGCCGCAGCCGGGCCTGGACCTCGACACGATGGCGCGTACCGGCGACTTCGCCTTGCGATTTCTTCAGCCGATGGACGGCCCCGACCGGATCCTCCACACCGAACTGTGCATCGCCGCCTGCATGGAACAGCCCGTCTGGCGCCTGAGCGTGCAGACACACAAGATCACCGGCATTCGCTGAAACAGCCACGCCTCACCCAGAACTTCCCCGACGATGCGCTTCACCCTCAGCCAACGCTTTTTCTTCGACGCCGCCCACACGCTCAACCGTGCCATCGAGACTGAAGGCAGCCGCCGCATCCACGGCCATACCTACCATGCCGAAGTCTGGCTGTCGGGCGAGCGTGATCCGGCGACGGGCATGGTGATCGACCTGGGCCTGTTGCGCCGGCGATTGGACGACGTGCGCGAGCAGCTCGATCACCGCCTGCTGGACGACGTGCCCGGCCTGCACCCGCCCACGCTGGAAAACCTGTGCCTGTTCATCGCCGATGCGTTGCCTGACTTTGAGCCCTCCCTGGCGCGCGTGCGGGTGTGGCGCCAGGCGCTCGGCGACAGCTGCACACTGGAGCTCCAGCCCTAGGGACCGTGCGGGGCCGCCCCTGCACCTGCCGGGGCGCGCCGGACCGGCTTACTCAGACACCGGGTCGCGCCCGGTCAGCGCGGCGACCGCATCCTGCGGGCTCACACGGCCGTCGAGCAACGCCACGACACCCTCGGCGATCGGCATTTCAATGCCCAGGCCACGTGCGCGCTGCACCACCGTACGGGCGCAATACACGCCCTCGGCCACATGCCCCAGCGAATCGACGGCTTCTGCCAAGGTGCGGCCCTGGGCCAGGAGCAGGCCGACCTTGCGGTTGCGCGAGAGGTCGCCGGTGGCCGTCAGCACCAGGTCACCCAGTCCCGAAAGCCCCATGAAGGTCTCGGCACGTGCACCGAGCGCCAGGCCGAAACGCGTCATTTCAGCGAGGCCACGCGTGATCAAGGCTGCGCGGGCGTTCAGGCCAAGCGCGAGTCCATCGCACAGGCCCGTGGCGATGGCCAGCACGTTCTTGACCGCGCCACCGACCTCCACACCCACGATGTCTTCGTTGGCGTACACGCGCAGCGCCGGGCCGTGGAATGCGTCGACCAGCGCATCGCGCACCGCCGCATGCGGGCTGGCCGCCACCAGCGCGGTGGGCCGGCCTTCGACGACTTCGCGTGCAAAGCTCGGACCGCTCAGCACCCCCGCCATCAAGTCAGGCGCCACCTGCGCCCAGATCTCATGCGCGAGCAGCCCATACGACGTCGTGCCGACACCGCGCGCGGGCTCGACGCCCTTGCACAGCCAGGCCACCGGTACGGTGATGCCACGCAGCGCGGTGAGCTGCTCGCGCAAGGCGGCCATGGGTGTGGCCACAACGACGAGATCGACACCTGAACTTGCCTCGACAATACCGCCCGCACGCACGGCGAGCGACGCTGGCAAGGCCAGGCCGGGCAGGTAACGGGCGTTTTCGCGCTGGGCCGACATCGCGTCGGCCTGGGCGGCATCGCGCGCCCAAAGCGTGACCTCGTGGCGCGCGGACGCATTGACAGCAACGGCCGTGCCCCAGGCGCCGGCGCCGTGGACGCAGATCTTCATCGGCGCGGACGGAGGACTGCCGCGTTACTGCGTCAGGATCGGCGAAGGCTGGCCGGCGGCCTGCGCCTGCTGCTGCTCGAACATCGCCTGGAAGTTGATTTCTGCCAGGTGCACCGGCGGGAAACCGCCACGCTGGATGACGTCGGCCACGTTGCCGCGCAGGTAGGGGTACACGATCTGCGGGCAAGCGATGCCGAGGATCGGACCCATCTGGTCTTCCGGCAGGTTGCGGATTTCGAAGATCCCGGCCTGCTTGGCTTCGACCAGGAACACGGTGCGATCGCCCAGCTTGGTCTGCACCGTGGCCGAGACAGTCACTTCGAAGATGCCGTCGGTCACGGGCTGTGCGTCCACGCCCAGCTGGATGTCGACAGTGGGCTGGTCCTGTTCCAGCAGGATCCCGGGCGAATTGGGCTGCTCGAGCGACAGGTCTTTCAGGTAGACGCGCTGAATCTGGAATACGGGATCTTGGTCGGCCATGGCGAATGCACTTTCGAAATCAAAACAAGCCCGGACTGCGCCTGGGGCGCAGTGGACTGATACGGGTGAACGGACGATTATCGCCCGGCGGTATGTCAGCCTGCGTTCAGGACTGCAGCAGCGGCACGAGGCCGCCGCGGCCGTCGAGCGCGATCAGGTCGTCGCAGCCACCGACGTGCGTGTCGCCGATGAAGATCTGCGGCACGGTGCGGCGCTGGGTGATTTCCATCATCTGCGCGCGCGCCTGCGGGTCGCTGTCGATGCGGATCTCCTCGATCTGCTCGACCCCCTTGGCCTTGAGGATCTGCTTTGCACGGGTGCAATAAGGGCAGACGGCGGTGGTGTACATCTTGACGGTTTGCATGATCAATTCCAGTTCAGGGCCGCTTCAGGCTTTTTCAACCGGCAGATTGGCTTCTTTCCAGCCCTTGAGTCCGCCTGCGACGGCTTGGGCCTGTTCGTAGCCCAGTTTCTTGGCCGCGGCCACCGCACGCTGCGCGCGTGCGCCCGTGGCGCACATGAGCAGCAGCGGCACGGTCTTGTTCTTCACGGCAAGCGGCAGCTTGGCCTCGAGCTGGTCGAATGGCACGTTCTTCGCACCCGTCGCGTGGCCAGCGGCGTATTCCTCGGCATTGCGCACATCGACCATCACGCCGCGCGAACGGTTGATGAGCTGCACCGCACCCTGGGCCGTGAGCGATCCGCCGCCCGTACCGCGGATCAGCGGCCACGCCAGCATGCTGCCCGAACTGAGCGCAATCAGGATCAGCATCCAGTTGTCGACGATGAATTTCACAATGTTCCTTGATGGGCAAACCACGGATTTTAGAATGCACGGATCGCGTCGTACGTCGCATCCCTTTTCAAACTCCCCCGTCGAAGGTCTCCTATGCACAAACTGGTACTGATTCGCCACGGCGAATCCACCTGGAATCTCGAAAACCGCTTCACAGGCTGGACCGACGTCGACCTGACGCCCACCGGCGTGGAACAGGCCAAGCAGGCCGGCCGGCTGCTCAAGGCCGAGGGCTACGACTTCGACGTCGCCTACACCAGCGTGCTCAAGCGCGCGACGCGCACGCTCTGGCACACGCTCGACGAACTCGACCGCACCTGGCTGCCGGTGGTGCATTCGTGGCGCCTGAACGAACGCCATTACGGCGGCCTGCAAGGACTCAACAAGGCTGAAACAGCCAAGAAGTACGGCGACGAGCAGGTGCTGGTCTGGCGCCGCAGCTACGACACGCCGCCGCCGCCGCTGGAAGCCAACGACCCGCGCAGCGAGCGCGGCGACGTCCGCTACGCCAAACTGGCCGCCGAGCAGGTGCCGCTGACCGAGTGCCTGAAGGACACGGTCGCACGGGTGCTGCCGTTCTGGAACGAGTCGATGGCACCGGCCATCCGCAGCGGACGCCGCCTGGTGGTCGCTGCGCACGGCAACTCGATCCGCGCGCTCATCAAATACCTCGACGGCATCTCCGACAGCGACATCGTCGGGCTGAACATCCCCAATGGTATTCCCCTGGTCTATGAGCTCGATGACGACCTGAAGCCCCTGCGCCACTACTACCTGGGCGACGCCGAGGCAGCCGCCAAGGCAGCCGCGGCCGTGGCGACCCAGGGCAAGGCGTGACATCGCGCGAACCGGCCCACTTGCACTTACTTTGCGGTCTACCGGAACCCCGGAAGACAAATTGCTTCCAAGCTGTGTATATTGGTCTCACAGCCGACAAGGACACATAGACATGGGCCAGAAATTGAAGATCACCGGCTGGGTTGCCGCAGGCGCAGTCGCCGGCGTGCTGACCACCGTTTCCCTGCAGACGGTCGCGCGCGGCTCGCTTGCACCACTGCCGCTCGAAGAGCTCCAGCAGCTCGCGGCCGTCTTCGGCATGGTCAAGAGCGATTACGTCGAGCCGGTGGACGAGAAGAAGCTCATCTCCGACGCCATCTCCGGCATGGTGGCCGGACTCGACCCGCATTCGCAGTATTTCGACAAGAAATCGTTCAAGGAATTCCGCGAAGGCACCACCGGCCGGTTCGTCGGCGTGGGCATCGAGATTTCGCAGGAAGACGGGCTGATCAAGGTCGTTTCGCCGATCGAGGGCTCGCCGGCCTTTCGTGCCGGCCTGAAGCCCAACGACCTGATCACCCGGATCGACGACACCGCCGTGCGCGGCCTTTCGCTCAATGACGCGGTCAAGCGCATGCGGGGCGAATCGGGTACGAAGGTGCTCCTGACGATTTTCCGCAAGGACGAGAACCGCACCTTCCCGGTGACGATCACCCGCGAGGAGATCCGCACGCAGTCGGTCCGCGGCAAGATCATGGAGCCGGGCTACGCCTGGATCCGCTTGTCCCAGTTCCAGGAGCGCACGGTCGATGACTTCGTCAAGAAGGTCGACGAAATCTACAAGCAGGACCCGAACGTCAAGGGGTTGGTGCTCGACCTGCGCAACGATCCGGGTGGCCTGCTCGATGCGGCCGTGGCCATTTCGGCCGCCTTCCTGCCGGAAAACGCCACCGTCGTGTCCACCGACGGCCAGCTGGCCGAAAGCAAAGCGGTCTACAAGGCAGCGCCTGAGTTCTACCAGCGCCGCAGCGGCACCGATCCGCTCAAGAGCCTGCCTGCAGCGCTCAAGACGGTGCCGTTGGTCGTGCTCGTGAACGAAGGTTCCGCGTCGGCCAGCGAGATCGTCGCCGGCGCCCTGCAGGACCACAAGCGCGCCACCATCATGGGCAGCCAGACCTTCGGCAAGGGTTCCGTGCAGACCGTGCGTCCGCTCGGCCCTGACACGGGTCTGAAGATCACGACAGCGCGCTACTACACGCCGAGCGGCACGTCGATTCAGGCCAAGGGCATCGTGCCAAACGTGCTGATCGATGAAAGCGCCGAGGGCAGCCCGTACGCCGCGTTGCGCATGCGCGAGGCCGACCTCGAGAAGCATCTGGCCAGCGGCCAGGGCCCCGAAGCCAAGGACCCCGAGCGTGAAAAGGCACGCGACGAAGCACGCAAACGCCTGGAAGAAGAAGCCAAGAAACCAGCGGCCGACCGCAAGGTGCCTGAGTTCGGCTCCGACAAGGACTTCCCGCTCACACAGGCGCTCAACCGCCTCAAGGGCGCGCCGGTGATGGTCAGCAAGACACAGGTCATCGTCGACAACAAGGAAGAGAAGAAGGAAAACTGAGCCAGCGACTGAAGCCCGGGCATCCAGGCATGGAAGATCTTGAGCTGCTGCGCTACTCGCGCCACATTCTTCTGGAGGAGTTCGGCATCGACGGCCAGGAACGGGTCAGCAGGGCGCATGCCCTGGTGATCGGGGCCGGCGGGCTGGGCTCGCCGGTCGCCTTGTACCTGGCAGCCGCCGGTGTGGGCCGCATCACGCTGGTCGATGATGATGAGGTCGACCTCACCAATCTCCAGCGTCAGGTGGCCCATTCCACGGCACGCGTGGGCCTGCCCAAAGTCGACTCCGCGGCGCAAGCCATGCGCGCGCTGAACCCGACCATCGACGTCGTCACGCATGCGCAGCGCGCCGATGCCGCCCTGCTGGACCAATTGCTGCCCGGCACGGACGTGGTGGTCGACTGTTGCGACAACTTCGCCACCCGCCACATCGTCAACCACGCCTGCGTGGTGCATGGCAAGCCGCTGGTGGCCGGCGCTGCATTGCGCTTCGATGGACAGCTCAGCGTGTACGACACGCGAGACGCCACGTCACCCTGCTACGCGTGCATTTTTCCACCGCAGGCCGACTTCGAGGAAACACGCTGTGCCGTGATGGGTGTGTTTGCACCCGTGGTGGGCACCATCGGCACGCTGCAGGCCAGCGAGGCGCTCAAGCTGCTGGCTGGCATCTCACCGTCGCTGGCCGGCAGCCTGTTGATGTTCGACGGCCGTCGAACCGCATTCGACACGCTTCGGATTGCACGTGACCCCCAATGCGGCGTCTGCGCCACGCGCAAGCCTGTAGCCACGTCCATCACGTCCACGGACTGACGACCGCCGCAGGCAACCGTTCAAGGTTGCCTGGCTCCCTTGGCGCGGGCCGCACCATTGGCCGCGGCTCCTGCGGTGGGACGGTTTGCATCGGCCAGCACGTCCTTGCAGTTCGCATCCTCGCCCGGACCCGTTTCGATGGTTGCAGCCAGCGCCAGCAAGGGATTGATGGCGCCCAAGGCAAGCGCTGCGAGGCCGCGACCGACCAGAGGACCGGCTTCGACACCACCCGAAGGCGAGCCCAGCGTGCCACCGACGACCAGTGGCGTGCGGATCGACAGGATGCTCTTGGCCTTGGGTTGCGGTGTGATCACGAAGTCGAGCCCTTCGGTGGCCAGATTGACCTTGCCCGTGCCAACGAAGACCGCATTGGTGGTGTCGAGCACCAGCGTGCGTCCGCTCGCCACCCCTTTGTTGACATCGAACGCGATGGCAGCACAGCGCAGCTCGACGTTGCGATCGCCGCGCACCAGGAATTTGATGATGTCGCCGCCCACCAGCGTGGCAAACACCGGCAGCAGATTGCCGAACTGTCCGCGCCCGGACAGAACAGCCACGTCACCCGACGCGCCACCCAGCCAGTTGGCCACCGAGTTGCCCGACCCGGACAGATTGATGCGCCCATCGATCCGACCGACACTGTTGCCGGTGGTTTCGAGCTTCGGCACGAGCCGCGCGAGCTGCATGCCACGGATGTCGAGCGAGGCGCGGATGTCCGCAGGGTTCTTGGAACCGTCGATGCGGATTGCCCCCGCCAGCTTGCCGCCCCCCACGCCGAGATCGAGGGGATCAAGCGTGAGCACACCGTCCTTGAGCTTGACCTGCACGCTGCCTTTGTCCAAAGGGATCTCGCGAACGTTCTTGATGCGGTCGGCCGTGTATTTGACGTCGGCATTCATCGCTCGCAGCCGATCGAAGTCCAGCGTGGCCGCAGGCAGCACCTTGCCGCCAGGCCGCTTGGCCTGCACGGTCGAAGGGGGTGCCACGCCCTCGATGGCACTCGCCGAACGCGCGGTCGGCGCCAGGCCGATCAGCGGCCCCAGGTCGTCCATGTCCATGACGCGCGAGCGCAGGTCGCCGCTCAGGTAAGCGGGCTTGGGCCCCTGGTCGAACTTCATCTCACCGCCGATGTCCGAAAGACCGAGTCGACCTTTGAGGGCCGCAACCGTCCAAAGCGTTCCCTGCTTGCGAAGATCGCCTGCCAGCGCATAAGGCGAGCTTTGGGGCAAGGCAATGCCCAGCAGCCGATAGAGGTCGCCGAGGTTCTGCCCACGCAGATCGAACTGGGCGGTGAGACCGTCGAGAGTCTGCAGGCTTGCCACACTGCCGGAAGCCTTCAATCGCGTCTGGCCGGCCACGGCATTGATGGAGAGCGGAAACGGCGGTTGCCCAGCCGCCGTCAGCTGCATCACATTGCCCATGGCCCCGGTCGCGCTGAGCGGCTGCTTCTGGTACGTGCCCTTGATCTTGTAGGAAAGCGGCATGTCGCCCCGCGCGGAGTCAAAATCGACGTCGGCGTGCAAATCGACGCCAAGATGCGAAGCAAGGAAGTCGATCGACCCGCCGTCGATCTGCAGCAGGCCGACGGTCGGGACCGAGCCCTCGTCAGCCGTGTCCTTGCCGAGTGCCCAAGTGCGTCGGCCATCGGCTTCCATCTGAAGGCCGAGCGACGGCGACACCAGTGACAGTCGCGGAATCACGACCTTGCCCCCAATCAGCGGCCAGAGGCGAACGTCGAAATCGGCACGGTCGGTGCGCACCAGGTAAGGATCACGGGCCCACGATGGATTGGCGAACTCAACGCCGTCCAGGACGATCGTTGCACCTCTAAACCCCAAATGCACATCCAGTCGGCGTGTAATCTCGAACTTGCGACCCGTCTTATCGCTCACATAGCGGTTGACGGGCTGGCGCAGAACATCCCATGGAAAGAATACGACCACAAGAACCAGCACCATCAGCAGCACGATCAGTCCTGCCAACAGCTTGAAAATCAGTGGCTGTCTCGACATATTGAATTTATTCATGGGTATCCTGACCAGGCGAGAGGCAACGAAACAGCTACGTGAGACGACGACAACTGACGCAGAATGGCTAAGCTCTTGCGTCAAGCAGTATGAAGGTAGCCTAAACCCGGCGACACCTAGCGCCGGTCAGCACCTCACGGCACCCCCTGTGCGGGTTGACCTACGGTACGACGGCGGCCGGTGGGAAAGCGCCTACACGGGGACTCCCTTGCGCCCTGCATGAAAAGACACGACTTTCGTTATCATTTGTATGCAGTCGCGGCACATCGCTTCGGGATGTGCAAGGGTGGCTCGGCGACAGGATTACAGATTGAAAACTTACATCGTCGAGGACAACCCCACGATCCGCGAAAACTTGGTGGGCACGCTCGAGGAGCTCACACAAGTCAAGCCCATAGGCTTTGCGGCGACCGAGGATGAGGCGCGCCAATGGCTCACGGCCCACGCGCAGGACTGGGAGCTGGTCATCGTCGACCTGTTTCTCAAGCAGGGCAGCGGCCTGGGCGTGCTGCAGGCATGTGCGACCCGCAACAGCTGGCAGAAAGTCGTGGTACTGAGCAACTATGCCACTGCCGATATCCGCCAGCGCTGCGCCCAGTTGGGATCCGACGCAGTGTTCGACAAATCCAACGAAATCGAAGCGCTGATCGACTTCTGTGCGGTCATGGCCGCTGCGCGCGCGTCAAACGACAACGCGCAATGACGCCGTTCTGGGACGCCTTGCGCGTGGCTGGAAATACGCCGGCGTCGCCGCCATGACGGCGGCGCCGGAAAGACCGATCTCAGTCGATCAGCTTGTTCTTCAGCGCGTAATAGGTCAGATCGCTGTTGGACGAAAGATTCATCTTCTCCATCAGGCGCGTGCGGTACGTGCTCACGGTCTTCACCGACAACGACAGCGTCTTGGCAATGTCGCCCGCGGTTTCACCCTTGGCCAGTTTGAGGAACACCTGAAACTCACGCTCGGACAACTGTTCGTGCGGTGCGGCGTCATCCTTTCGGTCGAGCTGGCGTGCGAGCAGTTCGGCCACGGCCGGCGTGATATAGCGGCGACCGAGAGAAATGGTGCGAATCGCGTTCACGATATCGATCGGGTCACATTCCTTGTTCAGGTAGCCGCTTGCACCTTGGCGGATGAGGTTCATCGCGTAGTGCTCCTCCGGATAGCCGCTGAGGATGAGGATGCCGACATCAGGCGCCTTGGCGCGAATCATCGCGAGAGCATCGATGCCGCTCTGCCCGGGCATGGACAAGTCCATCACCAGCACGTCGAGTTCCGTGGTACGCACGAGTTCGATCGCTTCGCGGCCGCTTGCGGCCTCTCCCGCCACACGCAAATCGACGTGCTCGGAGAAAAATTGGCGCAAGCCGGAGCGCACGATGGCGTGGTCGTCCACAATTCCGATCTTGATCATCTGTTACTTTCTTCGTTGTCTGCGTCCATGAGGCGCAATATGCTGAGCACTCGTCGGCGCCAATTATTCCCGAATTTCTCGAGCTCGCTTCTTTCGGAGACCCCATGCGCCGGATAACTTTCCATAAGATGGCACTGAACCTCGTGCTGGCCGCCCTGGCCGCACTGGTTTTGATTGGCATCAACGAGGCAGGTTATCGCCAATCGCGCCAGGAAGTGCAGGCCGTGCGCGAGACCCAGGTGGCACGCCTGGCCCTCAACAAACTGCTGCAGGACATCGTCGATGCAGAAACGGGCCAGCGCGGCTACCTGCTGACAGGCGAGCCGAGTTACCGTGCGCCGTACGACGCGGCCATTGCTTCGGTCAACGACCGAATCGACGCCTTGCGCAAAATCTACCGAAGCGATGCACGCGAAGCCGCTGCAGTCGAAGTGCTGGCCGGGCACGTTGCGCGCAAGCTGGCAGAAATGGAAATGAGCGTTCGCTTGCGCAAAAGCAACAACGAGGACGCATGGAAGTTCGTCATCACGACCGATGTCGGGCGGGAAGAAATGCAGGCCATCCGCGCACAGGTCGCCACACTCATGGCTTTCAGCGACCAGACGCTGGCGCACGGCCAGCGGCAGATCGCCCAATCGCTCGCATTCGGCCGTTTTGGCATTCCGGCGGTAGTGCTCGCTGCACTGATCGCATTTGTCCTGTACCTGCGTCAGACGGCTGCCCTGCACGCGGCCGATCAACGCCAGCAAACTGTGCTGCAACGCGAGCGCAACGCGCTGGAGGGCGAAGTGCGAGATCGCACCGCCACGCTGGCCGAGCTCGCAACCCATTTGCAGAATGTTCGGGAATCCGAGCGCGCCCACCTCGCGCGCGAGCTCCACGACGAGTTGGGCTCGCTGCTGACTGCGGCCAAGCTCGATGTGGCGCGGCTGAGATCGCGCCTGGCCGATATCCCCGACGCCATCCAGCGGCTGCAGCACCTGACCGAGTTGCTCAACAGCGGCATTGCGCTCAAGCGCCGCATCATCGAAGACCTGCGGCCGTCATCGCTGTCGAACCTCGGACTGGTCGCATCTCTGGAGATCCTGGGCCGGGAGTTTGCCGAACGATCGGCCATCCAGGTCGAGATGACACTCGAGCCTGTCGAGCTGGATGACGCCAAGCAACTCACTGTTTACCGGATGGTGCAGGAAAGCCTGACGAACATCGGCAAGTATGCGCAGGCCACCAAGGCTTCCGTCACGATGAAGACCCAGGGCCACCAGGTGCTGATCGAAGTCGGCGACGACGGTCAAGGCTTCGACACGGAAAGTGTGCGCCCGTCGACCCACGGCCTGACAGGCATGCGCCATCGCGTGGAGGCAGCGCATGGCACCTTGACGGTGGTGTCGACGCCAGGAGCAGGCAGCCGCCTGAGCGCACGCCTGCCTACAACCGGGCCCTGAACACCGCCCCCTCATTGTCGGTCTGGCGTTCGTACGCCGCTCTCCTACGAATCGCGCCCCTGGCTGCTGACAGGGTGTGGACGGGCCGAGCGCTTATGCTCGTTCCACGTCGTTGAGATACGGCCCGGTCTGCTGTTGTCGCTAAGATGATTTGCCGACCATTCCATCATTTTCAGTAAAGGAATCTCTCATGAACACCAGCGCCAAGACACCTTCGCAACTCGCCGATGAAGCCAGCAAGACGGCCAACGAAGCGATCGACGCGACCCGTGCCTACGCCCAGAACGCGGTGAACGCAGCCGGCGAAAAGGTTCGCGATCTGCGTCGCGATGCAGAGCCGGCGGTCGAGCAGATTGCAGCGCGTGTTCAACAAGCCGTGCAGCGTGGCCTGGACGCAGCGTCGCACACGAGCGCCCGCGCACAGCGCCGGCTCGAAAAGGCCGCTGACGTGACCGGACGCTACATCTCCGACCAGCCCGTGCGCTCGGTCCTGGTGGCTGCTGCCGCCGGCGCCGCAATCACAGCTCTGATCGTGCTGGCGAGCCGTCGTCGTGACGACTACTGATCTGCACTGACCCTCGCTTCGCTCTGTTCGGCTCGTTATCCGGGACCCCATGCTCCATCCAATTTTCTCGACGGTGCTTGGGCACCCTGACCTTGTCGCCGAGCACTTGGCCAATTACGCGGCACTCCTGCGGGACGAGGCTTCTCAGGCAGGCCGCAATGCCATCGCCCGCATCGTCGCGGGCGTACTCGCTGCCATTGCGGGCATGCTCGCACTGGGTCTGATTGGCATCGCAGTCATGCTGGGCGTGCTGCACGGCAGTTTCCATTGGGTGCTTGCCGTGGTACCCGGTGTGGCGGTGATTTGTGCCCTGATTGCAGGCTACGTCGCTTCGCGTCCTTCGACCGCCCATGCGTTCGAAGATGTCCGCGCACAGATCGAGGCGGACATCCACGCCATGCGCAACTCGGGAGGTCGCCATGCCGATTGACTCCCATGTCCTGACGCCGCAGCAGCGGTTGGCCATTTCGCGACGCGCGCTGGTACGCCAACTTCGGGGCGACAGCGGTGACGCCCACGCCAATGAATACGATGCGTACGACGCAGGCCCGGGGGAAGACCCCGCTCATGGCGGCGCCCTTGATCGACCTGACAGCAACGGCGGCGCCAACCTTCCCTGGCTGAGCGTGGCGCGGCGTGTTGGCGAACGCTGGTGGCGCAGGCACCCAGCGAATGCCGCCGCTCAGCTCGCCAAGCCCTTGTTGCAGCGCTATGCCCGTGAACGGCCCTTCAAGGTCGTGGGTATCGCCGCAGGTGTGGGCGCGCTGCTCGTCGTCGTCAAGCCGTGGCGATTGCTGTCGATCACAGCCATCGCAGCGGCAGTGCTCAAGACATCCGACGTGGCCGATCTGGTGACCACGTTGATGCACAACAACAACTCCCCACGAAAGGATCCACCATGAACGCTGTTGCAAGCCCACCCAAGAACCGTCTCCAGCTCGACGAAAAGGCCATCAGTGCAGCCGGTCAGCATCTGGACGATGGTGCCGTCACGCCGAGCTATGGTCCCTGGCGCGATGACATCGTGAAATTGCTCAATGATGCCCTGGCGACTGAACTGGTCTGCGTGCTGCGTTACAAGCGCCACTACTTCACTGCCGACGGCGTTACGTCGCCGGCGATTGCGGACGAATTCCTGGTCCACGCCAACGAAGAAGCGGGCCACGCCGATCGTATTGCGGAACGCATCGTTCAGCTCGGCGGCGAACCCGACTTCAATCCGTCGCAGCTGCTGTCTCGCAGCCACGCGAACTACGACGAATCCAAGGATTTGCAGTCGATGGTCCGCGCCAACTTGGTTGCCGAACGTATTGCAGTGGAAAGCTATCGCCAGATGGTCGCACTGATCGGCGACAAGGATCCGACGACACGTCGCATGCTCGAAGAGATTCTTGCCGACGAGGAAGAGCATGCCGACGAGCTCAAGGACTGGCTGGAACGCTGACCGATTGAAGCGATAGGGCCGCTGTGCGGCTTTATCAGGCCTTCATGAGACGCAAAAAAGCCCGCACACAATGGACTGTGCGGGCTTTTTTCATGGGAGATGCCCGGCGCTACCGGGACCCTCCCGCAAGCGACTACATCGCTTTGACTTCGAGCCGGTTGTCGACCGAGCTGACGCCTTGCACCGACCTCGCGATGTCCTCGGCACGTGCCTTGGCTGTTGCGCTGGGTGCGGGTCCATTCAGGGTGACGACACCACCCTTGGTGTCGACATTGATCTTGATTGCGCTCAAGTCAGGGTCCTTGGCGAGCCCTGCGGACACCGATGCCGTCAGCGCTGCGTCGTCGATGGCGCCCTTGGCTTGCGTCGCACCTTGGCGAGCGGTGGCCTCGCCCGATGCCGTCGATGCATCGATTTTTGCCTTCGCCTCGCTGGCCATCTGATCGACCTTTTCTTTGGCTTCTGCGCCAGCCTGCTCGGTCTTGGCAATGGCGGCATCGACCTTTTCGCCCGCCGTGGTGCCATTGGACTTGTCGCCGCACGCGGCGAGCGACAGCGCGGCGCAGGCCACAGCGGTTGCGATCCAGATTCGGGACGTGCGGGTGGACTCGGTTGTCATCTTCATTTTGAACCTCCTGTGCGTAGGGAAAGCGTGCGAGCGTCTATGACTGCGCCACTGCGGGCCGCAGCAGCGCAGGCCATCAGGCTCACAGCTTGTCGGCGCCCGACTTGATGGCGTCCTTGGCCTTTTCCTTGGTGTCGCCGTAGGTGCTTTGCACCTTGCCCGAGGCTTGGTCCACCGTTCCTTCGGCTTGCAGCTTTTCGCTACCGGTCACTTTGCCGACCACTTCCTTGACCTTGCCCTTGGCTTGATCGAGACGGCCTTCTACTTGGTCTTTGTTCATGGTTAACTCCTTTGAGGTTGCTGGATTGAGTGGGCTCATAAGAAACCACCCAGTGCAATCTATCTTTCGGAGTCCGCATAAGGCCACCGCCGGGAGCGCGTCGAGGTGTAAGACGCAGACTCAGGCTGTCGCAATCCAACCCTCCACGGGATCGATACCCACAGGCAGCCCGAACCCAGGTCCGGCACTGTCGCAATGGACTTGCGCCCAGGCCGCTTGAACCAGGCACAGGACGGCGTCAAGAAGGTCGCCCTGCGCGTCGGCCAGAAGCTGGTCCCGCTGGGAATGGCTGACCGACAGGCGCAAGCCGAGGCGCGTTGCGCCACGCTCGAGTGCATTGAGAAGGTCGGCCCGGGCGACCCAGCGCTCGGTGGTCTGCTTGGCGGCATCGTCGCTCTTGTAGCTGCGGCGGCCAATCAACTCACGCGCCAGCAGACCCGGGTAAGCCTCGAGCGCGACCCGACGCGCGCCGCCAGGCAGAGCCGCCCCGGGCACATGAAGCCCGGGCACTATGGCACCGGCGGCCAGCAGTCGCGGCACACCCGCATGCAACATGAACGCCACGGGCGGATTCACCCACTTCATCGACGGACTGGCGCCTGCTGGCGCATCGGTCGCACGGTGAGCGAACTTGCTTCCCACGGGTCGCGAGGCACAGAAGGCCGCGAAAACCTCCCGAATCTCCGCACGGCTCAGGCTTGCATAGTGGGCAATCAAGGTCGGCCAGTCCTGCGGCCAATTCAGCGCGACCACGAGTTCCCGCGGCAGGCCGAACGGAAAATCGAAGCCGCCCACCCATGAAGGATTCTCCTGCAGCCAGGCACCCCATGCGTCGAGCGACCTGAAGAGCAGCCAACGGTCGAGAGCGACTCGCCCGCCCCGCGCGATGCCCAGCGCCACGACGATCGGCTTGCGCGCCGTCGGAGCGCTCGAAAAATCGCAGCCGAACAGCAAAGCCGAGCGTCAGTTGCGCCCGACGATCGCGGCAGTGGCCATCAGCTCTTCCAGCAGCGCCAGGGACACCTTGCCCGATACCGCATACGGGTCGAGTTCGGGACGCTCGGAATAGCGCAGCAACGTCGCCGCATGCACCCGCGTCAAATTGACCTGCCCCATGGTCCAGCCACCGAAACGGCGCTCGGCAATTTCCTCGTAGTGCAGCAACACCACGTCCTTGTGACGGGGATCGCGCTGGATGTGACCATACAGTTCACTGATGGCGACACGGCCACCTTCGATCGCCTGCAGGAACACACCGCCGCCATAGCAAAGGATGCCCGTGATGCCACACGGAATGTTGTGTGCGCGGGATTGGGTCAGGATGCCCTCGATGGCAGCCGGGTTGCTGTCGACCGCACGGCTGGCGTAGAGAAGACGTACGAGCATGGCTTCAGCCCTTGCGTGGCAACAGTGAAAGAAACTCGCGTCGCAGGCTGGGGTCCTTGAGAAAGACACCGCGCATGACGGAATTGATCATCTTGCTGTCCATCTCCTTCACGCCGCGCCACGCCATGCAGAAATGCTCGGCCTCCATGACCAGCGCCAGGCCATCGGGCTGCGTCTTTTCCTGGATCAGGTCGGCCAGCTGAACGACCGCCTCTTCCTGGATCTGCGGGCGCCCCATGATCCACTCGGCGAGCCGCGCGTACTTGGACAGCCCGATCACGTTGGTGTGCTCGTTGGGCATCACGCCGATCCACAGCTTGCCGATGATCGGGCAGAAGTGATGCGAACAGGCACTGCGCACCGTGATCGGCCCAACGATCATCAATTCGTTGAGATGCTCGGCGTTGGGAAACTCCGTGAGTTTGGGCGCTTGCACGTACCGGCCCGCGAACACCTCGTTGAGGTACATCTTGGCGACGCGGCGCGCGGTGTTGTCGGTGTTGTGATCGTGCTCGACATCGATCACCAGGCTGTCGAGAACACCCTTCATCTTGATCTCGACCTCGTCGAGCAGGGCCGCCATTTCACCGGGCTCGATGAAGTCCGCAATGTTGTCGTTGGCGTTGAAGCGCTTGCGTGCTGCCCGCAGGCGCTCGCGGATCTTCACCGACACGGGCGTACCCTCGTCGTCGGGGGCCGGAGCGGGTTGCGTGTCTGCGTCCAGTTTCATAAGCATCCAAATATCGTACCAGTGAATGGCCTGAAGGCCTGCTGCCGCCGACGTCCAGCCCAGGCGGTACAGCTACTCTTTCGATAGCAGAAAATCCGTCAGCAGCGGCAGGTGATCGGACATGCGCGCCCAGATCGGTCCACGCGGCACGCTGGAGTCCAGCGGCGTCAACCGGCGCGCGTAGATGAAATCAAGTTGCGTGATCGGCAGGCGCGACGGATAGGTGAGCGTAGGAGGCCCGCGCAGGTCGCTGGCGTCACGCATGCCCATCGCATTCATCGCATAGCGCATGCGCGCACCCCAGTCGTTGAAGTCGCCCGCCACGATGACTGGATCGTCCGGGGGAATTTCGCGGTCGATGAACTCGCGCAGCCGGGCGATCTGGCGCACGCGGCTGCCCTTGATCAGGCCCAGGTGCACGACGATGGCATGGATATGCCGGCCCTCGACCTCGATCACCACATGCAGCAGGCCCCGCTGCTCGAAGCGGTGGTCGGAGATGTCGTGGTGGTTCTGGCGGATGACCGGCCAGCGCGTCAGCAGTGCGTTGCCGTGTTCGCCATGGCGCGTGATCGCGTTGGTCTCGTAGACCGCGGTGTAGCCCTCGGGCGCCAGAAAATCGGCTTGCGGCAGCTCGGGCCAGCGCGCGAATTGCCGCTCGCCCTGACGGTTCATCTTGCGCACCTCCTGCAGGCACACGATGTCCGCATCCAGCTGTTCGATCGCGTGGCCCAGGTTGTGAATCTCGAGCCGGCGTGCCGGCCCGATGCCTTGCACGCCCTTGTGGATGTTGTAGGTCGCCACCCGGAAGGCGTTGGGATTCGGTGTCATCGCGCAAATTGTGGCAGCAGGAGCACGGCCTCGGCATTCGAAGGAGAAAAGCAGGCATCGGCCGCTTCGCGGTAAGGCAACCATTGCCAGTGCGTGTGCTCGCGCGGTGCGAGTACCGGCACGAAACGCTCGGGCACGCACAGTCCGAACAGATGCTCGGTGTTGCGCGTGACCCCGGGTGCATAGCGGCGGCGCCAGCGCGAATAGATTTCGTAGATGTTTGTCAGTTCCCAGTCGCGCAACTGCGAAGCCAGCGGGCTTGAGGGGCCACAGTCGATGCCCGTTTCCTCTGCCACTTCCCGGGCGGCCGTCACAGCCAACGCCTCCTGTGGTGTGTCCTTGCTGCCGGTGACCGACTGCCAGAACACCTCGCTCGCATCGGCGCGCCGGATCAGCAGTACGTCGAGGGCAGGCGTGTAGATCACGACCAGCACCGACTCGGGAATCTTGAAAGGTCTCATCGCATATCGATCGCCAAGGCCGACAAAGCAGCCGACATTACCCCAGGCCACCTCCCTTCGCACGACCCAAGTATTGGCCCTCGGTAAAATACCAATTGACATCAAGGAGCTTCTTGGCTTTCTTGTTCCCTTTTCCGTCCGTGCACAGTCCGCTACGGAAGTCGGATGTTTCCCACCAAGTATGAATGAAATGATGCTGAAGAAAACGTACCCGGCGCTGCTGGGATTCGCCCTTTCCCTGGCCGTGGCCGCCCTGCCCGTCCACGCGGCGGAGCCCCGCAAGGTCGATGTCGTCCTCATCGGCGGTGGCATCATGAGCGCCACGCTCGGCGTGTGGCTCAACGAACTGGAGCCGGGCTGGTCCATGGAAATGGTCGAGCGGCTGGATGGCGTGGCCAAGGAAAGCTCCAACGGCTGGAACAACGCGGGCACCGGTCACTCCGCACTCGCCGAACTCAACTACACGCCAGAGGACAAGAACGGCAAGGTCGAGATCGTCAAGGCCGTCGAGATCAACGAAGCATTCCAGATTTCGCGCCAGTTCTGGGCCTGGCAGGTCAAGAACAACGTTCTGAAGAATCCACGCTCGTTCATCAACTCCACGCCGCACATGAGCTTCGTGTGGGGCGACGAGAACGCCACATTCCTCAAGAAGCGGTACGAAGCCCTGCAGGCCAGCCCGCTGTTTGGTGGCATGCAATATTCGGAAGATCCCGAACAGATCAAGAAGTGGGTGCCCCTCATGATGGAGGGCCGTGATGGCAAGCAGCGCATCGCCGCGACCTGGTCGCCGCTCGGCACGGATGTGAACTTCGGCGAGATCACGCGTCAGTTCGTCGGGCATCTCCAGACCCAGCCGAATTTCGCGCTGAAGCTCTCCAGCGAAGTGCAGGACATCACGCGCAACGCCGACGGCACCTGGCGCGTGGCGTACAAGAACCTCAAGGACGGCACGGCCACGCAGACCGATGCCAAGTTCGTCTTCATCGGTGCAGGCGGCGGTGCATTGCACCTGCTGCAGAAGTCCGGCATCCCCGAGGCCAAGGATTACGCGGCGTTCCCGGTGGGCGGCTCCTTCCTCGTCACGGACAACCCGGCCGTCACCGACCAGCATCTGGCCAAGGCCTATGGCAAGGCGTCCGTCGGCGCGCCACCGATGTCCGTGCCGCATCTGGACACCCGCATCCTGGACGGCAAGCGCGTGATCCTGTTCGGACCCTTTGCGACCTTCTCGACCAAGTTCCTGAAGGAAGGTTCGTACCTCGATCTCTTGACCAGCACCACGCCGCACAACGTCTGGCCGATGGTCAAGGTCGGTGTCGATCAGTACGCGCTGGTCGAATACCTGGCAGGCCAGCTCATGCTGTCCGACGACGACCGTCTCAAGGCGCTGCGCGAGTATTTCCCGAATGCCAAAAAGGAAGACTGGCGTCTCTGGCAGGCCGGTCAGCGCGTGCAGGTCATCAAGCGTGACAAGGAGCATGGCGGCGTCCTGAAGCTGGGCACCGAAATCGTCAGCGCCAAGGATGGCAGCATCGCGGGCCTGCTCGGCGCATCGCCCGGTGCGTCCACTGCCGCGCCCATCATGCTGGACCTGATGAAGACGGTGTTCAAGGACAAACTGGCCACGCCCGCCTGGCAAGCCAAGATCCGCCAGATCGTTCCGAGCTATGGCACGCAGCTCAACAGCGACCCGGCACGGGTGGCAGAGGAATGGGCTGCCACCAGCCAGGTTCTGCAACTGGCGCCCCCGCCGGCCCTCACGCCAACCAAGGCAACGACGGCAACCACACCTCAACCCGCGCCGCGCGGCGAGCCCGCAGCCGAGCCACAGAAACAGAAGACCAAGCCAGCCGCGGACTTGGCGCTCTGATCATCACCCGAACTGCATGACCGGTTGCAACGCCGGTCTCGTCAGGTCCAACAAAAAAGGGTCGCCGCAGCGACCCTTTTTCATTGGAGTCCGTCTTCCTGACGCAGGCTACTCGTCAGGCTGCAGGCTGCACGTTGCGCAGCTTGATGTGCAGTTCGCGCAGTTGCTTCTCGTCGACCTGGCTCGGGGCCTGCGTCAGCAGGTCCTGCGCGCGCTGCGTCTTCGGGAAGGCGATCACGTCGCGAATCGAATCGGCACCGGTCATCAGCATCACCAGGCGGTCCAGGCCGATGGCAATGCCACCGTGCGGTGGTGCGCCGTATTGCAGGGCGTCGAGCAGGAAACCGAACTTTTCCTGTGCATCCTCGGCGCTGATCTTCAAAGCGCGGAACACCTTGCTCTGCACTTCCTCGCGGTGGATACGAACCGAGCCGCCGCCCATCTCGATGCCGTTGAGCACCATGTCGTAGGCCTTGGCGATGCACTTCTCGGGGGCCGTATCCATCAGGTCTTCATGCCCGTCCTTGGGCGCCGTGAACGGATGGTGCACGGCCGACCAGCGCTGGCCTTCCTCGTCGAACTCGAACATCGGAAAGTCGACCACCCACAGCGGCGCCCAGCGGTCCTCGAAGAGGCCCGCCTTCTTGCCGAAGGCGCTGTGGCCAATCTTCACGCGCAGCGCGCCCATCGCGTCGTTGACGACCTTTTCCTTGTCGGCGCCGAAAAACAGGATGTCGCCGTTGCGGGCACCCGTGCGCGCGATGATCTCGGCGAGCGAGGCATCGTCGAGGTTCTTGACGATCGGGCTTTGCAGGCCGTCACGGCCGGCCGCCGCATCATTGACCTTGATGTAAGCCAGTCCCTTGGCACCGTAGATCTTGACGAACTCGGTGTATGCATCGATTTCGCTGCGTGGCATGCCGCCTTCGGCGCCGCCGCCAGGCACGCGCAAGGCAACCACACGGCCGCCCTTCATGGTGGCAGCGTTCGAGAACACCTTGAAATCGACGCGCTTCATTACCTCGGTGAGTTCGGTGAATTCCAGTTTCACGCGCAGGTCGGGCTTGTCCGATCCGTACTTGAACATGGCGTCGCCGTAGCTCATGGTGGGAAACACCGGCAGGTCGATATCGGCAGCTTCGCGGAATACCTTGCGGATCATGCCTTCGAACATCTCGCGGATTTCTTCCTCGGCCATGAACGAGGTTTCGATGTCGATCTGCGTGAATTCGGGCTGGCGGTCGGCGCGCAGGTCTTCGTCGCGGAAGCACTTGACTATCTGGTAGTAGCGGTCGTAACCGGCCACCATCAGCAACTGCTTGAACAGCTGAGGCGACTGCGGCAAGGCGTAGAACGCGCCGTCGTGCACGCGGCTGGGCACCAGGTAGTCGCGCGCGCCTTCGGGCGTGGACTTGCCGAGCATCGGCGTCTCGATGTCGATGAAGCCGTTGGCGTCAAGGAACTTGCGCGCTGCCATGGTCACCTTGTAGCGCCGGATCATGTTGTTCTGCATCGCCGGGCGGCGCAGGTCCAGCACGCGGTGGGTCAGGCGCGTCGTTTCCGACAGGTTGTCGTCATCCAGCAGGAACGGCGGCGTGACAGACGGGTTCAGCACCTTGAACTCGTGGCAGAGAACTTCGATCTTGCCGCTCTTGAGGCCGTCGTTGGTCGTGCCTTCGGGACGCGCGCGCACCAGACCCTTGATCTGCACGCAGAACTCATTGCGCACGCCTTCGGCCACGGCGAAGGTGGATGCGCGATCCGGGTCGCACACGACCTGCACATAGCCTTCACGGTCACGCACGTCGACGAAGATCACGCCGCCGTGGTCGCGCCGACGGTTGACCCAACCGCACAAGGTGACGGTTTCGCCCAATTGGGCTTCGGTCACAAGACCGCAATAGTGAGAACGCATGGCCATAAGTGGATTCCGGCGCCCAGAGGGCGCGATTCATTGTTTTACTTGGTCGCGATCGCCGTGGGGCCACCCGGCACCACGACGCCCATCGAGACGATGTACTTGAGCGCGTCGTCCACGCTCATCTTGAGTTCGATGCAGTCGCTGCGCTTGAGCATCACGAAGTAGCCGCCCGTCGGGTTGGGTGTGGTCGGCACGTAGACGCCCAGGTAGTCGCCACCACCCAGATGGGTCTGCACGTCGCTGCCGGGCGTACCGGTGACAAAGGCGATGGTCCAGACATCGGCACGCGGCCATTCGATCAGCACGGCCGTGCGGAAGGCATTGCCGTTCTCGGAGAACAGCGTGTCCGACACCTGCTTGACGCTGGAATAGATGGAACGCACCACCGGAATGCGGCGCACCACGGCATCGCCCCAGCCCAGCAGGCGCTTGCCGACGAAATTGCTGGCCACGGCGCCGACCACCAGCAGGATGGCCAGCGTGAGCAGCACGCCCAGGCCGCGCACGTGATGGTCGTACAACCAACGCTGCCATTCCTCAGGCAGCAGCCAGAGCGTCTGGTCGAGCGTGCCGATGATCCAGTTGAGCACACCCAGCGTGATCGCCAGCGGCACGATGACCAGCAAGCCGGACAGCAACCATTTGCGGAGTGCAAGCATGGCGCGGACTCAGTCGTTCTTGGTGGACGCGGCAGGTGCGGGCGCAGGTGCCGGGGCGGGTGCAGGCGCCGGGCTGGAGGCCGATGCGCCCGCGGGCGGAGCAACAGGCCCCGTGGCGGGTGCCGATGTGGTACCGGCCGCAGCGGGTGCGCCGGCATCGCCACCGGCCGCGTCGCCGGACTTCTTGCCGCCGCCTTCGCGGAAGTCGGTCACATACCAGCCCGAGCCCTTGAGCTGGAAGCCGGCCGCGGTGACCTGCTTTTCGAGCGCGCTCGCCCCGCACGCCGGGCACACCGTCAGGGGTGCATCGGACATTTTTTGCAGGGCGTCCTTGGCGAAGCCGCAGGCACTGCATTTGTAGGCGTAGATAGGCATGGAAGTTGGGGACAGAAAAGAGCGACGCAGCTGCCGCTCGCAAAGCCCTCAATTATAGCGGCCCGGACCGCTCGCCCCGCCCGCCAGTCCGGCACGCTCAGTCCACAGCCAGTGGGCGGTGCGGCGTGCGCGTGTTGGGCACCCATTGCGGCGTCAGCGATCCAATCGCCATGCCGGCAAAGGACGCCAGCACACCCGCGAGTTGTGCCGGGAACTGCTCGCCCCACGGCATCCCCAGGAACAGCAGCCACACGCCGATGCCGCAGACCACCGACGCCACGGCACCCTGCGTGCTGGCGCGCTGCCAGTAGAGCCCGCAGACCAGCGGCACGAAGGCACCGACCAGCGGCACCTGGTAGGCACCCGACACCAGCTCGTAGATCGGCGTGCCCTGCATGCGGATCGAGTAGGCCAGCACAGCGGCGCTGAACACCAGCGTGGTGACGCGCATGGTGCGCAGGTTTTCACGGTCGGTGCCCGCCGGGCGGAACTGGCGCCAGATGTTTTCGGTGAAGGTGACACTCGGCGCCAGCAACGTGGCCGATGCCGTCGACTTGATGGCCGACAGCAGTGCGCCGAAGAACAGCACCTGCATCACGAATGGCATGCGTTCGAGCACCAGCGTCGGGAGCACTTTCTGTGGGTCTTCCTTGAGCAGCGCTGCCGTCTGCTCCGGCATGATGAGCAAGGCGCTGGCCACCAGGAACATGGGCACGAAGGCGAACAGGATGTAGGCGACGCCGCCAATGACCGGGCCGCGCGTGGCGGCCTTCACGCTGTTGGCGGACATGACCCGCTGGAACACGTCCTGCTGCGGAATCGAGCCGAGCATCATCGTGATGGCGGCCGCGAAGAAGAACACGATGTCATGCCAGCTCGGTTCGGGCCAGAACTTGAACAGATCCTTGCTCACCGCGAAAGCGACCACCCTGTCGGCGCCGCCAGCCATCCGACCCGCGAACATGGCAATCACCGCCAGGCCCAGCACGAGGATGATCATCTGGATGAAATCGGTCACCGCGACCGACCACATGCCGCCGAAGAGCGTGTACGCCAGGATCGAGACCACGCCGATCACCATGCCTGCCGGAATGCTGATCGCGCCGGCCGACAGCACGTTGAACACCAGCCCCAGCGCTGTCACCTGCGCCGACACCCAGCCCAGGTAGCTCAGCATGATGATCAGGGAGCACGCCACTTCGACCGTACGGCCATAGCGTTCGCGGTAGTAGTCGCTGATGGTCAGCAGCGTCATGCGGTAGAGCTTGCCCGCAAAGAAGAGACCGACCAGGATCAGGCAGGTGCCTGCACCAAAGGGGTCTTCGATGACGCCGTGGAGCCCCCCTTCGATGAACTTGGCGGGAATGCCCAGCACCGTTTCGGAGCCGAACCAGGTCGCGAAGGTCGTCGTGACGATCATGAAAAGCGGCAGGTGCCGCCCGGCGATGGCGAAGTCGGTGGTGTTCTTCACGCGCCTGGCCGCAACGAGGCCAATGGCAATCGTGGCCAGCAGATAGACGACGACCAGGGTCAGCAGCACGGCGGGATCTCCTTCAGAAAAGATTCAGGCGCATGCCCGCGAGCATCGCCGCCAGACCCAATACAAATCCCATGCCACCGTAGACGAAACCCTGCAGTACGCGGTTCTGCCGCTTCTGCGCGCGCAGCAGCTCCAGCAGTTCGCGCCGATTGTCGGCAGGCCGATGCTCCAGGAACTCGTGCAGCAGCCGCGGCAGTTGCGGCAGCAACTTGGCGTAGCGCGGCGCCTCGGCGCGCAGCTGGGCGAACAACCGCTTCGGCCCCACCTGGTCGATCATCCATTTCTCGAGAAACGGCTTGGCGGTGGCCCACAGGTCGAGTTCCGGATCGAGCTGCCGGCCCAGGCCTTCGATGTTCAACAGCGTCTTTTGCAGAAGCACCAGCTGCGGCTGGATCTCCACGTGGAAGCGGCGCGACGTCTGGAACAGGCGCATCAGCACCATGCCCAGCGAGATTTCCTTGAGCGGCCGATCGAAATACGGCTCGCAGACCGTGCGGATCGCCGCCTCGAGCTCGTCGATGCGGGTGCCCACGGGCACCCAGCCGCTTTCCAGGTGCAGCTCGGCCACGCGCTTGTAGTCGCGCCGGAAGAACGCGACGAAGTTCTGCGCGAGGTACTCCTTGTCCGACTCGGTCAGCGTGCCCACGATACCGAAATCCAGCGAGATGTAGCGCCCGAAGGTCTCGGGCGCCAGACTCACCTGGATGTTGCCCGGGTGCATGTCGGCATGGAAGAAACCGTCGCGAAACACCTGCGTGAAAAAGATGGTGACGCCGTCGCGTGCCAGCGTCGGAATGTCGACGCCCGCCGCTCGCAAACGCTCGAGCTGGGCAATGGGCACACCCTTCATGCGCTCCATCACGATCACTTCCGGATGGCAGAAGTCCCAGAACATCTCCGGGATCAGCACCTTCTCCAGCTTTTCCATGTTGCGACGCAGCTGCGCGGCATTGGCGGCCTCGCGCACCAGGTCCAGCTCGTCGTGCAGGTACTTGTCGAATTCCGCCACCACCTCACGGGGTTTCAGGCGCTTGCCGTCGGTCGACAGGCTGTCGACCCAGCCGGCCATCATGGCCATCAGCGCCAGG
This sequence comes from Variovorax ginsengisoli, assembly GCF_030811835.1. Taxonomy (GTDB): domain Bacteria; phylum Pseudomonadota; class Gammaproteobacteria; order Burkholderiales; family Burkholderiaceae_C; genus Variovorax; species Variovorax ginsengisoli_C. The sequence goes on along the minus strand of NZ_JAUSRO010000006.1, from coordinate 18,061 downwards.
TCTTTTTCCATGACGCCGCGCATGCCCGGGCGCAGCACCTTGACGGCCGCCTCGCGCACCTGGCCGTCGCGCATGCGCACGGTGGCAAAGTGGACTTGGGCAATCGACGCGCTCGCCACCGGTGTCTCGTCGAACTGAACGAAGATGTCGGCCAGCGGACGGCGGAATGCGCGCTCGATCGTGGCCACGGCCACGGCAGAGGGGAAAGGCGGCACCCGGTCTTGCAGGAAAGCCAGCTCGTCGGCGATGTCCGGGGGCAGCAGGTCGCGGCGGGTCGACAGCACCTGGCCGAACTTCACGAAGATCGGACCCAGCCGCTCGAGCGCCTCGCGCAACCGCTGGCCGCGCGGCGCGTCCAGGTTGCGGCCCACCGACACGACGCGCGCCACCACGCGCAGCCACGGTTTCTGGAAACTGGTCAGTACGAGCTCGTCGAGCCCGTAGCGCAATGCGATCCAGACGATGTAGATGCCGCGATAGAACCGGCTCATTCGACGCCCGCGGACCCGGTGCCGCCAGCGTTCCTGCCGGCAGCGCGGCCGCCGACGAATCGGCGCAACGCGTCGGCCATGCGGCGCGCACCATTGCCGATCGTGTGAGCGGGCACGTCACCGATCACGCGTGCGAGGTCATCCTCGACGTCCCATCGCACGTGGTCCACCAACCAGTTGACCTCGGCGGCCAGTTGCACGTCGCCGACGATGCGCACCGCGGGTTTGTCGCCGCGCAGGGTGGAGCGTGCCAGCCCCAAGGGCGAGGTTTCGGTGACGGTGAGCGTGAGTTCGGGCACCGCGCCTTCAGGCGCCAGATCGAGCAGACCGGCCGGCGTGGCAACCAGCCGCATCGTGACGAAACGCCATTCGAACTGGACGACGCGCCCCTTCTGGCGAAGCAGGCGTTGCTGCGCCTCGGGTTCCTGCTGCAGCACATGGTTGAGGAACAGCACCGCGCGATGCTGGACTTCATGCACAGCCCAGGCAGGCGGCTGGAGCCGACTGCCGACGCGGCTGAAGAGGTCGTCGAGAAAAGAAAATGGGGACGATGGTGTGGCCATGTCCCCATTATCCCGCCTAAGGATGGCCTTGCGGCCATCCGGTGCTCATCACTGCAAGGCTTGCACGCCTGCCACGAGCCAACCGCTCGAACCGCTGAGCGGCTTGGTCATGTTCCAGACTTCGCGGAACGGGCTCGGGCCCGCTGATGCGTCTTCACGGATCATGCCGGAGAACTCCACGCTGGCCATATAGGCGTCCGGAAGTTCCTCGATGCCCAGCAGCTTCGCGTCGAGCATGACCACATCGGTCTTGTTTGGCTGGCCACCGGTATGGCTGGCACGATCGGCCAACTGCGTCTGGATCTCACCGACCATCTCGTCGGTCATCATCGAGCGCAGCATGGTCACGTCGGCGCGATCCCAGGCGTCCTGCAGCGTCACGAAGTTGCGCTTGGCCGCGTTCAGGAAACCGTCGACGTCGAAACCGGCAGGAATGCCCCACGACTGCGAACCGGCCAGGGCCGAACCGATCATGCTGGCGCCGCCGGCCACAGCGGCACCGGCCATCGACGAACCACCGGCGCTGCGCTCGGGCTGGTGTGCGGGCTCGGCGTCAAAAGAGGCGGTATTGCGTTCCCACGGACGGGCCGAGGCGTCGTTGCCGACATTGCCGGCGCTGTAGGACGTCGGCATCGGCGCGTTGCCAGCACCCTGGAAGGCCAGGTTGCCATCACGCCCACCATTGCCGGCGCGGCCAGCGCGCGAACGTGCCGAAAAGAAGCGCCAGGCCATGAAACCGGCAGCGATCAGCAAGCCAATCAGCAGAATGTTGGCGAACCCGGCGCCCAGGCCGAGCGAATGCGCCAGCCAGGCGAGGCCGAGACCGGCCGCCAGACCGCCCAGCATCGCACCCCACGGACGCTTGGGCGCGGCCGCCGCAGCCGGCGGCGTGCCTGGACGCTGAGCCGCAGCGTTGGCATTCTGCGCGGGCGCACCGGGCGTGGCTGCCGGCGGCGTGGCCTGCCGCTGTGTCACGTTGGACGACTGGCGACCGAAAGACTTGCCACCGCCCACACGGGCGGCCTCTGCCTGCAGACTTCCCAACGCCAGCGCACCCACCAAAATCACGGACCAGAACTTCTTCATCGTGTCTCCTCTTCCAGAAAAACTCGGGTTCAACACTTGATTCCAACATGCAGGGCGACCACGCCCCCCGACATGTTGTGATAGTCCACATGGCCGAAACCGCCCTCTTTCATGAGGGATTTCAGTTCGTCCTGGGACGGATGCATGCGGATGGATTCGGCCAGGTAGCGATAGCTCGCGTCGTCGCCCGCCACCAGCTTGCCCAGGCGAGGCAGCACGCTGAACGAATACCAGTCGTAGGCCTTGGCCAGCGGCTTGGCTACCTTGGAAAATTCGAGCACGAGCAGCTTGCCGTTGGGCTTGAGCACGCGGTTCATTTCCTTGAGCGCCACGTCCTTGTGCGTCATGTTGCGCAGGCCGAAGGCCACCGTGACCACGTCGAAATGGTTGTCGGCAAAGGGCAGCTTCTCGGCGTCGCACACCATCGTAGGCAGCGAGACGCCCGCATCGAGCAGCCGGTCGCGGCCCGTGCTCAGCATGGCGGCATTGATGTCGGTATGAACCACCTGCCCCGTGGCGCCCACCTTCTTGGAGAAGGCCAGTGCAAGGTCGCCTGTACCGCCGGCAATGTCCAGCACACGCGAGCCCTCGCCCACGTTGGCCACCATGACGGTGTACGCCTTCCAGGCGCGGTGCAACCCCAACGACATGAGGTCGTTCATGAGGTCGTAACGGGTGGCGACGGAGTCGAACACGCCGCGCACGCGGCGCGCCTTGTCGTTTTCGTCGACTTTTTCGAAGCCGAAATGGGTGGTGCTCATGCCCCCGATGTTAGGGCGTGCAGCCCGACATCAAGCCGACGACCCCGCGATCACGGCGGACATTGCACGCCCGAAGGCAAGGATCAATGGCTGGCGCAGGCGTGGCCGCCCTTTTCGGCCATGGGCGCATCGCGGTCGACACCCGCAGCAGCAAGGCGGCGTTCGTACTCAGCCCACAGTTCGGACTGCTTGGCGCCGAGTTCGTAGAGCAGGTCCCACGAGAAGATGCCGGTGTCGTGGCCGTCCGTGAAAACGGGCTTGACGGCATAGTTGCCAACCGACTCCAGGTCAGCCAGGCCCACCTCGCGCTTGCCCGTCTGCAGCACCTCCTGGCCCGGGCCGTGGCCCTGCACCTCGGCGGAGGGCGAGTAGATGCGCATCAGTTCGAAGGGAATGCGAAAAACCGCACCATCGGAAAAACCGACCTCCAGCACGCGCGACTGCCCGTGCACGGTGATCGATTGGGGCGTCGGCGCGCCAGCCTGCAGACCTGCCATCAATGACTCCTGAGTGCCAGCAGTTGCTGGACGATGTCGTGTTCGAGTGCAGGCAGTTTGCCTGCAATGGCCAGTTCCTGCGCCGCCCCGCGTTCGCGCACGGCCGCGGCCCACACGGAGCCCGGGAAATGGCTGTCCGTCGCGAAGCGCGCGATCACGTGCCAGTGCAGGTGCGGCACCGCATTGCCAAGTGCCGCCAAGTTGATCTTGTCGGGCGACAAATGGGCGCGCAGGCACTGCTCGACGACGGCGACGGCGTCCATGCAACGCCCTCGCTGCGCGTGCGACAGGTCGGTGAATTCAGCCGCATGCGCGCGCCAGACCACCCGGTAGAACGCTGGAAAACCCGCTTCGTCCGCATGGACGACCCGGTACTCCGGCGCCTCGAACACCAGGCGTCCGCCCGGCGTATCGCAAAGGACGCAGGCCGCCGCCGTCACACCAGCACCCGCTCGATACCGCCCTGGTTGGCCGCAGCCACGTACTCGGGCAGCCACTGGTCGCCCAGGATCTGGTTGGCCATCTCCACCACGATGTAGTCGGCTTCGAGCAAGCCGTTGTTCAGATCGTTGCCGTAGCGCGAGAGGCCCTGCAGGCAGCTTGGGCAGCTCGTCAGGATCTTGACGTTGCCCTTCGCCTCGATCTTGCCGGATTCGCGCAGCACCGCTTCGCCCTTCTTCAGCTCCTCTTCCTTGCGGAAACGAATCTGCGTCGAGATGTCGGGACGCGTCACGCCCAGGGTGCCGGACTCGCCGCAGCAACGGTCGTTCTTGAGCACGTTGTCACCGGCCGAATTTCCGACCAGCGCCTTCACCGTCTTCATCGGGTCCTGCAGCTTCATCGGGCTGTGACACGGGTCGTGGTAAAGGTAGCCGCCACCGCCTGCCCCGTCCGTCGAATTCGCCAAAGTAATGCCCTTCTCGAGCAGGTACTCGTGGATGTCGATGATCCGGCAGCCCGGGAAGATCTTGTCGAACTGATAACCCTGCAGCTGGTCGTAGCAAGTACCACAGCTCACCACCACGGTCTTGATGTCCAGGTAGTTGAGCGTGTTCGCCACGCGGTGGAAGAGCACGCGGTTGTCGGTGATCATCTTCTCGGCCTTGTCGAACTGGCCGCTGCCGCGCTGCGGGTAGCCGCAGCACAGGTAACCCGGCGGCAGCACCGTCTGCACGCCCGCATGCCAGAGCATGGCCTGCGTGGCCAGGCCGACCTGCGAGAACAGGCGCTCGGAACCGCACCCCGGGAAGTAGAAGACCGCTTCCGTCTCCGATGTCGTTGCCTTCGGGTTGCGGATGATCGGCACGTAATCGGCATCCTCGATATCGAGCAGCGCGCGTGCCGTCTGCTTGGGCAGGCCGCCCGGCATCTTCTTGTTGATGAAGTGGATGACCTGCTCTTTCAGCGGCGCCGGCCCCAGCGTGGCCGGCGGCAGTGCCGTCTGCTTCTTCGCCAGGCCGCGCAGCAGGTCGTTGGCCAGGCGCTGCGCCTTGAAGCCGATGCCGACCATGCCCACGCGCATCGCCTTGATGGTCGACGGGTTGGTGGCGTTCAGGAAGAGCATCGCCGCAGCATTGCCGGGACGGAAGCTCTTCTGCCCCATCTTGCGCAGCAGGTTGCGCATGTTCATCGACACGTCGCCGAAGTCGATCTTCACCGGGCACGGCGACAGGCACTTGTGGCAGACGGTGCAATGGTCGGCCACGTCCTCGAACTCCTCCCAGTGCTTGAGGCTGATGCCGCGGCGCGTCTGCTCTTCGTAGAGGAAGGCCTCCACCAGCAGCGAGGTCGCGAGGATCTTGTTGCGCGGGCTGTAGAGCAGGTTGGCCCGCGGCACGTGCGTGGCGCACACTGGCTTGCACTTGCCGCAGCGCAGGCAGTCCTTGACCGAATCGGCGATGGCGCCGATGTCGCTCTGCTGCATGATCAGCGACTCGTGGCCCATCAGGCCGAAGCTCGGCGTGTACGCGTTGGTCAGGTCGGCCTGCAGGCCGTGGGCCGCGCCGGTGCCACCGCGCAGCAGCTTGCCCTTGTTGAAGCGGCCTTCCGGATCGACGCGGTGCTTGTAGTCGGTGAAGGGCTGCAGTTCCTCATCGCTCAGGAACTCCAGCTTGGTGATGCCGATGCCGTGCTCGCCCGAGATCACGCCGTCGAGCGAACGCGCCAGCGCCATGATGCGCACCACCGCCGCATGCGCGGTCTGCAGCATCTCGTAGTTGTCGCTGTTGACTGGCAGGTTGGTGTGCACGTTGCCGTCGCCCGCATGCATGTGCAGCGCGACCCATACGCGGCCCTTGAGCACGCGCTGGTGGATGGCCGTGCATTCGGCCAGGATGGGCGCGAATTCGGCGCCGGTGAAAATCTGCTGCAGCGGCGCGCGCAGCTGCGTCTTCCAGCTCGCGCGCAGCGAATGGTCCTGCAGTTGCGGGAAGAGCGCGTCGACGTCCTGCAACCAGCCGCGCCAGAGGTCACGCGTCTCCTGAACCAGGGCCAGCGCCTGGGCCACGCGGTCTTCCAGCAGATCGACCGCCGGAAGGTCGTTCGCATCGTCGGTCTTGCCCAGCGGCAGGTTGCCGTGCGCGAAGAAGTCTTCCAATGCATCGGCCAGCGCGATCTTGTTCTGCAGCGACAGCTCGATGTTGATGCGCTCGATGCCGTCGGTGTACTCGGCCATCCGCGGCAGCGGGATCACCACGTCTTCGTTGATCTTGAAGGCGTTGGTGTGGCGGCTGATGGCCGCCGTGCGCTTGCGGTCGAGCCAGAACTTCTTGCGCGCCTCGGGGCTGATGGCGACGAAGCCTTCGCCGCTGCGCGAATTGGCGATGCGTACCACTTCGGAGGTAGCACGCGCCACGTCGTCGGCGTTGTCGCCCGCGATGTCACCGAACAGCACCATCTTGGGCAGGCCGCCGTGCTTCTTGCTCTTCGTCGCGTAGCCGACAGCCTTGAGGTAGCGGTCGTCCAGATGCTCCAGGCCCGCGAGCAACACACCCGAGCGTTTCTGCTCGGCGAACATGAAATCCTTGATTTCGACAATGCTGGGCACCGCATCCTTGGCATTGCCGAAGAATTCGAGGCACACCGTGCGCGTGTGCACCGGCATCTTGTGCACGATCCAGCGGCAGCTGGTGATCAGGCCGTCGCAGCCTTCCTTCTGGATGCCCGGCAGGCCCGAGAGGAACTTGTCGGTCACGTCCTTGCCGAGACCTTCCTTGCGGAAGGTCCTGCCGGCGATCTCCAGGCGTTCGCTGCGCAGCTTCGTCTTCCCGTCGGCGGCGAAGTACTGCAGGTCGAACACGGCGCTCTCGACGTCGTGAATCTTGCCCAGGTTGTGGCCCACGCGGGTCACTTCCAGCCACTCGGCCTGCGGCGTCACCATGCGCCAGGAAGCCAGGTTGTCGAGCGCCGTGCCCCACAGCACGGCCTTCTTGCCGCCCGCGTTCATTGCGACATTGCCGCCCACGCACGAAGCCTCGGCCGAGGTCGGGTCGACCGCGAAGACGTAGCCTGCGCGCTCGGCCGCATCGGCCACGCGCTGCGTGACCACGCCGGCCTCGGTCCAGATGGTCGGCACCGGATGGTCCAGGCCAGGCAGCGCCATCAGCTCGACCTCGGTCATTGCCTCCAGCTTCTCGGTGTTGATGACCGCACTGTTCCAGGTCAGCGGAATCGCGCCGCCGGTGTAGCCGGTGCCGCCCCCACGCGGGATGATGGTCAGTCCGAGTTCGATGCAGCCCTTGACCAGCAACGCCATCTCGGCCTCGGTGTCGGGGCACAGCACGACGAAGGGATATTCCACGCGCCAGTCGGTGGCGTCGGTCACGTGCGACACGCGTGACAACCCATCGAACTTGATGTTGTCCTTGGCCGTGAGCCGGCGGAAGGCGCGGGTGGCCTTGCGGCGCAGCGCGGCAACGTCGCGGAACATGCCGTCGAAGGTCACGATGGCCTGCGACACCAGGCCAGCGAGCTCGCCCACCAGCGCGTCGCGTTGCGCGTCGACATCTGGCGTGCGGCGCTTGCCGACCTCGGCCAACCGGTGATGCAGCGCTTCGACCAGCTGACCGCGGCGGCGCGGGTTGTCCAGCAAATCGTCGACCAGATAAGGATTGCGCTGGACGACCCAGATGTCGCCCAGCACTTCGTAGAGCATGCGCGCCGACCGGCCGGTGCGGCGCTCGTCGCGCAGCGACTGGAGCAAAGTCCAGCCACGCTCGCCGAGCAGGCGAATGACGATCTCGCGGTCGGAGAAGCTGGTGTAGTTGTAAGGAATTTCGCGCAGTCGGGCGGGCTCTGCGGCCTGCGACAACAGCGCGGTCAACGCGGTGGGAGCATTCATCGGGATGGGCGCCTCGGCCGGACGCTGCGCGCCCATTGCCGGGCCGGGCATTTTAGGCGACCCCGCGATCGTCGTGTGGCATGGGGACTTGGCGATGGGCAGCCCCGTGTTCGCACTTTCTGCATCCCATCTGACGTTCGCCGGCAGAAAACGTCGGAATATCGGCTATCATTTGTGCCGCGAAACATCTTCGCCACTGCTTGCAGGCTCCGCCGCAAGCGAAGCGGTTCTACCGCTTCAAACCCAAATATTCCTCGATAGCTCAGTTGGTAGAGCGCCGGACTGTTAATCCGTAGGTCCCTGGTTCGAGCCCAGGTCGAGGAGCCACTTCAGGCCGCAAGGCCACTGGAAAGCCTGCTATTTCTCGATAGCAGGCTTTTTCATGGGCAGGCCTGCGACAGGTTGACGGCCGATCATCGCCAGTCCCGAAAAAGAGCCAGCAATGTAGCGCAAGCGGCGCTGACCAGGGCCAGGCCGCGCCAGACGGCCACTGCCTGTCGAACGCTGAACGCCCAGATGCCCACCGCCGTGTAAAAGACAAAACCCAACAGCGTCGCGACGAGCACGCCATCGGCACGCGACATGTCGGTCCAGCGTGGCAATGCGATGGCCGCGGCCGCCGCAAGCAGCGCGACCGCACCGTACCCACCGATGCTGGCGGCGAACACACGTCCCAGCACGGCCCAACGGTCGCGCATGGCAACCGCAGGGCGGCTTGGACTTGTTCGCTCGTTGCGGGCGACGGGCGCCGGCTCGCCGGACCACCCACGGTGTACCTGCCAGGCCGCCCCGGCCATGACGGCCCCCAGTCCGAGCGTGACCAGCTCGACACCGCCGCGCTGCCAATCCCCTATCGCCAGGTAGGAGCCCAGATGCTGTCGTGTGGTCGAAAAATTGAGCAGCGGCAGCGTCAGGCAGAGCATGGCAGCCAGCGACAGCTGCTCGACCCAGGCGCGCGCAGGCGGCCGCGCCCCTGCGTGCAGCAGCGTGAGGGCCCATACGCCCAGGAAGGCCCGGATCTCCCACACGTCACGCGCGGGCATCGCCGCCGGCAACCACCGGTTGGCGTAGAGATAGGCAATGCACGCCACGCAGATGCCGGCCAGGGCACTGACGGTGAGTGCCTCTACGAGGCGATAGACCGTGGCCGTGGCGGCCCCGAACTCCATCTCGCTTTTCCTGCGGCGCTTGACCATGAACAGGACGGTACCGGTGGCCATCATCGCCGTGCCCATCAGGCCGCTGATGAAGTAGAGCCACTTCAACGGCCAGCCGCCGAAGCGCACCAGATGAAGCGCTTCGATGACGCCATGGATCTGCTCGCTTGAGAAGGCGGTGGGCGGCGTCGGTTGCTGCACGTGCAGCACGGCGCCGGTCACGCCGTCGAAAGCCACCATGCCCACGGGATTGAGCAAGGTCGCCTCGGCCAACGTGCGACTCTCTGTACTGCCGAACATGCGCACCCGCATGTTCGTGTCGCCGGGCTGCTCGATCACGATCCGGCGCACGGGCCGGCCGATGAGCGACTGCGCCGTCTGGCGCAGCGGCGCAAGCGCGTGCAGCGTGGCCGTCGTTCCGCTGCGGGGCCGTGCGCGCAGCGGGGTGTGGTGGTCGAGCTCCGACTGAAACCGGTCATAGGCTTGGGCGTCCATGCCGTACACCGCGCGCAATGGCCACGGCAGATAGCTGGTGTAGAAGAAGGCCAAGCCTGTGTAGACGATCATGAACAGGAAAGGCAGCGTGAGCACGGCGGTGACGTTGTGGGCGTCCAGCCATGAGCGCTGTCCCCGGCCGACGCGGAAGGTGAAGAAGTCCTTGAATATCCGACGATGCACGACCACACCGGACACCAGCGCGACCAACATGCACATTGACAGCCAGCCCACCACCCAATAGCCCGCCGTGCCGCCATGCAGCGTGTAGTGGAAGGACATGAAATGCCGGCCACCTTCGGTCTTGCGGCCCCAGGGCTGCGGCAGGATCTCGCCCGTGTCAGGGTGCATGGCCGCCTGCAGGTCGGTCTTGCCGGAGCGCCACGTCATTTCGATGGCCTTGCCTGGCCGCGACGCAAGCTCGATGCGCCAGAAGCGCGCCTCGGGCGCCACCCGTGCCAGATACGCGGCCGCGCGATCGACGGCCATATCGACGCCGGCCCCGGCCGCATCCGTGGACGACAGGACCGGTTTGGCCGTCATCCATTGCGTGATCGGGTCTCGAAAAACGCTCAGCGTGCCCGTCAGGAAGATGGCGCAAAGAACCCAGCCGGCCGTGAGGCCGCACCATGTGTGCAGCCACGCCATCGACTGCCTGAAGCCGCTCTTCATTGGCCTTGTCCGTGTCTCAGAACGTGCCGCGCAGCGTCAGCATCACGTGACGGGGATCGCCGTAGTAGCTGCCATTGACAAGCGCCGTGATCGAGCTGTAGTAGACCTTGTCAAAGACGTTGTTGAGGTTCAGCGTGGCCGACCAGTGGCGGTTGATCTGGTACTTGGCATAGGCGTTCCAGACCGCACGCCCTGGCATGTCGGCTTGCACCGTTCCGATCTGCCGATAGCTGGCGCTCTGCGCGCTCACGCCGCCGCCCAGCGTCACGGCACTCAGCGCGCCCGGCAGTTGGTAGGTGGTCCACAGCCGCAGCATGTGCTTGGGCGTGTAGGTGTTGAAGGCCTGCCCTTCGCTGGCGACATCCTTGAGGTACCTGGTGCGGGTGAAGGTGTAGCCGGCGAAGACATTCCATCGGCGCGTCACCTCGCCGCTTACTTCGGCATCGACGCCCTGGCTGCGCACCTTGCCTGCGTCGGTGTAGCAGTAGTAGTCGCTGCGGCAGGTGGGGCCGGAGCTGTAGTCTTCCTGCGCGCGGTGGTTCTGGTCGATACGGAAGAAGGCCAGCGAGGTGTTGACGCGGCCGTCCATCAGTTCGCCCTTGAGGCCTGCCTCGTAGTTCGCGCCCACCATAGGCTGGAGCAATTCACCCGCCGCATTCTGTTCGGTCTGCGGCTTGAAGATGTCGGCATAGCTCACATAGGCCGACCATTGCGGGTTCAGCGCGTACACCAAGCCGGCATAGGGGTTGACCTTGGCGTTCTCGCGGCTGTCCGTGAGCGACGTGGAAGGCGAGGTGCCGGTGGTGATGGTGTCCCAGCGCGTACGGAACCAGCTCACGCGAGCACCGACGATCAGCTTGAGCGGATCGCTCAGTTGCAGTCGCAATGCGTTGTAGATGCCGAACTGCTGCGCCTTGCCCTCACGGGCTTCCTTGGTGCTCGCATAGATCTCCTGGTCCGAGGGCTCCCGAATGGCCGGGTTGTAGCTGCCGACGTTGAAGATGTTGTAGTTGGTCCTGTAGCCGTAGATGGTGTCGTTGGTGGTTCGGGTGTAGCCCAGCCCGCTGACAAGCTCGTGGCGGCGCCCCCCTGCATCGAACTGGCCCGTGAGCTGCGCATCGATGCCCGAGGCATCGATGTCGGCGATCGAACGCGCGACGATGTTCGCGCTCTGCATCAGGGCCGGGTTCACAGCACGGTTGACGCCGGCGTACTTCAGGTTGTGGTCTTCGGCGACGTGCACGGCCGTGAGCTTGAGCTTCCAGTCGTCGTTGAACGCATGCGCCAGGTCGAAATACAGACCTCGGTTGGTGCTGTCCTGGCGGCTCCAGGTCGAGCCGAAATAGGTCGAACGGGGCAGTTGCAGGTCGTCACCCGTGCTGTAGCGCGGCAGGCCGTTCAGGAAGGGTCGGCCCTTCACCTCTTCCGAACTGGCGCCGATGCTCACTTTGGTAGCCGCAGACACGTCGTATTCCAGCGTGCCGTAGAAGGTGCTGTTGTGGCTGTTCACCTGGTCGATGAAGGAGTGCTGATCGTCGACGTCGACCAGCGCCCGGCCGCGCAGCGTGCCCTCAGCGTTGAGCGCGCCGCTGGCGTCCAACTGGACACCATAGCGATCCCACGAACCAGCGCGCATCTCCATGCTGACCTCGGGCGTCGCGAGAGGGCGCTTGCGCACCAGGTTCACGGCACCGCCCGGATTGCCTTCGCCCTGCAGCAGGCCGGCCGCACCGCGCAGCACTTCGGCACGGTCGTAGATGGCCATGTTCGCGCCAAAGTTGCTGGCACGACCGTACATGCCCCGGTTCAGGGGCACGCCGTCGAACTGCACTGTCGTCAGGTCGAAGCCGCGTGAATAGATGTACTTGCCGCCCTGCGGGCTCTGCGCGAGCGTGATGCCGGTCGTGCTCGCCAGAGTTTCGTAGACGGTGCTCAACCGCTGTTCGTCCATCAGCTGACGCGTCACAACGCTGATCGATTGCGGGATGTCTTTGAGCGCCTGCTCGCCCTTCCCGACCGTGACCGCATGCGTCGTGTAAGAGCCCGTGCCCTCCGTGCCGGTGCCGCGTTCGGCAGCCGCAGTGACGGTGACTTCCGACAGTGTTTCCTTGGACGACCTGGCGTCGCCATCGGGCACGCGCTCGACCGTCACCAGATTGCCCTCGAAGCGCCCGATGAGTCCGCTTCCCACGAGCAGGCGATCGAGCGCCTGGCGAGGGCTCAGATGTCCCGATACCGCGGGTGCGGCCTTGCCGGCCACCGCATCCTGCTGGACAGCCAACTGGATGCGCGTTTGCCGGGCCCAGTCGTTGAGCGCCTGTGCCAGCGGCTGGGCAGCAATGTGGATCGGCATCGAGGTGGCCGCGCTGCCGGTTTGGGCGTGAACCAAGGGTGTGCAGAAGGCGATGGCCAGTGCCAGAGCGACGGGTGCAGGTCGCATCAGAAGGCGATTCATTCAGGGATTCTCCAAATAGCAAAACAGGTACTACTTGGGAAGACGCAGAAAACACCCGTGACCCTGTAGTTCTTACGAAAAAGAATCGTTTACCCAGAATCGCGGCAGATTCCCAGAGGCGAGCACTGCGCGCGCGGCTCAATGTGCGGGCCGCACCTCGGTCATGGCACCCTGGTCGACCAGGCGCACGGGCAGCACGCGCGGAAGCGCCAGCCGAAGCGTGGCCCGGTTCAATGGATCGAAGGTGCCGCTCAGGCGCAACGCCGCCACATCGGCGTCGTGGATCACAAGCCCGGTGTCGCCATAGCGCGCCAGTTCGGCCAACGCTTGGTCCAGCCGGACATCGACGAAGCTGATGCGCTGCTCACGCCAGGGAGCGATGCCTTCGACCGAAACCGGATGAACCGGGCCGAGCACGCCCGCGGGATCGCTTCCGACGCGCTGACCCGCGATGAGATAAACCGCACCATAGGCAGCCGAATCGGCACGCGCCACCCTGACCTTGCCCTCCTCCACCGCCACGCTTACCCCATCGCGACCCGGCTGACCCGGCGTGTGGCGAACCGAGAAGCGCGTGCCCACCACGGTGACGCGCAGGGGGCCGGCGAGCACATCGAAGGGCCGGTTTGTATCGGACTGCACGGCGAACACAGCCTGGCCTGCCACCAGATGGACTTCGCGGCGGTCGCGAAAGTACCGGACTTCGACGCGCGTGGTGGTATCGAGCCGCAACCGGCTACCGTCCGGCAAAGCCACTTCCTTCTGTTGCCCGCGGTCGGTGGCAAAGGCCTCGACCCACACCGGCTGCGCCAGCATCTGCTGCCAGGCGACGTAGCCTGCGCCACCCATGGCGAAAGCTGCGCCCAGCGCAAAGGCGGGCTTGAGAAAGCGTCGTCGCGCAGGCTCGGCCCGCACCTGCGTGGCCTTCTTGTCATGCGCCAGTTGGCGACGCATGCCCGCCACCAGATCGGCCGGCATGCCATCGAAAGCCTGCCATTGCGCGGCACACTGCGCATAGATCTCGCCATGCGTCGGGCTTGCGGCCAGCCAGTCCTGAAAGGCATGCTCATCCTCGCCGCGCCAGGCGGCATCCTGGCGGCGCACGAACCAGCCCAGCGCCTGCTGGCGCACGGTGGCAGCGTCCTTCAATGGGGGAGCGGTGGCGGACATGGGGGGATTCTCTTGGAGATGTAGACGCGGCCGCGGCGTGGCACCCTGTAGGCGGCGCGGCAAAGATGAGCAGCCCTCGTCATTGTCCGGAGCGGCGCCGGGGTGTGCGGGACGGGTGCGCGCCGGTCGCGATCCCGTCGAATGCCTCGAGCCGCGTCCAGCACAGCTCAAGCGCGATCTGGACCTGCATCTCCACCGTTTTGACTGCAATGCCCATGCGCGCCGCAGTCTCCGCATGGGTCAAGCCATCGAACTTGACGAGCATGAACGCTTCCCGGCAGCGCGGCGGAAGTGTGTCGACGACCGAAGCGATGGCCTCGAAGCGCTGCCGCGACGCCAGCGCAACGTCGGGCTCCAGCGATTCGGAGCCGGCCTGCGCATCGAACGAGGCCGAATCGTCCGATATGTCGCATGGGGCCGGCTGACCGTGGGCTTGTGCACGGCGATGGCCATCGGTGACCAGGTTGCGGGCGATCTTGTAGAGCAGCGCGCGCGCATCGCGAACCGTGGTGCCTTCTCGCTGCGCGGCGTACACGCGCGCAAAGCTCTCCTGCGCCAGCTCAGCGGCAGTTTCGCGGTCTCGCACACTTCGCGCAAGAAAGTTCAGCAGTTCGCGGTAATAGCGTTCGAACACGAGCAGGCCACGGCCGGAAAAGGGGTAAGTCGAAGTCCTCGAGACAAAGGTTGGCTTCGACGTAGCGTGGCTGACCCGGCACAGTCCCGACGGTCTGGAACTGCGGCCGAATTATCGGTCAGGTACGCGAATCACCGCCGTCCTATCGCACGCATTGAATGGTTCTATTCGCGCGCACGCCGCTTGTGAGACAGAATTTCAGCTTCCCATCGACGATCACAGGAGCCCACATGGCGAACGAAAAGAATGAAGCAAAGTGCCCCTTCAGCCAGGCGGCAGGCGCAGGCAGAACCAACCGGGACTGGTGGCCCAAGCAGTTGCGCATCGACCTGCTTCACCAGCACTCGTCCAAGTCCGATCCAATGTCCCGTGATTTCGACTACGCCGCGGCATTCAAGACACTGGACCTCGCCGCGCTGAAGGCGGATCTCGCCGCCCTGATGACCGACTCGCAGGACTGGTGGCCCGCCGACTTCGGCCACTACGGTCCGCTCTTCGTGCGCATGGCCTGGCACAGTGCGGGCACCTACCGCATCGGTGACGGCCGTGGCGGTGCGGGTCGCGGCCAGCAACGCTTCGCACCTCTCAACAGCTGGCCTGACAACGTCAGCCTGGACAAGGCACGTCGCCTGCTCTGGCCCATCAAGCAGAAGTACGGCCAGAAGATCTCCTGGGCCGACCTGATGATCCTCACGGGGAACGTGGCGCTGGAAACCATGGGCTTCAAGACCTTCGGCTTTGCCGGTGGCCGTGCCGACGTGTGGGAACCCGACCAGGACGTTTACTGGGGTCGCGAGGACAAGTGGCTCGGTGGCGACGTGCGCTATACGCAGGGTTCGCCGGGTGTCGATGAAGCGCACGGCGTGCTCGTGAAGGACGACGACAGCAAGGTGGCGCACACCCGCGACCTGGAAAACCCGCTGGCCGCCGTGCAGATGGGTTTGATCTACGTGAACCCCGAGGGGCCGGACGGCAAACCCGACCCGATCGCCGCGGCCCGTGACATCCGCGACACCTTCGCGCGCATGGCGATGGACGACGAAGAAACCGTGGCGCTGATCGCAGGCGGCCACACCTTCGGCAAGACCCATGGCGCAGGCCCCGCCGACCATGTCTCGCACGAACCCGAGGCCGCCGACATCGAGCACCAGGGCTTCGGCTGGAGCAACAGCTTTGGCACCGGCAAGGGTGCCGACACCATCACCAGTGGCCTGGAGGTCACCTGGACCAGCACGCCCACCCAGTGGAGCAACAACTTCTTCGAGAACCTGTTCGGCTTCGAGTGGGAACTGACAAAAAGCCCGGCTGGCGCGCACCAGTGGGTGGCCAAGGACGGCGCGGGCGCAGGCACCATTCCGCACGCCCACGACAGCAGCAAGCGCCTGGCACCAACGATGCTCACGACCGACCTGGCGCTGCGCATGGACCCGGCGTACGAAAAGATCTCACGCCGCTTCTTCGAGAACCCCGACCAGTTTGCAGACGCCTTCGCGCGGGCTTGGTTCAAGCTCACGCACCGCGACATGGGCCCGCGTGCCCGCTACCTTGGCCCCGAAGTGCCGGCCGAGGTGCTGGTGTGGCAAGACCCGGTACCCGCACTCGACCATCCCCTGGTCGACGCACAGGATGTCGAGTCGTTGAAGCAGAAGGTGTTGGCGTCCGGCCTCACGACGGCGCAACTGGTGTCGACCGCCTGGGCGTCGGCGTCGACCTTCCGTGGCTCGGACATGCGCGGCGGGGCCAATGGTGCACGAATCCGGCTGGCCCCACAGAAGGATTGGGAAGTCAACGAACCGGCGCAGCTTGCGCAGGTGCTGGCGACGCTGGAAGGCATCCGCAGCGAATTCAACGCTGCGCAGACCGGCGGCAAAAGGCTCTCGCTCGCCGACCTGATCGTGCTGGCCGGTGGCGTGGGTGTGGAGAAAGCCGCGGGCGGCGGCACCCAGGTGCCTTTCACCCCAGGCCGCACCGACGCCTCGCAGGAACAGACCGACGTGGCGTCCTTCGCTCCTCTGGAGCCAGCAGCCGATGGCTTTCGCAACTACGTGAAGGCGCGCTACAGCGTGCCGGCCGAAGTGCTGCTCGTCGATCGGGCTCAATTGCTCACCCTCACGGCGCCCGAGATGACGGTGCTCGTCGGTGGCCTGCGCGTGCTCGACGTCAACGTGGGCCAGTCCCGTCACGGCGTCCTCACCCGGACACCCGGCAAGCTGAGCAACGACTTCTTCGTCCATCTGCTCGACATGGGCACGGAATGGAAGCCGGTCGCCGGCAGCACGGAGCAGCAGTACGAGGGGCGCAACCGCAAGACGGGCGAACGCCAGTGGACCGCAACGCGTGCCGACCTGGTCTTCGGCTCGAACGCGCAACTGCGCGCCGTTGCCGAGGTCTATGCGAGCGCCGACAGCCAGGCGAAATTCGTCACCGACTTCGTGGCGGCCTGGACCAAGGTAATGAACCTCGACCGTTTCGATCTCGCGTGATCAGACGCCTTTGACCTGCCTCTCGGGAGCCCAGGCACTGCCCAGGCTCCCGAGGCAGACATCAGAAGGACGTGCCGATCTGGAACTGGAAGCGCTGGGTCCGGTCGGCCGCGATGTTGTTGGCCTCGTCGAGCTTCTGGTACTTGATAGGCACTGCGTAGGCCAGGCGCAGCGGCCCGAGCGGCGAGATCCAGCTGATACCCAGCCCCACGGAAGCGCGCAGTTTGTTCTGCGCATCCCATTGGGCATTGGTCTGGGTCGAGGTGCGCTCAGCAAACACATTGCCCGCATCGAAGAACGTATAGAGCCTCAGCGTCTTGTCGTTGCCGGCACCCGGGAACGGCGTGCTCAGCTCCATGTTGAAAATCGCTTTCTTGGTACCGCCGAGTGCGCCGTCAGTCACGTTGTCCTGCGGACCCAGCGAATTGCTCTCGAAGCCGCGGATCGAACCCAGGCCGCCGGCATAGAAGTTCTTGAAGACCGGGTAGGTCTGCCCGGCGAGCGCCTTGGCGTAACCGAGCTGCCCATTGATCGCCAGCGTGTACTGCTTGTTGATCGGGAAGTACTGCTGGTACTGGTAGTCGGTCTTCAAATAGCGCATGTCGCCGCCCGCACCGACTTCGAGGTTGGCCGACTGCAGCCGACCCTTGGTGGGTATCAAGGCACTGTCGCGATCGTCGCGCGACCAGCCGACCGTCAGCGGCACACCCCAGACCTCCGCATTGGCGCAATTGGAGACCACGCCGCTGGAATTGCGCACGCAGCCAAAATAATCGCTGTAGGCCTGCGGCACACCGGTGTCGTAGGTGGTGCCGTCGACCGTCGTGGTGGTGCCGTTGGAGCCTGGGTCAAACCGGTACTTCTCCAGGCCGACACCGAAGTAGACCCGGTCCACCTCCGAGAAGGGCACACCGAACTTGATCGATCCGCCCACGTGTTCGAGCTTGTAGTTGCCGTCGACCTCGTAATAGGGCCGGCTGGTGGTGTAGTACACGGAGGCCGTGCGTGAGATGCCGTCCTGCGTGAAGTACGGATCGGTCGCCGTCAGGGAAATCGACTTGTTGTACGAGCTGGTGCTTACCGACAGCCCGAGGTAGTTGCCCGAGCCGAAGACGTTCTCTTGAGTCACGCCGAAGGTCAGAGACACCTTGTCGGTGTTCGAATACCCCGCGCCCAGTTGCAGGCTGCCCGTGGGCTTTTCCTTGACCTCCACCGTCAGGTCGACCTGGTCGGGCGAGCCCGCCACTTCCTGCGTCTC